>NZ_JACYXM010000003.1 GCF_014843005.1 Rhodanobacter sp. DHG33 | reverse complement strand
GGCGTCCACACAATTCACCTGTGCACACTGTCAAAGATCACATCACCGCGGAGCTTTCCGCTGTGGGACATTTCGTCCCGGTGAGCCGCCTACTATACATCGTCTTTCCGGTCCGTCAACACCTGCTGCGAAGTATTTTCTAGCAGGATGGTGGCGCGCCGTGCCGATGCGGCAGCGGGGCGCGAATAGTAGGCAGGCACCCAGATATTGGCAAGCGATTTCTTCGAAGAATTTTCACTCTTTCGCGCAAGCCCTTGATCCTGCGTGAAACAAAGCCACGAAGTCATACGTGGCGATCAACCAGCGGTCAAACGCACCCGGGCGAAGTTGCGTTTGCCGACCTGCAGCACGCCCTCGAATCCTGCCGCGAATACGCGCTGCGCGTCTTCGACCACCTCAGCATCGATACGCACTGCCCGCTCCTTGAGCTTGCGGCCCGCCTCGGAGTTACTGGCGGTGAGTCCCGCCGCAGTAAGCAGCGCCGGCAGGCGCAGGCCTTCGGCGGGCACCGCGATTTCGCTGAGCGGCAGCAACGAGGTGTCACCCTCTCCGCGCACCACGGCATGCCAACCGGCAATCGCCTGCTCGGCGGACGCTGCGTCATGGAAGCGGGTGGCCAGCTCGCGCGCCAGCCTCAGCTTGGCATCGCGGGGATTGAGCGTGCCGCTTGCCACCTCACGCTTCATCTCCGCCAGTTCATCCAGGGAGACTTCGAAGCTGAGCAACTCGAACCAGCGCCACATCAGCGCGTCGTCGATCTTCATGGTCTTGGTGACGATATCGATCGCCGGTTCGTCGATGCCGATGTAGTTGCCCAGCGACTTGGACATCTTGTTGACGCCGTCCAGGCCTTCGAGCAGCGGCATGGTGAGCACGATCTGCGGCTTCTGCCCGAAGTGCTCCTGCAGACCACGCCCCATCAGCAGGTTGAACTTCTGGTCGGTGCCGCCGAGCTCGACATCGGCCTCCAGCGCCACCGAGTCGTAGCCCTGCACCAGCGGATAGAGGAACTCGTGGATGGCGATCGACTGTTGCGCGGCATAGCGCTTGGCGAAATCGTCGCGCTCCAGCATGCGCGCCACGGTGTGCTGCGCGGCGAGCTTGATCATGTCGGCCGCGCCCATCTTGCCGAACCATTCGGAATTGAAACGCACCTCGGTGCGCTCGCGGTCGAGCACCTTGTAGACCTGCGCGGCATACGTCTCGGCATTCCTCAGCACGTCTTCGCGGGTGAGCGGCTTGCGCGTGACGTTCTTGCCGGTGGGGTCGCCGATCATGCCGGTGAAGTCACCGATCAAGAAGATCACCTGATGTCCCAGATCCTGGAACTGGCGCATCTTGTTGAGCAGCACGGTATGGCCCAGGTGCAGATCCGGCGCAGTGGGATCGAAGCCGGCCTTGATGCGCAGCGGGCGACCGCCCTTCAACCGCTCCAGCAGGTCCTCGCGCTTGATGATTTCGTCGGCACCACGCGCGATCGTGGCCAGCGCCTGCTCGGGTTCGTTCATGCATTCCTCGGAATAAAAGTGGTTGCCATGACAGCCATCCAGACGATGGCAATCACGTTTCAGCGTTAATTGTGCGTTAACCGAAAACTTGACGCAAATCCTTGATGGAAAAGGGATTGACGCGCTCGTCACATGACGTCTATGGTACGTGGAATTGTTACTTTGTACGGCGAGGTTCGCGCAACATGAGTGGGAAAATTCGGGGGGGGCTCCGAGCGCGCAAGCAGGCCATTTGCCGCAAGGCACAGCGTCGACACACCAGCTTCTATGAACGGTGTGCGCACTGGTCGTTCGATCGTTCGGAATCGGCCACGCCACTCCATTGGCACCGCGAACACTGGGTATTGGCCGGCACGGCGTTGATGGCCACCCTGCTCTCCGGCTTCATCATGCCGGCTTGGGCCACCGCGATGAAACCCGTGCCGATGGCCGAAGCGCATACCCTGCTGCCGCTGGCACTGCCAAAGCCAAAGCTGGCTCCACAGGCAACCGCTCCGGTGGAAGACTGGCAGGCGGTACGCGTGCAACCGGGCCAGACGCTATCCGACATCTTCGGCAACCGCGGCTTGAGCCTCACCGATCTCCAAAAAGTGATGGACTCGGCGGGCGATGCGAAATCCGCGCTGCATCACCTCAGCCCCGGCGAGGAATTCGATTTCCTGCCCGGCCCCGACGGCAGCCTTCTAGGCATCCGCTTCGACAAGGACGAGGCCACCCGCGCCACCGTACGCCTCGATGGACCGCAGCCCACTCTGAGCCTCCAGCCGCGCGACATGGACCAGCGCGAGGAAGTGGCGCACGGCGTGATCAGCAGCAGCCTCTATGCCGCCGGCGACCAGGCCGGCCTCAGCGCGGCGATGGTGGGCAAGCTCGCCGACCTGTTCAAGTACGACATCGATTTCGTGCAGGACCTGCGCGAAGGCGACAGCTTCACCGTGATCTACGACGACATCTACCGCGACGGCGCACGCTACGGCGAAGGCGACATCGTTGCAGCGGAATTCGTCAACCAAGGCAAGCGCTACACCGCCTACCGCTTCAAGAAGGACGACGGCAGCTACGGCTGGTTCAGCGAAGACGGCCGCCCATTGCAGAAATCCTTCCTGCGCATCCCGGTGGACTTCACCCGCATCTCTTCCACCTTCAGCGCCGCGCGCATGCATCCGATTCTGGGCCTGATGCGCGCGCACAAGGGCGTGGATTACGCCGCGCCGATGGGCACGCCGATCCATGCCGCGGGCGACGGTGTCATCAAGTACCGCGGCTGGGAAAACGGCTACGGCAACTTCGTGCTGATCCAGCACAACAAGGACATCAGCACCGCCTATGGCCACATGTCGCGCTTCGCCGCAAGCGAGCGCGTGGGCCAGCACGTGAAGCAGGGCGAGATCATCGGCTATGTCGGCATGACCGGCCTCGCCACCGGCCCGCACCTGCACTACGAATTCCGCGTCGACGGCGTGCAGCGCAACCCGCAGACGGTGACACTGCCCAAACCCGAGCCGCTGCCCGCAACGCAGATGGCGAAGTTCAAGGCCACCGTGGTGAAGCCCGAACTGGCGCGGCTGGAGCAGATCGACCAGCGCATCAAACTGGCCCGCAACGACACCGCCAGCACCAACAACTGAGCGCCGCATTCGCGTGAGTGAGACTCCATCGCTGTACCTCGGCCTGATCTCCGGCA
Organism: Rhodanobacter sp. DHG33; assembly: GCF_014843005.1. GTDB lineage: Bacteria > Pseudomonadota > Gammaproteobacteria > Xanthomonadales > Rhodanobacteraceae > Rhodanobacter_A. The sequence continues at coordinate 351,498 of NZ_JACYXM010000003.1, read as the reverse complement.
CCAGTGCCGACGGCATCGATACCGCGCTGGTGTCGTTCGAACAGGAACAGCCACGACTTCTGGCTGCGCGCACACATCCATGGCCGCAAGCGCTGCGCAGCCAGATCCTTGCAGTGGCACAAGGCGAAGCCGCGATCGACCTTGATGCCTTCGGACGGCTGGACATCGCATTGGGCCATGGCTTCGCCGAGGCAGCGCTCGCTCTACTGAAGGAAAGCGGCACGCCTGCCGCAGCCGTACGCGCCATCGGTTCGCACGGCCAGACGATGCGCCATCGGCCCGGCGGCGAACATCCCTTCACGCTGCAATTGGGCGACCCCGCCACCATCGCCGAACGCTGCGGCATCGACGTGGTAGCGGACTTCCGCCGCGCCGATGTGGCCGCCGGCGGCCAAGGCGCTCCCCTCCTGCCCGCCGTGCACGCGATGTTGCTGGCTCGTCCCGGGCACACCCGCGTGGTGCTCAACCTCGGCGGTATCGCCAACATCACCGTGCTGGAAGCCGGTGGCGGCGTGATCGGCTTCGACACCGGCCCGGCGAACGGGTTGATGGATGCGTGGTGCCTGCGCCATCGCGGTGAGGCGTTCGATCGCGACGGTGCGTTCGCGGACAGCGGCAAGATCGACGGCGCGCTGCTCGAAGCCTTGCTGGCCGACCCCTATTTCGAGCTGCCGCCACCAAAGAGCACGGGCCGCGAGCACTTCCACCTCGACTGGCTGGTCGCGCATGTGCGCACGGCCACGCTGGCACCCGCCGATGTACAGGCCACGCTGCTGGAACTCTCTGCCCGGAGCGTGGCCAATGCGATCACGCGCTACGCACCGGATTCAGAAGACGTGCTGGCCTGCGGCGGCGGCGTGCACAACGGCGCACTGATGCACCGGCTCGCCGAATTGCTGGCGCCGCGCGTGCTGACCAGCACGGCAACGTTCGGCGTCGATCCCGATTTCCTCGAAGCCACGGCGTTCGCGTGGCTGGCCCGGCAGCGCCTGCTGGGCCTGCCCGGCAACCTGCCAGCCGTCACTGGCGCGCGCGGACCACGCCTGCTCGGCGCAATCCACGCCGCACCGCACTGACAAAAACCCGGCTCTCAGGCCTCGCGCGCAACCGGCAGCAACGCATCGCCGCGCGCGGTCGAAAGCGCCTGCACGGTTTCATGGAACACGGCCTGCTCGGTTGCATCCCATGGGCCGGCCAACATGGCGAGTTCGTCGGCATCGACCGAGTTTTCCGCCTGCTGGCCGTTTTCCGCGACGCCCAGGCCGCGCCGCAACGCGTGCAGCAACACTTCGTTGAGGCTCCACTCGCGCGCCTTCGCAAAGGCACGAATGCGCTCGGCCAGCAGATGATCGACTTGGCGTATCACGAGATCGGGCATGGCACCATCGCTTCGTTGTCGCCCCCCTGTGCCAAAAATCGTCGCCTGTCGCAGCCACACCCGGCAATGGCCGGCATGGCGATTCGTGGCGCAGTTCGCAAAGCGCCTTCAGCTTCCGTTGGCTGAAGGGGCGGCAAGGGGGTCGAAGCGTCGCCATAACGCGGCAAAAAGCAGCATTGCCGGCAGTACCGAGAACACGGTGATGACGAAGTATCCGCCGTAGCCCGAGATTGCCACGATGCTTCCGGCGAAGAACCCGAGCACCTTCCCCGACAGGTTTACCAAGGAGCTCAGCAATGCGTACTGCGTCGCAGTGTGCTGGCGATTCACCAGCATGGAAAGGAACGCGACCGTAGGCGGACCCAACATGCCTTCGAAAAAATTCTGGCCCGAAATCGCCAGCGTCAGCATGGAAAGATGGCCAGGATGGTTAGCCAGCAACAGATAGAGAAGGTTGCTGATCGCGCCGAGCACGATGCAACCGCCAAGCGATCGCCATGCCCCCCATTTCGCCACTGCCGCGCCGCCGGCAAAGGCGCCGGCGATGCCGATCCAGATGCCGTAGATCTTGGTGACCGCGCCGATCTCGGTATTGGAGAAGCCCATGTCACGGTAGAACGGCCCCATCACGCCACCGATGATCGCCTGTTCCGGAATCTTGAAAAGCAGGATGAACAGCAAGGTCAATAACGCGAGCGGCAACCCGTAGCGACGAAAGAAATCGGCGAACGGATCAACGACACTTTCGCGCATCGCCTGCCGCCAGGAGGCTGGCGCAAGGCGCAGTACGTCCGGTTCCTGCATGCTCAGCGTGACGAGTACCGGTATCGCCATCGCCACAGCCATGAGCAGATAGACCTGCGCCCAGGGGATGTGATCGGCGAGGATCAGCGCCAACGCGCCGGAAACGATCATGCCAAGACGGTAGCCCAGCACATAGGTAGCTACCAGCGCACCTTGCGCCGAGGGCGGTGCGATCTCGATGCGATAGGCATCGATGGCAATGTCCTGCGTAGCGCCCATGAAGGCGACGAACAGCGTGACGGCCACGAACAACGGCAACTGGGAGGGCGTCAGTGCAGCCATCGCCAACAGGCCAATCGCGACGCCGACCTGTGCGAGCAACAGCCAGCTGCGGCGCTGACCCAACCGCGCAAGCAATGGCAATTTCCAATGGTCCAACAATGGCGCCCACGCAAATTTGAACACGTAGGTCATGCCTGCGCTGGCGATCATCGTGATGTCCTTCAGCACGATGCCGTTCTGCTTCAGCCAGAACGACAGCGTGTAAGACACCAGCAAGAACGGCAGCCCGGAGGAAAATCCGAGCAGACACAGCGTCCACGCGGACGGCTGCGAAAACGCCTCCCATACCGATGGCTTGCGCGGTGCCGCCACTCGCTCAATCGGCATAGTCGACCGTATACGGTGCATGGTCGGAGAATCGCTCGTCGCGATAGATCGCGCAGCGCTTCAGGCGCTGCCCCAGTCCGGGCGTGACGAGCTGGTAGTCGATACGCCAGCCCACGTCGTTCGCACGCGCATTGCCGCGATTCGACCACCAGGTGTAGTCCTCGCCCTCCGGATGCAGCGTGCGGTAGCTGTCCACCCAGCCGCGCTCGACGAGGCCGTCCATCCACGCGCGCTCTTCCGGCAGGCAGCCGGAGTTCTTCTGGTTGGACTTCCAGTTCTTGATGTCTTTCGCCGTGCGCACGATGTTCCAGTCACCGCACAGCACGTAGTCGCGACCGCTCTTCAGCCACTCGTCGAGGATGGGCGCAAGCCGGTCCATCGCCTTGAACTTGAACTGCTGGCGCTCGTCGCCGGAAGAACCGGAGGGTACGTACAGCGACACCACGCTGAGCCTGCCGAAGCGCGCCTCGACGTAACGGCCCTCGTTGTCGAATTCGTCCCAGCCCAGCGCAGTGTGCACCTCGTCGGGTTCGCGCTTGGCATAGATCGCCACGCCGGAATAACCCTTCTTGCTGGTGGCGTCGCGGTAGAAGCAGTGATGGCCGTCGGGACGGAACATCGGGTCGCCGAGCTGATCCTCCTGCGCCTTGGTTTCCTGCAGGCAGACCACGTCGGCGCGCTGCTGCCGCAGCCACTCGAATACGCCCTTGCTCGCGGCGGAACGGATGCCATTGGCGTTCAGGCTGATGATGCGCATGCGCGACTCCCAAAGCGATGCAGGCATCATAGCAACCATGTCGACACCACTCGCCATCCGCGTCAGTCCCGTCACGCCTGCGTTGCGCGAAGCCGTGCTGCGTCTGCGCGTGCGACCCGAGCAGGACGGCTTCGTCAGCCCGCCCGCGCGTACCCTGCCCGACGCCGAGCAGTGCTCCGGCAGCGAACCGATGGCGATACTGCTGGACGACACCGTGGTCGGCTACTACCGCATCGAGCGCAATGCGCGCAGCATCACTGGACGCGATGCCGACGCGGATGCGCTGGGCCTGCGCTCGTTCCAGCTCGACGCCGCGTGGCAGGGCCGCGGCCTCGGCGTCCGCGCGATGGAAACGCTGCTGGCCGATCTCGCACAGCGCCACCCGCAGAGCCGTCGCATCGTGCTCACGGTGAACTGCACCAATATCGCCGCATTGGCGCTGTACCAGCGCGTGGGCTTCGTGGACAGCAACACCCTGTACCATGGCGGCCGCTCCGGGCCGCAGCACCTGCTGTGGCGCCACCTGCCTTGACGAGAATTTCCATGCACGACTACCAGCGCGATTTCATCGAACTCACCTTGCAGCGCAAAGTGCTGCGTTTCGGCGAATTCACGCTGAAGTCCGGCCGGCAGAGCCCCTACTTCTTCAACATGGGGCGCATCGACTCCGGCGCCGCACTGGGCCAGCTCGGCCGTGCCTACGCCGCTGCCGTGGTCAATGCAGGTATCGCCGTGGACATGCTGTTCGGGCCGGCCTACAAGGGCATCGCGCTGGCCGCCGCCACCGCCATCGCGCTGGCCGACCGCCACGGCCGCGACCTGCCCTGGGCCTACAACCGCAAGGAAGCCAAAGACCATGGCGAAGGCGGCGTGCTGGTCGGTGCGCCGCTGAAAGGCCGCGTACTGATCGTGGACGACGTGATGACCGCCGGCACCGCCGTGCGCGAATCACTGGCACTGATCCGTGCACACGGCGCCGAGCCGGCCGGGGTATTGATCGCACTGGACCGGCAGGAGCGCGGCCAGGGCGACCTCTCCGCCGCACAGGAAGTGGCTCGCGATCACGGCATCCCGGTGATCGCCATCACCAGCCTCGCCGACGTGCTGGCCTACGCGGGCGAGCGCCCGGAACTGGCTGCCGAGCACGCACGCCTGGTGAGCTACCGCGAACGCTACGGCGCGGACGGCTGAAGCGAGCCGGGTCACATCTCGCGACAATCACCAACCGCCGCATATGTGCATCGCCACGGCGGCTTCTATACTGCTGCCCAGGGGGGCCTCATGCGCAAGTCACCATCCATACCCATTCTGATCCTTGCCACGCTGCTCGCCAGCACTTCCGTTTGTGCCCAACAGCACGGGAATACCGGCAGCATGCGCTACAAGTGGGTGGATGGCCACGGCTTGCTGCATTTCAGCGACAGCCTCACCCAGGACGCGCTCAAGTACGGCTACGACGTGGTCAACGACCAAGGCATGGTGGTAAGCCATGTGCAACGCCAGCTCACCCCCGAGGAACAAGCCGCTGCGCAGAAGCAGATCGCGCAACAGGCCGCCGCTAAGCGTGCTGCCGACGACCAGTTACGTATCGACGAGCAGATGCTGGCCGCCTACCCCGACGAAGCCTCGTACAAGGCCTCGTTGCAGCAGGCGCTGACGAACATGGATCAGCAGATCCATACCAGCAAGCTCAACCTGCGCAGTCAGGAACAAGCGCTGACGGAGCTGCTGGATCGCGCCGCCGAGGCCGAGCACAACAAGCAGCCAGTGCCGAAACCCCTGCAGGACCGCATTGCCAAGCAGCGCGGCGTGGTGAGCGATCTGCAGGCGCTGCTGCAACACCAACAGGCGCAGCGCGACCAGGCCGAGCAGCAGCAGACGCAGCAGCTCGCGCATTACCGCGCCGTGCAGGCTGCGCAGAACCAACAGCCCTGAACCCAGCCCGCTCCGTCAGAGGTGCGGTCGTCGCGCACCTCTGACGGAGCGGTCAGAACGGCATCTTCAGCCTGGCATCCACCGCCAGCAGCCGTGTGCGGAATGCCGCCTGGATACGCTTGAGCGCCTCCGTGCTGTCGGCATCGAAGCGCAGCACCAGCACCGGCGTGGTGTTCGATGCGCGCACCAGGCCCCAGCCGTCCGGCCAGTCGGCGCGCACGCCGTCGATGGTGATGATGGTGGCATCGTCGAAGTTGGCTTCCGCCTTGAACTTCTCCATGAAGCGGTAGTGCTCGCCCTCGGCCATCTCGATTTTGAGCTCCGGTGTGGAAACCCCCTTGGGCAGGGTGTCGAAAATTTCCTCGGGGCTGCGTTCTTCGAGATCACCGGCAAGGATTTCCATCAGCCTCGCACCGGCGTAGATGCCGTCGTCGAAGCCGAACCAGCGCTCCTTGAAGAAGAAATGGCCGCTCATCTCGCCGGCCAGTTCCGCACCGGTTTCGCGCATCTTGCCCTTGATCAGCGAGTGGCCGGTGCGCCACATCAGCGGGCTGCCCCCGGCTTCGAGGATCTGTCCCTTGAGGTGACCCGTGCACTTCACGTCGTAGATGATGGTGGCGCCCGGCTGACGCGCCAGCACATCGCGTGCGAACAACATGAGCAAGCGGTCGGGATAGATGATCTCACCCGCCTTCGTCACCACGCCGAGGCGGTCGCCGTCGCCGTCGAAGGCCACGCCAAGATCCGCACCGGTCTGCTTCACCGCGAGGATCAGGTCTTCGAGGTTGTGCGGGTCGGAGGGGTCCGGGTGGTGGTTGGGGAAGGTGCCGTCCACTTCGCAGTACAGCGGTATCACTTCGCAGCCGATGCCGGCCAACACCTGCGGCGCCACCGCACCTGGGATGCCGTTGCCGCAGTCCACCACCACCTTGAGGTGGCGCTCGGCCTGCACGTCGGAGACGATGCGCTCGAGGTAATCCGGCACAACGTTGAGCTGGCGCAGGCTGCCGTTGCCGCCGCGCTCCAGCGCGTTGTCGGCGATGCGCTGGTAAAGGTCCTGGATCGCCCCTTCGGACAGCGTCTGGCCGCCGATCACGATCTTGAAGCCGTTGTAGTCCGGCGGATTGTGGCTACCGGTGACCGCCACACCGCAGCCGGTGTTGTAGTGATAGGTGGCGAAATACACCACCGGCGTGGGCACCGCGCCGAGATCGATCACGTCGATGCCCGCTTCGCGTAGGCCATCCGCCAGCGCACCGGCGAGCTCCGGGCCGGACAGGCGGCCATCACGCCCCACGACGATCTCGCTGAGCGCCTGCTCGCGCATCAGCGTGCCGATGGACTGGCCAAGCAGATGCGCCACGTCGGCACTCAGCGATTTGCCCACCACCCCGCGGATGTCATAGGCGCGGAAGATCGCGGGATCGACGGTGACCCCCACCGCCGCGGGCTTGGGTGCTGGCTCCGGTGTTGGCGTCGCAGCGGCCGCGAGCTTGGGAATCAGCGGTTCGGGCGGTGCGGCTTTGCGTGCAGCTTCCTGGGACAACTTGAATTCCTCGATATCGATATCTTTCTCGACCACCGGCGATTCGCGCCGCCGCTGGCGCCACCACAACAGATACAGACCGCCGCCAACGCCGGCCAGTGCCAGCAACAGCGTCGTGGGCCACGAGTGCGGCAGCACGATGAAAGCCACCGGCGAACCGGCGGCTACGCTGAACGTGCTGCCTGGCACAGGCTTGGCGACAGCCTCCGCCTCTGCACTCGCGCTGCCGTTCGAAAGGATGCGCATGTCGGAGCTGACGTCGCCCTGGCGCAGATCCAACCGCCCGCTCGCGGGCGATACCGCTTCGAAAGCCTGTTGCACCGGGGCAAACGGCAGTTCCACCCATAGCCACGCCTGTGCTTGCTGCGGCGAACCCAAGGGCCATGTCACGCTCAACCGGCGATCGCGCAGACCGTGCGAAACGCTCTGCACCGGCGGCAGGCCATCCGCCGTTTGCGCTGCCATCAGCTGCGCGGCCTTGGCGTAACCGAACTCGCGGAAATTCGCATGTACCACTTCATCGAGACTGCCGCTGTAGATCTCCAGCTGCTGGGCCTGCGGCAACTTCACCCGCAACGCCTCCACCAGCGCGGCATGGTCACCCTGCAGGGATACCGGATCGACCGACGAAACAGCCTTCTGTACGGTGGCGCGCTGTGCGGCGACCACCTGCGCCAGCACCTGCACCGCCTCGTCGCGCGCTTGCTGCACGCGCTCCGCCGCGTGGCCTTCGTTCGCGATCAGCCAGGTTTGCCAGGCACTGAACACACCGAGCAGGAGCAGCAAGGTACCCAGTGCCAGTGGCCATAAACGCGGCCCGACCGGCATCGCGCGCCAACGCGATCCGCTTGCTTCACGCATCGTCTCCCCCTGTCCCCACAGGTGCCCACCCCAACCGGCCAGCCGCAGCGAGCCGGATCACTTGATGCCCGTCGAACCGAAACCGCCGGCGCCACGCGCGCTGGGCGCGAAATCGGCGACGACGTTCAGCCGCGGCTGCGCCACCGGCACCAGCAGCAGCTGGGCGATGCGATCGCCCACGCCGATGGTGACCGGTTCGCGACCGCGGTTCCAGCAGGAAATCATCAGCGGCCCCTGGTAGTCGGCATCGATCACGCCGACGAGGTTGCCCATCACCAGGCCTTGCTTGTGACCCAGTCCGGAGCGCGGAACGATCAGCGCACACCAGCCCGGATCGCCGATATGGATGGCGATGCCGCTGGGCACCAACGCGGTGTCGCCGGGCTGCAGCGTGAGCGATGCGTCGAGCGCGGCACGCAGATCCATGCCGGCGCTGCCGGCGGTGGCTGCCTCAGGCAACGGAATGGAATCGCCCAGCCGCGGATCGAGGATTTTCAGTTCCACATCCAGCATCGTCGTGCTCACCCGCGCACCGCGCGATAGCGTTCGGCCACGCAGGCCACCAGTTGCCTCGCCAGTTCGGCCTTGCCGGCACGGGCCAGCGCCAGCTGACCGCCGGCCCAGTACACGTCCAGCGCATTGTCGGTGGCCTCGAAACCCAGTCCGTCGCCGACGCGATTAGCGGCGATCATGTCCAGGCCCTTGCGCTGCAGTTTGTCCTGCGCATAGTGCGCCACGTCGTGCGTTTCGGCAGCGAAGCCGACAAGGAAGGGATGTTTCGCCTGCGCCGACAGGCCGCCGAGGATGTCGGGATTCTCGGCCAGCTGCAGCACCAGATCCGCGCCCGCCTTCTTCTTGAGCTTGCGCTCGGCCACTTCGAACGGCCGGTAATCGCCTACCGCCGCCGCACCGATGTAGATCTGCGCCTGCGCACACGCATCTAGCACCGCGGCATGCATCTGCGCCGCGCTGCGCACGTCGACGCGGTTCGCCACGCCCGGCGGCGTGACCATGCTTACCGGGCCGGCCACCAGGGTCACCCGCGCACCCGCATCCGCAGCGGCCTGCGCCACCGCGAACCCCATCTTGCCGGAGCTGCGGTTACCGATGAAACGCACCGGGTCGATGTCCTCGTAGGTCGGTCCGGCGCTGACTACCACGCTCATGCCGACCAGCGCGCCGCCGCCGAACGAGGCGGCCAGCGCGTCGCGCAACTCGTGCGGTTCCAGCATGCGGCCCGAACCCACATCACCGCACGCCTGCTCGCCCGCGGCCGGACCCAGAACCTGCACTCCGCGTTGGCGCAACAGACCGATGTTCGCCTGCACCGACGGATGCGCCCACATCTGCTGGTTCATCGCCGGCGCCACGGACAGCGGCGCGGCGCTGGCCAGGCACAGCGTGGTGAGCAGGTCGTCGGCATGGCCGTGCGCGAGCCTGGCGAGGATGTCCGCGCTGGCCGGAGCGATCAGGATGCGCTCGGCCCAGCGCGCCAGCTCGATGTGCCCCATCGCGGCCTCGGCGTTTTCGTCCCACAGCGTGGTACGCACCGGCTGGCCCGACAGCGCCTGAAAAGTGGCCGCACCCACGAAATGCTCCGCGCCCGCCGTCATCACCACGCGCACCTCGGCGCCCTGTTCGCGCAGGCGACGAACCAGTTCGCAGGACTTGTAGGCGGCGATGCCGCCGGACACTCCCAGCAGGATGCGGCGTTGGGCAAGACTCATGTAGGCAGGGCCTGACGTACGGGCAGACGGTTAGCTTACCGGAATCGTGCCGCGCGACTGCTGCCTCCGTCACTCCCACGCCAGCACGCTAGCGGCATGAGCATCCGTGACTGGCCTGTAGGCGAACGCCCCCGCGAAAAACTCCTGGCGCGCGGCAGCAGCGCCTTGTCCGACGCCGAACTGCTGGCCGTGCTGCTCGGCAGCGGGGTGCGCGGCAAGGACGCGATCGCGCTGGGCCGCGAGCTGCTGACCGGTGCCGGCGGCCTGGGCGCGTTACTGAGCCGGCCCGATGCTTCGGTGCGCACGACCGGACTCGGTCCGGCGAAACGCGCCCGCATCAACGCCGCGCTGGAACTGGCACGGCGCAGCCTTGCCGAGCGTCTACATCAGCAACCCGTACTCGCCAACCCGCGCGACAGCGGCGATTTCCTCCATGCCCGGCTGCGCCATCTGCCCTACGAGGTGTTCGCCTGCCTCTACTTGGACAACCGCCATCGCGTGCTGGCTTTCGAGGAGCTGTTCCGCGGCACGGTCGACGGCGCCAGCGTCCATCCCCGTGAAGTCGTACGCGCCTGTCTCGCCCACAATGCCTGCGCGGTGATCTTCGCCCACAACCACCCCAGTGGCATGGCCGAACCCAGTGCGGCCGACCGCGCCGTCACCTGCGAACTGCGCGATGCCCTGCAACTGGTGGGCGTGCGCGTACTCGACCATCTGGTGATCGGCCATGGCGTGCCGGTATCGATGGCCGCACGTGGCCTGATCTGAGCCAGCCGCAAGGCAACGCCACGGCAGCAGCCGAAGGGTGACCGCCAAAGTGGCGATCGCAAAAAAACGGCGCGGGATGAGCCGCGCCGTGGATGCCGATTCCGGGGAGGGGAATGTCCGGCATATCCGCGTGTCAGTTAGGAGGGGAGTTCCACCGACACCCGGGCAGTGTGGCCATGTTGCATGACAGCACCATGACGATGTTGCACTGCAGCCGTGACCGCCAAGTGACCCTTTACTTATGCACAACTGCATGGAGCGGGCACTTGCGGGCACCTGCGCAGCAATGGTCTTAAACATGCCTCACATTTAATTGATTTATAAATCTTTTTTCCAAAGAATGCCGCGTGGCTACACAGACGATGCCGCTGCAGTCGCCTTGGCCCGTTTTTTCCTCACAGACTTATCCACAGATACGCAGCCATACCGCGCTTTGGCTGTCGCGACTCCGCGGCGAGCCGCCCCGGCTGGCCTCTCTGCTAGGATTGCCGGTTCCGTTTCCCGAAGCCGCCGCGCACGTGAAAGCCCAGCTGCACGAACTGATCCTCGGGGCCATTGAGGCCCTGCAAACCCAGTCCGCCCTGCCCGCCGACCTGGCACTCCCCGGCTTCGTGATCGAGCGCACGCGCAGTCGCGAACACGGCGACTTCGCCTGCAATGCCGCCATGCTGCTGGCCAAGCCCGCACGTGCCAAGCCGCGCGAACTGGCCGAAAAGCTGGTGGCTGCGCTACCGGCCAACGATTTGCTGGCCAAGGTCGAGATCGCCGGCCCCGGTTTCATCAATTTCTTCCTCGCTGCCGACGCCAACCAGTCGCAGGTGCGCCGCATCCTTGAACAAGGCGCCGGCTACGGGCGCAACGCGCTGGGCGCGGGCCGCACGGTGGGCGTGGAGTTCGTTTCGGCCAACCCCACGGGCCCCTTGCACGTGGGCCATGGCCGCAACGCGGCGCTGGGCGACTGCGTGGCGCGCCTGCTGGAAGCCAGCGGCTGGAACGTGAAGCGCGAGTTCTACTACAACGACGCTGGCGTACAGATCGCCAACCTCGCCGTTTCCACGCAGGCGCGGGCGCGTGGCCTGGCTCCCGGCGACACCGGCTGGCCGGAAGACGGCTACCGCGGCGACTACATCGCCGACGTGGCCAAGGCTTATCTCGCCGGCAGCAGCGTCACCGTGGAAGGCCATACCGTCACTGGCGCGAAGGACGCGGAGAACCTCGACGCGATCCGCGCCTTTGCCGTGGCCAGCCTGCGCCACGAACAGAATCTCGACCTGCAGGCCTTCGGCGTGGGCTTCGACGTGTACTTCCTCGAATCCTCGCTCTACACCGACCGCAAGGTGGAGGAGACCGTGCGCGAACTGGTCGCCCACGGTCACACCTACGAGGAAGGCGGCGCGCTGTGGCTGAAGACCACCGACTTCGGCGACGACAAAGACCGCGTGATGCGCAAGTCGGACGGCACGTACACCTATTTCGTGCCGGATGTGGCTTACCACCTCAGCAAGTGGCAACGCGGCTACGGCAAGGCGATCACCGTGCTGGGCTCCGACCACCACGGCTCGCTGGCGCGCGTCAAAGCCGGCCTGCAGGCGCTGGATGCCGGCATTCCCAAGGGCTATCCCGACTACCTGCTGTACCAGATGGTCACCGTGATGCGCGGCGGCGAGGAGGTGAAGATCTCCAAGCGCGCCGGCAGCTACGTCACCCTGCGCGACCTGATCGACGAGGTGGGCCGCGACGCCACGCGCTACTTCCTGATCTCGCGCAAGGGCGACTCGCAGCTGGTGTTCGACATCGACCTCGCGCGCTCGCAGACCAACGACAATCCGGTCTACTACATCCAGTACGCCCATGCCCGCGTGTGCAGCGTGCTGCGCCAGGCCGGCGAGAAAGGGTTCACGCTGGATCAGGACAATGGCCTCAAGCAACTCGCGCGGCTGGACAACGAGCATGAACAGGTCCTGCTGACCGAGCTGTCGCGCTACCCTGAAGTGGTGGAAGCGGCGGCAGCCAATCTTGAGCCGCATCTGCTCGCCGTATGGCTGCGCGAACTGGCGAACGCATTCCACACCTACTACAACTCGCACCAATTCCTGGTCGAAGACAAGGATCTACGCGACGCCCGCCTCGCCCTCGTGGTGGCAACCAGGCAGGTATTGCGCAACGGTCTGGATTTGCTGGGCCTGGGCGCCCCGGAGAGCATGTGATGGCAGCACGCAAAGGCAAAGGTCGGCAGGCGGTACGCAACAGCGGCGGCGGGTTTCCCACCTGGGCCGCGGTGCTTGTCGGCGTCCTGATCGGCGCGGTGGCGCTGGCGGTACTCATGCGCCACTCGCTGATGCCGATGGCGCCGAAGGACGGTCCACAGGCCAATCCTCAGGCCACGGCCGCGGCGCCCAGCGACGCCGGCGCGGTGGCGCCGGGCAATGCCGAGAGCGCGCCGAAGAAGCCGCAGTTCGACTTCTACTCCGTGCTGTCGGAGAAGGAAGTGCGCATCCCGGATGCCGAGCTCAGCGCGCAGGCCAAGGCCGAGCAGCAACAGAAGCAGGCAGCGGCCACGCCGACGCCCAATGCCGCGCCTACTGCGCCGGCCGCCTCGCCCGCACCCACCGGCAATGCGCCGGTCGCCACCCAGAACGTGGTGGCGGCACCCGCTGCCGCCATACCGAAGCCTTCGGCGAGCAGCGGCTACTTGCTGCAAGTCGGTGCCTTCCCCAATCCCTCCGATGCGGAAACCATGAAGGCCAAGCTCGCCATGCAGGGCTTCGTGGCCAACGTGCAATCGGTCACCATCAACGGCCAGACCTTCCATCGTGTGCGATTGGGGCCGTTCCCCAGCGCCAGCGCGCTGGAGGCGACCAAGCAGCGCCTCAGCGGCGCCGGCATCAGCTCGATCGCGCTGAAGGAAGGCAAGTAAGCCACCCGCTTCGTCGAGGCACACCCGCATGAGCATCAAGACCGCCTGGATCACCGGCGCCACCGCCGGTTTCGGCGCAGCCACGGTGGAACGCTTCGTGGCCGGCGGCTGGCGCGTCGTCGCCAGCGGCCGCCGCGCCGAGCGCCTGCAGAAGCTGGTGGACGCGCATGGCGCCGACAAGGTGCATGCCGTCGCCTTCGACATCCGCGACGAAGCCGCGTTGCACACTGCCGTGGCCGGCCTGCCGGCGGATTTCGCCGATATCGACCTGCTGGTGAACAACGCTGGCCTCGCACTGGGTACCGCACCGGCACAACAGGCCGATCTTGCGCAGTGGAAGCAGATGATCGACACCAACGTCACCGCACTGGCGACGATGACCCATCTACTGCTGCCCGGGCTGATCGCGCGCCGCGGCGCCATCGTCAACATCGGCTCCATCGCGGGCACCTACCCGTACCGCGGCGGCAACGTGTACGGCGGCACCAAGGCCTTCGTCAGCCAGTTCACGCAGAACCTGCGCGTGGACCTGCATGGCACCGGCGTGCGCGTCACGGCCATCGAACCGGGCATGGCCGAAACCGAGTTCACGCTGGTTCGCACCGGCGGCGACCAGGGCGCCTCGGACACGTTGTACGCCGGCGCCCATCCCATCGTCGCAAGCGACATCGCCGAGACGATCTGGTGGATCGCCAACCTGCCGCCGCATCTCAACATCAACCGCATCGAGGTGATGCCGGTGAGCCAGTCGGCGGCGGGCCTGCAGGTGCATCGCGGCTGAGGCAAGCCTCGCACGGAAGTGTGCGCGACGACGAGTCGGCCACGGGAGCGGTGTTCCCTCGTCCTGTTCCGGTACGTGAATCCGATGCTCAACCAGAGCCGCGCTTTGCGCGGGTAATCGCGATCAGTCGATCTCGGCCACCGGAACTCCGTACTCAGCGCCCAGCGCACGATGATGATCCTTGCCCCAGGTCGCCAGTGCGTTTAACGCTGGCCGCAGGCTACGGCCGAATCCGGTCAATCGGTAGTCCACGCGTTGCGCGTGCGCATCGCGCACGCCGCGGCATATCAATCCGTCCGCCTCGAGTTGCCGCAACTGCTGGCTGAGCACCTTGTGCGCCACCTGCGGCATCGCCGCCTGAAAATCGCTGAAGCGACGATGCCGTGTCGACAGCAGCCACAGAATCATCGGCTTCCACTTGCCGTGAATCAGGCTCAAGGTCACGTCGACAGGACAGGCAAAGGTTTTTCTGCGGGTAGTGATCAAGCGAAACCCTCGTGATGGCGAGCAGGTAACTTTTCGGTGCGTATCTTTCCGCATGCAGGCGGACGGAGAATGCAACGCGGTTCCCACGATTCATCTGCGAGGGCAAAGCATGATCGTCGAATACATCCGCTACAAGATTTCCCCGTCGGACGCGCCACGCTTCGAACAGGACTATGCGGAAGCTGGACAGAGCCTGGATGCCTCCACGCACTGCCTGGGCTACGAGCTGGCGCGCTGCATCGACGAACCAGGCAGCTACATCCTGCGCATCCAGTGGGACTCGGTGGAAGGCCATATGCAGGGCTTCCGCGGCAGCCCCGAATTCCGCGCGTTCTTCGCGGCCATCAAGCCCTACGTCGGCATGATCGAGGAGATGCGCCACTACAACGTGACGGCGGTGCAGCGGGCGAAAGCGCCATGAGCGACGGCACGACTCCCACCCTCTACGAATGGGCCGGCGGCCTGCCTGCCCTGGAGCGTCTCACCGACATCTTCTATCAGCGGGTGCCGGACGATCCACTGCTGGCTCCCTTGTTCGCCCGCATGGATGCGCACCATCCACGCTTCGTGGCGCTGTTCCTGGCCGAAGTCTTCGGTGGCCCGGCGTCCTATAGCCAAGAGCGCGGCGGTCACCACGGCATGCTGTTGAAGCATGTGGGACGACACCTGGACGAGGCGCAGCGTGCGCGCTGGATGGCGCTGCTGCTGGAATGCGCCGACGCCGCCGGTCTGCCGGACGATCCGGAATTTCGCTCCGCTTTCGTCGGCTACGTGGAATGGGGCACGCGACTGGCCGTGCTCAACTCGCACCTCGACCAGGCACCAGCCGATCAGGCACCGATGCCCCGTTGGGGCTGGGGCGAGACCGGCGGTCCCTATCAGGGCTGATGCACGTCGTGTGACACGAACGGCTGTTCGGCCGCCGGCAGGTCCAGCCATCCGGGCTGCGCCAGGCTGCGGTGCATGTCGTCCAGCCCGCTCTGCCAATGGCTGCGCATGCTGGCGGCGCTGAACTCGTAATCCCGGTAATGCCCCTCGCAAGGCCGGTCCTGGTAGATCAGGTGGACCAGGTTCACCAATGCGCCGCGCGCCTCGCGTTCGGCGCGGCGATACTCGGGATCATCGCGACGCTCGGGCGGCACCAGCGCCATCAGCTCCTTCAGCAGGCGCTGGCGGCGGCGGTTCTCGCGCATGTATTCCGTCATCAGCCGGGTGCGGCTGGAATACTGGATCTCCTTGCTGCGCTCGGCCACCCCGGCCAGGTCACGCGGCAACTCGCCCTGCGCGCTCCACAGGTCGACCTGGAACACCAGCATGTCGCGCTGCGGCCGCTCGGTGAGCACCGCGTAGAGCGGTGTGTTGGACACCACGCCGCCGTCCCACCAGAACTCGCCGTCGATCTCCACCGCGGGGAAGCCCGGCGGCAGTGCGCCGGAGGCCATGAAGTGCTCCGGCCGCAGGCGTTCCTTGGTGTTGTCGAAATAGGTGAAGTTGCCGCTGCGCACGTTCACCGCGCCCACCGACACGCGCATCGCGCGCGCGTCGTTGATGCGGTCGAAGTCGGCCAGTCGCTCCAGCGTGGCGCGCAGCGGCGCGGTGTCGTACCAGCTCGCGGTGGCAGGCGTGGCATGCGTCTGCAGGAACGGCGGCGGCACGCGCGGATGGAAGAAACCCGGCTGGCCCTCGACCAGCGCCCGCCACGCGGCAAGACCGCTCAAGCCGCTCTGCAGCGGCAACGGCCAATGCCCGGCATCGAGCCATGGCGATGTCGGCCAGATGGCCGGCTGACTGATCGCGTCCCAGAACGCATGCAAGCATTCGACGCGGCGCTCCGGCGGATTGCCCGCGATGATCGCCGCGTTCAATGCACCGATGGAGATGCCGGCGATCCAGTCTGGGCGCAGCTGCGCCTCCTCCAGCGCCTCGACCACGCCGGCCTGGTAGGCGCCCAGGGCGCCACCGCCCTGCAGCACCAGGGCCACGCATGCATAGTCGCGCGCCACCTGTGCGGCAAGCGACTTCGCTACCCCGCCTGCCGCGCGGCTCACTGCATGTACCAGCCGTGGCTCACCACGATGCTCTGCCCGGTCAGCGCGGCGCTGGGAAAGGTGGCGAGGTAGAGCGCGGTCTGCGCGATGTCCTCGACCGTGGTGAACACGCCGTCCACGGTGTCCTTCAGCATCACGTTCTTGATCACCTCGGCCTCGCTGATGCCCAGCTCCTTCGCCTGCTCGGGGATCTGCTTCTCCACCAGCGGCGTGCGCACGAAGCCCGGGCAGATCACGTGCGAACGCACGTTGTGCGCCGCCCCCTCCTTCGCCAGCGTGCGCGCCAGGCCCAGCAGGCCGTGCTTGGCGGCGACGTAGGGCGCCTTGAGCTTCGACGCCTCGTGCGAGTGCACCGAGCCCATGTAGATCACGATGCCGCCGCGATCGCCCTTGTACATGTGGCGCAGCGCGGCGCGCGTGGTGAGGAAGCCGCCGTCGAGATGGATCGCCAGCATCTTCTTCCAGTCCGCGTAGCTGAACTGGTCGATGGGATTGATGATCTGCACGCCGGCATTGGAGATCAGGATATCCAGGTGGCCGAACGTCGCGACCACCTTGTCGGTACCGGCATCCACCGCGGCTTCGTCGGTGACGTCCATGGCGACACCGATGGCCTTGCCGCCGGCGGCGTTGATTTCCGCGGCAGCAGCGTCCGCAGCCTGCTGATTGATGTCGCAGATCGCCACCGCGGCACCCTGCTTCGCGTACAACTCGGCAATCGCCTTGCCGAGGCCGCTGGCCGCGCCGGTGATGAGGGCAACCTTGCCGTCGAGACTGCTCATGGGGGAACTCCGGGTGGGGGAGTCCGCATTGTAGGCAGTGTGTGTGACGGTGCCATCAGACTTTCGCGCAGGGACGCACGTCCTGCGACAGAGCTTGGCGTGGCCCATGGATCCGAGCCAGCGCGCATAGGGCGCACTCTATGGAGCGCGCCCTATGAAAACGGACTCAGTGCGTATCTTCGGCGAGATAGGTGTACGCCGTGAGGCCGCCGTCCAGCGTGGCGTACAGCGCATCGGCGTCGCTGCCCGCAATGCCGGCGGCGGCGATGCGCTCGCGGTAGCTGGCGCGCAACGTGGCGAGGTCGTAGCCCACGTAGTCCAGCATCAGATCGGTGGTGTCGCCGCGGCGCTTGTGCGCGAACACCCAGCCGTCGCCGTCCGCGCGCACGTTCACCGCGTCGGTGTCGCCGAACAGGTTGTGGATGTCACCCAGCGTTTCCTGGTACGCGCCGACCATGAAGATGCCGAGGCGGTAGCTCTCGCCGTCCTTCAGCGCGTGCAGCGGGAGCGAAACGTCCACACCTTCGGCGTCCACGTAGTGGTCGATGCGGCCGTCGGAATCGCAGGTGAGGTCGACGATCACGCCGCGTCGCGTGGGCTGCTCGTCCAGCCGCGCGATGGGCGCGATCGGGAAGATCTGCTCGATCGCCCAGATGTCGGGCACCGACTCGAACACCGAGAAATTGACGAAGTACTTGTCCACCAGCTTCTCGTCCAGCTCGTCCAGCGCGGCGCGATGCGAGCGTTCGCCGGGCAGCAGGCGCCCGCGCACCGCGTTGGCGATGGCGTAGTACATCTCGTCCAGCCGCGCGCGGTCGGCCAGCGTGAGTTGGCCCAGCGCATACAGCGCCTGGCCTTCGGCGAGGTGGTGCTGGGCCTCGTGGAACAGCTCCAGCGGCGGCCGCTGGTCGAATTCATCGTGCACTTCGCGCAGGCGACGCAGCACGGCCGGCTCGTCGGCGCCCGGCGCGGGGATCGCGCCTTGCGGCACCTCTTCCACCTCGCTCACGTTGACCACCAGCACGGCATGGTGCGCGGTCATCGCGCGGCCCGCCTCGGTGAGGATGTGCGGCGCCTTGAGGCCTTCCGCCTCCACCGCCTCGGCCAGCGACTGCACGATGGTGGCGGCGTACTGCTCGATGGAGTAGTTGATCGAATTGTGGCTGCGCGAGCGCGAGCCTTCGTAGTCCACGCCCAGGCCGCCACCCACGTCGACGATATCCAGCGGCACGCCCATGCGGGTGAGCTCGACGAAATAGCGGGTGGCCTCGCGCATGCCGTTGGCGATGTCGCGCACGTTGGAGATCTGCGAGCCCATGTGGAAATGCTGCAGCTTCAGCGTGTGCTTGAGGCCGGCCTGGTCCAGCCGCTCGATCAGGGTGAGCACCTGCGCCGGCGAGAGACCGAACTTGCCCTTGTCGCCGCCGGTGTTCTGCCACTTGCCGGCACCGATGGAGGCCAGGCGCACGCGCACGCCGAGCAGTGGCTCCACGCCCAGGGTCTTCGCCTCGGCGAACACGTGGTCGAGCTCCGATAGCTTCTCTATCACGATGTGCACGCGCAGGCCGAGCTTCAGCCCGATCAGCGCGAGGCGGATGTATTCGCGGTCCTTGTAGCCGTTGCAGATCACGATGGAGCCGGGCCGCGCCATCGCCAGCACGGCCATCAGCTCGGGCTTGGAGCCGGCCTCGAGGCCGAAACCCTCGGTCCCCGCGGCCACCAGCTCGCCGGCCACGCCGCACTGCTGGTTCACCTTGATCGGATAGATGGCCGTATAGCCGCCCGCATAGCCCCACTCGCCGATCGCCTTGGCGAACGCGGCCTGCAGGCGCGCAAGGCGGTCGGCGAGGATGTCCGGGAAGCGCACCAGTAGCGGCAGGCGCAGGCCCTCGGCACGGGCACGCTCCACGATGGCCGGCAGCGACAGCGCCGGGCCGCGCGCACCGTGCGGGCGTATCGCGATCTCGCCGGTATCGCCGACGTCGACGTAACCGTCGCCCCAGTGGGCCACGGCATAGGTGTGGCGGGCATCGGCCACGGTCCAGGGCTTCGACATGGGAAGTCTCCTTGTGCAAACGGAAAGAAGGCATGTCGTCGCAGCGGCGAGCCTTGACGCAGGTAAGCACGAAGGGCCGGAAGCCTCGCACGCCGCGGGGCCCATCGCACCAGCCGGCGCGCGCCGCGCACCGGAATCGCCATTGTAACAGCCCATCCACGACAGCTCGGCTACAATGGGCGGCCAAACTTCGCGTCCGACCCCAGGAACACCCATGTCGCAGCAGATCAGCTGGTTCACCGAGGCCCACCAGGCTTCCGGCTCCTCCATCGGTTTCCGCACCGAGCAACTGCTGCACGCGGAGAAGACCCCGTTCCAGACCATCGAGATCCACCAGACCACCGACTGGGGCAAGCTGATGGTGATCGACGGCTGCGTGATGCTGACCAGCCGCGACAACTTCCTCTATCACGAGATGATGACCCACCCGGCCCTGTTCACCCATGCGCGCGCCAAGCGCGTGGTGGTCATCGGCGGCGGCGACTGCGGCACGCTGCGCGAGGTGCTCAAGCACGAGGAAGTCGAGCACGCCGTGCAGGTAGAGATCGACGAGCGCGTCACGCGCCTGGCCGAGCAGTACTTCCCCGAGCTGTGCGAGTCCAACAACGACCCGCGCGCCGAGCTGCTGTTCATCGACGGCATCAAGTACATGGCCGAGGCAGAGCCGGAGTCGATCGACCTGGTGATCGTGGACTCCACCGACCCGGTGGGTCCGGCCGAAGGCCTGTTCAACGCCGCGTTCTACGCCAGCTGCTTCAAGGCACTGCGCCACGGCGGCCTGCTGGTGCAGCAGAGCGAATCGCCGCTGGCGCACATCGAACTCATCAAGTCGATGCGCGCGGCCATGCGCACCGCCGGCTTCAGCGCCGTGAAGACCCTGCCGTTCCCGCAGCCCTGCTACCCCACCGGCTGGTGGAGCTGCACCATGGCGCGCAAGGGCGGCGACCTCAGCGGCTTCCGCGAGCGCGGCGCGCTGAGCAAGAACTTCCCCACCAAGTACTACAACGCCGAAATCCACAAGGCCGCGTTGGCCCAGCCGGAATTCATGCGCGAAGCCCTGGGCGAATAAATCCGGGCGGGGCAAGTCCGCTCAGAACAGCTTCGCGCGCTCCTTGGGCAGCAGCACCAGAACCAGCGTCGCCAAGGGACCGAACAACAAGGACACCAGGAACCACAGCAGGCCGCTGCGGTTCTTGCCTTGGGCCAGTCCCGCGTTGATGAGCGCCAACGTGCCCCAGCCGGCAAACCACGGCGCGCCATCGGCAAAACTCGAAAAATGATCCACAGCTGTCCTCCGCCCCCTGTATGGGTGGAGCGCGCGTGTGCGCGAACGAGCGGCCATCCTAGCAACCAAGCCGCGGGCGAAGCCGCCATGCCCGACCGCGACTCAGAAACCGTTCAGAGCATCCTCAAGGCACCGCCGCTAAGCTGGCGGTTCCGTGATCGCTGGAGCACCTCATGCGTGGATGGCACCGCTTCGCCCTTGCCGGCGCCCTGTCGCTGATCGCCGCCACGGCGGCGGCGGACGATACGAACCCGCCCGCCGCGGCTTCGTCCCCGGCGCCAGCCGCCGGCAATGCGCGCGACCAGGCGTTGCAATCGTTCCAGCGCGACATGGTCAGCGTGCTGGCGCTGCGCGCCACGGCGCAGCCCCTGCTGGGCGCCGCCTTGCTGGCGCGTCCCTTGCCGAACCAGACCAAGACCAGCAGCTTCCACGCGCTGATCAACCGCGCCGCCGCCGCCAGCGACTCCGGCGCCCCCGTACAGTGGGTGCGCCTTGGCGACTGCGACTCGAAGGCAAACACCTGCCCCAATGACAGCGCGCTGCGCAAACTGACGGTGGAAGCGCCGGACAACGCCGCGGTGTGGCTGCTCAAGCTTGGCATCGACACCCGCGACATGAAGCCCGCCGCCGCGCGCGCCGACCTGGCCGCGGCCGCCGCCGGCAAGATCTACGACGACTACACCGGCAGCAGCATCGCCGCACTCGCCAGCGTGGTGGATGCGCTGCCGCCGCCACCGGCCACGCAGGGGGCAGCCGGCCCGGTCGGCGTGCAGGCCCTGATCGTGCTGGCCAACGCCCGGCTGCAACCGCAGCCCGCGCTGCCGCCGGTGGCCAAGATGTGCGAGAACGCCGGCAGCGACGCCGCGCTCAAGGCCGACTGCCTCAAGGTCGCCAAACTGCTCGAATGGGGCTCCAGCCCGCTGTCTCGCTCGCTGGGCCTGCATCTGTACGAGGTGCTCGGCGACTCGGCCGAACAGGCCAACGCCCAACAGCAGCGCCGCGACCTGATCTGGCAAGTGCAGAACTATTCCCAATTGGCGCTGCGCGCGCAGGACAACGCCGCGTTCGCCCAGCAATTGCTGGCCACCGCCAAGCTGGGGGGCACCGAAATGAGCCAGGTCATCGCCGTGCTGCGCGCCAGCGGCATCTCGACCACCGCACCCAGCAGCTGGCAACCGCCGTCGTCCGGAGCCGCGCAGTCCGCCCCGGCATCGGCACACTCCCCATGAGGAGCCGCACCAGTTAGGCTTGGCCCACCTTCGCGATGAGGTGACCCCATGCTTACGACGCTGGTGGCAAGCAGCAAGGGCGGGTGCGGCAAGAGCACACTGGTGACGCAGCTGGCGTCGCACTGGGCGCAGGCTGGGCAGAACACCGCCATCGTGGATGCCGACCGCCAGGGCTCCAGCTACCGCTGGGCCGGCCGCCGCCCCGACAACGTGCCCGGCGTGCTCGGCCTGGAAGGCGGCCGCAAAGGGCTGCAGAAGGTGCCTTCGGACACCCAGCAGCTGCTGATCGACACCCCCGCCGGCGTCAGCGAGCGCGAGCTGGAGCCCTTCATCGACGTGGCCAACGTGCTGCTGGTGCCGGTGCTGCCGTCCAGCTTCGATCTCGACGCCACCACGCATTTCCTCGGCGAACTGCAGGCCATCAAGCGCATCCGCAACGGCAAGCTGCCGGTGGCGCTGGTGGCGAACCGGCTCAAGCCGTGGACGCGGGCCAGCCAGGATGCGGTGGAGCAGCTGGCCGCCGAGTCGCCCTTCCCCGTCGTCGCCCAGCTGCGCGACAGCCAGGCCTACGTGCTGCTGGCCGCGCTGGGCAAGGGCATCTTCGATTACCAGTCCGAACAGGTGCGCAGCCACCAGGAAGACTGGAAGCCGCTGCTGCGCTGGATCAAGCGCCAGGCCTGACCCTCATTCACCGGAGCCATCCATGCACGAACTGATCCTCCTGCGCCATGCCGAAGCCTTGCCCGCCGACGACGGCGACGACTGCCAACGCCCGCTGAGCGAGCACGGCCGGCGCGAGGCGCAGGATGCCGGCACGTGGCTGGCCAGCCACGGCGCGCGACCACAGCGCGTGCTGTGCTCGCCGGCCCGCCGTACCACGGAAACCGCGCAGCTGGCACTGGCCGCCATGGCCAACCCGCCGTCGCTGCAGGAGGCCGCCGAAATCTACGACGCCACGCCCGGCGAACTGCTGGCCCTGCTCGACCAGCACGCCGATGCCGGTACCGTGATGCTGGTGGGCCACAACCCCGGCATCGAGCGGCTGGTGGCACTGCTGGTGGAAGGACGTTCGGACGAGTTCCGCGGCATGCCGCCGGGCGGACTCGCGGTGCTGCACCTCGGCAGCCCGCTGGAGCCGGCCTGCGCGCGGCTGGATGCGTTCTGGTCGCCGCGCTGAATCCTCCCCGCACCCTACGCGGAAAAGCCGTTCGCGCCGAACCCGGATGAACGGCATTCCACAAAATCGAAAGGCTGCCGCAACCCGCACTCTCGACCCTTCGATTGCCCACACTTGGCGCTACACCCAGGACGAACGGATTTTGGGATAGCTTCCACCCTACGCCCGGGGCATGACGCCTCGCCCATGCCATCGTTCATGTCGTTCCG
The DNA here is from genome assembly GCF_014843005.1 of Rhodanobacter sp. DHG33. GTDB lineage: Bacteria > Pseudomonadota > Gammaproteobacteria > Xanthomonadales > Rhodanobacteraceae > Rhodanobacter_A. Next base: position 328,143 of record NZ_JACYXM010000003.1, on the reverse strand, counting down.
CCGGTTACCGCTGCTTTCCGTCCTGCTGCTCGTCGCGCTGCTGCAAGGCTGCACGCTGAGCCGCGCGCACATCCGCGAGGCCGGCGACATCGTCGCCGCCAGCCCCGGTCGCGCGGACACCTGCCAGCAGGCCGACCGCTGCGCCAAGCCCTCGCCCCTGCTGGCCGCCGCGCAACAGGCGCTGGCCGATTCCACCCCCGACCACCCGGTCAACACCGTCGCCCTGCTCGATGACAGCGAAGCCGCGCTGGCCGCACGCATCAGCCTGATCCGTGCCGCGCAGCACAGCATCGACGTGCAGACCTACATCTGGGACGAGGACGACATCGGCCAGCTCGTGCTCGACGAACTGGTGCAGGCGGCCCGGCGCGGGGTCAGGGTGCGCATTCTCGCCGACCAGCTGTTCTCCTTCGGCGACCTCGCGCTGCTCGACCGCCTCGCCCGGGTCAGCCCCCATCTCGAGGTGAAGCTGTACAACCCCACCTTCCACGATGCGCAGACGCCCCCGCTGCAGTTCGCCGCTGGCGTCGTGTGCTGCTTCATGAAGTTCAACCAGCGCATGCACAACAAGCTGCTGCTGGTGGACGACACCATCGGTATCACCGGCGGCCGCAACTACCAGAACCGCTATTTCAACTGGGATCCCGACTTCGACTACCTCGACCGCGACGTGATGGCCGGCGGCCCGGTGGGCAGGGAAATGGCCGACAGCTTCGAGCTGTTCTGGAACCACAAGCGTTCGGTGCCGCTGATCCGCCTGCGCGACGTCAACCGGCGCATCCGCAGCGACGCCTCGCCGCCCGGCTGGCTCGCACCGCACTACACCGATCCCGTGCGCGTGGCGCGCGCGCAATCCGAGGCGGAAAACCCGGACTGGTTGGCCGCGTGGATCGGCGACGACACCTTGCGCGTGAGCCAGGTGAACTACTTCAGCGACCTGCCCGCCAAGACCGACGAACCGCACAAGCGCGATGCCCGCGACTTCACCGCCCAGCTGATGCACATGGTCGCGGACGCCAAGCACGAAGTGGTGCTGCAGACGCCTTACCTCGTGATGAGCCGCCGCGCGCAGGACATCTTCAAGAAACTGCACAAGCAGGACCCGGCGCCCGACATCATCGTCTCCACCAACTCGCTGGCCGCCACCGACGCGTTCGCGGTCTACGCGCTCTCCTACAAACACCGTCGCCGCTACCTCACCGAATACGGCTTCCAGATCCACGAACTCAAGCCGCATGCCGACAGCGCCGAGGAAGCGTTCGAGGAAGCCAACGAGACCGAAGACGACGGCCCCGCCGGCACGCCCCTCGCGCTGGCGGACAAGACGCGCCGCTACCCCGGCAACGAGCGCCGCCCCGGCGTGTTCGGCCGCGGCGGCAAGCGCAACCGCCCGGCTCCCCTCCACAGCGGCGGCCGCCGCTACAGCCTGCACGCCAAGTCGATGGTGGTGGACGACAGCTTCGCCATGGTCGGCTCGCACAACTTCGACCCGCGCTCCGACCACTACAACACCGAGGCCGGCGTGATCGTGCAGGACCCGCGTTTCGCCAGCGAAGTGCGCGACTCCATCCTCGACGACACCCTGCCGCAGAACGCTTGGACCATCGGCAAGCGCGAGCCCACCATTCCCGTCCTCGGCGACATCAGCCTGGCCATCGGCGACATCTCCGCGCGCCTGCCGCTGTTCGACCTGTGGCCGTTCCGCTACGCCACCAGCTACGAGATCAAACCCGGCTGCATTCCGCTCGCTCCCGACAACCCGAAGTTCCGGCAGTGCTACACGGCGGTGGGCGACTTCCCCGACGTGGCGATCTCGCCGAAGCTGATCTATACGCGGCTGATCACGGCGTTCGGGGCAGGCGTGAAGGGCGTTTTGTGAGGGGATAGGGCGGCTCCGGCGCCTCCCCTGCTTCGGCAGGCGGCTGGACGCCTGCCGCGGAGAATCCTTTGCCGCAAAGGGCAAAGTCACCCAGTCACAGCGCCTGGGCTACCTGCTGTCCGCTTCCCGTGGTGAACCGCATCGGCAGATCCCCGCTGAAGCCCTCCGGATGATCGGCCGGCACGGCGAAGCGCCAGTTGCGCACCGTGGCGAGGGCATGGGCGTCGAGCACCGGATCGCCGCTGGACTCGGCCAGCGACGCATCGATGACGCGGCCGCCGCCGTCGATGGCCAGATGCAGCAGCACGCGGCCCTGCAGATGGCCTTCCATCTGCGACCACGATGCCGCTACCTCCGGCATGGACACCGGCACCAGTTCCGGCGGCGGGACGACCGGCGCCGCCTGCACGACATCCACCACGGGCGGCAGCACGGCGCGGTGCACCACCGCCACGACATGCGGTTGGCTTGATGCGCGGCGGCGCGCCGCCCGCGCAGCCGCGATGCGATGCGCCGGAGGCGCAAAACCCGCCACGCGCTCGCTGGGACCGGACCAGCCGGTACCGAAACCGCTCAGCCATTGCGTGCCGGCGACGCCGACGCCCAGGGCGAGCAGACTCAAGGTGACGGTGGTTCGCAGACGCAACATGCGGCCTTTATGCCCCAGCGCGGGCTAATCGCGGCTGAAGGCGCCCCGCCGTCAGCGTTCGAGGATCGCCGTAACGCCCATGCCGCCTGCCGTGCAGATCGAGATCAGGCCGCGCCCCGAACCCTTCTGTTCCAGCATCTTCGCCAGCGTGGCGATGATGCGCGCGCCGGTGGCCGCGAACGGGTGGCCGGTGGCGAGGCTGGAGCCGTGCACGTTGAGCTTGGCGGGATCGATCGCACCCAGCGGCGCATCCAGCCCCAGGCGGTTCTTGCAGTAATCCGCGCTCTCCCATGCGCGCAGCGTGCACAGCACCTGCGCGGCGAAGGCTTCGTGGATTTCGTAATAGTCGAAATCCTGCAAAGTGAGACCGTTGCGCTTGAGCAGGCGCGGCACCGCCACGGTGGGTGCCATCAGCAGGCCCTCGCCGTGCACGAAATCCACCGCAGCCACCTCGGCGTCGCGGAACCAGGCCTGCACCTTGAGGCCGCGCTGCGCCGCCCACTCCTCGCTGGCCAGCAGCACGGCAGCGGCGCCGTCGGAAAGTCCGGTGGAGTTGCCAGCGGTGAGCGTGCCCTGGCCCGAGGTTTTGTCGAACGCGGGCTTGAGCGAGGCCAGTTTTTCCAGCGTGGTGTCGGGGCGCAGGAAACCGTCGCGCGCCAGGCCGCGGAACGGCACGATCAGGTCTTCGAAGAAGCCGGCCTCGTAGGCGGCGGCCAGCTTGTGGTGGCTGTCCAGCGCCAGCCGGTCCTGCGCCTCGCGCGCGACCTGCCACTGCTTCGCCATCTGCTCGCAGTGGTCGCCCATCGACTTGCCGGTGCGCGGCTCGGCCACGCCGGGAAAGGAGGGCTTGAGTTCCTTCAGCGAGAAACGATGCAGCGCCACCTTCAGCTTGTCCAGCGGCGTCTTGGCGCGGTTGATCGCCAGCAGGCGCTTGCGCAGCCGCGCGCCGTACACGATGGGCACATCGCTGGTGGTGTCCGAGCCGGCGGCGATGCCGGCATCGATCTGGCCCACCGCGATCTTGTTCGCCACGATGATCGCGTTGTCCAGCGAGGTGCCGCAGGCACGCGCCGTGGTGATGCCCGGCGTCGTGGGCGCCAGGCCGGAGGAAAGCAGCGCCTCGCGTGCGAGGTTCCAGTCCGAGGCGTGCTTGATCACCGCACCCAGCGCCACCTCGCCCAGCTCCAACCCATGCAGGCCGAAACGCTCCACCAGCGACCCCAGCACCTTGACCGACATGCCGAAGTTGCCCACGTCGGCGTAGGCGGTGTTGTTGCGACAGAACGGGATCCGCACGCCGCCGATTACGCCCACACGCCGTTGCATCTTTTCCATTCCGGAAATCCGCCAGAGATTGCCTGCAAGGCTAACGCGCCCCGCCACGACGCGGAAGCGCAACGGGCCACGCAAACGGAAATTCGTTCACCGGGCCCGATCGGCGCGCTACCGGGGCTTGGCGGGCCCGCTTGCTAGAATGGCCGTTTTCCCTCGCGGATTTCCCTGCCGTGGAAACCTCCCCTCTGATCGCCCTGCCCATCGTGCTCGCGCTGGAGCCCGTGGCCGGCAGCGCCCCCAGCGCCACCCTGAGCCGCGACGAAGCGGACGCGCTGGCCAGCCTGGTCGCCGCCGACCTGCATGCGTTGCTGCCGCAGGTGGAGCAGGCGCGGCTGGTGCTGGCCGGCGCGTTGTTCGATCCGGTGGAACTGCTGCGCCCCGGCTTTCCGGTATGGGCGACGCTGGACGAGCTCGGCCGCCGCGTGCCGCGCGCCGGCGTGGCGCAGGTGGTGGCGTTCGGCAGCCATGAGGGCCACATGCCCGCGCAGCCGCTGGAGCCCTCGCCGCATTACGCCGATGGCCCGATGCGCCTGCTGCCGCTGTCGCTGCTGGCGCCGCAGGAGCTGGCCGAGGAACTCGCCGAACAGATCGAAGTGCAGCTGGTCGGTCGCGGCGAAGCCGGCGCGCACACCGCCGACTGGCTGATGCGCACGCTGGGCGTGCGGCTGGAACACGCGCGCTACCTCAGCCGCAACGACCTGCTGGCGCTCACCTGCGTGCAGTACGAACACGTCAACCTCGCGCCGCTGTGGAGCCTGCTGGAAACGGCCCTGCTCACGCCGTACCGCGAGGAAAGCGTGCTCAGCGCACGGGGCCTGGCACTGCGCTACGAGAACGGCCGTGTGCTGGCGCAATCGCCCGCCGAATGGCTGGCGGCGCAAAGCGGCGACATGTCGGAACGTGCGCACGATTTCGCCGGCATCGTGTTCGAGCTGCGCCAGTACGCCGCCCTGCTGGACGCCCACGTGCTGCCGCTGTGTCTGCAGTCCACGCCGGACGGGAAAGGCGAAGCCGGTTGGCTGCTGGAACCCATGGCCGACGCCGACCCGCGCCACGAAGCGCCGCAGCTTTATGCCCATGAAGCACCCGGCCTCGGCGTGGTGGCCGTCACCGCGGCGCAGCGCGGCGAAGGCATCCGCCCCCGCGTGCTCGCCCACGGCTATCCCCTGCAGCCGCGCGCCCTGGGCCCGCTGCTCGCCGCGCTGACCACCCGCTACGGCTGCGTCGCCGAATTGCAGGCGACCGGCCGCATCGTGCTGGATGAGCATGGTCAGCTCGCTGCACCTTCCGCCTCGGTGCACTGAAACCGGACAGCAGCCCTCAAAGCACCTGCTCGTACATCTCGTAATGGCAGCGCCGCATGCCGAGCCGTTCGTAGGTCGCCTGCGCGCGCCCGTTCTCCGTTTCCACGTACAGCCGCAGGCTCGCCGCCTTCGCAGCACGGGCACGACGTTCCACTTCCGCGTACAGCGTACGGAATGCGCCGTCGCGCCGCGCGTCGGGCACCACGTACACGCTCTGGATCCACCAGTAGTCGCCGTTGCGCCAGTCGCTCCATTCGAACGTGACCAGCAGGCCGCCCACCGCTACGCCATCGCGCTCGGCGACGAGATAGAAGCCGCGCTGCGGCTGCTCGAACACGCCGCGCACCCCGCGCTCCAGTACCGCCGCGTCGAGTTCGAGACCTTCGGTCTCGCGCGCCATCGCGGCATTCCAGGCGCACAACGCAGGCGCATCGGCGAGCGTGGCGGGACGGATCGACAGTGTCATCGCGGCGTTTCCGGCATGGCAAGGTCTGCATCGTAACCTGCGCCGCGAACGACCCAGCCGCGGCCCATCAATCTGCTTCGCGCGGAAGAGACCTGAGTGCAATTCCCCGATGACTCTTGCATCCGACAGCTGGGTAACATGTTGCCCAGCTGCCCGTGCAAGGCAGCCGGCCCCGCCCAATCCCACCAGGCAACCCAGCCCATGTCCTCACCCGATCACGTTTCGGTGAATCCGCGCGGTATTGCGAGCTTGAACAGCCCGTTCTCCTTCCCCGTCACGGTGCAGCGCTTGCTCGACACGCTCGCCGAACATGGCATCAAGGTGTTCGCCACCTGGGATCAACAGGCCGAGGCGAACGCAGTCGGTTTGGCCATGCCGCCTACCACGCTCATCGTGTTCGGCAATCCCAAGGCGGGCACGCCGCTCATGCTGGCGCAACCGCAATCCGCTCTCGACCTGCCTCTCAAGGTTTTGGTGGTTGAGACAGCGGCCGGCGAAGTACTCGTTCACTTCAATACAGCCGAATACGTTATCCAGCGCCACGCCCTTCCGGAGCATTTGTCCGCCAATCTCGCGCCTGCGTTCGCGCTTATCGAGCGCGCGCTGCAATCGTAGGGCTCAATGGCGCCCAGTCATTCGGTGGCTGCGCTGCTCTAGGCCTCTACCGTTCGATCCAACGCAAACCGCACACCTCGGGAAAACCCATGTTTGACCACATCGTGTTCGGAGTCAGCGACTACGCCACGAGCAAGGCGTTCTTCCTCAAGGCGCTTGAACCGATCGGCATGACGATCGTTTCGGAGGGCCCGCTCGGAGTCGAACTCAGTGCGGATGGCAAGTCTTCGCTGTGCCTGCGCCGAATCGAGGAAAAGACTGCGCATCTCCACCTCGCATTCGTGGCCCAGAATCGCCAGCAGGTCGAGGCTTTCCATCGCGCGGCCCTGCAGGCGGGTGCCAAGGACAACGGCGCGCCTGGCCTGCGCCCGAATTACAGCGGGAGGTACTACGCGGCTTTCGTCATCGGCCCGGACGGGCACAACATCGAAGTGGTCTGCCACGAATCCGAGGCCTGACCGCTCGTCCCGGCAGGCCATCGCCGGGCATTTGCCCGCGATGACCATCCTGGCCCAGGTTGTTCGACCGGTCGTTCAAGGGAGGCGGCTTCGCCTCCGTTCCAGCGTGAGGTTCCTTTCATGCGCCTGTGGTCGCTGCATCCCCGTTACCTGGATCCGCAAGGGCTGGTCGCCTTGTGGCGTGAGTCCCTGCTGGCCAAGGCGGTTCTTCGCGGCGAGACGCGAGGGTATGTCCATCATCCACAGCTGTTGCGGTTCACGGAGCATCCCCAGCCGCGCTGGGCCATGAATGCGTATCTGGCGACGATCCACGATGAGGCCACGCGCCGGGGCTACCGCTTCGACCGCTCCAAGATCGGGCCGGTGCGGAAGGTTCAGCCGATCACGGTGACGTCGGGCCAACTCGCGCACGAATGGCATCACCTCCAGCGCAAGCTGGCGGCGCGCAGCCCTAACGTCCTGTCGCATTGGGCCGACGTGGCGACCCCGGGCTGCCATCCGCTGTTCCGGCGGCGACCCGGACTGATAGCCTCATGGGAACGGGCATCGGGCGAGGATTGATCCTTCACTTCTGCCCGATGCCGCGCCACTGTTCCACTCCCATGCCGGGTCCGCATGTTTCATCTGATCGTCACCATCGCGCCCAAGACTTCGGACGACGTCGTGCCGGTCTTCGACGCACTTTCGCGCAGGCGCGCTCTCTGCCTGTCGGAGCCGGGCTGCGTGCATTGGGAAGCCTACCAATCGCTGGATAGCCCGCAGGAATTCGTGCTAGTGGAGCACTGGGAGAGCCGCACCCATGGGGAAGCCCATGGGCATTTGCCGGCCATCCAGGACATCCACCTGCCGGAAGTGCTCCCGCGCGTCACCCGGATCGCCCGCCCATCGAAGCCACTGGGACACGCCGCATGACCTGCCGCTTACCGGCTCGGGCAGGATGAGCCGCTTCACCGTCATCTGATTCAAACTCCGGACGCAACAACCCATTCTTGTTGGAGGCGAGCATGAAACGAGTCACCGGCATCGGCGGAATCTTCTTCAACGCCAAGGATCCCGTGGCGCTGCGCGCCTGGTACCAGCGCCATCTGGGCATCGACGTGCAGAAGTGGGGAGGCGCGGCCTTCCGCTGGACGGACGGCTCGGGCAATCCAACGCACGGAACCACCGCATGGTCCATCGGCTCGGCGGACAGCGACCATTTCGCGCCGGGCACGGCGTCCTTCATGGTGAATTACCGGGTGGAAGACCTGGACGCCCTGCTGCAGGCGCTGCGCGACGAAGGATGCAACGTGCTGGAAAAAGGCGACGATTCCGAGTTCGGCAAGTTCGGCTGGGTCATCGATCCGGAGGGGAACAAGGTCGAACTCTGGGAGCCTCCGGCAGGGCAATAGCCCGGCCGGGTCCGGCCATTCGTTCAACACCCTGCGGCCGATCGTCGCGAAATTCCGACGCCCGGTCTCTCCGGCGTTTTGCGCAAGTTTCACCCCTCTCCCGGCAATCTGCCCTGCGCTGGTTCCCGCTTCCGCATCGTGAGAACCTGACCGCTTCGACACGCGCCGTCCGCGGCGCGACCTTCTGACAAGGAGCCGTTCCATGCCGAATCCCGCTTCCGACGCCCTGGTGTTTTTCGGCGCCACCGGCGACCTGGCCTACAAGCAGATCTTCCCCGCGTTGCTGGCGATGGTGGCGCGCGACGGATTGGCCGCGCCCATCATCGGCGTGGCGCACGCCGGCTGGTCGCTGGAGCAGTTGCGGCAGCGTGCGCACGACAGCGTGACGGCCGCGGCGAAGAGCAGCGGAGGCAGCGTGGACGAAGCCGCGTTCGCCAAGCTGTCCGGGCTGCTGAAGTACATCGACGGCGATTACCAGGACGCCGCCACCTTCACCCAACTCAAGCAGGCGCTGGGCAATGCGCAGGCGCCGCTGCATTACCTCGCGATCCCGCCGTCGCTGTTCGGCACGGTGGTGACCCACCTCAAGTCCGCGGGCTGCGCGGACAACGCACGGGTGGTGATCGAGAAACCCTTCGGCCACGACCTCGCCACCGCGCAGGAACTCAACACCACGCTGCACGAGGTGTTCCCCGAGCACGCGATCTTCCGCATCGACCACTACCTCGGCAAGGAGGCGGTGCAGAACCTGCTGTATTTCCGCTTCGCGAACAGCGTGCTGGAGCCGGTGTGGAACAACCGCTACGTGGACAGCGTGCAGATCACCATGGCCGAGCAGTTCGGCGTGGACGGCCGCGGCAGTTTCTACGAGGGCGTGGGCGCGATCCGCGACGTGCTGCAGAACCACCTGCTGCAGGTGACCTCGCTGCTGGCGATGGATGCGCCCATCGGCCACGACCCCGCCGCGTTGAACGCGGAGAAGCTGCGGCTGTTCCGCGCGATGCGTCCGCTACAGCCGCAGGACGTGGTGCGCGGCCAGTACAAGGGTTATCGCGACGTGCCCGGCGTGGCGCCCAACTCCGACGTGGAAACCTTCGTGGCGCTGCGCCTCGCCATCGACACCTGGCGCTGGTCGGGCGTGCCGTTCCTGATCCGCGCGGGCAAATGCCTGCCGCTCACCACCACGCAGGTGATGGTGGACATGAAGAAGCCGCCGATGTCGGTGTTCGACGACGTGAGCGCGCAGCAGTCCAACTACTTCCGCTTCCGGCTCAGCCCGCAGGTGGTGATCGCCGAGGGTATGCGCGTGAAGCGCGCAGGCGAGGCCATGCAGGGCAAGCCGGTGGAACTGGTCGCGCACCACCACCCCGAATCGGACATGTCGCCCTACGAACGCCTGCTCGGCGATGCGCTGCGCGGCGACAACTCGCTGTTCACCAGCGACGAATGCGTGGAAGCGGCGTGGCGCGTGGTGGACGACATGCTGGAACACGAGGACGCGGTGCACCTCTACGAACCCGGCAGCTGGGGCCCGGCCGAGGCCGCGGCATTGGCCGGCGACGAAGGCTGGCACGACCCGCAGCCGGAGGCCGCTCCGTGACGGGTGCCGAGCCGCTGGTCATCCTGCTCGACGTCGACGACACCCTGCTCGACAACGACCGCTTCGGCGCCGACCTGGGCGACGAGCTGGAACGGCGCTTCGGCGCCGCCGAGCGCGAACGCTACTGGAACATCTACAATGCGCTGCGCGAGGAGCTGGGCTATGCCGACTACCTGGCCAGCCTGCAGCGCTTCCGCAGCGGACTCGAGAACCACCCTGCGCTGCTGGACATGTCCGGCTTCGTGCTCGACTACCCGTTCGAGCAGCGGCTGTTTCCCGGCACGATGGAAACGCTGGCCCATCTCCGCACGCTGGGCCGCCCGGTGATCCTTTCCGACGGCGACGTGGTGTTCCAGCCACGCAAGGTGCACCGCGCCGGCCTGTGGAACGCGCTGCAAGGCGACGTGCTGATCTACCTGCACAAGCAGCAGATGCTGGACGGCATGCAGCAGCGCTATCCCGCCGCGCACTACGTGATGGTGGACGACAAGCCGCAGATCCTCGCCGACATGAAGCGCCAGCTCGGCGAACGCCTCACCACCGTGTGGGTGAAGCAGGGGCATTACGCTGCCGCCGCCGCAGGCCAGCGCATCGAACCCGCGCCCGACATGGCGATCGCGTGCATCGCCGAACTGCGCGGGCGTAAGCTTGAGGACTTCGTGCAAGCTTGAATGAATCGCACGCCGCGGCTCCGGCCGCGGCGATCAAGAATCCACCTCCACATCCCCGGGAGCCACCATGAAAGCAACCCAGCAACTCCACAATCTCGGCCAGAGCCTATGGCTGGACAACATCACCCGCACCCTGCTCGACAGCGGCACGCTGGCGCGCTACATCGCGGAGCTTTCGGTCACCGGCCTGACCTCGAACCCCAGCATCTTCGATGCCGCCATCGGCGACGGCGAGGCCTATGACGCCGGCATCCACGCCAAGTCGCTGGCCGGACTGTCGGGCGAGCCCTTGTTCATGGAGCTGGCGCTGGAGGATCTGCGCCGCGCCGCCGACCTGTTCAAGCCGGTGTTCGACGCCACCCACCAGGTGGACGGCTGGGTGTCGATGGAAGTGTCGCCGCTGCTCGCCGCCGATACCGACGGCACCATCGCCGCCGCCGAAGCGATCCACGCGCAGGCGGATCGACCGAACCTGTTCGTGAAGATCCCCGGCACGCCCGAGGGCATCCCCGCCATCGAGGAAGCCATCTTCCGCGGCATTCCGATCAACGTGACCCTGCTGTTCTCCTGCGAGCAATACCTTGCCGCGGCGGGGGCCTATCTGCGCGGCATCGAGCGCCGCATCGCCGCAGGCAAGGATCCACAGGTGGCCTCGGTGGCCTCGGTGTTCCTCAGCCGCTGGGACGTGGCCGTCAATCCGCAGCTGCCCGCCGATCAGCACAACCGGCTCGGCATCGCGGTCGCCAAGCAGACTTACCGCGCCTACCGCGAGCTGCTGGCTTCGCCGCGCTGGCTGACGCTCGCGGCCGCAGGCGCGCGGCCGCAGCGCGTGCTGTGGGCCAGCACCGGCAGCAAGGATCCCAACGCCTCCGATACGCTGTACGTGGATGCGCTGGGTGCGCCCGACACGGTGGACACCATCCCCGAGAAGACCCTGCTCGCGGTGGCCGACCACGGCAAGCCCGGCCCGGCGATGCCGATGGACGGCGGCGACGCGGAGGCGGTGCTGGCCTCGGTCACCGCTGCCGGCGTCGATCTCGACGCACTGGCGACGAAGCTGCAGCAGGACGGCGCCGCCGCTTTCGTGAAGTCATGGACCCAGCTTCTGCAGCGCATCGCCGATAAACAAGCTGCACTGTCGGCCAAGCACTGAGGAGCCGATGTCCCGATGAGCCGCGCCAACCTCACCCTGCTGCCCGAGTGGCAAGCCCTGCAGCAACACTGCAACCACGTCGAGACCCGCCACCTGCGCGAACTGTTCGCCGCCGACCCCAAGCGCGGCGAGCGCCTCGTCGCCGAGGCGGTGGGTCTGTATTTCGACTACTCCAAGCAACGCGTGGACGACGAAGCGCTGCGCCTGCTGCACGCATTGGCCGAGGCGCGCGACCTCAAGGGCCGCATCGCGGCGATGTTCCGCGGCGACCACATCAACACCACCGAGAACCGCGCCGTGCTGCACGTGGCACTGCGCGCGCCGCGCGATGAGCGCATCCTCGTCGACGGTCGCGACGTGGTGCCGGACGTGCACGAAGTGCTCGACCGCATGGCCGCATTCGCCGACGCCGTGCGCGGCGGCACGTGGAAAGGTCATACCGGCAAGACCATCCGCAACGTGGTGAGCGTGGGCATCGGCGGCTCCGACCTCGGCCCGGTGATGGCTTACGAAGCGCTACGCGACTACAGCCGGCGCGACATGACGTTCCGCTTCGTCTCCAACGTGGACGGCGTCGATTTCGCCGAAGCCGTGCACGATCTCGACGCCGGCGAAACGCTCTTCATCATCTGCTCCAAGACCTTCACGACGCTGGAAACGCTCACCAATGCGCACGCCGCACGCGCGTGGTGCGTCAAGGCGCTGGGCGACGACAGCGCGGTGGCCAAGCACTTCGTGGCCGTCTCCACCAACGACGAGGGCGTGGCGAAGTTCGGCATCGACACCGCCAACATGTTCGGCTTCTGGGACTGGGTGGGCGGGCGCTACTCGATGGATTCGGCAATCGGCCTGTCCACCATGATCGCCGTCGGGCCGGACTCTTTCCGCGACATGCTCGCCGGCTTCCACGCCATGGACGAGCACTTCCGCAGCACGCCGTTCGAGCGGAACCTTCCCGTGCTGATGGGCCTGATCGGCCTGTGGAACGCCAACTTCCTCGATGCCGCCACCGTGGCGGTGCTACCCTACGAGCAGTACCTCAAGCGCTTCCCGGCGTATCTCCAGCAGCTCACGATGGAGAGCAACGGCAAGCACGTCACGCTGGATGGCGCGCACGTGGACTATGCCACCGGCCCCATCTACTGGGGCGAACCGGGCACCAACGGCCAGCACTCGTTCTACCAGCTGATCCACCAGGGCACGCGGCTGGTGCCCTGCGATTTCATCGGCTTCGGCCAGACGCTGCAGGCCGTGCCCGCGCAGGGTGGCGGCGACCAGCACGACCTGTTGATCGCCAACCTGATCGCGCAGGGCGAGGCACTGGCTTTCGGCAAGACCGCCGAGGAAGTGCGCGCCGAAGGTACGCCGGAAGCACTGGTGCCGCATCGCACGTTCGAAGGCAACCGGCCCAGCACCACCATCCTCGCCGAGCGGCTTACTCCTTTTGCGCTCGGCAGCCTGATCGCGCTGTACGAGCACAGCGTGTTCGTGCAGGGCGCGATCTGGGACATCGACTCCTTCGACCAGTGGGGTGTGGAGCTGGGCAAGCAGCTCGCCAAGACCACCATCGCCGAGCTGGTGGCCAAGGACGAACCCAAGCTGGCGCACGACAGCTCGACCAACGCGCTGATCCGCCGCTATCGCCAACTCCGTGGAAACAACCCATGAGCCAGGAGATCAGTCCGCTTGCCGGCAAGCCGGCGCCGGCATCCATCCTCGTCGACGTGCCACGGCTGCTGGCGGCCTACAGCGAGTTGAAGCCCGATCCATCCGTGCCCGCGCAGCGTGTGGCGTTCGGCACCTCGGGCCATCGCGGTTCGTCGTTCGAGCGCAGTTTCAACGAGGACCACATCCTCGCGGTGAGCCAGGCGATCTGCGAATACCGCAAGTCGAAGGGCATCGATGGTCCGCTGTTCATCGGCGCCGACACCCACGCGCTGTCGCAACCCGCGTTCGAGAGCGCGCTGGAAGTGCTGGCTGCGAACGGCGTGGAGACGATGATTTCCGCAGGCGGCGAGTTCACGCCCACGCCAGCGGTATCGCACGCCATCCTCGTCCACAACCGCGGGCGCAGCACGGGCCTCGCCGATGGCATCGTCATCACGCCCTCGCACAACCCGCCGGCCGACGGCGGCTTCAAGTACAACCCGCCCAACGGCGGCCCCGCCGACACCGACATCACCAAGTGGGTGGAAAACCGCGCCAACGCGCTGCTGGAAAGCGGCCTGCGCGAAGTGCGGCGCGTGCCGTATGCGCAGGCACGCCGTGCCGCCACCACGCATGAACACGACTACCTCGACAACTACGTCGCCGACCTCGCCAACGTGGTGGACTTCGACGCGATCCGCAGCGCCGGCGTGCGCCTCGGCGTCGACCCGCTGGGCGGCGCGGGCGTGCACTACTGGGCGGCGATCGCCGAGCGCCATCGCATCCAGCTCGACGTGCTGAGCGAAACGGTCGATCCGCAGTTCGCTTTCATGAGCGTGGACTGGGATGGCAAGATCCGCATGGACCCTTCGTCCAGCTATGCGATGCAGCGCCTGATCGGCCTGCGCGACAAATACGACGTGGCCTGTGCCTGCGACACCGACCACGACCGCCACGGCGTGGTGACCCGCTCGGCCGGCCTGATGCCCGCCAACCACTACCTCACCGTGCTGGTGGACTACCTCTACCGCCATCGCCCGCACTGGAACGCACAGGCGGCGGTGGGCAAGACCGTGGTGAGCACCGCGCTGATCGACCGCGTGACACAACGCCTAGGCCGCAAACTCTACGAAGTGCCGGTGGGCTTCAAATGGTTCGCGCCCGGTCTGCATGACGGCTCGCTGGGCTTCGGCTGCGAAGAAAGCGCGGGCGCTTCCCTGCTGCGCATGAACGGCGGCACCTGGACCACGGACAAGGATGGCCTGGTGCCCGGGCTGCTCGCCGCGGAAATCACCGCACGCGAAGGCCGCGACCCCGGCGAAGTGTACGCGCGCATCGCCGACGAACTGGGCCGGCCGTACAGCCGCCGCATCGACGCCGCCGCCACGCCTGCGCAGAAAGCGAAGCTCTCGAAACTTTCGCCCGGCCAGCTCAAGGCCGAGAGCATCGCCGGCGACAAGGTCGTCGCCGTGCTCGACAAGGCGCCCGGCAACGACGCCGCCATCGGCGGCATCAAGATCGTCACCGAAGGCGGCTGGTTCGCTGCACGCCCTTCAGGCACCGAGGCGATCTACAAGATCTACGCCGAGAGCTTCAAGGACGAGGCGCATCTCGACAGCCTATTGGCGGAAGCGCAGTCGGTAGTGGACAGCGCACTGAACTAGATCTTCCCCTCTCCTGCGCCAGGGAACCAACCTGGGCTCACCTGCAGGCCAGAACACGCTGCCAGCATTTCCCTGTACGCAGAAGGTTATCGGTCTTCAGCGATGCAGCGCCCGATGCGCGATGTCGCGGCGGCAGAACGCGCCGTCGAAGCGGATCTTCGCCACCGCGTCGTAGGCCTTATCGCGGGCTGCGGCAATGTCCTTGCCCAGCGCGCACACGGTGAGCACGCGGCCGCCAGCCGTGGTCGCGCGGCCCTCGGCATCGAGTTTGGTGCCCGCATGGAACACCTTGGCGTCGGCGCCGAGGTCGCCGTCCAGGCCTTCGATCACGTCGCCGCTGCGCACCTTGCCGGGATAGCCGCCGGCGGCCATCACCACGCCGATGGACGGGCGCGCATCCCACTGCACGCGGGTGCGGTGCAGCTCGCCGTCCAACGCGGCTTCGACCAGCTCCACCAGGTCGGACTTCAAGCGCATCATGATGGGCTGGGTTTCCGGATCGCCGAAGCGCACGTTGAACTCGATGACCTTCGGGTTGCCCTGCTTGTCGATCATCAGGCCCGCGTAGAGGAAGCCGATGAAGGGCGCGCCTTCCATCGCCATGCCGTGCAAGGTGGGTTCGATAACTTCCTTGAGGATGCGCTTCTCCACCTCAGGCGTGACCACCGGCGCGGGCGAGTAGGCCCCCATGCCGCCGGTGTTGGGACCGAAATCGCCGTCGTCGCGGCGCTTGTGGTCCTGGCTCGACGCCATCGGCAGCGCGTGCTGGCCATCGCTCATCACGATGTAGCTGGCTTCCTCGCCGTCGAGGAACTCCTCGATCACCACGCGCGCGGACGCGTCGCCGAACTGGTGCGCGCCCAGCATGTCGTGCAGTGCCAGCTCCGCGTCGGCCTGCGTGAGCGCCACCACCACGCCCTTGCCGGCGGCGAGGCCGTCGGCCTTGATGACGATGGGAGCGCCGTGCTGCCGCACATAGGCCAATGCGGGATTCAACTCGGTGAACACCGCATAGCGTGCGGTGGGGATGTTGTGGCGTAGCAGGAAGTCCTTGGCGAAGGCCTTGGAACCTTCCAACTGCGCGGCGATGGCGCGCGGCCCGAAGATGCGCAGGCCGGCATTGCGGAAGCGATCCACCACGCCGGCCACCAGCGGCACCTCGGGGCCCACCACGGTGAGGTCGACTTTCTCGTCCTTCGCAAGCTTCAGCAGGCCATCGAGGTCGGTCACGGCCACGTCCGCATTGCGCACGCCGCGCTCGCGGGCGGTGCCGGCATTGCCAGGGGCCACGATCACCTCATCGACGCGGGGCGACTGCTTGAGCTTCCACGCCAGCGCGTGCTCGCGCCCGCCGTTGCCGATGACCAGGACCTTCATGCCGATGACTCCGTGGGACGTTGCCGCGTGGAAATGGACGGCCATTGTAGCGGCAGCGGCACGAAAGCCATGCCCTGCGGTAGAGTCCGCACGTCGTCTGTCTCCGCGTTCACCGAGAGGGTGGCGCTTTCCCGGGCGGCGGCGGGTTGTCGACTGCGCAGGTCATGTCTCCTGATTGAAAACCGAGGGTGTTTTCCTTGCCGCTTGCCTCGACCAGCCCATCGTTGATCCACCGGCTATCGCTCACCCTCTGGGGACTGTTCCTGGCGTTGCTGCTGGTGCTGTCGGTGCTGTGCTATGCCGCCCTGCGGGTGACGGCGGACCGGGTGGCACCGCTGGTCATCCAGCAATGGGTGCAGCTCAAGGCGCAAACCAACGAAGGCCTGCTCGTGCAGGCCGACGCCAGCGTGCGCCGCCTGCGCCAGACGCTGGTGCAGCGGCTGGACAAGGCTCCGCCGGATACCGCCGAGCGCTTCGACAAGCTGTTCGCGCGCAGCCCCGACGGATTGTGGCGCGTGCGTCCGGAGCTGGTGGATACCTATGCCACCCCCTTGCTGTACCTGCACGAGGGGCCGCATGGCCTCTCCGACTCGGTACGCCTGCGTGCGGTCGTCAGCTACGACCTGCTGCGCGAGCAGGGCCCGGCGCTGGTGCCGCCGTTTTTTTCGACCTACCTGGACTTCGCGGAAAACGGGCTGATGGAGTATGCCCACGGCGTCGACTGGGGCGGCAACGCCGGCATGCAGGCCGGCAACGCCAACTACCCGCCCATGCAGGGCGCCGACCCGCGCCGCAATCCCGCTCGCAAGGTGTTCTGGACGCCGGTGTACCTGGACGAACAGGCCCATACCTGGATGGTGTCCGTCGTCGCGCCCCTGGATTGGCAGGGCCACTGGGTAGGCGCGCTGGGACACGATGTGGCGATACAGGCGCTGATCGATTCCGTGAACGACATCCGCCATCATGCGGCCGTACAGCAGCTCATCATGGACAGCGAGGGCAACCTGATCGCGCATTCGAAGCTGCGCGACCGCATCGCCGCCGCACACGGCCAGCTGCAGATCACCACCTTGGGGAACCACGCGCTCGACCAGGTGTTTCGCACAGTGCTGGCGGCCCACTCCGACATGGGCACGGGCCGCACGGCCGACGGCAGCCAGTGGGTGGCCTGGTCGCGCATCCGCGGGCCGGGTTGGTTCCAGGTGAACGTGCTGCCGCAGAAGCGCGTGGATCAGTGGGTCATGCTGGGCTGGCTGATGATGTGTGCCGTCTGCCTGCTGATCCTGGGGCCGTCCCTCTGGCTGCTGCGCCGCCGCGTCCATGCGCTGGTGACCTCGCCCCTGCTGCACCTGACCCGTGCCGTGGATGAGCTGGGCCAGGGGCGCACGCCCCAGCCCATTGCGCTGGACAGCCCCGACGAACTGGGACGGCTGGCAAACGCCTTCGACGCCATGGTGGCCGAACTGGTGCAGCAGCGCGAACGGCTCACCACGCTGGCCGAATGCGACACCCTGACCGGTCTGCACAACCGCCATTATTTCGAGGCCGAGCTGGCCCGCTTCTTCCGGGGCGGCGTGCGCACCGCCCGCCAGGGCGCCGTGCTGCTCTTCGACCTGGACGAATTCAAATACGTCAACGACACCTTCGGCCACATTGCGGGCGATACGTTGCTGCTTCGCGTGGCGGCCGAAGTCAAGGCGTTGGTGCACGAGTCGGACACCTTGTGCCGCCTGGGCGGCGACGAGTTCGCCGTGTTCATGCCTCACGCCACGCTGAACAGCGCACTGGTGCTCGCGGAACGCATCGTGGGCAACCTGGGGCGGTTGGCGCTGGAAATCGAAGGGCGCCCTCTGCGACTGACCACCAGCCTGGGCGTGGCGCACTTCCCCGACCACGGCCAGAACGCCGAAGAACTCGTGTCGCACGCCGACATGGCGATGTACCAGGCCAAGCGCCTCGGCAAGAACCGCTGGAACATCTACCGCTCCGACCGCGACGCCATGCAGGCCGTGGCCGCACGCCTGGCCTGGAACGAGCGGATCGAGCACGCGCTCGAGCGCGGCCTGCTTCGGCTGCATTTCCAGGGCGTGTACGGCACGGTCAGTGGCGAGCTGACGCACCTGGAAGCCCTGGTGCGCATGGTGGACGAAGCCGATCCCACGCATTACATCGCGCCGGACCAGTTCATCGGCTATGCCGAGAAAAGCGGCAAGATCGTCGACATCGACCGCTGGATGGTGCGCGAAAGCATCGCGCTGCTGGCCGAGCACCCGCGGCTGCCGGCCCTGGCCATCAACATCTCCGGACGCTCGTTCGACGATCCCGACCTGCCCGGTTTCATCACCACCGAACTGGCCACGCACGGCGTGGCGCCGAAGCGCCTGCTGGTGGAGCTGACCGAGACGGCCGCCATTTCGGACCTGCGCGATGCCGAGCGCTTCATCGATGCGCTGCGGCATGCCGGCTGCAGCCTGTGCCTGGACGACTTCGGCAGCGGTTTCGCCTCGTTCGCCTACCTCAAGCGCCTCAAGGTCGACGTGCTCAAGATCGATGGCCTGTTCATCCGCAACCTGCCGCACGAGCGCGACAACCAGGTGTTCGTGCGCTCCATCATCGAGGTGGCCCGCGGCATGGGTCAGCGCACCGTGGCCGAGTTCGTGGAAGACGAGGAGACCCTGCGCCTGCTGCGGGAATTCGGCGTGGACATGGTGCAGGGCTATTACCTGGACAAGCCCCAGGCGGATCATCCGGCACTGCGCGAGTGACGCAAAAGCTTCGCGCGGTCAGCCCAGCAGCGCCAGCAACGCCAATCGCGGCAGCTTGCCGGTGTCGTTGCGCGGCAACGCCGGCACGCGACGCAGCGGACGCGGCAGGAACACCGGGTCGATGGCGCGACGCAAGGCTTCGAGGATCGCCGCTTCGTCCAGCGCCGGCGCCACCGCGAGGGCGGCGATGCGGCGCACGCCGGCGGCATCCGCCTCGTCGAGCTGGAACACGATGCCGTCCTCCACGCCGGGAATGGCCAGCAGGCGGCGGGTAAGGTCGCCCAGCGAGGCGCGCTTGCCGGCGATTTCCAGCAGATCGGTGTTGCGGCCGCAGAGGCGGAAACGGCGACCGGCGGCGTGCAGGCTCACGATGTCGGCCAGCAGCACGGGGGCATCGAGCTGCGGCGCGTCGACCAGGGTGCCGTCCGGCTGCGGGTGCAGGTGTACGCCGTCGAACAACGCCCAGTCGGCATCGGCCACGACGCGGCGGCTGGCGAAGGCGCAGGTCTCGGTGGAGCCGAACACTTCCAGCAGCGGCGCGCCGAACGCCTGCTCGGCGGCCTGCGCCAGTTCCGGCGGCATCGGCGCCGTGGCGGAAAGCATGGCCGCCAACGGCGGCAGCGGCGTGCCGGCGGCGACCAGCGCGCGCAGGTGCACCGGCGTGGTCACCAGCACGCGCGGCGCGGGCACCTCGGCCAGCGCGGCGGCCACGTCGGCCGGAAAGAACGGGCGCCCCGCATGCACGCCCACGTCGCCCAGCAGCGGCAGCAGCACGCTCATCTCGATGCCGTAGATGTGCTGCGGCGGCACGGTGGCCACCACGTTGAAACGCTCTCCGGCCACGCTGCCCAGCATCGCCAACGTGCCGGCGCTGCTGGCGCGCAGGTTGCGCCAGCTCTTGGCGTTGGCGCGCGGCGTGCCGGTGGAGCCGGAGGTGTAGCCGATCGCCACCGGCTGTTCGGCGGGAATCTCCGGCACCGTCGCAGGCGGCGCACCGGGGCAGGCGTCGAGGGCCGGCAGCTTGCGGTAGCCGTGCGGCGCGGGCGACAGCGCCAGCTCGCCCAGCGCGTAGCTGCCCGGATGCGCGGCCATCACTTCTTCCACCGCCTGCGGTGCGCGCGACGGCGGCAGCAGGTTGGCCTGGCCGCGGCACGCGATGGCGCAGAACGCGACGAGGAAGGCATAGCGGTCTTCGCACAGATTCACCGCGGCGGGCGCCTCGGGCAACAGCGCGGCGACCTCCGCGACGTGGACCAGGAACTGCGCCGCGCTCACCGCCACGCCGTGACGCCAGGCCACGACGCGCTGCGGGTCGCGCGCGTTCAACAGCGGCAGCACGGCTTGCGCCGGTTCGTATCTCAAGCTGTCGTATACGGTGGACAAAGCCATCCTGCTCCCAAATCCACGGCTGCACGCCGCTGACCGCCCGATATGGGCGGCGTCCATGATGCTAGGGATGCCCCTTGTGCGCGCCGCTGAACCGCAGGAAGCCCCGCCAACCGTGATTCACCGACAAGTCAGGCGCGGATGATAGCGCCGGTGAGCGCATCGCGGATGGTCGTGGGGCGGTCCTGCGCGCCCAGCGGGGCGGCCAGCACCCCGTTCAGGGCATCGCCGAAGTAATCGCACACGGTCTGCGTGCTCTTCGCAGGCGGCTCGCCATGGGGGTTGGCGCTGGTGGAAACCAGTGCACCGCCGAAGGCGCGGCACAGCGCGGCGGCGGGTTCATGGGCGGTGACGCGCAGCGCGATGCCCGCATGCGCACCCGCCACCCATTCGGGCACGGCGGCGCTGCGCGGGAAGATCCAGGTATGCGGCCCCGGCCAGCTCGCGCGCACCTGCGTGAGCACGGCATCGGGCACCTTGGCGAAGTCGATATAGCGTTCGACCTGGGCGAAGTCGGCGGCGATCAGCAGCACCCCCTGCGTCGCCGGGCGCTGCTTGAGCGCGAAGATCTTCGCGAAGGCTGTCTGGTCGTGCGGGTCGCAGCCGAGTCCGAACACCGCCTCGGTGGGATAGGCGATCACGCCGCCGTCGCGCAACAGCGCGGAGGCGGCATCGAGGTCGGCCAGGGTGAAGGTTTGCGGCATCGGGCCAATGCTCCAGGCTCAGGCCATTTCTTCATGAGCGCCATGCCCGCGAAAGCGGACATGGCGCCGTCGGCAGGCGCGGTTGGCGGGCATCAGGCCGGCGTCTTCTTCGCCGCCGCTTTCTTCGTGGCCGTTTTCTTGGCCGCGGTTTTTTTCGTCGCGGTCTTCTTGGCGGCCGTCTTCTTGGCCGGCGCCTTCTTGGCGGCAGCCTTCTTCACGGCCGTCTTCTTCGCTGCCGGTTCCTTCTTCGCCGCGCTCTTGCGCCCGAAGCGGCCGCCCTTCTTCGCGGGCGCGGCGGCAAGCAGTTCGAGGCACTGCGCCTCGGTGAGCTCCTTCGGCTCCTGCTCCTTGGGAATGCGCGCGTTCTTCTCGCCGTCGGTGATGTACGGGCCGTAGCGGCCGTTGAGCACCTGCACGCCGTTGCCAAAGTCGAGGATGACGCGGTTGGCGAGCATGGTGAGCTTGTCTTCCACCAGCTGCAGGGCTCGCGGCAGCTCGATGGTGTAGGGATCGTCCTCGGGCTTGAGCGAGGCGTAGGTGCTGCCCTGCTTCACGAATGGCCCGAAGCGGCCGATGCCCACGCTGACCTCGTCGCCGTTCGGCGCGGCGCCCAGCTGGCGCGGCAGCTTGAAGAGTTCCAGCGCCTCTTCCAGCGTGATGGTGTGCATGCTCTGGCCGGGGCGCAGCGACGCGAACTGCAGCTTCTCGTCGCTGTCCTTGTCGCCGATCGCGGCATACGGCCCGAAGCGTCCCAGCCGCACGAACACCGGCTTGCCGCTCTTGGGGTCGCTGCCCAACTCGCGCGCGCCGGTGGCCTCGCTGCGGTCCACCGACTCGGTCTTCTCCTCCACCTGCTGCTTGAACGGCTGCCAGAAGCGCTGCATCAGCGGCACCCAGGCCTCCTCGCCACGGCTCACTGCGTCGAGCTCGTCTTCGAGCTTGGCGGTGAAGTCATAGTCCACGTAGCGGGTGAAATGCTGGGTGAGGAACTTGCCCACCGCGCGGCCGATGTCGGTGGGCTTGAAGCGGCGGTTGTCCAGCAGCACGTACTCGCGGTTGAGCAGCACCTGGATGATGCTGGCGTAGGTGGAAGGACGGCCGATGCCGTATTCCTCCAGCGCCTTCACCAGCGAGGCTTCCGAGTAGCGCGGCGGCGGCTCGGTGAAGTGCTGGTCGGCGGCGATGTCGTGCAGCGGCACCTGTTCGCCCTTCTCCAGCCGCGGCAGGCGGCGGCCTTCGTCGTCGTCGTCCGCGTCCTTCTGGTCGCGGCCTTCCTCGTACACGGCGAGGAAGCCGGGGTCGACCACGGTGGTGCCGGTGGCGCGGAACGCGGCGGGACCGCCGGCGGCGTGCGGCAGGTCGAAATCCACCGACACGGTGTTGAGCGTGGCGTGGATCATCTGGCAGGCCACGGTGCGCTTCCAGATCAGCTCGTACAGCTTGCGCTGCTCGTCGTTGAGGAAGGCGGACACTTCACGCGGCGTGCGCATCGCCGAGGTGGGGCGGATCGCCTCGTGCGCTTCCTGCGCGTTCTTGCTCTTGGCCTTGTAGGACTGCGGGTGGTCGGGCAGCGCCTTCTGGCCGAAGTCGCGCGCGATCAGCGCGCGCAGTTCGCCCAGCGCGTCGTCGGACAGCGCCACCGAGTCGGTACGCATGTAGGTGATCAGGCCGACGTTGCCTTCGCTGCCCAGGCCCACGCCTTCGTACAGGCCCTGCGCCACCTTCATCGTGCGGCTGGTGGTGAAGCCGAGCTTGCGCGCGGCCTCCTGTTGCAGGGTGGAGGTAGTGAACGGCGGCGCGGGACGGCGCTTGCGCTCCTTGCTGCCCACTTCGCTGACGGTGAGACGGCCATGCGCGGCCTCCTTCAGCGCGGCGCGCGCGGCCATCGCATCGGCCTCGTTGGTGAGGTCGAACTGCTCGAACTTCTTGCCGTTGAGCTTGGTGAGCCTGGCGCTGAACTCGCCTTCGGCGTGGCGCAGCTGCGCCTGCACCGTCCAGTATTCGCGTGCGACGAAGGCCTCGATCTCCTCCTCGCGCTCCACGATCATGCGCAGCGCCGGCGACTGCACGCGGCCGGCGGACAGGCCGCGCTGCACCTTGCGCCACAGCACCGGCGACAGGTTGAAGCCCACCAGGTAATCCAGCGCGCGGCGCGCCTGCTGGGCGTCCACCAGGTCGTGCGAGAGCTGGCGCGGCGCGGCCACCGCGGCCTTGATCGCCTTGGGCGTGATCTCGGAGAACACCACGCGGTGCAGCTGCTTGCCCTTGGTGAGGCCGCGGTCCTTGAGGATCTCGCTGATGTGCCAGCTGATCGCCTCGCCTTCGCGATCCAAGTCGGTGGCGAGGTAGATGTCGTCGGCGACCTTGGCAGCCTTGGCGATGGCGTCGACGTGCTTCTCGTTGCGCTCGATGATCTCGTAGTGCATAGCGAAGTGGCGCTCCGGATCGACCGCGCCCTCCTTCGGCTTGAGATCGCGCACATGGCCGTAGGAAGCGAGGACCTGGAAGTCCTTGCCGAGGTATTTGTTGATCGTCTTGGCCTTGGCGGGCGACTCGACGATGAGCAGGTTCTTGGCCATGAATCTCTTTGGTGGGTGGAGCGAATTCATGCCGCACTGCGGCATGCCTATATATCTAGTCAGACCACGCCGACCGTTGGACTGTCAAGCCGGGCGGCGTGAAAGCGTGGTGCGGCGCGGGTTTGGGACGCCTGGCTAGCCGGGCATCCGCTGGTAACGGTTGCCCGGAAGGCCGGCCACGCGGCCGTCCAGTTCCAGCATCAACAGCATAGAGGACAGCGCCGCGGCAGCCAGTCCGGTGCGCTCGGCCAGTGCGTCCATGGTGGCCGGGTCATGGCCCAGTGCGGCGAGCAGGCGTGCGTAATCCGGATCATCGCCCGGGGCATCGGCACCCGCCGGCGCTGGCGTATCGGGGCGGCCCAGCCTGGCGGCCAGCTCCAAGCCCTGGGCACGTGCCGCAGGGACCAGCGCCTCGATCACCTCGCCCGGCTCTTCCACCAGCCGCGCACCGTCGCGGATCAACCGGTGGCAGCCGCGCGCCAGCGGATGGTCGATGGAGCCGGGCAGCGCAAAGACCTCGCGGCCTTGTTCGCCGGCCAGCCGTGCGGTGATCAGGGAGCCGGAGCGCAGGTCCGCCTCCACCACCAAGGTGCCCAGCGACAGACCGGAGATGAGGCGGTTACGGCGCGGAAAATGGTCGGCGCGCGGTGCGGTGTCCGGCGGAAACTCGCTGATCAGCACCCCCTGCGCCGCGATGCGATGCGCCAGCGCGTGATGCTTGCGCGGATAGATCCGGTCCGGCCCCGTGCCGACCACCGCGACGGTCGCGCAACCCGCATCCAGCGCGGCCTCGTGAGCGGCACCGTCGATGCCGTCGGCCATGCCGCTGGTGACGATGAAGCCCGCCAATGCCAATGCACGAGCAAAGCTGCGCGCATGGGCCAGGCCCGCCGGGCTGGCGCCCCGCGCGCCCACGATGGCCACCTGCGGACGAAGCAACAGCCCGGCGTCGCCGGCCGTGAACAGTACGGCGGGCGGTTGCGGAATGGCTTCCAGCAGCGGCGGGAAATCCGCCTCGGTGCAACGCAACAAGCGATGGCCGGGTTCGGCAAGCCACGAGAGATCGGCAGCAAGACGCGCCTCGTCGGGGGCATCCAGCCAGGCGGCCGCGCCTTCGTCCAGCGCCGCAGCTTGCCGGCGCAGCAGCGCGAGCGCGCCGTCGATGCGGCCGCCGGCCGCCACCAGCGCCTCGCGCAGGCCGCCCGGCCCCAACCCCGGGGTACGCAAGGCGATCAGCCACGCGCGCAGTTCGTCGGTTTCGCTCATGCGGCGACTCTAGCCAGCGCCACAAACGACAACGGCGCGGGATCGCCGCGCCGTTGTGTGAGCGAATGCCGCGAGGGTTATTCGGGCATCTGCAGCTGGTCGCCCTTCTTCACCGGACGCAGGCCATCCATCACCAGGGCATAGCTGACGTGGTCGAAAGTGCGGAACACCATCACGTGGCCGATGTACTCGGACGGCAGGGTCACGTGCGGACCCACGCCGCGGCGCCAGAAACTGCCGGCCACGTCGTCGTGCGTATAGGCGCCGGGCTCCCAGACCGCGAAGGTAGTGCCGTTGTCCACGCCGTCCTTCGATCCCACCGACAGCGCCACCACCTGGTGCGGGCCCACCGCGTCCATCGCGTCGGTGAACGCGATCACGCGGGCTTGCTTGGACAGGCTCTGCGGCGCATGCGGGAAGAAGTACGGATCGTAGGGGTTGTCGTCCACCGGCATGAGCCGGTCACCCTTGTGGACTTCGGTGGTGGAATCCAGCACCAGCAGGGTGGACGGATCACCCGTACGCAGCATCTGGGCGGTACCGATCACCTTGACCTCGAGCCCCATGTCGGTGCCGCGGAGGTAGTGGCCGGAACCGTTGTCGAAGTCCTCTTCCCACGGCGACTTCACAACCGCCGCGTTGGCGTACAGCTCATCGCCGTAGACCGCGTTGTTCTTGCCGCCGTCCGCATCGAAACCGCGGAACACGTGCTCGGGCCGCACGATCGCCCAGCGCTGGCCGGGCTGGCTGTCCAGGCCGCGCACGTAGATGTTCTGGCCCGAGGTGCCTTCCAGCTGGTCTTCTTCCAGACCGACCACGTAGGGAGCCTTGTCGACCACGCTGGAATCCATCACGCGCAGATCCTTCAGGAAGGTCTTCACGGCATCCAGCGGTATCGCCGGCACCGCATCGCCCTCGGGATGCAGGCCGGGCTCCAGCTTCATGCCTGCCCCTCCATTGATGAAGGACAGGTTGAGCACGTCGCCCGGATAGATCAGATGCGGGTTGCGCACCTGCGGGTTCGCCTGCCAGATCTCCGGCCACAGCCAGGGCTTGACCAGGAACTTCGCCGAAATCCCCCACAGCGTGTCGCCCCTGCGCACGGTGTAGGAATCGGGATGGCCGCTGCGCAGCTGGGCAGCGCCGGCGGCGCACACTGCCGCGGCAACCATGGTGCCAGCCAGCACCGTGAAAGCTTTTTTGAACATGGGTGGGACCCCCTTCCCGCGGTAAAGGCGAGTGTAACCGAAGCATTAAGCCGCGCAATCGGCAGCGCTTCGCAGAATTCGCAGCCATCGGCACGGCAGGCGGCGTATTAGAATAGGCGCATGTCCCTGCTCACCATCCTCGAATTCCCCGATCCCCGCCTGCGCACCAAGGCCGCGCCGGTCACCGTGTTCGACGCCCAGCTGAAACAGTTCGTCGCCGACATGTTCGAAACCATGTACGCCGCCAACGGCGTGGGCCTGGCCGCCACCCAGGTGGACGTGCACCAGCGCGTGCTGGTGATCGACATGAGCGACGAGCGCAACCAGCCGCTGGTGCTGATCAACGCCGAGATCGTGGAGAAGGACGGCGCCCAGGTGTACCAGGAGGGCTGCCTGTCCTTCCCCGGCCTCTACGCCGACGTCACCCGGGCGCTGAAGGTGAAGGTGAAGGCGCAGGACGCCGACGGCAAGGAATTCTTCTACGAGGCCGAAGGCCCGCAGGCCGTGGCGGTGCAGCACGAGATGGACCACCTCGCCGGCAAGGTGTTCGTGGACTACCTCTCGCCGCTCAAGCGCTCGCTGCTGCTGAAGCGCCTCGAAAAGCAGCGCAAGCAGGCGGCCAGCGCTTGATTGCACGGCCAATGCGGGTCGTCTTCGCCGGCACCCCGGAATTCTCCGTACCCTGCCTGGAAGCCTGCCGCGCCAGCGGCGCCGAGGTGGTAGCCGCCTATACCCAGCCCGACCGGCCCGCCGGCCGCGGCCGCAAGCTCGCGCCCAGCCCGGTGAAGCAGGCGGCGCTGGCCGCCGGGATCGCGGTCGAGCAGCCGGAAACGCTGAAAACCGCCGAAGCACAGGCCACGCTGGCCGCCTACCGGCCCGACCTGATGGTGGTGGTCGCCTACGGCTTGATCCTGCCGCGCAAGGTGCTGGCCATCCCGCGCCTCGGCTGCTGGAACGTGCATGCCAGCCTGCTGCCGCGCTGGCGCGGCGCCGCGCCGATCCAGCGCGCCATCCTCGCCGGCGATACCGAGACCGGCGTTGGCCTGATGCAGATGGAAGCGGGCCTGGACACCGGCCCCGTGCTACTGGAAAGGCGCACACCCATCACCCGCGACGACAGCGGCGGCTCGCTGCACGACCGGCTAGCCGCACTGGGAGCCGAGGCCCTGGCCGAGGGCCTCGCCCGCGTGCTGGCCGGCGAAACGCCGGCGGCCACGCCGCAGGCAGCCGACGGCGTCGTCTACGCGCACAAGCTGGACAAGGCCGAGTCGGTGCTGGACTTCGGCCGTCCCGCCATCGCGCTCGAACGCCAGGTGCGCGCCTTCGACCCCTGGCCCGGCAGCGATGCCGAGATCGCCGGCGAACGGGTGCGGATCTGGGCCGCACGTGCCATCGAGCACCCGCGCACTGCCGATGCCGGCAGCGTGATCGGCGCGAGTCGCGAAGGCATCACGATCGCCTGCGGTGACGGCGCTTTGCGCGTCACCGCGCTGCAGCGCGCGGGCGGGCGGCGCATCAGCGCGGCGGATTACCTCAACGCGCGTCCCGAACTGCGTTCCCCGCGCGCGTCATGACCGACACCCGCGCCCTGGCCGCGCAATCCCTTGCCGACATCGCCCTGCACGGCGCCTCGCTGCGCGAAGCGATGGACCGCCACGCGCAAAAACTGCCCGATGCGCGCGACCGCGCCCTGCTGATGGCGCTGGTCAGCGACGGCGCACGCTGGTGGCCGCGTTTCGACGCCGCGCTGGACCGCCTGCTGGACCGTCCCCTGCGCAAGAAGGAACCGGCCGTGCACGCGCTGCTGGTGCTGGGCCTGGTGCAGCTGGAAGTGCTGGAGCTGGCCGACTACGCCGCAGTGGCAGCCACCGTGGAAGCCACGCGCGCATTGAAGCGTCCGCAACTCGCGGGGCTAGTGAACGCGGTGCTGCGCCGCTGGCAGCGCGAGCGCAGCACGCATCTTGCCGCGCTCGATGCGCAACCGGAAACCCGCCATGCCCACCCGCGCTGGCTGGCCGAGGCCATCGCGCGCGACTGGCCGGCACAGGCCGAGGCGATCCTGGCGGCGGACAACCGCGAGCCGCCGCTGATGCTGCGCGCGAACCGCCGCCGCACCGACCGCGACACCCTGGTCGAGCGCCTGCGCCTGGACGGCCAGGCAGCCGAGCCGCATGCATGGCTGGCCGATGCCATCGTGCTGCCGCACAGTACCGACGTGACGCGCCTGCCCGGCTTCGCCGATGGCCTGTTCGCGGTGCAGGACGGCGCCGCGCAGGTCGCCGCCGACCTTGCCGAAGTACGCGCTGGCCAGCGCGTGCTGGACGCCTGCGCCGCACCCGGCGGCAAGGCCTGCCACCTGCTGGAACGCGCCGATATCGCGCTCACCGCGCTGGAGTTCGAGCCCAAGCGCGCCGGGCGCATCCGCGAAAACCTCGGCCGCCTGCATCTTCAGGCCAGCGTCGTCGTGGGCGATGCGGGCCAGCCTTCCGCGTGGTGGGACGGCCAGCCCTACGACCGTATCCTGATCGACGCGCCCTGCTCCGCGACGGGCGTGCTGCGCCGCCGCCCGGACGTGCGCCTGCACCGGCGCGCAGACGACATTCCCGCGCTGGCCGCGCAGCAGCAGCGTATCGTCGAAGCGCTGTGGCCCTTGCTCGCACCGGGCGGCCGGCTGCTCTACATCACCTGTTCGCTGCTGCGCGCGGAGAACGAGGCCGTGGTGGCGCCGTTCCTCGCCGCGCATGCCGATGCATGCGCCGTGCCGTCCACGCTGCCCGCCGGGCAGGCCGCCGCCGTGGGCTGGCAGATCCTGCCGGGCGATGGCGATCTCGACGGCATGTACTATGCGGTGCTCGAAAAGCGCTGATCCGTTCGCATCGCGCTCGCGCAGGAACGCTCCATGTCCGCTTTCTCCAAGGCCACTCCCGAGGAACGCCGCCGCTTCTGGCTGCTGCTGCTGATCGCGCTGGTGATCCTGGGCGCCGGCATCGGCCTGCGCGATCCGTGGCCCTCGGACGAGCCCCGCTTCACTCTGGCCGCGAAACAGATGGTGGAGAGCGGCGACTGGCTGTTCCCGCACCGCGGCACCGAGCTCTACGCGGACAAGCCGCCGATGCTGATGTGGACGGAGGCCGCCAGCTTCGAGTTGGTGCGTTGGTGGCGGCTGGCCTTCATGCTGCCTTCGCTGCTGGCCGGGCTGGGCACGCTGCTGCTGGTATACGACCTGGGGCGCCGCCTGTGGAACCGCCGCACCGGCCTGTACGCGGCGGGCGGCCTGCTGCTGGCGTTCCAGTTCGTCTACCAGAGCCAGCGCGCACAGATCGATCCGCTGGTGGTGTTCCTCATCACCGCGGCGAACTGGGGACTGCTGCGGCATCTGCTGGCGCCGCCCGACGGCGGCGCGAAAGCGAACTGGCCGATGTACTGGCTCGGTTGCTTCTGCGCGGGACTGGGCGTCATCACCAAGGGTGTGGGCTTTCTCGCGCTGCTGATGCTGCTTCCCTATGCCTGGGCAGCGTATCGTGGCTGGGGCGGCATCGCGCGACCGGGACGCGGCGCGTGGTGGCGCTGGCTGCTGGGCCTGGCAGCGGCGCTGGCCGCCATCGCGCTGTGGCTGGTGCCGATGCTGCTCGCGGCACGCGCGCGCGCCGGCGATCCCGCATATCCGGCCTACGTCAACGACATCCTGTTCCACCAGACCGCGAAGCGCTACGCGAACGCATGGCACCACATCCATGCGTGGTGGTACTACATCCCCATCCTGTTGTTCAGCTGGTTGCCGCTGTCGCTGCTTTACCCCGGCTGCCTGCCGCGCTGGCGGCAGGCATGGCAGCAGCGCGAGGCGCGCGTGCTGCTGCCGCTGGGCTGGGTGCTGCTGGTGCTGCTGTTCTTCAGCGCCTCGCCGGGCAAGCGCGACGTGTACATCCTGCCTGCGCTGCCGATGCTGGCGCTGGCCTGCGCGCCGTTCGTGGAGGAGCTTCTGCCGAAACGCTGGCTGCGCGTGGCGGGCCTCGTGTTCATCACCGTGCTGGGTACGGCGATGCTGGGCCTGGGCGGTTACGCGTTGCTGTCGCATGCACCCAGGGTGGCGCAGTTCGCCAGTGACCGCGATCTCGCCGATCGCGGCGCCGCGCTGTGGTGGATGTGCGTGGTGCTGGGCGTGGTGCAACTGGGCCTGGTGGTGGCGTTGCGCGTGCGCCGTGCCGTGTGGGCGGTGGCCGGCGGCATGGCCGCGCTGTGGCTGGCATGGGGGTGCTGGGCGGTACCGCTGCTCAATCCTTCCAGTTCCGCATCCGCGCTGATGGCCGAGGTACGCGGCCATCTCGCGCCCGGCGAGCAGCTGGGCCTGGTGGCGTGGACCGAACAGAACCTGCTGATGCTCGATCGTCCCGCCGTTGATTTCGGCTTCAAGCAGCCTTGGCATGTCCAGTTCGCCCGCGCGGTGCAGTGGCAGGCGCAGGCGCCCGCCACGCGCTGGCTGTTCGTGCAGCAGCCGGCGATGGGCGACTGCGTGGATCGCGCCAAGGCGATTTCCCTCGGCCATGCCAACCAGCGCGACTGGTGGATGTTCAAGGCCGATGCCCTGATACCGGGCTGCCTGCCCGGCGCCAAGGTGGATGAAGCGCCGGACGCCGATCCGGACGCCACGCCATGACGGCGCGCATCCAGCTGCTGGGCCGCGACAACGGTGCCGGCCTCAGCCGCGACATGGCCCTGCTCGCCTTCGCCTTGGGCGAAGCCGGCGCGCAGGTGACCGGTACGCCGCTGCCGCACCGCGGGCGCTTCGCCGAAGCACTGACGCGCCTGCGCCTCGCCCTGCGCGCTTCGGCCTTCGACGCGAACGTGATGCTGGAACGCGTGCGCCCCGAGTTCGCCCGCGCCGCACGTCGCAACGTACTGGTGCCCAATCCCGAATACTTCCGCACGCAGGACCGGGCGGCGTTGTCCTGCATCGACACGGTCTGGGCCAAGACCCGCCATGCCGAACGCCTGTTCGCACAGCTCGGCGTGCGCACGCGCTACATCGGCTTCACCAGCCCGGACCGGCTCGATGCGCAGGTGCCGCGCAGGCACGCCTTCTTCCACGGCCCGGGCCGCAGCGGCAACAAGGGTACGACGGCGCTGCTGCGGCTATGGGCCGCGCATCCCGAATGGCCCATGCTCACCGTGGCGTGGCGGCGCAAGCGGGTGGAGCTGGAGACGCTGCCCGCCAACGTGCGGCTGATCCGCGAACACCTGGACGACGACACCTATCGGCGTCTGCAGAACGAACATCGCTTCCACCTCTGCCCTTCGCAGACCGAAGGCTATGGCCACTACCTGGTCGAGGCGATGAGCTGCGGCGCGGTAGTGCTGACGCTGGACGCCGAACCGATGCGCGAACTGGTCACTCCGGCGCGCGGGGTGCTGGTGCCGGCGCAGGCCACGGGCACGCAGGACCTGGCCACGCTGTACGGCTTTCGTGACGAAGATATGGCGCGCGCCATCGAGCACTGCGTGGCGATGCCGGAGACCGAGGCCACCACGCTTGGCGCGGCTGCGCGGGCGTGGTTCGAGGCCGAGCGCGATACATTGCCGTTGCGGCTGCGCGAAGCGCTCGGCGCCATTTAGCCGTCCAGATTCTCCGCTGTCGCGAATTCTGCGAAATGGCCGTCGATACCGCGCTCGCAGCGCACGATGCCTTCGGTACGCGTGGCGTGGAACAGGCGATTGTTGGGCAGGCTCATGTCGTCCACGTCGGGCTGGGCGCGCGAGCGGTGCCACAGGTGCACGGCCAGCGCAGCCCACTTCAGCGCGCGGCGGTGCAGGCCGGCATTCTCCAGTCGCGCCGCCAGTTCGCGATCCTCGGCGCCGTAACCTTCCATGCGCTCGTCGAAGCCGTTGACGCGCAGCAGGTCGTCGCGCCAGAAACTCATGTTGCAGCTCATCACGCGGCCGCCGTTGCGCGAACGCGATTTCCAACTCGCCAGTTGCGGCTGGCGGAAGGCGTAGAGGCGCTTCGTGCCGTCGAATTCGTGGAAATCCGCGCGCGACCACGGCGCGAACACCGGCTTGCCGCCCGCCAGCAACTTCGCGGTTTCGTCGCGCGTGGCCTTGATCCGGCCGCCCTGCAGGAAGAACCCGCGTTCGGCCAGCATCAGGTGGTCGGCGATGAAACGCGGATGCAGCAGCATGTCGCCGTCGAGCAGGATCACGTAGTCGCCGCGGCTGGCGGCGATGCCGCGGTTGCGCGCGCGCGCGGCGCGGAAACCGCGATCGTCCTGCCAGACATGGCGCAGCGGCACCGGGAAATCGCGCGCCATGCGCTCGACCAGCGCGCGCGTGGCCTCGCCCGAACCGTCGTCGGCCACGATCACTTCGTCGGGCAGCCGCGTCTGCGCAGCCAGGCTGGACAGCAGGCGCTCCAGCGCCTCGGGCCAGTTGTAGGTGATCGCGACGACGCTGGTCTTCATGGCGCGGTCAACGCCCGCGCAAGCCACGGCGCAGGATGGACAACGCGCGCTCGGCACGCTTCCACCACGGCGACGGCCCGCGCATGGCGATGCCGGCGTAGCGGCGCGCCTCGGCCCAGTCGGGACGTTCGCGCGTCTTGAACTCGGCGCGCGCCAGGTCGAGCGCATGCGCGTCGAGATGCATGCGCTGCGCGTAGAAATTGATCAGGCAGCGCGAACGGAACTGCGCCGGGAACTCGCGCATGCGCGCCTGCTCGTGCCACCAGCCGTTGCGTCCGTGGATGCGGTAGTCGACGTTGCCGGTGGGCAGGAAATACTTGCGCGCGCCGAGGATGCTGGCGCCGAACACCAGGCAGTTGTCGGCGCTGATGCGCCAGTTCGCGGTGAACTCCGGCGGCAGGTCGAGCACGCGTTCGGCCAGCCCGCGGCGCAGTGCCAGCGCCGAGGTGGGCGCGCCGTACCAGCGCGCGAAGACCCAGGTGCCGAGCACGGTGTGGCCGAGGTCCGTCGCTTCCTTCGCATAACCCTGTACGCCGGATTCGTTGCCGACCAGGCGCACATCGGAAAACACGAAATCCACATCTTTGCGGGCGGCGAACAGCGCGGCGAGCTGGCGCAGGTGGTCCGGTCCCCAGCGGTCGTCGGCGTCGAGGAAGCACACCACCTCGCCGCGGGTCGCGGCGAGGCCGCGCTGGAAAGCGGCGAGCTGGCCGCCGTTCTCGCCGCACAGCAACTTCACGCGCGGCTCGTTGCCGTAGCGTCCGCGCAGGTAGTCGGGCGAGCCGTCGGTGGAACCGTCGTCCACCACGATCACTTCCAGCGGCGCGTGGGTCTGCGCCAGCGCGCCATCCACCGCCTCGGCCACGAAGTCGCGGTAGTTGTAATTGGTGACGACGACCGAGAACGTGGGCGCGACGCTCACCTCACGCCTCCAGCAACTGGCGGAAGTAGGCGATGGTTTCCTTCAGACCGTCCTCCAGCGCCACCTTGGGCTGCCAGCCCAGCTTCTCCTGCGCCAGCGCGATGTCGGGCTGGCGCTGGCGCGGATCGTCGGCGGGCAGCGGACGGAACACCAGCTTCGATTTGCCGCCGACCAGGGACAGCACCTTTTCCGCCAGCGCCAGCATGGTGAACTCGCCGGGGTTGCCGATGTTCACCGGGCCGGTGAAACCGCGCTCCGACTCCATCATGCGCACGAAGGCCTCGATCAGGTCGTCCACGTAGCAGAAGCTGCGCGTCTGGCTTCCATCACCGTAGATGGTGATGTCCTCGCCCTTCAGTGCCTGCACGATGAAGTTGCTCACCACGCGACCGTCGTTGGGATGCATGCGCGGGCCGTAGGTGTTGAAGATGCGCACCACCTTGATGTCCAGCTCGTGCTGGCGGTGGTAATCGAAGAACAGCGTCTCGGCACAGCGCTTGCCCTCGTCGTAGCAGGAGCGGAATCCGATCGGGTTGACCCGGCCCCAGTACTCCTCGCGCTGCGGGTGCACCTCGGGATCGCCGTACACCTCGCTGGTGGAGGCCTGCAGGATGCGCGCCTTCACGCGCTTGGCCAGGCCCAGCATGTTGATCGCGCCGTGCACCGAGGTCTTGGTGGTCTGCACCGGGTCGTGCTGGTAATGCACCGGCGAAGCGGGGCAGGCCAGGTTGAAGATGCGCTCCACCTCCACGTACAGCGGGAAGGTGACGTCGTGGCGCATCAGCTCGAAATACGGGTGGTTCAGCAGGTGCGCTACGTTGCGCTTGCTGCCGGTGAAGAAGTTGTCCACGCACAGTACGTCGTGGCCGTCGGCCAGCAGGCGGTCGCAGAGATGCGAGCCGAGAAAGCCGGCACCGCCGGTCACCAGTACCTTGTGCATCAGTCGTCGTTCCGCAAGGCGAGGCGCCTAGTGTAAGCGAGGCGCCCCGGTCGCACGGCGGCGCGCGTCCAGCTCCAGCCACAATGCCAGCGCCAGCGGCAGCCACACCAGCAGCCAGCCGGGGCGCGGGCTGTCCAGCAACTGCGGCATGTCGAATTGCAGCACCACGCTGGCATAGATCCACAGCGCCAGTACCAGCCGCCCGGTGGCCTCGCGCCGATGCCGCCAGCCCAGCCAGGCGGTCATCAGCCACAAGGCGACCAGCAGCAGCAGGCCGGGCAGGCCCAGCTCGATCGTCGTCTGGGTCAGCACGTTGTGGCTGTGCGTGTAGCCCTCCCCGGCCACGGTGAGCGTGAACGGCTCGCCCTGCCCCAGGCCCAGCCATGGATGCTGCGCGATCAGGTGCATGGACTGCATGAAGAGTTGCGGCCGCAGCGAAGCACCGCGTTCCATGAGCTCCTGCGAAGGCCAGAGGCAGCAGGCCAGCACGACGACCAGCATCGCGCCGGCCAGCCAACGCGCCACGCGCGCACGGCACCACAACGGCGCCGACAACGCACACAAGGTCAGTGCGAGCCACACGCTACGGGTATTGGTGAGGGCGATGAAAGCCAGCAGCACCAGCACGGCCAGCCAGCGCAACGCGGTAACTCGGCGGCCGGCAACCGGCAGCATGGCCAGCCAGATGCAGGTCGCACCCATCACCGCGGCCGCGTAGTTCGCGGTGGCGATCACACCCTCGCCCACGATGCGACCATCCGCCGGTGGCTGCCACAGGTATTGCAGGCAATAGAAGGCCGCGAACAGCGCGATGCCCAACCCACCCACCAGCAGCAGGCGCTGCCCGCGCTTCTCGTCGTCGCCCAGCCAGAGCGGCCATGCCAGCACGAAGGCCAGCACGCTCAGCAGGCGGCTGAACTCGTCGCCCACATGCCGCGCCTGCGTCCATGCCAGGGACAGCGCGGCCCAACCGAGCAACAGCAAGAAGATGCGGAATGCCGGCAGCGGCAGCAGCTGTCTCCAGGTCGCCGCACGCTGCGTCAGCGCAAGACACCAGGCCGGCAGGTACAGCAGTACGATCAGGATGCCTTGATACAGCTTGCCCGGGTTGTACGACACGCCCGACGGCATCGCGACGAGGCCGAGCATCATCCACACCAGGCCCGCGCCAAGCACGGCCCGCCAGAAGTTGCGACGCCGGAAAAACGCCGGTGCGACAGTCGGCTCGGCCGACGGCTGCGAGCTGGAGGGGAGATCCCGCGCTGGCGGGAGAGTGTGGTTCGTGTGATCCATGCAGCCTTCAAGAAGAACGATTCGCCACCGCGTTTCCTACGGGAACTCAGCATAAGCAGTGTGCCAGCAACGTCAATCCAACGGCGATCCTGCAGTTGGACCGGACTATGCCTACCCCATGCTTGCCCACGCCTGAAACGCGTATCACCCGTCGATGCCCGGTGCGGCGTGCGCCAACCCCATCACACGCGAAGGCGCGGCGCGGGCCAGTTAGAATCCGCTTATGCCCACCCTGCCTCTCACCTTAGCCGTCATTGCCCGCAATGAAGCCGCCGTGATCGCCCGCTGCCTGGACAGCGTGCCGTTTGCGGCGGAGAAACTGGTGGTGGATTCCGGCAGCGACGACGGCACCGTGGCCGTGGCGCAGACGCATGGCGCGCGCGTGGTGCACCAGGACTGGCTGGGTTTCGGGTTGCAGCGCAACTTCGCGACCACGCAGTGCAGCCACGACTGGATCCTGGTGCTGGATGCCGACGAATGGTTGTCGCCGGAGCTCGCCGCCGAGCTGGAGCGCGAGCTGCCCGCCTTGATGGCCAGCGACGCGGCCGGCGCCGTGCTGCGCCGGCGCACCATCTACATGGGCCGGCCGCTGCGCTGGTACCGCCCTAGCGTGGGCGAGAAGCTGGCGCGCTTCTATCACCGCGACCGCGGACGCTGGACGGATGCGCGCGTGCACGAATCGCTGCGCTTCGACGGTCGCGCGCCGGTGTTCGACGCGCCCTTCGAGCACGCCAACAATCCCACGCTGGTGCACAAGCAGCTCAAGGTGCTGCGCTACTCGGAACTGAAATGCCGCGACTGGCTGGACAAGCGCAAGCCGGTGCGGATGTGGCAGGCGCCTTTCGTGTACCTGCTGGCCTTCCTCAAGGACTATGTGTTCCGGCTGGCCTGCCTCGACGGCTGGCGCGGTTTCATGATCGCGCAGACGGCGGCCAGCTACGCGCTGTACAAGCGCATGCGCTACTACGAGATGGTGAACAACCCCGCGTCGGTCGCGGAAGCGACCGACGCATTGGAAAAACACCACATCGAGCGCTGATCGCAACGTGACCGCGAGGCTGGAGCCTGCGAACCGGCACGGCACGTTCGCCTCCTCTCCCCTCCGGGGAGAGGATTGAGGTGAGGGGTCAAGGCTTGCCTTGCCTTTGTCGAAGCGCGCTTTACTCACGATGAAAAGCCTTCGCTAGAACCGCCCCTCACCCCAGCCCTCTCCCCAAAGGGGAGCGGGAGACAAGCGCCAGCAAGCTAAGCTATGCGCATCATCTAGGCGCACGCCCCATGCCCAAGCACTACCTCCTCTACGGTTCCGAGCGCTACGCGCTGGCGATCCTGCGTCCGATCCAAGCGGCGATCCGCGCGCGCGGCGACGAGGCGGCATGGTTCTTCGACGGTCCGGGCGCGGAAGACCTGCACGCCGACGAACGCCTGCTGACGGTGCAGGAAGTGCGCGCGTGGAAGCCGCTGGCGGTGATCACCTCGTCCAACGCCGTGCCGCACTTCTTTCCCGGCGTGAAGGTGGAAACCTTCCACGGCTTCGACGCAGGCAAGCCACGACACATCTACGTGCGCGGCTTCTTCGACCTGTACTGCACCACCGGACCGCGCGACACCGCGCAGTTCCAGGCGCTGGCCGACCAGCTCGGCCACTTCAGCGTGATCGAGACGGGCTTCCCCAAGATCGACCCCTTCATGCGCGAACTCGGCGGCGCCATACCGCCGGTGCACGCGCCGCCGGTGATCCTCTACCACTCCACCTTCTCGCCCTCGTGGAGCGCGGCCGAGACGCTGTACGAGGAAGTGAAGCGGCTGTCGCGCGACGGCCGCTGGCGCTGGATCGTCAGCTTCCACCCGAAGATGAACCCGGAGACGGTGGCGAAGTTCAAGGCACTGCAGAACGAGTACCTCGCCTTCGCCGAGAACGACAACATCCTGGAACTGTTCGGCCAGGTGGACATGATGTGCTCGGACACCAGCTCCGCGCTCAACGAGTTCCTGCTCACCGGCAAGCCTGTGGTGACTTTCGACAACCGCCGTCCTGGCCCGCAGCTGATCGACATCCACGACGCGAAGGATTTCGAACCCGCCATCGAACGCGCCCTGAGCCGACCGCCCGAGCTGATGCAGGCGATCCGCGACTACGCCGACGCCATCCATCCGTATCGCGACGGCCGCTCCAGCGAACGCGTGCTGGATGCCATCGATACCTTCGTCGCCCGCGGCGGCAAGAACCGCCGCGCCAAACCGGGCAACCTGTGGCGCAAGCTGAAAATCCGTCGCCGCATCGGCTACTGGGGACCGGCACGCTGGCCGCGTTGAACCCGCCAGGGCACGGCCTGCACGAATACGGCGGCGCCTGATCACAACTGCACCGCCGCGTACAGAATGCGTTCCCGGCATGGCCTTGGCGGCTAGAATCGCGCCGTTCCCTCGCGCGAGCCTGCCCGTGACCCTCAGCCCCTACAGCCGCTCCGAACACCTGCGCTCGCTCTGGCCGTGGCTGCCGCTGTGGACGCTGGTGGCGCTGCTGGCGATCTTCGCGCATGGCCCGATGCCGCTGTATTCCACGCGCACGCTGGCGGTGGCCTGGGAGATGTGGCACGGCCACTACTGGCTGGTGCCGCACATCAACGGCGCACCGTACAGCGAAAAGGCGCCGCTGCTGTTCTGGCTGATCCATGCCGGCTGGTTCGTGTTCGGTGTGAGCGACGTGTGGCCGCGCGTGCTGGAGGTGATCTTCGGCGGTACCGAACTGGTGCTGATCTCGCTGATCGCGCGCCGCCTGTTCCCCAACCGTGCGTGGATGGCCAAGGCTGCGCCATGGACGTTGCTGGCGCTCGGCTACAACTTCCTGTTCGGCCTGCAGATCATGTACGACGTGCTGCTGGCCGTGTGGGCGCTGGCGGCCCTGCTCTGCCTCACGCCCACCGCGCGCCGCGAGGAGCCTCGCTGGTGGCTGTTCGGCCTGTGCATCGGCTTCGGCCTGCTCACCAAGGGACCGGTGATGCTGCTGCACGTGGCGTTCCCGTGGCTGCTCGGCCCGTTCTGGAGCGGTTTCGCGCGCACGAATCGCGCACGCTGGTACGGCCGCGGCGTACTGGCCGTGCTGTTGGGTCTGGCGATGCTGGTGGCATGGGCGGTGCCGGCAGGTTTCGCGGGCGGTCCGGCCTACATGCACCGGCTGCTCTTCAGCCAGACGGCGGCGCGCGTGATCCACGGTGTGCAGACGGCCGAACCGCTGCAAAGCCACGCCCGCCCCGTGCTGTGGTACGTACTGATGCTGCCCGCGCTGCTGTTCCCGTTCTTCGGCTGGCCGCGTGCGTGGGTGGCGCTCGCCACGCTGCGCAGGCCGCTGGAACCGGGCGTGCGCTTCGCGCTCGCCTGGGTGCTGCCCACCTTCCTGGTGTTCTCGCTGGTGCGCGGCAAGCAGATGTACTACCTGCTGCCGGAGCTCGCCGGCGCCATGCTGCTGCTCACCGCAGCCATCGCGGTACTGCGCGAACGCAGGCCGCGGCTTGCGAACACAGGCTGGCTGGGCACGTGGCCATTGGGCGTCGGCAGCCTCGCGTTCGCGCTGCTGCTCTTCGTGCTGCCAAACCTGGTGGCGGGCAACCACCTGCACGGCGAATGGCCCGATGCCTGCGCGCCGTACAGCCGCTACTTCGCCGTGGTGTTCCTGCTGCTGGGCCTGCTGCTGTTGCTGCGCGGGCGCGGCGAGCTGCGCCGCCTGGCGGTGGCCGGGCTGGTCGGCACGCTGGCGCTCAACACCTTGTTCACCCTCACCATGTGGCCGCGCTATGAGCTGCGTCCCACCGCACAGCTGCTCGGCGAGACGGAACAGGCGGGCCACGCCATCGGCTACATCGGCAACTACGAAGGCGAGTTCCACTTCCAGGGGCGGCTGACGCAGCCAGTGCAGGAGATGAACAACACTCCGCAGATCGCCGCTTTCGCCGAGGCCCATCCCGATGGCGTCATCGTGGAGCACCCGGAGAAACTCGACGCGCAGGCCCTGCGCTATGCGTTGCTGATCCAGCCGTTCCGCTCGTCGTGGATCGTGGTGTGGCCGGCCGCCGCCCTCGCCGATCTGCGCGGCGGCGCCAATCCGCCCGAGCCGTTGCAGCCGCCGCAGATCTATTCCGCCGACGGTACGCGGTCGCACTCGCTGCCGTGAACAGAGAGGCTCTGATCGCCAGCCTGCGCAGCCAATGCAACGGCCCGCGCGACGGCGCCTTGCTGCGCTACGCCCTGGGCGACGCATTGCTCGACAGCGGCGATGCCGCCACCGCCGCCGAAGAATTCCGCCACGCCCTCCGCTTCGACGCGCGCTACTCCGCCGCGTGGAAACTGCTGGGCAAGGCATGCCATGCCTTGAACGACCGCGAAGGCGCCGCCGCCGCATGGCGGCAAGGCATGGCCGTGGCGCAAGCGCGCGGCGACAAGCAGGCGGAGAAGGAAATGGCGGTGTTCCTGCGTCGGCTCGAACGCGCCGCGGAAAGCTGAGCCGCGGAACGGCTACCGGTCGATCTTCAGGCTCGCGAAGCGCTCGCGCAGCCATGTCGCGGCCGGCCCCGACGGTCGCTGCTTGTGCCAGACCACCTCGAGGGCCACCGGATGGGTGCCTTCGTCGAAGCTGAGTTCCGGCGTCGCCAGATGCTTCGCCAGCGGCGAATGCTCGACGATATGCGCCGGGATGAGCGCCCAGCCAATGCCCTGCCTGAGGATCTGCAGGATGAGCCAGTGGCTCTCCACCCACCACACCTCGGCGGCGACCCGCAATCGATGGCGCTCGGTGCCCTCGTTGCGCACCGTCACCATGATCTGGCGATGCCGCTTTAGCTCCTCCCACTCCACGCGCGTATTCGCGAGCGGGTGGGTCTTGCCGCAGACCAGCTTCAGCGGCACCCAGCCAATGGCCTTGAAGCCCAGCTCCGTCGGCAGGTCTTCCTGGCGCCACATCACGCCGACGTCGGCCTTGCCGTCCAGCACCAGCCGGCTGACGTCTTCCATGACGGGAACCAGCAACTCGACCTCGACGAAGGGAAAGCGCGCCGCGAACTCCGCGAGCAGCTCGCCGACCGCGCTCTCCGGGTAGAGCTCGTCGACAGCGATCACGATGCGTTTTTCGACGTGCGTTTCGAAACTGCCGGCCATGCCGACGAAGTGCGTGCGCCGTTCGAGGATCACCTTCGCCTCCGGCAGCAGGCGCACTCCGGCCTCGGTCAGGACGGGATTGCGCCCGACGCGACTGAATAGGGCGATGCCGAGATCCGTTTCGAGGTTCGACACATGGGTGCTGACCGCGGACTGCGCTTTCCTGAGCGCGCGCGCAGCCGCCGAGAACGAGCCGTGCTCCGCCGCGGCGACGAAGCACTCCAGTTGATCCATGGAAATATTCATCTATCTCTTTTCAAGATGGATTCCAACTTTCTCGTAAAATCCTAACAGATAGGATTTCGGCATCGATGACTCTATTGAGGGTTACATCATGCCCACGCGCACCTTCCCCGACCGCATCCGGCACGCCGTGCTGTTCGAACTGATCGGACTGGCGGCTTTCATCCCGGCGGCCGCGTTCCTGTTCGGCCAGCCGGTGGCCGACATGGGGGTGATCGGCGTCGTGGCCGCCACGGTGGCCACGGTCTGGAATTTCCTCTTCAACCTCGGCTTCGATCATGCCCTGCTGCGACTCACGGGGCGCATCACCAAGACGCTGCCGATCCGCATCGTGCATGCCGTGCTGTTCGAAGCCGTCCTGGTCGCGCTGCTGCTGCCGCTGTCGGCCTGGTATCTCGGCATCACGCTGTGGAATGCCCTGACGATGGATCTCGCCATCGTGGCCTTCTATCTGGTCTACGCCTTCGTCTTCAACATGGCCTACGACCGCGTTTTCCCGGTTCGACCGCGGACGGCGCCGCATGCCGTCCGCTCGATGCCAGCCTGAAAGGATGAACACACTGCGCCGACGGTTTGCGATGACCGCCATGCCGATGGCCGAAGTCGGATATCAGCGTTTGCGCTGGCGCGATGCACCCAGCTTGCGCGTGAGCGTATTGCGTCCCACGCCCAGCGCCGCCGCCGCGTTTTGCCGATGGCCGCCATGCGCGGCCAACGCAGCTTCCAGCAGCACGCGATCCAGCGCTTCGCGGGCACGGGCGTGGATGTCGGCTTCGGCATCGGCCAGGGCTTGTGCGGCCCAGCTGCGCAACATGTCGCTCCAGTCGCCCGTGGCACCGGATGTAGGCGATGTCCCGAGGTCGGCAGGCAGGATTTCCGCACCGGGGGCGATGACCGCGAGGCGCCGGCAGAGGTTTTCCAGTTCGCGCACGTTGCCGGGGAAATCGCGCTGCGCCAGCGCTTTCAGCGCGGCCTTGGCGAAGCGTTTGGGCGGCAGCTTGAGCTCCTGCGCCGCAGCGGCGAGGAAGTGCTGTGCCAGCAGCGGAATGTCCGCGCGGCGTTCGCGCAGCGGCGGCAGCGCGATGCGCACCACGTCGAGGCGATGCTTGAGGTCGGCGCGGAATTGGCCGCCGGCCACGCGCGCGTCGAGATCCTGGTGCGTGGCCGCGACGATGCGCACATTGCAGCGGATCAGCTCCCGTCCGCCTACGCGGTAGAACTCGCCGCCGGCGAGCACGCGCAGCAGGCGCGTCTGCAGCGTCAGCGGCATGTCGCCGATTTCGTCGAGGAACAGCGTGCCGCCTTCGGCCTGCTCGAAACGGCCCGCCACGCGCCGCGCGGCCCCGGTGAACGCGCCGGCTTCATGGCCGAACAGCTCGCTCTCCAGTAGTTCCGACGGAATCGCCGCGGTGTTGAGCGCCACGAACGGACGATCGCGCCGCGCGCTTTCCTCGTGCAGCGCGCGCGCCACCAGCTCCTTGCCGGTACCGGTTTCGCCGGTGATCAGCACGTTGAGGTCGCTGGCCGCCACACGGCCTATCAGGCGGAACACTTCCCGCATCGCCGCGCTTTCACCGAGCAGCGCATGCGTGGGCGTCGCCGCGCTGCCGGCGGGTTCCACCGGCTGAGCGCCGTCGGCCAGCGCGCGCCGCACGATCGCCACGGCCTGATCGAGGTCGAAGGGCTTGGCGAGGTAGTCCACCGCGCCGGCGCGATAGGCTGCCGCAGTGGTGGCCACATCGGTGAACGCGCTCATCACGATCACCGGACCGATGCCCTTTGCCCTGAGTTCTTCGAGCAAGGCCAGGCCGCTTTCGCCCGGCATGCGTACATCGGTGAGCAGCAGCGCAGGGCGCGATTTGCGCAGGGCGATGCGTACCGCATCGGTCGCATCGAACTCGCGTACGGCCAGCCCGGCATCGCGCAATGCCGCCGCCAGCACGAAGCGAACGCCGCGGTCGTCGTCGGCGATCCAGATCTCGTCATTCATGGCCACGCTCCAGCGGCAGGTACAGCGAAAACACCGTCTCGCCCGGGCGGCTGGTGCAGCGCAATTCGCCGCCATGCTCGAGGGCGATCTCGCGCGACAGCGCCAGGCCCAGTCCCGTGCCGTCGGCGCGACCGGACACCAGCGGCTCGAACAAGGTGTCGCGCAGCTCCGCGGCCACACCGGGGCCGTCGTCGATCACGTCCACGCGCAAGGCGCTGCGCAGCACGCGCGCCCCGGCACGCACGCCATGCTCGGCGCGCGTGCGCAGGACCAGCGTGCGTGCGCCCGCTTCCACCGCATTGCGCGCGAGATTGAGCAGCACCTGTTGCAGGCGGTCCGCATCGCCGTGCACGTCGGGCAGGCTGGGGTCGTAGTCGTGGCGCAGACGCGGCGGCGAAGGCTCCGCCTGCAGCAGTTCGCTCAGCCGGTCGAGTAACTGGTGGATGCCCACCGCACCCAGCCGCGCGGCGCCATCGTGGTGCAGCAGCCGGTTCGCCAGTGCGGCGAGGCGATCTGCCTCGTCGATGATCAGGCCCGCGAGTGCCTGCAGCTCCGCGCCATCGACGCGACGCTGCAGCAGCTGCGCCGCGCCGCGCAGGCCGGCCAGCGGGTTCTTCACCTCATGCGCGAAACCGCGCAGCGTGGCGGACA
Source organism: Rhodanobacter sp. DHG33 (assembly GCF_014843005.1). GTDB lineage: Bacteria > Pseudomonadota > Gammaproteobacteria > Xanthomonadales > Rhodanobacteraceae > Rhodanobacter_A. Next base: position 284,384 of record NZ_JACYXM010000003.1, on the reverse strand, counting down.
GCGGCGATGCCGTGCGCGACCGCTCGGCCAGCGCATGCACTTCGACCAGCAGGCCGCCATCGCCGTCGGGCTGCAGGGCGATATCGGCCTGCAGCATGCGCTCGTCGAACGTGGAGAGCGTGGCCTCGCGCAATTGCACGAAGCGCGATTCGACCAAGGCGCGCCGTGCCTGCGCCAGATCGTCCGGCGAACGCAGCCACAAGGCCAACGGCTGCCCGACCGCGCTGCGCATGCCGCTGCCCAGCCACTCGGCCAGCGCGCCATTGAGCCAGCGCACGCGCAGCCCGGCGTCGACCCGGGCCACCCCGGTCGCCAGCTGTTCTGCCCATGTCTGCCATGGCTGTCCGCTCATTGCACCATCTTGATGGTTGCCCCATTTTGGGGCAACAAGGGGCACGGCATTCCTCGCACCCATTGAAAAGACGAAGGGGAGGGCTCGCGCCCTCCCCTTCGCATGCTGTGCACGGCGCGCGCGTGCTTACAGCGCGTAGTACATCTGGAACTCCAGCGGATGCGTGCTGGCGCGGTAGCGGGTGACTTCCTGCATCTTCAGTTCGATGTAGGCGTCGATGAAGTCGTCGGTGAAGACGCCGCCGGCCTTGAGGAAGTCGCGGTCCTTGTCCAGCGCTTCTAGCGCCTGGTCGAGGCTGGAGCACACCTGCGGGATGTTCTTCTCTTCTTCCGGCGGCAGGTCGTACAAATCCTTGTCGGCCGGCGCACCCGGATCGATCTTGTTGAGGATGCCGTCGAGGCCGGCCATCATCAGCGCGGTGAACACCAGGTAGCCGGAGTTCATCGGGTCGGGGAAGCGCACCTCGATGCGGCGGCCCTTGGGGCTGGCCACGTAGGGGATGCGGCAGCTCGCCGAGCGGTTGCGCGCGGAATAGGCCAGCATCACCGGGGCTTCGAAGCCAGGCACCAGGCGCTTGTAGCTGTTGGTGGTGGAGTTGGCGAAGGCGTTGATCGCCTTGGCGTGCTTGAAGATGCCGCCGATGTACCACAGCGCGGTCTGGCTGAGGCCGCCGTACAGGTCGCCGGCGAACAGGTTCTCGCCGTTCTTCGCCAGCGACTGGTGCACGTGCATGCCGCTGCCGTTGTCGCCCACGATGGGCTTGGGCATGAAGGTGACGGTCTTGCCGTTCTGGTGGGCCACGTTCTTGATGACGTACTTCATCGTCATCAGTTCGTCGGCCTTCTGCACCAGCGTGTTGAACTTCACGCCGATCTCGCACTGGCCGGCATTCGCCACTTCATGGTGGTGCACTTCCACCACCTGGCCCAGCGACTCCAGCACCTTGCACATGTCGGCGCGCAGGTCGCCCAGCGTGTCCACCGGCGACACCGGGAAGTAGCCGCCCTTCACGCCGGGGCGATGGCCCATGTTGCCGTCTTCGTACTTGAAGCGCGTGCTCCAGGCGGCCTCGTTCGACTCGATTTCGTAGAACACGCGGCCCATGTCGTTCTGCCAGCGGACCGAGTCGAAGATGAAGAACTCCGGCTCCGGCCCGAAGAAGGCGGTGTCGGCGATGCCGGTGGACTTGAGGTAGGCCTCGCCGCGCTTGGCGATGGAACGAGGGTCGCGGCCGTAGGCCTGCAGGGTGCTCGGTTCCAGCACGTCGCAATGCAGGACCAGCTGGGTGTGCTGGCTGAACGGGTCGAGGTAGGCGGTGTCCGCGTCGGGCATCAGGATCATGTCCGACTCGTTGATGCCCTTCCAGCCGCTGATCGACGAACCGTCGAACATCTTGCCGTCCTCGAACGTGCTCTCGTCGATGGCGTGCGCCGGGAAGGTGACGTGATGGTGCTTGCCGAGCATGTCGGCAAAACGGAAGTCGACGAACTCGACCTCGTGTTCAACGATCAGGTCGAGCACTTTCTTGGCGGACATGGTGGAACCTCTGTGGTGGTTGATGTGCTGTGGAAGGCAAGGGTCGTGCCACACTGTAACCCATAGAAAAACAGTGACTTACTGGAGAGCCGGTTATCGCGAAAATCCATCGTGGAGCAAAAGGCAATGTATTTTGCACCATCCTGGACATCAGGCGCGCCCCGACATCCGATTCGCGGCGAAGCGCGCGGATCCCCGCACCGGGGACACCCTGAAGTCACGAACTGCCTCTAAGCTACGCCTCAATTTGCCGTGGCCTAGACGCGGCCCCACCGATGGAATCCATCCATGACCGATCTGCTCAACATCATCCTGCTTGGCATCATCGAAGGTATCACTGAGTTCCTGCCGATCTCCTCCACCGGCCATCTGCTGATCGCCGAGCATTGGCTGGGCGCGCGCTCCGACCTGTTCAACGTGGGCATCCAGGCAGGCGCGATCCTGGCCATCACGCTGGTGTACTGGAAGCGCATCTGGCAATTGCTGACGCAATGGCGCGACCCTGGCACGCGCGACTACCTTTTCAAGCTGACGGTGGCGTTCCTGATCACCTGCGTGCTGGGCCTGTTCGTCACGCATTACGGCTTCAAGCTGCCGGAAACGGTGACGCCGATCGCCTGGGCCTTGATCATCGGCGGCTTCTGGATGATCGGAGCGGAAGCGCTGGCCGCACGCCAGCCGGATCGCCGCGAGGTGACCTGGACGGTGGCGATCCTGGTGGGTATCGCGCAGATGGTGGCGGGCGTGTTCCCGGGCACCTCGCGCTCCGGCGCCACGATCTTCGCTGCCATGCTGTTCGGCACCAGCAACCGTGCTGCCGCCACCGAATTCGCCTTCCTGGTCGGCATCCCCACCATGTATGCGGCCACCGGCTACGAACTGCTGAAGGTATGGAAGAGCGGCGGCGCGGCGCACGAGGACTGGACCGCGCTGGGCGTGGGCTTCCTCGTCTCGCTGATCGTCGGCTTCATCGCGGTGAAGTGGCTGCTCGGCTACATCCGCACGCACCGCTTCACGGTATTCGCCGTCTACCGCATCGCGCTGGGCGCAGCCTTGCTGCTGTTGATGCCGGCTGGCATGTGAGCGGTATCGACATCGCCGGGCGCCTGGACGGCGCCCTTGCGCGGTAGCGCCATGCCCAGCTTGCACGCGGGCAGGTTGGTACGCTCGAACAGCTCGTGCACCCATTCCAGGAAGGCCTGCACGCGCGCGGAGAGATGCTTCTTCTGCGGGTAGACCAGCCACACCGGCGAGCCGGTGCAGATGGTGTCCTCCATGATCACTTGCAGCTTGCCCATGCTGATGGCGCATGCGGCCAGCCAGTGCGGCACCTGGATGATGCCCAGCCCGGCCATCGCCGCCTGGATCACCGATTCGCCGTCGTTGATCAGCAGGTGTGCGTCGATGTCCAGCGCGATGCGGCCGTCCGGCGTGTCGAATTGCCACTGGTAGGGGCGGCCACTGGTGGGATAGACGTAGTTGATGCAGCGGTGCTGCGCGAGGTCGGCGATGGTGACCGGCGCGCCATGGCGCTCCAGATAGGCAGGCGCGGCGCACAGCACGTTGCTGAAATAGCCGAGCTTGCGCGCGATCAGGTTGGAATCCTCCAGCTCGCCCATACGGATCGCGCAGTCGATGCCCTCCTCGATCAGGCCGATGTTGCGGTCGCTCATCGACAGCTCGAGCCGGATGTCGGGATAGCGCGCCTCGAAGTCGGCGAGGTTGGGAATCAGCGCGGCGCGCCCCACCGAGACGTTCACCGCCACGCGCAGCTTGCCCTTGGGCTTGTTGCGGGCGTAGTTAAGCGCATCCACCGCCTCGCCGAGGTCGGCGAGGATCGCCTTGCAGCGCTGATAGAACGATTCGCCGTCGTCGGTGAGCCGCAGCGCACGCGTGCTGCGGAACAGCAGACGTACGCCGATCTGCTCCTCCAAGCGCGATACGGCACGGCTCACCCCGGACGGGGTCATGCCCAGTTGCACGGCGGCAGCCGCAAAACTGCGGGCCTCCACCACGCGGACGAAGCTCGTTATTGCTGAAAAATCTTCCATGCCTGACATTGTGACGTCATTCGTGCCTGGCTGTCACGAGTGGAGTTCACGAAATAGGATTTTTCTGTACTAATCGGTACATCTATTATTCGCCTCCCCCATCGTGCTGCAACGCCGCACGACCCACTCCAGGGAGAGTGAACATGAAGAAGAATCTGATCCTGTCCGGACTCGTCGTTGCGACCGTCGCCGGCAGCTGGGCCCTGCTTGGCGAACATGGCGGCACCCACGCCCAGGACGTTGGTGCCGGTGCCGCCCTGCCCGAGGTGACTGTAGCCCGTGCCCTGCTGCGCCCGGTGAGCAACAGCGCCGACTTCACCGGCCGCGTGCAGGCGGTGGACAGCGTGGAACTGCGCCCGCGGGTGGGCGGCTACGTCGAATCCGTGGCGTTCAAGGAAGGCGCGCTGGTGCACAAGGGCGACGTGCTGTTCCGCATCGACCCGCGTCCCTTCCAGGCCGAAGTCGACCGCCTTACCGCCACCCGCACCCAGGCGCTGGCGGAACATGCATTGGCCGAGGTCAACGCCCAGCGTGCGCGCCGTCTGCTCGACCAGCGTGCGATCTCGCAGCAGGAAGCCGACAGCCTGGCCACGGCCGCACAAAGTGCCGACGCGGCACTGGCCGCCGCCGATGCCGCGCTCGCCACGGCAAAACTCAATCTCGGCTACACCGAGGTGCGCTCGCCCATCGACGGCCGCGTCAGCAACGTACGCATCACTCCCGGCAACCTGGTCGGCAGCGGCGACGTACTGACCAGCGTGGTCTCGGTGAACCCGGTGTACGTGTACTTCGACGTGGACGAACACACCTGGCTGAAGCTCGACCATGTGCGCGCCGATGCCACGCACGGCGGCAACAGCCCGCACATCGAAGCGGCGATGGAACTGTCCGACGAGAACGGCTACCCGCACGCCGGCCGCATCGACTTCGTCGACAACCAGCTGCATACCGATTCCGGCACCATGCGGCTGCGCGCGGTGTTCGACAACAAGGACAGCCTGTTCACTCCCGGCCTTTACGCGCGCATCCGCCTGCAGAGCGGCCAGCCCCAGCCACGCCTGCTGATCGACGATCGTGCGGTGGGCACCGACCTCGGCAACCAGTTCGTCTACGTGGTCGACACCCAGCACAAGGTGGAGTACCGCAAGGTCAGCACTGGCGCGCTGTTCCACGGCCTGCGCGTGATCGACAGCGGCCTGGCGCCCGGCGACGTGGTGGTGGTGAACGGTCTGCAGCGCGTGCGCCCCGGTGCCGAAGTGAATCCGCAGCAGGTGGCGATGGACTACCAGCTCGACAAGCAGGACAAGGCGGTAGTCGACGCGACCGCTCCCGCCTCGCACGACGCCGACACGGCGCAGGCCGGCCGAGCCGCAACCACTTCCATCGCAGCATCCCTCTCTTCCCGCGAGAGGGCGCCGGCAGGCGGATGAGGACAAGGCCAGCACGCCCCCTCGAAGCTTCGCCGAACCCTCATCCGCCCTGCAGGCACCTTCTCCCGACGGGAGAAGGACGGGCCCGTGCGGCGTGACCACAAGGTAATCCCATGAAAAACATCGCCCAGTTTTTCGTCGACCGGCCCATCATGGCCGCGGTGCTTTCGCTGCTGTTCGTCATCACCGGCAGCATCGCGGTCTTCCAGTTGCCGATCAGCGAATATCCCGAAGTGGTGCCGCCCACCGTGGTGGTGCGCGCCAACTATCCCGGCGCCAACCCCAAGGTGATCGCCGAGACCGTCGCCACGCCGCTGGAAACCCAGATCAACGGCGTGGAAGGCATGCTCTACACCTCCTCGCAAGCCACCAGCGACGGCGTGATGACGCTCACCGTGACTTTCGCGCTGGGCACCAATCTCAACGACGCCCAGGTGGAAGTGCAGAACCGCGTGTCGCAGGCGCTGCCGCGCCTGCCCGAGGAAGTGCAGCGCCTCGGCGTGACCACGCAGAAGAGTTCGCCCGACCTCACCATGGTGGTGCACCTCACCTCGCCCGATCAGCGCTACGACATGCTGTACCTGTCGAACTACGCACGGCTGCACGTGAAGGACGTGCTGAGCCGGTTGAACGGTGTCGGCGACGTGCAGATCTTCGGCGCCGGCGAATACTCCATGCGCGTGTGGCTCAACCCGGACCGGCTGGCCCAGCGCGGCCTCACCACCGGCGACGTGGCGAACGCGATCCGCGAGCAGAACGTACAGGTGGCCGCCGGCGCGCTGAACGCACCGCCGGTGCGCAGCAACGCCGACTTCCAGCTCAACATCAACACGCAGGGCCGCCTGAGCACGGTGGACGATTTCCGCAACATCGTGCTGCGCACCGACGCCGACGGCGCCGTGGTGCACCTGGGCGACGTGGCGCGGGTGGAGCTGGGTTCCGACCAGTACGCGCTGCGCAGCCTGCTGGACAACCAGCCCGCAGTGGCCATTCCGATCTTCGCGCGGCCCGGCTCCAACGCCATCCAGATCTCCGACGAGGTGCGCGCCACCATGGCGCAGTTGAAGAAGGAGTTCCCGCAGGGCATCGAGTACCACATCGTGTACGACCCCACGGTGTTCGTTCGCGGCTCCATCGAGGCGGTGGCGCACACCCTGCTGGAGGCGATCCTGCTGGTGGTGCTGGTGGTGATCTTGTTCCTGCAGACTTGGCGCGCCTCGGTCATTCCGCTGATCGCGGTGCCGGTGTCGCTGATCGGCACCTTCGCGGTGATGTACGTGGTGGGCTTCTCGCTCAACGCGCTGTCGCTGTTCGGCATGGTGCTGGCGATCGGCATCGTGGTGGACGACGCCATCGTGGTGGTGGAAAACGTGGAGCGCCACATCGAGCTCGGCCAGACGCCGAAGGAAGCCACGCGCAAGGCAATGCGCGAGGTCACCGGACCGATCGTGGCAACGGCGCTGGTGCTGTGCGCGGTGTTCATCCCTACCGCTTTCATCAGCGGCCTAACCGGCGAGTTCTACCGCCAGTTCGCGCTGACCATCGCGATCTCCACGGTGATCTCGGCGTTCAACTCGCTGACCTTGAGCCCGGCGATGGCAGCCATCCTGCTGCTGCCGCACGGTGCGCCAAAGGACCGCCTCACCCGCGCCATCGACCGCCTGTTCGGTTGGCTGTTCCGTCCGTTCAACCGCCTGTTCCATCGTGGCGCGGAGCGCTACGTGGAAGGCACGCGCAAGCTGCAGGGCAAGGGCGGGGCCGCGCTGGTGGTGTATGCAGCGCTGATCGCGCTCACCGCGTTCGGCTTCTGGCACGTACCCACCGGCTTCGTGCCGACGCAGGACAAGCAATACCTCGTGTCGTTCGCGCAGCTGCCTGACGCCGCTTCGCTGGACCGCACCGAAGACGTGATCAAGCGCATGAGCGCAATCGCGCTGAAGCAGCCCGGCGTGCAGAGCGCGGTGGCCTTCCCCGGCCTGTCGGTGAACGGCTTCACCAACAGCAGCAACGCCGGCATCGTGTTCGTGACGCTGAAACCGTTCGAGGAACGGCGCAGCGCGGACCTTTCCGCCGGCGCCATCGCGGGCGCGTTGAATGCGAAGTTCGCCTCCATCCAGGACGCCTACATCGCGATCTTCCCGCCGCCGCCGGTGATGGGCCTGGGCACGATCGGTGGTTTCCGCATGCAGGTGGAAGACCGCGGCCAGCTCGGCTTCGACGAGCTGTACAAGCAGACGCAGAACCTGATCGCGGCGAGCCGCAAGGACCCCGCGCTGGCTGGGCTGTTCTCCAGCTTCCAGGTCAACGTGCCGCAGGTGGACGTGGACGTGGACCGCGAGAAGGCCAAGGCCGAAGGCGTGAACCTGGGCGACGTGTACGAGACCATGCAGGCCTACCTCGGCTCGCTCTACGTCAACGACTTCAACCGCTTCGGCCGCACCTACCAGGTGAACCTGTCCGCCGAGCCCTCGTTCCGCCACGATCTCGAAGACATCAACCAGCTGAAGACGCGCAACGCGCGCGGCGAGATGGTGCCGCTGGGCTCCTTCGTCACCGTGGCGCACGGCGCGGGTCCCGATCGCGTGCAGCACTACAACGGCTACCCCACCGCCGAGATCAACGGCGGCCCGGCGCCGGGCTACAGCTCGGGGCAGGCGCAGGCGGCCATCGAGAAGCTGGCGCAGCAGATCCTGCCGAACGGCATGAGCTTCGAGTGGACCGACCTCACCTACCAGCAGATCCTCGCCGGCAACACCGCGGTGCTGGTGTTTCCGTTGTGCGTGCTGCTGGTGTTTCTGGTGCTGTCCTCGCTGTACGAGAGCTGGTCGCTGCCGCTGGCGGTGATCTTGATCGTGCCGATGGTGCTGCTCTCCGCGATCGCCGGCGTGTGGCTGTCGGGCGGCGACAACAACATCTTCACCCAGATCGGCCTGATCGTGCTGGTGGGCCTGGCCTGCAAGAACGCGATCCTGATTGTGGAGTTCGCCCGCGAACGCCAGCACGAAGGCATGAGCCGCCACGAGGCGGTGCTGGAAGCCGCCCGCCTGCGACTGCGCCCGATCCTGATGACGTCGATCGCCTTCATCATGGGCGTGGTGCCGCTGGTGACTTCGCACGGCGCCGGCGCGGAAATGCGCCACGCGATGGGCGTGGCGGTGTTCTCCGGCATGCTCGGCGTCACCCTGTTCGGGCTGATTTACACCCCGTTGTTCTACGTCGTGATTCGCGCGCTGGTGGAACGCCGCGAAGCGCGCAAGCACGCGCAGGCGAACGGCTTGCCGGCGCTGGAGGGACATTGAGATGAAAAGCTTGCTTCGCAATACCGCGTTGTTCGCCGCCCTGGTGCTGGCCGGTTGCGCCAGCATCGGCCCCGACTACAAGGCGCCGACCACGCCCGCGCCACAACTGCAGGGCATCGACGCGGCGCGCGAAAGCGCCACGCAGTTCCAGGCCCAATGGTGGAAGCAGTTCGGTGACCCGATGCTCGACGCGCTGATCCAGCGCGCCGCCGCCGGCAACCTCGATCTGCGCATCGCGCAAGCGCGGCTGGCCGAATCGCGCGCCCTCCTCGGCGGTGCGAAATCCCAGTACCTGCCCGACGTGCAGGCCGGTGTTTCGTACAGCCGCAGCCGTGAGCAGACGCCGGGCTTCGATACCCAGCGCAGCACGGTCACCGCCTACCAGGCCGGCTTCGACGCCAGCTGGGAAATCGACGTGTTCGGCGGCGTGCGCCGCTCGGTGGAAGCCGCGCACGCCGACCTCGGCGCCAGCGAAGCGGGACTGCAGGATGCGCAGGTGAGCCTGTTCGCCGAAGTGGCGCGCAACTACTTCGACCTGCGCGGCACGCAGCAGCGGCAGGCGATCGCCAACCGCGACATCGCCAACCAGCAGGACACGCTGAAGCTGATCCGCGCCCGCGCCGAAGTGGGCACGGCCTCCGACCAGGACGTGGCCAGCGCCGAGGCGCAGCTCAGCGCGGCACAGGCGCAACTGCCCCTGCTCGACATGCAGGCGCATGCCGACGAGTACCGACTCGCCGTGCTCCTGGGCGAACAGCCCGGCGCGCTGGACGTCGACGTCTCGCCGCAGACGTTCAAGCCCATCGATGCCGTGCTGCCCATCGGCGCCGCGGGCGACGTGCTGGCGCGGCGGCCCGACGTGCGCATCGCCGAACGCGAATACGCCGCCGCCAACGCGCGCATCGGCGTGGCCAAGGCGGATTTCTTCCCGCATGTCTCGCTGGGCGGCTTCCTCGGTTTCCTCGCCGGGCGCAGCAACGATTTCGGCGGCCCGTCTTCGCGTGCCTGGTCGATCGCGCCCAGCATCACCTGGAACGGCCTCAACGTGCAGCGGGTACGCAGCGAACTGCATGCCGCCGAAGCGCGCACCGATGCCGCGCAGGCCAACTACCAGCGCACCGTGCTGGAAGCCGTCGAAGACGTGGACAACGCCGTGGTGGGCTACAACCTGCAGCATGATCGCGTCGAGAAGCTGCTCGCGCAGGCACAGCAGAGCCAGCGCGCTGCCGAGCTGGCCAAGGTGCGTTACGAACAGGGCGCCACCGGCTACCTCGAACTGCTCGACGCCCAGCGCGTGCAGCTCGCCGCGGATGACGCGCTGGCACAGGCACAAGCTGCCATCGACACGCGTGCTGTGGCGCTCTACAAGGCGCTGGGCGGTGGCTGGCAGGCCTGCGGTGACGACGCGCATTGCGCGCCGGTCGCCACTCCGGTGGCCGCCGTGCCATGAGCAGGACGCGCCAGCCCGCGGCGCAGGACGCGCCGCCCATCTCCGGTGTACATCGCGTGGCCCTGGTCAGCGGTGCGAACCGCGGGCTGGGTTTCGAAGTGGCGCGCCAGCTCGCTGCGCGCGGCTACAGCGTGCTGCTGGGGGCGCGCGATCTCGCCAAGGGTCGGCACGCCGCGAAGCAGATCGCCGGTGACGTCACGGCCGTGCCGCTGGACATCACCGATGCAACGCAGATCGCCGAACTCGCCGCCTGGATAGAACGCGAACACGGCCGCCTCGATGTGCTGGTGAACAACGCCGGCGGCTACGCCGACAGCACCGCACGTGCCGAGAGCGCCGGGGCCACCGACGTTCGCGCCGCGCTGGAAACCAACCTGCTCGGCGCATGGCAGCTCAGCAGCGCGGTGCTGCCGCTGATGCGCCGGCACCGCTACGGTCGCATCGTCAATGTCACCAGCGGCTGCGCCGGCGTCACCGCACCCGACGCCATCGGCTATCCCGCCTACCGCGTCTCCAAGGCTGCGCTCAACGCCTATACCCGCGCGCTCGCCGCCGAACTCGCCGGCAGTGGCATCCTGGTCAACGCGGTCTGTCCCGGCTGGCTAGCCACCGGCCTCGGTGGCCCCGGCGGCGGACCGGTGGAACGCGGCGCCGCCAGCGTGGTCGCCGCTGCCTGCCAGCCCGAACCCGGCATCAACGGCGCGCTGCTGCGCGACGGCCAGCGCATCGCGTGGTAACACGCACCCTTTCCCACAGAGGAGCCACCCCATGCCGCAAACTCCCCAGGTCAATCGTCGCGTGCTGCTCGCCGCGCGTCCGCACGGCAAGCCCGCACCGCAGGATTTCCGTCTCGATGAAGCGCCCGTACCCGAGCCGCAGGACGGCCAGGTGCTGCTGCGCACCCTGTACCTCTCGCTCGATCCCTACATGCGCAACCTGATGAACGCCGCAGGCGCCAGCTACGCGCCCGCGGTAGCCGTGGGTGCGCCGATGGCGGGCGGTACGGTGAACCGTGTGGTGGTCTCGCGCCATCCGGATTTCCGCGTCGGCGACCTGGTACTTGGCAACGCCGGCTGGCAGGACTATGCGTTGTCCGACGGCAGTGGCCTCACACCGCTCGGCGACATGCCGCAGCCTTCGCTGGCACTGGGCGCACTGGGCATGACCGCGTTCACCGCCTATGTCGGTCTGCTCGACATCGGCCAGCCGCAGCCGGGCGAGACCGTGGTGGTGGGCGCCGCCACCGGTGCGGTGGGGGCCGTGGTGGGCCAGCTCGCCAGGCTCAAGGGCGCGCGCGTGATCGGCATTGCCGGCGGTGCGGACAAGTGCCGTCTCGCGGTGGAAGAACTGGGCTACGACGCCTGCCTCGACCGCCACGCACCGCAGTTGGCCAAGCGCCTCGCCGAAGCCTGCCCGGACGGCATCGACGTCTACTTCGAGAGCGTGGGCGGCGAGGTGCTGGACGCCGCGTTGCCCCTGCTCAACAACCATGCCCGCGTGCCGGTGTGCGGCATCATCGCGCACTACAACGACGACGCGGCGCCGGCCGGCCCCGACCATCGCCCCGCCCTGCTCTCCACCGTGCTGCAGAAGCGCATCCGCATGCAGGGCTTCGTGATACTCGACCACTACGCCACGCGTTTCGCCGATTTCCGCCGCGAGATGGGCGAGTGGATCGCGGCAGGCCAGGTGAAGACGCGCGAGGATGTGGTGGACGGCCTCGAGCAGGCACCGGACGCCTTCATCGGCCTGCTCGAGGGACGCAACGCAGGCAAGCTGGTGGTGCGCGTAGGCGGGGACTGAACCCCGCCGCGCTCAGCTCTTGCCGAGTTCCGTGTGCGCCGAATACAACGCGTGCCAGTGGCCGTCGACGTAGGTGAACACGTCCGAGGAATACAGCTTGCCCTTGGTCGCGGGCGCGTTGCTGACGAAGCTGAGGATCGCGGTATCGCCCTGCAGCGTCACCTGCTGGTCCACCGGATGCGCCTGCTGCCACGCTGTCACCTGCTGTTTCATCGCCGGCGAGCCGTGGTTCTTCGCGGCATGGGCCATGATGGCGGCCTTCGTGGCGAAGGTGCCGGTCACGCCCACCGACCGGTAGTCCGGCAGCAGCATGCCGTCGAGCCAGGCGGTATCGCCGCTCTCCTCGGCTTCCAGCCAGTGCTGGTCCACCGCTATCACGGCGGCGGCGGTGCGCGCGGTTTCGTCCGTGGCGGAAGTGCCGCCCTGCGGTGCCGCGATGGCCTGCGTACCAACCACGCCGACGGCTAGCAACAAACCGGCGCACGCAAGGCTGGTACGGAGGGGGTAATAAGTGCGGTAAGGCATGTTGTCGTCCCGTTGGCGCGGCGACAGTGCCGCAGGAGCAGCCTGCGCGGTGCATGCGGTGCGCGCTTCGGTTGCGGGGCGAGCGATGTCATCGCGGTGACGAACGGTCGCCATGAGTGTGTCGGCGGCGAGCGGGCACCTCCCGTCCGGCTGCGCATGCCGCTGGTCACGTCGAACGCCCCGGCCATCACATCCTGCACGACGGCCACGGATGCCTGCGCCAGCCTGCATCGATGGATGTGTCCACGCACGGGCACACCACCGATGAGGAGGGATGGCGATGCGCCTGTCGACAGCGTTCGCGGCATGGATGAGTTTTGCGCCGGTCGCGGCCATGACCAGTCACGTGCCGGCGCCAGTCGTGCCAGCGGTCTTTGCACCGGATACCGTTCCCGCTGACGCCGACGATGGCGCAGCCGCGTTTACGCCGGACGGTGCCACCGTCTATTTCATGCGCGGCACCGGTGACGGCTCGACGCTGATGGAATCGCATCGTCGCGACGGACGCTGGTCGTCGCCGACGGTGGCGCCATTCTCAGGCCACTGGCACGACCTCGACCCGGCAATGGCTCCGGACGGTTCTTTCCTCTTGTTCGCGTCCAACCGCCCGGCCACGCCGGGCGATCCGCCACTCGACGCGGTCCATGGTGGCAAGCGCCATGTCGGGCAAGGCATGAACCTGTGGCGGGTGGACTGGCGGGGCGACCACTGGAGCGCACCGGTGCGCCTGCCCGACGTCGTCAACCGCTGTTCGCTGATCGCCTCCCCGAGCATCGCCGCCGACGGCAGTCTCTACTTCATCGGCTGCGCGGGCCCGCACGGCGACTTCGCACTGCTGTACTCCTCCTATCGCGATGGCCATTACGCGACGCCCCGCGTGGTGCCGCTGGGCGATGCAAACGCCACCATCCGCGATCCCGCCATCGCACCCGACGGCTCCTTCATCGTGGTCAGCATCAAGCACAGCGCGCAGCAACCGTACCGCCTCGCCATAGCGTTCCGCACACCAGACGGCTGGAGCGCGCCGCAAGACCTCGGCGATGCGGTCAACGGCGGCAAGGAAAGCATGGGCGCCCAGCTCGGCCCGGATCGCCGCACGCTGTACTTCTACAGCGACCGCAGCGCCACCGGCACGCAAGCGGGTACAGCGTGGAGCAACGGCCACGACCATATCTGGCAGGTGTCGCTGGCGCCGTGGCTGGATGCGCGCGCCGGAAGCGGACGTTGATGTCCTGGCGATCGTTCCATCCCCATGAGGAGCCATTCATGCTTTGCCGACACCTGGTTGTAATCGTCGCCCTGGCTTTAGGTGTAGTCGTCTGCGCACCGCCGGCGCGAGCGGCAGCGAACGACACTGCGACGCCCCCGGCCGAAGGACCGTGGATGGCGGCCCACGACGCCTCGCCCGCCTTCGCACCGGACGGCGACACGGTGGTGTTCACCCGTGGCAGCGGCACGGCGCGCCGCCTCTACATCGCCCAACGCCATGACGGCGCGTGGTCGGCGCCGGTGCGAGCGCCGTTCTCGAACCAGTGGATGGACTTCGAACCGACGATGGCGCCGGACGGCTCCTACCTGGTTTTCGTCTCCAATCGGCCGGCGAACGGCACCGGCAAAGCGCTGGACGGCAACTGGGGCGGCAAGGCGTATCCCGCCCGCGGCGGCAACCTGTGGCGGGTGGATCGTGCCGGCGACGGCTGGGGTACGCCGCAGCGCCTGTCCGAGGTCGTGAATGCCGGCACGTCGATCTTTTCGCCGACGGTGGCGGCGGATGGCAGCCTCACCTTCGTGCGTGTCGATCCGGCCAACGGCACGTTCCGGCTTTACCGCAGTCGCCAGATCCATGGCCGCTATCAGGCGGCGCAAGCTCTGGCACTAGGCGGTGGTGACGCGAACTCCGATTACGACCCCACAGTGGCGGCGGACGGGTCTTTCCTCGTCTTCAGCTCTGACCGCCCGCCGGCGCCGTCCAACGGTGGCGACCTGTTCATTGCCTTTGCGACGCATAACGGTTGGAACACACCGACCGACCTCGGCGTCGTCGGCGACGAGGCGCGCCTGGGTCCGGATCACACCACGCTTTATTTCAGCGCCGCCGACCATCGCATCCATCGTCTCATGCTCGCCCCTTGGCTGGCTCAGCGCGCGACGGCAAAGCCATGACCCGCCGCGACCATTCCGCAACACCTGCCTCAGGAGCACATCGATGAGTCCATCACCCCGCACGCAGCACGCAGCATCCATCGCCTTCGCCGTGCTGGCAGGTGCCGCGGGCCTGTTCGCCATTACCGCACCGGCGCATGCCGAAATGACGCCGGCACTGACGTCGCTGACCTGGTTCGCCGGGCACTGGCACTGCAAGGGTCAGTTCGCGAACGGCAAGCCGGTCCGCTCAAGCGAGACCTTCACCGTCGAGCTCGGCGGTCAATGGCTGCACATGCGGCATGCGGACGATCCACCGAATCGCTACCTCGCGGATGCGTGGTGGGGCTATGACAAGGTCGCAAAGCATTTCACCGCGACGGTGTTCGACAACTTCGGCGGCGACAGGCGCTACACCTCGCCCGGATGGGTGGACGGCACGCTGACGCTGGAGAACGTTGCGACGAGCGGTTACCTCGATCGCTTCGCATTCCAGCGCCTCGACGACGACGCCTACCGCGTGACCTACACCTATCGGAACGGCAGCGGTGCGTGGAAGCTGGGCGACGAGCAGTCATGCACACGCGACGCGTCGATGCCGCAATCCTAGGCCCGACGTCGGCAATGCCTTCAGGCACTGTCGCGGACGGCCGCAGCCGCGCACACTGGCCCGCCATCGGGTGGTACGCCAGCGAGGATCCCGTGCTCGACCGCAGCGCAACGCAGCGACTGAAGACCTGGGGGCTGATCTTCGGCTTCTGGACGCTGCTGGCGTTGTCCTACGCACTCAGCGGCGGACTCGCTTCGATCAGCGAGGGCTATCCGCCGGACTGGCTGCGCAACCTGGCCTGGAACCTCGGCAACTTCTGGGTTTGGATGGCGCTGATGCCGCTGGTGGGCTGGCTGGGACAGCGAAGCGCGGGGCATGGCTGGCGGCGCTTCTTCGCCATGCACGTGCCGGCTTCGCTGGCGGTGGCGCTGGCGCAGATGATGGTGCACCTGGTGGTGTTCTGGTACCTGTGCGGCCCCGGACGCATGCCCGGAGTGCACACGCTGAGCCAGTACGTGCGCATGGAGTTCGCCTACAGCTACCACCTGGCCGTACTCACCTACTGGATCGTGCTGGTAGTGCTGCGCGGCATGGAGTCGCGCCGCCGGCTGCGCGACGAACGGCTGCGCAGCGCCCTGCTGGAATCGCAGCTGGCGCAGGCGCAATTGCAGGCGCTGCGCATGCAGCTGCAGCCGCATTTCCTGTTCAACACGCTCAACGCGATCTCCGCGCTGGCGCTGGCCGACCCGCTGCAGGCGCGACTGATGATCGCGCGGCTCAGCGACTTCCTTCGCCTCACGCTGGAGGAGCGCCACGCGCCGCAGGTGCCGCTGGCACGCGAGCTGGAGTTCCTGCGCTGCTACCTCGACATCCAGCAGGTGCGCTTCCAGGACCGGCTCAGCACGCGGCTGGACGTGGCCGACGACGCGCTGCGCGCCGCCGTGCCGAATCTGATCCTGCAGCCGCTGGTGGAAAACGCGCTGCGCCACGGCCTGCTGGCTAAGGCCGAACCGGGCAGTCTGCAGGTGACCGGCCACCGCGAGGGCGACGAGCTTTACCTGCGCGTGGACGACGACGGCCTGGGCCTGCCGCCGGACGGCGCAAACGAGGGCATCGGCCTCACCAACACCCGCGCCCGGCTGGCGATGCTGTTCGGTAGCGACGCGCGGCTGGAACTGCAGCGCCGCGATGGCGGCGGTACGCGGGTGGAGCTGCGCCTGCCGTTCCGCGAGCACGCCGCATGAGTGCCGCGATCCGTGCACTGCTGGTCGACGACGAGGTGCTGGCGCGCCTCGCGCTGCGCCAGGCACTCGCCGCGCATGCCGACGTGGCGATCGTCGGCGAGTGCGGCAATGCCGTCGAGGCGCTGCAGGCAGTCAAGGCGCTCGCACCGGACCTGCTCTTCCTCGATATCCGCATGCCCGGCATGGACGGTTTCAAGCTGCTGCACCAGCTGCGGCCGCAGGCGTTGCCGATGGTGGTGTTCACCACCGCCTACGGCCAGCACGCACTGCGCGCGTTCGACGCCGGCGCGCTGGACTATGTGCTGAAGCCGATCGACCAGGCGCGCTTCGACCAGGCCATGGATCGCATGCGCCGGCACTGGCACGGCTTGCAGGCGCCCGTGGCGAATCCGGCGTCCGTAGGTCACCTGCAGCGCATCAGCGTGCGCGTGGGCGAGCACATCCGGGTGATCGCGGTGGATGCCATCGACTGGATCCGCGCTGACGGCAACTACGTGCAGATCCATGCCGACGGCACCCGCTACCTGCACCGCGAGGCGCTGAGCCACCTGCTCGATGTGCTCGACCCGGCGCGTTTCCTACGCATCCATCGCGGCGTGATCGTCAACGTGGAACGCATCCGCGAAGTGCATCCGCTGTTCAACGGCAATGCCGAGATCGTGCTGCGCGATGGCACCCGGCTGGATCTCAGCCGGCGCTTCCGGGCCGGTGCGCGCGCGGTGCTCGGCCTGCCCTGACCGTTCGCCACGCAGCAGCGACCGCTGATCACGGGCCCTTTCCGCTCGTCACTAGATAGCGGCGACGTGGCACGGGCACCACGAGACTCCACGGCATGCGATCCCGCCGCGACGGTCCGCGGCCCATCAGGAGCAGACATGTCCCCACGTCATTTCGTCCTGGCCGCCTGTCTCGCGGCCGCGCTGGCCGCACCACTCACCGCGCGGGCGCAGGCTCACGGCGAGCTGGTCGGCCCCGGCGTGATCTCCACCGGGCTGCAGGAAACCTCGGCCGCGCTGACGCCGGACGGCAACACGCTGTACTTCATGCGCTCCGACTTCGCCGAACGGGACGACACCATCCTCGTCTCGCACCGGGCGGACGGACACTGGGGCATGCCGCAGGTGGCCTCGTTCTCGGGGCAATGGCACGACTCCGAGCCCACGCTGTCGCCGGATGGCCAGCGGCTGTACTACGTCTCCAATCGCCCCCTTCAGCCCGGCGGTGCATCGCTGACGACGGAAATGGGCGGCCATCATTTCGCGGGCACCAATCTCTGGTTCGTGCAACGCCAGGCCGACGGCCGCTGGAGCGAACCCGTGCACGTGGACGGCGCGCTCAACGACGGCGCGATGATCTACAACCCCTCGGTGGCGGCGAACGGCGACATCTACTTCTCCGCGCACCGGCCGGATTCCGGCGCCGCCTACCAGATCTACGTGGCGCGCCGCACCGCGCAGGGCTACGCGGTGCCGCAGCGCGTGGACCTGGGCGACTTGGCACACAACCGCATGGACCCTGCCATCGACCCGCAGCAGCGCTTTCTGATCTATGCCAGCGACGAGGGCGATTCGCTGGGCAGCGCCGATCTCTACATCGCGTTCCGCCAGCCGGACGGCCACTGGAGCAAACCGCTGCATCTGCCGGGCGACGTCAACAGCACGGCGCTGGAGAACGCGCCTTCGCTGGGGCCGCGCTTCGGCGAGCTGTTCGTCTCCAGCAGCCGCCGCGACGAGATGACCTTTCCCAAGCCGCGAGACAACGCGACCACGCTGCAGCAGCGCCTCGAGCAACCCTTGAACGGCTCGCGCAACCTGTGGCGCTTCGACATTTCCGACGTGCTGCGCGCACACGGCATCACGCCCTGACCCGGAGGCCGCATGATCCGCATCTACCTGTGCCCGCTCCTGCTGGCCGGCTTGTCGTGGTCCGGCATGGCCGCCGCCGCGGCTTCCGCCACGGCACCCGCACTGACTCCCGCTTTCCACACCGGCGCGAGCTTCGGCAACGTGTTCTCGCGCACCGTCGCCGTCCAGGCGCCCGGTTTCGATGAGGCGGTGCACCGTATCAGCGGCACCGCCATCTACCGCGTGACCGACGCCGCACTGCCGGCACGCCTGCATATCGACTACCGCTACGACGGCCGGACGTCTGGCAGCGGTGCCGTGGAACTGTCCGATGGCGGCGCCACCAACTGCTACGAGGGCAAGTGCACACCCAACACCGACGCCAGCGGACTGGCCTACAACCCTCGTCTGTGGGGAACGCCGCCGACCACGCTCAAGCTGGGCCAGCACTGGACCGTGGACATCGCCGAGCCGTGGGAACTGGGCCCGGCCGGAAAGCAGACGGTGACCGTGGTGGCACTCGACACCGGCAGCCACACCGTCACTCTGGAACGCGAAGGCAGCGGCGACGGCGCATGGCTGGGCGAGAAGTCGCAGCTCACGATGACCCGCGACGGCAAGCCCTGCGACATGACACGACAGGCCGGGCACGCGCACTGGCACGGCTACACCACCTTCCGCGACGGCATCGTGCTCAGCGACGAGCTGGTCAGCACGCGGCAGATGTCGCTGAGCTCCGCCCGCTACGGCCGCATCGAGGCCAACGAACGCCAATACATCCTGCTCAACGCCATGCCGGTGGAGGCCGCACGATGATGCACACCCTGACCCGTTTCTGCCTGGCCTCCGGCCTGCTGCTGATTGCGGCTGGAGTACAGGCCGCCACCACGGCGACTGCCGTACCGCAGCCTGTCACGCTGGGCGGCATCCTCCATGCCGACAGCGACGACACGCTGGCCTTCACGCCCGACGGCAAGACCGTCTTCTTCGACCGCAGCGCGGGCAAGCAAAAGACCATCATGGTGTCGCACAAGATCGACGGACGCTGGTCGCAGCCCGAGGTGGCGGGTTTTTCCGGCCATTCGTTCGATCAGGATCCGGTGATGGCGCCCGACGGCAGCTATCTGTTGTTCGATTCGGACCGTCCGCCGACAAAGGACAGCCAACCGCTGATGCAGGACTATTTCGTCGGTGGCAGCGGACCGGGCTCCAACATCTGGCGGGTGAATCGCGAGGGCAACGGCTGGGGCCAGCCGACCTGGCTCGGCGCCGTCGTCAACAACGACGTATTCATCGACTTCGCCAGCATCGCCGCCGACGGCAGCCTGTACTTCATCCGCTGGGACAAGCAGGCGAAGGTGATGCACACCTGGCGCGCGGCGTACCGTGACGGCCACTATTCGACGCCGGTGCGCGCAGGGCTGGGCGACCCGGATGTTTCCACCCACGACCCCGCCGTGGCGCCCGACCAATCCTTCATCGTGTTCGACTACGGCAAGACCAAGGGCGGCCTCGGCCGACTGTGCATCGCCTTCCGCGAAGGCGACCACTGGGGCAAACCGATCGACCTGGGCGCGGTCGTCAACAAGGACATCCCCTGGGGCTCCCACATCGCACTCGACGGCCACAGCGTCTACTTCACCGGGCAATCCGGCATCTGGCAGCTCGATCTGACTCCCTGGCTGCGCCAGCACGCAGCAGCCATCGCGTCGATGTGATGCAGCGCTAGCGCTGCACCATGTGCGCGAACCACTGCCAGCCGCGCACGTGCTCGGCGATCAGCTTGACGCTGGTGAGCATGGGCACCGCGAGCAGCGCGCCGGGGATGCCCCATAGCCAGCCCCATACCAGCAGCCAGATCAGGATGGCGATGGGGCTGAGGCGCATGCGGCGACCGAGGATCAGCGGCGTCACCAGGTTGCCTTCGAACGCGGTGAGCCCGGTGAAGCACAGCGCGGGCAGCAGGGCGTGGGTGAGGTCGTTGAAATGCGCCAGGCCCACCAGCAGCAGCACGGAGGTGGTGACGATGGCGCCCACGTAGGGGATGAAGTTGGCGAGCATCGCCACCGCGCCCCACAGCAGCGGATCGGGCATACGCAGCTGCCACAGCAAGATCGCGGTGAGCGTGCCCAGCGAGAAGTTGATGAGCAGCGTGGTGAGGATGTAGCGCGATACCTCGTGCTGGATGCCCCGCACCACCGACACGGCCTGGCGCTTGTAGCTGAAGCCGGGCGTGATCTCCACCAGCCGGCGCAGCAGCAGCTCGCCGTAGACCAGGAAGAAGAACACCAGCAGCACCACGGTGAGCACCGCCGCGAGCACCTTGGGTGCGGTGGACACCACATCCCAGGCGCTCACCGCCACATCGACCGGCTGCGGCCGCGTATATACGGGGTGGCCGTTCACCAGGGTCTGCGTGGCGGTATTGGCCGCTTCCAGCGGCCGCGTGAAGTGTTCCAGCTTGGGCACGAAGCTGCGGATGGTGGCGGGCGCCTCGTGAAACCATTCCAGCGCCGGCGGCGTGACCATGCTGATGCCGGTGCCGATGCCGCCGATCAGCGCCACCATCAGCACGCTGGCGCCCAACCAGCGCGGCAGGCCGTGGCGTGCGACGCCGGCCACGATGGGATTCAACGCCAAGCCGATGAAGGCCGCGAGCACCAGCGGAATCAGCAGCGCCTTGCACAGCGTCACCGTGTAAAGCAGCGCCAGCAGCAGCAACGCGTTGAGCAGTACGCGGATGGCCCGCAGGTGGCGACGCATGCCGCGTGCATTGCGGCGCGCGAAGCGGCCCCGCGATAGAAGCGGCGCGCTCACCGGCGCGATGCCGCCGGGCTCGCCGGTATCCGATGCGCTCATGCGGAGGCGTCGTCGGCCGTGGCCTCGCCCAGCTCGGCGAACAGGCGGACACCCTGCGCCACCAGGTCCGCGACGCCGCTGCGCAACAGCATGCCCACCCCGGGCACGCGCAGCGGAGAGGCATCGAGGCTGCCCAGCACGAAACCCGTACCGCCGGCCGCGCCCAGCATCAGCCACGGATGTTGCCGACCGCGCACCAGCAGCGCCGCAGCGGGCGTCGCCAGTTCCGCGCGATGCACGGCCACCCGCGCCTGCGCCGCCTTTACCTTGCCGATCTGCCTGAACAGGCTCATGGTTCACCCTCCCCTGCATCCCCGCTGTCGCGCTCCGCACGCTGCAGCGTTTCGCGCATCATCGCATTCCATTCGTGGCGTGTGGCAGGCAGGCTCATCCAGTGCATGCAGCGGCGGAACAGCAGGATCGCGCCCGCGAGCAGCAGCCCCTGCAGCAGGGCCAGCGCCAGCAGCGCCCAGATCCACGAATGGAACCACAGCGCCAGCAAGGCACCGACCAGGCCCAGCAGGGTCAGGCCCAATGCCACGGCCGCCACGGTAGCGACCAGCGCGGCCACCAGCAGCCAGGACACCGCGCTGCGCGCCAATCCCAGTTCGGCAGCGAGCAGATGCAGCTGCGCACCGAACAGCCGTCGCACCGCATGCACCAGCTGGTTGAGTTCGCCCAGCAGAGACGAGGACGGCGCCGGGGACTCCGGCGCCGTCACGCGATCCTGCCCGCGTGCTGATTCCTCTGGCATGTCCGATCAGCGCCTGAGCAAGCGGCCGAGCAGCCAGCCCGCGCCCAGCGCGATGGCCACCGACTGCACCGGCTTTTCGCGCACGTAGTCGCGCACCTGCGCCAGCCATTCGTCGGCGCGGTCCATCGTGGCATCGTAGGCCGCCCGGCCGCGCTCGCTGGCGTCGGCGATCTTGTCGTTAGCCTGGTGGGCACCGGCAGCCACCTTGTCGGTGGCGTGATGCAGGCTGGCCTCGACGTGATCGGCTGCACGAGTCACGGCTTCCTTGGTGCCCGCCACGGCGTTGGTGGTGGCCTGCTTGATGCGCTCGGCGCTCTCGTCGATGCGGCTGGAGCCGCCGTTGTCGGTGCTGACCGGATTCTTGCTCATGCTTCCTCCATGTAACTCATGTTGTGGAACGTCGATCACTTCGCGCGGCGCAGGAAGGAAATGATCGCCAGGATAAGGAACACGACGAACAGAACCTTCGCGATCCACGCCGCCGTCCCCGCAATGCCACCGAAACCGAGTACCGCGGCAACGACCGCGACGATCAGGAAAATCAGCGCGTAGTGAAGCATGGCCTTGCCCTCTTGAACGAATGCCGACCGCAGCGCCTCGGGCTGCCTGCCGTTCATCATCCACATCGGGTGCCATCTGTGCGTGAAGGCGGCGCGCTTACGTCGCCTTCACGGCCCGGTTCACAGCGGGCGGATGGCGTATGTCCCGGTCAGCTTCGCTTCGGCCAGCACGTGGCCGCGCATCGCGTCGCGCAGCTCGGCCAGCGTGAAACCGTTGCGTAACTCCAGCTTCGCCACGTCCAGCGCGTAGATGCTGAAGTGGTAGTGGTGCACGAGGGTGTCGTTCCACGGCGGACACGGGCCGTCGTAGCCGAGATAGTCTCCGCCCATTTCGGCGTCGCCGGCGAACCAGCCGGTGTAATCGTTCATGCCCTGCACACTGCCCGGCGGCCCGATCGGATCGCGCTTGCCGCGCGGCGTGATGCCGTCGCAACAGGCGCCCTCGTCCAGCTCGCCGCATTCCTCGGGAATGTTCGCCATCAGCCAGTGCACGAACTCCACGCGGGGCAGGTCGGCAGGCACCACGCGACCCGCCTTGTTCACGTCGTCGCCGCGGCTGGGCACGTCGGTATCGATACAGGTGAGCACGAAGGAGCGCGTGCCCTCCGGCGCATCCTTCCACGCGAGGTGCGGGCTGCGGTTGTCGGACAGCGCCACCGGCGCGCCGGGCTTGCCGAAGGCGTTGGCGGCGGGGATGGGCTGGTTATCGCTGATGTTGTCGCTGCGCAGTTGCATGGCGGGTCCGGTTGGTGGCTGGTTTGCTTGTCGCGGGGCAGAAGGTGCAGGCAGGGTGTGGCCAGATTGCTCGCCTGCGGCGGGGCCGTCGGCCATCTATCGGCACCCAAGCGATTTCACTTTGCCGGCCTGGAGAAAGCCACCAAGAGAAATGGCCTCGTTCAATATACCGAAAGCCTATACCCATGACGTCCGACACGCCCCCTCTGCTAACGTGCGCCCGACATGAGCGAAGCCGAACCGTTGCAAGCCGAGGATCTCAAGCAGCTGGTAGTCCTGCGCATGCCGTTCGGCAAGTACAAGGGCCACCTGATCGCCGACCTGCCCGGCGCCTACCTCGCCTGGTTCGCGCGCAAAGGTTTTCCGCGCGGCGAACTAGGCAGGCTTCTCGCGCTGATGCTGGAGATCGACCACAACGGGTTGAAGCGCCTGCTCGATCCGTTGCGGGAGCGCTGAGCGGACTTGCGTGTTATCGGCCGGACGCCGCGTCCGCCACCGCGTTGAAGCGCGCCGCGATGTAATCGTCGGTGAAGCTGGTCATGTCGCGGCCGCGGATGAAGCCGCAATGGCCACCGTAGTCGGCGATGTCCAATTCGACGCTCGGCGGCAGACGCAGTTGTTCGAACGCATCCACCGGAATCACCGGATCATCGCGCGCGGTGAGGATGGTCGCGGGAATCTGCATCGCCATCAGCGCGTCGCCGGCCACCGAATAGCCGTCCAGGTATGCCTGCAGCGAACCGAAGTCGGTATGGCGCATGACCAGCGATTCGGTAAGGCCGCGCAAATCCTGTTTCAGTTCGGTGAGTTCGAAGTAGCTGTGCTGCGGAAACGCGCTCTGCTTGGCGAGCAGCGATTTGCGCCATTTGCGCACGAAATAGGCCCGGTAGAACCACGGCGCCGATTCCTCTAGCGAGAACAGGCCTTCGCCCGGATCGATGATCGGGCACACCGCCAGCGCATAGCTGAGCGGGATGCCGAGCCGCGGAGTGTGCAAGGCTGCACGCAGCGCGAAATTGCCGCCCAGTGAAAAACCCGCCAGCGCCATCGGCCGCGCAGGCCAGCGCTCGGCGATGTCGGCGAGGGCATGCACCACTTCGTCGAGCCGGCAGGAATGGAACAGCGCTTCGTTCAGCGCATGGCTGTCGCCATGGTCGCGGAAGTTGAGGCGGAAGATGTCCCAACCTTCGGCGAGCAGGCGGCTGCCCGTCTGCAGCACGTAGGTGGAGTCGACGCTGCCCTCCCAGCCATGGAACAGCACGGCGAGGCCGCGCGCTTCCGCACGGGCTTTCTGCGCGGTGAACGCACCCGTGAGGCGCACGCCGCTGCCGCCGTCCACCATCACCGCTTCGGCACCCTCCTGCACCGCGTGCGCGGCGCGCGGCAGCAGCAGGCGGCGCACGCCGCTGGAGGAAAGCATGGTCTGGATATGTCCGCTGGTGAGCGGCCACGCCGGACGGAAATCCTTTCCGTACGGCAGGCTCATGCGGGGTGGTCTTCCAGCGCCGCAGCAATGCGTTCGCGCGACAGTTCGGCCATCTTGCGGCGCGCATCGGGACTGGCCGGCACGGGCTGCAGGAAATGCACTTCCGCATCCATCGGCGCACTGCCGAGCAGGCGCAGGAAGTTGCCCATGAAGCTCTCGTTTTCGCGGAAACCGGCATCGGTGACGCGCTTGCCGTCGCGCGCGAAGCGCAGCGCCACCGGCTGCAGCTGCACTTCGGCATCCAGCGCGGCCTGGAAGATGCGCGCATGGAACACCTTGAGTACGCCATCGTGTCCGGTGCCGCCCTCGGGAAACACCGCCACCGAACGGCCGTCGCGCAGGCGCTCCACCATCACCTGCATCACCGCCGCCAGCGAATGGTTGCTTCCGCGGCGGTGGAAGATGGTGCCGCCGCTGGCCGCCAGCCAGCCCACCAATGGCCAGCGCGCGATTTCAGCCTTGGCCACGAAGCACACCGCACGCTGCGAATGCAGCAGCACGATATCTATCCACGAGGTGTGGTTGGCCACGAACAGCACCGGGTCCGCCAGCGGCTGGCCCATGCGCACCGAACGCAGGCCGAAGATGCGCATCAGCGCGGTGGACCACCAGCGGATCAGCCGGTGCGCGAACGGCTCGCGGCCGTCCTTCATCACGCGGTTGCGATTCCAGCTCATCACGAATGCGGCGAGCATGATCGCCAGCACGATGTGCAACAGCAACAGCGGCACGCGCCACAGATAACGCAGCGGTTGCACTGAGTCGCGTCGGGGAACGGTGGGGGCGTCGGTGCTCATCAGTCGGCTAGTTTAGCCCCAGACGACGGCGTGTTTGACCATGCCGGTGCGCATGTTGCGGGCGGCCGGTTCAATCGCCGAGGCTGGCCTCGATCAGTGTCCGCGCTGCCTTGCCGAGCGCCTTCGCGGGACCGCCGCGGCCGAAGGCCTGGCCGGACACGTAGCTCCCTTCGATCAACAGCAACAGGCCGTCGGCCAGCGTCTCCGCATCGCGCGCGCCCATCGCGCGGCACAGCTCGCGCAGGCGCTTGCGCAGGCTGCGCTTGCTCTCCACCGCCACCTTGTGCGCCGGATGCTCGCGCTCGGGATATTCGATCACCGCGTTGGTGAGACCGCAGCCGCGGTAGCCGTCGCTGGAGGCGCGTGCGGCCAGTCCGTCGAGGTAAGCCAACAACTGGGCCTTGGGATCGCCGGGGTGCTCCGCCGACGGCGCTTCGAAGACGCGGCAGAAACGTTCGTTGTAGTCGCGCAGGTAATCCGCCGCCAGTTCGTCCTTGGACTCGTAGGCGCGGTACAGGCTGGGCTTGGTGACGCCGGCGCGGTTGACGATCTCTTCCACGCCGATGGCGCGGATGCCTTCGCGGTAGAACAGCTCGAAGGCCGTGTCGCGGATGCGGTCGGCGGCGCGGGGGCGCGCTTCGGCACCTTGGGCGGGTTTGTTGCGGACAGACATGTGCGGTACTCGTTGACAATGTTACCGATCGGTACGTATGCTGCGCGAATCATTCCGTACCGATCGGTAACATGACTATATCGCGCCCTCGCCTTCGCGGCCAGAACTACGCCTTCGTGGTGGTGGCCGTGGTCTTCCTGGCCCTGCTGGTCTCCGCCGGCATGCGCGCCACGCCGGGCGTGCTGATGCTGCCGCTGGGCCGTGCGTTCGGCTGGAGCCGCGACAGCATCTCGGCCGCCGCCGCGGTGGGCATCCTGCTGTACGGCCTGATGGGGCCGTTCGCGGCGGCGCTGATGCAGCGCTTCGGCATCCGCCGCGTGTTGATGGCGGCGCTGGCGGTGATGGGCCTCGCCGCCGCGTCCAGCGCGTTGATGACGCAGCCGTGGCAGCTGGTGGCGAGCTGGGGCGTGCTGTCGGGCGTGGGTACCGGTTGCGTGGCGGTGGTGCTCGGCGCCACCGTGACGGGCCGCTGGTTCAGCACGCATCGCGGCCTGGTGATGGGCCTGCTCACCGCCAGCACCGCCACCGGCACGCTGATCTTCCTGCCCGGCCTGGCGGCGATCTCGGAACATGCCGGCTGGCGCGCCGTGGTGCTGCTGCTCGCCGCGTTGTGCGCGGTGCTGATTCCGGTGGTGCTGTGGCTGCTGCCAGAGCGCCCGGCCGATATCGGCCTGACCCGCTACGGCGCGCCGCCCGGCGAACCCGCCGACGTCGGCATGCCTACCGGCAACCTGCTCGCGCTCACGCTGGGCGCCTTGCAGCGGGCCAGCCGCAGCGGCGCGTTCTGGCTGCTGTTCGCCACCTTCTTTGTATGCGGTTTCACCACCAACGGCCTGATCGGCACGCACTTCATCGCGATGTGCGGGGACCACGGCATCCCAGAAGTGCGCGCGGCCAGCCTGCTGGCGATGATGGGCATCTTCGACCTGGTGGGTACCACGGCCTCGGGCTGGCTCACCGACCGCGTCGACCCGCGCAAGCTGCTGTTCGCCTATTACGGCCTGCGCGGCCTGTCGCTGATCTACCTGCCCTATTCCGATTTCTCGCTGCAGAGCCTGTCGCTGTTCGGCGTGTTCTACGGGCTGGACTGGATCGCCACCGTGCCGCCCACGCTGCGCCTCACCACCGAGGCCTTCGGCGAGCGCGACGCGCCGGTGGTGTTCGGCTGGGTGGTGGCGGGCCACCAGGTCGGCGCTGCGGTGGCGGCCTTCATGGCCGGCGTGCTGCGCGTGCAGCTGGGCAGCTACCTGATGCCGTTCGTGATCGCCGGCGCGAGCGGCGTAGTGGCGGCCTTCCTCGCACTGCGCATCCGCCGCGCGCATCGCGGCCTTGCGCCGGCGATGGAAGCGGCCTGAGCACCTGCCCGCGATCTAGCGCTCCAGCTGAGCCAGCGGCAGCGACGACGAGCGCTTCACCGTGCGCAGCACGAAGCTGGAATTGACGTCGGCCACGCCGGCGTCGTTGAGCAGGCGGTCGAGCAGGAAGCGCGAGAAATCCGCGAGGTCGGCCACGAAGATGTGCAACAGGTAGTCCATATCGCCGGTGAGCGCATGGCAGGCCACCACCTCGTCCCAGCCGTTGATGCGGTCCACGAAGCGCTCGATCATCGCCGCCTCGTGCTTCACCAATTGCACGCGCACGAAGGCCTGCAGGCCCAGCCCCACCACCTGCGGATCCACCTGTGCGGCGTAGCCCGTGATGACCTTGTCCGCCTCCAGCCGCTGCAGGCGGCGCAGGCATGCCGAGGGCGAGAGGTTCACCCGTTCGGCCAGCTCGGCATTGGTGATGCGGCCCTCGGTCTGCAGCACGGCGAGCAGGCGCAGGTCGATGCGATCCAGTGCAGTCATGCACGATACCTCGACATATTCACTATCGAACGCATGAATATTGCGTCCATTGACCCATGGTACGCAATATTGCAAGTTTCATGCAGCGGCTTCGCCGTATGCTTTTGTTAACCATCCCACCCGGTCGGCCACCATGGAAAACACCACTCCCCGCAAGGTCGAACACCAGCAGACCGACCGCGGCTACATCCCGGTCTACGCCACCGGCGTGGTGGAGCAGCCCTGGGACAACTACACGCGCACCGACCACGAGGTGTGGGACACCCTGTACAAGCGCCAGCGCGAGCTGCTGCCCGGGCGTGCCTGCAAGGAGTTCCTTGCCGGCGTGGAGCGCTTCGGCCTGGGCGACGGCGGCATCCCGAAGTTTTCCGAGCTCAACAAGGTGCTGGCCGAGGCCACCGGCTGGGAGCTGGTGGCGGTGGAAGGCCTGCTGCCGGACGAGGTGTTCTTCGATCATCTCGCCAACCGCCGCTTTCCGGTGAGCTGGTGGATCCGCAAGCCTGATCAGCTCGACTACCTCAGCGAGCCCGACCTGTTCCACGACCTGTTCGGCCACGTGCCCTTGCTGCTCAACCCGGTGTTCGCCGACTACATGCAGGCCTATGGCCGCGGCGGCATGAAGGCATTCGCGATCGGTCCCGAAGCGCTGATGAACCTCACGCGCCTGTACTGGTACACGGTGGAATTCGGCCTGATCCATACCGACGAAGGCATGCGCATCTACGGCGCCGGCATCGTCAGCTCCAAGGGCGAATCCATCTACTGCCTCGACTCGCCGGCGCCGAACCGCATCGGCTTCGGCCTGGAGCGCGTGATGAGTACGCGCTACCGCATCGACACCTACCAGCAGACCTACTTCGTGATCGACAGCTTCGAGCAGCTGTTCGAAGCCACCCATCCCGACTTCACGCCGATCTACGCGAAGCTCAAGGCCGAGTCCGCGCATGCGGCCGCCGACGTACTGGACGGCGACCGCGTCTTCAATCGCGGCACGCGCGAGGGGTTCGCCACCGGCGCGGATACCTGAGCTGCATTTGCACGCACGCGGATCGAGCCGGCCCTGTGCCGGCTTTTTCGTGTCGCGGCCTTGCATCGGATCGGCGATGCCTCCATGCGATGGACTTGCCCACCCGCCATGCAGGGAAGCCATGCTCGTCGAATCGCTCGCCTGCCTCGACCTTGCCTCCATCGACACCCTGATCTTCGCCGGCGGCGGCAACCGTTGCTGGTGGCAGGCAGGCGCGATCTCGCACCTGTTGGCGCAGCACTGGCGATTGCCCACGCAACTCGTGGGTACCAGCGGTGGCGCCGCCGTGGCCGCCGCCTTCCTCACCGCCGGGCCGCAAGCTGCGCTGGCGAGCTGCCAGCGCCTGTATGCCGGGCAGGTCCGCATGTTCGAATGGCGCGGCCTGTTGCGCGGGCGACTGCACTATGCGCATCGCCGCATCTATCCGGCATGGCTGGCCAGTTTCGTCGATGCCGAGCATTTCCAGGCGCTGCGGCAGTCGAGGCATCGTCTGCAGGTGGCGATCACCCGGCCGGCGCGCTGGTTGGGACTGCGCGGCTCCATTGGAGTCGCTACGCTGGCCTACCTTGCGGACAAGTTCCTGCGCGGGCCATTGCATCCAGGGCTGCCGCGCCGGCTCGGCCTGCGACAGGAATTCCGCGCGCTGCACGATTGCAGCAGCCTCGGCGACGCCCACGCATTGCTGGCCGCTGCAGGCGCCGCACTCCCTTTCATCCCTGCGCGATGCATCGATGGCGAATACGCCTTCGACGGCGGCTACATCGACAATGCGCCGCTGCCGCCGCAAAGCGACAGCGAGAAAGCGCGAACGCTCGTGCTATTGACCCGCCACTATCCGAAGTTGCCTTCCCTGTTCCGCGTCAACGGGCGCAACTACTGGCAACCCGGCACACGGGTACCTGTGGGCATGCTCGACTGCACGGTGCGCGCCACGGTGCTCGACGCATGGACGCTGGGGGAGCGCAACGCGCAAGAAGCGCTCATGAACGGCAGTCTACGCATCGCGTGAGCGCAGCCGATGCTGCGCGCCTATCCCGGCGACAGGTGAAGCCCGCTATCGGTCGAAAGCAGGCGCTTCACTCAGCACCACCCTCGAGAGGCGCCTCATCGCTGACCGAACGGATGAAGCGCGCCGGATTTCCTGCCACGAAGCTATTCGGCGGCACGTCCTTGGTGACGACGGAACCAGCGGCCACGACCGAGTTCTCGCCCACCGCCACCCCGCCGATGATGATTGCGCCAGCCGCGACCCACACGTTTCGCTCGATCACGATGCGCTTTCCGACCGTGACGGATCTGCGCTGCGACGGGGCCAGCGGATGGCCTACCGTGATGATGCTGACATTCGGTCCGATCATCACGTCGTCCCCGATGTGAATACCGCCGAGGTCATAGAAGGTGCAGTTCTGATTCACGAAGACATTCCGGCCGACGCGAATTTCGTCGCCGCCGGCCGTGTAGAAAGGCGGGATGAGCATGAAGCTCTCGTCCACCGTCTGGCCCGTGAGTTCGCTGAACACGGCGCGGACTTCGTCGGCGTCGTTGAACGTCAAGCGGTTGAGCACGGCGGTGATCTGCGCCGCCCGTTTGACGTTGGCCACCATCTTCGCCGACTCCGGTGTTCGCCGATGGACTACCTTGATGCGACAGTCGCCTTCCATTCGGTGCTCTGTATCCACGCTGCCCGCCATCATGGAATGATTTCGCAATATCGGTCTTGGGTCGAATGCAGAGCTCGCTAAAACACGGTCAAATCTCATGCGAGCCCGGCATCAATGCCCGTGTGCATCCACCCACGGCCGCACGATGCCTATCCACAACTCGTAGCCACTGCGATTCATGTGCAGCCCATCCTGGATGAACCATTTGGCTTGCGGCTGGCCGTCCGGACCCAGCATCGGCGTGAAGATGTCCAGGTAGGCCACCTGCTTCTGCGTGGCTGCGTAATCGCGCACCAGGGCGTTCGCCTCGCGGATCTTCGGCAGCAGAGCCTTGCGCGCCATGCTGGGCTTGATCGCGATGAAAGCGATGGGCACATTGGGGTCGACCACGCGTGCCTTGCGCACGAAGGCCGCGAAATCGTCGCGCACCTGCTGCGGGCTGTTGCCCGCCTCGATGTCGTTGTCACCCGCGTACATCACGATGGCGCGCGGGTGGTACGGCGCCACAATGCGATCGGCGAAGAACGTGCTGTCGGCAATCTCCGAACCACCGAAACCGCGGTCGATCGTCGGCACTTCGGGGAAATCGCTCGCCAGCGTCTTCCAGAAGCGGATCGACGAACTGCCGATGAACAGTACTGCGCCGGCTGGTGGCGGCTGGGCGCGGTCAGCCTGCTCGAATGCCGCGATATCGGCATTCCACTGCGTGTGATCGTTGGTCGTGCGCGCGAAAGCGCACAGCGGTAGCAGGGCGAACAGCAGGATCAGCCAGCGTTTCATCGTGTCTCCCGTGGAATGTTTCGTGCGAGTTCCGACACTTCCAGCACCTGCGCGATGCGCGTGCCGTCCCAACGATAGATCAAATGTTGCGCCTGCACGCAGGGCGCCACCACGTCGGGTTGGAACGCGGCAACGCATTCGCCGCCACGGTCGCGCACGCTGTCGTAGACGATGCCGTTGGAATCGGCGTCGCGCAGCATGCGCGCGAGTCTGACACTGGCCGTATAGACGTCCGCATCGTGCTCCTTCTTCCAACCGCCGCGGATGTCGTGCAGGCGGCTGTCGATGCGCGTGCGATAGCAGCGCATCTGGATTTCGCAGGCCGGTTCATGGGTGGCCGCGAGGAAGCGTTCGCGGTGGTAGACCGTCTCTTCCACTGCCGTGGCCACGCTGTGCGCGGCGTAGAACACGCCCCAGGTCCCGTCGGAAAAGCGGCTGCCTTCCGGATTCAGATGCGTGAACGCCGCCATTACAGGCGTCGAACCCGGGCCACTGATGCGGTGCTCCTTCGGCACCAGCTTCAGCACGCCCGCCTCTTCGCGCAGGCGCGGATTGGTCAGCGCCTCGATGGCGAACACCGCGTCGAGGTCGGCCGGATCGGCAATGCGGTCGTACACGCCCACCGGCGGAAAACGACTGGGCACGATGCGATACGCATGGCTCCAGCGGATGCGGCGGACGGGAGGCAGATCGGCGGGCATCGCGGTGGTCCGTGTCGTTCCTGCGGGTGGGGAAACGAGCGTGGCGGCAAGCGGTCTCGCGGAACGCGACTGGCGCCGCGTCAGCCGCGCTGTGCATCCAGGTACTGGCGCACCACGAACAAATCGGCCACGTTGCCCGACAGCATGCGCTCCAGCGCCGAGTGGCCGCCGAACAACGACGCCGTATTCGGCTTGCGCAGCCAGGCGTCGGCCTGTGCCGGGTCGGGGAAGAGGATCTGCAGCGCCTTCCAGATGCCGAGCAGGTAGCTGATGCGCTCCAAGGTGTCGCGACCGAGGCCACCGGTCTGCTCGCGCTTCCACTTGTAGAACGTGGACTCGGGTGGATCGCCGAGCAGCTTGCGCTGTTCGGCGACCCGCAGATCCCAGTGCTCGGCAAGGCGGAAAAAGCTGCGCAGCGCTGGCGCCCCCCATGCCGCGTCAGCAGGGAGGTAACGCGATGCGGCTTCGGCGATGTGGCCGGCATGTGCGTTCATGTCGAAACTCTCCATGTGAAGCACATGTGCAATTTACTGCAAAATGGCAGAAACGTCCAAAACGGCCCGTATCGGGTTCAGGAAGCACCCGACGTGCTTTTGCCTTTGGCGCAATCGCAACCGAAATCCGGCTCCGGGCCGCCGTCCTGGATGAACTTGTCGATGCGCTGTTCCAGCACCGGCAGCGGCACCGAACCGGCGGAAAGCACGGTGTCGTGGAAGGCGCGGATGTCGAACTTGTCGCCCAGCGCCTTCTCCGCCTTGGCCCGCAGCCGCAGGATGGTGAGGTAGCCCAGCTCGTAACTGTCGGCCTGACCGGGCCAGCTGATGTAACGATCGACTTCGTTGGCGATTTCCAGCGGGCTGAGCGCGGTGTTGCCGGTGAGGTAGTCGATGGCCTGCTGGCGTGTCCAACCAAGGTGGTGGATGCCGGTGTCGACCACCAGGCGGCAGGCGCGCCACATCTGGTAGGTGAGGTAGCCGAACTGCTGATAGGGCGTCTGGTAGATGCCCATCTCGTTGCCGAGGTATTCGGAATACAGGCCCCAGCCCTCGCCGTAGGCGGAGATGTAGCTGTCGCGGCGGAAGGCGGGGAAGCTGTGCTGCTCCTCGGCCAGTTCCAGCTGCAGCGAGTGACCGGGGTAGCTTTCGTGCAGGGTCAGCGCCGGCATGTTGTACAGCGCACGCGACTTCAGGTCGTAGGTGTTGACCAGGTACGCACCCGCGCCGCCGCGGCCGGAGGTGTAGTACGGCGCGATATCGGCCGGCACCGGCACGATGGTGAACCGCTCGCGCGGCAGGTGGCCGAAGAAGCGCGACATCTTGCCGTCCACTTCCTTCGCCACCCAGGCGGTCTTGTCCAGCAGCTCCTGCGGCGTCTTGGCGTAGAACTGCGGATCGGTGCGCAGGTAGTTGAGGAAATCGGCGAAGCTGCCCTTGAAGCCGGTCTGCTTCATCACGTCCAGCATCTGCGCGTGGATCTTCGCCACCTGGTCCAGGCCGATCTGGTGGATCTGGTCGGGCGACAGATCGAGCGTGGTGTATTCGCGGATCTGCTGGCGGTAGAACGCCTTGCCGTTCGGCAGCGCTTCGGCGGCCAGCGTGGTGCGCGCCTGCGGCACGTATTCGTCGTCGAAGAACTTCAGCAGGTTGGCGTAGGCTGGGATCACCTGGTCGCGGATGCGCTGCAGCGCTTCGCCGCGCAGCGCCTGCGCCTGGTCGTCGGGAATGCTCGCGGGCATCTGCTCGAACGGCGCGTAGAAGCTGCTGGTGGTGGGATCCGTGAGGTCGGCCACCGCCGCGATGGACTTGTCGCGGCCCGCAAGCACCTCGCGCGGCACGCTGAAGCCGCGCTTGAGGCCCAGCCGCATGTTGTCGATCTGCTGCTGGAAATAGTGCGGAATCTGGCCGAGGCGGTCGAGGTAGCGCCGGTAGTCGTCCAAGGTGCGCAGGCGGTCGCTGCCCAGGTCGTCGCCGATGTCGCTCCAGAACGCCGAGTCGCTGTTGAACGGCATCTGCCAGTTCATGAACTTCTGGTCGGCGACGAAGTTGCGGATCTGCTCGCGGTACACCGCATAGTTCTCGCGGTTTTCCGGCGAGAGCTGGATGGTGTCGATACCGTCGAGCTGCTTGAGCACGTGCTGCCAGTAATCGAGGCGCTGCTGCTGGCTGGCGGCGTCCACGCTGTCGAGGTTGCCGTTGTTGGGCTGCGCTTCGCCCGAGGTGCTGATGCCGGACTGGCCGGTGCGCCATGCCCACTCGTCGGTGTAGATCTGCTTGAAGCGCGCATCGGCGTCCTGCTGCGCTGCCCATGTCGGCGCGGCCAATGCCAGGCCCAGCACCAACCAATGCATGCTCGTAACGATTTTCTTCACTGCGTGGATGTCCCGTTCGGTTGCCGCATGGAGGCGACTGCGTCCTCCACGCTCCAGTAATCAAGTGCCTGCGGCGGAAGCTGGGGCAGCGCCGCACGCAGCAGCAGATCGTGCACCGTATCCTTGAGCCGCGCCACCCGCAACGCGATGCCGCGCGCCCCCAGCCATGCGGCGAAATCGGCCAGTGCCTCCAGCGCGGTGCTGTCCAGGTCGGGCGATTCCTCCAGGCTGAGCACCACCACCCGTGCATCGGGGTGGCCTGCGACCTGCTGCCGTGCCAGCGCCAGAGTCGATTCCGCGTTGGCGAAGAACAGCGGCTCCTCCGGCCGCAGGATCAGCATGCCTATGGGCGGCTGCGCGGACGGATGCTCGGCGATGCCTACGAAATCGTGGCTGCCAGGCAACTGGCCCAGCACGCTGAGCCGTGGCGTAGCGAGCTGGCGCAGCAGCATCGCCAGGCTGAAGGCGATGGCCACCAGCAAGCCATCGAGGATGCCCAGCGCCAGCACGGCAACCACCGCGGCCAGCGCCACCAGGCGGTCGCGCCGCCACTGCAGGTACGGCCTGAACACCGACAGCCGCCACGACTTGCTCACCGCATGGATCACGATGGCCGCCAGCGCCGGCTCGGGAATACGCTCAATCCAGCGCAACAGCAACAGCACCATCAGCAGCAGCGCCGCGGCCGCGATCAGCCCCGCCAACCGCGAACGCGCACCCGCGGCTTCGTTGGCCGAGGTGCCGGAATAACCCGCTCCCAGCGGCATGCCGTGCAACAGGCCGGAGAGCGCATTCGCCAGGCCGATCACCAGCAGGTCGCGGTTCGCGTCCACCGCATCGCCGTGCTTCAGCGCGAACGCGCGGATCGCACCGTACGATTCCGCATACAGCACCAGCAGCAGCGCCGCGGCCAGCTCGATGCTGGGCAGCCACTGGTTGCCTGTCGGCCACGTCGGCCAGCCCCACGTTGGCGCGAGATTGATCGCGCCGGTCAGTGCCACGCCATGCGCCGCCAGCCAGCCCGAAGCGGCCACACCCAGCACGATCACCAGCAGACTGCCGGGCAATCGCCGCACGCGTTCGCACAGGAACAGCAGCAACAGTGCGACCACGCCAGCGCCCGCCGTGGCCATCTGGACGCGGTCGATCAACTGCAGCAAGGTCGCCAGCAGCAGCGGCACGAAATCGCCGTGC
The DNA here is from genome assembly GCF_014843005.1 of Rhodanobacter sp. DHG33. Taxonomy (GTDB): domain Bacteria; phylum Pseudomonadota; class Gammaproteobacteria; order Xanthomonadales; family Rhodanobacteraceae; genus Rhodanobacter_A. The sequence goes on along the minus strand of NZ_JACYXM010000003.1, from coordinate 248,716 downwards.
AGGCCCGGCAATCCGAGCAGATTAGGCAGCTGCTTCAGCGCGATGACGCATGCCAGGCCGAAGGTGAATCCGCGCAGCACCGGCCGCGCGATCAGCTGCGACAACCCGCCCAGCCGCGCTGCGCCCGCCATCAGGAAACAGCCACCGGTGAGCAGCACCAGGGTCGCTGCCACCGCCGCGCGCGAAACCGCGCCGGGGCCGGCCAGCGCCAGGGTGCCCGCAGCCAGTACCGCCGCCGAAGACGAGGTGGCGGAGACAATCGCGTAGCGGCTGCGACCGAGCAGCCCGTAGCAGACCAGGCCGACGAACAAGGCGATCACGCCGGCCTGCGGCGGCAGGCCGGCGATGCCCGAGTACGCCACCGCCTCGGGCAGCAGCAGGCCGGCGATCGACAGGCCGGCCAGCACGTCGGCAGCGCGGTTGGCTCCCGGCGTGGCGGCGGCGGCCGGTGTCGCGCTCATTCGATCGTGCCACTCCAGCCCGGCAGGTAGGCCGTGTCGTGGCTGTGCGCGAGCAGCAGGGCCTGCTGCATCGTCTTTGCACTGATCTTGCCACCCGGCAATTTCAGGCGGCGACGGTAGAAATCGGCCCACAGGAATTCCGCGTACGGCACTGCGTCCTTGGCGCAGCCGCCGGCCATGCGCACCCGCGCGGCGAGCGTGCGATAGGGATCGTCCGTCAGACCGGTCAGCCTGGTGGGGATCGTGGCGTAGTCGACACGGTTGCCGTGCTGGTCGTAGGGATGCGCCCAGCGGTTGAACTCCATGGTGTGCCAGAACACCGCCGGCTCCAGCCAGGAGAAATCGCGCTGGATCATCACCGGCACGCTCTTCACGCCCTCTTCCAGCAAGGCCAGGCCGAGGTGGTGGTGGTCGACGATGTAGACGTTCTGCTTCGGTCCCAGCACGCCGGGAAACCAATGCATGGCGAGCAGCTCCTTGCGCTTTTTCTTGCCGAGCTCCTGCCAGTTCGCGCGCTTGGCCGCGACCTCGGCCTTGCCCACGGTCAACTGGGTCGGACGCAACTTGGCCGGCGCGACCGACAGCAGGGGATGGCGTGCGGTGGGCGACATGGCTCGGTTCCTTTCGAGGCTACGGTGTCGCGAGCGTAACCGAGCGCACGCACCGGCGGCGGCAGCGGGCACGCGAAATTTCTTGCGGGAAATGGACGGCTATTCCAGGCCCGAGTAACTGCCGCCCACCGCTTGCAGATAGGCATCGAGATTGCGGCCCGGACGGTCGTCGAAACACTCGCCGGATGCCGTGCACAGCACGATGCGATCGGGACGAAAATTGCGGAAGCCCTCGCGCAGGCGGCACCACGCGCCCAATGTCCACTTGCCGCCCCAGAACGCGAGGCACAGCGGTTCGATTTCGCGCGTGCTGGCATTGCCGGCTTCGTCGCTGTAGTCCATCCGCAGCACATGGCGTGCCTCGATGGCCGCGTGCAATGAATCGATGCGCGCAGCGAAATCGGCCTTGCCGCGGTCGCGCCACACCGGCGCGTAGATGCGTGTGCGCGCGGCGCGCTCGCGCAGCTCGGGCGGCAGCACCGCTTCGATCTTCAGCAGTGCCGCCTGTGCGCCGGCGGCCAATTTGTCGCCTGCGAAGGCACGCACGAAGCGCGTGCCCACCACCAGCGATTCGAGTTCGTCGGCGGTGAACATCAGCGGCGGAATGTCCGCGCCCTTGCGCAGGACGTAGCCCACGCCGGCCTCGCCTTCGATGGGCACGCCGGAGAGCTGCAGGTCGGCCACATCGCGGTAGACCGTGCGCAGCGAGACGCCCAGCGTCTCGGCGAGGTTGCGCGCAGGCAGCGCGGTACGGCGGCCACGCAGGGCATGGATGATGAGGAAGAGACGATCGGCACGACGCATCGTTTCATGGTGGCTTGCCTGCGCGCCGTCCGCCAGTGTCCGGACCTTACTCGCCGTCCCAGTAATCGCAGCCGTCGGACAGGCGGCCCGCGTGGCGGAAGCCTTGCGGCTTGCCGTCCGCATCCTTGCCGGCGAAATGCATCACGGCGAACTTGCCAGAATCCGGGTATTCGCAGATCTCCGGCGTCTGGCTGCTCGACACGGCGAGGTAGCGCAGCGTGGCATCGCCGGTGTTGACGATCTGGTGCGCGGTTTCCGGGCCGCCCGGCGGGCAGCAGATCACGTCGCCGGTGCGGACCGGCCAGGTCTCGCTGCCGATGCGCACTTCGCCGCTGCCTTCGATCACGAAGAACATTTCCTCGTTGACGCGGTGCGAGTGGAACGGGAACGCGCGCTTGCCCGGCGGCACCGTGGTGAGGTTGTAGCCGAGCTTCTGTGCGCCGAGACGCTGGCCTATCGGCGCCATCGCGCCGCCGAACTTCGCCGGCATCGGATTGCCGCCGTGCTGTTTGTTCAGCACTTCAAGCGGAATGGCTTCGAGTTCGTCGATGTTGAGCACGGGCTTGCTCATGGCATGTCCTCAGAGGTGCCGCGTTTCGGCGGGCTGATTCATCCAGTTGTTGGCTCGGCCGTCGCACCAGCGCAGCGGCGCCTCGATCAGTTCCTGCGGCTCGGCGTCGTCGAGGCAGGCCAGGTTGACCGACACGTAGTCGCCGCCGATTTCCTCTACATGGCCGCGCCCGAACGCGCGCACGCCGCAGTTCCGGCAGAACAGGTGGTGCGCGCTCAATGTGCCGAACTGGTAGTCGGACAGCGCGTCCTCCCCGCTCAGCAAGCGGAAATCCTGCGGCTTGAGGGTGATGCCCCACCAGCGCGTCTTGGCGCAGATGGAGCAGTTGCAACGGCCGGTGCCCGCGGCGAGGTCGAGGTCGGCCTCGTAGCGCACCGCGCCGCAATGGCAGCTACCGTGATACGTCTTCTTCATGGCTTGCTCCTCGTGGGCGCGATGATGTGGCGCAGGCCGGCCAGCGCCACCAGCAGCATGCGCCGCTTCGGCTTGGCGGATTCCGGCTTGGCGGCGGTCGCCGGCAGACGGTATTGCCCGTCCACGAGCAGGCCTTGCAGGTAGAGCGGGCGGTAGGCCTTCAGCACGCGGTCGATCATGGCTTTGTTCGTCATGGTGTGAGCCTTGCTGGAAAAGTGCGGTCATGGATGACCACAGCTGGATTTGCGAGTGAGGTGGCTTCCCGTGGCGGGAGTCCGATCGAGCGGCGCGCCGGGCCGGGTGCATGAGCACCCTTTCTTCAAGCCGCAACTGCCGTGGTGCCGGCCAGCCACGGCGGCGGCAACGCGTGCTTATAGAGGCGGAACCAGTACTCGCGGTCGCTGGCGTTGTAGAGGTCCAGCGTGCGGATCACTTCGCGCGCGAACTCCACGCTGCCGAGCTGGCTTGCTGTCAGCGTGCCGCCGTCGCTCACCGCCAGCACGGTGGCGTCGTACTGGTCGGCGCCGCGGTAGTCGGGCACGTGCGCGTCGATGTGGCCGGCGTGGTTGCCGGTGTGCCGGCAGTCGTCGAGCAGGCCGGCGCGGGCCAGGGCCAGCACACCGCCATCGATGCCTGCCACCGGCGCGCCGGCCGCGTGCACGCGGCGGGCAGCGGCCACCGCAGCCAGCCCTTCGCCACGCGCCCACAGGTGGCCGCCGGGCAGGATCAGCAGCGCCGCGCGGGCCAGGTCGACCTGCGCCAGCGTCGCCTCGGGCTGCACCACCAGGCCGCCCATCGAGGTCACCGGCGCCATCGAGAACCCCACCGCCTGCACGCGCCAGTCGCCCGGACGGCGGATTTCGCACAGCGCCAGCGCGGCCTGCCAGTCGGCATAGCCGTCGAAAACGAGGAAATAAACCGTGTCGCGCATGTCGTTCCCTCCGTGATTGGAGATACAGCTTGCGCGCCCCCTGCTGACAGCCTGGTGTCAGTAGAAGGTTCAGGCATGGCGCAGTTCAGGCGAAGCCCGGACAATGCGCGCACCACCCGACCACCATGGACACGCCATGAAACCCGTTTCGCTCATCCAGTTCCTGATCGAGGAACGCCGTGCCGGCCACATCAACACCGAACTTTCGCTGTTGATCGAGGTGGTTGCCCGTGCCTGCAAGCGCATCGGCGTGGCCACCGGCAAGGGTGCGCTGGGCGGCGTGCTGGGCGCGGCCGGCACCGACAACGTGCAGGGCGAGGCGCAGAAGAAACTGGACGTGATCTCCAACGAGATCCTGCTGGAAGCGAACGCCTGGGGCGGCCATCTCGCCGCCTGCGCGTCGGAGGAAATGGAAGACCCGCAGCCCATCCCCGACATGTACCCGAAGGGCCAGCACCTGCTGCTGTTCGACCCGCTGGACGGCAGCTCGAACATCGATGTGAACATCTCGGTGGGCACGATCTTCTCCGTGCTGCGCTGCCCGGACGATGTGACCGACCCGAAGGCCGAGCACTTCCTGCAGGCGGGCACCACCCAGCTCGCCGCCGGCTACGTGGTGTACGGCCCGAGTACGCTGCTGGTACTCACCTTCGGCCACGGCACGCACGAATTCACGCTGGACCGCGAGATCGGCAGCTTCACCCTCAGCCGCCGCGACATCCGCATCCCCGAGCAGACCGGCGAGTTCGCCATCAACATGTCCAACCAGCGCCACTGGGAAGCGCCGATGCAGCGCTACATCGGCGAGCTGCTGGCCGGCAAGGACGGCCCGCGCGGCCGCGACTTCAACATGCGCTGGGTCGCTTCGATGGTGGCCGACGTGCACCGCATCGTCACCCGCGGCGGCGTGTTCTTCTACCCGCTGGACGCCAAGATCAAGAGCAAGGGCGGCAAGCTGCGCCTGATGTACGAAGCCAATCCGATGGCCTTCATCGTCGAGCAGGCCGGCGGCGCGGCCACCACCGGGCGCGAGCGCATCATGGACGTGCAGCCGACCGGCCTGCACCAGCGCGTGCCGGTGTTCCTCGGCTCCAGCCAGGAAGTGGAGCACGCCACGCGCTACCACCGCGAAGCGGACAGCGCGCAGGGCTGACAACGCGCACTGCCCCTCCCTGCAAAAGGGAGGGGCGCCTTGCCAACGCAAGAACGCCGCCTGTTCCGCGCCCCGGTCACGCCACGACCCAGCCATAGACTCGCAACCCAACCCATCCCCTGCCGCGTGGCATCCCGATGTCCTACCGCCGTCTCCTGCTGCCGTTGCTCGCCACGATCGCGCTGAGCGCCTGTTTCGGCCGTAGCAAGCCCACGGCGGCGCCACCGGTCATCGTGCCGCCACCGGCGCCGGCACCGGTGAAGCTGAAGATCGGCCTGGCCCTCGGCGGCGGCGCGGCGAAGGGCTTCGCGCACATCGGCGTGATCAAGATGCTGGAGGCCAGCGGCATCCATCCCGATGTCGTGGCGGGCACCAGCGCGGGCAGCGTGGTGGGCGCGCTGTACGCCAGCGGCATGGACCCGTTCCAGCTGCAGGAGACCGCGTTCGGGCTGGACGAGACGAAGATCCGCGACGTCCGGCTGTTCTCCGGCGGCCTCGTGCAGGGCAAGGCCTTGCAGGACTACGTGAACCAGCTGGTGCACGGCCAGCCCATCGAGCGCCTGAAGCTGCCGTTCGCCGCGGTGGCGACGCAGCTGGAAACCGGCCAGCGCACGGTGTTCGTGAGCGGCAACACCGGGCAGGCCGTGCGCGCCTCCTCCAGCATCCCCGGCGTGTTCGAGCCGGTGGAGATCCGCGGCATGCACTACGTGGACGGCGGCGTGGTCAGCCCGATCCCGGTGGACGCCGCGCGCCAGCTCGGCGCCGACTTCGTGATCGCGGTGGACATCTCGGCCAAGCCCGGCGGCAAGAACCCGCAAGGCATGTTCAACATCATGGGCCAGTCCATCACCATCATGGGCCGCGAGCTGGCCAAGCAGGAAATCGCCCGCGCCGACGTGGTGATCCGGCCCGACCTCGGCAGCGTGGGCGCCGCCGACTTCGAACAGAAGGACGAGGCCATCCTCGCCGGCGAGAAGGCCGCCCTGGCGGCGATTCCGGAAATCCGGGCCAGGCTCGCGGCCCGCGAGGCCGCGCAGATCGCCGCCAGACCCTGACGATACGCACATGGTGCGCCGCCGCCCGGGGTTGTAGCGTGGCGGTTTCCCCCCGCACACGGGTCCGCACCATGCCGAAGTCTTCCCATCTGATCGTTTCGCTGGCGCTGTTCGCCGCGCCCCTGCTTGCGCAGGCGGCGCCGGACGCGCGCACCGCCCAGCCCGACGCACACGCCGCCATCCCGTTGCCCAAGCTCGGCAAGGTGCAGCGCATCGGCGACGTGGCCCTGTCGCCCGACGGCACACGCCTCGCCTGGGTGCAGGCGGGCAAGCAGCCGGTGATCGAACTGGCCGATGCCGACGGCCGGCACGCGCAGGTGCTGGACGTGGGCACAAAGCTCGCCGAGTGCGGCAAGAGCGACCTCGCCTGGTCACCGGATTCGCACCAGCTCGCCTTCATCGCCAATTGCGGCCACGACCTCACCAATACCGAGGCGATGCATACGGACGTCTATCTCGCCGACGTCGCGGGCAAGGCCGCGCCGCGCGAACTCGCGCAGCTCGCCGGCTACGCGCGCGCACTGGCATGGACGTCCAACGGCCAGTCGCTGGGCTTCCTCTACGTACCCGGCGCCACCCGCCACGCCAGCGCCACCGCCGCGGGCAAGCCGCTGGTGGGCGTGATCGGCGAGGAGCCGGAGGAAATCCAGCGCATCGCCAGCCTCGACGTGGCCAGCGGCACGCTGCACACGCTCACGCCGGATTCGCTGTACGCCTATGAATTCGGCTGGTCGCCCGATGGTTCACGCATCGCCTATACCGCGGCGCCGCCGCCCGGCGACAACAACTGGTGGGTGGCCAAGCTCTACGTGCAGGACGCGAAGGAAGGCGCCGCGGCGCGGGCGGTCGTCGATCCGTCCACCGTCACCGGCTCGCTGCACGGCCTGCAGATGGCGCTGCCGCGCTGGTCGCCGGACGGTTCGCGCATCGCCTTCATCGGCGGCCTGATGAGCGACCAGGGTTCCACCGGCGGCGACCTCTACAGCGTGTCGCCCAACGGCGGCGAACCGGCCAACCTCACCCCCGGCATCACGGTGACGCCGGAGTGGTTCGCCTGGGCCGGCAAGGATGCGCTGACGGTGAGCCAGAACGCCAAGGGCAAGGTGCAGCTCGCCCGCTACGACATCCACGGCGACCGCGCCTCCGCGCAGGCGCCTTACTTCACCGTGCCCGCGATGATCGGCGCGGGCGGTGCGGTGCTCTCGGTGTCGCTGTCCGCCGACCACCGGCGCGTGGCCTTCGAGCAGAGCTCCGACGACAGCGCCTCGGAAGTGCACGCCGGACCGCTGGGTGATGCGCCGCCGCCCGCCGTCACCTCGCTCAATGCCGGACTGAAGCCCGCCTGGGGCAAGGCCGTGTCGGTGGAGTGGAAGAGCGAAGGCCACGACGTGCAGGGCTGGCTGCTGTACCCGGCCAACTACGATCCGCACAAGACCTACCCGATGATCGTGACCGTGCACGGCGGTCCGGCCTGGGGCGTGCTGTCCAGCTGGCCCGGCATGGGCGCGATGTATGCCGCCGAAGGCTACTTCCAGTTCATGCCCAACCCGCGCGGCAGCTTCGGCCAGGGCGAAGCCTTCGTGCAGGCCAACCGCAAGGACTTCGGCTACGGCGACCTGCGCGACGTGCTCGCCGGCATCGATGCGGTGGAAAAGATCGCGCCCGTGGACGACCGTCGCCTCGGCCTCACCGGCTGGAGCTACGGCGGCTTCATGAGCATGTTCGCGCCCACCCAGACGCAGCGCTTCCGCGCCGTGGTCGCCGGCGCCGGCATCTCCGACTGGCAGAGCTACTACGGCGAAAACCAGATCGACCAGTGGATGATTCCCTACTTCGGCGCCAGCCTGTACGACGACCCGGCAGCTTATGCGAAGAGCTCGGCACTGAGCTTCATCAAGCAGGCCAAGACCCCTACCCTCATCATCGTCGGCGATCGCGACGAGGAATGCCCCGCGCCGCAGTCCTTCGAGTTCTGGCATGCGCTGAAGACCCTGGGCGTACCTGCCCAGCTGGTGGTGTACCCGAACGAAGGCCACCACTTCGAAAACCCGGAACACACCCGCGACGTGCAGCAGCGCTCGCTGGCGTGGTTCGCGAAATACCTGCCGGCGTCGAAGTAGGCCGGCGGCACGGCCGGCCTTCCCGCGCGGGAAGGTCGGCCGGTCACTCCTCGACACCTGTTCTTGCAACCACGATGTCGCGCGCAAGGCCACCGCGTTGGCCGGCTTGCAACGACGGTGCGTGATCGCCAGCGCGGGTATCCGCAGCGATTTCCGCCATCTCACCGAACCTGCGTTGCCACTGCATCAGCAGCAGCGCTTCGCCACGGACGACACTGCATGAATCTCGCCCTGTTCGACTTCGACGGCACCGTCACCACGCGCGAGACGATGTCCGATTTCGTGCGCCGGGCGGCGACGCCGCTGCGACGCGTCTTGGGCATCCCCGTATTCGCACCGATGCTCGCCGGCTACAAGATGGGACTCGTCGCGGGCACGACGATACGCCATACGGTGACGGCTTTCGGCTTCCGCGGCATGCCGGCCTTGCACGCCCACGCCGCCGGCGGACGCTTCGCCGACGAGTACATTCCCGGCGTGTTGCGGCCCGAAGCCATGCAGCGCATCGCCTGGCATCAAGCACAGGGCGACAAGGTGGTGCTGGTTTCCGGCGGTTTCGATTTTTACCTGGCGCCATGGTGCAGGCAGCACGGCCTGGAGCTGATCTGTTCCACGCTGGAAATCCGCGGCGATCGCCTCACCGGCCGCTACCGGGGCGCGCAATGCGTAGGCGAGGAAAAAGCGCGGCGCGTGCGCGAACGCTACGACCTCGCCGCCTACGGCCAGTGCTACGCCTATGGCGACACGCATGAGGACGAAGCCATGCTGGCGCTGGCGCAGCGGAAGTTTTACCGCGGCGTGGAGAGAACCTGAGTCGTCACGGACCGCAGTGATAGCGCGCGGCCATCTCTTCGATGCGCGCATCGTCGATATGTCTGGCAATGCGTTCGGCAACCGTCATACCGCGCCAGACATCCACGTCCACGCAATGGCTGTCGGGTATGCCGAACAGCCGCTGCACCGTGCGCACGGCGCCGGCAATGCCTTGCATCTTCGGATCGGCCATCTGGAGCACCGGAGCCCCACGCACGCGCTGCGCGCTGCCGGGCAGATGCACGTTGTCCCGCACGTAGGTGGAGTCAGCACCGAACCGGCCACCACCTGGGACAAAGGACGGGAGGCTGTTGCCGCTGTCATTCACCGGCGGCGGGGGAATGTTGGTGTCCGGCACGGGTGACGGTGGCGATTGAAGGTTTCGCGCAGCGACCGGTACCGCGACCCGCGGCCGGTGCATGGGCGGCGGAGCATGCGCGGACGGAAGCATCCGCGGGCGCGTCAGCGTGGGGCGCAGCGGCGGCATGGCAATGAACCGCAACGACAAGGCATCCGGCCGTACCGACGACCGCTTCGCACCCCGCCACCGCCATGCACCCGTCGGCAACAACAGCAGGACGACGAAGCCGGCATGGATGAGGAGGACCGCCACCATCGTGGCAACACGCGACCAGCGAAACGCTTCCGCCCTTTCCAAGACCTCCATCATCGCGCGCCCCGTCCCTGCTTCGAGTCATGCAAAGACACACCGGCGAATTATTGGTTCCGCACTGTCAGCGACTCGGAACAACTCTCCTTGAGGGGATGGGTTTGCGCGGCGGCACGAAGCGTGAAATGTCGAGCCGCAGTTCGCGGGCGAGGCCGTGGCAACGGCAGGCGATCTCGAAGCACCTTTGGTAACACCCGCGAAGACGAAGCGATGCTGGCGGTGGCACGGCGACGGTATTACCGCGGGCGGAAAGTAGCGGGCTGACAGCTTGAGATCTAGCGGAACATTCTGCGGCAATCGCCGGCCATGTTCGTGTTCCGCGATTTCATCGGCCTATCACGTGCCGCACACACCGTTGGCCACATTGTCCTTTGACTTCGACCACGTGCGTGGCCGGCGAACTACCCGCCAGAGCGGCTCGCGCCTCATGGAAGCAGAAAAGCCCAAAGAAGAAGAAGACGATGGCGGCGCCAAGGACAAGCCGGCCCTGCCCGGACTGCTGCTGGGCGCCATCGGCGTGGTGTTCGGCGACATTGCCACCAGTCCGCTGTATTCCATGCAGCAGGCCTTCGGCAAGGACGGCATCGCACCGCGGCACGACAACATCCTCGGGCTGCTGTCGCTGATTTTCTGGGCGCTGGTGCTGGTGATCAGCGTCAAATACGTGCTGTTCGTGATGCGCGCGGACAACCGTGGCGAAGGCGGCATGATGGCGCTGGCGGCGCTGGCACGAAACGCGGTGCGCAGGCATCGGCGCGCCGGTTGGTGGGTGGTCATGCTGGGGTTGGCTGGCGCGGCGCTGTTCTTCGGCGACAGCGTGATCACGCCTGCGATCTCCGTGCTCTCGGCAGTGGAGGGGTTGAAGCTGGTCTCGCCGGATTTCGGTCGCTGGGTGCTGCCGATCGGTGCCGCGGTCATCGTGCTGCTGTTCCTGCTGCAGAAGCGCGGCAGCGCGCTGGTCGGCACGCTGTTCGGGCCGGTGATGACGCTGTGGCTGCTGAGCGTGGCCGCGCTGGGCGTGCATGGCCTGCTGCGCCATCCGGAAGTGCTTGCGGCGGCCAATCCGCACTGGGCGGTGACGTACATGCTGCACAACGGCTTCAAGGGGTTCGCCTCGCTCGGCGCGGTGGTGCTGGTGATGACCGGCGGCGAGGCGCTGTACGCCGACATCGGGCATTTCGGCAGCCTGCCCATCCGCCTGTCGTGGTTCGGCCTGGTCCTGCCGGCACTGCTGTTGAGCTATGCCGGACAGGGTGCCCTGTTGCTGACCGATGCCTCGGCGGCGCAGCACCCGCTGTACTCGTTGACGCCGCATGCATTGCTGTATCCGATGATCGCGCTGGCCACCGCCGCCACGGTGATCGCCTCGCAGGCGGTGATCTCCGGCACCTTCTCGATGGTGCGCCAGGGCATCCAGCTCGGTTATCTGCCGCGTTCGCGGGTGGAGCACACGTCCGGCGACATGGAAGGCCAGATCTACCTGCCCACGGTGAACTTCCTGCTGTTCGTCGCGGTGATGGCCGCGGTGCTGGGCTTCCGCAGTTCGGACCGACTGGCCGGCGCCTACGGCATCGCGGTGAGCGGCACCATGCTGCTGACCACGCTGCTGTTCCTCGTGGTAGTGCGCATGCGCTGGCGATGGGGGCCGCTGCGGCTCGGCGCGTTCGGCCTGGTCTACGTGCTCGTCGATGCCACGTTCTTCGGCGCCAATTTGCTGAAGCTTCCCGATGGCGGCTGGTTCCCGGTGGTACTGGCGCTGGTGATGATGGTGGTGATGACGGTATGGCGCCGCGGCCGGCACCTGGTCAGCCGGCAGCTGCATGCCGAGGGCGAGAAACTGGTGGACTTCATCGGCCACCTGCAGGAGAAGCCGCCGTTGCAAGTACCCGGTACGGCGGTGTTCCTCACCGGCCACCGTGCATGGGTGCCGCAGGCGCTGCTCCACAATGTGGAGCACAACCACGTGCTGCACGAACGCAACGTGGTGCTCACGGTGGACGGCCTGGACCAGCCGCGCGCCGACGGCGGGGAGCGCAGTGACGTGGAGAAACTGGAGCATGGCTTCTGGCGCGTGACATTGCGCTTCGGGTTCGCCGAGCACATCGACGTGCCGGCCCGGCTGCGCCAGCTAGAGCTCGATTCCACGCTGGAAGCGGACGAGGTCGTCTGGTTCCTCGGCCACGACAAGGTCAACGCCGAGGACAAGCAGCCTTACCGCATCGCGCGCTGGCGTGCGCGCCTGTTCGCCTGGATGGCACGCAACGCAACGCCCGCCACCACCTATTACGGCATACCCTCACGGCGACTGATCGAGATCGGGGCGCGCATCGACCTGTGAGCCACGAGTCGGACACCCCTTCGGCGACCGCAAACAGCAAAGATGATTTGCGCGCTAGCCCGCAGCGGCGGGGCCGGGCGACGGCTTCGCGTGTGCCGCCACATCGTCGACCAGCGTTGTCGCGGCTTGCTGCAGCCCGACCTTGCCTTCGATGCGTGGTAGCCAATCCCGTGCGATCAGCTCGCGGTCAGGCGCCGGCCACGCACGCTGCCACAGGCCGTTCTTCTCGGCATAGGGAACGTAGCCCGGCATCTGCCGCGCCGCCAGCTGACCCGCGGTATAGAACAGCACGGCATGCCACAGCGTCTTCGACACCAGCGAACTGGCGCCGGGGCGACGATTGTCCAGTGCTTTTTCAGCATCGGCCATCGCTGCGGTCAGTTTGTCGACCATGCCGTGCGAGGCCTCGTGGAAGATCATCTCGAGCGCGGCCTGCCCTTGGTAGGACGCCAGGGCGGAAGAGACCGTGGTGCGCACCGGGTCGAGCGTGGTGTAGGCGCCGGCCCAGTTGGCGTAGCCCACTACGTCGACCCGCACAGGTTGCGCCGGCCACGCTTGCTCGTAGATGTTCGCCAGCGCCTCGCACATCGCCGTGCCATGCGCCGCCACCAGGGGTTGCACGGCGGCAATCCAACGATGGTTGCGCGCGTCCTGCGCCGTCCACCAATACTTGCGATAGATCGGCGCCGCGCGCAGCAACACTGCCTTCAGTGCAGCCGGGATATCCGTATGCGCCAGGTCTGTGGAGTCCCCGGCGTCTTCCAGCTGATTCTTGATCTCCCCCATGCCCTGATCGAACAGCAGATCGCGCGACACCACCGAACGTTCGTAGTAGGCGATGGCGGCATTCCATGCGCTGCCTTCAGCGGTGTCGAGATGCTGCAGTGGTGCCGTATCTTCAGCCTCCAGCCGGCTCGGATGCGGGCCGTTCCGGCTGGCCTCCGCGACGGCCCCGGCATACAGGAAGTGGTGCAGGTTGACCCAGAACCCGCTGTGGAAGCCAAACAAAGCCGCCGGGTTCGCGCAACTCGCACCCGATGCGACGGCAGGCTCCGGAGTGTCTTGCCGCGCGCGTGCCGTGCCGGTCATCGGCAAGCAGGCCAACGCGGCACAAACACCCACTAGCAACTTCGACAGCGACTTGCCGAGCCAATGACGCAGCATGTTCCCACTCCCGAGCAAGGATGAGGCCTCACGCACGATTCTCAGACGGATATTTCGTTCAGAACAATGTGCCTTGCGGCCCTTGCGGTGAAAGTTTCCGCGGCGGTACAAAGTGCGTGGTGTCAAGTTGCAACTCGCGGGCGCGGCCGAAGCCGTATCGGCGGCAGGCGATTTCGAAGCGCCTGCGCAACAATTCGGCGAACACGCCTTGGCCGCGCATTCGGGTGCGAAAGTCGCTGTCGTAGTCGCGGCCACCGTTCATCTGCTGCACCAGGCTCATCACGTGCGCCGCGCGATCCGGCGCGTGCAACGCCAGCCATTCGCGGAACAGCTGCTTCAGTTCCCACGGCAGGCGCAGCACGGTGTAGCCGGCGCAGCGCGCGCCGCCTTCGTGCGCCTGCTCTAGCACGGCCTCCATGTATTTGTCGTTGAGCGCGGGAATGATGGGCGCGACAAGCACGCCGACTGGCACGCCCGCTTCGGCCAGCGCGGCGATCGCCTTGAGGCGTCGGTGCGGCGCACTGGCGCGCGGCTCGAGCTTCGCGGCGAGGTGGTTGTCGAGCGAATTCACCGAGACGAACACCTGCACCAGTTTTTCGCGCGCCATCGCGGCGAGCAGGTCGAGGTCGCGCTCGACCAGCGCGTTCTTAGTGACGATCGTGCATGGATGATGGCTCTCGGCCAGCACTTCCAGCGCGGCGCGGGTGAGCCGCCACTTCTTCTCGATCGGCTGGTACGGATCGGTGTTGCTGCCGATGTTGATCGGCTTGGGCACGTAGCTTGGTTTCGCCAGTTCGGCGCGAAGCACTTCGGCAAGATTGCTCTTGGCGCGCAGCTTCGTCTCGAAATCGAGGCCTGGCGAAAGATTGAGATAGCTATGCGAGGGGCGCGCAAAGCAGTAGACGCAGCCGTGCTCGCATCCACGAAACGGATTCAACGCCTGGTCGAAGGCGATGTCCGGCGAATCGTTGCGGGTGATGACGCTGCGTGCGCGCTCCTTGGTGACGCAGGTCAGCGGGCGCGGCGCGGCTTCGTCCAGCAACGCGCTTTGCCAGCCGTCGTCCTCGGCGTGGTGGCGGATGGTTTCGAAGCGCCCTTCCGGATTGGAAGCGGCACCGCGGCCCTTGATCGCCTGCAACGGAAGAAAGGAATCGCTCATCCGTACAGTGTGCCGTGCGCGCATCTCACCGCGCGCGACACCTGCACCAGGACATCAACCGATCGGCAATACGGTGCGCTGCTGGCTGTCGTTGACGATCTCGGCGGCGGACAGGTAGAACGCGAAGATGGCGGTGAGCAGGCCCATGTAGCCACCCGTCTGGTGCAGCCCCGCCATGCCGGTCCATTCGCCCGCGGCGAGCAGGAAAAAGGTGATCCACAGCGCGAGGAAGATCAGCTGCAGCGCACGCGGCGCGCGGAACGTGCCCAGCCACATGTAGAAAGTGAACACGCCCCACAGGCATAGATACCAGCCCACGAAGGCGGCAGGCACCTTGTCGTGCAGGAACAGCACGAACAACGCGAACGACCACCAGAACGCGCCGTAGCTGAGGAAGGCGGTGGCGCCGAAGGTGTTGCCGCGCGGCAGCTCCATCACCCCGGCGATGGCTTGTGCGGTGCCGCCATAGGCCAGTGCGCAGGCCAGCACCAAACCCATGCCGTCGGCACTGAACCAGCCGGCGTTGATCATGCTGAGCAGCCAGGTGGTCAGCGCGAAGCCGGCCAGGCCCAGTGGCGCTGGGTTGGAAAATTTCGTTTGCGTGCTTGCGTCGCTCATCGTGCAACTCTCCGGTGGACGAATGGCGATGGCCTTATGCAGTGTGCGGCGGGCCATCACGCGCCGCGCTACGGTGCGTGGATCAAGCGGGCGTGCCCGCGTGCGGATCGGTCTAGCGATGGCGCTGAGCGCATCTCGCCGTCGTCACGAGACTCAGAAGTGGTACAGCGCGCTCAAACTGAGCTGGTTGCCGCTGGTGGTCTTGGTGTCGATGCCGTTGGTGGTGCTGTCGAGCCAGCCATACAGCCATTCGATGCCGAGCTCGTAGCTGCCCGCCGCGTAAGTCAGGTTCATGCCGGTCTGGCGGCTGCGCAGCAGCCCGGTGGCGCCGTTGCCCATCCAGCGGATCACGTCGTCCTTGTTGGGTTTGCTGGTGGCGTAGATCGCGCTGAGGTTCCAGTTTTTCGTGAAGTTGTAGCCGGCCTGCACGTAACCGCCGGTGTCCTTGATGTCGCCGAATTGCGAAAGGTCGCCGAACACCTGGCCAAGCCCCTTGCCGGTATAGGCATTGGCGCGGAACACCCACGGGCCTGGCTTCCACTGGCCGCCCACTTCGTAGCCCACGCTCTTCACGCTGGACTGCACCGGCGTCGCCACCGTGCCGCTCACGCCGCGCAGGTCCACCGTGCTGTAGTGCGCCACCGCGTAGCCCAACCAGTCCACGCCCTGCACGTGCAGGCGCGCCTCCACCTGCGGGCGGAAACCGGCGTTGCCGGCCGTGAGGTAGTTGGTATTGTTGACCGCGCCATCGGGACCGTTCCACGAGCCCTCGAACGCGCCTAGGTCCAGGCGCCACTGGATACCGCCGCTGCCGTGGTTGAGATCCTGCATCCACACCACGCCGGGATAGCGCCAGCCAATCATGCCGGTGCCGAAGCCCAGCGGGAATGCGATGTGCGACAGCGAGGTGGTCACGCTGTCGAGCGGGAACAGCAGATCCCATTGCTGGCCGATGCGCACCGTGGTGCCGGTGTCCGGATTGACCAGATCCATGTAGGCCTGGCGCAGGCGCGGAATCGGCTGCTGCTGCGCATAGGCGCCGGTGCCGTTGTAGCCGCCGAAGAAATCCATCTCGATGCGACCGCCGCCGATCCAGTCGCCGGCGAGCTGGGCGCCGCTGAAGTCGAGCCAGAAGCGCGTGTTGCGCACGTCCATACCGCTGAGCGAGCCGTTCGAACCGGCCACCGGATACTCCGCGTTCTGGCCGTTGCCGTAGGTGAAACTCTTGCTCTGGTCGAAAGCGCTGACGTCGATGAAGCCATGCAAGGCCACCGACAGGCCGGGGGCGGTGGTGAACACCGGTTTGCCCGTGCTGGTGGCGGGCGCGGCGGCGACCGCCTGCGTCGCGATGGCCGGCGCGGCCGGTGCGGGCTGGGCCGCGGCCTGCTGCTGCGCCTGGATCATCGACTTCAGCTGTTCCACTTCCTGTTGCAGCTGATCGACCCGCTGCTCCAACTGCTGCTCGCGCGCGGAGGCCGCACCGGTGTCGGTGGTCTGCGCCTGCGCCGCCCACGGCAGCGCCAGTGCGACGGCAACACCCAGCGCCAACGGCGCACGGCGACGGCGAACGGATGTCGGGCTCATAAGGGCTTCCCCGGGATGACCTGGGGCGAGCATGCTCACGCCATCGCATGCATGACTATTCGCCGATGGTCGCGCCTCGACCAAAGTCGATGAGCGCGACCCTTCGGCACAGTTACACTCGAAGTTCAGCCTCGCCATACGCCCACTTGCCTTCCAGGAGAGCCGCATGTCCACGATCCATCCCGTCGATCCCGCGTTCGCCGCCGAGGCACGCATCCGCGAGGACGATTACGAACGGCTGTATGCCGAGTCGGTGAAGGATCCCGAGGCGTTCTGGGCCAAGGTGGGCGAGCGGCTGGCATGGGCGAAGAAACCCACGAAGATCAAGGACGTCTCCTACGATCCGAAGAACCTGCACATCCGCTGGTACGAGGACGGCGCGCTCAACGTGGCCGCGAACTGCCTCGACCGCCACCTCGCCGAACGCGGTGACAAGGTGGCGATCATCTTCGAGGGCGACGACCCGAACGAATCGCGCAAGCTCACCTACCGCGAGCTGCACGCCGAAGTGTGCAAGTTCGCCAACACGCTGAAGCACCTGGGCGTGGCCAAGGGCGACCGTGTGGCGATCTACCTGCCGATGATCCCCGAGGCCGCGGTGGCGATGCTGGCCTGCGCGCGCATCGGCGCGGTCCACTCGGTGGTGTTCGGCGGCTTCTCGCCCGACTCGCTGGCCGGGCGCATCGCCGACTCGCAGTGCAAGGTGGTGGTGACCGCCGACGAAGGCGTGCGCGGTGGCAAGAAGATCCCGCTGAAGGCGAACGTGGACGCCTCGCTGGAACGCCCCGGCACCAACAGCGTGGAAACCGTGGTGGTGGTACGCCGCACCGGCAGCGCGGTGCCGATGCAGTCGCCGCGCGACCGCTACTGGCACAACCTGATGGACGGCCAGAGCGCCGACTGCCCGGCCGAGCCGATGGAAGCCGAGCACCCGCTGTTCATCCTCTACACCTCCGGTTCAACCGGCAAGCCGAAAGGCGTGCTGCACACCTCGGCCGGCTACCTCGTCTACACCAGCTACACCCACGAATGCGTGTTCGACCTGCGCGACGACGACGTGTACTGGTGCACCGCCGACGTGGGCTGGGTCACCGGCCACAGCTACGTGGTGTACGGCCCGCTGGCCAACGGCGCCACCACGGTGATGTTCGACGGCGTGCCCAACTACCCCGACTTCAGCCGCTTCTGGCAGGTGGTAGACAAGCACAAGGTATCGCTGTTCTACACCGCGCCCACCGCGATCCGCGCGCTGATGCGCGAAGGCGAGGCGCCGGTGAAGAAGTGCTCGCGCGCCTCGCTGCGCGTGCTCGGCACCGTAGGCGAGCCGATCAATCCCGAAGCGTGGGAGTGGTACCACCGCGTGGTGGGCGACAGCCGCCTGCCGATCGTGGACACCTGGTGGCAGACCGAAACCGGCGGCATCCTGATCACCCCGCTGCCCGGCGCCATCGCCACCAAGCCCGGCTCCGCCACCAAGCCGTTCTTCGGCGTGAAACCCGCCATCGTCGACGCCAACGGCGAAGTGCAGCAGGGCGCCTGCGAGGGCAACCTGCTGATCACCGATTCGTGGCCCGGTCAGATGCGCACCGTGTACGGCGACCACCAGCGCTTCATCGAAACCTATTTCAGCGCCTACCCCGGCAACTACTTCACCGGCGACGGCGCGCGCCGCGACGAGGACGGCTACTACTGGATCACCGGCCGCGTCGACGACGTGATCAACGTCAGCGGCCACCGCATCGGCACCGCCGAGGTGGAAAGCGCGCTGGTGTCGCACCCCAAGGTGGCCGAGGCCGCCGTGGTCGGCTGCCCGCACGAGATCAAGGGCCAGGGCATCTACGCCTACGTCACGCTGATCGCCGGCGAGAACGGCAGCGACGAACTGAAGAAGGAACTGGTGGCCTGGGTACGCAAGGAGATCGGCCCGATCGCCACGCCCGACTACATCCAGTGGGCGCCGGGTTTGCCCAAGACCCGCTCGGGCAAGATCATGCGCCGCATCCTGCGCAAGATCGGCGAGAACCAGCCCGACCAGCTGGGCGACATCTCCACACTGGCCGACCCCGGCGTGGTGAAGAACCTAGTCGAAGAACGCCTGATCAAGTAACACCGCATCTCTCCCCTCCCCCTGCGCGCAGGGGGAGGCCGGGAAGAGGTTGGATTCCGCATGCCCGACATCCTGATCGCCGACGACCATCCGCTGTTCCGCGATGCCCTGCAACGCGCGGTGCTCGCCGCCCTGCCACAGGCGCAGGTGCGCAGCGCCGACAGCGTGCATGGCCTGTACACGCTGATCGAGCAGTACCCCGACGCCGACCTGCTGCTGCTCGATCTGCACATGCCGGGCGCACGCGGCTATTCCGCCTTGGCGCACATCCGCGGCCAATACCCCGGCCTGCCGATCATCGTGGTTTCCGGCCACGAGGAAGCGCAGGTCGCGCGACGCGCGCTGGCCCACGGCGCCGCCGCCTACATTCCCAAGTCCACCGCCGGCGAAGAGATCGTCCACGCCATCCGCGCCGTGCTCGACGGCGACGTGTGGGTACCGCCGCAGCTCGTCGGCGGCAGCGCCGAACTCAAGCCCGACGAAGCCGATATCGCCGCCCGCGTCGCCGCGCTCACGCCGCAGCAGTTCCGCGTGCTGACCATGATCGCCGAGGGCCTGCTCAACAAGCAGATCGCCTGGGAGCTCAGCGTCTCCGAAGCCACGGTGAAGGCGCACATGACCGCCATCATGCGCAAGCTGGGCGTCAACAACCGTACGCAGGTCGCCCTCGCCGCCAGCCATCTCGCCGTGGAGCCCGGCGCGATGCAGCCATTGCCGATGGACGAAGATGGCGACTGAGAGCCGCGGGTGCCGCGCGCGCCCAAGTAGATATCGGCACTCACCGTGCGGCACACGGAAAGTCTGTACGCCCTAGCCACCGCGGCCCGGGCGTCTGCAACGGCATGCCATTGCCAAAAGAGAGCCCTCAAACGTCTATGTCCTTATGGACCATTCCGCCCGGAAACGGGCGGACATGCAGGGACGCGACAAAAAATCCAATGCACATAGACCGTTTGGGGAGAAACGTTACGTGAGCAAGCTGAATCTGCGGCCCTTGCCGCTGGCAGTGGCCTGCCTGCTGGCACCGTTCCACACCGCACTCGCCGCCAACACCAGCAGCACCACCATTCCGCTGGACCTGATCCAGGAAAACTACGGCGGCGGCCAGTACGGCTACCGCCTGGGCATCAATGTCGGCGTCAACGGCGCCACGCCGGAGGAATACCTGTTCGACACCGGCTCGGACTCCTTCAACATCGATGTGGGCCACGGTTCGCCCGCATGGTTTCCCAACCAGCCTGGCGCGGCGAAGAGCGCCCCCTATGCCTATCTGTACGGCAACGGCACCTACGGTTACTGGCAGGCTTCCACCACCGTCGCCAGCCTGCAGTTCTACAACTCCGCCACCGGCGCCCAGGCCGCAAGCTATGCCACGTCGAAGGGCCTGCCCGTGGCGGCGGCCACCGACTGGATGGTCACCCCGCAGAGCGCGGGTGGCGATACGCTGGGGCCGGCCATCACCACGCAGAATGGCGTGACGCTGTACCAGGACCTCACCTGGCAGCAAAACCTCGACAAGGGCATCCCGCCCGAGGAAGGGATCTTCTACGGCACCTTCGGTGCGGGCGACTTCGGCAACGGCGTGCCCGGCATGCTCACCAGCAGCGGCTACATCGTGGAAGCCAACGGTACCGGCAAGGCGCCCGGTACCTGCGCCCAGGCCTGCCTGATCGTGGGCCTTACGCCGGCGCTGCGCGCGCAGTTCCTCAGTGTGGTGCCGTGGCTCCCCACCCAGGGGCAGACCACTCCGTTCCCGCTGTCGGGCGCGCCCTCGGCGTACCAGTTCGACACCGCCTTCCTGTACACGCTCACCGGCGGCGGCGTGCATGCCAGCGCGCCGATGATGACGCTGTTCGACACCGGCACGCCGAACATCGTGCTGATCGACAACGGCGACCTCGGCATCGCCAGCGCCGAACAGGCGGCCGGCAACATCAACCAGAACGGCGACCTGGTGCCCGGCATCACCCTCACGGCCACCGGCCTGGCCGTTACCGCGAATGGGCTGGCCATCTCCGGCCTGCCGACTTCGGTGACCAGCGGCAACGACAGCCAGGGCGATTACAGCAATGTGGTCTCGGTGGGTCCGTACGGCGGCTTCCCGGACGCGATGATCTACGGCCTGTCGTTCTTCATGCACAACGCGGTGATGTACGACCTGGCGAACCAGGCCACCGCGTACACGCCGTTCTACATTTCCACCGCCAATATCACGACCGGCTTCACAGTGACGCCGGGCATGGGCCCGCTGGGCCTGGCGGGCACGATTTCCGGCCGCGGCGCGTTGCAGGTCGCCCCAGGCGGCATCGCCGATCTCAGCGGCACCAACACCTATACCGGCGCCACTGTCGTTGCCAACGCCGGCTGGTTGGCGCTGGCTGGACCGGGCAGCATCGCGGCTTCGTCCAGCGTGAACGTGAATGGCGTTTTCGACATCTCGCGCACCTGGCAGACCACCATGGTGCAGTCGCTCTCCGGGACCGGTCACGTGCTCCTGGGCGACGCCACGCTGGACCTCACCCATGCGAGCGGCAGCTTCGGCGGCCAGATCGCGGATGGTGGCATCGGTGGCGGTACCGGTGGCCGGTTGCTCGTGTCCGGCGGCCACGAAACCCTCACCGGCAGCAACACCTTCACGGGTGCCACCGGCATCGGGGCAGCTGCCGCGCTGGACGTGGAAGGCTCGCTGGCCAGCGGCGTGGCCAACCTTGGCACGCTCACCGACAACGGCAAGATCCTCGGCAATGTGGTCAACGGCGGCCTGCTGCTCGGCCACGGCGAAATCGGCGGCAGCCTGGCAAGCACCGGCGTCGTGGCTGCGGGCAACGGGCCTGGGCAGTACCGGACGCTGACCGTGAGCGGCAACTACACGCAAGCTGCCGGCTCGGCGTATCTGGTGCAGCTCGATCCGGCGCAGCCTGGCGTGTCCAGCCTGCTTGCGGTGGGCGGCAGTGCGACGCTGGCCAACGGCGCGAGCCTCGGCCTTTCGGCATCTTCCGGCGGCCTGTACCAGACCGGCGCACGCTACACCGTGCTCGACGCGGGCAAGGGTCTCAGCGGCCAGTACCAGCTGGTCGGCGACACCATGCTGAGTGCCGTGCTCGGTCTTGCACCCAGCTACGACGCCAACCACGTCTACCTGACCGTGGCACAGACTCGTCCGCTGACTGCCATCAGCGGCACGCAAAACGAAGGCGCCACGCTGGGCGGCGTACAGAGTCTTGCACCACAGGCCTCTGGCGCGGGCCAGTCCGAAAGCTTCGCCATCCGCCCTGCGGCCTACGTCGCCACGCCTGCCAG
Organism: Rhodanobacter sp. DHG33; assembly: GCF_014843005.1. Classification (GTDB taxonomy): domain Bacteria; phylum Pseudomonadota; class Gammaproteobacteria; order Xanthomonadales; family Rhodanobacteraceae; genus Rhodanobacter_A. The sequence continues at coordinate 226,843 of NZ_JACYXM010000003.1, read as the reverse complement.
CGCGGTGTACACCGTGCTCGCCAACCTGCCCAGCGATGCAGCACTGCGCGCCGCGGCCGACCAGCTCTCCGGTGAAATCCACGCCACCACGCAAGGCGTGCTGCTGGAAGACAGCCGCTATGTGCGCGATGCCGTCATCGACCGCCTGCGTCAGGCAGGCGAGGACGGGTCCGCCGATGCTGGTGGTCCGAGCGTGCAAGACGGTGCGGGCGGTCTGGCCTGGTGGGGTCAATTCGTGGGCGAGTGGGGGCAGCAGGACAGCAACGGCAACGCCGCCTCGACCAAGCAGACCAGCGGTGGCCTGCTGCTCGGCGCGGATCATGCGCTGGGCGACAACACGCGCCTGGGTCTTTCCGCCGGCTACACGCAGACCTCGGTGAACACGGCGGCGCGCGCCTCCTCGCTCTCCAGCCACGATGTCGATCTCAGCGCCTACATCGGCACCCAGCTCGGCAATCTGGGCCTGCGTGCAGGAGCCGCGTACGGCTGGCACTCGCTGGACAGCACGCGCTTCGTCACCGTGCCAGGACTGGCCGGGCACGAGCTGGGCAGCTACGACGCCGACACGGCCCAGGTTTTCGGCGAAGCCGCCTATCGCTTCACGTTCAAGCGCGCGACGCTGGAACCCTTCGCGCAGGCCGCATGGGTGCGTCTGCACACGGACGCCTTCCAGGAGCACGGCGGTGCGGCAGACCTGACCGGCAACAGCGAAAGCCATACCCTCGGCTACAGCACGCTGGGTGCGCGCCTGGCTTCCAGCCTCCCGTTCCACGACAACCAGCGCCTGAGCCTGCATGCCATGCTGGGTTGGCGCCGTGCATGGGGCCGTACCGACACGACGACCTCGGTGGCTTTCGCCGATGGTGCGCCGTTCGTGGTGGACGGCCTGCCGATTGCACGCAACGCGTTGGCCAGCGACGCCGGCCTCACCGTGCAAGTGGCGAAGGACGCCGCGTTCGATCTGTCCTGGCAGGGCCAATTCGCCCACCAGGCGGTGGACAGCGGTTTCCGCGGCAGCTTCAACTGGCGTTTCTGAGCAACACCGCCCCGGCGCACGAAACGTGCGCCGGGGCGTCTCGTCTAGACATCGCGAGGCGCCATCCGACGGCATCGTGCTTCGGTGTCCGCAGTCGCACTCATCACGAAGCAAAGCCTTCGGCGAAGGCCCCTGCCAGAACCCTCAAGCGCTCCTGCTTCCTTCACCCTGTTTCCTGACCAGCGCCGTCAGCAAAGCCCGCAGCGCCGCCGGCTTCACCGGCTTGTGCAACACCGGATAGCCCAGCTCGCGCACGCGATGCTTGAGTTCGCTGCTGCCGTCGGCGGTGATGAGGGCGGCAGGAGGAAGCGTGCCGCGGGCCGCATGCAATTGCTGCAGAGCTTGCAGGCCATCGCTGCCGGCGGCGAGATGATAATCGGCGAGGATGAGATCCACCGGGCCGCGTTGCAGTTCGGCGGCGGCGGCGGCGACGTCGCGCGCGATGCGGCAATCCACGCCCCAACGACCCAGCAACAGCCGCATGCCGTCGAGGATGGCGGGATCGTCGTCGAGGCAAAGCACGGTGAGCGGCAACTGTTCGTTGCTTCCCCCGCTGGCGCGGTGCACGCCTTGCCGGCGGCTGGGTGCGGCGGCGACGCGCGGCACGACGATCGCGAAGCAGCTGCCGTGGCCGGGGCGCGAGTGCAGGTCGAGCCGATGGTCGAGGATGGCGGCGATGCGGTCGCAGATCGACAGGCCCAGGCCCAAGCCCTTCTCGTCCCATGGCGATGGTTGCTCCAGCCGCTGGAACTCGCCGAAGATGCGCGCGCGCTGCTCGACGGGAATGCCCGGACCGGTGTCCCATACTTCGATGCGCACTTCCCCGCCGACGCGACGCGCGCCCAGCAGCACGCCGCCTTCGCGCACGTAGCGCAGCGCATTGGAAAGGAAATTCTGCAGCACGCGACGCAGCAGCTGCGGATCGCTGCGCACGGCGAGCCGGGTGGGTGCAACGCGCAGACGCAGGCCGCGCTGTTCGGCCAGCGCAGCGAACTGGCTTTGCAGCGAGTCGAACAGGTCGGCCAGCGCGAAATCGGCGATTTCCGGCCGATACGTGCCCGTGTCCAGGCGTGACGTATCCAGCAACGCGTCGAGCAGGTTCTCGGCGGCGCGGAAAGAGGCGTCGATGCGCTCGGCGAGCTGCAGCGCCTCCGCATCCAACCCAGGCTGCTGACGCAAGGCGGAGGTGAACAGGCGCGCGGCGTTGAGGGGTTGCAGCAAGTCGTGGCTCGCCGCTGCGAGGAAGCGCGTTTTCGATGCGTTGGCGGCTTCGGCGGTGCGTTGCGCTTGCGCGGTGGCGGCCAGCGCCTCGCTCAACTCGACGGTGCGCTGATCCACGCGCTGTTCCAGCGTTTCGTTCGCCTCGATCAACGCCCGTTCGACACGCTTATACGCGGTGACGTCGGTATAGGTGGTGACGTAGCCGCCGCCGGGCAGCGCACTGCCGCGCATCTCGATGGTGCTGCCGTCGGCGCGCACGCGCTGGAACACATGCGGCGTGCCGACGCGCAGGTGGGCGAGGCGCTTGGCCACGTGCGCATCCACTTCGCCGGGACCGCACTCGCCGTGCTCGGCATTCCAGCGGATCAGGTCGGCCACCGGCACGCCCACGTAGACCATGCCGCCGGGGTAATCGAACAGCTCGATGTAGCGCCGGTTCCACGCCACTACGCGCATGTCGGCGTCGACCACGCTGATGCCCTGCGTGATGTTTTCCAGGGTCGAGGAAAGCAGCTCGCGGTTGAAGCGCAGCTCCTGCGAGGCTTCGTCCATCAGGGCCATCGCTTCGGCAATGTCCAGGCCCGAGCCGGAAAGCATGCCCATCAGGATGCGCCGCGCACTGGCCGCGCCCACGGCGCCGGCGAGCAGACGCTCGGTGTGCTGGATCAGCGCGCGGTCGGCTGCCTCGCCTGCCAGGAACGGCTTGCCGCGGCGCTGCGCGTAGTCCTCGAAGGCGCGTTGCGTGCTGCGCACGCCGACGATGCGTTCGGCGATGGTGCGCAGGTCGGCGACCCGCACCCGGCCGCGCCAATCGCCGGTGCCGGCCTGGCTGGTGGTACGTGGATCGATGAACATCGACGCATGCAGCCGTTCTTCCAGGCTGGACCGCCAGCGCAACGAAACGAATACCAGGCAACCTGCGTTCAACAGCAGCGACCAGAACGCGCTGTGCACCACCGGATCCCAACCCTGCACGCCGAACAACGCCTGCGGCCGCAGCCACTCGATGCCGAACGGCCCATGCTGCAGCCATGGCGCGTGGCTCATCTCCGGCAGCAGCAGGGTGTAGATCCATATCGCGAATCCGGCAAGCAGACCGATGATCACGCCACGCCGGCTGGCGCTGCGCCAGTACAGCGCCGCCAGGATCGCCGGCGCGAACTGCGCCACGGCAGCCAGCGATAGCAGGCCCGTGGCTGCGAGATCCTCCTCGTCCGCTGCGAGCCGGTAATAGGCATAGGCCATCAGCGCCAGCGCCAGGATCGCGCAGCGACGCACGCGCAACAGCAGGGTGGACACGTCGCTGCGCTGCTCCAGCCGTAACCGTCGGATGCGCAGCAGTAGCGGCATCGCCAGATCGTTGCTGATCATCGTGGACAAGGCCACCGTAGCCACGATCACCATGCCGGTGCTGGCCGAGAACCCGCCGAGATAGGCCAGCAAGGCCATGCCGTGGTTGCCGTAAGCCAACGGCAAGTTCAGCACCCACGCATCGGGCGCGCCGTCGCGGACCTGCGGCAGCAGCGCACCGGCAGCCACCATCGGCAACACCGCCACGCTGACCACCGCCATGTAGCCGGGGATCAGCCAGCGTGCGCAGCCGAGATCGTCGGGATCCTCGCATTCCACCACGCCGATCTGGAATTGCCGCGGCAGGCAGAACATCGCGCAAAACGCCAGCAGCGTCTGCGTGACGAAGGTGGGCTGCACTATTTGGTCCGCATGTTGCTGCGGCAGGGCGAACATGGCCTTCAGGTCGGGAGCGTGCCAGTACGCATAGAACGCCAGCGCGGCAAATGCCAGCAGCTTGATGAGCGACTCCAGCGCGATCGCCAGCATCAGGCCGTGATGGTGCTCGCTGGCGTCGATGCTGCGCGTGCCGAACAGTATCGCGAACAGCGCCAGCAGCAGTGCGCACCACAACGCAGTGTCGCCCATCGGCGTCATCGCGACCTGCGTGCCGCCCAGCATCGCGTAGGACATCGCCACCGCTTTCAGCTGCAACGCCAGATACGGCACCACGGCCACCACCGCGATCACCGCCACCAGGGCCGCCAGCCCGTGCGACTTGCCGAAGCGCGCGCCGATGAAGTCGGCGATGGAGGTGATGTTGCGCTGGGTGGCCACGCGGACCAGCCGCTGCATCAAACCATAGCCGGCGAGGAACAGCAGGATCGGCCCAAGATAGATCGGCAGGTAGGCCAGGCCGGACCGCGCCGCCGTACCCACTGCGCCATAGAACGTCCACGAGGTGCAGTACGTGGCCATCGCCAGCGCATACACATAAGGCCGCAATCTCGGCTGGCGCGGATAGAGCGGTCGACGATCGCCCATCCAGGCCACGCCGAACAGCAGGCCCACGTAAAGCAACGCGACGAGCAGCAGCGAGCCGGCGATCACGTGCCCTCCCGTCTTCGTTATCGCGAACCTACCGCTTGTTAGCGGCGGTACCTGTCCGTCAACATGCACCTATGCGAGCCATTGACGGATTCCCGCCCGCGAAAGTACCAGAGCCTCTGCAGGCTGACGAGATTCATGTCTGGCGCCTGCAACGCCCCAAGGGAACGGGCCGCGAACCGCTGCTGGCCCTGCTCGCCCGCTATCTCGACGCAGCCCCTGCAGCGGTTCGGCTGGTGGAAGGCGAACATGGGCGCCCTGCGCTGGATGCCATCCACGGCGGCGTGTTCGACTTCAACTGGTCGCATTGCGGCGAACAGGCCTTGGTGGCGCTGGCCCGGGGCTTGTCGCCAGGCATCGATCTGGAACGGCTTCGCCCGCGCGCCAACGCACTGAAGATCGCGCAGCGCTTCTTCACCGCAGCAGAAGCCGCGTGGCTGGAGACACTGGACGAGGACGAGCGGGACGAGGCCTTTCTCGATCTGTGGACCGCACGCGAAGCCGTACTGAAGGCATTGGGTCGCGGCATCGCATTCGGTTTGGACAGGCTGTCGTTCCAGCGCGGCCCGGACGGGCTCGTGCTGCACCGGCTCGATGGCGACGATCCCGCTGCCTGGCAATTGCACCGGGTCGACAGCGGAAAAGATGCATTCGCCAGGCTTGCTTGGCGCGGCGCCCCCCGCCGGATTCGCCTGTTCGCGCTTGCCGACGACGCGTGATCGCGGCAGTGTTGCATTCTTCCCCTCGTGACGGATCGCCGCCGTGACCCTGCTCAGCGTCAACCTCAACAAGATCGCCGTCCTGCGCAATTCGCGCGGCGGCACCGAGCCCGACATCTGCCATGCGGCGCAGACCTGCATCGAGAACGGTTGCGGCGGCATCACCGTGCACCCGCGGCCGGACATGCGCCACGTGCGGCCGGACGACGTGCGCGCACTGGCTGCGATGTTGCGTGGCCGGGTGGAATACAACATCGAAGGCAATCCGTTCGCCGCGCCGCGCGGCGAATATCCCGGCTTGATCGAACTCGCACGCGAAGTACGCCCGACCCAGGTGACTCTGGTTCCCGACAGCGACGGGCAGATTACCTCCGACCATGGCTTCGACCTTGCACGCGATCTCGATCGCCTGCATCCGCTCGTGGACGAACTCAACGCCATCGGATGCCGCGTCAGCCTGTTCGTGGACGCCGGCCCGCAGGACTTTGCCGCGGCGAAAGCCATCGGCGTGCAGCGCGTCGAGATCTACACGGGCCCTTACGCCGAAGCCTTCGCCGAGGGCGAACCCGATGCCGTGCTGGCAGGCTGTTCCACTACCGCGCGGCTGGCGCAGCAAGCCGGTCTCGCCGTGAACGCGGGCCACGATCTCAGCCAGGCGAATCTGGGCACGTTCAAGGCGGCCATTCCGGGATTGGCCGAAGTGTCGATCGGCCATGCGCTGATCGGCGAGGCGCTGTACGAAGGGTTGGCGACGACGGTGCGGAACTACCTGCAGATCCTGCGCTAGTAGTGCGCATCCTTCGCACGCATCACTGTGCACGCTGATCCACGCCGAAGCCAACGCGCATAGAGCGCGTTCCCAAGAACGCCGTCGCGAACGGCATACGGACGCCCGAATGCCGCCGCTTCCAGAGCCACCTGCAAAAACGCCAACCCCCGCATAAGGCGGGGGTTGGCGCGGGTAACGCTTTTCAGGTTTGCCGCTTACTGGCCGCTGCTGTCGGTGAATCCGATCTTGACCAGGTTGTACTGCTTGGCGTCGGCCAGCACGGTAGCGACGTACTGGTAGGCGACGGCATCGGCAGCCTTGATCTGGATTTCCGGCTGCTTGTCCTGTGGCTGCTGGGCAATCACCGCGAACTGCGCCTTGAGACCCGATTCGTCTACCGGTGTATTGTTCCAGGACAGCGCACCGGACTGATCGATGCTGAGATTGACCGGCTCCGGCGGGTTCAGATTCGTCGGCGGATTCGGATTCGGCTGCGGCAGATCGATCTTGATCTTCAGCAGCGGGATCGGCGCAGTCACCATGAAGATGATCAGCAGCACCAGCATCACGTCGATCAGCGGCGTGATGTTGATGTCGGCCATCGGGCCGCCCGTGCTCTTGGTGGAGAAAGCCATGACTCGTTACTCCTTGCCCGGGGTAGGAGCAGTGGTCATGAAGCCCACATGCACCATGCCCACGCTCTTGGCATCACCGATGGCCTTGAACACCGTTTTCCACTCGATGCCCTTGTCGGCGCGGATCTGCAGTTCCGCTTGTTCCGGCTTCTGCGCTTCCACCGCCAACTGGGCCTTGAGTTCCGCTTCGCTGACCTCGTGATCCTGGTAGTACATCGAGCCGTCTTCCTTGATGGCCAGGTCCAGTGGCGGCACCGGTACCTTCGTCTCGTCGCTCTTGGGAGCTGCAACCGGTACCGTGATCGTGACCGGATGCGACATCAGCGGCGCCGTGATCATGAAGATAATCAGCAGCACCAACATCACGTCCGCAAGCGGCGTGACGTTGATTTCCGAAACCGGACCGCCGGTATTGCCTCCGACGCTCATTGCCATGGTTCAGATCCTCACTTGCTCTCGACGCGTGCACCGGTCGCGAAGAAGTCGTGCAGGTCGTGCGCGAATTCGTCGAAACGGGCAAAGATAACGCGGTTCGAACGGTTGAAGAAGTTGAACGCAAGCAGCGCCGGGATAGCGGCGCCCAGACCGATGGCGGTCATGATCAGCGCTTCACCCACCGGGCCGGCCACGGCGGTCATCGAGGCGTTGCCGCTCTGGGCAATACCGGTCAATGCACCGTAGATACCCATCACGGTACCGAGCAGGCCGACGAACGGAGCCGACGAACCCACGGTGGCGAGCAGGGTCTGGCCGCCTTCGAGGCGCAGGCTCTCGCGGGCCACGGCCTGACGCAGGGCGCGGTCGACGAACTCGGAGCGGGTCAGCGACTCAGCCAGGCCACCCTTGTTGGCCTGCTGGTGGTGTGCCACGGCCGAAGCGGCGTCCAGCGCGATCTTCGAGAAGGGTTCGCCCTTGGGCTGGGCTTCCAGCTCACGGATGGCGTCCTGAGTGGAGGGATTCCCCCAGAAGCCGTTGATGACCTTGTCGGCGCGGCCGCGCACCATCGAGTTGCGGATGGCGTTGGCGATGATGAAGTACCACGACAGGAAGGACATCACCACGAGGGTGATGAACACCACCCAGCCCACCCAGTTGAAATGGGTGACGAGGTTGGCGAAGCCCATCTGCTTCATGGCTTCGGCGTTGGAGTTACCGCCCATGGCGGCATCGGTCGGTGCAGGAGTCTGTAGGAACATAACGCTACCCTTGGGAAGTCAAGCGTGAACTGTGATGACAGTAACGGGGATTACAATTGGTTGAGGTTGAAGGTGACCGGAACGCGTGCGTAGCCTTCCACCTTCTGGCCGTTCTTGACCTCGGGATTGAAACGCCATTTTTCAGCCGTTTCGATCGCGGCGCGATCAAGTTCGTGGTATCCGCTGGACTTGTCGACCTTGATGTCCTTAGGCGCACCGTCGGTACCGACCAGGATCAGCAGGATCACCGTGCCCTCGTGCCGTTGGCGGATAGCCTGCGGCGGATAGCGCGGCGTGATTCGGTTGTTGTAGCTGAGATCCGAACCTGCAGCGATATCGGTCGGCGGAGCCGGCGGTGCGGGCGGAGCCGGCGGCGCAGCGGGGGTCGCGTTCTGCGACACCTCGTTCACCGGCGGCGGCGGTTCCGGCGGCGGCGGCGTCGGCGGCGGGACCACCTGCTGGATGATCTTCGGCGGCGGCTGCTTCGGCGGCTCCGGCGGCGGCGGCGGCGGCGGCGGCGGCGGCGGCGGCGGCTCGATGAAGTTCACCTGCACGATCTGTTCTTTCTTCTCGTGCTTCTGGCCCGGAGGTGCCAGGGGCGCGAGCAGGATGAGGAACGCAAAGGCGTGCAGGCCGATGGCGAATGCCAACGCCAAGGTTCGTTTCCAACTGAACCCCTCTTCGCGTTCTGTGTCTTCGGTACTAGAGGCCATCTGTCACTATCTGGAGCTGGGAACGGAGAAAGCGTCACCGCAGACTTGGCTATGTTCCGTCTGGCATATGGACGAAACGCGCCGTAGGGGTTACGCAGGGAAGGTTTGAAGGTACAACAGCATCTGGCATTTGTATAGCGTTCACATGGCAATCAGATGGACGTCCATCTGATTGCTTTGCCCCGTCCGGCGGTTACTTGCCGGCGGCAGCCTTGTTCAGCCATTCCTGGGCCTTGTCCGCGGTTTCCGGGTCCTGCGCGGCCTGTTTCATCGCGGCCATTGCACCCGGCTTGTCCTTAAGCTGACGATCCGACTCGGCCAGCATCATGTAGGCCCGACCCTTGTGCTGGACACCTTTGCTGATGCCCTGGGTGAGGTACTTGCGCGCGTCGGAGAATTTCTGGTCCTGGAAGTACATGCGACCGAGCGCGACGTCCAGCTCGCCGTCGGTGGCCAGCGGCGCGCCCTTCTGGTAATAGCTGATCGCCTTGGCATCGTCGTCGCCGATCGAGGCTGCATCGCCGGCTAGCTTATAGTTCGCGGCGCTCGGCTTGATCGCGCCCTTGGCTACACCGTCGTCGAAGGCCGCCAAGGCTTTGGTGCTGCCGGTCTTGGTATCGCCGCCGTTCTGCGCTTGCAGCAGGTAGGCCTTGACCAGATTGACCCAGTCCGCCTCGTCCTTCAGTGCGCCGTTGCTGCGGCCTTCTTCCAGCACCTTGATCGCGTTGGCGTAGTCCTGCTGCTGCAGCAGGATGGCGCTCGCGTTGTGCAGCATGCTGCTGTCGGTGGGATTCTTTTCGTACTCGTCCACGGCCATCTTCGAAGCGTCGCCGCCCTTGCCGGACTCGGCATAGCTGGCCATCAGGACCTGGTTCCAGGAATCCTTCGGCTTGTCGGTGAGCGATTTGGCCTTCTGGATGGCGGCAATCGCCTCCGGATACTTCTCGAGGCGGTAGTAATCCATGCCGGCCAGGCCATAGGAGTCGGCCGTCTCCAGCTTGCCCTCGGCACGCCACTTGGCGATGGTATCCAGCGAAGCCTGGAACTGCGAATCGGCGGCGTAGAGCTGCGCCAGTTCGAACATCAGCTGGTAGTAGGTATCGTTCGGCATCACGCCGTCGTCGATCGCGCGCTGCAGCAGCGGGATCGCACCCTTCACGTCGCCCGCGTTGTAGGTGACGTTGGCCAAACCCTGCAGCGCAATCGCCTGCGCGTACTTGCTCTTGCTGCTGTCGACGATGGGTTGCAGGATCTGCTGGGCCTTGGCCTTGTCGCCGCTGTTCACCGCGTCCAGACCCTCGTTGAGCGCCTTCTGCTCCTTCGGATCGGTCAGGTCGAGCTTCGGCTCGGCGCGCGTCGCATTCGGATACATCACGGTCTGCTTGTTTTTCGACGCATCGTCGGCATGGACGGGAGCAGCGGCGATGGTGAACGCCAGCGCCGTGCCGGCCAGCATCGTGAACAAGAGCGTGTGCTTCATGACGATCCTCGATATCAGGGTTTACGCTGGTGCATCGCGCAGGGGATCGTTGAGACTACCCTGACAGATGTGTCAATGACAAGCTGCAGCGCGACAACAAAGCCTCTTTCAAATCAATAAGTTGCGTGAAATACACCCATACGCGGCTGAATTGACCGACATTTTCTTGCTCCGTCGGGAAACCCGACCGGAACCGCGAGGCCAAAGTTGACCGTTCCGGCCACGCATCTCCGCATTAATGCACTAATGCATTGGTAATTTCGATGCGCGAAGCCGCGCGGCAGGATTGCCCTGCCGCGCCATGGTTCAGATGTCGAGGTTGGCCACCTTCAGGGCATTCGCTTCGATGAAGTCGCGGCGCGGTTCCACCGCTTCGCCCATCAACATCGAGAACATCTGATCGGCGGCGAAAGCATCTTCGACGCCTACCTGCAGCATGCGGCGGGTTTCCGGGTTCACCGTGGTTTCCCACAGCTGCTCCGGATTCATTTCGCCCAGGCCCTTGAAGCGCTGGATGGTACGGCCCTTCTTTGCCTCGTCCAGCAGCCAGCTGCGCGCGTCGGCGAAACGGATGACCCCGCGCGACGCATTGCCTCGCCGAACCACCGCCTCGGCCTGGATCAGCCCGGCAAGCTGCTGGCTCAGATGCAGGATGGGGCGGAACTCGGCTCCAGCAAAGAACGGTTGCGGCAACAGCAGGGTGTGGCTGAGGCCGTGTTGCTCACGTACCACCTCGATGGCCGCCGGTTGTTCGCCTTGGGCAGGGCGCAGCGCCAACCTGTAGCGCGGCTTGCCCAAGCCGCTGGCGGCGAGGCGGGTGGCGATGCCATCAAGCCAGGCTTGCATGGCCGAAGCATCGGCCCACAGTTCCGGTGTGATCGGCGTGTGTTCAAGCAGTGCGGACAGTACGCTGGTGTCGAAGCGGTGACCGAGGCGTTCGATCTGGTCGAGAGCGGCCTGGTAATCGCGCAGCAGCTTTTCCAGCGCTTCGCCGGTAATGGCCGGAGCGACCGGGTCGGCCACCAGCTCGGCGTTGTCCACCGCACTGGAGATCAGGTAGGCGTTGAGCGCTGCGTCATCCTTCAGATACAGCTCCTGCTTGCCCTGCTTAAGCTTGTACAGCGGCGGCAAGCCGATATAGACGTGGCCGCGCTCGATCAGTTCGGGCATCTGGCGATAGAAGAAGGTCAGCAGCAGGGTGCGGATGTGCGAGCCGTCCACGTCCGCGTCGGTCATGATGACGATGCGGTGGTAGCGCAGCTTGTCGGGGTTGTAGTCCTCCTTGCCGATGCCGGTGCCCAGCGCGGTGATCAGCGTGCCGACTTCGGCGGAGGACAGCATCTTGTCGAAGCGGGCCTTCTCGACGTTGAGGATCTTGCCCTTGAGCGGCAGCACCGCCTGGGTCTTGCGGTTGCGGCCCTGCTTGGCCGAGCCGCCGGCGGAGTCACCCTCGACCAGGAACAGTTCGCACAGCGCGGGATCCTTTTCCTGGCAGTCGGCGAGCTTGCCGGGCAGGCCGGCGATGTCCAGCGCGCCCTTGCGGCGGGTCATTTCACGCGCCTTGCGAGCAGCCTCGCGGGCGCGCGCTGCGTCCACCACCTTGGAGGCGATGGCCCTGGCTTCGTTGGGGTGTTCCAGCAGGAATTCGCTGAGCTTTTCGTAGACCGCCTGCTCCACCACCGTCTTCACTTCGGACGAGACCAGCTTGTCCTTGGTCTGCGAGGAGAACTGCGGGCCGGGCACCTTCACCGAGAGCACGGCGATCATGCCTTCGCGCATGTCGTCGCCGGAGAGCGCGACCTTGGCGTTCTTGGCCAGTCCTTCCTTCTCGATGTAGCCCGTGAGCGCGCGGGTAAGCGCCACGCGGAAACCCGTGAGATGAGTACCGCCGTCGCGCTGCGGGATGTTGTTGGTGAAGCAGAACATCGTCTCGTTGTACGAGTCGGTCCACTGCATCGCCACTTCCACGCTGATCTTGTCCTGTTGGGCGTACAGGCTGATCACGTTCGGATGCAGCGCCGTCTTGAGCTGGGCAAGGTGCTGCACGAAGGAGCGGATACCGCCTTCGTACACGAAGGTGTCGTGGCGCCCTTCCCCGCGCTCGTCGCGCAGCTCGATGCGGACGCCTGAATTGAGGAAGGCCAGCTCGCGCAGGCGGCGGGCCAGCACGTCGTAGTGGAACTCGGTCAGCTTGAAGATCTGCGGGCTGGGCAGGAAGCGCACGGTGGTGCCGCGCTTGTCCGAGAGACCCACTTCCTTCACCGCGTACTGCGGCTCGCCCAGCGCGTATTCCTGCTGGTATTCGTGGCCATCGCGATAAATGGTCAGCCACAGATGATCGCTGAGTGCATTCACCACCGACACGCCCACGCCGTGCAGGCCGCCCGAGATCTTGTCGTCGTCGAACTTGCCGCCGGCATGCAGCACGGTCATCACCACCTCGGCGGTGGAACGGCCCTCTTCCGGGTGGGTATCCACCGGAATGCCGCGGCCGTTGTCGCTGACACTGACCGAACCGTCCTCGAGGATGGTCACGGCCACGTGGTCGCAGAAGCCCGCCAGTGCTTCGTCGATGGAGTTGTCCACCACCTCGAACACCATGTGGTGCAGGCCGGTGCCGTCACCCACGTCGCCGATGTACATGCCTGGGCGCTTGCGGACCGCTTCCAGGCCTTTCAGCACCTTGATGTTGCTGGAGTCGTACTGCGATTCGTTGGTGGGTTCGTTCATGCGGCTACCGGTTCCTGTGCCTGCGCAGGCGTGAAAGGCAGGCAAACTGCCGTTTCTGCGCGGAATTGTCGATTATAGCAGGGGTGTCAGTTGCCCCTGTTCCACGTGGAACATTCGATGTGGAAACCCGCGCAAGGGCCCGGGCAGCTCAGTACCTGTCACCAGGACCTGCGCTCCGCTCTCGGCGAGTTGGGCGATCACTGCGGCCTGGTGCGCCTCATCCAGCTCGGAAGCAAGATCGTCGAGGCAGATGATGGGCCAGTCACCGTGCTGGTCTGCATAGAGTCTCGCCTGGGCCAACATGCAGCCTAAGGCGGTGAGCTTTTCCTGTCCGCGGGAAAGATGCTCGCGTTGTGGGGCATGCTCGAATGCCAGCGACCAATCCGCGCGATGAGCACCCAAGCTGGTGTGCCCGCGGGCGAGATCCCTGCCCCGCTGCGCCTCCAGCTGCTCGCCAAGCACCCTATCCTCGGCCCAGCCTCGCCGGTAGCGCAGCTCCGGTTCGCCGAGTTCGGGCAATAGGGCGATTACGCAAGCATGCAAGTGTGGCTTCAAGCGTTCCAGGTAATCGCGGCGCTGTCCGTCGATCCAGTCTGCAAGGTTGGCCAGTTCGGCCTCCCAAGGGGCATACAGCGGAGAACCAGGTTCCGTTCCCGAACGCAGCAGACTGTTGCGTTGCTTCAAAGCACGCTGATAGCGGCGCCATGTGTCCAGGAAAGCGTGTTCCACGTGGAACACGCCCCAATCAAGGAAGCGTCGACGCTCCTCGGCACCGCCCGCGATCAACGCGTGGGAACCGGGTTCGAAGCAGGTCACAGCGCATTCGGCGATCAGTTCGCCCAGATTTGCGCCCTCGCCTTCCATGCGCGCTTCCCAGCGTGAGGTCTCACGCCCCAGCCCCAGCCGCAACAAGCGCCCGCCGGACTGACGCAACTCCGCAAACACGGACAAGCGCGCTGCACCGCGTGCTAACAGGGCTTCGCGGGCACCGCTGCGGAAGGAGCGTGCGTGCGACAGCAGAAAAACCGCTTCCAACACGCTGGTCTTGCCTGCCCCGTTGGCCCCCACGAACACATTGATGCCCGGAGCGAGCACCAATTCGGCTTCGTGCAGGCAGCGCAGATTCTGGATGCGCAGGCGATCCAGCCTCATGCCCGTGGTTTCCCTAAGCAAGAACGCCGGAGCGTCTCGCGACGGCTCCGGCGTTGCATGCTGTCACGGCGCTTGCCGAAGGGCATGCGTCAGAGGCGCAAGGGCATGATGACGTGACGGGCTTCTTCGCTGTCGTGCTCCTGCACCAAGCAGCTGGATTGGGCATCGCGCAGGCTCAGGCGTGCCTGTTCGCCACGCAGGGCGGAAAGCGCATCGAGCAGATAGCCCACGTTGAAGCCCACGGCGAGGTCGGAAACGTGGGTTTCGGCTTCCACCTCTTCCACTGCTTCTTCCTGTTCCGGGTTGTGCGCCACGATGCGCAGCTTGCCCGGCGACAGCTCCAGCTTTACGCCGCGGTACTTCTCGTTGGAAAGGATGGCGGCACGCTGCAGCGCGCCCCGCAGCACTTCGCGATCCAGCGTGGCGGTCTTGTCGGCGCCCAGCGGAATCACTGCCTCGTAGTCCGGGAAACGACCGTCGATCAGCTTGGAGGTAAAGGTGACTCCACCGCGGCGCACGCGCAGGTGGTTGCGACCGAATTCCAGTTCTACCGTGCCTTCGCCAGGTTCCAGCAGTCCGACCAGCTCACCCACGCCCTTGCGCGGAATGATGATCTGACGGCGCGCCTTTACCGAAGTGGCCAGGCTGGTTTCCTTCATCGCCAAGCGGTGACCGTCGGTGGCCACACAGCGCAGGCTGTGTTCCTGAAGGTCGAGCAGCATGCCATTCAAGTAGTAGCGCACGTCCTGGTTCGCCATCGCGAAAGCGGTGCGCTCCATCAGGTCGCGCAGGACTTCCTCGGGCAGACTGACCTTTTCCACCAGCTCGATCGAATCGATGGTGGGGAATTCGCTGGCCGGCAAGGTCGTCAGCGTGAAGCGGCTGCGCCCTGCATTCAGGGCAACGCGGTCGCCATTGAGCTTCAGTTCGACGTTCGCGCCATCCGGCAGCGCACGCACGATGTCGAAGAACTTGCGCGCGGGAATGGTGATTTCGCCTTCCACCAGCTTGTCGGCCGTGGAGGTGGCGATCATTTCCACTTCCAAGTCGGTACCCGTCAGCGACAGTTGGCCGTCGGCGACCTTCACAAGCAGGTTGGCCAGCACTGGCAGTGTCTGGCGGCGTTCGACCACACCGACGACCTGCTGCAGGGGCTTGAGCAGAGCTTCTCGTTGGATGCTGAATTGCATATCGGACGACCCCTATGCCTGCTGTTCTGTCTTTAAAGAAGAAAGTTGGTAGTTGTTGTAGGCGCCGTGGATAACTTTTTTGCGCCGATTACTTTTTTAAAATCAGTAACTTGAACGATTTTTGAGGTGTGCGGAAAACGGTGCTTTCGAGGTGGGTCGATTGTGGATAACTTGACCGACCGCTTCATCCACGCATTATCCACAGCTTCCCGCCAAGCTTATCAAGAAGTTGTGCCCGTGCAGCCTGGAAAACTCAACCGGTGAGGGTACGAATCAGCTTTTCCCAGTTCTGCCGCATGCTCACGTCGGTTTCGCAGAGTTTCTTGATCGTGCGGCAGGCGTGCAGCACCGTGGTGTGGTCCCGCCCGCCGAAGGCCTCGCCGATTTCCGGAAGGCTGTGGTCGGTCAGTTCCTTCGACAGTGCCATCGCAATCTGCCGCGGCCTCGCCAGCGAACGCACGCGCCGCGTGGAAAGCAGATCCTGCAGGCGGATGGTGAAGTAGTCGGCCACCACCTTCTGGATGTTGGGCACGGTGACCGCCTGTGCGTGGGTGGCCAGCAGATCGCGCAGGGTTTCCTCGGCGAAGTCGGTGGTGATCGGCTTGCCGTAGAAGTTCGCGCGGGCGGCCAAGGTGTTCAGTGCACCCTCGAGGTCGCGCACGTTGGAGCGGATGCGCTTGGCCAGCAGCATCGCCACGTGTTCGTCCATGGCCACGCCCTTGTCCTGCGCCTTGGAGAGCAGGATGGCTGCGCGCGTCTCGAAGTCCGGCGGTTCGATCGCCACCGAAAGGCCCCAGCCGAGGCGCGATTTAAGACGCTGCTCCAGCTTGTCCACTTCCTTGGGATAGCGGTCGCAGGTGAGGATGACCTGCTGCTTGGACTCGTAAAGCGCGTTGAAGGTGTGGAAGAACTCTTCCTGCGTGGTGTCCTTGCCGGCGAAGAACTGGATGTCGTCGATCAACAGCGCGTCCACCGAGCGGAAGCGCTGCTTGAATTGATCCATGGTCTTGGTGCGCAGCGCCTCGATCATTGCGCCGACGAACTGCTCGGAACGCAGGTAAAGCACCTTGCAGTTCGGGTTGTTCTGCCGCATCAAATTGCCCGCGGCGTGCATCAGATGGGTCTTGCCGAGGCCGGTGCCGCCGTACAGCAGCAGCGGGTTGTAGGCGCGTCCCGGGTTCTGCGCCACCTGCATTGCCGCGGCTTTGCCCAGCTGGTTGGACTTGCCTTCCACGAAGGTTTCGAACGTGTAGTGCGGATCGAGGTTGTGGCTGAAGGAGGGCGCCGGCGTCGGCGCGGTTTCAGCCGTCACGCCGGCCGTGGGCTTGGTGGCAGGCTTGGCGTGGCTGCGGGGCGTGCTGGAACCGACGTCCAGCCGCACCGTCAAGGGATGGCCGGCCAGCTGGGCCAGCATCGTGCTGATCTGCGGCAGATAGCGCTCGCGCACCGTGTCCAGGGTATAGGGGTTGGGGGCGAACAGAGCCAGTCCGGTTTCGTCCTCGCGGGCCTGCAATGGCATCAGCCAGGTGTGCAGATCCTCGGCGCTCAATTCGCCTTCCAGACGCTCCAGGCAGCGCCGCCACAGCTCACTCATGAAATCTCTCGTCCACAGGCAGGGGGCGCTGGTGCGCCGGGTGGATCGGCAAGTCTAGCAGCAGGTCCCCGGACCTTGTCCCCAAACCATCCACACGGCTGCGCACAAGCTGCGATGCGACATCGGGTTCGGGGCGGAAAGCCTTGATTTGACACCATGCCGCAGCGCAATGCATACTTTGCGGCCTTTTTCCCAACATTCATTCCCTTCGGAGCCTCGCCATGAAGCGGACCTTCCAGCCCAGCAAGCTCAAGCGCGCTCGCACCCACGGCTTCCGTGCCCGCATGGCCACCGCCGACGGTCGCAAAATCCTCAACGCCCGTCGCGCCAAGGGCCGCAAGCGCCTGATCCCGTAATCGGCGCGACAGCCATGCGCCCTGCCGGCTTGCCGCGTGAGTTGCGGCTGCGACTGGCCGGTGACTTCGCAGCGTTGCGTACGAGCAGCGGCCGCCTCGGTGGCCGCTGTTTTCATTTGCGCTACCGGCCGAATGGCTTGCCGCATGCGCGGCTGGGCCTGGCCATTTCCAAGCGGGCGTCCAAGCTCGCGGTGGAACGCAATCGCCTGAAACGCCTGCTGCGCGAATCGTTCCGTCGTGTGCGCGACCGGTTGCCGCCGGTGGATGTGGTGGTGATGGCGCGCGAACAGGCCGTGCACTTGTCAGGCGTGGAGTTGCTGGCCGAGGCCGATGCGTTGTGGCGCCGCCTCGCCGCCATCCGGCCGGAACCGGCCGAACCTGCGCCCGATGCCACCCCGCGCCATTGATGCCGACCGATGCCGCCGCCACAATCGTGCGTTGACCTTCCCCTTTTCCCTGTGGCCGCGTGCCGCGTGGCGTCGTCCGGATCCGTGAGCCGATGAACCAAACACGCAACTTCCTCCTGATCGCCCTGATTGCCGTGGCCTATTTCCTGTTCATGGCCTGGGAGAAGGACTACATGATGCCGCCGCCGGCTCCGGCTGCCGCCGCCAGCGCGGCAGGCGTGCCGGACGCGCAGTCCGGCGCCACGCCGAGCGTCAGCAATGCCACCGGCGACCACGCGTCTTCGTCGCTGGTCACCGTGACCACCGACTTGCTGCGCCTCACCATCGATACACGCGGCGGCAGCATCGTGCATTCCGAGTTGCTGGACTATCCGGTGACACCGCGCACGAAGAAGGATCCGAACCCCGCGCCGGTGACCCTGTTCGACAACAGCGACGCGCATTACTTCGTGGCGCAGAACGGCCTGGTCAGCAGCAGCGATGCCGACGCGGCCGACCAGCCCAACCACCTTGCCGTGTTCCAGAGCGTGCAGGCCGACTATACGCTCGCCGCCGGCCAGAGCGAACTCGACGTGCCGCTGACCTGGCAGGATGCCAAGGGCGTCAAGGTCACCAAGACCTACCGCTTCACCCGCGGCAGCTACGTGGTCGCGCTCGACCAGAAGATCGACAACGGCGGCAGCACGCCGTGGCAAGGCAATGCCTATACCCAGTTGCTTCGCACCGAACCGTCGCACGACGGCAACTGGCTGACCAACATGTCCAACCCGGAAGTGCGCAGCTTCCAGGGCGCGGCCTGGTATACCGGCGAGAAGTTCGAGAAGCTGTCGTTCAAGGATCTCGGCGAACCCAAGGACAAGCTGGACGCGTCGTTCAAGGGCGGCTGGGCCGCGATGCTGCGGCTGTACTTCTTCGCCGCGTGGATTCCGCCAGCCGACGAAACCGCCAGCTACTCCACCGATACCGTGAACCCGGGCAGCGCGCATCCGCGTTATCTCATCCGCACCATGGGTCCCACGATCAGCGTGGCGCCGGGGCAGAGCGCGGACACCAAGGCGCGCCTCTACGTCGGTCCCAACCAGCAAGGCCAGCTGGATGCGGTGGCACCTGGACTGGATCTCACCATCGACTACGGCATGTTCAAGGCGATCGCCGTGCCGATGCACGGCATCCTGTCGTTCTTGCACTCCATCGTGAAGAACTGGGGCTTGGCCATCATCCTGCTGGTGCTGCTGATCAAGGGCGTCACATGGAAGCTCACCGCGATGCAGTTCCGCTCCGGTGCCAAGATGCGCAAGCTGCAGCCGCGCATCCAGGCGCTCAAGGAGCGCTACGGCGACGACAAGGTGAAGCTGCAGCAGGCGCAGATGGAGCTGTACAAGAAGGAGAAGGTGAACCCGATGGCCGGCTGCCTGCCGGTGCTCATCACGATGCCGGTGTTCTTCGCCCTGCTCTACGTGCTGGAGTACTCGCTGGAACTGCGCCAGGCGTCGTTCCTGTGGATCCCCGACCTCAGCGCGCACGATCCGTACTACATCCTGCCGGTGATCTTCGCGGCGGTGCAGATCGGTACGCAGCTGCTGAATCCCGCGGTAGGCATGGATCCGGCGCAGGCGAAGATGATGAAGGTGATGCCGCTGATCTTCTCGGTGATGTTCGCCTTCTACCCCGCGGGCCTGTGCCTCTACTACGCAGTCAACGGCCTGGTGGGCCTTGGCCAGCAGTGGTGGATCACCCACCACGTGGAGCGCGAGGACGCGGCGGCCAAATCGGCCTGAGTTCTCACGCACCCAACAGCAAAGACGGCCGCGCCGGGCAACCGCCGCGGCCGTCTTCGTCGTAGGCTCACGTTATGTCTCAGAACACCGACACCATTGCCGCCATCGCCAGTGCCCCAGGTGCTGCCGGCGTCGGCGTGCTGCGCGCATCGGGGCCGCTGGTGCCGGCGATTGCGCAAGCCTTGCTTGGTCGCGCCCCGCGTCCGCGCCATGCGCATTTCGCCAGCTTCCGTGATGCGCAGGGCGAAGCCATCGACCATGGCCTGCTGTTGCACTTCCCCGCGCCGGCCTCCTATACCGGCGAACATGTGTTGGAACTGCAGGGCCACGGCAGCGCGGTGCTGCTCGATGCTCTGCTCCGTCGCGTGTGCGAACTCGGCGCACGGCTCGCGCGTCCCGGCGAATTCACCGAACGCGCTTTCCTCAACGGTAAGCTCGACCTTGCCCAGGCCGAGGCTGTAGCCGACCTGATCGCCGCACGTTCGCAGGCCGGCGCACGCGCTGCGCTGCGTTCGATGGAAGGCGTATTCTCGCGCAAGGTCGATGCCTTGCTGCAGTCGCTGATTGCCTTGCGCGTGCACGTCGAAGCCGCGATCGATTTCCCCGAAGAGGAAATCGACTTCCTCGCCGACCCTGCCATCGCCGAGCAACTCGCGGCGCTACGCGTGCAACTCGATGGACTGCTGCGCGAAGCGCAACGCGGCCTGCGCCTCAACGACGGCCTACGCGTGGCCATCGTCGGCCGTCCCAATGCCGGCAAGTCCAGTCTGCTCAATGCGCTTTCGGGCAGCGAACGCGCCATCGTCACGTCCATCGCCGGCACCACGCGCGATGTGCTGCGCGAAAGCGTATCGCTCGATGGCGTGGCGCTGGAGCTCGCCGATACCGCTGGCCTGCGTGAAACCGAAGACGAAGTCGAACGCGAAGGCGTCCGCCGCGCGCATGGCGAACTGCAGCGCGCCGACGCGGTGCTGTTGGTCACCGATGCTGTGCATGCCGAAGCCGACCTCGCACTGCTCGAGCATTTGCCTGCGGGTACCGAGCGATTGGTGCTGGTCAACAAGATCGACTTGGCCGACGTCGCGCAACACGCGGAAATCCGCGGTGGCATCCGTTGGCTATGGGCTTCCGCGAAAACCGGCGAAGGGCTGGATGCGCTGCGCGATCACCTCAAGCAGCTGGCCGGTGCCGGCAGCGGCGAAGGTGCCTTCAGTGCACGCCGCCGCCACGTGCTGGCGCTCGAAACCGTGCGCGGGCATCTCGACCGCACCGCCCATGCCCTCGCCGCCACTCGTGCCGGCGAACTGGCTGCCGAGGAACTGCGCCAGGCTCAGCAGGCCCTCGGGGAAATCACCGGGAACTACACCAGCGACGACTTGCTCGGCGCGATCTTCGGGTCGTTCTGCATCGGCAAGTGAGCGGCGGCATCGCGCAACCGCACCCAGTGCCGCCACGACACCAGCGCGTTGATCCAGTACACCGCGTACAGCACCGAGGTGAGGTACAGGCCGCGGCTGGCGTACAGCGGCACCGCGATGGAATTGACCAGCAGCCAGAACGGCCAGTTCTGCACGTGCCGGCGCATCATCAGTAATTGCGCCACGATGCTGAAGGCCAGCACGGTGGAGTCGAGGAAAGGCGAATACGCGTTGGTGAAGCGGCGCAGCAGCAAGCCGTAGCAGACGGCGCCGATCGCGCCGGACAGCAGCTGTAGCCACAGCTTGCGTGCCGGCAGGTCGGTGACCGGGAGTTCCTCGCCGTGGTCTCCATGCAGCCATTGCCACCAGCCCACGATGCTGGTGATGACGAAGAAGGCCTGCAGCACGGTGTCGGCGTACAGGCGGCTGTGCAGGAACACGAAGGCGAACAGGCCGCAGCCGACGATGCCGGTCCACCAGGTGTGCACGCTGTTGCGCCCGGCCAGGATGATGGATGCGCCGGCCAGCAGGTTGGCCGCGATCTCCAGCGGGCTCATGCGTGCGGCCTGTTCGCGAGGAATGCGTCCAGTTCTGCCTGCTGCGGCATGCCGCCCTGCGCGCCCAGCTTGGTGACCGACAGCGCGGCAGCGGCGCAAGCCTTGCGTACGGCCTCCGGAAGGCCTTCGTGCAGGAATACGGCAAGTGCGCCGTTGAAAGTGTCGCCGGCGCCGGTAGTGTCGATGGCTTCCACCGCGAAGCCAGCCTGCTTCGTGGGTTCGGGGTGTACGGCGTCCCGGTACCACGCGCCTTCGCCACCGCGGGTAAGTACCACGGGACAGGGCGCGCGACGCATCAGGTCGCGGAAATCGGCATGTGTGTCTTCGCCGAGGGCCGTGGCCAGCTCGTGCTGGTTGGGTGTGAGGTAACCGGCCAGTTGCAGCCATTCGCGCGGCAGCTTTTGCGCAGGCGCAGGATTGAGGATCACCGGTACGCCGAGCGTGTGGCCGAGGCGCAGCGTGGCCTCGACGGCATCGAGCGGGATTTCCAGTTGCACCATGACGGCGTTGGCATGCGCGATGGTTTCGCGCGCGGCTTCCACCTGCGCCGGGGTGACGCACGCGTTGGCGGCTGGCACGACGATGATCTGGTTCTCGCCGTCGGCCACGGTGATGGACGCGGTGCCGCTGCCCTCGCCATCGAGCCGGGCGACATGGGCGAGGTCGATGCCTTCGCGTGCCAGCCCCGCATGCAGCTGGTCGCCGAAGGCGTCGCGGCCCAGCGCGCCGACCATGCTCACCCTGGCGCCCAGTCGCGCCGCGGCGACCGCCTGGTTTGCGCCCTTCCCGCCATGCGCGGTCAGGAAACGGCTGCCGAGCAGGGTTTCGCCGGGACCGGGGAAACGCGGCGCGAGCGTGACCAGGTCCATGTTGATGCTGCCGACGACGACGATGCAGCTCATGCGGTTTTCCGTGGCGAAGGAAGCCGCAGGGTAAACGCTGCGGCACCCGTTGTGGCAAGCCAGGCCTCACGCCACCAGCATCAGCACGGACTCAGTGGCTGTCGGACGAGTCCTGGTCGGATGTCTTCTGGGCCTGATGCTGCGCCTTCATGGCCTGCTGCAGCTGCGCGTATTGCTGTTGCTGCGTTGGCGTGAGCAGCGCCTGTATCTGGCTTTCGCTGTCCTGGTGGATGGCGAGCAGCTTTGCCCTGCGGTCGTGCTTCGACAGCGTGGTGTCCGCACGCACGGCGGCGACCTGCTGCTGGCGGCTGCCGAAGATCGTCGCCAGTTTCGATTGCTGGTCGGCATCAAGGCCAAGCTTCTGCGCCAGTCGATGGGCCTGCTTCTGCGGATCGGGCAGATGGTGGGTCGCCGCCGGCGCATCGGATGCGGACGCCGTGCTGTCCTGCGCCGATACGGTGCCAAGTGGCGCGGCCATCAGCAAGCCAAAGGCCAGGGCGCAGGCAGTCAGTCGCAATGGGATCGTGTGCATGGAAAGTCTCCGTAGCAGGCATGAATCGCGCAGGATGTGTCGCACGGTGTCGCCTAGCCGGTAACGGGGCTGGCCAGAGCGGGTTTACCTGCGATGCGCGGCGGGGAGTCCACGGGATTCGCCGGGGCGGAAACGAAAACGCCCGCCGGATCAGCGGCGGGCGTCGTCATTCCACCTTACGGGCGGACTCAGTTCATGTGGCCGATGCCCGCATCGCCGGGCTCCAGCGCAGGCGCGGGTCCCGCCACGGTGAGCAGGGCCTGCGCGTAGCCGTCGCCGATGCTGAGCGTGGAGACTTCGTCCCAGGCGAAGAACGAGGCCTGGCGCATCCATTCCGCGTCGGGGCTGAGTTCCTGCAGGTAGAAGCCGTCGTCGTCGAGGCTGGCGAGGCGGCCTATGTAGCAGACCTCCTCCTCTTCCTCGGTGTCCACGTGCACGGCGATCACCGGCGACACCTCGCCGGCGGCCTTCACCACATCGCGGATCGAGTCCAGCGGGAAGTTGGCCAGCACGCGGGGGGCGATGCCCTTGAGCGCCAGCGCCTTGGCCATGAAGGCATGGTGGCGCTCCGGCGACTCCAGCTCGGTGATGTCGCGGTGGCGCATCACGTAGACGCCGTCGTCGGTGATGCCGTCGCCGACCACCCATAGCAGCACGAACTCGCTGCCCACGCCGCCCACGTAGCCGCAGAAGCTGCCGTGCTCCAGCTCGGTGCGCCACAGGCGCACCATGATTTGCTTTTCCTGTGCCTCGCGCAGCTGGGCGCGCAGGCCGTTGGTCTTGAACTCGAGAATCTTTGCCATGGTGGGCATTTTAGCAGAGCGGTCGTGAAGGCTTGTTCAGGGGATGTTTTCAGGCATCTTCGGCGAATGTGCACTCAAAATGCGCCATCTGTCGAAATTGGCGCATTTCATGCCGGTCCGAGCCTTACAGGATGTAGCGGCTCAGATCCTCGTTGTGCACCAGTGTGCCGAGGTTCTTATCTACCTGTTCGGCGTCGATAAGGTATTTTTCGCCGGACTTGTCTGCAGCTTCGTAAGAAATGCTTTCCAGAAGCCGCTCCATCACGGTGTGCAGGCGGCGGGCGCCGATGTTTTCGGTGCGCTCGTTCACCTGGTAGGCCACTTCGGCCAGACGGTCGATGCCGGTGTCGGTGAATTCCAGGCTGACGCCTTCGGTACTCAGCAAGGCCACGTATTGCTTGGTCAGTGCGTTGTGCGGTTCGCGCAGGATGCGCTTGAAGTCGTCCACCGACAGGGCGCCGAGCTCCACGCGGATCGGCAGGCGGCCCTGCAGCTCCGGGATCAGGTCGGAAGGCTTGGCCAGCGAGAAAGCGCCCGAGGCGATGAACAGCATGTGGTCGGTCTTCAGCGGCCCGTACTTGGTGGAAACGGTGGAGCCTTCCACCAACGGCAACAGGTCGCGCTGCACGCCCTCGCGGCTGACACCCGCGCCGCCCCATTCGGAGCGCTGCGCCACCTTGTCGATCTCGTCGATGAAGACGATGCCGTTCTGTTCGGCGACTTCCACCGCCTGCGCGCGGATCTCCTCGTCGTTGAGCAGCTTGCCGGCTTCCTCCTCGATCAGCATCGGACGCGCCAACTTGATCGCCAGCTTGCGGTGCTGGGTCTTGGCGCCGCCGATGTTCTGGAACATCTGGCGCAGCTGCGCGCCCATCTCTTCCATGCCGGGCGGCGACATGATCTCCACGCCCACGTTCATGGCGAAATCCAGCTCGATCTCGCGCTCGTCCAGCGCGCCTTCGCGCAGCTGCTTGCGCAGCTTCTGGCGGGTGTCGCTGTCGATGGCAGGCGCGGGCGATGCGTCATGGCTCCAGTCGCTCGGCGTCTGCCGGCGCGGCAGCAGCGCGTCGAGGATGCGGTCTTCCGCGCGGTCTTCCGCCTGCGAGCGCACGCGCTTGATCGCCTGCTCGCGGGTGAGCTTGTAGGCCACGTCGGCGAGGTCGCGGACGATGGACTCCACGTCCTTGCCGACGTAGCCGACTTCGGTGAACTTGGTGGCTTCCACCTTCACGAACGGCGCGTTGGCCAGCGTGGCTAAGCGGCGCGCGATCTCGGTCTTGCCCACGCCGGTGGGGCCGATCATCAGGATGTTCTTCGGCGTGATCTCGTTGCGCATCTCCGGTGCGAGCTGCATGCGCCGCCAGCGGCTGCGCAAGGCCACCGCCACGGCGCGCTTGGCGTCGTGCTGGCCGATGATGTAGCGATCGAGTTCGTTGACGATTTCGCGGGGAGTCAGTTCGGACATGGGGATACCGGAAGGTTGGATTCTTTGTCCGTCGTCCTGTCGAGGTTGGAATCCAGTGGCGTTGTCGCCTGCTCAGGTAACGAGGCCGTGGATTCCGGCCTGCGCCGGGATGACGTTATCGAAGCGAGCTGCTCACAGCTCCTCGATCGTGGTGTTGTGGTTGGTGTAGATGCAGATGTCGCCGGCGATCTTCAGCGCGCGCTCCACCACGGCGCGGGCGTCCAGCTCGGTGTTCTCCAGCAGCGCCAGCGCAGCGGATTGCGCGTAGGGGCCGCCGGAACCGATGGCGATCAGGCCGTGCTCGGGCTCCAGCACGTCGCCGTTGCCGGAGATCAGCAGCGAGGCCTCCTTGTCGGCCACCGCCAGCATGGCCTCGAGGCGGCCGAGGCGGCGGTCGGTGCGCCATTCCTTGGCCATCTCCACCGCGGCGCGGGTGAGGTTGTTGCCGTGCTTGTCCAGCTTCTGCTCGAACAGTTCGAACAGCGTGAAGGCGTCGGCGGTGGCGCCGGCGAAACCGGCCAGCACGTCGGCATTGCGGCCGAGGCGGCGGATCTTGCGCGCATTGGCCTTGGCCACGATGTTGCCCAGCGTGACCTGGCCGTCGCCGCCGATCACGACCTTGCCGTTGCGGCGCACGCTGACGATGGTGGTGGCGTGGAAGGGTTCCATAAAAGCTCCAAGGTTGAGCGAACCAGATGGGGTCGGATAGCCGGAGCTTCAATGCGGAACAGACCTGCTGGGCCCGTTCGCTCCCTCTCCCCGCCGGGAAGAGGGTTGGGGTGAGGGGCCAAGCGGGCGGAGGACCTTGTCGAAGCGAGCTTCAAGAAGCCGCGCCCACGCAAGCACCCGCCCCTCATCCCAGCCTTCTCCCCAAAAGCGAGAAGAGGCAAACGCAAGAAGCGCGCTTACTTTCTCCGCGCCCTTGGATGCGCCGCGTCGTACACCTTGGCCAGGTGCTGGAAATCCAAGTGTGTATAGATCTGCGTGGTGGCGATGTCGGCATGGCCCAGCAGCTCCTGCACGGCACGCAGGTCGCCGGAGGATTCCAGCATGTGGCTGGCGAAGGTATGGCGCAGCAAATGCGGGTGCACGTGCTTGGCGAAGCCGTTGGCGAGCGCGAGCTTGCGCAGCCGGATCTGCACGGTGCGCGGGTTGATGGCCGCGCCGCCGCGGCCGCGGAATACCGGCGACTCCGGCGCCCTGCCCGTCGCATCGCCCAGCGCGCGCAGCGCTGCCACGGCGTGACGGCCCACCGGCACGATGCGCATCTTGCGGCCCTTGCCCAGCACGCGTACCTCGCCGCCGTCGAGGTCGAGGTCGCTCCAGCGCAGGCCGACCAGCTCGGACAGGCGCAGGCCGCTGGAATAGAACAGCTCCAGCATCGCGCGGTCGCGCGGCGCCAGCGCACCGTCGCTGCCCGATTCCACGAGCGTGGTGGCCTCGTCCACGTCCAGCACCACGGGCAGCTTGCGATGCACCTTGGGGCCGCGCACGCCGGCCAGCGGATCGTGCGCCAGCGCGCCTTCGCGGCTGAGCTGGCGGAACAGGCTGCGGCAGGAGGAAAGCAGGCGCTGCAGGCTTTTCGGCGCCAGTCCCGCACGGTGCTGCGTGGCCACGAACTGGCGCAGGCGGTTCGGTTCGAGGGCGGTGAAACCCTCGATGCCCTGCGCCTCCATCCATGCGGTGAGCTTGGCGAGGTCGCGACGGTAACCGTCCACGGTGTGCGGCGAAGCTTGCCGTTCGCCGGCGAGACGGGCGAGCCAGGCTTCGACCTGTTGTGCAGGTTTCATGTTTCGCTCAGGCGAGGTCCCGTGCCCGTGCCAGTGCGGCAGTGACGGCGGCGGCGATCATCTTGAGGAACAGCGTGCCCATGCCTGGCTGGAAGCGGTCGGGGTCATGGCTGCCGATGGCAAGGATGCCGGCGTCGCCCAGAGGTACCAGCGCCGCCGAACGGATGGCGGCGGCTTCGTCGCCGAACAGCTGCGCCAGTTTGTCGGTGGACAGGCGGCCGGAAACCGGCTCGCGCCGCTGCAGCAGTTCGGCCAGTTCGGGCAGTTCCGAGGCGCCGCCGCCCACCTGGCGCAGCCACTCCGAGCGCGGCAGGTCGGCATGGTTGCCGAACAGCAGCAGGCGCACCTGTTCGGTGTGGAAGTCCTCGTTGAGCTTGGCGATCACGGTGCGCGTGGTCACTTCCAGCGTGTTCGCGCGCAGCAGCGCCACGGTGAGCACGTGCACGCGCTCCATCAGCTTTTCGTTGTCGCTGGCGATGGTGGCCAGTTCGCCGAGGCGGCGTTCCAGCTCGGCGTTCTTGTCGCGCAGCTGCTGCAACTGGTACGCGGCAAGCGAGGCCACCGCACCTTGCTCACGCGGCATGGTGAGCTGCGCGGCCAGTTCGGGGTAGTCGTTGAGGAAGGACGGGTGTTGCTTCAGATAGGCTGCGACAGCGCCGGCGTCGATGGTGTCGTCGGACAAGGGGACGTTCATGCGCGTTCTCCTCCTGCGGTCATGCACCGAGTGTGCGATGGACGCGCGGCGGGATCAATCCGTGGGCCATTCACCTTCGAACGCGAACGCGGCCGGACCGGTCATCCACAGCGTATGGCCGGGGCCGTGCCAGTCGATGCGCAGCGAACCGCCCGGCAGGTCCACGCGCACGCGTTCGTCCACCTCGCCCCGCCGGTGCAACACTGCCATCGCCGCGCAGGCGCCGGTGCCGCAGGCCTGCGTCCAGCCTACGCCGCGCTCGTGCACGTGCAGACGCACATGGCCGCGGTCGAGCACTTCGGCAAAGCCCGTGTTCGCGCCTTGGGGAAAGCGCGGATGCATGGTGATGGCGGGGGCCTGGCGAGCCATGCCACGCGAAGGCGAGACCGGCACCTGCACCACCGCGTGGGGATTGCCCATTGATACCGCACCGATTTCCAGCGGTTCGCCATTCACCTCGATCACGTAACGCGCCGCTTCGGCCGCGGCCTCGAACGGAATCCGCGCCGGTTCGAACACCGGCTCGCCCATGTCCACGGTGACTTCGTGCGCCGATAGCAGGCGCACGGCCACCGGGCCGGACGGGCTTTCCAGTCGCACCGGTTCGCCCAACGCCAGCGCGCCGGCGCGATGCAGCCAGGCCGCCACGCAGCGCACGCCGTTGCCGCACTGGCGCGCGGGTGAGCCGTCGGTGTTCCAGATGCCGTAGTAGAACGCGCAGGTCGGATCGCGCGCGGGTTCCACGCTGAGCAGCTGGTCGAAACCCACGCCGGTGTGGCGGTCGGCCAGCGCGCGGATGGTCGTCTCGTCCAGTGCGAACGGCGTGGTGCGGCAATCGAGCACCACGAAGTCGTTGCCCAGGCCGTGCATCTTCGAGAAGCGCAGCATCGGCAGGGCTCAGTGCGTGGCGTTGCCGTTCGCCGGGGTCGGCGCGGTGGCCGACGAGATGGGCGCGCTGCTTGCCGACGTCGGCGCATTCGGGGCCGGCCCGGTCGCCGTGGCGGACGGGGCGGGTACGGGCTTGGGCGGCACGTACACCGGCGGGTGAGGGTTGTTCGGCATGTACAGCGGGCCCTTGTTGCCGCAGCCGGCGAGCGTGGCGGCAACGAGGCAGAGCGGCAGCAGCAACAGACGGCGCATGGTCGGATACCCTGGCGAAAGCGTGACGGCGCAGTATAGCGAGCGCGCCGCAGCGCTTATCATGCGCCGGTCCCTACCCCCGGAAACACCGATGAACCCGATCGAGTTGCTGCGCCTGCCCGCCACCGTGCTGCTGGTGCTGGCCGCGATCCTGCTGTTGATCTGCCTGATGCAATTGGTCCTGCTGCGCCGCCGCCTCGATGCAGGCGCGAAGTTGTCGGCAGGCTGGCATGGGTTGCTGTGCCTGGGATGCCTCGTGCTCAGTGTGATGCTCGGCGTCGGCGGCTGGGCGTTGCGCGGTTATCGCCTGCTGGACGAGGAAACCCCGGTGGCCGAGGTCGATGCACACATCCTCTCGCCCCAGCAATGGGCGGTCACCTTGAGCTGGCCCGACGGCGCCACGCGCCAGGTGCAACTGGCCGGCGACGACTGGCGCATCGAAGCCGTGGTGCTGAAGTGGAAGCTGCTCGCCGGTCTGCCCCCGCTGTATCGCCTCGACCGCATCGACGGCCGGTACGACGACGTGGCACAGGAACAGACCGCACCGCGCACGGTGATCGCCCTCGGTTCGTCCGACGGGTTCGACCTGCTCGACCTGCATCGGCAGTACCCGCGTGCGTTGCCGATGGTGGATGCGGTCTACGGCAGCGGCGCCTTCCTGCCGCTGGTCGACGGCGGTCACTACACCCTGAGCCTTTCGGGTGCCGGAGCGCTGGTGGCACGGCCGGACGCGGCCACCGCGCAGCGCATCAGTTCGCCGCTGGGCGGCTAGCCATCCGCCGGCTGAACCCGTCGCAGGAACTTGTGCGGCGACCGCGCTAGATTCGCCTCGCCATGCGACGCGACATCGGCAGTCCGCAGCCATGGCATCCACTCAACCCGGGAGAGGTCCATGAACAAGCTCACGCAAGCCGCTTTGACCGTCGCACTCGCCATCGCTGCCGGCGCCGCCTTTGCCACGCAGCCGGTTCACAACGTCAGCGGCAGCCGCCATCCGAATATCTCGGCGGCGCAGAAGCTCACCGACAAGGCCTACCAGCGCATCGTCGCCGCGCAGCAGGCGAACGAGTGGGACATGGACGGCCACGCGGCCAAGGCGAAGGATTTGCTCGACCAGGCCAACCGGGAACTCAAGGCGGCGGCGGAAGCGGCGAACCAGAACCACAAGTGATGCCCGCACTGCGGGCGTGAGCGATCGCCGGCCTCGCCGCATTGCGGCGGGGCCGGTGCATTTTTATCCGAGCAGCTTCTCGTAGCGCCACCCGTCGGCGCCATCCTCGTAGTACTTCGCGAGCGTGGCGATCCGGCGGTAGCCCAGGCGCTCGTAGAGACGGATCGCGCCGGCGTTGTCGGCGCGCACTTCCAGGCGCAGCGCGCGGCAACGGCGGCGACGCGCCAGGTGTTCGACGGCATCGAGCAGGACCGATCCCACGCCCTGCCCGCGCGCCGCGTGGTGGGTGGCAATGGAATACAGGCGCGCCACGCCGCTGCGTTTGCGGAAGAACATCACCGCGGTGCCCAGGAAACGATGCGGGCCCGTGCTGGCCACCAGCACCTTCGCGCTGTCGCTGTCGAGATGGCGGCGGAACTGCGCGCGGCTCAAGCGGTCGCTGGTGAAGCTGTGTTCCTCCAGCGCCACCAGGTCGTCGAGATCGGAAAGCTCGGCAGAGCGGACGCGCACGTTGGCTGGCGGCATGGCGATGGGCTCCTTTTATCGAACACGTGCACGGCGGCAAACGGGGCGGACTGTAGTGGCCAGCCGACGATGCGGCAATTGTGGCGGGGCGCGCGCTTAGCAAGGGTTCAGTGCCGCGGGCCGGGAAGCGGCCTTGCTGTGCCAAACTTCGTGCTCGTCGCCTTGCACGCAAGGCACCCCAGCAACCGCAAGCCTGAGTGGTGACATGGCCCGTCTGGTCATCGTGGTCGAGAAAGCCTCCGACTGGAGCGTGTACTACCCGTCCGCGGACGTGGTCACGGCTGCGGACTACCTGCGCGAGGCCGTGGGTGTCGATGATGAGCGCACGCATGTCATCAACCTCTGCCGCAGCTACAAGTACCTCGGCACCGGCTACTACGTGTCGTTGCTGGCCGAAGCGCGCGGGCACAAGGTGATGCCGTCGGTGCGCACGGTGAACGACCTGCGCCGCCGTTCGCTGTACGGCCTGGAGATCGAGGATCTCAGCGCCAAGCTGACCCACTTCCTGCCGGCGGGCGGCCGCGACACCACCGATTTCGGCATCCTCGTCTACTTCGGCCAGACCTCGCAGCCGGCCTTGCAGGATCTGGCGCGCCAGGTATTCGAAATGTTCCCCTGCCCGCTGCTGCGCATCGAGTTCGAGCGCGACCGTGTGTGGCAGGTCAGCGCGATCAAGCCGGTGGGCCTGCAGACACTGGATGACGCGCAGGAAGATGCCTTCGCCGAGGAGCTCGACCGCTTCAGCAAGAAGCTGTGGCGCAAGCCCAAGGCGCGCAAGCAGTTCCGCTACGACGTCGCCATGCTGGTGGACCCGCACGAGTCCATGCCGCCGTCGAACAAGAAGGCGCAGAAGGCCTTCATCGCGGCCGGCAAGGAGCTGGGCATCGAAGTCGACCCCATCGGCAAGAACGACTACCAGCGCCTCGCCGAATACGACGGCCTGTTCATCCGCGAGACCACCGCCAGCGACAACCACACCTACCGCTTCGCGCATCGCGCGGAGAAGGAAGGCATGGTGGTGATCGACGATCCCACGTCGATTCTGCGCTGCACGAACAAGATCTTCCTCAACGACCTGATGGTGTCGCGCAAGCTGGCCGTGCCGCGCACGGAAATCCTCTACCGCGACGACACGAAGGGCCTCAAGGAGGTCGCCGGAAAGCTCGGCTATCCGCTGGTGCTGAAGATCCCCGACGGCTCGTTCTCGCGCGGCGTGGTGAAGGTGGAAGACGAAGCTGCGCTCACCAAGGCCACGGCGGAACTGTTCCAGCACAGTGCGCTGCTGCTGGCGCAGGAGTTCGTCTACACCGAGTTCGACTGGCGCATCGGCGTGCTCAACGGCGAGGCGCTGTATGCCTGCAAGTACTTCATGTCGCGCGGCCACTGGCAGATCTACAACCACGGCGCGAAAGGCGCGTCCAAGACCGGCGAATCGGAAACCTTGCCCATCGAAAACGCGCCGGCCGACGTGGTGAAGCTGGCACTCAAGGCTACCCAGGCTGTCGGCAACGGCCTCTATGGCGTGGACATCAAGCGCGTGGGCGACAAGCCGGTGGTGATCGAGGTGAACGACAACCCGTCCATCGACGCCGGCGTCGAGGATGAATGCCTCGGCGAGGAGTTGTACTTGCGCGTGATGCGCGAGTTCCTCCGCCGGATGGAACTCAAGCGGCAAGGCATCAAGGATTGAGGTGCACCGAACGCCGCGTCCCTGCGGCGACGGGCCCTTCCACTGCCAGATGGAATCAATGGCGGCGCGTGCGCTTCAGCGTGAGCAGCGCGCGCGGCAGGCCGGGTTCGAGGATCAGCAGCAGCGCCAGTGGTGCCGCGAACAACCACAACAACGGTGCCCAGCCCAGCAGCGCGGTGTGCGCGGGTACCAGGGTGGTCAGGAGTAGCGTGCCGCCGACCGCGAGCCACAGCAGGGCGATAGCCAGCAGGTGTTCGTGGTGGCGGTGGTCGATGGTGGTGGTGCGCATGGCTGCTTTTCCGGGGGCGATGGATGCAGCATGCCGGCGTCACATCTCACGGCTTGCGACGCGCGGAAACGCTGCGCCCTTGCGCTTCCCCGTTTTCGGAAGCAAGGACCCTGAGGCCCTTCCCCGAGTCCGCAGGCGGGCCTCAAAATGGCCATCCACCCCCAGGAGCAATGCATGAGCCTGCCTTCCCAGTTCGCCGTGTTCGGCCA
Organism: Rhodanobacter sp. DHG33; assembly: GCF_014843005.1. Taxonomy (GTDB): domain Bacteria; phylum Pseudomonadota; class Gammaproteobacteria; order Xanthomonadales; family Rhodanobacteraceae; genus Rhodanobacter_A. Next base: position 194,285 of record NZ_JACYXM010000003.1, on the reverse strand, counting down.
TCCGATCGCGCATTCGCTGTCGCCGCGCATCCACCAGGACTTCGCGCGGCAGTTCGGGATCGCGCTGGAGTACCGCACCATCGACGCGGCGCCGGAGGCTTTTGCCGAGTCGGTGCGCACGTTCTTCGCGGCAGGCGGCGCGGGCGCCAACGTCACCCTGCCGCACAAGGGTGCGGCCTTCGCTCTGGCGGACGAGCGCAGCGAGGCGGCTACCCGAGCCGGTACGGCGAACGTGCTGACTCGCCTGCCCGATGGCCGGCTTGCCGCGCACAACACCGATGGCGCGGGCCTGGTACGCGACCTTACCGAGCGTCATCGCGTGGACTTGCGCGGCCACGACACGCTGCTGCTGGGTGCGGGAGGAGCTGCGCGCGCCGTGGCGTGGTCGCTGCTGGACGCGGGCGTGCAGACGCTCACCATCGTCAACCGCACGCCGGAAACCGCCGACGCGCTGGCCGACGCGATCGGCGAACCCGCCCGCGTGCACACCCGCTACTGGGACGATCTCGCCAGCCTGGGCAGCTACGACCTGATCGTCAACGCCACTTCGGCCGGCGTGCTGGGCGGCGGCCTCAGCCTGCCGATGTCGCTGGTGGGTGCCCGCGCGCTCTGCTACGACCTCGCCTATGGGGCGGCAGCCATCGATTTCGTGGCGTGGGCCAGGGCCGCGGGCGCACGTTACGCCTGGGACGGCCTCGGCATGCTGGTGGAGCAGGCGGCCGAGGCGTTCGATGCGTGGCACGGCCGGCGACCCGATACCGAGCCGGTCTACCAGGCCCTGCGCATGGCGGTCTGAGCGCCCCTTGCCTGCCGCATTTCCTTGTATGCAGGCATTTGACCCCGTCTAAAAATCCGGGTGCCAGCATGCCCGGCACAGGGGCGGCCAGAGCCTGCCCGGGACGCCATGGCGCCCGCGGGTAGGTTCCTACACGAGGGGTAATCACATGCTGCGGATGGGGATGTATGTTCGAAGCCTGGCCATCGCCAGGTTGATGGGGTCTGCCTGCAATGTTTTCGTCGCTGGCGGAAGTGCGGCCGGTTCGTCCGATACGACGGCTGCCGACTTGGCGGCGCGAGGAATGGGAGGTGGCGCGATACCGACTCGGCGGCATTCGTTCCGGAATCTGAAACATCCCGTCGCGCAGTGCGTCTTGGCCGTTCTGGCATGCGTCGGCGTGTCGAATGTTTCGGCGCAATCCTTGACGGTCGGTTCGCACAACGTGGCCGTCGCCGATCCGGCGGTGCCGCGGCCGCCAACGACGCCGTGTGTCGTGCCGCTGTACACCAATGCGTCGTTCGACAACCCCAGCGGTCCGACGCCGATCAACTACACCCCGCCTGCCGGATGCCCCGGTCCCTGGCAGAAAGTCGTGCTCACGGTCGATGTCAGCATGCTGGGCACCAACCAGTTCGATCGCACCGGTTCCATCTGGCTGGGTGGCGCGATCCTCTATTTCGGCACCACGCAGGAACCCAGTGTCGCGCCGCCCAGTGCCACGACCTGGCACATCGAGCGCGACGTGACCGATTACAGCGCCGTGTTCGCAGCTGCCCAGAGCGGGCATTCCGACTTCGTCAACTATGTAGAAGGCCCCTACAACGGCAAGCTCAGCGGTTCGGCAGCCCTTTATTTCTATCCCGTGGTCCATGGCGATGCGCACGAAAACCATGGCAATGAGCAAGGGAACGATGACAACGGCAACGGCCACCTGCAGCCTCGCCCGGACGTCGTATTGTCGATGAATGCGAATCCGGCGAACGGCACCTATGCCCTGAACACGACGGCCGACCAGTACACGGCGACTTACACGTTGCTGCCCAGGAATATCGAACGCGCCTATCTGGACGTCTACGCGCAAAGCCAGAGCAACGACGAGATCTGGTACTCCTGCAATCCGAACGACCAGGGCACCCTGAGCTTCTTCGGCTGCAACAACACGGCGTTCCGCGAAACCGAGGTCAGCATCGACGGCCAGCCGGCCGGCGTCGCGCCGGTCTACCCGTGGATCTACACCGGCGGCACCGGCAACCCGTGGCTGTGGGAGCCGATACCGGGCGTGCAGACGCTGTCCTTCACGCCCTACCGCGTCGACCTCACTCCGTTCGCCGGCCAGCTCGATGACGGCAAGACGCACACCGTCTCGCTGAGCGTGTTCAACGCGAACCAGTACTTCAGCGTAGCCGGCAATCTGCTGCTGTACCTCGACCACGGTTCGAAGCAGGTCAGGGGCTCGGTGCTTTCGAATACGCTGACCGCCGCGCCCACGCCCAAGGTCGTCGAGAACCTCACCACCGATGCCAACAAGAACCTGACGGGCGGCAACATCACCGTCACCTCGAAGCGCAAGTTCGCCATCACCGGCGTGGTGGTCACTTCGCACGGCGTGGTGCAGACGCAGGTCGCGCAGGACGTCGCCTTCTCCAACTCGCAGGACTATTCCCTGCCGGCCAACAGCGAAGGCGAGAACATTCTGCAGGCCTCGACGGTGGATTCGACCACGACGCGCACCGACGGGCGCCATACGGCCATCCTCCGTGAGCATTTCAGCTATCCGCTCAAGCTCGACCTGGGCTATTTCCAGCAGCCCGACGGCAGCTACCAGCAGTACTCCGACGTGAAGGAACAGGGTTTCCGGCAATCGGTTTCGTTGTGGCCCTTACTCTCCCCGCCCGTTTCGGCCACGCTCGACAACACGTTCGACGGAAACAACACCATCCTGATCAATTCTGCCCAAACGGCGATTACCGGCGTGACGAACACGTACAGCGACCAGGATTACCGCTACAAGGATTCTTTCGGTGAGTGCTACAGCCGCAAGATTTCCTCGAAGAACAACGCACTCACGGGCTGGGTGGATGGAGCGGCATGCTGGATGGGTTCCAACAACCTTTCCTGGCGCGATCGTTTCTCGCAGTTTGCGTCCCGTGCCTACGGAGCGACCGTACAGCTCCTACCTTGATGCAGTTAAAGCACGATGCAGGCAAGAAAGGACCGGTCTCCCGGTCCTTTCTTTTGGCCGGATCGTGGCGAGTCATCGCCCTGACATGATGGGCCGCTAGTTTGCCGCCCGATCGCGGCCGTCCCGAAGGGTGGCTGTTTCGCCGTCTTGGTCAGGCACGGGTGCCATGCAAAATCTCGCTTCGTTCTTTTCGCGCCGTCCGGTATGGCTGGGCGGTCTGTTGGTGTTGATCATGCTCGGCGGTGGCTGGTGGCGCTGGAATGCCCATGCCGCCACGCAGCCATCGTCCGACGACAGCGGCGTGCACATCATGCTCGGCCTCGCATCCACCGCGCAGCACGAAGGCCGCCTCGTGGCGCCAGTGGGCAGCAACGCGTTCGAGTTCTACTTCAGCGTGCTGCAGCTCGAACCGGGCAACCACACCGCGCTGGCTGCGCTGCGCGACATGTTCAAGCCGGCCTGCGCAGACGTGGAACACAGCATCGCCGACGGCGACCTCGACGAGGCGCAGCGCGAACTGCAGCTGCTGCGCGCCTACGATGCCGGTAACTACCGGTACGACCCGGCACACGACGAGTTGAACGCCAGCGACTACAAGCTCGCCCTACTCGGCGGTTATCTCGACGCCCAGCGCACGCTGCTGGGACGCAAGCATGCGGCGCAGGCTGCGGCCTTGGCTGCGCGACAGACGGCCGCGTTGCAATAAGGGCCGTTGGACAGCCTCGAAGGGCACTCAGGCCGTCAGGTAATCGTCCTTCACCCGCACGTAGTGCGCGGCGGAATACATCAGCTGCTCGACCTGGACGTCGCTGAGCACGCGCACGAGCTTGGCCGGGTTGCCCAGCCACAGTTCGCGTTCGCCCACCACTTTGCCCGGCGGGATCAGCGCGCCTGCACCGACGAAACCGTGCTTCTTCACCACCGCACCGTCGAGCACGCTGGCGTGCATGCCGATCAGGCAGCCGTCTTCGATGGTGCAGGCATGCACCACCGCGGCGTGGCCGATGGTGACGTCGGCGCCGATCAGGCAGGGGTAGCCCGGACCGTAGGGGCCGGCATGCGCCACATGCACGATGGCGCCGTCCTGGATGTTGGTGCGTGCCCCCACGCGGATGTGGTTCACGTCGCCGCGCAGCACCGCGCCAGGCCAGACCGACACATCGTCGCCCAGCACCACGTCGCCTATCACGGTGGCGGTGGGGTCGAGATAGACGCGATCGCCGAGGACGGGGCTGATGCCCTTGTAATTGCGCAGGTTGGTCATGCGCGCATTGTAGTGGCCTCCTGCATCGCCGGCTCTTGCGTTTAGCTGGCGGTGCTTGATTTCGCCCGGCGCGCTCGCCACGCTTCGCCTCGACAAGGAGCCGCCATGAACCACGACAACCCGCTGCTGGCCGACGATACGCTGCCGGCGTTTTCCCGCATCCGCCCCGAACAGATCGCGCCGGCCATCGACGGCATCCTCGCCGACGACGATGCGGCGATAGCCGCGCTCACCGCCCCCGGCGCGCCGCGCGATTTTGCCCACGTGATGCTGACGCAGGAGCGCCTGGGCCAGCGTCTTGCACGCGCCTGGTCGCCGGTGTCGCACCTGCATTCGGTGGCCGACAGCCCTGCGCTGCGCGAGGCCTATGGCCCGGCCGAGGAAAAGCTCACCGAGCACGCGATCGCGCAGGGCCAGAATCGCGATCTCTATGCAGCCGTGCAGGCCGTGGCCGACGAACCGGGTTTCGCCACGTTGCCGCGGCCCGAGCGTGCGCTGGTGGAACACGCGCTGCGCGATTTCAAGCTCTCCGGCGTGTCGTTGGAAGAGCCCGCGCGCACGCGTTTCCGCGAGATCGGGGTGGAGTTGTCGAAACTGTCCACCGAATTCTCCAATGCCGTGCTGGACGCCACCGACGCGTGGCACGAGCACGTCACGGACGAGCGCGACCTCGCCGGCATCCCCGAATCTGGCCTAGCGGTGTTGCGCCAATACGCGAAAGACCAAGACCTGGACGGCTACTTGGTCACGCTCAAGCAGCCCAGCGTGCAGGCCGTGCTCACCTACGCCGACAACCGCGGCCTGCGCGAGCGTGTGTACTGGGCCTACCAGACGCGTGCTTCCGACCAGGGCCCGCATGCGGACAAGTACGACAACTCCGCACGCATCGAGAAGATCATGGCGCTGCGCCACGAAGGCGCGCAGCTTCTTGGCTTCGCCAACGCGGCCGAAGAGTCGCTGGCCACCAAGATGGCCGCCTCGCCCGCCGAAGTGATGGAGTTTTTGCGCGACCTTGCTACGCGCGCGAAGCCGGTGGCGCAGCGCGAGCTGGCCACGCTGCGCCAGTTCGCGCACGACGAACTCAAGCTCGACAACCTCGAATCCTGGGACGTGGGCTACGCCTCCGAAAAGCTGCGCCAGCAGAACTACGCGCTGGACGAGGAGCAGCTCAAGCCCTACTTCCCGTTGCCCGCGGTGATCGACGGGCTGTGGGCCATCGTGCGCAAACTCTACGGCATCACGCTCGCCGCCCGCGATGGCGTCGACGTGTGGCATCCCGACGTGCGCTATTACGACGTGATGGATGCAAACGGCAGGGTCTTCGCCGGCGCCTACGTCGATCTCTATGCGCGCAACGGCAAACGCGGTGGCGCATGGATGGACGTGTGCCGCGCCCGCTTCGACGACGGCGCCACCAAGCAATTGCCGGTGGCCTTCCTCACCTGCAACTTCGCTCCGCCCACTGAAGGCAGACCCGCGCTGCTCACGCACGACGATGTACTCACGCTGTTCCACGAATTCGGCCACGGGCTGCACCATCTGCTCACCGAAATCGCCCTGCCCTCGATCGGCGGCATCGATGGCGTGGAGTGGGACGCGGTGGAACTGCCCAGCCAGTTCATGGAGAACTTCGGCTGGAACCGCGAGGCGCTGGACCTGTTCGCGCGCCACTGGCAGACCGGCGAGCCGCTGCCGGAAGAATTGTTCCAGCGCATGCTCGCCGCACGGCATTTCCATGCGGGCCTGTTCCTGGTGCGCCAGCTCGAATTCGCGCTGTTCGATTTCAGCCTGCACCTCGGCTACGACCCTGCCGAAGGTGCGCGTGCGCTGGCCGTGCTGGAACAGGCGCGCAAGCAAGTGGCGGTACTGCATCCGCCGGCATGGCAGCGCTTTCCGCATGCGTTCTCGCACATCTTCGCGGGCGGCTACGCGGCGGGTTACTACAGCTATTTGTGGGCCGAGCTGCTCAGCGCCGATGCGTTCGGTGCGTTCGAGGACGCCGCGAAGCAGGGCAACAGCGTGATCGATCCCGCCACCGGCGCGCGTTTCCGTCGCGAAGTGCTCTCCGTGGGCGCCAGCCGCCCCGCACTGGAAAGCTTCACCGCCTTCCGCGGCCGCAAGCCCGAGCCGGAGGCGCTGCTGCGCAGCCACGGCCTGCTGGACTGACATGCCGGAGCCGCTGTTGCGCCAGGCGCACCCCGAAGACGCCGATGCAGCGGTGCCGCTGTTGGTGGAGGCGATGGATGCGCAGGCGTTGCAACTGGCTGGCGCGGGGTCGTTGCGCGCGGCGTGGCCACTGTTCCGCGAGCTGTTCGTGGGGCGCGACAACCGCTACAGCCACGCGCATGTGCGGGTGCTGGATCAAGGTGGCGGGGCAGTGGCCGCGATCCTCGCCTATCCCGGCCGCGACGAGCCGGCGCTGTTCGCGGCGACGCGGGCATTGCTGCGCGGCCGTGATCCGTCGCGTGTATTGCCGTACGAGCCGGAGAGCGCTCCCGACGAGTACTACCTCGACGCGCTGGCGGTGGCCCCGTCGCAGCGCGGCCGTGGCGTCGCCGCACAGATGATCGAGGCGATGTGCGCCGAAGCGCTGGGCGCCGGGCATGCGCGCATCGGCCTGCTGGTGGACGAAGCCAAGCCAGGCGTGAAGCGGCTCTACGAGAAACTCGGTTTCGCCGTGGATGGCGAGCGCATGCTGGCTGGGCGCCGCCACGAGCATATGGTCAGGCCGCTGCGCTGAATGTCGCCTGCCGCGCTGTCCGGTGCATGTCCCGGCATGTCGTGTTGCCGCCAAAGAAAAAGCCCGCCTTGCGGCGGGCCTTCCCAGGCGGCGGAGTACCGAAGGCTTAGGCCTTCTGCACTTCCTCGGCCTGCAGGCCCTTCGGGCCCTTGGTGACGACGAAAGTGACGCGCTGGCCTTCCTGCAGCGACTTGAAGCCGTTGCCCTGGATCGCGCGGAAATGCACGAACAGGTCTTCACCGCTTTCCGGCGTGATGAAGCCGAAGCCCTTGGCATCGTTGAACCACTTGACCGTACCGCTCTGACGTTCCGACATGACACATACCTTTGAAACATGAATGAATCGCGGCCTGGCGGGTGTGCCTGACCGCAACATGGAGCAGGAAATCCGAGTCCTCCCCGGCTCTTGCCGTCGCGAGCATACATGGAAAACGCGCGCGGCGACGGTTGTGGCTCCCATCGGTTCAGCCGCGAGGCATCCCGTACAATATCCGCATGAAGATCGCCTCGTGGAACGTGAACTCGCTGAAGGTGCGCCTGCCGCAGCTTCTGCAGTGGCTGGAGGACGCCAGCCCGGACATCGTGGCGCTGCAGGAAACCAAGCTGGAGGACACCAAGTTTCCTGCCGCCGAACTCGCTGCGGCCGGGTACCGGACGGTGTTCTCGGGGCAGAAGACCTACAACGGCGTGGCCATCCTCGCACGCGAGGAACTGGGCGATTTCGCCGACGTGGTCACCGACATCCCGGGGCTGGACGACCCGCAGCGGCGCATTCTTGCCGCCACCGTGGGCGGCCTGCGCATCGTCGATCTCTACGTGGTCAACGGCAAGGCGGTGGGCGACGAGAAATACGCCTACAAGCTGCACTGGCTGGAGCGCGTGCGCGAATTCCTCGCGGGCGAGATTGCACGCCATCCGAAGCTCGTGGTGCTGGGTGATTTCAACATCGCGCCCGACGACCGCGACGTGCACGATCCCGCCGCCTGGGGCGAGGACATCCTCTGCTCGCCGCCCGAACGCGCCGCGCTCAAGGCCATCACGGATCTCGGGCTGCACGACAGCTTCCGGCTGTTCCAGCCGGAGGGCGGCCACTTCAGCTGGTGGGACTACCGGCAGGCCGCGTTCCGGCGCAACATGGGCCTGCGCATCGATTTGATCCTGCTTGGCGAGATCTTGAAACCCGTCGCCACCACCGCGGCGATCGACCGCGAACCGCGTCGCTGGGAACGGCCTTCCGACCACACGCCGGTGACGCTGCAACTGGATATCTGATGAACACAAGCAAGTCCGACTGGCCCAGCTCGCTCACCGACGAAGAGCTCGACGAATTGGATCGCTACCTGCGCGCCCATGTGCAGGAGGGTGACGGCCGCCTGCTGCTGGATGGCGTGCACGGCCTGCTCAGCGCGCTGGTGATCGGCCCGCTGCAGGTGTTGCCGGACGAATGGCTGCCCGAGGTGCTGCACGAACCCTTCGATGACGAGGCGGAAGGCAACCGCGTGCTGGCGCTGCTGGCCAAGCTCAACGATTCCATCAGCGCCGAACTCGACGTGGATGCCTACGAACCCATCCTCGGCGAGGTCGATACGGATGCCGGTCCTGCGCTCTCCGCTGCCGGCTGGTGCGAGGGTTTCAGCCGCGGCATCGACCTGCGCGCCGCACTGTGGGAAAGCCGCCTCGCCGACGATCCGCAACTGATGGAACTGCTGGGCCCGGTGATGGCGCTGGCGGTGGACGACGGCGTGCTCAGCGCCGAGGCCGAGTTCGAGAAGCTCAGCGACGAGGAATACGACGACTGCCTCGCGCAGATTCCCGCCGTGCTCGACGCCGTCGGCCAGTACTGGCAGGCCAAGCCCGTCACCGAGGCCGAACTGGAAGCGATGGTGCAGCGGCACGACGAGCCGGCCGGCCACGACGGTACGGCACCGCGCCAGCGCAGCGGGCATTGGGTGCATTGATCCCCGATACGTGGAGGTGAACAGACGCATGCACGTCGCCTCACCACTCTACGAGCCGCTGAATACGCTGAAGTCGGTCGCGCCAGGACTGTGGATCGCCGACGGCCCCATCGTGCACATGGCCGCGCTGGGCGGCAGCGCGCCGTTCCCCACCCGCATGACCGTGGCGCGGTTGACCGACGGCGGCCTGTGGTGCCATTCGCCGATCGCGCCCGACGCGACGCTTTTCGCCGAGATCGATGCGTTGGGCCCCGTGCGCCACCTGGTCTCGCCGAACAAGCTGCACTACGCGCATATCGCCGCGTGGAAGCGGCGCTATCCCGACGCGGTTGCCTGGGCCTCGCCCGGCGTACGCGAACGCGCGGCAAGCCAGAAGATCGAGGTTGCCTTCGATGCCGATCTGGGCGACCTGCCCGAGCCGGCATGGGCCGCGGATCTCGACCAGCTGCATTTCCGCGGCAGCCGCGCGATCGAGGAAGTGGTGTTCCTGCACCGCGCCAGCGGCACGCTGATCCTCGCCGACCTGATCGAGAACTTCGAGCCGGCAAAGCTGGGCCTTGCGATGCGCTGGATCGCAAGGCTGGGTGGCGTGCTCGATCCCGACGGCAAGACGCCGCTGGACATGCGTTTCACCTTCCGCGACAAGGCCCGTGCCCGCGCCTGCCTGCAACAGGTCATGGCTTGGCGGCCACGGCGGATAATCCTTGCCCATGGCCGCTGCTATCCGGAGAACGCCGAAGCGGAGGTACGCCGCGCGTTCCGCTGGCTGGGGTGAGATCGTCGCACCGGGGGAACGATCCGTTCCTGGCGTGGCGCTTGGGTAATGCGCGCCGCGCGCGCATCTTAGGCGGCATTCCATCAACCGGAGCATCGTCATGAGCGAACGCCGCATCCTCCGCCGCATCCGCGGCATCGACACCGCCGACGGCGCGGGCGTGAAGCTGAAGCGCGTCATCGGCCAGCCCGGGCTGGACATGCTCGATCCTTTCCTGCTGCTGGACGAGTTCCGTTCCGACAGCGCAGACGACTACATCGCCGGCTTCCCTGAGCACCCGCACCGCGGCTTCGAGACGGTCACCTACATGCTGGCCGGCCACATGCAACATGGCGACAACCATGGCAACCGCGGCGACCTCGTGCCCGGCAGCGTGCAGTGGATGACCGCCGGGCGCGGCATCCTGCATTCGGAAATGCCGCAGCAGGAGAACGGCCTGATGTGGGGCTTCCAGCTGTGGGTGAACCTGCCTGCCAGCGACAAGATGGCCGCGCCGCGCTATCAGGACATCGGGCCCGAACGCATCCCCACGGTGCACCCGGCGGATGGCGTGGCAGTAAAAGTGATCGCGGGCGAACTGGCCGGCGCCACCGGTCCGGTGGCCGGCATCGTCACCGACCCGGTGTACCTGGACATCGCGGTCGAGCCGGGCGCGCAGGTCGAGATCCCGCTGCCGGCAGGTCACCATGCCTTTGCCTACGTGTTCGACGGTACGGATGCGCAGGTGGCCGGCGACAAGCTTGCGCGCAGCGAGCTGGCGGTGCTGTCGCCGGGCGAGAGCGTGCGCATCGGCGGCCGCGAGGCCCCGGCGCGCGTGCTGCTGGTCGCGGGCCGGCCGCTGGGCGAATCGGTGGCGCGCTACGGGCCGTTCGTGATGAACACGCCCGAGCAGATCCACGAAGCGATCGCCGATTTCCGCGCCGGCAAATTCTGACGCCCCGTGTCCGTCATTGCCCCGGCCATGCTGGCCGGGGCTTGGCCGTGCGCGCATGCAGATGCGGCTTTGGCGGTGGGAAAAGCAAACCGGATCGATGCGCGACATCCAGCTGCCAGCCCGGTTCAGGCGTTAGCCCCGGTGATAGCCGCCTTCGATGGTGCCCGCTGGTACGACTGATGCTTGCCTTTGGATTGGGCCAGCCGGCGACGATAAAAGTCGCGATTTCAGGGGCTTGCAAATGACCCGGCATAGGCGTTAAATAAAAATTAATCTTCGAGCTTCAATTGGCTGTATCCTGAACCTCTAGTCAAAGCGCAACAATTCATAGATAACTCACTGATTTTTCGAGCCATGTTTGCCCTGATTCTTGCCGCCATCGTCTGCCTGTCCCTGTTCGCCGTCGTGACGGTGAAGCGCGTGCCGGCCGGCCAGGTCTACAGCCTGTACCGCCGCGGCAAGCCGGTACGGCTGCTGCAGACGGGCATCCACCTGGTGCTGCCGTTGCTGGACCGGGTAGGGCATCGCATCGATCTCGGTGGCCGCGTGCTGCGTTTCGAGGAGCCGATGGCCGAGGCGGGCGACGTACGCGGCACGGTGTATTGGCAGGTGCTGGAACCCGAGCGCGCCGACGCCGTGATCGAACAGGCCGACCAGCTGATCCGCCGTGGTGCCGTGGAGGCGCTGCAGGGCAAGGTCGAGGCAACCGGCGACCAGCGGATGCTGGGCCAGCAGCTCAAGCAGAGTCTCAACGGTATGCTGCGTCCGCGCGGCGTGATGGTGACCCGCGTCGAGCTGGATCTCGCCGCCTGAGCCCGATGCCGTGTCGCGCAGGGCCGCCCGAGAGCGCCCGCGCACAGGGGAGTTGAGCAAGCCTTGAACCCGCCGCCCGGCGGGTTTTCCTTGTCTGCTGCCGCCATCTTCGGCAACAGCCCTTCCGGCCATCGCTGGCTCGACGTGGCGGCTGTTGCAGGCGATTTTTCCCGGGCGACCCTGGATACTTGCCCACCCATCACCGTTTCAAGGGACACCCCATGACCGCCCGCGCCGCCCTGCAGCAACGTCTGGAACAGGGCATCGCCGCGCTCGGCCTTGTCCTGCCGGCAGAAGCGGTGGAGCGCCTCTTGGACTATCAGGCCCTGCTGGAGCGCTGGAACGCGGCCTACAACCTCACCGCGATCCGCGATCCGGCGGAGATGATCACCCGGCACCTGCTCGACTCGCTGGCGATCCTGCCTTACGTCCAGGGCGAAACGCTGGCCGACCTCGGCACCGGCCCCGGCCTGCCCGGCATCGTGCTGGCCATCGCGGCACCTGGACGGCAGATCCTGCTGGTGGATTCCAACGGCAAGAAGGTGCGCTTCCTGCGTGAGGCGATCCGTGCGCTGAAGCTCGACGGCGTGCGTGCCGTGCAGTCGCGGGTGGAAGAAGTGGAAGGCCGGTTCGACTGCATCACCGCGCGGGCCTTCGCCAGCCTCGCCGACATGCTCGGTTGGGGCGGCCACCTGCTGGCGCCGGACGGCATCTGGCTGGCGATGAAGGGCAAGGCGCCGGACGAGGAATTGCCCGGCGTGCCGCCCGGCTTCGCGGTGCGCGGCATCCACGCGCTCGCCGTGCCGGGATTGGACGCCGAGCGCAGCCTGGTGGTGCTCGGTCGCAGCGCAAGCTGAATCCGGCTGCTAATCTAGGTCCCCTTTCGCGCACACGAAACGACGACATGGCACGCATCATCGCTGTCGCCAACCAGAAGGGCGGCGTCGGCAAGACCACCTCGGCAGTGAACCTCGCGGCAGCGCTGGCCGCGGCGAAGCGCCGCGTGCTGCTCGTCGACCTCGACCCGCAGGGCAACGCCACCACGGCCTCCGGCGTGAATAAGCACGAGGCGCGGCCCAACGGCTGCGCGGTGCTGTTGGAGGAGGCAACAGTGGCCGATGCGGTGGTCGCCACCGACGCCCATTACGACCTGCTGCCCGGCAACGGCGACCTCACCGCCGCCGAGCTGAAGCTGATGGACACGCTGGCGCGCGAGCATCGCCTGAAGGAACAGTTGGCCCCGGTGGCCAGCCGCTACGACACCATCCTGGTCGATTGCCCGCCCACGCTGAACCTGCTCACGCTCAACGCGCTCACCGCGGCGGACGGCGTGCTGATCCCGGTGCAGTGCGAATTCTTTGCGCTGGAAGGCCTTTCCAGCCTGCTGGAAACGGTCAAGGCGGTGCGTCAGCGGCTGAATCCCAAGCTGGAAATCGAAGGCTTGCTGCGCACCATGTACGACGTGCGCAACAACCTCGGCAACGAAGTGTCGGCGCAGCTCACCGCGCACTTCGGCGACAAGGTGCTGCGCTCCATCATCCCGCGCAACATCCGCCTCGCCGAGGCGCCCAGCCACGGCCAGCCGATCCATCTCTACGATCGCAGTTCGCGCGGCGCGATCGCCTATATCGGGTTGGCCGGCGAGATCATCCGCCGCGAACGCGGCCTGCCGCCGGCGCCGGTCGACGCCGGCGAGGCGGTCGAAGCCGACGACATCACCGAGCCGCCCAAGCCGGGCGTGCATGGCATGGCGCTCAAGGCGCCCGCCGCCAACCATCAGGATTGAGCATGGCTGCTGCAAAGAAGCGTGGGCTGGGTCGCGGACTGGACGTGTTGCTGGGTGGCGAAGGCGCCGCCGCGCCGGTGCTGGAGCAGGAGGGCGAGCTGCGCACGCTGCCGATCCAGCAGATCCAGCCCGGCAAGTACCAGCCTCGCCGCCATTGGAACGACGAGGCGCTGGACGAGCTCGCCGCCTCGATCAAGGCGCAGGGCCTGATCCAGCCCGTGGTGGTGCGTGCCATCGGCAAGAACCAGTACGAACTGATCGCCGGCGAGCGCCGTTGGCGCGCCTCGCAGCGCGCCCAGCTCGCCGAGATCCCCGCGCTGGTGAAGGAGGTGCCGGAAGTCGCGGTGCCGGCGATGGCGCTGATCGAGAACATCCAGCGCCAGGACCTCACTCCGCTGGAAGAAGCCGATGCGCTGAAGCGCCTGATCGAGGACTTCGAACTTACCCATCAGCAGGCTGCCGATGCGGTGGGCCGTTCGCGCGCCGCGGTGTCCAACCTGCTGCGTCTCACCGAGATGGCCGAGTCGATCAAGAAGCTGCTCGACGAAGGCAAGCTGGAGATGGGGCATGCGCGCTGCTTGCTCACCCTCGACGAATCCGTCGCCGTGCAGCTCGCCCGCCAGGCGGCGACGCTAGGCTGGTCGGTGCGCGAACTGGAGGACGCCGCCCGCCGCGCCCAGGCCGCCCCCAAGGGCAAGGCCAAGCGTGCCCCTGCGCGCGACCCCAACATCGCCGCGCTGGAACGCGAGCTGGCCGAACGCTTCGCCACCCGCGTCGAACTCGCCGTCGGCAGCGGCGGCCGCGGCAAGCTGGTGATCCACTACCACAGCAACGACGAGCTGGAAGGCATCCTCGGCAAACTGCGCTGAAGCTGCTTCGGCGCGCACCGGGTTAAAATGCGCCCCTGCCGTCGCATCGCGGCATCTGTCTCCGCAAAGGCTCTCCCATGCCCCAGCTCTCCGTCGTCGTCCCCGTGTTCAACGAGCGCGACAACATCCCGCCGCTGCTTGCCGAGATCGCCGCGGCCCTGCGCGGCAAGGTCGACTACGAAGTGGTCTATGTCGACGACGATTCCAGCGACGACAGCCGCGCCGTGCTGAATGCGCAGAAGGCGCAGCATCCCGAACTGCGCGTACTGCACCACGTCACCCGCAGCGGCCAGAGCACGGCGGTGTGGAACGGCGTGCGCGCGGCGCGTGGCACCTGGATCGCCACGCTGGACGGCGACGGCCAGAACGACCCCGCCGACATTCCGAAACTGCTGGCCGCGCGCGATGCCGCTGCGGCGGAAACGAAGCTGTTCGCCGGCTGGCGCACCACGCGGCGCGACAGTTTCAACAAGCGCATCTCCTCGAAGATCGCCAATGCGGTGCGCTCGCGCATGCTCAGGGACGCCACGCCCGATACCGGCTGCGGGCTCAAGCTGTTCGAGCGCGAGGTATTCCTGCGCCTGCCCTATTTCGACCACATGCACCGCTACCTGCCCGCGCTGGTGAAGCGCGCCGGCTTCCAGAGCACCAGCGTGCCGGTGGGCCATCGTCCGCGCACCGCGGGTGTTTCCAAGTACGGCATGCTGGATCGCCTGTGGGTGGGTCTGGCCGACTTGCGCGGCGTGGCGTGGCTGATGCGGCGCGGCAAGGTGACGAAGGTCGAGGAGATCTGAGCCGCATCACGCCCATGTGACCATGGAAGCGTATGCTGGGTGCATCCCTTGCGGGACCTGCGCTCATGAGCATCACCATCAAGCGTGTCTACGAGCCGCCGGCCAGGTCCGACGGCTACCGCGTGCTGGTCGACCGCCTGTGGCCACGCGGCCTGAAGAAGGACGACGTGCCGCTGGATCTATGGGTCAAGGAACTCGCGCCCTCGGCGGAGTTGCGCCAGTGGTTCGGCCACGATCCTGCGCGCTGGGAAGGTTTTCGCCAGCGCTACGCCGGCGAGCTGGACAAGCGTGGCCAGCACTGGCGGCCGCTCGCCGAACGCGCGGCGAAACATCCCGTCACCCTGCTCTACGCGGCCCGCGACGAAGAACACAACAACGCAGTGGTGCTGAAGTCCTACCTGGAAAACTGGCTGCGCACGCACGGGCCGCGCTAGCGCCTTCATCAGCCGCACACCCCGCATGCCGTGGCGGGCCCTGCGGCATACTGCGCGCATGCGCCTGCCTGCCTTCGGCACCACCGACGAACCCAGCCCGTTGCCGGATTTCTGCAGCGTCCCGGTGCTGTTCACCTTGCTGGTGACCGGCGCGCTAGCGGCCACCGTGATGTGGCTGGCCGTGGGCGATCATCGGGATCTTTCCGGCTACAGCGTGGGCATCTTGTTCGTGAGCTGGTTGGTGCTGGCCATCGTCGTGGTGCTGTGCCTGCTGCGGACATCGTTGCAGCGGTTGCCGGGCCACCTGCCCTACCTCGTCGCGTGGCTGCTCATCATGCCGATCGTGGGCATGGCGAGCTGGGTGGCGCACGGGTTGGACGGCGCCCTGCACATGAGTCTGGTGGGCGACGGCATGGCGGTCTTCGTGCGCGACAACGTGTTGATCGCCGCCCTGCTCGGTGCGGCGATCCTGCGCTACTTCTACGTGGCCGCGCAGTGGCGCCTGCGCCTCGCCGCGGTGGCGCGCGCGCAGGTGGAGGCGTTGCAGGCGCGCATCCGTCCGCACTTCCTGTTCAACAGCATGAACACCGTGGCGGCGCTGATCCCGCTCGACCCGGCGGCGGCGGAGCGCACGGTGGAGGACCTCGCGGAACTGTTCCGCGCCGCGCTGGGCCAGCACGAGCAAGGCGACGGCACTTTGGGCGAAGAGCTGACGCTGCTCGACCGCTATCTGGCCATCGAACAGCTGCGCCTTGGCGCGCGCCTGCATGTGCAGCGCGAACTGGAAGGCTTGCCCCAGGAGTTCCCGCTGCCGCGCCTGCTGCTGCAACCGCTGGTGGAGAACGCCGTGCATCACGGCATCCAGCCGCTGCGCGAAGGTGGCGTGGTGAGCCTGCGAGGACTGCGCGAAAGCGACGCCATCGTGATCGAAATCGCCAACCCGCTGCCGTCTGCGCCGACCCGCGGCGGCCACGGCCATGGCCTGGACAGCGTGCGCCGGCGCGTGGCTTTCCGCTACGGTCCGCGCGCCGCGGTGCAGGCCGGGCCGCAAGGCGAGCGCTACGTGGTGAGCCTGCGCCTGCCGCTGCCAGACAAGGGAAAGGACGATGCGCGTACTGATCGTCGATGACGAACCCCTGGCACGCCTTCGCCTGGCCGCGTTGCTGGGCGAGTGCGAAGGTGCCGAGCTCGCCGGCAGCGTGGGCGACGGCGAAGCCGCGTTGGCGGCTCTCGCCGCGCTGAAGCCGGACCTGCTCTTGCTCGACATCAACATGCCAGGGCTGGACGGCATGGCGCTGGCCGAGCGTCTGGCTGGCCACGGCCGCCCTCAGGTGGTGTTCTGCACCGCCTACGAAAACCACGCTCTGCGCGCCTTCGAGCTGGACGCGGTGGACTACGTCCTGAAACCGGTGCGACTGGAACGCCTGCGCGAAGCATTGCAGCGCGCGCGCAAACGGATGGCGGACGCGCCACGCACCGCCACGGCATGGCTGCACGCGCGCGTGCGCGACGAGCAGGTGCGCGTGGCGTTGGACGAAGTCATCTGTCTGCTCGCCGAAGAGAAATACGTGCGTGTGCGCCATGCCGGCGGTGAACTGCTGATCGACGAATCGCTGCGTCAGCTGGAGGATGCCTACCCCGACCAGCTGATCCGCCTGCATCGCAATTGCCTCGTGCCGCCCGCGCGCCTGCTGGGCTTGAAGTCTCTGGCCGACGGCCGCGTACTCGCGCGCCTCGCCGGCACCGACTTCAGCCCCGAAGTGAGCCGCCGCAACCTGCCTGCGCTGCGCAAGCTGCTGCGCATGGGCTGAGTGCCCTGTCTGCGCATCGGTTGCGGCATGGGCGACAATGGCGCACGAATCCTTTCCTGGAGCCCGCATGATCCCCAACACGCTGCGCATTGCCACCCGTCGGAGCCCGCTCGCGCTGTGGCAGGCCGAGCACGTGGCGGCGTTGTTGCGTGCGGCGCATCCGGGACTGGCGGTGACGCTGGTACCGATGACGACGCGCGGCGACGAGATCATCGATCAGCCACTGGCGACGATAGGTGGCAAAGGTCTGTTCCTGAAAGAACTGGAAGTGGCGATGCTGGAGGGCCGCGCCGATCTGGCCGTGCATTCGCTGAAGGACGTGCCGGCGGAGCTGGAGCCGGGCTTCGTGCTGCCGGCGATCCTTCCGCGTGCTGATGCGGCAGATGCCTTCGTCAGCAACCGCTATGTCGGTCTCGCCGATTTGCCGTATGGCGCGAAGGTGGGTACGTCCTCCCTGCGCCGGCAAGCGCAGTTGCGCGCGCTGCGGCCGGACCTGGAGCTGCTGGATCTGCGCGGCAACGTAGGCACGCGTCTGGCCAAGCTGGACGCCGGTCATTACGACGCGATCGTGCTGGCCTGCGCAGGACTCGAACGGCTGGATCTCGCTGCGCGCATCCGCAGCCGCCTCGCCGCGCCGGGCTGGCTGCCGGCGCCGGGTCAGGCAGCCATCGCCATTGAGGCGCGTGCCGACCAGTTGCATGTGCTGACTCTGCTTTCAGCGCTGGACGATGCCGACACCCGGTTGGAGGTAAGCGCGGAGCGTGCGATGAACCAGGCGCTCGGCGGCAGCTGCACGGTGCCGGTGGGTGCATGGTGCACGGTTACCGAGCACGGCCTGCATCTGTGCGGCCTCGTAGGCGATGCATCGAGCGGCCACCTGCTGCGCGCGCAGGCGGAAGGCACAGATGCCGAGGCACTGGGTCGAGCTGTAGCCGATGAGCTGTTCGCACAAGGGGCGGCCAAATTTCTTGGTGCAAACGTTTAGACGCCCAAATGATGTTGCGCAAAGAAAACGGCCCCTGTGTGCAGGGGCCGTTTCGCATGCGCGGGGCGACTCATCGCCACCGAAGAGGCTTCAGAAGTTGTAGACCAGGTTTGTGGTGGTCAGCGTGTCGGTCTTCTTGATGCCCGGCAGCACGGTGCTGTTGTGGCGCACCTGGAAGCCCACCTTCAGCGCCAGCTTCTTGGTCATGCTGACGGCCAGGCCGGCATCGTTCTGGATGTAGGTGTCCTTGGAGCCCGCTTCCGTGAGGAACGTGTCCTCGAACGAGGTGTTGTCGGTGATGCGCAGCTTGTAGTTGACCAGGCCACGGGCGATTGCTTCGTGTTCCACCGGCTGCGTCTGGTTGACGGTGACGCCATTGACGAGGATGGGGAGTTCCGCTGGGCGGTATTCCTTGTAACCAGGGCCGATTTCGAACGACAGCTCGTTGCGCGCGTCCTTCACCGCGATGTAGCCGTAGCCCAGCGAAACCACGCCCTGCCACAGGTTGGCGCCGAAGTCGTCGTGGTCATAGCGCGCCGCACCCACGATGTAGCTGCGCGGGTCGAGCTTGTAGCCCACCGAGGCACCGCCGTCGTAGCGGTTGGCGGTGGTATCGAACTGGTCGATGGTGTTGCCGGCCGGAGTGACCACTTTCTCCTGCACCTTGGTGCGCAGCACGTCGAGGAAGAAATTGTTCTTCCACTGCTCGTTTTCCTGGTTCAGGCCCAGCTTGGCGTTGACGTTCTGCGAGCGGGTGTTGCCGGTGGCCGAGGCGTAGCCGAACTCGCCCGAGCCGGTCCAGCCACCGTTGTTGGAGTTGGAGCTGGAGCTGGAATCGGAGCTGCTGCTGCCATTGCCTGCATCCTGGGCATGTGCGGCAAAGCTGGCGCAGGCCAGCACCAGGAGGGAGACCATCAGAGTCTTCTTCATCGGTAGGGCTTCCATTTGTTAAGCAGATGTAAGTCGTGACCTTAAAACGGAACCGTTTGAATTTGCAAATGAATCCGGGGAATCTGTTCACCGGGCAGACATTTTTCAGGCACGTTGCGGGCTGATCGTGGTCGCCAATGTGAACTGATACAGGTGGCGCTCCAGCGCCAGACCCAGGGCACAGCCCGGTGCGGCGATCGCGGCGACCGGCAGGTTGCCCGTCATGCCGCCCAGCAGCAATGCCGTGCAAGGCAGTGCGTAGGTCAGCAGCGCCGCCACGAGTCGTGTCGGGAGCCAACCGCGGTCGGGTGTCGTCTCGCCGGCGAATGCCTCGGGTTCGCGCAGCGATTGCCATAGCGCGCTTTCGAGCAGCCCCAGTCCGAGCGCCAACGCCAACAGCAGCAGGATCCACAGGTAAGTGCCGTGGTCGCTGACGAACTTGCCCTGCGCCAGCACGCTCAGCCACAGCCAGAGGCCACCGGCATAAGCCGCCGTGGTGATACGGCAGGCCGGCAACAGCGCGGTGGCGCGTTGCAGCAGGGTAGGCAGGCGGGTGCGATCGTCATGAGTAGCCTGCAGCAGGCTGACGAGGCTGCACAGCATCAGCAATGCGCCGGCAAGCCGGGTGATCCAGAAACTGTTGCTGCTTTGTGCCAGCGCGGCCGCCGCCAGCATCAGCAGCCATGTCGCCAGCGCCATCGGCATGGAGCGCGGTGGGCGATGGTCCGAAGCTGTGTTCTGGCCATGCCGGGTCGTCGACTCGGATAGGCGTGGACGGGCCAGCAGCAGGCCGATGCCCACCAGCGCCGCGCTCAGCGCCAGCGGTATCAGGGTTCCACGGCGCCCCAACGGACTCAAGCCCAGCAGCAGGGACAGGCCCAGCCACAACCACATGCCATAGCCACCGATCGCGAGCACCTGCAGCAGTACGGTGCCCCGCGAAGGATGATCCATCGCTGGTGCCGCCCTTATCGATTCGGCGTCGACCGCGGCGGGCTGCAGGCGGGTAGGCTGCATGGACGGATCCGTTCGAGAGGATGGGGGTTTCAAGAGTAAGCCATGCGAACGTTCGGCAGGCTTGCGGGTACGACCTGGCGTACCCATAGTTCCTATCTGCCCGCCGTGACTGCCGAGCCCCCATGGATCGCTACGAACGCACCCTCACCCTGCATCGTCTGCTGAAGTCGGCGCATTACCCCGTGTCGCTGGACAGGCTCAAGGAGGAACTTGGGTGCTCGCGTGCCACGGTGTATCGCGACATTGGTTTCCTGCGCGATGCGCTGGGCGCCCCTATCGAGAGCGTCGGCAGCGAGCAGAATGCCGCCTGGCGCTACGAGCAGGTCGAAGGCGAGCGCTTCGAATTGCCGGGCCTGTGGCTCACTTCCGACGAGCTGGCTGCACTGCTCGCGCTCAATGAATTGATCGGCCGCAGCGGCCCCGGCGTGCTGGCCGGGGCGCTGGCTCCGTTCAAGTCGCGCATCGAGCACCTACTGTCGGATCGCGGCAGCGGCAAGGCGCTGCCCATCGAACGCATCCGCGTGATTCCGTGGGGTGCGCGCAAACTCGACCAGCAAGCATTCCGTATCGTGGCCGGCGCGGTGCTGGAGCGGAAACAACTTCGCTTCCGTTATCGCGCGCGCACCACCGGTTCCGACAGCCGCCGTACCGTGTCGCCGCAGCGGCTCACGCATTACCGCGACAACTGGTACCTTGACGTGTGGGACCACGACCGCGAAGCGCTGCGCAGCTTCGCGGTGGATCGCATCGCGGAGGCTCAGGCGTTGGACGCGTCTGCGCGCGACGTGCCAGAGGCGGAACTCGATCAGGCACTGGCCTCCAGCTACGGCATATTCGCCGGCCAGCCCAAGGCCTGGGCCACCATCCGCTTCTCCTCGCATGCCGCGCGCTGGGTGGCCGACGAACACTGGCATTCGCAGCAGAAGGGCGCGTGGCTGCCGGACGGCCGCTACGAATTGCAGCTGCCTTATTCCAACTCGAAAGAGCTGCTGATGGACGTGCTCAAGTACGGTCCGGATGCCGAGGTGATCGCGCCGCTGCCGCTGCGCGAAGAGATGAAGATCCTGCTGCAGCTGGCCCAGGGCGCATACCAGGGACCACCGCGCTGAAGCGCTACAGCAGCGTCGCTTGCGGCGCCGCGTAGCTCAGCTCGCCGTTCTCGACATGCGCGGCCGATGTCCACGGATGCAACGTGCTGTGGCGCAGATCGAGGATATGGATCACCTCAATGCCGCGTTGCTTCAGCACGTCGGCGATGATCGAACGGTGGCAGCGCCACCACACCGCTTCGGCGCACATCACGGCGGTACGTTGCTTTGCCGCGAATGCCAGCAGCTCGGCCAGCCCTTGGGCGAATTCGGTGCTGGCGAGATGATCGGCGTAGCCGCGGAACGCGGCATTGCGCCAGGCGGTGTTCGGCGAATCCGGTTGCACCGAGCGGCGTCCTCCGAGCTGGGGAAACCATTGGTATCCGATGCCGTGCGAGGGCAGGCTGGCGGCCAGCGCGTCGCGCGCGAACTGCGGCCAGCGACGCGAGCCGGGAAAGCGGCGTACGTCGGCGACTGCCTCGATGGAGTACGCCACGAGCAGGGCGAGGAATTCCTCTAGCGTGCGGGTGGAGTGGCCAATCGTCCAGATCGTGGCGGGAGAGGGGGTATTCACGTGATTTTCTGGAGCGCAGCGCCTTTGTGCATGGCGATGTGATCGGTCCGGTCGCTGTTGATCTCGTACTGCGGGTCGTCCGGGCTGCAATGGCGCGGGTAGCCCTTGTACAGTGTGTCGGCCGTGTGCACCTTCACGATGCGGCCGGTGACGTAGCCGGCCTCGGAATTCCAGCGCACGTGGTCGCCGACGTGGAACTGCGAGCTCATGGTGGCGATCTCAGTCAGTTGATGATGTCCCTCATCTTCGCACCCGCAGCGTGCAGGCGAAGTAGCCGCCTGCAAGAGTCTGGCAGCCGGCCAGGATGACGAAAGCCCAATAGAAGCACGACTGCAAAGCGGAAATCCCGCACTCAACAAGAACATCTTCCTCGACGCGGCCAGCGGCGCGGTGTTCAGTCGCGACGGCAACGCGATGACCTTGAACGGCACGGTCAACAAGACCGGCTTGCTGCTGGCGCTCGTGGTGATCGGCGCGATGTTCAGCTGGAGCCGTTTCGCCGGCCCGGCCAGCCTGCCCGCACTGGGGCCGCTGGTGCTCGCCGGTGCGCTGGTGGGTTTCGTGCTGGCCATGGTCACCACGTTCAAGAAAACCTGGGCGCCGGTTACCGCACCGCTCTACGCGCTGGCCGAGGGCGTGTTCGTGGGTGCGCTGTCGGCGGTCTTCGAGATGCGCTACCCGGGCATCGTGATGCAGGCGGTGGCGCTGACCTTCGGCACCATGGCGGTGCTGCTGCTGGGTTATCGCAGCGGGCTGATCCGCGTCACCGACAAGTTCCGCGCAGGCGTGGTCGCCGCCACCGGTGGGGTGCTGCTGGTGTACCTGGCCAGCTTCGTGATGGGCTTCTTCGGCCATTCCTTCGGCTTCATAGGCGCCAGCAGCGGCGTCGGCATCCTGTTCAGCCTGGTCGTGGTGGCGATCGCGGCGCTGAACCTGGTGCTGGACTTCGACATGATCGAGCAAGGTGTCGGCGCGGGCGCACCGAAGTACATGGAGTGGTACGGTGCCTTCGCGCTGGTGGTCACCCTGGTGTGGCTGTATCTGGAAATGTTGCGCCTGCTGTCGAAGCTGCAGTCGCGCAACTGAGTTCGCGGGTGGACGCCCCCCCTTGCGGGCGGGGGGTCGCTGTGGGACTCGGCGCATCGGCTAAGCTGATCGCCGACTCCGCCGCCATGGATCTGCATGAGCCAGTTCGCCCTGTTCGGCCAGCGCCGATTCGCGCCGTTCTTCTGGACGCAGGCGCTGGCGGCGTTCAACGACAATGCGTTTCGCAATGCGTTGCTGATGCTGGTGGGATTCCAGCTCGGATCGAACGATCGCGTTGCGGGCCTGTACGCCAATTTCGCCCCGGCGCTGTTCATCCTGCCGTTCTTCCTGTTTTCGGCCAGCGCGGGGCAACTGGCGGAGAAGTTCGAGAAGACGCGCATCATTCGCTGGGTGAAGCTGTTCGAGATTGCCGCAATGACGATCGCGGCGGTCGGCTTCATCACCCATCACATCACGTTGTTGCTGGTGGTGCTGTTCATGATGGGCCTGCACTCCACTGTGTTCGGGCCGATCAAGTACGCGATCCTGCCGCAGGCGCTGAAGCCGGCCGAGCTGGTGGGCGGCAACGGCCTGGTGGAGATGGGCACGCAGCTGGCGATGTTGCTTGGCATGATCGCTGGCAACGTGCTGATGAGTGCGGCGCATGTGGGGCCGTGGCTGTCGGCCACCGCGACCATCGCGGTTGCGGTGGTGGGCTATCTTGCCAGCCGCGCGATTCCGCCGGCGCCAGCGACCGCGCCGGAACTCAAGATCAACTGGAATCCCTTCGGCGAGACGGCGCGCGTCATCGATATCACGCGTGCCGATCGCACCGTATGGAATGCGGTGCTGGGCATCTCCTGGTTCTGGTTCTTTGGAACCGTGCTGATCGCGCAGCTGCTGAATTACACGCGGCAGACGCTGGGAGGCGATGGCTCGGTCTACACCCTGGTGCTCACGCTGTTTTCCGTGGGCAGCGGCATCGGCGCGCTGTTGTGCGAGAAACTGTCGAGCCGCCGCGTGGAGATCGGCCTGGTGCCGCTGGGCGCGTTCGGGCTCACCGCGTTCGGCGTGGACCTGTATTTCGCGCGGCACGGCTTCGCATCCGTACGTGGACTGAACTGGCTCGGCTTTCTGCATACGGCAGGCAGCTGGCGCGTGGTGCTCGACCTCACCCTGATCGGCGCCTTCGCCGGACTGTACGTGGTGCCGCTGTTCGCCTTCGTGCAGGCGCGTGCGCCACGCGAGAAGCTCTCGCGCATCATCGCCGGCAACAACATCATGAACGCGGTGCTGATCGTGGCCGCGGCGCTCTTCGGCATGGGTCTCGGTGCGCTCGGACTGCATGCCGTGCAGATCTTTCTCGTCGCGGCGCTGCTCAATGTGCTGGTGGCAGCCTACATCTTCACCCTGGTGCCCGAGTTCATCCTGCGCTTCGTCACCTGGCTGCTCACCAGCACGCTGTATCGCGTGCGTGCGGACGGGCTTCGGCACATTCCGGAGGAAGGCCCGGCGCTGCTGGTGTGCAACCACGTCAGCTACGTGGATCCCTTGCTGCTGATGGCTAACCTGCGCCGTCCTGCGCGCTTCGTGATGTATTACAGGATCTTCAACATCCCGCTGCTGAAGTTCCTGTTCAAGACGGCCAAGGCCATTCCCATCGCGGGGCAGAAGGAAGACCCGGCGGTGCTGCAGCAGGCTTACGACGCAGTGGACGCGGCGCTCGCCGACGGGGAACTGGTGTGTATCTTCCCCGAAGGCGCGCTTACTCAGGATGGCGAGATCGCATCGTTCCGATCCGGCGTGGAAAGGATCCTTGCGCGTCGTCCGGTGCCGGTGGTGCCGATGGCGCTGCGGGGACTCTGGGGCAGCATGTGGAGCCGGCGCGACTCCGCCTTGCATCGCGCCCGCCTGCCGCGGCGCTTCCGCGCCCGCGTGGAACTGGTGGTGGACGCGCCCCTGCCGCCGGAATGCGCCAGTGCGGCGGCATTGGAGGCGCGAGTACGTGTGTTGCGCGGCGAGATGGCCTGACGTGCCGCGGTAGGAGCGTTCCTGCGTATTGCCTAGTGCAGCCAGCCACCGATCACGATCAGTGCCACCACGCTCAGCCACGCCAACAGTGCGCGCAGCAGAGTGCCGCGAAGGCGGCGCAATTCCAGCAGGGCGTCGCTGCGTTCTTCCGCATAGCCTTCGCCGCCTTCGATGTCGACCTGGATGTCCGCGCGCGCCGCGGCGCCGAGGAAGCCCGGACCCTCGTTGAGCCAGCTGTTCGGCAGGGCCTGCTGCTGCCAGCGGCGCCACGCGCCGATCACCGCATCCCAATGGCCCACGAGGGCCAACGTGAACACCATCAGTTGCGCAGGGATCCAGTCCAGTGCGTTGGCGAACTGGCGGGCGATGCCTCGCGCTTCGGTGTCCAGCCGCAACGCGTCGTCGTGGGCCAGAGCGCGCGTCAGCCGATATAGCAATGCGCCCAGCGGTCCGAGCAGGAAGAACCAGAACAGCACGCCGAAGCGCCGGCGCAACGCGGCGTAGACCGTGGCCTCGCCCAGCTCGATCGCGCGCCACGGCACGTGCTCGCCGTCCTCGGACAGCGCCTGCGCGGCGGTTTCGCGGGTGGCGCCGTCCGGGGCATGGAGGATCGCTTCAAGATCGGCCTCGAATGCGTGCGGACCGAAGCAGAACAGCAGCACCGCCAGCACGAACAGCAGTTCCAGCAGGTCGGACAGCGGCGAGTGCCGCAGCAGCCACATCACCAGCGCGCACAGCAGCAAAGGCAGCAGCAGCGCCAGCGTCACGCGGCCGGCTCCGGCGGTATCGCTCAACTGCGCGACCCAGCGACGGAAGCCGCCATCGTTGCGCCAATGCGCGAGGCGCGGCTGCCAGTGCAGCAGTCCAAGGGCGATCAGGGCGGCGAGCAGACGAAGGGCCATGCGCGGGGACTCCGTGAAATCGCCTCGCATTGTATGCGAGGCGTCTTGCCGTCACATGGCTGCGCGCGCAGCGGCCAGCGCGTCCAGTTCCATGCCGGCACGTTCGCGCAGCCAGTGCTGCAGCAGTCGGTAGGACACCGACAAAGGGGGGGAAGGTATGAAGCTGCCATCAGCGATGCCGTCGGCGATCTGCTGCGGCGTGAACCAGCGGGCCTCTTCCAGTTCGCCGTCGCGCAGGCGGATCGTGGGGTCGAGCGCCACGGCGGTGAAGCCCACCATCAGCGAAGCCGGCATCGGCCAGGGTTGCGAGGAGTGGTAGTGCACCGCGCCCACGCGCACGCCGGACTCCTCCAGCACCTCGCGGCGCACGGCATCTTCCAGGGCTTCGCCCGGCTCGATGAAGCCCGCCAATGTGGAGTAGCGCCCTGGCGGCCAGCCGCTCTGGCGACCTAGCAGGCAGGCGCCTTCGTGCTCCACGATCACGATGATCGCCGCGTCGGTGCGCGGAAAATGCATGCGGCCGCAGGCGGCGTTCGTGCAATGCAGGCGGTGGCCGGCGGAAACGACGAGGAGCGGCGAACCGCAGTACGCGCAATGCCGTGTCTCGCGATGCCAATGGGCCAGGCCCTTGGCGTAGGCGAACAGGGCCGCCTCGTCGGCGGCCAGCAGCAGGCCGGTCTCGCGCAGGCCGGCGCGGCGTGCGTGCAGTTCGGTGGCCAGCGCGTCGGCGTGAATGTCGTTTTCCAGCGTCAGCAGGAAATACGGGCGGTCACCGGCGATGCCGAGCAGGTAGGGCGTCACGTCGGCGCACAGGCGCTGGTGTTCCGCGGCATCCAGCCAGCGCAAGGCATCGCGGTCGGCATGCAGGAAGGCGCGACTCGTGGCATCGAGCAGCAGGTAGCGGGCTGTCGGAGCTTCGGCCTGCGCCGCCAGCCATGCCGCGTCGTCGCGGCGTTCGGCCATGCGGTCGAGGATCAGGCTGAGTCCGGCGAAGATATTGGGCGGCGTCGCCGACATGGGTATGCGGCGCTCAGGTCGAGAACGAGGAGCCGCAGCCGCACGTGGTCTTCGCGTTCGGGTTGCGTATCACGAACTGCGAGCCATTGAGGCTTTCGCTGTAATCGATCTCGGCGCCGGTGAGATACTGCAGCGACAACGGGTCGCACAGCAGGGTCACGCCCTCGCGCTCCAGCGCGAAATCGTCCTCGGCCTGGGCCTCGTCGAAGGTGAAGCCGTATTGGAAGCCCGAGCAGCCGCCGCCGGAAATGTACACGCGCAGCTTCAGACCGGGATTGCCTTCCTCCGCGATAAGCTCGTGCACCTTGCGCGCGGCCGCCTCGGTGAACACCAGCGGTGCGCCGCTGCTGCGGTAATCGGGGACGGTGGGGAACGGAACGACGGTATCCATGGCACTCACATGGGGATGCTGGCGGGCGGTACAAGGATACTTCGCCCGCCTTGCGATGGCATGAACTCTCGCCCGGGTCAGCTCTGCATCTTGCTCTGCAGGTAGCGCTCCGTGCCGATGTCCTTGATCAGGCTCTGCTGGGTTTCCAGCCAGTCGATGTGCTCTTCCTCGTCGTGCAGGATGCCCTTGAACAGGTCGCGGCTGATGTAGTCCGCGATGCCTTCGCTGTATGCGATCGCTTCGCGCAGGTCCTTGGAGGCCACCAGCTCCAGGTCGAGGTCGCCCTGGATGCATTCCGGCACGTTCTCGCCGATGCGCAACTTGCCGAGATGCTGCAGGTTGGGCAGCCCTTCGAGGAACAGGATGCGCTCGATCAGGCGATCGGCATGCCTCATTTCCTCGATGGATTCCTTGTACTCGTGCTCGGCCAGCTCACCGTAGCCCCAGTTCTTGAACATGCGGGAATGCAGGTAGTACTGGTTGATCGCGGTCAGCTCGTTGTAGAGCACCTTGTTGAGGAATTCGATGACCTTGGCGTCGCCTTTCATGGCCGTCTCCGTGTGCAGGGGAAGGAGCGACTATACGAAGTTCACCGGGGCTGCGGCGGAACGCTAATGGCAATGGTTCGCGCGCACGAACGGCGCTGCAGAGGTCAGGCGACCGCGACGAAGGCGGGCAGGGCGGTTTGCTCTAGCGCCTGCGAAAGGCAGGCGCGGGCCTCGGACTCGCAGCAACCGCAGCAATCCGAGCAACCGGTGCGCGCCTGCAGTTCGCCGAACGAGCGCACGCCGTCCGCGACTTCGCGGCGGATGTCGTGATCGGTAACGGCGTTGCACAGGCAGATGTACATGCCGCGCATAAGAACGCAAATGCGAATGATTGTCAACTGTACGGAGGGCGCCGATTCCGCGCCGTTCAGGCAACCCGCCAGCCGTGGTCCGCTTCGCCGGGCGCCTCGTCGCCGGCCTCGCGCGGCGGCGCGTTGCCCAGTTCGACCTGGCACAGGCCTTCCACCAGCGGCGCGAAATGGCGCAGGGCGCGCTCGTACACCTGCCGCTTGAAGTTCACCACGTGGGCGGCCGGGTACCAGAAGTCCACCCAGCGCCAGATGTCGAATTCCGGCTTTTCGCTCGCATCCAGGCGCAGCGTATCTTCGGCGCCGACCAGCTTGAGCAGGAACCACACCTGTTTCTGGCCGATGCAGGTGGGGCGCTGGTGCTGGCGCACGTAGCGCTGCGGCAGCTTGTAGCGCAGCCAGCCGCGGGTGGCTGCCAGCACCTCGACGTGCTCGGGGGCCAGCCCGGTTTCCTCTTCCAGCTCGCGGTACATGGCTTCCAGCGGCGTTTCGTCGCTGCGCATGCCGCCTTGCGGGAACTGCCAGCCGTCGCGGTTGATGCGGCGCGCCCAGAACAGGCGGCCGTCTGCATTCAGCAGCACGATGCCCACATTCGGACGGTAGCCATCGACGTCGATCATCTCGTCAATCCTGTGGCCAAGCCGCGCAACGGCGGCAGCCGGTGCGTGCGAGGCGATGGACCGATTCAACCACGCAGGCCGGACCGCGGCAAGCCGGACGGCTTGAACATGGGCGTGCGCGCCATTAAACTGCCGCGCCCCGCCTCCGGCATCGTTGCGATCCGGCACGGCGACCGCCCCATGGCTATGTAGCTCAGCCGGTTAGAGCACAGCACTCATAATGCTGGGGTCGGTGGTTCGAGTCCACCCATAGCCACCATGCAATTCCGGAAAAGCCCATGCAGCGCATGGGCTTTTTTGTTGCCCGCAGCAGAAACGGGCTCAGCCGCACTCCATTCATTTGCAGTTGACATCGGCGCTGACAGGCTTGACGGCTACGGTGACGCTGGCACAACTTCACGTATCCCGCGAAGA
Source organism: Rhodanobacter sp. DHG33 (assembly GCF_014843005.1). Classification (GTDB taxonomy): domain Bacteria; phylum Pseudomonadota; class Gammaproteobacteria; order Xanthomonadales; family Rhodanobacteraceae; genus Rhodanobacter_A. The sequence continues at coordinate 165,296 of NZ_JACYXM010000003.1, read as the reverse complement.
TTCCATCGATGGCCGGAGCCGTCGACGCACCGGCTTTGCAAACCTGCGCTGAAAGGAGTTTTGCGATGCAAGGCATGATCTTCACATCGAGGTGGCATGGCTGGGTATGGGAGCCGGACGCGATCCGCCGGGTCGGGGAGACAGCCGCGTGAGCCCGCTGCGCGCAAGCCCGGCCTGGAAGGCGCTGCAGTCCCATTACGCATCGGTGTCGAAGCTCCATCTGCGCGAGCTGTTCGCCAAGGGCGAGGCGCGGGCCGAACGCTTCACGGCCGAAGGCGCCGGCTGGCGGCTGGACTATTCCAAGCATCGCATCACCGCCGACACCATGAAGCGCCTGTTCGCGCTGGCCCGCGAGCGCGGGCTGGAAGCGAAGCGCAACGCGATGTTCGCCGGCGAGAAGATCAACAGCACCGAACATCGCGCCGTGCTGCACGTGGCGCTTCGCGCGCCGGCCGACAGCGTGATCCTGGTCGACGGCGTGAACGTGGTGCCGGAAGTCCAGGAAACACTCAAGCGCATGGGTGAATGCGCCGGCGCGATCCGCGCGGGCGAGTGGAAGGGCTATGGCGGCCGGCCGATCCGCAACATCGTCAACATTGGCATCGGCGGTTCCGACCTCGGTCCGGTGATGGCTTACGAGGCGCTGCGCCACTACAGCGACCGCGGACTGCAGCTCCGCTTCGTCTCCAACGTGGACGGCACCGATTTCGCCGAGGCCGTGCGCGACCTGCGTCCGGAGGAGACGCTGTTCATCGTCGCCTCCAAGACCTTCACCACGCTGGAAACGATGACCAACGCGCACACCGCACGCGACTGGTTGCTGGCCGCGGCCGGCAAGAAGAACGCGAAGGCGGTGGGCCGGCACTTCATCGCGCTGTCCACCAACGAGAAAGCGGTGAACGCCTTCGGTATTCCCACGGAGCAGATGTTCGGCTTCTGGGACTGGGTGGGCGGGCGCTACTCGATGGACTCGGCGATCGGCCTGTCCACCATGATCGCGATCGGCGCCGAGGCGTTCGGCGAGATGCTGGCCGGCTTCCACGCCATGGACACGCACTTCCGCACCACGCCGCTCGAGCGCAATCTGCCCGCGATCATGGGCCTGCTCGGCGTGTGGTACGCCGATTTCTTCGATGCCGCCACGGTGGCGGTGCTGCCCTACGAGCAATACCTCAAGCGCTTCCCCGCCTATCTCCAGCAGCTCACGATGGAGAGCAACGGCAAGCACGTCACGCTGGAAGGCAAGGCGGTGGACTACGCCACCGGGCCGGTCTATTGGGGCGAGCCAGGCACCAACGGGCAGCATTCGTTCTACCAGCTGATCCACCAGGGTACGCAGCTCATTCCGTGCGACTTCATCGCTTTCGGCGCGGCACTGAATCCGCTGGGCAACCATCATGATCTGCTGCTGGCCAATGTCATCGCCCAGGCCGAGGCACTGGCGATGGGCAAGACGCTGGCCGAGGTGAAGGCGGAAGGCGTGCCGGCCAAGCTCGCGCCGCACAAGGTGTTCGAAGGCAACCGGCCGTCCAGCCTGCTGCTGGCCGAGCGGCTCACGCCCGCTGCGCTGGGCGCGCTGGTGGCGCTGTACGAGCACAGCGTCTTTGTGCAGGCGGCGATCTGGGACATCAATCCGTTCGACCAGTGGGGCGTGGAACTGGGCAAGCAGCTCGCGCTGCGCGTGGCCGAGGAGATCGAATCGCCGCGCAAGCCGCTGGCGCACGATGCATCCACCAACGCGGCGATCCGCTGGTACCGCCGAGCACGCGGCAAGACACCGGCAGCCGGTACGACGGCGACGGGCCGGCGCGTGCTGGTGCTCGACGTGGGCGGCACCCACGTCAAGGCCATGTGCACCGGGCGCAAGCAGGAAGTGAAGATCCCTTCCGGGCCGGATATGACGCCCGAGCAGATGGTCGCTGGCCTGCGCAAGAGCCTGCGCGGCTGGAAATACGACGCGGTGAGCATCGGCTTCCCCGCGCCGGTGGCGCACGGGCGCATCGTGCATGAGCCGGCCAACCTCGGCAAAGGCTGGGTGGGTTTCGATTTCGCCAAGGCCTTCGGCTGCCCGGTGAAGCTGGTCAACGACGCCGCGATGCAGGCGTTGGGCAGCTACGAAGGCGGCCGCATGCTGTTCCTCGGCCTTGGCACCGGGCTAGGTTCTGCGATGGTCGTGGATGGCCTGGTCGAACCGATGGAATTGGCGCACATGCCGTACCGCAAACACACTTACGAGTACTACGTCAGCGAGGCCGCCCGCGAGCGCCGCGGCGGCAAGAAGTGGCGCGCGCACGTGCTCGAGGAGATCGAGACCCTGCGTGCCGCGCTGGAACCCGATTACGTGGTGCTCGGCGGCGGCAACGTGGATCGTCTGGACACCTTGCCCGAAGGCGTGCGCCGCGGCGACAACACCAACGCTTTCATCGGCGGATTTCGACTTTGGAACAACGAGGCATGAGCATGACAACGGATGCAAATAGCAAGCTGCAACTGGGTTTCGTCGGCCTGGGCCGCATGGGCCTGAACATGGTGGGCCGCATGCAGGCGGCCGGCGTCGACTGCGTGGCCTTCGACACCAATGCCGATGCGCGCGCCGCCGCCGCCAAAGCGGGTGCGCAGGCCGCCGATTCGATCGAGGCGATGGTGGGCAAGCTGTCCAGCCCGCGTGCCGTGTGGCTGATGCTGCCCACCGCCGTGGTCGACAAGGTGCTGGACACGCTGGTGCCGCTGCTCAGCCCGGGCGACATGGTGATCGACGGCGGCAACTCGCATTACGTCGAGGATCTGCGCCGCGCCAAGGCACTGGACGAGAAGGGCATCCAGTACGTGGACGTGGGTGTTAGCGGCGGCGTGTGGGGCCGCGAGCGCGGTTACTGCCAGATGATCGGCGGCCCGGATGCAGCCTACCGGCACCTCGAGCCCGCCTTCGCCGCGCTGGCGCCCGGCGTGGCCACGGCGGAGCGTTCGCCTGGCCGTACCGGCGAGCCCACGCCGGCCGAGCAGGGTTATCTCCACTGCGGTCCGAACGGTGCCGGCCACTTCGTGAAGATGGTGCACAACGGCATCGAATACGGCCTGATGGCGGCTTACGCCGAGGGCCTCAACATCCTGCATGGCGCCAACGTGGGCAAGCAGGAGCAGGTCGCCGACGCCGAGACCTCGCCGCTGGAATACCCCGAGCGTTACCAGTACGAGTTCCCGCTGGGCGAGGTGGTGGAACTGTGGCGCCGCGGCAGCGTGATCGGCTCGTGGCTGCTCGACCTCACCGCGATCGAAATGGGCAAGGACCCCACGCTCCAGCATTACGCGGGTCGCGTGTCCGACTCCGGCGAGGGGCGCTGGACGGCACTCGCCGCCATCGAGGAAGGCGTGCCCGCGCCGGTGCTCACGGCGGCGCTGTTCGGCCGCTTCACCTCGCGCGGCAACGACGAATACGCCAACCAGGTGATGTCGGCGATGCGTCACGCCTTTGGCGGCCACGACGAAAAACCCGCGAAATGAACATCGCCAACGCACCGGGCTGGCCGGGGCTGTCGCCTACTTGGGCGAGCAGCGACAAGGACCTGGTCGGTACCGCGCTCGGCCCGGCGCGCGTCTGGTACACGCTGGGCCGCGGCATCCTCGACGAGGTGTACTGGCCTTCGTGCAGCACGCCGCAGATCCGCGACCTCGGCTTCATCGTCGCGGGCGACGGTTTCTGGGCCGAGGTGAAGCGTGCGAACCGGTATGAGCTGACCACGCCTGCGCCTGATTTGCCGCTGCCGAAAATCGTCCACCAGCACGAGCGTTACCGGCTGGAACTGGAAGTGCTGGCCGATCCGCAGCGCGACGTGGTGCTGGTGCGCTATCGGCTGGATGGCGAAGGCCTAAAGCTTTACGCGTTGCTGGCGCCACACCTGGACGGCTCCGGCCACGGCAATACCGCCGAGGTGCAAGCGCAGGGCCTGGCCGCGATGAAGCCCGGCGCCGCGTTGCTGCTCGCGGCCGACCGCGGTTTCACTCGCGCCAGCGCCGGCTATGTGGGTGCGTCGGATGGCTGGCAGGACTTCCAGCGAAACGGTGCGATGACCTGGCAGTACGACACCGCGTCCAACGGCAACGTGGCGCTGGTCGGCGAACTGGCCGGCAACGATGGCGTGCTTGCGCTCGGCTTTGCCGGCACCGTGGAAGGCGCACGCACGCTGGCACTCTCATCGCTGGCCTGCGGTTTCGAGGCGGCGCGTACGGATTTCATCGACGGCTGGCAGCGCTGGTCGGAAAACATCCGGTGCGACGGCCTCGAACCCACGCTGCAAGAGGCGGTGCGCCGCGCTGCCATGGTGCTCAAGACCCATGGCGACCGCGACTTTCCCGGCGCGATGATCGCCAGCCTCAGCGTGCCGTGGGGCGATACGCACGACGATCCCGGCGGCTATCACCTGGTGTGGCCGCGCGATGCGGTGGAATCGGGCTTCGCCATGCTGGCCTGCGACCATCATGCGGAAGCACGCGCGCTGCTCGCGTATCTCATCGCCACACAGCAGCCGGATGGGCACTGGCTGCAGAATTTCTACGCCGACGGACGTCCCTATTGGGGCGGCGTACAACTCGACGAGGCAGCCTTTCCGGTGCTGCTGGCAGCGAGGCTGGACGAGATCGACGAACTCGGTGACCTGCGTCCGCAGGCCATCGCCATGGTGCGCCGCGCCCTCGGTTTCGTGGCGCGTACCGGCCCTTTCAGCGCCCAGGATCGCTGGGAGGAAAACCCCGGCATCAATCCGTTCACCCTCGCCGTCGCCATCTCGGCGCTGGTCGCTGGCGCCGCGCACGGTTTCCTCGACGCGGACGATGCGGAGCACGCACTGTCGCTGGCCGACGACTGGAATGCTCGCATCGAGTCATGGACCTACGCGCGCGACACCGAGCTCGATCGCCAGCACGGCACGCGCGGCCATTACGTGCGCATTGCACCGCCCGGGCAGACCGCGCAGGACGGCGACGTGGCCCTGCGCAACCGCGGTCGCGCAACCGTGGCCGCGAAGGATTTGCTGGGTCTGGAATACCTCTACCTGGTGCGCATGGGCCTGCGCGCGCCGGACGATCCGCGCATCCGCGACACCACCCGCCTGGTCGATGCCGTGCTGCGCGTGGACCTGCCCGGCGGCCCGTACTACCACCGCTACAACGAGGACGGTTACGGCGAACACGACGACGGCCGTGCCTTCGACGGCGAGGGCGTAGGCCGTGCTTGGCCGCTGCTCAGCGGCGAGCGTGGGCTCTGCGCGCTGCTCGCCGGCGAGGATCCCAAGCCCTACCTCGCCGCGATACTCGCCTCCGCCAGCCAGGGAGGCATGTTGCCAGAGCAGGTGTGGGATGCGGCGCCGATTCCCGAACGCGGCCTGGAACCCGGCCGCCCCAGTGGCAGCGCGATGCCGCTGGCGTGGGCGCATGCCGAACTGATCAAGCTGGTCGCCGCGATCCGCCTCGGCCGCCCGGTGGACCGCCTGCGCGCAGTGGCCGACCGCTATGCCGCGCCCCGCGTGCCGGCGGTGACGCATTGGCGCGAGCAGGCGCCCTGCCGCACGGTGAAGCGCGACGGCACGCTGCTGGTCGAAGCCGACGCGCCCTTCGTGCTGCACCTGGGGCGCGACGGTTGGAAACAGGTGGACGACCACCCCAGCCAACCCATCGGCTTCGGGCTGCATGGCGTGCAGCTGGACGTGGCGGCGCTGGGTGCGCAGCGCACGCTGGAGTTCACCCGCCGCTTCCTCGACGAACGTGGCTGGGAAGGACGCAACTGGCCGCTCCTGCTGTTGCCGCTGGCGGCAACCAAAGACGGATGAGCAGGCTGCGCGCAACGAACGAACGGAACGCATACGCATGACTTCGCAACGCCACGGTTCCGTGCGCGTGCTGATGCTTGGTTGGGAGTATCCGCCGCGCTACGTGGGTGGCCTGGGCAAGGCCAGCCAGGGCATCGCGCGTGGCCTGGCCGACCTCGGTGCGGACGTGCTGTTCGTGCTCCCGCGTTTCCGCAAGGCGCAGGGCGAGACGCGGCTGCAGGTCAGCGGCGCGCGGGAATGGCTGCTCGAGCACGGCGCCACGCCACGGGGGGAGCGCGTGCCGCGCTGGCTTGGCGTGACGTCCAGGCTGCAGCCTTATGCGCGACCTTCGGAGAGAACAGCGCGTGATGTGGATGCGTACGGCTCCGGCGATGCGGCAGCGTTGTACGGCAGCGACCTCGGTCACGAAGTGGCTTCTTTCGCTGCCCGCGTGGCGGCGATCGCCGACGATGCGCAGGCCGATGTCGTGCACGCGCACGATTGGATGACTTTCCCCGCCGCGATGGCCGCCGCCGACCGGCATGGCCTGCCGCTATTCCTGCACGTGCACTCCACCGAATACGACCGCAGCGGCGACGGAGCGAATCCCGACATCGCGGCGATCGAGCGCATCGCCTGCGAACGCGCGGACCACGTGTTCGCGGTGAGCGACTACACACGCGGCCTGCTGCTGGCGCGCTACGGCATCGATCCGGCCAAGGTGAGTGTGGTCTACAACGCGCCGGACGAGGACGCGCTGCCGCCGGCGCCTCCATCGGGGTCGGAAATCCGCCAGCCATGGGTGGTATTCCTCGGCCGGCTCACTTTCCAGAAAGGGCCGGACCATTTCCTGCGCGCAGCCGCCGAGGTGGCGCGGCTCGATCCCGCCGCCCGTTACCTGATCTGCGGCACCGGCGACATGCTGGACGCACTGAAGCGGCAGGCCGGCGAGCTGGGCATCGCCGACCGCGTGGAATTCCGCGGCTTCCTCGCCCCGGGCGCAGTGGACCGGCTGCTGGCGCGCTCCAGCCTGCTGGTGATGCCCAGCGTGTCCGAACCGTTCGGGTTGGTCGCGCTGGAAGCGTTGTGTGCGGGCACGCCGGTGATCCTGTCGCGGCAATCCGGCGTGCGCGAGGTGCTGGGGCACAGCCTGCAGGTGGATTTCTGGGACCACGAAAAACTGGCCGACCAGATCCTCGCGGTGCTGCGCCTGCCGGTGCTGGCGCGGCAGCTGGTGGAAGAAGGACAGGCGCAGCTGGCGCGGTTGTCGTGGGACGAGTCGGCGCAGCGCATCGCGGAGGCTTATGCGCATGTGGCCGGCGTCGATCTGGCTACCCTCGCCGGGGGTGGCCTATGAGTCTGGATGTCTGCTTCTATTTCCAGGTGCATCAGCCATGGCGGCTGAGGCCCTACCCGTTCCGCGACGTCGGCCGTCGGCACGATTATTTCGACGACGAAGCGAATGCACGGATCCTGCGGCGGGTGGCCGAGAAGTGCTACCTGCCGATGAACGCCCTGCTGCTGAAACTGATCGCGCGCCATCGCCCGCATTTCCGCGTCAGCTTCTCGGTCACCGCCACCGCACTGGAGCAGATGGCCGCGTTCGCGCCCGAGGTGCTGGTGTCGTTCCGCCGCCTGCTCGCCACCGGCCAGGTGGAGCTGCTGGCGGAAACCTCGCACCACAGCCTGGCCGCGCTCTACAGCCCGCGCGAATTCGCCGCGCAGGTACGGCACCACCGTGCGGTGTGCCGCCGTCTGCTTGGCGCACCCGGCCGCGTATTTCGCAACACCGAGCTGATCGTGAGCGACGCGGTGGCGAGCCAGGTGGCGGCGCTGGGCTACAGCGGCCTGTGCCTGGAAGGCGCCGACCGCCTGTTCGGCACGCGCAACGTGGCCGCGCCGTGGCGCTATGCCGCGGCGCTGTCGTTGGTGGCGCTGCCCCGGCACTACCGGCTCAGCGACGACATCGCTTTCCGTTTCTCCGACCGGCAATGGGCGGCCTGGCCGCTCGGTGTAGAGCGTTACGCCGACTGGCTGCAGGGCGAAGCCGCTGCGCTGCCGCCCGAGGCTGATGGCCGCGGCTTTCTCGGCTTGTTCATGGACTACGAAACCTTCGGCGAGCACCAGTGGGCCGATACCGGCATCTTCGATTTCATGCGTGCGCTGCCGGGCGAGCTGCTTAAGCGGGGCGGGTTCCGTTTCATCACACCCTCGCAAGCCTTGGCGCGGGTGCCTGTGGGCGCAGCGACGTTGAGCCTGCCCGATCCGGTGTCCTGGGCGGACCTGGAGCGCGATACCTCCGCATGGGACGGCAACGCGATCCAGCGCGCCGCGCTGGCCGAAGCCTTCGCGCTGGAGCCGTTCGTGCGCCGGCACCATGCGCGCCATGCGGCGGATGCGGTGCGCGTGGTGGAGGATTGGCGCCGGCTGCTCACCAGCGACCACGCCTACTACATGTCCACCAAACACTGGGCCGACGGTGACGTGCACCAGTATTTCAGCCCGTTCGAATCGCCCTACGACGCCTGCATCAATTACATGAACGTGCTGGCCGATCTCGCGCAACGGGTGGGGGCGCCGGCACCGCGGCCGGCGTGAGATGTCCGCAGCGCTTACAATGCGCGCCATGCGTATCTTCAAGATTTTCCAGATCGAAGCGGCCCACCGTCTGCCCAACGTGCCGCCTGGGCACAAATGCGCGCGTCTCCACGGGCATTCCTTCCGCGTGGAAGTGCACGTGGCGGGCGAACCCGATGCGCACAGCGGCTGGGTGATGGACTTCGCCGATGTGAAGTCGGCTTTCGCGCCGCTGTTCGAGCAGCTCGATCACCACTATCTCAACGACATCGAAGGCCTGGAGAACCCCACCAGCGAAATGCTGGCGCGCTGGATCTTCCAGCGGCTCGCGCCGCGCCTGCCGGGCCTGGACGAGGTGGTGGTGCACGAGACCTGCACCTCCGGCGCCAGCTATCGCCGGACACCGGTTTGACGCGACGCGACGAGAGTTTCGTTTGCGCAAAGTATTGTGTTACATAAATATTTCAACACTGGTCTGGTCGTTCAGCAAAAAATATATTGCATCGCACAAAAAAGCTTGCTAGAGTGGCTTCCACTAACCGCACACCCCAGCGAGGGCAAGCTCATGACTCAGCAGCTCAACAACCAGTTTTTCGCTTACACCAAGCAGGCCACCGAGAATGCGTTCAAGGCGCAGTCGCTGGCTCTGAAGGGCCTGGAGGCCGTTGCCGGCCTGCAGCTCAAGGCGCTGGAACAGCAGGCCCGTGATTCGGCCGCGTTCGTGGCCGAAGTGCTCGAGACCCGCGACGCCGAAGCGCTGCGTGGTCTGTGGGAAAAGGGCACCACGCTGAGCCGCGAGCAGGCCGAGCGCACCGTGGCCGTTTCGCAGGAAATCGTCGCCGTGGCGCAGAAGACTGCGGAGTCGCTGCAGGCGCTCGCGCAGGAGCAGCGTCAGGCCGCGAACGAAGCGGTAGCCGCGCCGGTGGCCAAGAAGGCCGCCAAGTAAGTTCAAGCAGCATCCTGCCGTCGGTTTCCCCTCCCGCGCGGCAGCAAGGGCCGGACTCTCCCCAAGTCCGGCCCTTTTCTTTTGGCGAATCAAGCGGGCGACGACAGCCGGTCGACCGGTTGCGGACAAGCCTGGACGGCGTTCGTGGGTTGTCGCTACAAGCGGGGCGCTGATATACTTTTACGGATTGGATCGCGTTCGTGGCTGGTATCGGTGCCGCCTGGCGGGGCCGATGCGGAGGGGTCGCGTGCTCAACAGTCTCGACGCCGGTCGGCGCCTCGCGTTGCGCATTGTTCTGCTGCAATTCGTGGTGTCGGCATTGGTTGGCGCGGTGTTCCTGCTGAAGGGACATCGGGAGGCGGTTTCGGCCGCCGCCGCAGGTTTCACGGTAGCGCTGGGTACCGCGCTGTTGTCCGTGCAGACCTTCGGTCGACTGGTCGGCGGTGCGGTGGCTTTCTTCCGGCTGCTGCTCGGCATGCTGCTGAAATGGGCAGTGGTCGTGGGCGGGCTCGGATTGATCCTGTTCAAGTACAAGTTGCCGCCGCTGGCTGCCGTGACGGGGCTGGTGGCTGCCTATACGGTTTATCTGGTGGCATTCAGATTCAAGGGTTGATGCATGGCAAGCGAGCCGGGCGGTCTTACCGAATACATCCAGCACCACCTTACCCACCTCGTTCCGCAGACGAGCAAGGAAGGTTTCTGGGCAGTGCACATCGACTCGATCACCGTGTCGCTGGTGCTGGGCGTGCTGTTCTGCCTGTGGTTCTGGTCCAAGGCGCGCAAGGCCACTGCTGGAGTGCCGAGCAAGGGCCAGGCCTTCGTCGAGATCATCCTCGAATTCGTCGACGGCCAGGTCAAGGACGTGTTCCATGGCGATCGTCGCTTCCTCGGTCCGCTGGCGCTGACCGTGTTCGTCTGGGTTTTCCTGATGAACGCGATGGATCTGCTGCCGGTCGACCTGCTGCCGTGGATCACCCAGAAGTTCGGTATCGGCCACTTCCGCGCCGTGCCCACCGCCGACACCAGCATGACGTTCGCGATGTCGATCACGGTGTTCCTGTTGATCATCGTCTACAGCTTCAAGGCCAAGGGCTTCAACGGCTACATGCACGAGCTGTTCACGGCGCCGTTCGGCAAGCACCCGTTGCTGTGGCTGCCCAATTTCGCGCTGAACCTGGTCGAGCTGCTGTCCAAGCCGGTGAGCCTGGCGATGCGACTGTTCGGCAACATGTACGCGGGCGAGCTGGTGTTCATGCTGATCGCCGGCTTGTTCAGCGCAGGCGCGGGTGTGGCCGGCTGGGCGCTGTACGGCGCCGGCATCATCGGCTACACGGTGTGGGGCATCTTCCACATCCTGATCATCTCGATCCAGGCCTTCATCTTCATGGTGCTGACCATCGTGTACATCTCGATGGCGCACGATCATCACTGATTCCGTTTCAACCCTTCAACGCAAAACCGTTTTTTCGAGGAGACCACCGTGGAACTAGTCGCTCACATTGCTCAAGTCCAAGGCTTCACCGCCATCGCGCTCGGCCTGATCATCGGCCTTGGTGCGCTCGGCGCCTGTATCGGTATCGGCGTCATGGGTTCGAAGTTCCTTGAAGCCGCTGCTCGCCAGCCCGAGCTGGTGCCGCTGCTGCAGGGTCGCATGTTCCTGCTGGCCGGCCTGATCGACGCGGCGTTCCTGATCGGCGTGGCGCTGGCCATGTACTTCGCCGTGGCGAATCCGCTGCTGGCGAACCTGACGGCCGCGGCGGGTCACTGATCGCCCTGGCTCACGGCGCCGTCCCGGCGGCGCCGTTGCCTCGTGCGGGAGCTTTGGCGCCCGTACTCGTAAATCCACGTTACAGGTAACGCAGCGATGCTTCCCAACGGCACTCTGATCGGCGAAATGATTGCTTTCGCCATCCTCATCTGGTTCTGCGTCCAGTTCATCTGGCCGCACATCAACAAGGCCATCGAGGAACGGCAGATCAAGATCGCCGAGGGCCTCAGCGCCGCCGAGCGCGCGCATGCCGAGCTGAAGGACGCCGACACCAAGGTGGCGGACGAGATCCGCAAGGCGCGCCAGCAGGCGTCGGAGATCATCGACAAGGCGCAGCAGCAGGCCAACGGCATCCTCGACAAGGCCCGCGCCGACGCCATCGTCGAGATCAACCGCCTGAAGGCCGTGGCGCAGGACGACATCGCCGCGATGGCGCAGCAGGCGCGCGAGCAGCTGCGCGAGCGCGTGGGTGCGCTGGCCGTGCAGGGCGCCTCGAAGATCGTGCAGCGCGAGGTGGATGCCTCCACGCACAAGGCGCTGCTCGACCAGCTCGCCGCCGAGGTCTGATCCATGGCCCAGGCAATCACCCTCGCCCGTCCCTACGCCCGCGCCGCATTCGAGCTGGCCCATGCCGGCGGCACGCTGCCCGCGTGGTCGCAGGCGCTGGCGTTCGCCGCGGCGGTGGCGCAGGACGCGCGCGTGGCCGTGCTCGGCACCGACCCGCGCGTGCAGCCCGACCAGCTCGTGGCGCTGCACCTGCCCGCCGGCATGCCGGCGGATGCGCCGTTTGCGCATTTCCTGGGCGAACTGGCCGAGAACCGCCGCATGGCCCTGCTGCCGGAAGTGGCGGCGCTGTACGAGCAGTATCGCCGCGAGTCCGAGTCGCAGCTGCTGGTCAAGGTGACCAGCGCGATGGCGCTGGACGCGACGCAGGCCGAACAGCTCAAGGCATCGCTGAAGCGCCGCTTCAAGCGCGAGATCGAACTGGAAACATCGGTCGATGCCTCGCTGCTGGCCGGCGTGGTGGTCGATACCGGCAGCGAAGTGATCGACGGTTCCGCGCGCGGGCGTTTGGAACGCCTGGGCAGCGCCCTAATTTAAGTTTCAAGCGAAATCCATTTCGCAAAAGAGCAAAAGCCGGCCAACCATGGCCGGACTCTTAAAAAAGCTTTCAAATTTCAGGATATCGACCCATGTCCAGCACCACCCTGAACCCGTCCGAGATCAGCGAACTGATCAAGAGCCGCATCGAGCAGTTCAAGCTCGGCGCGGAAGCCCGCAACGAGGGCACGATCATCAGCGTGTCCGACGGCATCGTGCGCATCCACGGTCTGGCCGACGTGATGCAGGGCGAAATGATCGAACTGCCGGGCAACGCGTTTGCGCTGGCGCTGAACCTCGAGCGCGACTCGGTCGGCGCCGTGGTGCTGGGCGAATACCAGCACCTGCGCGAAGGCGACATCGCCAAGACCACCGGCCGCATCCTCGAAGTGCCGGTCGGCCCCGAGCTGCTCGGTCGCGTGGTGGACGCGCTGGGCAACCCGATCGACGGCAAGGGCCCGCTCAACGCCAAGCTCAGCTCGCCGATCGAGAAGGTCGCGCCGGGCGTGATCTGGCGCAAGTCGGTCGACCAGCCGGTGCAGACCGGTTACAAGTCCGTCGATTCGATGATCCCGATCGGCCGCGGCCAGCGCGAGCTGATCATCGGCGACCGCCAGACCGGCAAGACCGCGCTGGCCATCGACGCGATCATCAACCAGAAGGACTCGGGCATCTTCTCGATCTACGTCGCGATCGGCCAGAAGCGCTCGTCCATCGCGAACGTGGTGCGCAAGCTCGAAGAGAACGGCGCGCTGGCCAACACCATCGTGGTGGTCGCCTCCGCTTCCGAATCGGCCGCGCTGCAGTACATCGCGCCGTACTCCGGCTGCGCCATGGGCGAATACTTCCGCGACCGCGGCCAGGACGCGCTGATCATCTATGACGATCTGTCCAAGCAGGCCGTGGCCTACCGCCAGATCTCGCTGCTGCTGAAGCGCCCGCCGGGCCGCGAAGCCTATCCGGGCGACGTGTTCTACCTGCACTCGCGCCTGCTCGAGCGCGCCTCGCGCGTCAGCGAGGAGTACGTCGAGAAGTTCACCAACGGCGAAGTGAAGGGCAAGACCGGTTCGCTGACCGCGCTGCCCATCATCGAGACTCAGGCCGGCGACGTGTCCGCCTTCGTGCCGACCAACGTGATTTCGATCACCGACGGCCAGATCTTCCTCGAGACCGACCTGTTCAACGCGGGCATCCGTCCGGCCGTGAACGCCGGTATCTCGGTGTCGCGCGTGGGCGGTTCGGCGCAGACCAAGATCGTGAAGAAGCTGTCCGGCGGCGTGAAGCTGGCGCTGGCGCAGTACCGCGAGCTGGCTGCGTTCGCGCAGTTCGCCTCCGACCTCGACCCGGCTACCCGCGCCCAGCTGGACCGCGGTCAGCGCGTGACCGAGCTGATGAAGCAGTCGCAGTACGCGCCGCTGTCGATCGCCGAGCTGGCGCTGTCGGTGTATGCCGCGGAGAAGGGCTACCTGGACGACCTGCCGGTGAACAAGGTGCTGGCGTTCGAGAAGGGCATGCATGCCTTCTTCCACCAGAACTACGCCGAGCTGATGAAGAAGATCGTGGCGACCGGCGACTGGAACAACGACATCGAGGCCAGCTTCAAGGCAGGCCTGGACGAGTACAAGAAGACCGGCAGCTGGTAATTCCCGGAACGGCACGCCGGTGTTGAGCCGGCATTGCACAGACCCGACAGGTTGAGGCACACGTGGCTAGCGGACGCGAAATCAAAACCAAGATCAAGAGCACGCAGAACATGCGCAAGGTGACGCGCGCGCTCGAAATGGTCTCGGCCTCGAAGATCCGCAAGGCGCAGGATCTGATGAAGGCCTCGCGCCCCTATGCGCGCTCGATGCGCAAGGTGATCGCGCACGTGGCGCAGGCCAGCACGGACTTCAAGCATCCGTTCCTGGTCGAGCGCGAGAACGTGGCGCGCGTGGCCTACATCGTGGTGTCCACTGACCGCGGCCTGTGCGGCGGCCTGAACTCCAACATGTTCCGCCGCCTGCTGCCCGCGATCCGCGAGTGGCAGGACAAGGGCGTGCAGGTGGACGTGCTGGCCATCGGCCAGAAGGCCGTGCAGTTCTTCCGCCGCATCAAGGGCGTGAACCTCAGCGGCAGCGTGACCCATCTCGGCGAGCGTCCGAAGCTGGAACAGCTGATCGGCGTGATCAAGGTGGTGCTGGATGCCTATACGGCGAACGCACTCGACCGCGTGTTCCTCGCCTATAACGACTTCGTCAACACCATGACGCAGAAGCCCACCATCGACGCGCTGCTGCCGCTGCCGCTGGTGGCCGCGGAGATGGAGGCACAGCAGGCGTCCGGCGATTCGGCGTATGCCGGCATCAAGCTGGAGCAGACCCACGACTGGGACTACATCTACGAACCCGATGCGCAGACCGTGCTGGAGCACGTGCTGGGCCGCTACATCGAGTCGGTGGTGTACCAGGGCGTGCTGGAGAACCTCGCCAGCGAGCACGCCGCCCGCATGGTCGCGATGAAGAGCGCGTCGGACAACGCGAACAAGGTGATCGACACGCTGACGCTGGTCTACAACAAGACCCGCCAGGCGGCGATCACGCAGGAAATCAGCGAAATCGTCGGCGGTGCAGCGGCGGTGTAAGAGTTACTAGTGCGGTCATCCCTGACCGCGAAGATCAAACGGGCGGCCATCCGTGGCCGCACTCCCAACAAGAGCGACGCTTCGGCGGCGCTGATACGAAATCACAAAGATCCATCCGGAGCACATCCATGAGTCAGGGCAAAGTTGTTCAGATCATCGGCGCGGTCATCGACGTCGAGTTCGCACGCGATCAGGTACCGCAGGTGTACGACGCGCTGAAGATCGACGGCACCGAGATCACGCTGGAAGTGCAGCAGGTGCTGGGCGACGGCGTGGTGCGCACCATCGCGCTGGGCTCCACCGACGGCATGAAGCGTGGCCTCGTGGCGCGCAACACCGGCGAAGGCATCAAGGTGCCGGTGGGCAACGCCACCCTGGGCCGCATCATGGACGTGCTCGGCAACCCGATCGACGAAGTCGGTCCGATCGATGCCGAAGACCGTTGGGTGATCCACCGCGAAGCTCCGTCCTACGACGAGCAGGCGCTGGCCAACGAGCTGCTGGAAACCGGCATCAAGGTGATCGACCTGGTGTGCCCGTTCGCCAAGGGCGGCAAGGTCGGCCTGTTCGGCGGCGCCGGCGTGGGCAAGACCGTGAACATGCTCGAGCTGATCAACAACATCGCGACCCAGCACTCGGGTCTGTCGGTGTTCGCCGGCGTGGGTGAGCGCACCCGCGAAGGCAACGACTTCTACCACGAGATGCAGGATGCCGGCGTCGTGAAGCTGGACAACCTGCCCGAGTCGAAGGTGGCGATGGTGTACGGCCAGATGAACGAGCCGCCGGGCAACCGCCTGCGCGTCGCGCTGACCGGCCTGACCATGGCCGAATACTTCCGCGACCAGAAGGACGCGTCCGGCAAGGGCAAGGACGTGCTGTTCTTCGTGGACAACATCTACCGCTACACGCTGGCCGGTACCGAAGTGTCCGCGCTGCTCGGCCGCATGCCGTCCGCCGTGGGCTACCAGCCGACGCTGGCCGACGAAATGGGCGTGCTGCAGGAGCGCATCACCTCCACCAAGACCGGTTCGATCACCTCGATCCAGGCCGTGTACGTGCCCGCGGACGACCTGACCGACCCGTCGCCGGCCACCACCTTCGCGCACCTTGACTCCACCGTGACCCTGTCGCGCCAGATCGCCTCGCTGGGCATCTACCCGGCCGTGGATCCGCTGGACTCCACCAGCCGCCAGCTCGACCCGCAGGTCGTCGGCCAGGAGCACTACGACGTGGCCCGCCGCGTGCAGGGCATGCTGCAGCGCTACAAGGAGCTGAAGGACATCATCGCCATCCTCGGCATGGACGAACTGTCCGAAGAGGACAAGCAGGTGGTGGCGCGCGCCCGCAAGTGCGAGCGCTTCTTCAGCCAGCCGTTCCACGTGGCCGAAGTGTTCACCGGCGCGCCCGGCAAGTACGTGTCGCTGAAGGAAACCATCCGCGGCTTCAAGATGATCGTGGAAGGCGACGTGGACCACCTGCCGGAGCAGGCGTTCTACATGGTCGGCGGCATCGATGAAGCGATCAAGAAGGGCGAGGAGATGGGCGCCAAGAAAGCCGCCTAAGCGGCTTTCGCAAAGGCATGGACATGCCGGCCAAGGCGCCGCGGTTCGAGCCTTTACCCACCCCATCGTTTCCCGCGAACGTGACGAGTAACCAACCATGACCACCCTCCGAGTCGACATCGTCAGCGCCGAGGCCGAGATCTTCTCCGGCGAGGCCACGATGCTCGTCGCCACTGGCGAGCTGGGCGAGCTGGGCATCACGCCGCGCCATGCGCCGCTGATCACCCGCCTCAAGCCCGGTCACGTCGAGGTGGTGCTGGCTGCTGGCGAGCGCCAGCAGTTCTATGTATCCGGCGGCATCCTCGAAGTGCAGCCGCAGGTGGTCACCGTGCTGGCCGACACCGCGATCCGCGCGGCTGACCTGGACGAGGCCGCTGCACAGCGCGCCAAGAAGGAAGCCGAGGACGCGCTGGCCAACCGCACCGACGCGCTGGAAGTGTCCGAGGCGCAGGCCAAGCTGGCCGAGGCGATGGCCCAGCTGCAGGCGCTGGAGCGGTTGCGCAAGAACCTCAAGCACTGAGGTTGCTTGCTGTTTGCTCGTGCGCTTCTTTCTGGGCGCAGAGCAGGATCAAGCAGTGGCCATCCATGGCCGTGCTTTCAAAAAGAAGCTGTGGCTTCGATGGACACTGCGGATAAAGAGCGCCGGCCTCGTGCCGGCGTTTTCGTGTCCGGGCTCTTTTGCCGCGAGGCGCGACCGGCGCTTTAAATTACAAATGTAATCTGATAGCGTCTCCTGTATTCGCCCCATGGAGACGGATCGGCATGACACGCAAGCATTCGCTGTTTCCGGGCCTGCTCGCGGCAGGAATCGCGGGTTGCGCCACTGTCGCCAAACCGCCCGTCAAGGCCCCAAACGAGGGCTCGGCCAGCTATCACATGATCGACGATGGCCAGATGGTGCATTACAAGCTGGCCCTGGGCGATGTAGCGACGGGCGGCGGGACGATCCAGCGCGTGTTGCCGGTTTACCCGCCGGCACTGCTCGCCGCGTGCCAGCCGGTCGTGGACGTGCAGGCGCAGGTGATCGTGGGTGCCACAGGCATGGCGAGCGACGTGCGGCACTATCCGCCGGCCGGGGACCCGGGCGCATCCATTCCGCCGCAGTTTTTCGATGCCGTGCGCACGGCAGTGATGCAATGGCAGTTCGCGCCGCTGCAGATCAGCCATTGGGCAGCCGATGCGGACGGCAACACCCACGAAGTGGACAGCGAGACCAAGCCGTTCAGCCTGGTGTATGCGTTCCGTTTCGAATGCCGCGCCGGCAAGGCGACGGTGTCGTCCGCACCGGCCCGAGGCTGAACCGGCGCGCCAGTCTGCCGTCATGCGCGCGGCCGGAGTTCGACAGGAGGGGCTGATAGACTTCCCGGTCAACATAAGTCACGGCCGACACGCATGAACCAGGCACCTCTCCACGTCATCGTCCTCGCCGCCGGCGCCGGCACGCGCATGAAATCCACGCGCCCCAAGGTGCTGATGCCGTTGGCCGGTCGGCCGCTGCTGGGGCATGTGCTGGCCACCGCGCGCGCGCTGCGGCCGGCCGCGGTGCACGTGGTGTACGGTCACGGCGGCGACCAGGTGCAAGCCGCATTCGCGGGTCAGGCCGACCTGCATTGGGTCCTGCAGGCCGAGCGCCTGGGCACCGGCCATGCGGTGGAGCAGGCCTTGCCCGACGTGCCTGACGGCGCGCAGGTGCTGGTGCTGTACGGCGACGTGCCGCTGACCCGCGCCGAGACCCTGCAAAAGCTGGTGCAGGTGGAAGGTGGCTTCGGCCTGCTGGCGATTCGCGTCGCCGACCCGCGCGGCTACGGGCGCGTGCTGCGCGACGGCAACGGCCACGTACGCAGCGTGGTCGAGGAGAAGGACGCCAGCGACGAGCAGCGCGCCATCGATCTGGTGAACACCGGCATTCTTGTCGCCCCGGCCGCCGCGTTGCGCCAGTGGATCGGCCAGCTCGACCGCAACAACGCGCAAGGCGAGTACTACCTCACCGACATCTTCGCGATGGCCGCGGGCGAAGTGCGCCCCGCGCTCAGCGTGGAATGCAGCGATCCGGTGGAAGCCTCGGGCGCGAACGACGCCCTGCAGCTCGCCGGGCTGGAGACCGAATACCGCCAGCGCGCCGCGCGCGCGCTGATGCTGGCCGGCGTGCGCCTTGCCGATCCCACGCGCGTCGACGTGCGCGGCGAAGTGAGCCACGGCCGCGACGTGGAGCTGGACATCGACGTAATCCTCGAAGGCGAAGTGAGCCTCGGCGACGAGGTGCGCGTCGGCCCGTTCTCCCGGCTGAAGGACGTCAAGCTGGCCGCCGGCACCGTGGTGCTGGCGCATTGCGACCTGGAAGGCGTGGTCACCCACGGCCCCTGCACCATCGGTCCGTTCGCACGGCTGCGCCCCGGTACCGAACTCGACGCCGGCGTGCACGTGGGCAACTTCGTCGAGACCAAGAAGACCCGCATCGGCGAGAACAGCAAGGCCAACCACCTCACCTATCTCGGCGATACCGTGATCGGCCGCGGCGTCAACGTCGGCGCCGGCACCATCACCTGCAACTACGACGGCGTGAACAAGTTCGTCACCTACATCGAAGACGGCGTCTTCGTCGGCTCCAACAGCTCCCTCGTGGCGCCGGTGACCATCGGCGCGCAGGCCACCATCGGCGCCGGTTCGGTGATTACCCGGGACGCGCCCGCGGGCGAGCTCACCGTGGCGCGCGGTCGCCAGCTCACGCTGGTGGGATGGACTCGGCCGACGAAGAAAGAGCCGTGATATAGGCCGCGCCTTGCGTGATTCCCGCCCACGTCGTGGCGGATGGAATCGCGCCGGCTAGGCGTAACGCCACCCATCCAGTTCCACCAGCAATTCGCTGCGGCACACGTCGCCGTGCAGCAGCAGCACGGGCACGCCGGGCAGGCGCTGCTGGAGTTTCTCGCGCACGTGCGCCGCATCGGCGCCGTGCCGCACGTAGGCTTTCAGCGGCGCGTGGGTATCGAAGCCGGCCGGCATGCCGGCGCTGGCGAGCAGGGCTTCGAGATTGACGAGGATTTCGTCCAGCTGCGCGGCGGTATCGCCCTCATGCGCGGAGGCGTGACCCACCACGGCGGCGGTGCCGGAGATCGCCAGTGCGTCCTGCGCAGGCAGGCGCATGGCGCGGGCGAAGCCGGGCGAAGTGCGGCCGTATTGGCGCGGGTAGCGCCAGGCGCTGACCTGGCGCGGGTTCTCGACCGGCGTGCCGGCGTGCGCGCTGGCGAGCATATAGATCTGCAGGAGGTGCGGGTTGCCGTGGTGTCCGATCGCGGTGGCGGCCGGGTAGCCCTGGGCGAACCAGTCGCCGCAACCTTCGGCCCGGCCGTCGCAGAACAGCTTGTAGCGCTCGGTGTCGCCGGCACCCTCGTTGATGGCGCCCTGGTAGTTCCAGATGCGCAGCACCTGTTGTTCGTCCCGGCCGCGGATGAAGTCGCGCAGGTGCGCGTAGGCGGTACGGGCCGCGCCCGCCGGGCCGCCGTGCTCGCGTTCGTCCAGTTCCAGCGCGGCGAACAGCCAGCCGCCGCCAGCCGACCAGTGCAACGCGCCGTGGCTGCCGCATTGGACGGGACCATCCACTTGCCACAGCTCGCAGCTGGCGGGTGCGTCGAAAGCTTCCAGCGGCACGCGCAGCCAGCGCGGATCGTCGCTGCCGGCGGCATGGCCGCCGAAACCGAGCACGGCCAGTGTGCCAGGCTCGGCAAGCAGAGCAGGGGCGTCGTCCATGCGATAGGAAATGCGTGGCGCACGCACCGGGTCGTTCCCGACCCTCCTGCTTTCACGACCCTCGATCATGCTCGCAACCAGGAATGACAAGGACGCCATGTTACACTTTGCCGACGCTTTCCACCGTTTCGACGACGTTTCCAGAGTTTTCGCGCGCATGGCCGAATTGACTGCTGACCAGCATGAGCTGGCCATCCTCATTGTGGAAAGTCTGAACCTCGAAGCGGTCGATCCCGCAAAGCTCGATCCGGACGCGCCGTTGTTCGGCGGCGAACTGGGGCTGGATTCCATCGATGCGCTGGAGATCGCGCTGGCGATATCCAAGCGCTACGGTTTCCAGCTGCGTTCCGACCATCCCGACAACAAACGCATCTTCGCCAGCCTGCGCGAACTCAGCGCGTTTGTCGAAGCGCATCGCGCGCACGGCTGAAGAGCCGACTGCACATGGGGGAGGCCACGCACTGGCGCGAGCAACGCGAAGGCGGCAGCCGCTTCGGTCTGTGGTTGGTTCTTACATTGGCCCTGCATGGCGGTCGCCGTTTCGGCCGGCTGCTGTTGTATCCGATCACGCTGTACTACTTCCTGCGTCGGGGCACCGAGCGGCGCGCTTCGCGGCAATACCTCACGCGCGTATTCGGCCGTCCGCCGAGCGTGTGGGCGATGCTGCGCCAGTTCCATGGCTTTGCCGTCACCTCGCTGGATCGGATCTATCTGCTGGCGCACGGCGAGCGCGGTTTCGACATCGAAGTCGAAGGGCTGGCCGAACTGGAACGTTGCCTTGACGGAAAGCGTGGCGTGTTGCTCGTGGGCTCGCACCAGGGCAGCTTCGAAGCCTTGCGTGCGCTGGGCGCGCGTCGCCCCGATGCGCAGCTGCGCGTCGTGCTGGACAAGGGCAAGACGCCGGCGATGACCGAGCTGCTCGAAGCTCTGGCCCCCAGCGTCGGCAACGCCGTGATCGATGCTTCGCATGGGGGCGCCCACGTGGTGCTGACCGCCGCCGAGGCCTGCCGGCAGGGCGCGATGGTGGCGCTGCTGGCCGATCGCGCCGGCAAGCACGAAGCGCAGCGCTCGGTGGATTTTCTCGGCGCGCCCGCGCCGCTGCCGGTGGGGCCGTGGCTGCTGGCCGCCGCGCTCAAGGTGCCGGTGCTGCTGTGCTTCGGCCTTTATCTCGGCGGCAACCGCTACCGGCTGGTGTTCGAACCGTTTGCCGAATGCGTGACGATCCCGCGCGAGCAGCGGGGCCCTGCACTGGACGCCCTGCTGGCGCGCTATGCCGCACGGCTGGAGCATTACGTGCATGTGGAACCGTACAACTGGTTCAACTTCCATGATTTCTGGGCACAGCCGCCTGCGCCGGAACGTCACGGCGCCGGCTGAATCCGGCGCGTGTCGTCGAGCACGCGTGGTGCGGTGTGCGAGCGGCGGTAGCTTTTCACCATGTGTCCATAATGCACCACACGGCCTATCGTGTAGAGCGTGATGCGGCTGACATCCAGCACCGGGCGCAAATGGCTGGGGCGCGCGTTTGACGGATAGCGCGAAGCGATGGGTACCGACACCACGCCCATGTGCAGTTCGCGCGATGCCGCGATGAGGATGGCGGCCTCGAACACGAAGTCCTGTGCCGGCAGGTCGACCAGGTCCAGCGCGGCGCGCGGATACCAGCGCTGCCCGCTCTGCGTATCGGCCACCGGCTGGCCGCAGCCCCAGGAAATGCCCCAGTCGGCGACGGCGTTGGCGCGGCGGCGGCCGTTCGGCTGCTGCGCTTTGTCCAGCAGGCGCGCGCCGATCACCATTTCGCCGGGATGCGCGGCGGCGGCGGCCACGAGGCGCGGGATATCGGCAGCCAGATGCTGGCCGTCGCCGTCCATGGTCAGCACGGCCTCGTAGCCCTGGCGCAGCGCCTCGCGGAAACCGTCGCGCAGCGACTGGCCCTTGCCCTGGCGCTGCGCATGGCGGATCAGGGTCACCGGCAGCGCGGCGAGGATGTCCGGCGTGCGGTCCGTCGAGCCGTCGTCCACCACGATCACGGGGACGTTCAATGCGAGCACGGACTCGACCACGTGACGGATCGCCGCCTCTTCGTCGAGGCAGGGGATCAATACGCACCAGCGGGGTAATGCGACGTTCAAGCGGCGGCCTCCACGGTCGTGAGCAGATCCATCTCGGTGGCGCAGCCGATGCGGCAGGCGCCAGCGCCGGCGACGAGCGATGCGAGCAGGGGTAGCGCGGCAGTGGCCGGATTGCCGACGGCATCGCCGGCGAGCGCCACCGGTGCCGGCGTCGGTGCGGCATGTTCGTTCGCGATTTGCAGCCGCAGCTGCGCCAGCGTGTTCACGCCGGCCTCGGGCGTCAGCAGCAGTGCGCAGCCGAAGGCGCGGTCGCAACCGGTCATCTCCAGCAGCGGCCCGCGTCCTGCGATGTCGCTGCACACCAGCAGCACCGGCCGTTGTTCGGCCAGCGCCTGGGTGGCTGCTTCCAGCAATGCGGCGCCGAAAGTGTGGCTGCCCGCGCATGTCGCGCTGGATGGAGCGCGGCAGCCGGTGGCGATGGTCCAGTAGCCTGCCGGCGCGTTGTGCACGGAGTGGTGGAAGCGGGTGGGCGACAGTTGGGTGGGCGCTTCGACCAGCGTGCTGCAGATCGCATCCGTGATCGACTGGTCGCCGTGCGCCGAGGCGAACACGCAGGCCAGCGTGGTGGGGTCGCGGCCGCTCATCGCGAGCGCCTGTCCGGCTACTTCCACTGCGAGGCGTACGCTTTCGGGAGCGCGGCGGCGCTCGTTCGCTGGCAGCAGCGCCGCGACGGGCGCGTCGTTTTTGGCAGTGGCTTGGCCAGCCAGCATGGCGCGCAGTGCAGCGAAGTCGCCGAGGTGCGGCGACCACACGCCGATGCCTTCGACGTACAGGCACAGCGCCGTCATGGCGCGCGCCCGAACACGAGGCAGGCATTGTTGCCGCCGAAGCCGAACGAGTTGCTGAGCGCCACGTCCACGGGGCGTTCCTCGCATGTCCAGGCGAACTGCGCACCGCAGGCAGGATCGGGCGTGGTGGCGCCGACATTGCCGGGCACGAAGCCGTGTTCGATCGCCTGCAGCGCGATGGTGGCTTCCACGATGCCCGCCGCACCCAGCGTATGGCCGGTGCAGCCCTTGGTGGAACTTGCGCGCGTGCCCGCGGGGAAACGGCGCGCCACCAGCGCGGCTTCCATCGCGTCGTTCGCGCGGCTGGCAGTGCCGTGCAGGTTGACGTAATCGACCTGAGATGCCCGCAGGCCGCCGCGCGCCAGCGCAGCTTCCAGCGCGAGTTCCGCACCGTGGCCGTCGGGATGGGGCGACGACATGTGCCATGCGTCGCTGGCCTCGCCGTAGCCGAGCAGGCGCGGTGCATGCGGAGCAGCGTCGATGCGTTCCAGCAGGGCGAAGCCGGCCGCCTCGCCGATCGAGATGCCGTCGCGCGCCGCGTCGAACGGGCGGCAGGCGGCAGGCGAGATCAGTTCCAGCGCGTTGAAACCGAACAGCACGTTGTCGCACAGACTGTCCACGCCGCCGACCACCACCGCGTCCGCCAGGCCCAGGGCGAGCATGCGCGTGGCACTGGCGAATACCTTGGCGCTGGACGAACAGGCGGTGGAGAGGGTGAGGCTCGGCCCTTCCAGCGCCAGCGCCGCGCGGGCGAACGCGCTCAGCGAATCCGGGGCGTGCAGTGCGGGGCGGCGCAGGTCGACCGGAAAGCGGCCGTCGGCATCGAGCCGGCAATACGCCTCCTCGGTGGCGCCGATGCTGGCGGTGGACGTGCCCAGCAACAGCGCCACGCGATGCGCGCCGTAGCGTTCGCGGGCAGCCTGCACGCGGTCGACGAAGCCATCCTGCTGCAGCCCAAGCCACGCGAGACGGTTGTTGCGGCAATCCCAGTCGACCAGTGCAGGAGGCAGCGTTACGGCTTCCACGCCGTCCACGCGGCCGACCCAGCCCAGCCACGGCGCGCTGCCGAAATCGTTGCGGCGCAAGCCACTGCGGCCCTCCCGCAACGCATCACGTTGCGCCGCCAGCCCGCAACCGAGTGCTGAACTGACGGTGCTGGCGCTGACCGCCAGTGGGGTCATCGGTGTCGTCATGACCCAAGGGTAGCAGGCGCGCGGACCGGGCCAGGCTTGCGCGCGGCGAGCGTTCAGGCATTCGATCCGGTGCAAGTTAACGCGCGGCCTCCCAAGGCGGCAACGACGGCAGCTCTTGCTAAGCTCACGCTGATGAAACCGGAGCAGCTGCAATGAGCGAACAAGCCGACCGTGCCGAAACCTTCCTGCGCGCATTGCAGGACCGCCTCTGCACGGAACTGGAGCAGCTGGATGGTTCCGCACGCTTTGTGGAGGATGCGTGGACGCGCGCCGCGGGCGGCGGCGGACGCACGCGCGTGCTACGCGACGGCGCGTTGTTCGAGCAGGCGGGCGTGAACTTCTCGCGCGTCAGCGGCAAGCAGCTGCCGCCCAGCGCTACCGCGCACCGCCCCGAGCTCGCCGGCGGCGGCTTCGTCGCCACTGGCGTGTCGCTGGTGCTGCACCCGAAGAATCCCTACGTGCCCACCACGCACGCCAACGTGCGCTATTTCGAAGCCAGCAAGGACGGCGTTGAGCCCGCGTGGTGGTTCGGCGGCGGCTTCGACCTCACGCCGTTCTACCCGTTCGAGGAGGACGTCGTGCACTGGCATACCGTGGCGCGCGACCTCTGCGCGCCGTTCGGTGCGGACGTCTATCCGCGCTACAAAAAGTGGTGCGACGACTATTTCTACCTCAAGCATCGCGCCGAAACGCGCGGCGTGGGCGGCCTGTTCTACGACGACCTCAGCGAGGGCGGCTTCGAGCGGTGCTTCGATTTCATGCGGGCGGTGGCCCAGGGGTTCCTCGACGGCTATCTGCCTATCGCCGCGCGCCGTCGCGACACGCCTTACGGCGAGCGCGAGCGCGAGTTCCAGCTCTATCGCCGCGGCCGTTACGTGGAATTCAATCTCGTCTATGACCGTGGCACGCTGTTCGGCCTGCAATCCGGCGGCCGTACCGAATCCATCCTGATGAGCCTGCCGCCGCGCGTGCGTTTCGAGTATGCATATCAGCCGGAGCCGGGCTCAGCCGAGGCGCGGCTGCCGGATTATTTGCGGCCCAGGGATTGGCTGTAGGCACGCGTCCTTCGACGCAACCCGCAGGCGCCGGTCAGCGCTTGGTCGGCGTCCCGCGCAGCGGCGCCGTGGAACCGCGCACCACGAGCTCCGGGCTGAAACCCTCGTTGCCTTCTTCCAGCGGCTCGCCGTTGGCTTCGCGCTGCAGGTTGCCGATCAGCCGCTGCGCGGCGTGATGGGCGATTTCCTCGGTGGCCTGGCGCGCGGTGGTGAGCGCGGGCCAGGACTGCTTGGAGAACGGGCTGTCCTCGAAGCCGGCGATGGAGAGTTCCCACGGCACGCTGATGCCGCTGGAATGCGCGGCGGCGAGCACGCCGGCGGCGATCTCGTCGTTGGAGCCGAAGATCGCGGTGGGGCGATCCTTCAACGCCAGCAGCTTGCGCGCGCCGCGGAAGCCGTCGTCGAACGAGTAGTCGCCCTGCAGGATCAGCTTGCGGTCCAGCGCGATGCCGTAGTCCTTCAGTGCATCCTCGTAGCCCTGGTAGCGCTCGGGGCTGGAGCGATGGTCGCGGCCGCCCCACAGAAAGCCGATGCGGGTGTGGCCGAGCTGGATCAGGTGTTCGGTGATCGCGTAGGCCGCATCGCGGTCGTCCACGTACACGCACGGGTAGCCGTCGCGCGGGTCCTTGCGCGCGGAGATGATGCGCATGAAAGGAATCTTCGCCGCTGCCAGCTTGCGGATCAGCTCCGGCTTCTCCGACATCGGCGGCGCCAGCACCATGCCGGCCAACCGCGCCTGCGCGGCCAGCGACACCAGTTCCTCGGCCAGCCGCGGCGACGTGGAGTCGCAGGGATGGATCTGCAGGCCGTAGCCGCTGGCGCGGCAGGCCGCCAGCACGCCGCTCTGCATGCTGATGACGTAGTGCGCGTTGGGGTTGTCGTAGACCAGGCCCACCGCGTAGGCGCGTGTGCTGCGCAGGCTGCGCGCGGAAGGATCGGGCCGGTAGTCCAGCGCCTCGATCGCCCGCTGCACTTTCTCGCGCGTGCGCGCGTGCACCGAGGGCTCGTTGTTGATGACGCGCGAGACGGTCTTGAGCGAAACACCCGCCTGCTCGGCTACATCCTTGATGGTGGCGCTGCGCAACCGCTGATCCTCAGGGCAATGGGACAACGCAAGGCACGGCCGCGAGGCCGTGCCGACGGGTGACAAAGTCTAGCGGATGACGGCGCAAGCGCATGCGTCGCTCAGCCCGCCTGCTGGCCCACGCGGTGTCCGCGCAGGCCGTAGTACAGGATGTACAGGTAGCACGGCACCATCAGCAATGCGAATGCGCTTTGGAAGTTGACCGTGTCCTTCAGATGTACGAACACCTGCGGGATCAGTGCGCCGCCTGCGATACCCATGATGAGCAGGGCCGAGCCAGCTTCGGTGTGCCGGCCAAGCCCTTTGATCGCCAGCGGAAAGATCGCCGGCCACATCATCGCGTTGGCAAAACCCAGTGCGGCCACGAACATCACCGAAATGTAGCCCGTGGTGGCGAGCGCACCCAGCACGAACACTACGCCCAGCACGGCCGACACCGCGAGGTAGCGCTGCTGCGAGATGAATCGCGGAATCAGTACCAAGCCGGCGAAATAACCGAGCAACATGGCACCCAGCGTGAACGCGGTGA
The DNA here is from genome assembly GCF_014843005.1 of Rhodanobacter sp. DHG33. GTDB lineage: Bacteria > Pseudomonadota > Gammaproteobacteria > Xanthomonadales > Rhodanobacteraceae > Rhodanobacter_A. The sequence goes on along the minus strand of NZ_JACYXM010000003.1, from coordinate 138,390 downwards.
AGAACTTGGTCTGATCCAGCGGCAGGCCGAAGCCCTGGCCGTAGGTGCCGATGGCATCGCCTGCCATCACCTCCACGCCCACGTAAAGGAACAGGCACAGCACGCCCAGCCACAGATGCGGGAAGCTGAAGATGCTGTTGCCGGTGTGGCCGATCGCGTGTTCGTCGTTCGCGCCGGCCGGCTTGATTTCCGGCAACGTGGAACGCACTACCCAGATAGCTATCGCGACCAGCACGGCCGCCATCACCATGTAAGGCAGATGGACCTTGGCGGCGAAGTCGTTGAGCAATATTTCCTTGGCGGCTGGATTGGCGCTCTTTGCCTGCTCGGCGATATCGCCAATGCCGTGCAGCACGAGACCAATGGCGATCGGCGCCAGGATGCCCGCAAACTTGTTACACACGCCCATGGCGGCGATGCGCTGCGCAGCGCTCTCTATCGGTCCCAGGATGCTGATGTACGGGTTCGCTGCGGTTTGCAGCAGGGTGAGGCCGGCGCCGATCACGAACAGTCCGGCCAGCGCGCCGGGGAACACGCGCATCGTGGCGAACTGGCCGAACATCGCCGCGCCGAAGGCCATCACGAACAATCCCAGCGCCATGCCTTTCTTCATGCCGGTACGCCGCAGGATCACGGCCGATGGCAATGCCAGCACGGAGTAGGAGATGTAGAACGCGAACGTGACCAGGAAGGCGTAAGCCAGAGAAACCTGGAAGGCGACCTGCACGAAGCTGATCAACGTGCCGTTGATCCACGTGAAGAAGCCCATGATGAAGTACAGCACGCCGACGATGATCATCGGCCCGATGTAAGAAGATCCGGACGGTGCGGCCGCCTGCGTGCTTGCCATGAAATCTCTCCCCGAGGAATGGCGTGGACGACCGCGAGCATAACGGCACAGGCGGCGCCAGAAGAAAGCTCTTTATTGGCCGCAAAGTACAACGTTGTCAACCGGCAGGCGCATCGGCCTTGCCCGAACCGGACATCGAGCCTCCTGCAACGGGCCATGCCGTGCCTGATGGCTCTTCACCGCGGACAACGCGCGCGGCGTCTTCGCACGGAAGGCCCTGACGTCCGTGCTTTTCGTCCCTTCCACAACGGACAAGCGGATCCGATGCGCCAAAAATGGCCGCGCCGAAAAATTTAAATCGATCCAATGTCTTAGACCCTGCCAACGGTCATGTTGCATGGCTCCGTGCCCCGTGATGAAAATTTCGGGACATCCACTTGACAACGTTGTCATGACGATTCCAGACTCCGCCGCACTCGCCTTCCGATGGACGCGCACACAGCGCGTATCCCGTCGGTCGGCCGCAGCGGACAAAGGGGGAATCCACGTGGGAGAGTTCGCCAGCCAGCGTCATGTCGCGCAGCCGGTGCCGCAGTCTTCGGCACCGAGTGGAGCGCATGATCGCGGTGAGCCGTTTCTCGCCGCCGATGTCGGTGGCACCCACGCGCGCATCGGCCTGGTGCTCGGTACGCCCACCGAGCGGTATCCGGTCAGCCTGCTGCACTACCACCGTTACCACTGCGCCGACTGGGCCGACCTCGGCAGCGTGCTGCGCGATTTCATGGGCCAACTCCCTTCCGCCGGGCATGCCGCGCTGGCCGGGCGGGTGCACCGTTGCGTGGTGGCCAGCGCCGGCGTGGTGCTGGACGACCGCATCGTCAACGAGAACCTGCCCTGGCCGGTATCCATCGGCGCGCTCCGCGAGCAGCTCAGGCTGGCGCAGCTGGAAGTCATCAACGATTTCGAGGCGGTGGCCTGGGCCACCCAGTTCCTGGGCGCGGACGAAACGCTGCCGGTGATCGACACCGCACAGCCGGCGTCGCACGGTCCGGTGCTGGTGATGGGGCCGGGCACGGGCCTGGGCTCGGCGGTGCTGTTGCCGCGCGACGGCCATGCGCAGGTGCTGCCCACCGAGGCCGGCCAGATCGCGCTGGCGCCCGGCAACGAACGCGAGATCGAGATCCTGCGCGTGCTGGCGCGCGGCCGCGCCTACGTCTCCTGCGAGGACGCGCTTTCCGGTCCCGGCCTGCTCAACCTCTACCACGCGCTGTGCGAATTGCGCGGCACCCCGGTGTCGTTGATGACGCCGGCGGAAATCACCGGCGCCGCGCTGGCCGGCCACGATGCCGCGGCGCTGGAGGCGCTGGAGGTGTTCTGCGGCCTGCTCGGCAGCTTCACCGGCGACCTCGCGATGCTGTACGGCGCGAGCGGCGGGGTGTTTCTCGCCGGCGGCATCCTGCCGCAAATCCACGCTTTCCTGCGCACCAGCAGTTTCGCCCAGCGCTACTTCAACAAGGGCGTGATGCGCGCGTATCTGCAAAAGGTTCCCGTACGACTGATTGAGCACGGCCAGCTAGGTGTCATCGGCGCCGCCGGCTGGTTTCTGGAAGAGCGGCAGGGAGAACAAACCATGCCACCGCTCTAGCAGCGACACGGCGCCGAACACCGCACCAGGCAAGACATCCACACCACGGTTACACCAACCGATCCAACCTCTGAGGGGAGGCCCCATGAACCATCGCAAGACACTGCTCGCCGCGAGCATCGTCGCCGGCTTGTGCCTGTCCGTCGGCGCGTACGCGCAGGACAGCACGCAAAACCAGCAGACCACCACGACCAACCAGGGCAGCAAGGCGAACAAGAAGGAGGTGACGCAGCTCAACGCGGTCACCGTCACCGGCATCCGCAACAGCGAAGCCTTGTCGATCGACACCAAGCGCGACGCCGACTCGCACGTCGAAGTGGTTTCCGCCACCGACATCGGCAAACTGCCGGCCAAGAACGTGGCCGACACCATCGCGCAGTTGCCGGGCGTGAACATTTCTGACGCGGCGGGCTCCGAAGGCGGCTTCGACGAAGCCGACCGCGCCAGCCTGCGCGGCAGCGCGCCTTCGCTCACCCTGACCACGGTTGACGGCCACAACATCGGCTCGGGCGACTGGTTCATCACCGGCGGCGGCGGCACCCGCAGCGTCAGCTACGCCATGCTGCCGTCGGAAATCGTCAGCCAGGTGGTGGTGCACAAGACCTCCGAAGCCAGCCTGCTGGAAGGCGGCGCTGCCGGCACCATCGACATCATCACGCGCAAGCCGCTGGAGTTCTCCAAGCAGTTCTCCGCCGAAGCCAGCGTAGGCGGCGTGTACTCCAGCCTGCCGAGCAGCACCAAGCCGCAGTTCAACGGCCTGGTCAACTGGAAGAGCGACGACGACAGCTTCGGCGTGCTGGCCCAGGTGTTCTACGAAGATCGCGAGCTGCAGCGCGACGGCCAGGAAATGCTGGGCTATTCGTACATCCCCACCGGTTCGGCAGCCGCCACGCAGCTGGGTCTGCCCAACCACGCATCGGGCAGCACAGGCGTGTTCTACCCGAACCTGCCGGGTTCCGTGCTGTTCACCCAGGAGCGCAAGCGCAAGGGTGGCTCGATCGACCTCGAGTGGAAGCCGCTGGACAACCTGACCCTGAACCTCGATGGCTTCTATTCCCATATGCAAGCCACCGACTACAACCGCAACTACATGCTGCGCCTGCGCGATCGCGTGCCGACCAGCACGCTGTCCAACTACGACATCAACGGCAACATCCTCACCAGCGCCACGCTGGCGGGTGCGCCGGGCGTGTCGCAGGGCATCTACGACATGATCTCGCGTCCAGGCGAAAGCGAGTCCAGCCAGTACGTCACGCTGGACGCCAACTGGCAGGCCACGCAGAACCTGAACTTCAAGTTCCAGCTGGGCACCACCAAGGGCACGGGCAACACGCCGGTGCAGGACATCATGGAGATGGACACCGGCTACGGCGCGTCCTCCAGCTATTCGATGAACGGCCTGAGCTCGCCGATGGGCGTGTCGCTGGGCGGCAACAACGGCACCTACAACCCGGCCACCGTGGGTCTGGACTGGATCTTCGGCGACCAGGGCATCCACGTGGTGGACAAGGAAAACTGGTTCACGGCCGATGGCGAATACGACTTCGACGATGCCGGCGCGCTGTCTTCGTTGCAGTTCGGCATCCGCGATTCGCGCCACACGCACAACAGCCTGTTCGCGATCAGCCAGGGTCCCAACTGGGCCTCGGCCATCAACTTCAGCCCGAACTCCACCCTGTGGCCCGCCAGCACCCAGAGCTATAGCAACCCCCTGGCCAGCGGCCTCGGCAATGTCTGGTACTGGACGCCCAGCCAGCTGTCCCAGCTGGATGCCACCTACGCCAATCGCGCCAGCAGCGGTCCGAATTCGCGCTTCTATCCGAACGACATCTACCAGATGACGGAGACGAACAAGGCCGCCTATCTGCAGGTCAACTTCGCCGGCAGCAACTGGAGCGGCAACGCGGGTGTCCGCCTGGTAGGCACGGACGAGAACATCGGCTACACCGCCGGTTCGGCGCAGCAGGCCGACTACAGCGGCCCGTACTGCAACTCGCCGTGGTATCCGTGCGACGCCACCACCGGCACGGGCGGCTGGTACTGGAACTTCTACAAGGCCCACTACACCAAGGCGCTGCCGAGCTTCAACCTGAAGTACAACCTCAATAGCGACGGCAGCCTGATCGCACGCTTCGCCGCTTCGCAGACGCTGACCCGTCAGGATTACGGCCAGCTGGCCGGCTTCCTGACGCTGGCCGATCCGGAGAAGGTGGGTTCCATGGGCGCTGGCCTCGGCCCGAATCCGGAACTGAAGCCGCTGGTGTCCACCAACTTCGACGCCTCGCTGGAGTGGTACTTCGCGCCGCGCGGCCTGTTGTCGGCCAGCGTGTACGCGATGGACCTCAACAACTACTACGACTATGGCACGGTCACCCGCACGTACCTCAACAGCTACCTCACCTTCAACAAGACGAACAACCCCAGCGGCGCGCCGATCTACAGCCAGTACCTGATCAGCCAGCCGGTGAACGTCAACGGCACCCTGAAGGGCGTGGAGCTGAACTGGGTGCAGCCGATCGGCGAGCACTTCGGCACGCAGGTCAGCTACACCTATGCGAACGGCCATTCGTCGGGCGGCACCTATCTGTACAACGCCGACGGCACCTTCGCGAACAACGTGGCCGCGGGCACCCGTCCGCTGTACGGCACCTCGCGCGACACGGTCAACCTGTCGGCGTTCTACGAAGACAAGCAGTGGAACGCGCGCATCAACTACACGTACCGCTCCTCGTTCTACGACGGCATGATGCCGGTGCAGGCGGGCACCCTGTCCAACACGGTCACGGGCCAGTCGAACACCATGCCGCTGCTGCCGTACTACCAGGCGGGCACGGGGTATCTGTCGTTCTCGCTGGGCTACACGCTCAACGACAACGTGAGCTTCTCGTTCGACGCGATGAACCTCAACAACCCGAAGCTGCGCTACTACGACTACGGCTACCAGGCCGGCCTCGGCTTCGGCAAGGTGCCCGAGGCGTTCTACCAGAACGGTCGCCAGTACTACCTGACGGCGAACTTCAAGTTCTGATCCATCGCTTTACTGAAACAACCCGCGGGCCACGGACGGCTCGCACTCTCCCCGAGCGGGCCCGGCTTCACTTTGCGGGCCCGTCTTTTTGCCCGGCTAGGTCGCGACGATGGCATGCTGTGGCCGCTACCGCAGGAGATGCCGATGATCCGCCGCCACTTGCTGTCCCGTTCATGCCTGCTGCTCGCGCTTGCCGCGTTGCCGATGTGTGCCGCATGGGCCAGCGATACGACGACACCTTCCCTGATTCCATTGCCGGCGCAGCTGCAGTTGCAGCACGGCGGCTTCACCGTGGATGCAAACACGCCCATCGTGGCCGCAGGCAGCGATGCCGCGACCAAACAGACGGCGACCTACCTGATCGATCTCGTGGCGCGTACGCGAGGCTTGCACCTGCGGCTGTCCGATGACGGCAACGCGGCACATGCCATCGTGCTGCAGCGCGACCCGCAGGTCGCCGTGACGCAGGCCGAAGGCTATGCGCTGGACGTCACGCCGCAGGGCATTCGCGTCACGGCGCGCGACGATGCCGGCCTGTTCCATGGCGCGATCACGCTTGCCCAGCTGCTGGCTCCCGATGCCAAGCAAGGGCCCGTGGACGTACCCGCGCTGGCCATCCGCGACTGGCCGCGCTTCGCCTGGCGCGGATTGATGCTGGACTCCGCGCGCCATTTCCAGAGCGTGGCCGAGGTCGAGAAGCTGATCGACCAGATGGCCCAGCTCAAGCTCGACGTGCTGCACTGGCACCTCACCGACGACCAGGGCTGGCGCATCGAGATCAAGCGCTACCCCGAGCTCACCAAGACCGGCGCATGGCGCACGCCGCCCGATGCCGGCCGGGACGGCGAGCCGCAGCGTTACGGCGGTTTCTACACGCAGGAGCAGATCCGCGCCGTGGTCGCCTACGCCGCCGCGCGCCACGTCACCATCGTTCCCGAGATCGACATGCCCGGCCATGCGCAGGCGGCGGTGGCGTCGTATCCGCAGATCGGCGTCACCGGCCAGCGCCCGCAGGTGTCCGTCGACTGGGGCGTGAACCCCTGGCTGTACAACGTCAACGACGACACCTTCACCTTCATCGACAACGTGCTCGACGAAGTGATGGCGCTGTTCCCATCGCAATACATCCACGTGGGTGGCGACGAGGCGATCAAGAACCAATGGAAGGCCTCGCCGGCGGTGCAGGCGAAAATGCGCCAGCTCGGCATCACTGACGAAGACGCGCTGCAGGGCTGGTTCATCGGACGCATCGGCCAGTACCTCGAAAAGCACAACCGCAAGCTGATCGGCTGGGACGAAATCCTCGAAGGCGACAACGTGCCCACCGACGCCGCGGTGATGTCATGGCGCGGCATCGATGGCGCGATCAAGGCTTCGCTGCTCGGCCACGACGTGGTGATGTCACCCTCGCCCGACTTGTACTTCGACCACGTGCAGGGCGATCTGCCCGACGAATTCGCCGGCCGCCTCGGCGTGGAATCGCTGAAGGACGTCTACGGCTTCCAAGCCGTGCCGGACGTGCTGGGTCCGGCTCAGGCCAAGCACGTGCTGGGCGTGCAGGCCAACGTGTGGACCGAGCATCTGCCGACCATGGAGCTGGTGGAGCACACCACCTTCCCGCGGTTGGACGCGCTGGCCGAAGTGGCGTGGTCGCCGGCCGCCACCAACGACTGGCACCGTTTCCTCGAGCGCCTGCCGGCGGAGCTCGCACGCCAGCGCGAGCAGCACGTCGCCGTCGCCGACAGTGCCTTCGCCGTGGACATCGCCACCGACCGCAACGTGGCGCTGGCCACCGGCAACGCCACGGTGACACTGTCGAACCAGGCCGGCTTCGGTGCGATCCACTACACGCTGGACGGCAGCGAACCCACGATGGCCTCGCCGCTCTACCGCACGCCGTTCAACGTGACGTTGCCCACCACCGTCCGCGCCGCAAGCTTCGCCGCCCATGGTTACGCACTCGCCGCGGCGCGCATGCGCACGCTGAATCACGCTGCCCTGCTCAGCCTGTCCGGCACCGAGCTGGCCAATTGCGCAGGCAGCGACTTCCGCCTGCGCCTGCAGCCCACGCCCGATGCCACCAGCACGCAGCCGGTGTATGCGGTGAACATCTTCGACAACTGCCAATTGTTCCCCGCCACGCTGATGGACGGGGTCACTGCCATCCACGTGGATGCGGTGCGCCTGGTGCGCAACTACGCGCTTGCCGGCGACGAGAAGCTGGTGGTGGCGCGCCCGCACGACACGCCCTTCGGCGAACTGGTGGTGCATGCCGACAGCTGCGATGGCGCCGTGCTCGCCCGCATGCCGCTGCCCGACCCCGCGCACGGCCCCAGTCGGTTCAAGCTGGAAGCCAAGCTTTCCGCGCCAAGCGGTGTGCACAGCCTGTGCATGGCTTACGCCACGCCGGTCGACGGGCCGTTGTACGGCGTGGGGCACGTGTCGCTGGAAGCAGGCAAGCCCTGACGCTTTCCGCTTCCCGCATGCGCGGGAGGTCTAGCGACAGCCAGTAGTGCTCACGCACTTCCGGCCTCCTCCTGTCAGAAACAGGAAGAGGCCTATCTGCCGCGCAATTGCAGCGCCTGTCGTGCCGCCTGCGTTTCGATGGCGGACAGTTCGGCCAGCGGCACGAACTTGCCCGCGATCTGCGCCGCCAGCGGCAGGCCATCGCGATACAGCACGCGCGAACCCGGCACCGCGGGCACCTTGTCGCCGGCCAGCACGCTGCCCACGAGGTTCAACGGATCGCAGCCGCCCACCACGGCCATTTCGCCGTCGTCGGCGCGCTGGCGGATGGCGCGTAGCGGTGCGATCGCCTCGGGCAGCGCGAACTGCTCGCCCACCAGCCCTTCCACGAAGCGGCCGCCGCGAATCTCGCCGCGCGCTTCCAGCCTTCGGTACACGCGCAACAGTTCGCGCCACGAAGGCAGCCATGGCGCCTCGCGCTCCAGCAGCTGCCAGAACACCACGCCGTAACGGGCGAGCAGGCTACGCGCCACGTGCTCGATGCTGCCGTCGCCCTCTTTCCGTTGCGGGGATGGTGGGCGCGATGGATCACTCTTGTCGCCGTCCACATCGGATGCTGCTTCCGCGGACGTCCTCTCTCCGATGGCACGAAGAGGTGGACGGATCAGCGACCAGCGCCCGGCGTCCTCGATCCCACCGAAAACGTGCCGCCGCATGCGCCGGTGCCGCGGTGCCTCGCGCTTCGCCGCGGGTAAAAGCAGGGCGCGTAGGCCGGCGAAACTGTCTGCACTGATGCGGCCGGCGGCGACCAGTTCGCCCAACGCGTCCTCCAGCTCGGTACGCAGCAGATGGACGATGGATTGCAGCTCGTCGAAGAACAGTGCGCCGTGCTGGTGCAGCGCATCGACCACCGCCTGTGCGCGCGACGACAAAAGCCCATGCTGCGGCGACGCTTCTTGTGCAATGGACGTCCAGACGGCCATCTGTCTGCGCGGAAGCAGGACGATGGGTGTGGCGCGCACCGGGCCGCTGCCGCCGCCCGAGCGCAGGCGGCTCCACCCCGTGCGGCCGGAACGGCAAAGTTCGTCCAACCAGGTGGCCGAGTAATCGGCGATGCGTGCAGGCAGGATCTCCGTTTCCCACGCGCCGGCCGCCGCTTCGTAGCCTTCCAGTTGCGCCAGCACGGCCGGCAACGCGTCCGGGCCGCGCAGCTGCGTGGCTGGACTGGCGTGTTGCCAGTCCAGCAGGAAGCGCAGCAACTGACGCCGGCTCACCGGTTCGATCTCGCGCCGCAACCTGCCCAGCGTGTACCGGTGGATGCGCGCCAGGAGATGACGCTCGCACCACTGCGTTGCATCGACTGCGGAATCGAAGCGGCCTTGGATTACGTAGCCTTCGCTCTGCAGCCGCAGCAACGCACCCTCCACTTCGGACGAAGTCACGCCCAGCGGTGTAGCCAGCACATCCACCGTGACCGGGCCGAGGCCGAGCAGCCGGCCGCGCACCAGTTCGCGCAGGGCGTCTTCACGCGTCCAGGCTTGCGCGGCGTACTCGGCAGGCGCGGCGATGGCGGGTTGCAGCGGCGCGGCCGGATGAACAGCCTGCCAGAGCGGGAGTTTTTCGGCGGTGGTCCACACACCCTGGGACACGATGCCAAGCTGGGTAGCACGTTGATCGCGTGCCAGCGCATGCAGCCGGTCGTCCCAGCCTTCGTTGGCCATCGCCTCGTGCGCCGTGATGCCGCCCAGCGCATCCAGCGCCTCGTGCATTTCGTCGGGGCTGCGCACTTCGGGCCAAGCCTCGGCGCGAACGGCGGCGATGGCGTCGGGATCGAGCCGGCCGAGATCGCCCGCACTCACCGGCTCGCCTTGCCGCACGGCACGGGTGCGGCGTTCTTCCAGCGGTGCATCGTCGAGGAAGGCGTAGGGTGCGGCGTTGAGCACGGCACCCGCGAGCGGGCTGGGTGCGGCGAGGTCGCGCGCCACCAGGCGGATGTCGCCGCTTTCGAGTTGCCGCAACAGGTGCAGCAGGCCGTCCACGTCCATCGCTTCGCGCAGGCAGTCGTGCAGGGTCTGCGCTACCAGCGGGTGATCGGGGATCTGCCGTTCGCCGACGATGTTCTCCAGGCAGGCCACCTGGTCCGGGAATACCGCGGCGAGCAGGTCCTCGCTCTTCATGCGTTGCAGCTGCGGGGGCACCTTCTTGCCGCCGGTGAAGCGCGGCAGCGCCAGCGCGGTCACCGCGTTCCAGCGCCAGCGCGCAGGGAACAGCGGCGCGTCGAGCAGGGCCTGCACCAGCACGTGCTCGGCGCTGTTCGAATGCAGGTAGCGCGCCACCTCTTCCAGCGGAAAGCTGTGGCTGGTGGAGAGCGACAGCACGATGGCGTCCTCGGTGGCCGCGGCCTGCAGTTCGAAGTTGAACTGGCGGCAGAAACGCTTGCGCAAGGCCAGGCCCCACGCACGGTTGATGCGGCTGCCGAACGGCGCGTGGATCACCAGCTGCGTGCCGCCGGATTCGTCGAAGAAGCGCTCGAACACCAAAGTCGATTGCGTGGGCAGCACACCCAATGCCGCCTTGGCCGCGGCGAAGTAATCGACCAGCTGCTGCGCAGCCGCTTCGCCCAGGCCCAGGCCGTCGCGCAGCCATGCCAGCGCCTGCGTCTGGCCGCCTTCGTCGAGTTGCAGTTCGATTTCTTCGCGCAAGCGCGATACCGCAAACGAAAGTTCATCCGTGCGCCCCGGCGCCTCGCCCAGCCAGAATGGAATGCTGGGCGGCACGCCGTGCGCATCTTCCACGCGGAGCCGGTCGCGCTCCACGCGCAGGATGCGGTAGCTGGTGTTGCCGAGCTGGAAGATGTCGCCGGCCAGGCTTTCCACCGCGAAATCCTCGTGCACCGAACCGATCACGGTGCCTTGCGGTTCCAGCACCACGAGGTAGTCGGCGGTGTCGGGGATCGCGCCGCCGGAGGTGAGCGCGACCAGCCGCGCGCCACGGCGCGCGCGCACCTGGCGATGCACCGCGTCGCGATGCAGGTAGGCGGCGCGCGCACCGCGCCGGGTGGTGAAGCCTTCGGCCAGCATGCGTATCACCGCGTCGAAATCCGCGCGGGCCAGGGTGCGGTAGGGGTGGGCGCCGCGCACCAGCGCGTACAGCGCATCCTCGTCCCATTCGCGACAGGCCACTTCGGCGACGAGCTGCTGCGCCAGCACATCCAGCGGTTGCGGCGGCTGCACCAGCGCGTCGAGTTCGCCGCGGCGCACGGCATCCAGCAGAGCAGAACATTCCACCAGGTCGTCGCGCGTGGTGGGAAACAGGCGTGCCTTCGGCGTGCCGCCGACGTGGTGGCCGGAGCGCCCCGCCCGTTGCAGAAAGGCGGCAATGGAGCGCGGCGATCCGAGCTGGCAGACCAGATCCACGTCGCCGATGTCGATGCCCAGCTCCAGCGAAGCGGTGGCGACCAGCACCGACAGCTCCCCGCGCTTCAGCCGTTGCTCGGCGTCGAGGCGCTGTTCCTTGGCGAGGCTGCCGTGATGCGCGGCCACGGCTTCCTTGCCCAGTCGCTCGGAAAGATGTCGCGCCGCGCGCTCGGCCAGCCGCCGCGTGTTGACGAACACCAGAGTGGTGCGATGCGCCTGTACCAGCTGCGCGATGCGGTTGTAGACCAGCTCCCACGCATCGTTGGACATCACCGCTTCCAGCGGCAGCGGAGGGAGCTCGAGGGCGAGGTCGCGTTTCCGCACGTGGCCCGTGTCGATGATGGTGATGTCGCTTTTCGCGCTTGCGTTCTCTCCTTTCTGATGAGAGGAGGGAGGTGAAGGACGCGCATCTGTGGAGGCTTCACCAGGAGGAGATGCTAGGGCAGCGGATCGCGCGTGCGGCCCTTCATTTCGCCCCCCTTCGGGGGACTCAGGGAGGGGCTCTCCCCAGAGAGGAGCAGAAGCCGCACCCACCAGGAATTTCGCTACCTCCTCGATCGGCTTCTGCGTCGCCGACAGGCCGATCCGCTGCAGGCGCCGCTGGCACAGCGACTCCAGCCGTTCCAGTGTTAGCGCCAGGTGCGCGCCGCGCTTGCTGCCGGCAACGGCGTGGATCTCGTCCACGATCACGCTGCGCGTGCTTTTCAGCATCTCGCGCCCGGAAGCGGAGCCGAGCAGGATGTACAGCGATTCCGGCGTGGTGACCAAGATGTGCGGCGGCGTCTTGCGCATCCACGCGCGCTCGACCTGCGGCGTGTCGCCGGTGCGCACGGCGGTGCGGATCGTCACCTCGGGCAGGTCGAGTTTTTCCAGTTCGCCGCGGATGCCTTCCAGCGGCTCTTCCAGGTTGACGTGGATGTCGTTCGAAAGCGCCTTCAGCGGCGACACGTACACCACCCGTGTCTCGTCCGGCAGTGTGCCGCCGTTCGCCACGCCTTCGCGTACCAATGCGTCGAGTGCGGCGAGGAAGGCGGTGAGCGTCTTGCCCGAACCGGTAGGCGCGGCCACCAGCACGTGACCGCCATCACGGATCGCCGGCCACGCCTGCGCCTGCGCCGAGGTGGGCGCGTCGAAGCGGCCCCCGAACCAGGTGGCGACGGCGGAATGGAAACCGGTCAGCGGGGAAACATCCGCGGGCATGCAGGCAAGATAATTGATGCTGGAATGCCCGATTCTACGCGCACCGGCTTGCCCGAAAATCGCCATGCACGCCGATGCGCCAACGTGCCAAGATGCGCATCACCGCCGCCTGTGAGGATGCCTAGGGGAGTCCGCAGGCGGTGCGTTCATGCGAAGGAAACGTATGCGTACCTGGTGCGATTGGGCGGTCCGCCATCTCGGACGGATCGGGATGCTGGCGCTGGTGTCGGTGGTGGGCGTATCGACGGTGCAGGCGGAGAGCCTGGATGCCGCGCTGCTGCCGAAGATCCAGGCCGCCACCTTTGAAGTGGTACAGGCCAAGACGGCCAACGATCCGACGGTTTACGAGAAGCCGTTGCCGCTGGATCTGCTGCCTTACCAAGAACGCACCGACAAATACCACTCCATCGGTACGGCCTTTGCGATCGGCCACGGCCAGTACGTCACGGCGGGCCATGTGCTGCTGGTGGGCGCGAACAGTCTGTGGGGTCCGCCCGAGCTGCGCGACAGCGCGGGCCACGTCTATCCCATCGCCAAGGTCGAGAAATTCTCGCTGCGGCAGGATTTCGTGGTGTTCACGCTGGCGCAGCAACCGGCCGGCGACGCCGCGCTGGAAATCGACCGCACGCCTGCGCTCAACCAGGCCGTCTATGCGGTAGGCAACGCGCTGGGCACCGGGGTGGTGATCCGCGATGGCTTGTACACCTCCGACACGCCGGAAGAGCAGGATGGTGCATGGAAATGGATGCGCTTCTCCGCGGCGGCCTCGCCCGGCAACAGCGGTGGTCCGCTGCTGGACAAGGACGGCAAGGTCATCGGCGTGGTGCTGATGAAGTCCGCCAACGAGAATCTCAACTATGCGCTTCCGATCAGCGGCGTGCTCGATGCACCGGATAACACCGCGGTGATCGATCGCCGCGTCCCCTACCAGTTCGATCTGTTCGACACCACCAACAGCGACACCTTCAAGGCCCGGTTTGCGTTGCCCATGAGTCTCGGCGACTTCTTCGCGCGCTACGAAAAGCTGCAGGGCGACTATGTGGACGGCCAGCTCAAGATCCTGCTGGCGAAAGAGCCGGACAAGGTGTTCCCGAACGGCAGCGGCTCCAATCGCCTGTTGCACAGCACCGTTCGCATGAGCAGTACCCCGGCGCTTATCGACCGCGGCAGCACCGGCATTTGGAGCCCGGCGTCCGGGCAAGGCAGGCAGTTTCCGCTCGCCAACAACGGCTTTGCGAGCATGCACCTTGCCGGAGCAAACATCCTGTTCCTGCTGCGCAAGCCTGACGATGTCGCCGCTGCCCAGCTCTACGGCGATCCCCAGAAGCTGATGGACATGCTGCTCAAGACCGGCTTCATCCATCGCACGATCGGCACCGAGCAGATCAGGGCCACTTCGCTGGGCAAGCCTTTGCTGGATGCTTCGCACACCGACCGCTGGCAACGCCGCTGGCAGGTGTTCGCGTGGCCGGTGTCCTTCGCCAATGCGGAGGTTATGGTGCTGGCGCTGCCTGTGCCCGAAGGCTATGTAGGCATCATGCGCATACTGCCCGCCAGCGAACAGCACGATTTCCAGATCAATCTCGAGGCCATGACCGATTTCTTCGACGTGGCCTACCGGGGCAGCCTTGCGCAGTGGCAGGACTATCTGAAGAACTCGGCGCTTTTGCCGGCAGCTTTCACCGACATCAAGCTCGGCATCGATATCGGCCACCGATTCAGCTATACCTCGCCTCGCGTTTCATTCTCTTTCACGCCCGAACTGCAGCAGATCGCTACCGACAGCCAGCTGACGTTGGGCTTCGGCTTCCTGTCCGACCACGGCAAGGTGGCATGGGACGTCGGCGACGTGCAGGTCAGCGACCATGCCGATGGCCACGCCATAGTCAACGTTCAGCGTGATGTAGCGCCATCGGGCGATCTGGAAGACGACTTCAAGACCCGCTGGAACAAGATCGTGCAGCAGAAGCACCCCTTCGATGGTGTGTCGCGCGTTGACGACGACGTTACGAAGATCACTGCCGTAGCCGGCACTCCCGCCGCGAATCCGACGGTGATCTGGACGGCGTTCTACAGCCTCGAAGGCTCGCAGCCGCAAGCCGACATGAAGGCCAAGCTCGATCTGCTGATGAAAAACCTGCAGGTGACGGAGCACTGAGCGCGATGGCAGGTGCAGCGATATGGCTGGAGATGCCCGACGGCCAGCCGCTGCGCCTGCACGACTGGCCGCTGCCGCAAGCGCAACGCGGCGGCGCGCTGCTTGTGCATGGGCTGGGCGAGCATGCCGGGCGCTACGATCAGCTTGCGCAATGGTTCAACGCACGCGGCTATTCGGTGCGCGGCTACGACCAACGCGGCCACGGCGAGAGCCCCGGACCTCGCGGGGTGCTCAAGCATCCGGATGATCTGCTTGCCGACCTCGCCGTGGTGCATGCTGACTACGAGCGCACACTGGGTGCCGCGCCGCTGCTGCTCGGCCACAGCATGGGCGGCCTGGTGGCCTTGCGCGCCGTGCTGGACGAACGCATTTCGCCGCGCTCACTGGTGCTTTCCTCGCCTGCGTTGCGCAGCCATGCGTCGCAGGGCCTGCAGCGGCTGGCCGCCACGCTCGCGCACCTGCTGCCCAGCCTGCGCTTGCGCAACGGCCTCGACCTGCAACGCCTCAGCCACGATGCGCGTGTGGCGACTGCCTACCGCGCCGATTCGCTATGCCACGACCGGGTCAGCCCGCGCCTCGCCGACTTCATCTTCCGTGCCGGAGCCTCGTGCATCGCGGATGCCAGCCGCCTCGAAGTGCCGACGCTGTTGCTGGTGGCCGGCGACGACGCGCTGGTCGATGCCAGCGGCAGCCGCGATTTCTCCGCCGCGGCCGTGCGCACGAAACAACTCACCACACGCTACTTCGCGAACCTGTACCACGAGTTGTTCAACGAGGCGGAGCCCGGCCGCAGCCAAGTGCTGAGGCAAGTGGAAGATTGGTTTGAGCGATTGGTGGGCCCACCAGGATTCGAACCTGGAACCAAGGGATTATGAGTCCCCTGCTCTAACCGTTGAGCTATAGGCCCGTCGTTGGCTGCGCAAGGCAGGCCGGCATGGTAACGGCGGGGGGAGCGGGCGTCGAGCGATCGAGGCTGCTGACAGCATGCTGTCAGTGTGGTGGGCCTAGTCTGGGGGCTCCTATCCCCGTGGAGAGTGTCCATGAATACCGAAGCCGTGGCGAAGCGATTGGTCGAACTGTGCCGCAAGGGCGAGTACGAACAGGCGCAGCGGGAGCTGTACGCGCAGGATGCGGTGAGCATCGAGATGCCGGGCTCACCTGGAGGCGCGATGGGCGATGCGAAGGGATTGGAGGCGATCTACGAGAAGGGCCGCCAGTTCACCGCGATGGTGGAGACCATGCATGGAGGCACCGTCAGCGATCCGCTGGTGGCCGGCAACTGGTTCAGCGTGGTCATGTCGATGGACGTGACATTCAAGGGCCGTGGCCGCGAGCAGATGTCCGAGGTCTGCGTGTACCACGTGCGCGACGGCAAGGTGGTCAGCGAGCAGTTTTTCTACGACATGGGCTGAGCGTGGCCCGGATGCGACGACGGCCGCTTGCGCGGCCGTCGTCGTTGCCCTGCCCTGTGGGTGGATCAATCCACGTCGAGGAAGGAGCGCAGCTGCTCGGAGCGGCTGGGGTGGCGCAGCTTGCGCAGCGCCTTGGCTTCGATCTGGCGGATGCGCTCGCGGGTGACGTCGAACTGCTTGCCGACTTCTTCCAGCGTGTGATCGGTGTTCATGTCGATGCCGAAGCGCATGCGCAGTACCTTGGCCTCGCGCGGGGTGAGGCCGGCGAGCACGTCGCGCACGGTTTCCATCAGGCCGGTCTCGGTGGCCGAGTCGATCGGCGAGGACGCGTTGCTGTCCTCGATGAAGTCGCCGAGGTGGGAATCCTCGTCGTCGCCGATCGGCGTCTCCATCGAGATCGGCTCCTTGGCGATCTTCAGCACCTTGCGGATCTTGTCCTCGGGCATGTCCATTTCCTTGGCCAGCTCTTCCGGCGTGGCCTCGCGGCCGTACTGCTGGAGCATCTGGCGGGAAATGCGGTTGAGCTTGTTGATCGTCTCGATCATGTGCACCGGGATACGAATGGTGCGCGCCTGGTCGGCGATCGAGCGGGTGATCGCCTGGCGGATCCACCAGGTGGCGTAGGTCGAGAACTTGTAGCCGCGGCGGTATTCGAACTTGTCCACCGCCTTCATCAGGCCGATGTTGCCTTCCTGGATCAGGTCGAGGAACTGCAGGCCGCGGTTGGTGTACTTCTTGGCGATGGAGATGACCAGACGCAGGTTGGCCTCGACCATTTCCTTCTTGGCGCGGCGTGCCTTGGCTTCGCCGGAAGCCATCGCGCGGTTGATTTCCTTGATGTCGGTGAGCGGCAGGAACAGCTTCTGCTCGATGGCGGCGAGCTTCTCCTGCTCGCCGTCGATCGCCTCGCGGTGGGTCTTGATGTTGGGCGACCACTTCTGGCGCTTGCGGCCCAGCTCGGCGGCCCACTCGGGGTTGCCTTCGTTGCTGGGGAAGGCCTTCAGGAATTCGGCCTTGGGCATCTTCACCTGCTTGACGAAGATCTCCATCAGCGCGCGCTCGTGATGGCGGATGTCGCCCACCACTTCGCGCAGCTTCTTGACGAAGCCGTCGATCAGCGCGCTCGGCAGCTTGAGCTTGAGGAACTCCTCGGCCATCTGGTCGCGCAGCTTGACGATCTTCTTGTCGGTGATGCCGGCGGCCTTGGGCGCGGCCTTCTGGAACTTGGCGTAGTGGTCGCGCAGCAGTTCCATGCGGCGCTTGACCTCTTCCGGGTCGGGGCCGCTGGAGCCGGCTTCCTCTTCTTCCGAAGCGCCCTCTTCCTCTTCGTCCTCGTCGCCTTCGCCCTCGCCTTCCTCGGCGGCAGCGGCGGCGGCTTCCTCGGCTTCGAGGCGTGCGGCGTCGGCGGCGGCTTCCAGGTCGAGGAAGCCGGCGAGGATCTCGCTGAGGCGGCGCTTGCCGTCCAGGTGCTGGTCGTACTCTTCCAGCAGCAGTTCGATGGTCAGCGGGAAGCTGGCCAGCGCGGTCTGCACCTGGGCAAGGCCTTCCTCGATGCGCTTGGCGATGGCGATTTCGCCCTCGCGGGTCAGCAGCTCCACCGTGCCCATCTCGCGCATGTACATGCGCACCGGATCGGTGGTGCGGCCCACCTCGGCGTCCACGGCGGAGAGCAGGGCGACGGCTTCCTCGGCCGCGGCTTCGTCGTCGGTGCCGGTGCCCGGGGCGTTGTCGGCCAGCGGGTCGGCATCCGGCGCAGCGTCGTGCACCTCGATGCCCACGCCCTTGAGCACGGCCATGATGTCTTCGATCTGCTCCGCATCGACGATGTCGTCGGGCAGGTGGTCGTTGATCTCGGCGTAGGTCAGGTAACCCTGCTCAAGACCCTTGGCGATCAGCGCCTTGATTTCGGACTGTTGCTCGTGGACTTTGTTGTTCATTCAATGACCGCCGCAGGGTTCAAGAACCGGACATTATAACGATGTGCTGCTTTTTTGACCAGTTTTCAAGTCGGAAAAGTTCACCGGACCAGACGCAAAAATCGCGCCAGATCGCGGGTTTGCGCAGCACTGGGAGCAAAAAGACGTTCAGCCGGTGTCGAGCCGGAAAGTCACCGGCCCGTCGTTGACCAGGCTTACCACCATATGGGCGCCAAAGCGCCCGGTTTCCACCCTTGGATGCGCGGCGCGCGCCAGTTCCAGCAACCGCTCGAACCAGTGCCGGCCGTGTTCGGGCGGTGCGGCGCTGGTGAAGCTGGGGCGCATGCCGGAACGCGTGTCGGCGGCAAGGGTGAACTGGCTGACCAGCAGCAGGTCCCCACCGGTGTCGGCCAGCGAGCGGTTCATCCGGCCGGTCTCGTCGCTGAACACGCGGTAGCCGAGCAGGCGCTGCAGCATGCGTTGCGCCTCGCGCTCGCCGTCATGGGGCTCCACCGCCACCAAGGCGAGCAGCCCGGGGCCGATCTCACCCACGGTTTCGCCTGAGACCTCGACCCGGGCGGAAAGCACACGCTGGATCAGGGCGATCATGGCGGTCTGATGGCGGAAGGGATGCGCAGCATAGCTCGCGATCCGGGCCGGTGGCGGCAGGGCAATCCCGTACACTGCATGGATGCGTGCCGACATGTTCCTGATCTACCTGCTGCTGCGCCTGCTTGCCCTGCTGCCGTTGCGTACGCTGCATGCCGCCGGCGCCCTGCTGGGGCGCATCGCGCTGTGGCGGCGCACCCGCACCGCGCACCACGTGGCGGTGAACCTCGCCATCGCCCGGCCCGGCCTCGACGAGGGCGCGCGCAATGCGCTGCTGCGCGAGGCGCTGGCCGAGAGCGGCAAATCGGCCACCGAAATCATCAAGATCTGGGGCTCAGGCGCGGAGCGCGCGCTGCGGCTGGTGCGCGAAGTGCGCGGCGAGGCTTTGTTCGACGCCGCGCTGGCCTCTGGCAAGGGCGTCGTCATCGCCGCGCCGCATCTTGGCTGCTGGGAGCTCCTCAACTACTGGCTGTGCCGCAAGACGCCGATGGCGATCCTGTATCGCCCGCCGCGCATCGCCGCGGTGGAGGGTCTGCTGCGCAAGGTGCGCGGCGCGCTGGCGCCGGAGCAGGTGCGCGCCGAGGGCGCGGGTGTGCGCACGCTGTACAAGCGGCTCGCCGGGGGCGGCACGGTGGGCATCCTGCCCGACCAGAAGCCGCGTGCGGGCGAGGGCGAATTCGCGCCGTTCTTCGGCCGCGATGCGCTGACCATGG
Source organism: Rhodanobacter sp. DHG33 (assembly GCF_014843005.1). Taxonomy (GTDB): domain Bacteria; phylum Pseudomonadota; class Gammaproteobacteria; order Xanthomonadales; family Rhodanobacteraceae; genus Rhodanobacter_A. The sequence continues at coordinate 119,037 of NZ_JACYXM010000003.1, read as the reverse complement.
TGCTGCTGCCGCGGCTGGCTGCGCGCACCGGCGCCGCCGTGCTGTACGCCTTCGCCGAACGCCTGCCGCAAGGTGCCGGCTACCGCATCCACCTGCTGCCCGCGCCGGACGGGTTGGCCGACGCCGACCTTGCCACCGCCTGCACCGCGCTCAACCGCGGTGTGGAGGCGTGCGTGGACCTGGCCTTCGCCCAGTACCAGTGGCAGTACAAACGCTGGTCGGCCGACGACCGGCCCAGTCCTTACGATCGCGAGCGCGGCGTGGGGTGATGCGGGACGCCGAGCACTCATGAAACTCGGCGCGCTCAAGTCGGTTGGGCACAACGTTGCCCATTCCTTGGCCAGTGGAGTCGGCTTCCTGATCGGTGTCTATGGAACAGATGTCTTTGCCGAGGCTGCCGCGGACGAGCCCGGCTTCATTGTCATCGATTTTCTTGCAGCAACCGCGTCCGGAAATCGAGCCTCGCCGGGCCTGCTGAAGGCTATCGGCTTGTACCGGGCGGCGCTCCCCGAATTCTGTGAAAAGCATGGCGTCGACCACGCGCTCATCAAGACGCTGTCGGCAAGGTTCGGTACCGATCCGGCCTATGGCCCTCACTTCACGGTCACGGTCGAGGACGTTGACGGCCGTAAATCAGTCGATCAATACATCGGCTTTGATGGCCGGCATCTGCGCACGCTTGCGACGGAGAAGCCAGTTTTGGCCGCCAAGATTTGACGCTGCGACCACCATTCATGGCCCGGGATCAGAACGGCCAGAACTTCGGTATCAGCCACATCGACAGCCCGCAGAACAGCGCAATCAGCGGGATGCCCACCTTCATGAAGTCGGTGAAGCGGTAGCCGCCGGCGTAATACACCATGGTGTTGGTGGGGTAGCCGACCGGGGTGGCGAATGAAGTGGCGGCGGCAAAGGCCACGGCCACTACGAAGGGGTGCGGGTCGGCATGCATGGCGTGGGCCACGCTGATGGCGATGCCCACCATTAGCACCACGGACGGGTTGTGGCCCATCAGCTCCGTGAGCAGGGCGGTGAGCAGATACACCATCAGCAGCGCGGCGAGCGGGCCGTGGTTGCCGATGAGGCTGAGGCCTGCGTGCACCACGGCGTGCGAAAGGCCGGTGTTCTCGATGGCGGTGCCCAGCGGCAGGATCGCGCCGAGCAGCACGATGATCTTCCAGTCCATGCCCTCGTAGACGTCCTTGCGGCCGAAGCAGCCGGTGAGCGCCATCGCCGCCGCGCCGCAGATCGCGGCCACCGGGATCGGCAGCCAGCGCAGGCCGGACGTCACCACCACGCCGGCCATGATCGCCGCCGCCACGATGGCCTTGCGCGACATGCGCCGCGAATCGTCGCGCTCGCTGAGCACGATGAAGGTGTCGTCGGCGCGCAGCTGCGGCATGCCGTCTTCGTCCACCAGCACCAGCAGTACGTCGCCCACCGCCAGGCTGGTGTCGCTGAGCTTGTCGCGCAGCACCTGGCCGCGGCGATGAATTGCCAGCACCACGGCGCCGGGCCGGCGTCCGAGGTCGGTCTCGGCCAGCCGCCGCCCCTCGGCGAGGCTGGCCGGGGCCACCATGATCTCGGTGAGCACGCGCGGATGGTCGGCATCGCGCACATAGCGGCTCTCCGGCACGTTCTGCAGGTGGGCGCGGCGCTGGAAATCCTCGATTTTCTCCCAGTCGCCGCGCACCAGCAGTACGTCGCCGGCTTCCATCTGCTGCGAACGCGGCGACCACATCCGCCGTTCGCCGCGCAGCAGCTCCAGCGGATACACGCCGTAGCGCTCGCCCAGCTGCGCCTCGCCGATGCTCTTGCCCACCAGCGGCGACTGCGCGGTGAGTGCCAGTTCGGTGACGTATTTGCCGATCTCCACTTCCTCGATGTCGTCCGCCTCGATGTGGCGCGGCAGCAGCCAGCGTCCCACCAGCATCAGGTAGGCGATGCCGGCCGCAGCCAGCAGCACGCCCATGCCGGTGAACTCGAACACGCCGAAACCGGGCAGCCCGTTCTTCTGCGCCAGCGAATCGGCGAGCAGGTTGGACGAGGTGCCGATCAGCGTGCACACGCCGCCCATCTGCGCGGCATAGGCCATCGGCATCAGTACGCGCGCCGGCGAGGTGCCGGTGCGCTGGCACACGCGCAGCGCCAACGGCAGGAAGGTGGCGACCAGCGCGATGTTCTTCACGAACGCGCCCAGTGGGGCGATCGCCAGCATCATGGTGAGCGTAAGCAGCCATGGCTGGCGGATGCGCATCAGCAGGCGGCTCAGCGGTTCCAGGACGCCCGAGCGCTCGATGCCGATGCTGAGCGCGAACATCGCCGCCACGGTCACCGTGGCCTCGTTGCTGAAACCCGACAGCGCCTCGGCGGGACTGACGATGCCCAGCACCACCAGCGCGGCCAGCACCAGCAGCGCCACCAGATCGATGCGCAGCTTCTCGCTGGCGAACATCGCCATCGCGGCCGCGATGATGGCCACCACGGCCCAGGCCTGCCAACTCATGCGCAGGCTCCGGTTCGTGCGGCCGGCGGCGACGGCGCGCGTGCTGTATGCATCGGTTTCACCCTTGCGCCTGAACGGCGTTCTACCCGCATGCTACGCGACGGTGGTCCGCACGCAAACCGCGCACGAGACGTTAACCCCGGTTCGGGACACAATGCGCCGATGAATACGCCGCTCTCGACCGAAACCGACGACGCGTCGCACCGGCCCACCGTGGCGCTGGCGCTGGGCGCCGGGGGCGCCAAGGGCCTGGCGCACATCGGCGTGATCGAGGAGCTGGAAGCGCAGGGCTACCGCATCGCCGCCATCGCCGGCAGCTCGATGGGCGCGCTGGTCGGCGGCATCCACGCGGCAGGCAAGCTCGATGTGTACAGCGAATGGGTCTGCGCGCTGGCCAAGTTCGATGTGCTCAGGCTGGTGGACTGGACCTTCTCCGGCGGCGGCCTCATCAAGGGCGAGAAGATCATCGGCACGCTGCGCACGCTGGTCGGCGACGCATTGATCGAGGAACTGCCGCTGGCCTTCACCGCCGTGGCAGTGGACATCGACCGCGAGCGCGAAGTGTGGCTGTCGCGCGGCTCGCTGTTCGACGCGATCCGTGCCTCGATCGCCATTCCCACCATCTTTCGCCCGCACCACATCGGTGGCCGCCGGCTGGTGGACGGCGGTTTGCTCAACCCGGTGCCGGTGACGCCGCTGATCCGCGAACCGGTGGATTACCTGATGGCGGTGAGCGTGGACGGCGCGGCCATCGAATCCGCGCCGGCGACACCGATCGAAGTGGAGGCGGGCGATGCGCCGGGCTACCGCCAGCGCGTTGGCGCCTTCATCAGCCGCCTGATGCCGCACGGTGGCAACCCCGACGTGCCGCGCGAACCCGGCGCGCTCGAACTGCTCACGCAGGCGATGGACCTGATGCAGGCCAATCTGGCGCGGCTGCGCCTCTCCGCCTACGAGCCGGACCTGCTGATCCAGCTGCCGCGCAACATGGCTAGCCCCTACGAGTTCTACCGTGCCCGCGAGCTGATCGAGCTGGGGCGCCAGCAGGCGCGCGAGGCGCTGGAACACTGGCCGCGTCGGCGGGAACCTTCGAACAAGCTCTGAATTCGAGCTGCGATGGGCGCGCCGTCAGTCGACGAAGCGCCGGCCCAGCCACGCGCGGAGGTCGGCGATCTCCTCGCCGCAGACCGCGTGCGCCATCGGGTAGGCATGCCACTCCACGTGATAGCCGAGGCGTTGCAGCAGGTCGCGGCTGTCGCTGCCGCGCGGCGGGATCACCACCGGATCGAACGTGCCGTGCGCCTGGAAGATCGGCACGTCGGCATTCGCCGTGCTGCGCTCGGCGGCCAGCGTGTCGGCGATGGGCAGGTAGGTGGATAGCGCCACGATGCCGGCCAGCCGCTTCGCATGGCGCAGCCCCGCGGAAAGCGCGATCGCGCCGCCCTGCGAGAAGCCGGCCAGCACGATGCGCTCGTCCGGCACGCCGCGCTCGTTCTCGCGCGCGATCAGCGCCTCGACCGCGGCGATGGAGGCGCGGACGCCCGCCTCGTCCTGCCGCGCCAGCAAGTCGAAGCCGACGATGTCGTACCACGCGCGCATCGGCATGCCGCCGTTCACCGTCACCGGCTGCACCGGCGCATGCGGGAACACGAAGCGCAGCGCCGGCCAGTCGGCCGCCACCAGCTCCGGCACGATGGGTGCGAAATCGTGCCCGTCCGCGCCCAGGCCGTGCAGCCAGATCACGCTGTAGCGCGGGCTGGCGGCGGTTTCGTGTTCGACGGCGGGGAGCAGGGCGGACATGGCAGGAACCGTGACGGAAAGAAGCACAGCTTAACGTCTGCGACGGTTCCTGCCGCCCATGGCAAGGTGGCGAATGCCTCAGGCCGCCTCGCCCAGCCGCACCAGCGCCCGCTGGTGCGAAGCGTGGATGTTGTCGCGCTCCGGCATGGTGCCTTGGGCGAGATGGGCCAGCCATTCGTCGGTGGTCATCACCGCGGCGAAGCGCGACTGCTCCACCACCGCGAACACGCGATGGATCTCCTCGGCCGTCGCGGTGCCGGCGCGGTTGGCGTAGGGCACGCTGCCGGAGGCGTCCATCAGGAATTCCACCGCCAGGCCCGCGTCGAACGCATGCTTGATCGTGGTGTCGTTGCAGTTGTGGGTCATGTAGCCCACCACCGCCAGGGTGTCGATGGCGTGCGCTCCGAGCCAGTCGCCGAGGTCGGTGCCGGCGAAAGCGCTGGGCAGCACTTTGCGCAAGTAATGTTCGTGCGGACGGCTGGCGACGACCGCATGCAATTCCCAGCCGCGCGAGCCGGTGGCGAACAGCGGCGCATCGGCCGGCGACGACTGCTGCACCACGATCACCGGGATGCCCGCGGCGCGCGCCGCATCCATCGCACGACCGATGTTGCGCAGCGAATCGGCTACGGGCGGGTACTGGATGCGCAGTCCGCCGCTCTCGTATTCGTTCTGCACGTCGACCACGATCAGTGCGCGGCGCGGCTTGCTGACTTCGTTCATGGCGGTTTTCCTCGGATGGAAGGGACAGGTTCGTCCCGGTGGCGCCATGATCCGCGCACGAAGGTTCGACCAGCAGTGGCCTGATTGCCAATCTTGGTTAGAATCGGGCCAATCGATGCGGAGGTTGCGAAATGGCCAGGACACGCGTGGCGGTAGTGGCGTTCGACGGAATACGGCCTTTCCATCTGTCGGTGCCGTGTGCGGTATTCGGCGAGACGGCCGGCGACGAGGCATCGCCCTTCGATCTGCGTGTGTGCGCCGCCGAGCCCGGCGAGCTGCGCAGCCAGGCGGGTTTCGGCATCGTGGCGCAGCATGGGCTGCGCACCCTGGCCTGGGCCGACATCGTCGTGGTGCCGTCGTGGCGCGATCTGGGCGAGGCGCCGCCAGCGCCTCTGCTGGCCGCGCTCAGGCGGGCGCACGCGCGCGGCGCGCTGGTGGTGGGCCTGTGCTTGGGCGCCTTCGTGCTGGCCGAGGCCGGCCTGCTCGACGGCCGGCGCGCCACCACACATTGGCGCTGGGCCGCGCGCTTCGCGGAACGCTATCCGCAGGTGCAGGTCGAGCCCGGGGTCCTCTATGTGGACGAGGGCGACGTGCTCACCTCGGCCGGCACCGCCGCCGGCATCGATTGCTGCCTGCACGTGCTGCGCCGCCGCCTCGGCGCAGAGGCGGCCAACCGCATGGCGCGCACCCTGGTGGTACCGCCGCACCGGCAGGGCAGCCAGGCGCAATACATCGAGCAGCCGGTGCTGGCGACCGCACGCGACACGCCGCTCACGAAGGCGCTGGACTGGGCCACGCGCCATCTCGGCGAGGCGCACAGCCTCGATTCGCTGGCCCTGCGCGCCGCCATGAGCCGGCGCAGCTTCACCCGCCATTTCCGCCAGCACACCGGCACCACCGTGGGCCAGTGGCTGCTGGCGCAGCGACTGGCACTCGCCCAGCGCCTGCTGGAAACCACCGCCCAGCCCATCGAACGCATCGCCGAACGCACCGGCTTCGGCACCGCGCTGTCCATGCGCCAGCATTTCGGCGCCATGCTGCACACCACGCCTTCGCTGTACCGCCGCGAGTTCCGCGGCGGTTGACGGATCACTTCGCCGGCAAACCCAGCTCCTGTGCGAAGAACGTCAGCATCAACGCCGTGTTGCCCACGCGCTGGCTGAAGGGCGCGCCGATGCCGTGGCCGGCGTCCATGCGGGTGAGCAGCAGCACCGGCAGGCCCGAGCTGGTGGCGTTCTGCAGCGCCGCGGCGAACTTGCGCGACTGCCACGGCGATACGCGCGGATCGTTTGCACCGGTGGTCATCAGCACGGCGGGATAGGCGGTGTGCGCCTGCACGTTCTGCAGCGGCGAGTAGGCCAGCGTGGCCTTGAACTGAGCGGGGTCGGCCACGGTGCCGTACTCGGGCACGTTGTAGGCGCCGTTGGCGGATTCGGTCTCGTGGCGGATCACGTCGTAGATGCCCACCATGCTCACCACGGCGCGGTAATCCTGCGGATGCTGCACCAGCGAGGCGCCCATCAGCAGGCCGCCGTTGCTGCCGCCGAGGATGCCGAGGTGCTGGCGGTCGGTCCAATGCGAAGCGGTCAACGCCAGCGCGGCGGCGTGGAAGTCGTCGAACACGTTCTGCTTGTGCAGCTTCTGGCCCTGTTCGTGCCACAGCTCGCCGTTCTCGTTGCCGCCGCGGATGGTGGCGAACGCCAGCACGCCGCCGCGCTCCAGCCACGCCAACTCGGGGCCGACGAAGCCCGGCGCCACGGGAATGTCGAAGCCGCCGTAGCCGTAGAGGATGGTGGGCCGCGTACCGTCCGGCGTCACGCCTTTCATCGCCAGTACGGTGACCGGGATCTTCGTGCCGTCCTTCGAGGCGCCCTCGATGCGGTAGGTCTGGATCTGCGAGTAATCGGCTGCGGCCTTCACCTCGAACACGGTCTTGAGCGTACCGTCCTTGGCGTCGTATTCGGCCCAGCGCGAGGGCAGCGTCCAGCCGCCGTAATCGACGAGCGCCTGCGGCTGGCCCCGCTCGGCCGCGATGCCGCCGATGCCGATGCCGTGGGCGGGCAGCGGCAGGCGGCGCACGAATTTCGCGGACTCGTCGTACTGCTCCACCCACCAGTCCGGCCCCCAGCTGCGCACCACCAGGAAGCCGTCGGCGACGGGCGCCACGTTCTGCAGTGCGCCTTCGCGCTGGTTCAGCACCTGGTGCGCGCCGCCGTTCGTATCCACCGCGAGCAGCTTGCCGCGTGGCGCGCCGGCGAAGCTGGCGACGTACAGCTGCTGGCCGACCCAGTTGGCGAAACGCACGTCGGCTTCGTTGCCCAGCACCTTCCTCCATTCCACGCCTTCGCGCAGCCACACTTCGGCGGGGCCGCCATCGCCCGCGTTCGCCAGTACGGCGAGCTGCCTGGCGCCGGGCGAAGCCAGCAGGCGGTATTCGGCCACCTTGGAGAAATCCTTGCCGAATACCGTCGCGTCCTTCGCGGCCGCTTCGCCCAGCGCGTGGTGCGCCAGCGCGGCGTTGAACTGCACCACGTCCTTGCCTGCGGGCGGCGGCGGAAAGCGCACATAGGTGAAGCCCTTCTCGTTGGCATCCCAGGCCACGTCCTGCGGCGTGGTGCCGCCCCCGGCCCAGGGCAGCGCATCGCGCAGCGTCTTGCCGCTGGCGACGTCGAGCACATGGAGGGTGGTGAGTTCGCTGCCGCCCTCGGCGGTGCCGTAGGCGAGGTAGCGCCCGCTGGGTGAAGGCCAGTAGCCGGTGATCGCGGTGTTGCCGCCCTTGGCATTGAGGTCCACCAGCACGTGCGGCGTGCCGTCCGGCCACCGCTGCGCCATCAGCTGCGGTTGCGGCTGCGGCGGCGTCTCCTGCAGGTAGAACAGCGTGCCGCCGGCCAGCAGCGGCGCGGAGCGCGTGACCGAGGTGATCGCCAGCTGCTGCACGCGCGCGCTCATCGCCTTGCCGTCGCGCATCGTGCCCAGCGTGTAGTCGGTGTAGCGGTTCTGTCCGGCGATCCACTGCCGCACCGCGGGCGCGTTGCCGTCTTCCAGCCAGCGGTAGGGATCGGGCACGCGCACGCCGTGCAGCACGCTGGCGTCGTCGCGCTGCGGCGACGCAGGCGGCTGCGAGACGTGCTCGCCGATCAGCGGTACGTCGTTGCGCGGCACGTCGGGAATCTGCTGGGCGGTGACGGCGTCTGCCGCCATGACGACGGCCAGCGCGAGGGAAAGAACGAGTACGGGACGCATGCGGGTTCTCCGGGAGCTCGGTCAGCCTGCGAGCCTACTCCCGCACCCCGAGGCCGCGCACCTGACTTCCGGCACTGGGAGGGCCGCGCATGCCACGGGCTCGTTTATGCTGGCTCTTTACGTTGCAAGGACTACCCATGCGCCGCCTGCTGCTTGCCAGCCTGATCGCCCTCGCCGTGCTGCCCGCCGCTACCCTGGCGGCCGCGCCGGCATCCGCTCCGCTGGACCTGGAAACCATCATGGCCAGCCCCGACTGGCTGGGCCATGCCGTGGAAAGTCCCTACTGGAGCGTGGATGGCCGCAGCCTCTACTACAGGCTGCAGCGCGACGGCGACAGCGTGAGCGACCTCTACCGCGTCGGCGCGGAAGGCGGCGCCAGCAGCAAGCTCGATGCCGCGGCGATGGCGCAGGCCGAGGGCGCGCCGGTGTACGACCGCAGCCACACGCATGCGGCCTTCATCCTGCATGGCGACGTGTTCCTGGTCGACCTCGCCAGCGGCCGTCGCGTGCAGGTCACGCGCTCGCTGCAACCCGAAGCCGCGCCGCAGTTCAGCGCCGATGGGCGCGCGCTGCAATTCCGCGACGGCAACGACTGGTACAGCTACGACCTGGCCAGCGGCGTCACCGCACCCGCCGCCATCCTGAAGTTCGCCGACGACCCGCAGGCGGCCGAGCCCGATGCGCTGGCCCGCCAGCAACTCGCGCTGTTCAGCACGCTGCGCGAGATCAAGGCCGACCGCGACGCGCATCGCGCGCAGCAGCAGGCGCTGGCCGCCGCCGACGCCGGTCGCGCGCCGCAGCCGTTCTGGCTGGGCAACGGCATCAAGGCGGCGGACACCGAACTCTCGCCCGATGGCCGCTGGATGCTGGTGGTCACCGAACCCGCGCATCACGACGACGGCAAGGCGCCCGACGTGATCCATTACGTCACCGACTCGGGTTACACCGAAGCGGAGGCGGCACGCACCTACGTGGGTCGCGACGATCCCGCGCCGCAGTCGCTGCTGCTGCTCGACCTCGGCGCGCACAAGGTGTGGCCGCTCAAGACCGATGCGTTGCCCGGCATCAAGGACGACCCGCTCAAGGTCATCCGCGACCAGACCATCGCTGCGCTGCAGAAGGCCGGCCACGACGACGAAGCCAAGGCATTGCAGGCGCCCGCGCTGCGCCCGGTCACCATCGCCAGTGACGGCAGCGGCGGCGGCATCGCGTGGAGCGACGACGGCAACCAGGCCGCCGTGCAGTTGCGCTCCATCGACAACAAGGATCGCTGGATCGCCAGCGTCGACTTCGCCAATCACTCATTGGTATCGCAGGATCGCCTGCGCGACAACGCGTGGATCAACTGGAGCTTCAACGACTTCGGCTGGCTCAAGGACGGCCGGACGCTCTGGTACCTCAGTGAAGCCAGCGGCTGGTCGCGCCTCTACGTCAAACCGTTGGGCGGCGCCGCCAAGGCACTCACCGACAACACCAAATTTGAGGTCAGCCAGCCGCAGCTCAGTCCGGACGGCAAGTGGTTCTACGTGCTGACGAACAAGGTGGCGCCATACAGCTACGACGTGTATCGCGTGCCGGCCAGCGGCGGCGAACTCGCCCGCGTGACGCAGTACGAAGGCGCGGACGGCTTCGCGCTCTCGCCCGACGGCAGCCGGCTCGCCGTGCTGCATTCCGCGCCCTACCTGCTCGACCAGCTCGCCGTGCAGCCGGCCGGCGGCGGCACGCCGCGCGAACTCACCGACACCATGAAGAGCGGCTTCACTGCGCGCCCATGGGTCCAGCCGCAGTTCGTCGAAGTGCCCTCCTCGCACGGCGCCGGTGTGGTCTACGCAAAGTACTACGGCCCCGCCAACGAAACTGACGCGCACGCCTCGCGCCCCGCCGTGATCTTCGTGCACGGGGCGGGCTACCTGCAGGATGTGTCGAAGCAGGAGACCTATTACGTCCGCGAGCAGATGTTCCAGAACCTGCTGGTGCAGCAGGGCTACGTGGTGCTGGACATGGACTACCGCGGCTCCGCCGGCTACGGCCGCGACTGGCGCGACGCGATCTACCGCAACATGGGCCACCCGGAACTCGAAGACCTGCTCGACGGCAAGGCGTGGCTGGTCAAGCAGCACGGCGTCGATCCCAAGCGCGTGGGCATCTACGGCGGCAGCTACGGCGGCTTCATGACGGAGATGGCGCTGCTGCGCGCACCCGGCGAATTCGCGGCGGGCGCCGCGCTGCGCCCGCCGGCGGACTGGGCCACCTACAACCACGAATACACCTCGAACATCCTCAACGATCCGCAACTCGATCCCGAGGCGTACAAGACCAGTTCGCCGATCGAGTACGCGCAGAACCTGCAGGACCCGCTGCTGATCGAGCATGGCCTGATCGACAACAACGTGATGGCCAGCGATTCGATCCGCCTGTACCAGCGCTTCGTGGAGCTGCACAAGAAGAACTTCTGGATCTCGCTGTATCCGCTGGAGCGCCACGAGTTCGAGCATGCGGACGACTGGTACGACGAATACCGGCGTATCGACGAGTTGTTCAATACCTACGTGAAGCAGCGCGCGGACTGAAACATCTGGCACGCCCGGCAGTTCGCAACGACGAACCGCCGGGCGTGTGATTCACGCTTGCAACGTCAGCCCAGCTGCCCGCATCGCTTCACCGACGTAGACGAACATCGCCGGGTCCATACCCTGCGCCGCCATCGCCTGCGGTTTCTTGTGGTAGGTATCCTTCATCTTGCGCACGAGGCTGGCGTCACCGCCGCTGAATGCGTTGACCAGCGCGTGCCAGCGGCGGCCCAGTTCGATAACGGCAGGGTCGTCCGCCGGCGTGCCGGCATCCATCGCCGCACGCACCTGCGCGATCAGCGGCGGCCACTGCTGCTGATACTTCTGCATGTTTTCGGCGCCGTGCCGTTCGGCGCGCAGACGCAGCTGCTCGCGCTCTTCCGCGGTGAAGTGCTGGCCCAGCAGCTCTCCGCTGCGCCGGAACTCCGCCAATTGTGCCTCGGTGAAACACACATCAAGTTCTTCGCTCATCCGGATGCCCTCCAAAAGTTGTTCGATATCGGTGGACGATGCCGGGTCCAGCCGCCGCCACGCCTGCTCGAGCGTGGCCAGCGCCGCTGACTTGCTGCGTACCTCGCGCCGCAAGGCCACGATGCGCGCCTCGATCAGCGCCGTCGCCGCTGCTTCGCGCAGCAACAGGGCGCCGATCTCGGCCAGCGTGAAGCCGGCGCGGCGCAGCACCGCGATCTCGGCCAGACGCGCCAATGCCCGGGTGCCGTACAGGCGATAGCCGCTGGCCGAACGTGCATCGGGTGCCAGCAGGCCACGGGCTTCGTACAGACGCAGTGCCTTGGCGGACATGCCGGTGCGTTCGGCGATCTGGCCGATGCGCAAGTACTCGGTAGTGGCGGCGGATTTCGACATCGGATGAGGACACTACGGCTTGCCCTTGGGGCAAGGTCAAGCGGCATGTTCAAGCGTGCAGATTGCGCGCCAGCATGTAAACCGCCACCGCAATGACGGCGAACGCGAACACCAGGTTGAGCGCGCCGCGAGTGCGCGCCAACCGCTGCGCCAGATGCGCGCCCAGCCAGCCGCCGACGATGCCGCCGGCCACGAACAGCGCGGCGATGCGCCAGTCGACCAGGCCGGAGGCGGCGTAGTTGATCGCGGTAGTCGAGGCGAACGCGCCCACCGCGACCAGCGAGCTGCCGATGGCGGCGATGATTTCCATGCCGCTGGCGAAGATCAGCCCCGGCACGATGAGGAAACCGCCGCCGATGCCGAAGAAGCCGGACAGCGCGCCCGCGCCGAACCCGGTAGCGGCGAGACGGGGAAACAGTCGCGGCTTCGGATAGCTGCCGTCCGCCGTATTGCGCCGTCCACGCAGCATCAGCGCCGCCACCACCAGCATCAGCACGGCGAACAGCGCGAGCAGGTGGTGGCCGTCCACGCGCTTGCCCAGCGTGGAACCGGCGAACGCACCCACCACGCCGGCGGCGGCGAACGTGAGTGCGGCCGGCCAGCGCACGTGGCCGGCGCGCGCATGCGGCAGCAGGTTGACGAAGGCATTGGCCGCGACGGCTACTGCGCCGGTGCCGATCGCAAGGTGCGGGTTGTCGTGTAGACCGACCACGTAAAGCAGCATCGGCAAGGCGAGGATGGAGCCGCCGCCGCCGATCAGCGCCAGCGAAAAGCCCACCAGCGAGCCGCAGGCCAGCGCCAGCAGGTCGGCCAACATCAGGACGATGCGTCCGCGCGATGCAGCACTGCGGGGTTCAACACGTAGCCGGCATCGGCGGCGATGCCTTGGATGCTGTCGTCGTCCAGCGTGCCCGCCATCGCCAGCGCCCACAGGTGGATGGAGCGCGTTCCGCTGCGGCAGAACGCCAGTACCGGCGCGGGCAGTGTGCGCAGAGCCTCGGCAAACGCAGTGATATCGGCGTCATGCCATTGCCCGGAGACGACGGGCAAGTAGTGCCATGCGAGGCCATGCGCAGCCGCGGCTTGCGCGAGTTCGGCACTGGCCGGCTGGTCCGCGGCTTCGCCATCGGGGCGATTGCAGACCAGGCTGCGCCAGCCCTGCGCGGCCAGCGTGGCGATGTCGCCCGCATCGAGTTGCGGAGCCACGCCGAACGTGGGGGTGAGGCGATGGATTTGCGCGGTCATTTCGACGCCTCGCTGCCGAGCAGGTGCCCGTTCACCGTGGTGCCGTACAGCGACATCGGCGTGTCGTGGTACTTCGCGCGGGTGGCGGCGACGTCGCCGGCGTAGCGCGGGTCCTGCGGGCGTTCGTGCGCATCCATGTACATCGCCACGTCCCACGCGTCCTGGTCGCTGAGCGTGCCGCCGCGGCTGAGCGGCATGTTGGCCTTGATGAAGGCGGCTGCATTGTCGAGCTCGTGCATGCCCGCGCCCCAGTTGAAGGATTGCGGGCCCCACAACGGCGGGAACACGTTGCGGTCGTTCACCTGCTGGCCCTGGCCATCGGCGCCGTGGCATAGCGCGCAGTCCTTCGCGTACACGACGGCGCCGCGCGCGTAGTCGGGCGGTTGCGGCGGTTTGAAATCCTGCTTGGGATAGCCGGCGCCGGCCAGCTTCACGCCGTTCGGCGCGCCCTTGCTCATCCACCACGCGTAACTTTCCAGCGCCACGATGATATCGCTGTCCAGCGGCGGCGCCTTGCCGTTCATGCTGTAGCGGAAGCAGCCCTGCAGGCGTTCGCCGAAGCTGTTGACGTGGCCGTTCTTCTTGCGGTATTGCGGATACATGCCCCACGCGCCCCACAGCGGCGCAGAGTTGGCCAGGCGGCCTGCATCGAGATGGCAGTTGCTGCAGCTGAGGCCGTTGCCGACGTAGTCGTGGGCTTGTGCGGGCGTATCGGTGAAGATCGCGCGGCCCAGGCGGATCTCGTCGCCCAGCGGGCCGGCAGGGATGTCGGAGTCGGCAGGTGGCGCGAAGGCGGGTGCGGCCGGGTGCTTCACGGGAGCGCTCGCGACGCTGGCGGCAGGCGCGGGCTTGGTGGCGCCTGGCGTTTCCGCAGCCGGATGCGAGCACGCGGCGAGCGTCAGGGTCGCGAGCAGGGCGACGGGCAGCCGTTTCATGGCGTACTCCTTCACGGCCCGTTTCCCCGGGCCGGCAGCGGTTGCGCGGCAAACCAGCCGGCCACGGCGTCGATCTCCTGCGGCGTGAGCTGTTTGGCGACGTGCTGCATCAGTTGCAGCGGATCGTTGTGGCGCGTGCCCTGTTGCCACGCCCGCAACTGCGATGCGATGTACGCGGCAGGCTGGCCGGCCAGCGGCGGAAAGTTCGCGCCCACGCCCACGCCGCCCGGTGCGTGGCATTGCACGCAGGCGGGCAGGTCGCGGCTCCAGTCGCCGCGCGCGGCGAGCCGTTCGCCGTCGGCATCGGGCTTGGCTGCCGGCGGTGTGGCGAGGCGTGCGGGCAACGGCAGTGCGCTGTAGTACTTCGCCAGCGCGGCGCGTTCGTCCTCGCTGAGTGCGCTGGCGTTCGGCTGCATCACCGGATTGGCGCGCGCGCCGCTGGCGAAGTCGTCGAGCTGCTGCTTCAGGTAGGCGGCATCGAGGCCGGCCAATCGCGGAAAGCCCGTGGCGCTGTTGCCGCCACCGTCGGGTCCGTGACAGGCCATGCAGGGTGCGGCGCCCTTGCCGTTGCCTTGTTGGGCAATCGATGCGGCATCGGTGGCGCCGGCCCCCAGCGGAATCAGCAGGGCGAGAAGCCCGAGAGTACGCAGCATGGGCATCACCTTACTTCGGCGGCTGGAAGCCGTATTTGCGGTAGATCGCCTGCGCCGCCGGGCTCTGCATGAAGTCGAAGAAGTCCTTCGCCGCCTGCGGATGCGGCGCGGCCTTCAGACGCGCCACGGTGTAGATGCCGACGGCGTTCTGCGCCGCGGGTATCGCCACGGTGTCCACCGGATGGTGCAGGATCTGCTGCTGGAAGTACGCCTCGGTGGACCACACCGGCGCCGCATCGGATTCGCCCTGCAGCACGCGCAGCGGCGACTGGCGATGGTGGATGGTGGTGAGGAAGGTGCTGCCGTCCTGCACCTTGGTGACCATGATGGCGTGATCGAGCGCGTCGCCGCCGGCCTTGCGGTAGCCATCCTCGATCTGCTTCGCGATGCCTTCCCACGCCGGGTTCGGCATGCTCACGCGCACGTCGGGGCGGCCGAGGTCCTTCAGCCCTTCGATGTGCTTGGGGTTGCCCTTCGCCACCAGGATCGCCAGCGGGTTGCGCGCGTAGTCGGCGCTGTCGGCGAACCAGCCGTGCTGCATCTGCAGCCGGTCGACGGCGCCCTTGCCCGCCGTGTAGACGTCCGGCTTCAGCGCGAGGCGCAGGTTGCCCATCACCAGCACGCCGCTGCCGATCTGCTTGGCGAGGATGCCGGGCGGCAGGGTTTCCACGAACACGCGCTGGTATTCGGGGTGCGCCTGCTTGAACGCGGCGACCAGGTCGTGCACCACCATGAACTGGTTGCCGGCGAAGAACACGGTGAGCTGCGGATCGACCACGTCGCCGTGCAGGTCGGCGATGGCGTCGAACGGCGGCACGCTGAACTGCATGCCTTCCGGCGGCGGGTTCCACGGCGGCAGGTAATCGGTCTTGGCCTGGCCGGCGGCCTGGGCGCTGCAGGCGAAAGCGAGCAGGGTCGCCAGGCATAGGGATCGTGAGCGTGCTCGTTTCATCGGGTTCTCTTCGAGAGCGACAACGTTGGCCTGCTGTTCGAAAGCATGGCCTGTGCTTTTCCGGTTCGCCGAATCCAGCGTGGCTGCCTCGGTTCCGTTCGGTCAGACGCACAGCGCGTCCAGTCGTCGCCGAGCCTCCCTGGCTCGGCAGGCGATTGTCTGCGGCGACCGTTTACAGCGGCATCAGCGTGTAGCCCTGGTGCTCCAGCGTCGTGACCGTGGTGAGCAGGGACAGCGCGAGCGTGACGCGGCTGTCTTTCCAGGCGTAGTCGAACTTGTGTTCGGCCCAGGCTTGGCCGCACACGGCGATGTCGATGCCGTTCTTGCGCAGCTGCTCGATCACCGGCAGGTTGGGATTGGCCACGCCGAACTTCTGCTTGTAGGCGTCGTCGTTGAGCGCGATCGCCGTCGCCGGGCCGGCGGCGACGGCCACGAACTTCAGGTGGTTCACCGGCACGCCGGACTGCGCGTACAGGTTCACCGTGCGCGCCACGCGCTCCAGGGCGGGGTTGACCTCGTCCGGCTTGGCGGAGGGCATGGTCATCGTGAACACCACCTTGTAGGTGGCATTGCGATCTGGCTGGTAGGCGGCCTGCGGCAGCGGATGGATCTTGCCGGCGGCCGTGATGACGGGGGTTTGCCAGAAGCCGGCATCGTCCGCCATTGCGGCGGCGGGCAGCAGGCTGAGCGCGAGCAGGCTGGCAAGCAACGGACGGAACATGGCGATCTCCCCATTCGATGGTGGCGTGGATACGTGTCGTCGCATGCTATGCCCGCCCGTGCCGATAAGCCAAGACGGTTTTCGTGATTCCGGCGATAAGTGCATCTGATGCGGCACCGGTGGCGCCCGGCCATGCTTCAGCGCACTCCGCGCACCGGCAGGATGGCCCAGGCGCCCAACGAGACGAGGATCGCCGCCGCCACGAACAGCGCGGCATAACTCCCGTGGCTGACCGACAGGATGGCCGGCGCGACTGCCGGCATCAGCGATTGCGGCAGGACGTTGGCGATGTTGAAGATGCCGAGATTTCGGGCGGCATGGGTTTCGCGTTCCGGCAACACGTCGGTCACCAGGGCGAGGTCGGCGGCGAGATAGACGCCTTGTGCCATGCCGGTGATCGCCATGCCGGCGAGGAACCAGGCATACGAAGCGGCGAAGGCGATCATCAACAAAGCCAGCGCATAGACCAACGCCGCACCGGACACGAAAGCCCTGCGCCGCCCGCTGGCATCGGACAGGCCGCCGCCCACGGCGCTGGAGATCGCTACCGCGCAGGACTGCACCAGGGTGGACAGGAAAATCAGCCGCGGCGCATCGGCCGGGGCGCGGCCCAGCTGATGGATCAGGTAGAACTCCTGGTAGGTCATCAGCAGCGCGACCCCTGCGTAGAGCAGGAAGCGGCTGCTCCAGGCCCAGGCGAAATCGGGGAAGCGCAAGGGGTTGATCCAGAAGCTGCCCAGGAATCCGCGCCATCCGTAATGCGGCCGCTGCGCCGCCGCCAGTCGCAGATCGGGCAGCGCCCAGGCCAGGGCGAGCGCGCTGGCCGTTGCGATCGCGGCTGGCACCAGGAAGATGGCCAGCGTGGAAGACGCGAGGGCCTCCACCAGGAAGGTGCCGGCCACCATGCCCAGCGGCAGGCTGATGCCCACCACGCCGGACACCGTGCCGCGCTGCTCCGCCGGTACCTGGTCGGCAAGGATCGCGGCCAGCGCGGCCAACTGTGCGTTGTAGGCGAGCTGCGCGATGCACCAGCCCAGCAGGAGCTGCGGCACCGAGGCGGCCTGCGCGACGATCGCCAGCCCCGCCGCGCCACCCAGGGCGCCGGCGATCAGCCAGGGCCGGCGCATGCCGAAGCGCGAAGTCGTGCGGTCCGACAGGCGCCCGAAGAACGGGTTGCCGAACAATGCCAACAGCGCGCCCACGCCCACGACCAGCGACAGGCTGCCGGTCGCGTGCGCCGGGTCGATCTCGCGCACGCGCATCGCCAGGCCCACCAGGATGGGCGGCAGCAGCGCCATCCACAGGCCGGTATAGGCCGCGCCGTAGACCGCGATGAAGGGCCAGCCGATGCGGCGTGCGCGCAGCGTTCCGCCGGAGGTCGTCCCGGCATGCGGGAGCCTGCGCGTCGCAGCTTCGGCCTTGTCGTCGGTCACCGTCATTCGCATCCCGCTCATCCGTCGGAGCCGGATGAGCGCGGCGACGGTATGGGATGAATCCTAAGGCTTCCTGGGCGCCGCCGTGGATGCGCGCAGCTGCACTTCGTAGGGCACGCGCGCCTGCTGGCGCAGGGCCGGGTCGCGGATCGACTGCAGGACGCTTTCGACGGCCTGGCAACCGATCTCCCGGCACGGCTGGCGCACCGTGGTCAGGCCGGGCGAGATCAGCTGCGATACCGGCGTGCCGTCGAAGCCGCAGACCGACAGGTCGCCGGGAATGGCGAGCCCGCGCTCGTAGGCTTCGCGCATCACGCCGCAGGCCATGTCGTCGTTCGCCGTGAAGATCGCCGTGGGCGCACGCCGCCGGTCGAGCAGCGCCTTGGCGCCGGCCATGCCCGATGCGAAGGTGAAATCGCCCTCCACCACCAGTGACTCGTCATACGCGATGCCCGCCTTGCGCAACGCATCGCGATAGCCGCTGAGGCGCCAGGTGCGCGCGCCGTGCCCGTGCAGTCCGGTGATGTGGGCGATCCGGCGGTGCCCCAGCGAAATCAGGTGCTCGACGATGTCCGCCGCCGCCCGGCGCTCGTCGAAGCCGATGTCGATGCGCGACTGGCGCAACTTCGAGGAGACCGTGGAATAGCGTATGTCCAGTTCGTCGAGGCGCTGCAGCAGCTTGGCGTTGTTCGCATGGGGCGGCACCAGCACCAGCGCGTCCGGGCGGTGCGTCGCCACGAAGCCGTCGATCTGCGCAGCCAGATCGTCCGCCGTGTCGAAGGGGTGCAGCACGGCGTTGTAGGGCGTCCCTTTGCACGCCTGCAGCACGCCCACGATCAATTCCATCGTGTAGCTGGAGCCTGCCATCGGGTTGTCGTACAGCAGCGCGACCAGGTACGAGCGGTTGCCCGCCAGGCCGCGCGCCGACGGATTGGGCACGTAATTGAGAGCGCGGATCGAGGCTTCGATGCGCGTGCGCAGCGTGGCGCGCACGCTCGGATGGCCGTTGAGGACACGTGACACCGTCTTGGTGGACACGCCGGCATGCGCGGCGACGTCCTCGATTCTCGCAGGCATCTAAAGCCCACCCCTGTATGGCTTGCAACGACCCATGCTAACCCATGCGCAAGGCGCGCATCCACGTGAATTTCCTCCGTTCCGGTCAAAAATACCAGCGCTGGTATTTTCTGTTGACAGCGCTGGTACATTTGACTAGCTTGCCACGGGCGAGGAAGCCCTCGGGGCGAGGGGAGTGGCCTGTCCGGCGAGCGCGCCATGCGGTGGCGTCGCCGGATCCGACCCGGCAGTCGGAGCGATGCTTCTCTTGATCGATGGCGGCGTGGCATGCGTGCTCGATGTCCTGCCGTGGGGCCAGCGGGGGCTGGCGGAAGGGTTTGAAGTAAGAGGCGGGCGGATGGGCCGGGGCAAAGGGGCCGCATCCGCCGTGCGTTCACTGGTAACTGGGGAGATACGAAGTGAAGAAGCCATCCATGGATCCGCAAACGCGCGGCGCCGGCCAATTGCGCCTGCTGCCCTTCGCGATTGCGATGACGTTGCTCGCAGTCGGGCAACTGCATGCACAAACCGCGCAGCCCACGCAGCAGGCGACCGACCAGGCCGCGCCCGCGGCGAAGAAGGACGTCAAGGACAAGAAGAAGGACGCCACCACGACGGCCGACGAGAAGGAGGCGAAGCAACTCACCGGCATGACCGTCAACGGCTTCTCGGGCAGCTTGAACCGCGCGCAGGAAATCAAGCGTTATGCCGACACGGTGGTCGACGCGATTTCGGCGCAGGACGCCGGCTCGCTGCCCGACACATCGGTCACGGAAGCGCTGCAGCGCGTGCCCGGCGTGGCCGTCAGCGCCTTCGGCATCGCGGCCGATCCCGACCACTTCTCTATCCAGGGTTCGGACATCAGCCTGCAGGGCCTGCCCTATACCAGCACGCTGTTCAACGGCCGCGAGGTGTTTTCCGCCGGCGGCGGCCAGGGGCTGAATTTCGCCACGGTGTCGCCGGAGCTGATCGGCTCGGTCGTGGTGAGCAAGAACCAGACGGCGGACATGATCGAAGGCGGCATCGCCGGTTCGATCGACCTGAATACGCGCAAGCCTTTCGACAGCAGCAAGGACACGCAGGCGTCCTTCACCGTCGGTAACTACTGGGGCAGCCTGGACAAGAAGGGCACGCCGCAGATCTCCGGCTTGCTCAGCCACAATTGGGATACCGACATCGGCCGCTTCGGCGTGCTGGGCAACATCGCCTACGACCGCATCGACCAGGCCGACAACGCGATCTCGCTGGTCGATTTCCAGCGGCGCTGCAACGGTTGCACGCTGCCGGGTTCGCGCAACGACGACTTCCCCGGCCTGGCGCCCGGCCAATATGCGTACGTGCCGATCGGCGGCGACCTGCGCACCCAGGACGAGACCAGCACGCGCTTCGGCAGCGTGTTCGCGGCGCAATGGGAAAGCCCGGACAAGGCCTGGCAGGCCACGCTGGAATGGGATCGGGTTTCGGACACGGAGACCACCTACGAGCACACCCTGCAGGCGTCGACGGACGGTTGCGCCTGGTCGGATCCCAATCAGTGCGACATTCCGCTGGCGGGCACCTACCCCACGTTCAATTCCCAGGGCGTGTTCCAGTCGGGCATCGTCACGGCGCTGCCCAGCCAATACAACTATCCGTCCGCTTACGGCGGCCTGCCCACGCAGCTCGACAGCACGGCTTTCAGGAACCGCTACGTCACCAACGACTACAGCTTCAACCTGAAGTGGAACGTCAACGACAGGCTGCATCTGAGCGCCGACGTGCAGGACACGAACTCCACCTACGACAACTTCTATTACTACATCCGCCAGTTGACCATGGCGAACTGGGACATCGCCCTGCACGGCAACAACGTGCCCAGCGTCAGCTTGCTGTCGCCGGACCCCAACGAAACGACGGCGCAGTATTTCGCCAACCCCAACAACACCTACTGGGCGGCGGCGCAGGATCACCAGGAGCACTCCTGGGGCAACCAGCGCGCCTTCCGTCTGGACGGCACCTTCGACGTGGACAAGGGTTTCCTGGACAACCTGCAGTTCGGCGTGCGGCATACCGACCAGAGCGAAGTGGTGCAGAACTCGGCCTACAACTACGAGGCCGTCAGCTCGCCCAGCCCGGGGATCAGCGTGGTGACCGCCGCCAACACGCCTGGCGACACCTCCCCGTACCACATCAACCTGCCGGCCTTCAGCGGCGGCGACTTCGGCGTCGTCGCGCCCTACTTCAACCTCAATCCGCTCACGCA
Organism: Rhodanobacter sp. DHG33; assembly: GCF_014843005.1. Classification (GTDB taxonomy): domain Bacteria; phylum Pseudomonadota; class Gammaproteobacteria; order Xanthomonadales; family Rhodanobacteraceae; genus Rhodanobacter_A. The sequence continues at coordinate 98,094 of NZ_JACYXM010000003.1, read as the reverse complement.
GTTCCAGCAGGCCGCCAACGTCATCCAGCAGATCAACCAGCAGTGGTTCGCGATGAACCCCGGCATGGCGGGCGGCCCGTACTACACCAACTTCCAGCGCGAGCAGTACGTGGCGGGCGACGTCTTCGTGCCGGGCACGTATTACCTGCCGCAGGAAATCGCCTCGAACGAGGAGAAGACCAACGCCGCCTATGTGCGCCTGAATTTCGGCAACGACAACACCGATTTCCTCAGCGGCCTGCAGATCAGCGGCAACATCGGCCTGCGCTACGTGCATACCCAGGACGACGCCTCGGGCTTCCTGCTGCTGCCGAACATGAACCAGACGCTCAACGGCAAGACCATCGCGGAGTATTGCCAGCAGAGCGTGAGCGGCCCGGCGCCGCAGCCGGGCACGTTCTGCGCGCTGACGCCGGCGCAGCAACAGCAGTACGTGAACTTCGCCAATGGCGCGTACACGCCGATCAACGCCAGCAACTCGTACGGCAACTGGCTGCCCAGCTTCAACCTGGCCATCGGCTGGACCAGCGACCTGATCACCCGCTTCGCGTTCTCCGAGTCGGTCTACCGGCCGACGCTCAACCAGCTGCAGGCGGGGCAGACGGTCAGCGGCCTGCTTCCATACGGCACCAACGGCAGCACCGCGCCGACCCTGTCGAACGGCTACACCGGCGCGAACCCGTACCTCAAGCCGATCACCGCGCACAACTTCGACCTTACCCAGGAGTGGTACTTCGGCAATGTCGGTTCCTTGTCCGGCACGCTGTTCTGGAAGCAGCTGGACAACACCATCCAGTACATCACCCATGTCGTCGACACGACGGTGACGAACAACGGCGTGAGCTATCCGGAGCAGTACACGGCGGGCCTAGCCAACCTGAGGCAGAAGGGCAGCGTGGGCGGCGTGGAGCTGGCCTATCAGCAGAAATACGATTTCCTGCCAGGCTGGCTGTCCGGCTTCGGCACGCAGATGAATTACACCTACATCAAGCCGCACGGGCTGGGCTTCGGTTCGGTGGACTACTGCCCCTCCGGCTACGTGGCGCCCACGCAGTGCATCAACCAGCTCAAGCTGCCGCCGTCCGAACTGTCGCGCGATACGTACAACTTCACCGTGTATTACGAGAAGGGTCCGCTGTCCGCGCGCCTCGCCTACAACTGGCGCTCGGCCTTCCTGATCACGGGACAGGAGGCGGACTATCCGTTCCTGCCGGTGATGGCCGACTCCCAGGGCCAGCTGGACGCTTCGTTGATCTACGCGCTCAACGACCACGTCAAGATTTCGCTGCAAGCGGCCAACATCCTGAACTCCACGTTCAAGACGCGGGAGATCGTCAACACCGACGGGCTGGAAGTGCCCAAGGGCTTTTTCCGCGACGACACCCGCTACAACCTCAGCCTGCGCGCGAGTTTCTGACGGAGCGCGCCCGGTATGTCGTGCGGGCACGTGCCCGCACGGGATGGACCCTCTCCCCTTGCCGTCATTCCCGCAAAGCCGGGGATGGCGGCTTTCTTTGTCTGAGCCTCGGACCGGCACGAGCGATGGCTGAATTCGGCACGACCAGACCAGGCAAGGCACGAAGCCGTTGGTTGGCTGGCATGACGGCATGCTTGCTGGTGGGTGCGTGCGCGTCGCCTGTGGTCTTCGCGGGAGCATGGCCGTGGCCGGATGCCGACACGGTTTCTTCCGAGACGACACTCCGGACGATGGCGAACGCCGGCTGCAACGCCATCGCATCCCGCGTCGATGCAGTGCCGGGAGGCACGCCGCTCCTGTTGCGCAGTTACGACAGCCTGCGCGGACAGGGTGCGCCCGACCTGGCGCCCCTGCATTCGGCAGCCTTCACCTACGACAACGCACTGGCCGTCATCGCCCTGCTCGCCTGTCAAAGGAAATCGCAGGCCGAGCGCATCGGCGAGGCTTTGCGCCTCGCGGCGATCAACGACACCCGCCTGCGCGATGCCTACCGCGCCGGTGTCGTCGAAGGTCGCAAGCCGTTGCCGAACGGCTGGTGGGACGCGCAGCGGAAACGCTGGATCGAAGCCGCGCACGAGTATTCCGGCGCCTACCAGGACGGCACTTCATGCGGCAACGTCGCGTGGACGGCGCTGGCATTGCTGGCGTTGCACGACGCCACCGGCGAGGCGCGCTGGCGCGACGCGGCGGTGCGTCTCGCCGACTGGGTGGCGGCGCACGCATCGGATGCGCGCGGCGCGGGCGGCTTCGATGGCGGCATCGAATCCTGGCTGCTGGTGCCGCGCACGGCGTCGTGGAAATCGACCGAGCACAACATCGACCTCGCCGCACTGTTCGGCTGGCTCGCCCGTATCGCCGCGCCCGGCGGCGACTGGCCTGTACAGTCGAAGCGCGCACTCGTCTTCGTCGCCGCGCAATGGGATGCGCCGAGCGGGCACTTCTGGATGGGCACCATGCCGGATGGCGCGACGCCGCTGCGCTCGCCATCCGCCCTCGACGTGCAGCTCTGGGCACAGCTCCTGCCGGATGCGCCGAAGGCATGGCAGCGCGCGCTGGGCTGGGTAGAGCGCATGCATGCCGTCAACGGCGGCTTCGATTTCACCGACGTGCGCGACGGCTTGTGGACGGAGGGCACCGCACAGGCCGCGCTGGTCTATCGCCGGCTCGGCCACGAAGCCGAGGCGGACACGCTGTTCGCGGCTATCGCGCAACAGGCTTCGCCGGGCGGGTTCCTCTACGCCACGCGCGAACCGCGCATCACGGCGGCCTACTCCTTCTACTACCGCCGGCCGCATCTCGCCGCGACGGCATGGGCGATACTCGCCGCGTCGAACCGCAATCCTTACGTGCCCGCTGAAAGGCATTGAAGCCTTTCGATTCGCCGCTTCGCGAAGAACGTACGCAGCTCAAGCGGCCACGGCCGCAGCCCGCTCGAAGTAGCGGGCTGGCGACTGCCCATAGGCACGCCGGAACATCGCGATGAAGGCGCTGGTGCTGCCGTAGCCGGCGGCTTCGGCCACCTGCGCCACCGGCATGCCTTCGGCCAGCCGCTCCAGCGCGCGGCCCAGCCGCGCCTGCTGGCGCCATTGCGCGAAACTGAGCGCGGTCTCGTGGCGGAACAGCCGGCTGAGGCTGCGCACCGACAGGCCGGCGCGTTCGGCCCACGATTCCAGGCTGCGGTTGTCCTGCGGCGCCTGCAACACCGCGTGCGCGATGCGCAGCAGGCGGCGGTCGATCGGCATCGGCAGGTGCAGAGGCTCCTGCGGTGCACGGCGCAGCTCGTCCAGCAGCACGCCGCACACCCGTTCCTGCTCGGGCTCCAGCCGTTCGGCGAACGCCCAGCTGCTGGCGCGGCGGACCAGCGCGCGCAGCAGCTCGCTGCTGCCGATCACGCAAGGGCGGTCGGGCAGGCCGGCGCAGGCCTCGGGTGTGAGGAACACGCCCCAGCCGCTCATCGGCCCGCTCACGCTCACCGTGTGCAGTTCGCCCGGCGGCATCCAGCCCGCGCGATGCGGCGGCAGCAGCCACGAGCCATAGCGGGTGCGTGCGTGCACCAGGCCGCTTTCGATGCAGTAGATCTGCCCGCGCAGGTGGCGGTGCCAGTCGTGGGTGCGGGTTTCGCCGCGCTGTTCGCTGGCGGCCTCGCCCTGGTCCCAGTAGGCGATCACGGCGGGACCGTCCGCGCGTTCGATGCGGTCGTGCAACTGCTCGTGCCAGGAACCCATGTCCGATTCTCGCTATTTGTTGACCAAATAACGTTATCAGTTTGCAGGCGTGCGTGCGTAAGCTGGCCGGCAGCCGATGTCCCCGCCGGCCCGTGTCACCGCTGCCATCGCTCGCGGTTCCTGTCTCCCGTTTCCAGCCCGCCCGGCGCCCCTCCGGAGAACCCGCATGTCCACGTCCACGCTGTCCGTCGCCACTCCGTTCCGTTCCCCGCTGGAGACCTTCGTGGCCTGCGCCCACGAAATGCTCGATCCGGCCACGCCCGAGGCCGTGCGCCGCCGCGCCGAACCCCGCCTGGTAGCCGTGCTGCCCACGCTGCAGGCGCTGGGGGTGTTCGAGCTGTTCACCATTCGCGACACCGCCTTGCGCCGGCTGGTGCAGGACGAGCTAGAAGCGCGCCAGCCATGCCAGGGCTGAATTTTGCCGAGACAAAATTGGCCGGACATATATTTGCCTTGACAAATATTCTTTCGGCAATAGAATGCGCGGCTGTGAACACTGTATCGACCCCTGCTTCCTCCAGTCCCCGCGAAAGCCTGGGCGTGCTCCTGGGCCTCGTGCGTACCGAACTGGTGCGCGCCATGGAGGCGGAAATCGCCGCCAAGGGGCTGGATCTGAAATTCACCCAGTTCCTGATACTGAAGCGGCTGGCCCTGCTGGGGCCGATGAGTGCCACCGAACTGGCCCGCGCAGTGGAACTGGATGGCGGCGCGATGACCCGCCAGCTCGACCAGCTCGAGCGCAAGGGCTACCTGCGCCGTTGCCCGCACGAACAGGACCGGCGCGCGCTGCGCATCGAGCTGACCGCCGAAGGCAACGCGCTGTGGCAGCACCTCACCAGCTGCAACGATCGCGTGCTCGCCGCGGCGCAGGCTTCGCTGAGCGCGGACGAGCGCGCGCACCTGCACGATTACCTGGAGCGCGTGCTTAGCGCGCTCCGCACCAAGAACTGACTTTCCAACGAGACCGAAAGCTCATGCGCCTGCACCTCCTTGCGGCAGCGGTCGGATTGACCTTCGCACTGGCCGGCTGCGCCAGCAGCGGCGGCCTGCATCCCGACGGCACGCCGATCGCCCCGTCCTCGCTGAAGGCCACGCAAAGCCTGGCGAACGTGCCGGCCAATGCGGCCTGGCCGTCCGCCGACTGGTGGACGGGCCTCGGCGATCCGCAGCTCGACGCGCTGATCACCGAAGCGCTGGCCGACAACCCCTCGCTGGCCGTGGCCGATGCCCGCGCGCATCAGGCGCAGGCCGTGGCGGGCGCCAGCGACGCCGCGCGCGAGCCCACCTTCAACGTGGGCGGCAGCGTGGCCTACGCACGCATCCCCACCACTCTGCCGGGACTGGGCAACGGCCACCTGACGCCGGCCCGCTACGTGTACGGCAGCTTCAACTGGGACATCGACCTGTGGGGTGGCAAACGCGCCGCCTGGGAAGCGGCGGTGGGTCAGGCCCGCGCCGCCGAGGTCGAAGCCCGCGCCGCGCGCGTGGAACTCTCCGCCAACGTGGCCCGTGCCTATGTGCAGCTGGGCTACGCGTATACGCAGCAGGATCTGGCCAAGGCCGAACTGGATCGCGCCGATGCGTCGCGCAAGCTCACCGCGCAGCGCGTGGCCGCCGGCATCGACAACCAGATGCAGCTGAAGCAGGGCGACGCCGAAGTGGCGAGCGCGCAGGAACAGCTGGCGGTGGCCGCCCGCGCGATCGATTCCGCACAGTCGGCGCTGTCGGTGCTGCTGGGCAAGGGCCCGGACCGCGGCCGCGAGATCGGCCGTCCGCAGCTGCTGTCGCCCGCGGAACTTGCCGTGCCGACCAATCTTCCGGTGGACCTGGTGGGCCATCGCGCCGACCTGGTCGCCGCGCGCTGGCATGTTGAAGCCGCGGGCAAGGACATCAAGGCCGCCAAGACCGAGTTCCTGCCCAACCTCAACCTGGGCGCGATGGTCGGCCTGATTTCGATGGGCGAGGCCAGCCTGTTCCAGCTGCCGGCGCGCTTCTACGACGTGGCGCCGGCGGTGAGCATGCCGATCTTCGACGGCGGCCGCCTGCGCGCGAACCTCTCCGGCAAGGACGCGCAGTACGAACTCGCGGTGGCGCAGTACAACCAGACCCTGGTGCGCGCCATCAACGACGTGGCCGACGACGTCGATGCGCTGCAATCGCTGCAGCAGCAGGCCGAAGCGCAAGGGCGCGCACTGACGGCCGCCCGCGACGCCGAACAGCTGGCCGAGCAGCGCTACAAGGCCGGCGTGGGCAGCTACCTGGAAACGCTCAGCGTGCGCCAGCAACTGCTCGAGGCCGAGCAGCGCATGGCTGCGCTGAAGGCGCAGCAGAGCGACCAGTCCGTGCAGCTGATCCTCGCGCTGGGCGGCGGCTACCGCCCCGAGGCCGACCAGCCGCCGCCCGCGTCGAACACTTCCGATTCCCCCGCATCCGAACAGCATCACTGAGGCAGACCCCATGTCCAGCCAGAACCCTACCGCGGCCGCTGCGCCGCAGAACAACAAGCGCGGCTTCCTGCTGCGCGCGCTCGCCGCGGTCGTGGTGCTTGCCGCGATCGCGTGGGCCGTGTGGTATTTCGTCGAAGGCCGCTGGTACGAGGGCACCGATGACGCCTATGTGAGCGGCAACGTGGTGCAGATCACGCCGCAGATTCCCGGCACCGTGGTCACCATCGGCGCCGACGACGGCGACCTGGTGAAGCAGGGCGACGTGCTGGTGAAGCTCGACAAGTCCAACGCCGACGTGGCGCTGGCCAGCGCCAAGGCCAACCTCGCCGCCACCGTGCGCAAGGTACGCGGCCTGTACAGTGCGGTCAGCGGCGCCGAGGCCAGCGTGGCGGTGCAGAAGGTGGCGGTGCAGAAGGCGCAGGCCGACTACGACCGCCGCGTGGCACTGGCGAAGACCGGCGCGATCTCCGCCGAGGAGCTGTCGCACGTGCGCGACGCGCTGACCGCCGCGCAGAGCGCGCTGATCACCTCCGAGCAGCAGCTCCAGACCAACAAGGTGCTGGTGGACGACACCGTGGTCGCCTCGCACCCCGACGTGCAGGCCGCCGCCGCGCAGCTGCGCTCTGCGTACCTCGACGACCTGCGTACCACCATCGTCGCGCCGGTGACCGGCTACGTGGCGATGCGTTCGGTGCAGTTGGGCCAGCGCATCGCGCCGGGCACGCCGCTGATGGCGGTGGTGCCGCTGCACCAGGTGTGGATCGACGCGAACTTCAAGGAGACCCAGCTCACCCACATGCGCATTGGCCAGGCGGTGGAGATCCGCTCCGACGTGTACGGCAGTGCGGTGAAGTACGACGGCAAGGTGGAAAGCCTGGGCATCGGCACCGGCAGCGCGTTCTCGCTGCTGCCCGCGCAGAACGCCACCGGCAACTGGATCAAGATCGTGCAGCGCATCCCGGCGCGCGTGGTGTTCACCGATCCGACCCAGCTGGACAAGCACCCGCTGCGCATCGGCATGTCGCTGGACGTGGAGGTGAATCTGCACGACCAGAACGGCCCGATGCTGGCGCAGGAGCCGCCGACGCAGCCGGCCTTCAGCACCGACGTGTACGAGCAGCAGGCGGCCAAGGCCGACGCGCTGATCGCGGAGATCATCCACGCCAACATGGCGGGCAATTCGAAGTAATGAAAGGACCCCTCTCCCGCTTGCGCGGGTGGGGTTGGGGGAGAGGGTTGGCAGCATCACGCCTGGCACGCGCCCTCTCCCGCCCTTCGGGCACCCACTTCCGCAAGCGGGAATGGGACATGCCTAAACCATGACCGACACGGTTCCATGAGCACCCATTTCCGTCCGCCGAATCTCGCCGTCACCACGATCGGGTTGTCGCTGGCCACCTTCATGCAGGTGCTGGACACGACCATTGCGAACGTGTCGCTGCCGACCATCGCCGGCAACCTCGGCGTGAGCAACGACCAGAGCACCTGGGTCATCACCTCGTTCGCGGTGAGCATGGCGATCTCGCTGCCGCTCACCGGCTTCCTCACGCGCCGTTTCGGCGAGGTGAAGCTGTTCGTGTGGTGCACGCTGCTGTTCTCGCTCACCTCGTTCCTGTGCGGCGTGTCGCAGAGCATGGGCATGTTGCTGCTGTTCCGCGCGCTGCAGGGTGCGGTGGCCGGGCCGATGTATCCGATCACGCAGAGCCTGCTGATCAGTACCTATCCCACCGAGAAGCGCGGCATGGCGCTGGCGCTGCTGTCGATGGTGACGGTGGTGGCGCCGATCGCCGGCCCGATCCTGGGCGGCTGGATCACCGACAACTATTCGTGGCCGTGGATCTTCTTCATCAACGTGCCGATCGGCATCTTCGCCAGCGTGGTGGTGGCGAACCAGCTGCGCGGCAAGGCGGAGAAGCTGGAGCGGCCGCGCGTGGACTACGTAGGCCTGGTCACGCTGATCATCGGCGTGGGCGCGCTGCAGATCGTGCTGGACAAGGGCAACGACGAGGACTGGTTCAATTCGGGCTTCATCATCGTGACCAGCATCGTGGCGGCGATCTCGCTGGCGGTGTTCCTGATCTGGGAACTCACCGACAAGGACCCCATCGTCGACCTCAAGCTGTTCCGCCACCGCAACTTCAGCGCCGGCACGCTGGCGCTGGTGCTGTCCTACTCGGCGTTCTTCTCGATCTCCCTGCTGGTGCCGCTGTGGCTGCAGCAGAACCTGGGCTACACCTCCACGTGGGCCGGCTTCGCCACCGCGCCGCTGGGCATCATTCCAGTGCTGCTCACGTTCTTCGTGGGTAAGTACGCCACGCGCATGGACCTGCGCCTGCTCGCCGCGGCGTCCTTCGTGGTGATGGCCGGCACCTGCTTCATGCGCTCGGACTTCTACCTGCAGGTCGACTTCTATCACGTGGCGATGGTGCAGCTGTGGCAGGGTCTGGGCGTGGCGCTGTTCTTCATGCCGGTGCTGACCATCCTGCTGTCCGACCTGCAGCAGAACGAGATCGCCGCGGGCTCGGGCCTGGCGACCTTCCTGCGCACGCTGGGGGGCAGCTTCGCGGCCTCGATCACTACGCTGATGTGGACGCGCCGCGCGGTGACCCACCACGAGCAGCTCGCCGAACACATCAACCCGTTCAACCCGGCCGCGCAGAACGCGCTGGAGCAGTACGGGCACGGCAATCTGCAGCGCGGCGCCACCGCCTTGAACGGCATCATCACGCAGCAGGGTTTTCAAATAGCGTTCAACGAGATCCTGCACGCGTTGGGTTGGATCTTCCTGAGCCTGATCGTGGTGATCTGGCTGGCCAGGCCGCCCTTCACTCCGAAGAGTGGAGCATCGAGCAGCGGCGGACATTGAGGAATGCGACACGGCGTCGATCGACTCATGGGTTGAGTCCGATCGCCGCCGGCTTTGCGGATAGTGATGGGTACCATGCAGCGTTACATGCGTTTCTTCGTCGCCGCGGTTCTGGCTGTTGCCGCCATGCCCGCCTGCGCCGCCCGCTTCGAGCTCCAGCTGGGCCGCAGCTACATGGACAACCACGGCGCCAACACGGTCTTCCTCGAAGGCGTCTTCGCCGAGCACATGCTCGGCAACACGGGGCTGACCTGGTCGCCGGATGTATCGCTGGGCTGGATCGACGGACGCGACCTGGCGCGCCACCGGCATTACCACTACGCCCACTACAGCTACTCCGCGCACCCCGAAGCCTGGATCGGCGCGGCGGGAGCGAGGCTGCGCTTTGCCGACGAGAACGCCTGGTATCGGCCGCTGTTTTTCTCCTTCCAGCCTGCCGTGCATGGCGGGCGCACCCTGGCGCTGAGTTCTTCCTACGAATTCGTGAGCACGCTGGGCTGGCAGGCGAAGTATTGGAGCGTGCAGATCCGGCACATCTCCAACGGCGACCTGCACGTGCCGAACCGCGGCGAAACCATGCTGTTGCTGGGCATCACCTTGCCCTGAGACGGCAAGGGGACCAGAGCGCGGTTTTGGAATCGGGGACCCGGTGAGCTGCCGGATCCCCGGTCAGGCCCGTGTCGCCACCACCGGCGGCACGTTCGAGGCACGCAAGGCGGGACCGAACACGGCGAGCTGGCCGATGATCCACAGAATCACGGCGCCCACCGGGAAATACCAGCCTGGCAGGCGCCCCAGCTCGTAGTGCAGCATCAGCAGCAGGTTGAGGCCGTAGGCCAGCATCATGCCCAGCACGATGCCGAAGGTGGCGATCAGGAAATTCTCGGTCTGGAAGTAGCGCAGGATGTCGCCGCGGGTGGCGCCGATCGCCCGACGGATGCCGATCTGCCGACGCCGCTGCGCCACCCAGAAACTGGTGAGACCCACGATGCCCACGGCCGTGACCACCAGCAGCAACAGGCACACGCCCACCAGCAGCCAGGCCATAGCGCGGTCGTTGCGGTAGTACTTCTCGCGCGCCGCTTCCAGCGTGGTGGCGTCCTTCGGCGACAGCAGCCGCAGCGGGCCGTCGGTTTTCAGCGCGTGGATGGCGTCGCGGATCACCGCATCGCGCTGCGACGCGTCCCGCACGCGCAGCAGGTAGGTGCCCTCTGCGTACGACAGGTTCACCGGGAACAGCATGGCGTATTCGTAGAACTCCGCCGCGCCGTAGTCCCGTGGCTGCACCAGCGTGTCCACCACGCCCACGACGCGGTTGGTGCCGAAGGCATAGATCACCTTGCCTACCGCCGATTGCCCCGGGAAGAAGTGCTGGGCCAGCGCGCGGCTGATGATGACCGGCACGGTGGCGCCTTCGCCTTCCAGCTGCTCGTCGCTGACGAACTCGTCCGGGTTGAACCAGCGCCCCTCCGCCAGCTTGAGGCCCATCGTGTCGGCCAGCTGCTGGTTGCCGAAGTATTGCGTCACCGTGACGCTGGGTGCCTTGGGCGCGTCGCTGAGGCTGACGCCGCTGCCGTTGAACGAACCGCCGAACAGGGTCTGGTTGACGACCGACACGTTGGCCACGTCGGGAATGGCGCGCAGGGCGGCGAGGTCGGTGCGCGTCTGCGCCATGGTCGCTTCGGGCGAGGTAGCCGCGACGCTGCGTACGTGCACCTGCACGATGTGCGATTCGTCGGCGCCGGAGGGGCGGTGCATGCGCTCCAGGCGTGCGCCGATCAGGAACAATGCGTTGCAGACCACCGCGCAGGAGAAGGCGATTTCCAGGACCAGCAGGCACACTGCGATGCGGTGGCGGGCCAGCGCGCTGAGTATGTGGCGAAAATGCATCGTCGGCTCTCCTGCTCAGTTCGACTTGATGGCGACGGCGGGCGCCACGTTCATGGCGCGCCACGCCGGCAGCAGGCCGGCCAGCAGGCTGCTCGCCAGGGCCAGGGCGAAAGTCGCCAGCAGCATGCGTAGATCCATGTGGATGTACGCGGAGTAATTGGTGGGCTGGTGGCGCACCAGCACGATGCCGATGCCGGCCAACGCCAGCCCGAACACGCCGCCGGCCAGCCCCACCACCCCGGCTTCCACCAGGCATTGCATAAAGATCGCGCGGCGCGATGCGCCAAGCGCGCGGCGCACGCCCAGTTCGCTGCTGCGGCGCAGAAACTTCGCCAGCAGCAGGCCCACCGTGTTGAGCAGGCAGATGCCGAGGAAACCTAGCGCCAGCCACATCTGCAGGCGCACGTCGGAGGGCACCACGCCCTTGAAGTCCAGCCACTGCATCACGTCCTGCAGCTCGATCTCGCCCGGATGGCTGAAGCGCCCGGCGTGCTGCTGCAGCGCGATGTAGTTGCCCAGGTACTGGCGATAGGCCGACACCTTGGCGGCCGAATCCAGTTCCACCCAGTACTGCAGCCACAGGCAGGGCGCGTCCGCGGCCTGCATGTTGCTCGTGTTGTCCCAGCAGTTCGTGTTGCCGCTGGTGGAGAGTTTCATGTCCATTTCCGTGGACAGCGGCATGAACACCTGCTCGCTGTCGCCGAACTGGTTGTTGCTCAGGTCGTAGAAGCGCGGGTTCATGTCCCAGTCGCCCAGCACGCCGACGACGCGCAGCGACTGGTTGCCCACCTGCAGGGTCTGGCCGACGCTGTCCTTGCCGCCGAAGAGCTGCTCGTTCAGTTCGCTGGAAATCACCGCGACGCGCGCACGGCTGGCGTCGTCGTCGCGGCTCCATGCGTGGCCGTAGCGCATCGGCACATCGAACATGGGGAAGAAGTCCGCGCCGGTATAGCGCGCTTCCAGATTCAGCGGATCGCCCTGCGCCGATATCACCACGAGCGAGCCCGCCGACATCGCCGCCTGCCGATCGGCGCGCGCATCGTGCAGCAGTGTCTCGACGTCGCGCCGGGTGAAGTTGTCGGGCGTATCGTCGCTCGCGTGGAAGTGGTGGTCGGGAAACACGTTCATGCGCACGCGGAACAGTTGCGCGCTTTTCTGCGGAATCGGATTGCCCGACAGCACGTGCATCACGGTCAGCGTGGTCATGCTGGTGCCGATGCCCAGCGCGATGGTCAGCACCATCAGGGCGGTGAGCATCCGGTTGCGCCTGAAGCTGCGCAGGGCGAGCAGAACGTAGTAGGCGAGCTGGTTGCCGCCTCGTGCAGGAGTGTCGCGAACCATCGTGCGTTCCCCGGTCGCGGACAGTGCGGCCTCCGGGCTGATGCAGCAATCCGCGTGCCACGCCTCGGCACCGAGGAAATACCCCGTTGGTCAGATGGTTAGAGATCCCGGGCGCGCAGGGACGACTGTCCGCGGACACTTCGCGGACAGCGGACAATCCCCCCGGTTTCAGACCACCTGACGCGCCGCCGCTTTCCTCGTCGTGAGGGTCAGCGATGCGGAGGCCAGCGCCGGGCCGTTCGGGCCGTCTTCGCTCGCCTCGATGCGTATCGAGCCGACGTCGGCCGTCGCCTGGACGATGGCCTGCGCCAGTCCGTTGAACAGCGAGCGCTTCGGCTCCTTGTCGCTCTCGTGGCAGTTGGGGTCGCCGTTGCCCACGCCGATCAGCTTGCCCGCGCCGGAAATGCGGAAGGCGACCTTGTTGTTCGCGATGGGCACCGGGCGGCCATGCTCGTCGAGCACGTCGACCGTGATCATGGCCACGTCCTGTCCATCGGCGTCGATCTGCGTGCGATCGGCGCGCAGGCGCAGCTTGCGCGCCGGGCCGGTGGTTTCGCGGCGGTCGACCAGCACGGTCTGCCCGTTCCTGCGGCCGCGCGCCTCGATCTTGCCGGGAGCGTAGGCGACCTGCCACTGCACGTGGCCGAGCCGCGGCACCGGCTTGATGCCCAGGCTCTTGCCGTTGAGCAGCAGCTCGACTTCGTCCAGGTTGGTGTAGACCCACACCGCGATCTCCTGGCCCTCCTTGCCCTGCCAGTTCCAGTGCGGGAACACGTGCAGGCTGGGCGTGTCCGTCCACCACGCCTTGTAGTAGTGGTAGTAGTCCTTGGGGAAACCGCATAGGTCGACGATGCCGAACTGCGAACTCACCGAAGGCCAGCCGTACGGCGTGGGTTCGCCGCGGTAATCGAAACCTGTCCAGGCGAACCCGCCGGCCAGCCAGTCGCGCGTGCCGTAGAAGCTCCACCATTGCTCCGGCGTCTCGCCCCATTCCACCACGCCGTCATAGCTGCTGACCGTGTTCTTTTTCGGATCGGTTGCGTATTCGCCGCGCGTGGCGATGGCGCTGGAGGTTTCCGAGCCGTACAACGCGCGTTTCGGGTGTTCCTTGTGGAACGCATCCGGGTACTTCAGGTTGTAGTTGAAACCGATGACGTCGAGCGCATCCGACACGCCCTGTTCGTTGTCACCATTGACCGCAGCCGACACGACTCGCGTGGGATCGAGTTCGTGGCAGCGCTCGACCATCGCCGCGCCGATGCGCTCGCCCTGCTGTTCCAGCGCACCTTTCTGCAGCCGCCACTCCTCGTTGCCGATCGACCAGATGATGATCGAGGGCGAGTTGCGGTAGCGCTTCACCATGGTTTCGAGCTGCTGCAGGCCGCTGGGGCTGGAGCTCATGTGCCGCGTCTCGCACATCATCATCATGCCCATGCGGTCGCAGGCCGCCACCCATTCGGGCGTCGGCATGTTGTGCGAGGTGCGCACGGCATTGCAGCCCATGCCCTGCAGCACGCCCACGCGGAACGACTGCAGTCGGTCCGGCAGGGCCGCACCCACGCCCGCATGATCCTGGTGGTTGCAGGTGCCCTGGATCTTCAGCGACTTGCCGTTGAGGAAGAAACCGCGGTCGGGATCGAAGCTCGCCGTGCGTACGCCGAACGGGAACTGCTCGGCATCGCGCGTCGTGCCGTCGACCACCAGCTTGACCAGGGCCGTATAGAGCTGCGGCTCGTCGGGCGACCAGAGCTGCGGTGCATCGATGTGCGTTGTCGTCTTGCAGCCTACGGATGCGCCGGGCGCGACCGCCTGCGCAGGTGTGGTCGCCTGCGCGATCACGCGGCCGGAGGCGTCGGTGATGCTCCATTCCAGCGAGGCCTGCACCGCCTGCTCGCCTTCGTTCTCGACGATGCCGGCCAGTTCGAGGCTGGCCGCATTGCCTTCGACGGCCGAACGCACCACGCTTTCCCAGCGGCCGAGATGCACGGGGTCCACCTTGGTCAGCCAGACGTGGCGGTAGATGCCGGCGCCCTCGTAGAACCAGCCGTCGCCGAAGCTGGCATCGACGCGCAGGGCGATGACGTTCTTGCCGCCGTAGTTGAGGAAGTCGGTGAGGTCGAAACGGAACGGCGTGTAGCCATCGTCGTGCTGGCCGATGAAGCAGCCGTTGACGAACAGCACGATGTCGCGCATCGCGCCGTCGAATTCGATCCAGATGCGGCGGCCGCGGTCGCTGGCGGGGAGCTCGAACGTGCGCCGGTACCAGCCCACGCTGGTCGCCGGGAAGCGGCGCCCGAGCGGCTTGTAGCCGTGCGAGGTCAGCCGCGTGTCGTCGTCGCCGCTGTCGTCGTGGACGGGTGGCAGTTCCACCGCCCAGTCGTGCGGGAGATCCAGCGCGCGCCAGTCCTTGTCGTCGAAATCGGCGGTGGCGATCTTGAAGTCGCCGGTCTTGGAGAAGTCGCCCTGGCCGAACCCGTAGCCGAAATCCTTGGTGGGATCCTCGCCGTTGCCGAACGCGAAGCGCCAGTCGAAATCGAGCAGCCACTGCTCGCGCGGCGCCACGGGCGACTCGCCGCCCGGCGCGGGGAGCGACGGCTTTGCTCCGGGTCCGCTGCCGATGCCGGCGGCCCACAAGGCGCGTGGCAACAGGCACGAGCCTGCCAGTCCGATACCCGAGAGGATGAAGGTGCGGCGCGTGGTATCGACCATGGGCATCGGATCCTGGCAGCGTGCGATTCCACAAAAACTACTCGTAGCGGCGGCAATTTCCAAGGTCGTTTTGCAAATTTGTAGTATTTCCGGAATGAGCCTGGATGCGGATGGCAGGGCGACGATCGGCACACGGGTCGACGGCGGCTGCAGTGCTATGGTGTGCGCCTCCTTACCGTGTCGAGGCCACCTATGCGAACGATTCCGGGTTTTGTCCGCCTGCTCTGCCTGAGCGCGTTGCTGGCATCCGCCAGCGCATCGGTACTCGCGCAGGATGCCTTGCCTGCCGACCTGTCTGCGAAGATCGACAAGGTCGCCAACGACGCACTGGCGAAGTCGGGCGTGCCCAGCGCGTCGGTCGCGGTGGTGCGCGACGGCAAGATCGTCTACGCCAAGGCCTACGGCGACGCGCGCCTCGACCCGAAGACGCCGGCCACCTCCGCGATGCGTTACAGCGTCGGTTCGATCAGCAAGGAGTTCACCGCCGGCGCGATCCTGCTGCTGCAGCAAGAAGGCAAGCTCAGCCTGGACGACAAGGTCGCGAAGTTCTTCCCCGATCTCACCGACGCGGACCACATCACGATACGGCAGATTCTTTCGCACACGGCGGGTTACCAGGACTACTGGCCGCAGGACTACCTGATGCCGATGATGCGCCAACCCACCACGACGGCGCAGATCATGGACGGCTGGGCGAAGAAGCCGCTGGACTTCGCACCCGGCGCGCAGTGGCAGTACAGCAACACCGGCTACGTGGTGGCCGGCGCCATCGTGCAGAAGGTCAGCGGGCAGACTCCGTTCGAGTTCCTGCAGCAGCACGTGTTCCCGGCGCTGGGCGTCACCGATGCCTACGACACCGACCAGCATGCGCTGCCCGCGGGCGATGCGCGCGGCTACTCGCGCAACGCGCTGGGTCCGCTGCGTCCCTCGATGAAGGAAGGCGTGAACTGGATGTTCGCCGCGGGCGAACTCGCGATGACCGCGAGCGACCTCGCCAAGTGGGACGTCGCGATGATCGACCAGAAGGTGCTGTCGCCGGCGTCGTGGCAGGCGATGCAGACCGAGGTCGTGCTGAACAACGGGCTGGGTTCGGGTTACGGTCTCGGCGTGTTCGTCGGCCGCATGGACAACCGCCGCATGATTTTCCACGACGGCGAGGTGATGGGCTTCACTGCCGGCAACTACATCTTCCCCGACGACCGCACCGCGGTCGTGGTGCTGACCAACCAGGACGCGGTGGGCGCCTTCGGCGTGATCGGCAACGGCATCGCCAAGGCCGTGTTCGAAGTGCACGATGCTGCCTCGACGAAGGCGCTGGCGCAGGCCGAGACGATCTTCGCCGGGCTGCAGCACGGCAAGATCGACCGCGGCCTGTTCAGCCCCAACGGCAACAGCTACTTCGACGCGACCGCGCTGAAGGACTACCAGTCCAGCCTGGCGCCGCTCGGCAAGCCCACCGCCTTCACGCTGCGCGCCACGCGCATGCGCGGCGGCATGCAGATGCGCGCCTATACGGTGGAGTTCTCCAAGACGAAGCTTTCCGTCTCCACCTACATGCTGCCGGACGGCAAGCTGGAGCAGTACATCGTGGCGTCGACGGACTGACAACGACGCGGGAACCAGGGCCGGGGCGCGTCATGCGTCCCGGCCCTTTTCATTGCTGTCGCGCTGACCGACGCATCGCTACCGTGCTCACCATCACGTAGCTGATGATCATCAGCAGGAACCACGCACCTAGCTTCGAGAGCGGCACCATGACCCACTCTTCGCGCTGCGCGGGGTAGCGCCAGACGGCGGTGAACGTGCCGATGTTCTCCGCAATCCAGATGAACACGGCCACCAGCCCGAATCCCAGTAGCAGGGGCATGCGACGGTGCGCGTGGCGTATGCGGAAATGGACCCACGTCCTGCCGAACAGCACCGCCACGGCGGCGAACAGCGGCACGCGCAGATCCGGCATGAAATGGTGCGTGAAGAAATTCGCGTAGATCGCCGCCGCCAGCCACATCGTCCAGGCCAGGGGCGGATGCCGGGTGAAGCGGAAATCGAACAGGCGCCACGCGCGGGCGATGTAGCTGCCGATCGAGCCGTACATGAAGCCCGTGAACAGCGGCACGCCGCCGATGCGCAGGAACGCGTACCCGGGATAGACCCATGATCCCACCGCCGTCTTGAACACCTCCATCGCGGTGCCGACCAGATGGAACAGCAGGATCACTTTCGCCTCCTCCACGGTTTCCAGCCGCGTCATCAGCAGCAGGCACTGGATGGCGAGTGCCGCCAGCGTGAGGAAGTCGTAGCGCGCAAGCACGAAGTCGTGCGGGTAAAAGGCCCAGGTGAGCCCGAGCAGCAGCACCATGCAGCCGCCGAACAGACAGGCGGAGGCCTGCTTGGCGCCGAAGCAGACGAATTCGTGCAGCGCATGCGCCCAGCGCCCCTGCGATGCCGCCCAGGCGCCGACGCGGCCATCCATCTGCAGGGCGGCCGCGCTCAGGTTGGAAGAGAAACTGTTTGCCATCGGCGGCTCCCATGCGCGGTGCAGTGGGGAGCCTGGCGGATGCAGATAGCCATCCCGGTGCAGGGCATGGCGGATGCATGGCGAAGCGGCATCATTCTTCGGCCTGCGGCGGCACCGTGCCGGGCAGGCCGCTTTCGGACGCCCGTTGAAAGAGCGGGTCGTCCGATGCGGTGTGCGGCCTACTTCGGCAGTGCGGGCATCTGCTTGGCCACCAGCTTCTGCCGGCGGATTTCCTCGCGCAGCGCCTTGCGCTTGGCCTTGCGCTCGCGGCGGTCGTGCTGCCAGAGGTAGATCGCGGGCGTGCTGAGCAGGGTCAGCAGCTGCGACACGAACAGGCCGCCGAGAATGGCGATGCCCAGCGGCTGGCGCATTTCCGAGCCCACGCCGAAGCCGATGGCCAGCGGCAGCGCCGCGCCCATCGCCACCAGGGTGGTCATGGTGATCGGGCGGAAGCGTACCAGCGCCGCTTCACGTATCGCCTCGGGCGGCGTCTTGCCGTGCTCGCGTTCGGCGACGAGGGCGAAGTCCACCATCAGGATCGCGTTCTTCTTCACGATGCCGATCAGCATCAGCACCGCGATCACCGACATCACGGTGAGCTGGGTATGTGTCAGCAGCATGGCGAGGAAGGCGCCCATGCCCGCGGCGGGCAGCGTGGAGAGGATGGTGAGCGGGTGGATCAGGCTTTCGTAAAGGATGCCCAGCACCACGTACATCGCGGCGATCACCGCGACCAGCAGGAACAATACGTTGGTGAGCGCATCGAGCAGGTCCTGGTTGTCGCCGGTGTACTTCTTCTGCACGCCGTCCGGCAGGTTGGCGGCATAGATCGCCTGGTCCACCAGCTTCATGCCCTCGATCTGGGTGGTGCCTTTGGCGAGGTTGTAGCTGATCGCGGACGATTCGATCTGGTTGAAATGGCTGATGCTGAGCGGCGCGGTTATCGGCTTGATATGCGCGATGGCGGACAGCGGGATCATCTTGTTCTGCGCGTTGCGCACATAGGTGTTGAGCAGCGCATCGGGACTCAGCGTATCGGCCTTGTCCGAGGTGAGCACGACGGAGTATTGGCTGATGTCGGAATAGATCGTCGATACCGGCGTCTGCCCGAAGGATTTGTTCAGCGCGTCGTCCACCTCGCCCATGCTGACTTGCAGGCGCGATGCCGCGTTGCGGTCCACTTCCAGCATCTGCTGCTTGCCAATGGTGTCGTAGTTGGTGGTGACGTCGCGGAACTGCTTCATGCCACGCATCACCCGTGCCACGGCCTGCGTGGGCTGCTGCAACGGCAGGCCGTTGTTGCTGCTGAGCTGGAACGTGTACTGCGGGCCGCTGTTGTTCCCGCCGCCGCCACCGCCCATGAACTGCACCGGCGTCACCGACACGTCCATGTCGGTCAGGCCCTTGAACTTCGCGACCAGCTTGTCCGCTATCTGCTGTGCGGTTTCATGGCGGTCGTTCTTGCCGTCGCCATGCGGTTTCAGGTCGATGAACAGGGTGGAGCGGTTGCCGACGGAGCCGCTGTTGTTGTTGCCGCCGAGGATGGTGGTGGCATCGAGCACGGCAGGCTCGGCAAGCACGGTATCGATGATGTCCTGCGTGCGCTTTGCCAGCTGCGTGGGCGAAACGTTGGCGTCGGCGGAGACCTGGGCCTGCAGCAGGCCGATGTCCTCTTTGGGCATGAAGCCGCCGCCGGCAGTCATACCCACCAGCACGGCCAGTGCAATGGTGAGCACCAGCAGGATGGGCGGCTGCCAGCGCATCAGCCGGCGGTGTTTCATCGCCCAATCAAGCCAACGCTCGTAGAGGCGCAGGAACGACTGGTCGAAGCGTTCGGCCCATTGCTCCATCCTGCCGGGTTTGCGTGCCGGCGCGTTGTGCTCGTGCGCCAGCCAGCGCCCGCACAGCGCGGGAGTGAGCGTGAGCGACACCAGTGCGGAGATCACGATGGTGGCGATCAGCGTCACCGAGAATTCGCGCATCAGCATGGTGAACATGTTGTTGCCGAACACCATCGGCCCGAACACCGCGATCAGCGACAGCGTGATCGAAATCACCGTGAAGCCGATCTCGCGCACGCCGGTGTACGCGGCCTCCAGTGCCGGCATGCCCTGTTCCATGTGGCGCACGATGTTTTCGATCACCACGATGGCGTCGTCCACCACGAAGCCCACGCACAGCACCAGCGCCACCAGCGACAGCGTGTTGAGCGTGAAACCCATGGTCCACATCAGCACGAACGCGCCGGCCAGCGACAGCGGTACGCTGAACATGGCGATCACCGTGGGCCGCAGGCGGCGCAGGAACACCAGCATCACCAGCGCCACCATCACCACGCTCAGCACCAGCGCCACTTCCACTTCGTGCAATGCGGTCTTGGTGGTGTTGGTGAGGTCGAAGATCGGGCGTATCTGCACGTCAGCCGGCATCAGCGCGTGCAGTTCGGGCAAGCGGGCGAGGATGGCCTCCACCGTGGCCACCGAGTTCGCCTCGGGCCGCTTGCTGATTTGCAGCAGCACGGCGGGCTGCTTGTTGAACCAGTTCGCGGCGTACTCATCCTGCTGGCCGCCGGTGATGGTGGCCACGTCGGCCAGCCGCACCGGTACGCCGTTATGGCTGGCGATGATCAATTTGGCGAAGTCGTCCACGGTGTGCAGCGAGTCGTTCGCGCTCACCGTGAACTGCGTGGTGCCGTTGCTGAGCGCGCCCTGCGGCGCAGTGACGTTGGCCGCCATCAAGGCGTTGGATATGTCGTTCGCGGTGATGCCGACGTGCGCCATCGCATTGGAATGCAGCGCCACCCGCACCGCATGCGCCGAGCCGCCCACTTGCACCTGCGCCACGCCGGGCACCTGCGCCACCGCCGGTTGCAGCAGCGTGTCGGTGAGGTCGTAGAGCTTGTCCGGGGACAGGCTGGCGGAAGTCACCGCAATCAGCAGGATGGGAATCTGCGACGTATCGGCCTTGAAGTACTGCGGCGGCGAAATGCCGGTGGGCAGATCGGGCATGGCGGCATTGATCGCCTGCTGCACATCGCGCGCGGCCTCGTCCGAGTTGCGGCTCATGTCGAACATGATCTGGATCTGCGAACCGCCTTCGCTGGAGTCGGACGACATCTGCTTGATGCCGGGGATGCGGCCCAGGTGCCGTTCCAGCGGTGCCGTCACCGTGTTCGCCATGGTCTGCGCGCTGGCGCCGGTATCCGACGCCACCACCGCGACGAAGGGGAACTCGATTGACGGCAACGCCGCCACGCCCAGCAGCAGGTAGGCCCAGAAGCCGGCGATGGCCAGGCCGATCGCCAGCAGCGAGGTGCCGACGGGTCGGCGGATCATGGGGGCGAAAATATTCACGTGTCCTCCGTGGCGCGCAGCATAACGGGTGACCCTGCGCGACATGCAGTGACAAGAGTCAGTTCCCGGTCATAGGCCCTTTATGACGCGGCTCGTGCGGCGATGTATGTGCCTGAAGACGGGCCCCTGCCGAAAGGCAGGGGGATCCGTTCATGGTGGCGCCGTCAAGAAGATTGCCGATTACGGGAGGGATTTTGTAAGACGATTTCGCCTATCTGCAGGCAACCGAAACCGCTTTGTCCTCCTGCCATCGCCTCAGGAGCCACTGGCGCAAGAAAACCCGCCGTGAGCACGCCAAGGCGGAAGATTTCCGCGATGTCCGCCGGCAGCGCATGCCGAAGAGTGGCGACAAACCGGAACGAACGCCTCAACCGCTGTGGTCGGCGATATAGATCAGCCGCCCGTCGTGCTGCCGGAATTCGCTGCGCCCTTCCATCGCGATGGATTGCCCTGCGCGCACGCCGTTGGGCAGGTCGATGGCGAAGGTCCCTTCGAAGTGGATGCCGGCGTAGGCGCAGCCATCCGCCTCGCGCCATGCGGTGACGGTCTGCCGGCGCATCGAGAACAGGTGGCGCGAGCTTTCGGCCAGGTGCCGCAGTTCCGCGATGCCGATGGTGCGCAGGGCGAGCACGCCGGCGCTGTAGTTCTCGAACACCACCTCGTCCTGCATCGTCGCCAGCATGGCGTCGACGTCCATGCGGTTGTAGGCGTCGATGTAGCGGTCGACCAGGGCGCGCATGCGGTGGTTCCAGGTGGGCGGGGCGTGCATTTCAGCACGCGCCCACCCCGCCTGCCAGTCAGTGCTTCACGTTGTCCGTGTTCTCGATGAAGCCCGCCACGTTGTCATGCAATTGCTTCAGCGACGGCACATGCGCGTACACCATGTGGCCGGAGGGGTACCAATGGTAGGAGATGTTCCGCTGCAGGGAGTCGGGAATCGGCAGATGGCGCATCTCGTACTGGGCCGCGAAGAACGGCGTGGCGAGGTCGTAGTAGCCGCCGTTGAGCATCACCTTGAGGTTCGGGTCGGTCTTCATCGCCGTCGCCAGGTCCGGCATCACGTTGGTGGACTGCTGTAAGGCCTCGTGGCTGCCCGGCGCGCGATGCGACATGTCCCAGCGCGGGATGTCGGCGTATTCGCGGTAGGTCTGGCCGTCGCCGTACTTCAGGTCCTTGCGCACGTAGTCGTTGAAGGCGGCAATGTAGGCGGAGCTGATCGCCGAGGACTGCGGGTCGTAGTCGGACTCCTTGCCCAGCGGATCCAGCGCGGGACCGGAGAAGCGGGTGTCGAGGCGGCCGGTAGTGGTGTCGTCGTCGGCCTGCAGCTCGTGCTCGAACATGCCGCCGGTGACGCGCAGGTTGGCCTTGACCCAGTACGCCGCAGGCAGGCCGGTGTACTGGTACAGCTTCTCGGCGATGGCCTGCTTGCGCGCGGCGTCGAGCTGCGAGCCGGCGATCAGCGCCTGCGCGTAGTCGCCGGTGGCGAACTGCTCGACTTCGCCGATCAGGGTTTCCACGTCGGCCGGCGGCGAAGGCAGCTTGTGGTGGTACCAGGCGGTGGCGGCATAGGTGGGCAGCGCCAGCCAGTAGGGCTGATCCACGCCGGGGTTGGTGTCCGGGCCGTCGACGCTGTTGTCGAAGCTGAGGATCTGCGACAGCAGGATCACGCCGTTGAGGTCCACGCTGTTGTCGTTGGTGAGGATGTTGGCCACCATCGCCGAGCGCGTGGTGCCGTAGCTCTCGCCGAACAGGTACTTCGGCGAATTCCAGCGGCCGTACCTGGACAGGAACTGCGTGATGAACTGCGCGAACGCATGGCCGTCGCCGTCCACGCCGTAGATCGCCTTCTGGCGATCCTTCATCTGCTCGGCGCGCTTGCCCGGATCCTTGTCGTCGGCGATCAGCCGGCTGAAGCCCGCGCCCGGCGCGTCGATGAACACCAGGTCGGAGGCGTCGAGCAGGCTGTAGTCGTTGTTCACCAGCTGGTACGGCGCGGCGGGGGTGTGGGAATCGTCGGCAGTCACCACGCGCCTGGGGCCGAACGCGCCCATATGCAGCCACACCGTGGCCGAACCGGGGCCGCCGTTGTAGATGAAGGTGACGGGACGCTCGCCCGCCTTCGCGCCCTTCTTGAAATAGGCGGTGTAGAACATGCTCACCGTGGGCTCGTGTTCCTTGTCGCCCGTGCCGTGCAGCACCAGGGTGCCGGCCACGGCCTGGTAGCGGATGCTCTTGCCTTCCACGCTCACCGAGCCTTCGCTGGTCGAGGATTGCGGCGTGGTCAGGGCCGCCTCGGGCGTATCGGCCTGGGCATCCTTGTCGGATTTCTTGCCGCTGTCGGCGGCGGCGGCGGTGCTGAGCAGCAGGGCGGACAGGGCCGCGGCGAGGGCGAGCTTGCGCATGGAGGGGAACTCCTCGGAGGATCACCGCAGCATAGGAAGCGCTTTCGCGCAGCCGCATGCCCCGGAAGTCACGTTCCGTGCGTCAGCAGCACGATGGCCAGCAGCGCGAGCAGCAGCGCGGCGAGGTTGAGGCGGCTCAGGCGCTCGCGGAACAGCAGCACGCCGGCCAGCGCGCCCAGCACCACCACGCCGAGGTTCATGCTGGCGAACACCAGCGCCGGATGCTGCGGCAAGGCACGGTGCGCGCGCAGGTAGAACAGGATGTTGCCGAAGTTGAGCAGCCCCAGCAGCAGGCCGCCCAGCACGCCGCGCAGCGTGAAACGCACGCCGTTGCGCGCGCGTTGCCACACGGCCAGCACCAGCGCCACCGGCAACGACAGCGCGAACATCGCCAGCAGCGAAGTACCCAGCGGCACGCCCGCCGCCGCCACGCGCTTGAACAGCACGTCGATCGCGCCGAAGCCGACGAACACCAGCAGCGGCCAGTACCAGCCGGCCGCGCCTTTCGCGTCCTGGCCGTGCTGCGAGCGCCATACCATGCCGAGCAGGGCGAGCAGGCCCAGCGCGCAGCCCAGCGCCTTCGTCGCGTCCAGCCGCTCGCCGAACAGCACGAACGCCGCCAGCAGCGACAACAGCAGCGACAGGCGCTGCGCCACGTCCGAGCGCACGATGCCCGCATGCCGCACCGACGCGCCCAGGGCGACGAAGATCGTGGGCAGCAGCACGCCCAGGCCCGCCAGCGCGAACCACGGCGCGCCCGGCGCGCGCAGCGGCGCCAGCGCGGGCTGGAACAGCAACGCAGCCAGCATCACCGCCGCCACATAGTTCCATGCCACCAGCTGGGCCACGTCCAGGCCGAAGCGCCGCGCCAGCTTCAGCAGCACCGACACCAGCACGCTGCAGATGGCGCTCGCCAGCACGTAGATCATCGAACGGTTCCTGAGGCGTGAGGACGGCGAGCTTAACGCCTGGATCGTCGATTGCCGCAGGCGTCGCCGCATGGAAGCATGGCCGCACCACGCAGACCACGGGACTTCCATGGAAATCCGCTTGCTCGACCCGCGCGATGCCGCTGCCTATCAGGCGTTGCGATTGCAGGCGCTGCGCGGCAGTCCGCATGCCTTCAGCGCCAGTCACGACGACGAGGCGGCCCGCAGTCTCGATGAAGTGGCAGCGCGCATCGTGCCGGCTGCGGACGGCTCCGTGTGCATGTTCGGCGCCTTCGAGCACGGCGAGCTGGCCGGCTTCGTGGCGCTGATCCACCCGCAGCGGGCGAAGCTTCGCCACGGCGTCGAGCTGGCCGGCATGTACGTGGCGCCGGCATGGCGCCGCCACGGCCTGGGTCGGGCGCTGCTGCAGGCGGTGATCGCCCATGCGCGCGCCATCGACGGGGTGCGCCAGATCGGGCTTGGCGTCAACGCGACGAATGCCGCGGCCAAGGCCTTGTACGCATCCGCGGGTTTCGCGAGCTGGGGCGTGCAGCCGCAGGCGCTGCGGGTCGGCGATGCGTTTTACGACGAGGAGCATCAGCTGCTGCGCTTCGACGCCGGGAACTGACGCGGCGCGCCGGCCATATTTAACCCGGGTATTATTGACAACGCTTTTGACCCGGGTAAATATAGGCGCCCGTTCGCATCACGGACCGCGCCATGTCTACGCCCGAGCATCCCAGCTGCACCGCCTTCGACGGCCACACGCTCATCGCCTCCGGCGCGCTCGCCGAGGTGGCGCGGGCGGTGAAGCGCGTGCTCGACAAGGATCCGAAGCGGATGCCGGTGATACTCGACGACGCCACCGGCCAGCCGGTGGAGATCGACTTCCGCGGCAGCGCGGACGAAGTGCTGGCGCGCCTGCAGCCTGCGGCCGAGGGCGATGCTCCGCGTGGCGCGGGACGTCCGCGGCTCGGCGTGGTGGCGCGCGAGGTGACCCTGCTGCCGCGCCACTGGTATTGGCTGAACAGCCAGCCCGGCGGCGCTTCCGTCACGCTGCGCAAGCTGGTGGAAGAGGCGCGGCGCAACGTCAGTGCCAAGGATCGCGCGCGCCTTGCGGGGGAGGCCGCGGACCGCTTCATGCGTGTCGTCGGGGGCGACCTCGCCGGTTACGAGGAAGCCTCGCGCGCGCTGTGGCGCGGCGACCGCGAGGCCTTCAACCGCCATACCCGCGGCTGGCCGAAGGACGTGCGCGAACACGCCCGCCGGCTCGCCGCGATTGCCCGCGATGCTCAGGCCGACATGGGCTGAAGCAGCCGCGCGACAAAACCTTCCTGCTGGAATTTCCGATGTCCTCCGCAACTCCCAAAATCTCGCCGCTCGCCCATCGCGATTTCCGCCTGCTGTTCGGCGGCAGCTCGATCTCAGCGCTCGGCGACCAGTTCACCCTCGTGGCGCTGCCGTGGCTGGTGCTCAAGCTCACCGGCAGCCCCGCCGCGCTGGGCCTGGTGCTGGCGACGATGGCGTTGCCGCGCGCGGCCTTCATGCTGATCGGCGGCGCGGTGGTGGACCGCCTTTCGCCGCGTCGCGTGCTGCTGTGGGCGCGGGCGATCAACGCCTTGCTGATTGGCACGTTGACCCTGCTGGTGTTCAGCGGCGCGATCCGGATGCCGATCGTCTACGCGCTGGCGCTGGGCATCGGCCTGTCCACGGCCTTTGCCTATCCGGCAGCTTCCGCGCTGCTGCCGCGCCTGCTGGCGCCGCAGGAGCTGCAGCCGGCGAATGCGCTGATGATGGGCGCGCGCCAGTTGAGCGTGTTCGTGGGACCCGCGCTGGCGGGCCTGGTGATCGGCACCGGCGCGGCACCGAGCGCGGCGACGCATGGCGTGGTCGATGCCGGCGGTCTCGGCATGGCGTTCGCCATCGACAGCGCGAGCTTCATCTGTTCGTTGGTGGCGCTGATCCTGATCCGCACGCACGATGAAGCGCATGCCCGCGCGCACGAAGGCCACGTGCTGGCGAATGTGCTGGGCGGCCTGCGCGCGATCTGGGCCGACTTGCCGCTGCGCGCCTTCATGCTCTACGTGGCGGTGGTGTCGGTGTTCGTGGGCGGCCCGCTGCAGGTGGGTCTGCCGGTGCTGGCCGATACGCAGCTGGATCACGGCGCCGCTTCGCTGGGCATCCTGATGACGGCGAACGGCGGCGGCATGCTGGTCGGCGGATTCCTGTCGGGCTGGGCCGGCCGGCTGGCGCGAGGGCAGCTGGGCCTGATGATCCTGTGCATCGACAGTCTTGCGGGACTGGCCTTGGCCGCGTTGGCCTTCGATCATTCCACCGTGGTGGGCGCCACGCTGCTGGCCTGTACCGGCGTGTTCGCCGGCATCGCGCAGATCGCCGTGGTGAGCTGGATCCAGCGCCGCGTGCCGCCGGCGATGATGGGTCGCACGATGAGCGTGCTGATGTTCGCCTTCATGGGCCTGGGGCCGCTGTCGGCGGCCATCGCCGGCAGCCTGCTGAAGGTGATTTCGCTGCCGGCGTTGTT
Source organism: Rhodanobacter sp. DHG33 (assembly GCF_014843005.1). Classification (GTDB taxonomy): domain Bacteria; phylum Pseudomonadota; class Gammaproteobacteria; order Xanthomonadales; family Rhodanobacteraceae; genus Rhodanobacter_A. The sequence continues at coordinate 71,395 of NZ_JACYXM010000003.1, read as the reverse complement.
CGCGGCGGCGGGGCTGATGCTGACCGCCATCGCGTTGACGTGCATGGGCAGTCCCGCCCTGCGCAGCATCGGCACGCCGCTGCGCGTGCCGGATGCGGCCTGATCAGCGGGCGCGTACTGCCGCGGCTTCGCGCGCCAGCTGCTCGATGCCGGCCCAGTCGGCGGCCGCGAGCTTGTCCTTGGGCGTGAGCCACGAACCGCCCACGCAAGCGACGTTGGGCAGGGCGAGGAAGTCCGGTGCGGTGGCGAGGCTGATGCCACCGGTGGGGCAGAAGCGGATCTGCGGCAGCGGGCTGGCCCAGGCGCCGAGCAATTTCACGCCGCCCACGGGCACGGCCGGGAACAGCTTGAGGTGCTTGTAGCCGCGTTCGAGCAGGCTCATCGCCTCGCCTGCGGTGGCCACACCGGGCAGCAGCGGCAAGGCGCTGGCATCGGCGGCATCGAGCAGTTTCGGCGAGACGCCGGGCGACACCGCGAAGCGCGCACCGGCCGCGCGGGCGGCCTCAAGCTGCTGGCCGTCGAGCACGGTGCCTACACCGACCACCGCGTCTTCCACTTCGCTGGCGATGGCGCGGATCGCATCCAGCGCCACCGGCGTGCGCAGCGTCACCTCGATGCTGCGGATGCCGCCGGCGACCAGCGCGCGCGCCATCGGTACGGCATGGGCCAGTTCGTCGATGATCACCACCGGCACCACGGGCGCCAGTGCGAGGATCTCGGCGAGTTGCTGCTGTTTGGTTTCCTGCAAGGTCATGGCGTGGCTCGTGTCATTGAAGAATCAGGCATCGGCCGCGTGGTGGCGGTCGTGCTTGGCGAAGATGGTGGCGCCGGCGTCCGCCGAGCCCACCGTGTTGCGCAGGGTGGCGAACAGTTCGCGGCCCATGCCGACGTGATGCGTGGAGAGATCCGCATGCGCCTGTTCGCGCGCAGCCCATTCGGCGGCGTCGACCTTGGCCTCCAGCGTGCCGGCGATGACGTCGAGGCGGATGACGTCGCCGTCGCGCAGCTTGCCCAGCGGGCCGGCATCGATGGCTTCGGGCGTGACGTGGATGGCCGCGGGCACCTTGCCGGAAGCGCCGGACATGCGTCCGTCGGTGACCAGGGCCACGCGGTGACCGCGTGCCTGCAGCAGGCCCAGGGTGGGCGTGAGCTTGTGCAGTTCGGGCATGCCGATGGCCTTGGGGCCCTGGAAGCGCACCACGGCCACGAAGTCGCGATCGAGCTCGCCGCGGTCGAAGGCCTTCTTCACGTCGTCCTGGTCGTGGAACACCACCGCGGGCGCCTCGATCACCAGGCGGTCGCCCGGCACCGAGGACACCTTGATGACGGCGCGGCCGAGGTTGCCTTGCAGCACGCGCAGGCCGCCGTCGGCGCGGAACGGTTCGGTGGCCGGGCGCAACACGTCGAGGTTGCCGCTCTCGCGCACTTCGTTCCACGCCAGCTTTCCGGCGGCGTCCAGCGCGGGCATCTTGCGGTAGGCATCGAGGCCGCGGCCCCACACCGTGTGCGCGTCGCCGTGCAGCAGGCCGGCATCGATCAGCGAGCCGATCAGGAACGGCATGCCGCCGGCCTGGTGGAAGTGGTTCACGTCGGCGGAACCGTTGGGATACACGCGCGCCATCAGCGGCACCACGCCGGACAGCGCGTCGAAGTCCTCCAGCGTCAGCGCGATGCCGGCCGCGTGCGCCATCGCCACCAGATGCAGCAGGTGGTTGGTGGAGCCGCCGGTGGCGTGCAGGCCGATCACGCCGTTGACGATGGTGCGCTCGTCGATCATGTGGCCGAGCGGGGTGTGGTGCTCGCCCGGCTCGCTCATCGCCGCGAGCCGATGCACGGCGGCTTCGGTGAGCGCTTCGCGCAGCGGCGTGTTCGGGTTGACGAAGCTGGAGCCCGGCAGGTGCAGGCCCATGATCTCCATCAGCATCTGGTTGGAGTTGGCGGTGCCGTAGAACGTGCAGGTGCCCGGCGCATGGTAGGACGCGGCCTCGGCTTCCAGCAGTTCGTCGCGCGAAGCTTTGCCCTCGGCGTAGCGCTGGCGTACCGCGCTCTTGGCGTCGTTGGAGATGCCGCTGGGCATCGGGCCGGCCGGCACGAAGACCGTGGGCAGGTGGCCGAAGCTCAGCGCGCCGATCAGCAGGCCCGGCACGATCTTGTCGCAGATGCCCAGCATCAGCGCGCCGTCGAACATGTCGTGCGACAACGCGATCGCGGTGGCCATGGCGATCACTTCGCGCGAGAACAGGCTCAGCTCCATGCCGGCCTGGCCCTGCGTGACGCCGTCGCACATCGCAGGGACGCCGCCGGCCACCTGCGCGGTGACGCCGGCCTCGCGCGCCACGCGGCGGATCAGCTCGGGATAGCGCTCGTACGGCTGGTGTGCCGACAGCATGTCGTTGTACGCGGTGACGATGCCGATGTTGGACGCATGGCCGCTGCGCAGCGCTGCCTTGTCGTGTTCGCCGCAGGCGGCGAAACCGTGCGCGAGGTTGCCGCAGGACAGTCGCGCGCGATGCGGTCCGTCGCGACGTGCGGCATCGATGCGGGCGAGGTAGTCGGCGCGGCTCTTGCGGCTGCGTGCGGCGATGCGTGCGGTGACTTCGGCGACGATGGGGTGCAGGGACATGACACTTTTCCGGAAATCAGGGGACGGAGCGAATAGCGGGCCATGGTTGGCTCGCCCGCGAAGCAGGCGCCGTGGCGCCTGCTTCGGCGGAGCCTCCCCCGGACGGCGTCCGGGGGAGGCGAGTCCCAAAAGTGCAGGAAGCACTTTTGGGACAATCAGACACGGCGCTTTTGATCTTCCACCGTGCCCGCCAAGCAGTTTTGATCAAGGACTCCAATAAACCGCCAACGGCACGCTGTCCTGCATCACGACAGAGCGCACCGGATAATTCTTCGCGGCATCCGTCCCCTGCTGCACGGCCGCCAGCAGATCGCGCTTGCCGGTGCCGCACACCAGCAGATACAGCGCACGGGTATCGAGCAGCGCGGGCAGGCTGAGCGTGATGCGCGGCTCGCCGGCGCCCGCTGCGTGCATGGTCCACACCTTCGCCGTGCCGTGGGGATCGGTGGCCTCGGCGAGGTGGTCGCCGCCGGGGAAGAACGAGGCGGTGTGGCCGTCGTCGCCCATGCCCAGCACCACCGCGTCGAACGGCGAAGGCAGCGCGACGATGCGCGCCTCGGCCTCGGCCAGTCCTGTTTCCGGCGTGGCGGCACCGGTGTAGAGCGGCACGAAGTCCGCGGCGCCAGCGGCGTTCTGCAGCAGGGTGGACTTCACCAGCCTTGCGTTGGAGCGGTCGTCCGTATCCGGCACCCAGCGCTCGTCCACCAGCGTGACGGTGACGGCGGCCCAGTCCAGCGCCTGCTTCGACAGCTGCGCGAAGAACGCCTTGGGCGTGGTGCCGCCGGAAACTGCGATCACGGCGCGGCCGCGCGCCGCGATGGCTTCGCGAAGCTGCGCGGCGATGTTCTGGGCCAGCGCCTCGGCCTGTGCGCCGGCATCGGGAAAGTTGTGCGTGGTGACGTTGGCCATGTGCTTACTCGCTGTCTTCCAGCCAGGTGCGGCCATCGCGCTCGATCAGCGCCACCGCGGCGCTCGGACCCCAGGTGCCGGCGGCGTACGGGCGCGGCGCCTCGCCGCTTTCGGCCCAGGCGGCGAGGATGGGGTCGGCCCAGCGCCAGGCGGCCTCCACTTCGTCGCGGCGCATGAACAGGGTGGGGTTGCCGCGCACCACGTCGAGCAGCAGGCGCTCGTAGGCGTCCGGCTGCGCCACGCCGAAGGCTTCGGCAAAGCTCATGTCCAGCGGCATGTGGCGCAGGCGCAGGCCGCCGGGGCCCGGGTCCTTGATGGTGAGCCACAGCTTCACGCCCTCGTCCGGCTGCAGGCGCAGCACCAGGCGGTTCTGCGCCAGCGGGCCGGCGCTGGTGCCGAAGATGGAATGCGGCACCGGCTTGAACGCCACCACGATCTCCGACACGCGCTCGGGCAGCCGCTTGCCGGTGCGCAGGTAGAACGGCACGCCGGCCCAGCGCCAGTTGGCGATCTCGGCCTTCAGCGCCACGAAGGTTTCGGTGTCCGACTTCGCGCCTTCCAGTTCGTCCTGGTAGCCCGGCACGGACTGGCCCTCGGCCACGCCGGCGCGGTACTGGCCGCGCACGGTGAGCTGGGCGGCGTTGCTGCCGTCGATGTGCTTGAGCGAGCGCAGCACCTTGAGCTTCTCGTCGCGCACCGCGTCGGGCGACAGCGAAGCCGGCGGCTCCATCGCCACCATGCACAGCAGCTGCAGCAGATGGTTCTGCACCATGTCGCGCAGCGCGCCGGCGCGGTCGTAGTAGCCGGCGCGGCGGCCCAGGCCCAGCGTCTCGGCCACGGTGATCTGCACGTGGTCGATGTGGCTGGCGTTCCACAGCGGCTCGAACAGCGCGTTGCCGAAGCGCAGCGCCAGCAGGTTCTGCACCGTTTCCTTGCCGAGGTAATGGTCGATGCGATAGGTCTGCGACTCGGCGAATACCTTGCCCACCGCGTCGTTGATGCGGTTGGCGCTGGCGAGGTCGCGACCGATGGGTTTTTCCAGCACCACGCGCGAATGCTCGCCGTTCAAGCCGCACTGGCCGAGCCGGCGGCAGATGTCCTCGAACAGTTCGGGCGAGGTGGAGAGGTAGAACACGCGGATGTGCTTCGACTGCTCGCCGATCAGCGCGGCGAACGCGTCCCAGCCTTCGTCCTTGCGTGCATCCAGCGGACGGTAGAAGACCTGTTGCAGGAAGGTGTCGAGCTTCGTTTCGTCCCTGCTGCCGCCGGCCATCGAGGCGCGCAGCTGGGCGCGGTAGCCGGCGTCGTCCAGCGGCTCGCGGGCTACGCCGACGATGCGGCTGCCGGCCGGGATCTGGCCGTCGATGAAACGATGGAACAGCGCGGGCAGCAGTTTGCGCAGGGCGAGGTCGCCGGTGCCGCCGAAGATCACCAGGTCGAACGGGTCGACCGTCTGGAAAGTTGCCGTCACGCGATCACCTCAATGCGGGGGGAAGACGGGCAGGCCGGAGGGGGATTCGGCCTGTCTTGGGACGATAGTACCAGTGGGATACCAGGGCAAGCACTGCCTTGCATACGAATTCATAAGCGCCCTGAAAACCGCTGCGTAACGCCGTTTTCATCGAATCGTACGAAATGGACGTCCAGACCGCTTGCAGCCAATGGTTTGCTATTGGTATCTTCATGGATATGGAAACCTCCCTGGCCCGCGAATACCGCCGCATCTGCCGCGACCCGTCCAGCCACCAGCCGCTGGCCTACCTGCGCCTGCGCAGCGCGATCCGCAACGTGGTGGAGCAGCGCGCCATCGAACCGGGCCAGGCGCTGCCCAGCGAACGCGACCTGTCGCAGGCGCTCAAGCTGTCGCGCGTCACCGTGCGCAAGGCCATCGCCGGCCTGGTCGAGGAAGGCCTGCTCACCCAGCGCCACGGCGCCGGCACCTTCATCGCCGAGCGCATCGTCAAGCCGATGTCGCGGCTGTCCAGCTTCACCGAGGATCTGCGCGACCGCGGCCTGCACCCGCGCTCGGAATTCTTCGAGCGCAGCGTGGGCGAGGTGACGCCGGAAGAGGCGATGGCGATGAACCTCTCGCCCGGCACGCTGGTGGCGCGCCTGCACCGCGTGCGCTACGGCCAGGACGAGCCGCTGGCGATCGAGCGCAGCGTGGTCCCGGCCAGCGTGCTGCCCGACCCGACCGTGGTGCGCGATTCGCTCTACGAAGTGCTGGAGTCGCTGGGCTGCCGTCCCAAGCGCGCGCTGCAGCGCCTGCGCGCGGTGTCGCTGGGCGTGCAGCACGCGCGCCAGCTGCACGTGGCCACGGGCAGCGCGGGGCTCAACATCGAACGGCGCAGCTTCCTCGACGACGGTCGCGTGGTCGAGTTCACCTGCTCCTGGTACCGCGGCGACATCTACGACTTCGTCGCCGAACTGCACGCGGACTGATCCGCCTCGCCGCGCCGCGGCCTCCCCCAACGCGAGAAAACCATGCAAGCCAGCGACACCCTGATGTTCCGCGAAGCGCACGAATCCGCCGACGTGGTGGCGCGCCAGTTCGCCGCCAACGAGCGCGTGGTGGGCGAGCTTGCCGATGCGCTGCGCGCACAGCCGCCGCGTTTCATCGTCACCTGCGCGCGCGGCAGTTCCGACCATGCCGCGGCCTACGCCAAGTACGTGTTCGAGACGCAGCTCGGCATCGTCACCGCTTCGGCGTCGCCCTCGGTGACCTCGGTGTACGCGGCGCCGCAGCAGTGGGAAGGTGCGCTGTTCATCGGCATCTCGCAGTCGGGCAAGAGCCCCGACCTGGTGCGCAATGCGCAGGCCGCCAAGGCCGCCGGCGCGCGCGTGGTGGCGATGGTCAACGTGGAGGATTCGCCGCTGGCGCAGGTGGCCGACACGGTGATCCCGCTGCACGCCGGCCCAGAGCGCAGCGTGGCGGCCACCAAGAGCTACGTGGCCGCGCTGGCCGCGATCCTGCACCTGTGCGCGCGCTGGCATGGCGACGCCAAGCTGATCGCCGCACTTGAAGCGTTGCCCGGTGCCTTGCGCAAGGGCTGGGACGCGGACTGGTCGGCGATGACCGACGGCCTCGTCGATGCGCACAACCTGTTCGTGGTCGGCCGCGGCTTCGGCTTCGCCGCCGCGCTGGAAGCGGCACTGAAGTTCAAGGAGACCTGCGGCCTGCACGCGGAGGCGTTCAGCGCCGCCGAGGTGAAGCACGGCCCGATGGCGCTGGTCGGCCCGCACTTCCCGGTACTGTGCTTCGCGCAGGACGACGGCACGCTGGAGAGCACGCTGGCGGTGGCGAACGAGTTCCGCAGCCGTGGCGCGCAGGTACTGGTGGCCGCGCCGGGCCTCACCGGCGAGGGCTTCCTGCCGCTGGCCTCGGGGCTGCCTGCGCTGTGCACGCCGCTGCTGACCATCCAGAGCTTCTATCGCGCCGCCAGTGCGCTGGCGCTGCGCCGCGGCTTCAACCCGGACGTGCCGCCGCATCTCAACAAGGTTACGGAAACGGTGTGACGACCATGACCCTCGCCCTCACGAATGCCCGTGTCCTCACCGTCCACGGCTGGCGCGACGATCTCGCCGTGCTGGTCGACGGCGAGCGCATCGCCGCGCTGCTGCCGCGCGACCATGCCGCCGTGCGCGCCGCGCAGGCGCAGGATCTCGGCGGCGCGTTGCTGGTGCCGGGCTTCATCGATACGCAGGTGAACGGCGGCGGCGGCGCGCTGTTCAACGCCGAGCCCACGGCAGACACCATCCGCACCATCGGCGCTGCGCACCGCAAGTTCGGCACCACCGGCTTCCTGCCCACGCTCATCAGCGACAGCGTAGACACCATGCGTGCCGCGCTGGCCGCGGTGGACAAGGCTTTTGACGAAGGCGTGCCGGGCCTGCTCGGCGTGCATCTGGAAGGCCCCTACCTCGCGCCCGAGCGCAAGGGCGTGCACGATCCCAAGTGGTTCCACGTGCCGGGCGAGGAAGAGCTCGCCATGCTCTGCGCGCCGCACCGCGGCGTGCGGCTGGTGACGCTGGCGCCCGAGCGCGTGCCGCACGACGTGATCGCACGGCTGGCCGCCGCCGGCGTGATCGTCAACGCCGGCCACACCGCCGCCGACCACGCCACCGTCCGCGCCGCGCTGGACGCCGGCGTGCGCGGCTTCACCCATCTGTTCAACGCGATGACGCCGTTCGGCAGCCGCGAGCCCGGCGTGGTGGGCGCGGCGCTGGACGACCCCGACAACTGGTGCGGCCTGATCGTCGACGGCCACCACGTGCATCCGACCAGCCTGCGCGCGGCCATCGCGGCGCGGCCGCGCGGCAAGATGCTGCTGGTCACCGATGCGATGCCGCCGGTGGGCGCGGACGATCCCAGCTATGTGCTCAACGGCGAAACCATCGTCATGAAGGACGGCATCTGCCAGACCGCGAATGGCGTGCTGGCCGGCTCCGCCCTGGACATGGCCGGCGCCGTGCGCAACAGCGTGGAGATGCTCGGCCTGCCGCTGGACGAGGCGGTGCGCATGGCCAGCACCTATCCCGCCGATTTCCTCGGCCTGGGCGCCAGCCACGGCCGCATCGCGGTGGGCTATCGCGCCGACCTCGTCGCGATGGACGACAGCTGCAACGTCCGCCGCAGCTGGATCGCCGGCCAATCCTCCTAAGCCCGTCGGCACAGGGTACGGCCGGCGTCCGGCCGTCCAAAGCCCGCGACCTGCTAGACTGCGCGCCGTTCAGGTGTCCCGACGGCATGCGCCGGAGGGATGAAACGGGAAGCCGGTGCGCGGTATCAACCGCAAGGCCGGCGCTGCCCCCGCAACGGTAAGCGAGCAAACGCGCGGCCAACGCCACTGTGTCCGAGGACATGGGAAGGCGCCGCGCAAGACGACGACAGGCGCGTCGCTCGCAAGCCCGGAGACCGGCCCGGACATGACTGCTGGCTCGCGGTGGGCGAGGCCGAACAGACGCGTCCGGCCTTTGCCGCACCTGCCTGCTTTCGTCCCGACTTCCGCGCCCGGCCCATTGAACGCAACGCCGTGCGCGGGCGCGCGGCCGAGGACCGAGACGTGAAAAAGACCCTGCTGGCCGCAGCGCTGCTGTGCTGCTTCACCACTGCCTACGCTGCCGACCAGGACGACGCCAGCGCGTTGAACCCGGTGGTCGTCACCGCCACGCGCACCGCTGTCACCGCCGACGACACGCTGTCGTCGGTCACCGTGATCACCCGCGACGACATCCAGCGCTTGCAGCCGGCCTCGCTCATCGACCTGCTCACCGGCCTGCCGGGCATCAACTTCACGCAGAGCGGCGGCCTCGGCCAGACCAGCTCGCTGTTCGTGCGCGGCACCAATTCCGACCACACGCTGGTGCTGATCGACGGCGTGCGCATCGGCTCGATCACCGCCGGCTTCGCCTCGCTGGAACAGATTCCGGTGGAGCAGATCGAGCGCATCGAGATCGTGCGCGGCCCGCGCTCCAGCCTGTACGGCGCTGACGCGATCGGCGGCGTGATCCAGATCTTCACGCGCCACGGCCAGGCCAACGGCGGCATCGCGCCGTCGCTGAGCGTGACGACGGGCAGCCACGGCCTGCTCGGCAGCGAGGTGGGGCTGTCCGGCGGCGACGCGCACGCCTGGTACAACCTCAGCCTCGGCGGCGAATACACCAGCGGTTTCCCCGGCTGCAAGATGGGCGCGGCCGAAGCGATGGCCGGCTGCTACGTGGACGATCCGCGCGACGACGCCTACCGCAACTGGAACGGCGCGGCCAACGCCGGCTACCGCTGGGACAACGGTACCGAGCTGGCCTTCACCTGGCTGCGCAGCAAGAACGACGTCGAGTACGCCGGCAGCCCGTACGGCGGCAACGACGCCGTCAACGAGCAGCGCGTGGCCGGTGCGCGCCTGAGCTTCTCGCCGCTGGAGGCGTGGAAGGTCACCCTGAACGCGGGTCAGAGCAAGGACCTCGCCACCACCTACTACCAGGGCACGTACTACGGCGCGTACTACCCGCTGGCGCAGACGGGCTACTTCAACTCGCAGCGCAACCAGTTCTCGTGGCAGAACGACATCGCGCTCACCTCGAACCAACTGCTGACGGCGGGCGTGGACTACGAACAGGATCGCCTGGACAGCAGCACCGGCTACCTCGCCGACAGCCGCGACGACACCGGCGCCTACCTGCAGTACCTGGGCACGTTCGGCCAGAACGAGGTGCAGCTGTCCGTGCGCCATGACCACAACGAGCAGTACGGCAACCACAACACCGGCGCGGCGTCCTGGGGCTACCACTTCGACCACGGTCTGCGCGTGTACGCCAGCTACGGCACGGCCTTCCACGCACCGACCTTCAACGACCTGTACTACCCGCCGTACTACGGCGTGCCGTCGGCCAATCCGGACCTGAAGCCGGAGAAGTCGCGCAGCGCCGAAGTGGGCGTGGCTCAGCAGGTGGGTGTGTGGAACTGGGGCGTGAGCGCCTACCAGACCCACATCGACGACCTGATCCTGCTCGACCCCAGCCAGAACTACGTGCCGTTCAACGTGAGCAAGGCGCGCATCCGCGGCCTGGAAGGCCACGCCGGTGCGAACCTCGACGGCTGGCAGGTGCAGGGTTACCTCACCCTGCAGCAGCCGAAGGATGTCGGCAACGTCGCCGCGGACGCCAACAGCGGCAACCTGCTGCCGCGCCGCCCTGAGCGCATGGCGCGCGTCGACATCGACCGTCGTTTCGGCGCGTTCGGCGTCGGCACCACCTGGTACGCCGCAGGCTACAGCTACGACGATGCCGCCAACACGCATCGCCTCGGCGGCTACAGCACGCTGGCGCTGCGCGCGAGCTGGCATTTCACGCAGGACTGGCAGGTCGAAGCCAAGCTGGCCAACGCCTTCGACCGCGACTACGAGACCGTGTACTACTACAACCAGCCCGGTCGCACCTGGTACCTGACCTTGCGGTACAGCCCGTCGGCGCAGTGATCACGCCCGATACCTCCCCATGGTCGGCCATGGGGAGGTATCGATGCGCCGGGGTTCAGGCCCGCAACTCCGCCGAGCGCAGGCAGACGGCATAGGCGACGTTGCGCGTGCCGATGCCGGTGCCGGTGCTGTCGATGGCATAGGCCGGCGATACGGTGGCCTGGACGCCGCAATTGCGCTGGATGTGCTGGCGCAATGCAGAGCGATCCATGGGAGTGCTGGCGCAGCCGGCCAGCGCCGCGGCAACGATGGCCGCGACGGGGATTCGGGTCTTCATGGCAGTCTCCTGGCGGCCTGTCCGGATGGCGGCCGCGGCGATCAGGTCACGTGCATCGCCATGATGGCGATGCCATCGGCCAGGGCGGTTTGCAGCGGGTCGCGCTGCAAACCGCTTCGTTCATGGCGCAGGAAAACTGCGCCCGTCGGCGCCTTACGGCGCGTCGCCGTGGAAGCGTTCCGCAGTGGCGCCCTGCACGGTGCCGATCTGCGCGCTGTCGCTGACCTTGAGCACCACATCGCGGCGGAAGTCGAGCGTGCCCGTCACCACGGCGTGCGGGCCGATCACGATCACCGGCTTGCGATCGTTGCCCCAGTGGAACCAGCCGTTGTTCGACTTGTCGACCAGGATGCCGCCCTCGACGTGCGAGTTGGCGCCCACGGTGATGTCGCCCGATACGGTCTCGAGGCCGCCGGCCACGTGTGCGGCGTGGAGGGTGATGCCGCCGTTGACGTTGGAGAGATGGCCGCCCACCTGGGCGTCTTGCGCCAGGCTGATGTCGCCGTTGACCGCCTGGACCCGGCCGTCGACCTTGCCGCCGGTGGCGACCTCGATCGAGCCGTTCACGGTGTGCAGCTCGCCGGCCTCGGCCTGGGTGCCCAGCGACACCGAGCCGTTCACGGTGCTGGCCAGCTGGACCATGGCGTGGTCGCCCACGTCCACGTCCCCGTTGACGCTCTTGGCGGTGCCGGCGTGCTGGCCGGCTTCGACGCGGACGTCGCCGTTGACCTTGCTGATGTCGTTGTCCGAGGCGGTGGCCGCCAGCGGTGCGAGCAGTACCGAGAACAGGATGAGGGGAGGCAGGACGCGGCGCATGGCGGGACTCCGTTCGTGGGAATGACAGCCATAGGATGCAGCTGGCCGGCAAATGGTTGGCGTGACCTTCGGCATGGTGGCACCATGCCGACCTTTCCCGCCGAGAATCCGATGCCATGCACAAGCTCGTCCTGATCCGCCACGGCCAGTCGCAGTGGAACCTCGACAACCGTTTCAGCGGCTGGGCCGACGTGGATCTCACCGAGCAGGGCGAGCAGGAGGCCCGCGAGGCGGGCGAACTGCTCAAGCGCGAGGGCTACGCGTTCGACGTGGCGCACACCTCGGTACTGAAGCGCGCGGTGCGCACCCTGTGGGGCGTGCTCGATGCGATGGAGCAGATGTGGCTGCCGGTGTACACCGACTGGCGCCTCAACGAACGCCACTACGGCGCGCTCACCGGCCTCAACAAGGCCGAGACCGCGGCGAAATACGGCGACGACCAGGTGAAGATCTGGCGGCGCAGCTACGACATTCCGCCGCCGCCGCTGGAGCGCGGCGCCAACGAGGCGGTGCACGACCCGCGCTATGCCGCGCTGACGCCTGCAGAAATCCCCGACACCGAATGCCTGAAGGACACCGTGGCCCGCGTGCTGCCGTACTGGCACGGGGTGCTGGCGCCGTCGATCAAGGCCGGCCAGCGCGTGGTGGTGGCCGCGCACGGCAATTCGCTGCGCGCGCTGGTGAAGTACCTGGACGGCATTTCCGACGCCGACATCGTGGAGATGAACATCCCCAACGGCGTGCCGCTGGTCTACGAATTCGACGAACACATGAAGCCGCTGCGTCGCTACTACCTGGGCGATGCCGAGGCGATCGCGGCCAAGATGGCCGCGGTGGCGAACCAGGGCAAGGCGAAGTAGCCGTTCTGCCGCCGGAAGCGCCGCTGCGCTTCTGGCGAAGATGCCGCTGCCGGATCGCCGATCGGGGCAGAACCTGTCCCATGCGGTCCTGGGGCGAGGTTGGCCGCCATAACGCATCGCCGTGACGACTTTCGGATTTTTCTTATGGGCTGGGTCCGTCGCCAACCCGATAATCCGCCTCGGATGCCGCGCCGCTTGCCGGTGGACGCCGTCAGCTGAGCAGGGGCTGCTGGTGGAACGACAGCCGATTCACGGATGGCACGCCATGTGCTTGATTGGTCACGGATATACCGGGTTTTGTACCTTAAGGTATGGACGTGGCCAGGCGATCCTGACCCCCTTTGCAGCCAATGCCCGCATATCGCGGAGCAGTGCACGCTGCGGAGAGGGGCGGGCTGTCCGCAGCATCGAAATACGAACCTATGAACCTGCATCTACGCAAACCGACGTCAATCGGCATGGACCATGCCGGACCGACGAACGCAATCGACGGCGAGAGCCGCCAGGAGCGTCGTCGCTATCTGTCGGTGCGCGCGAAATTCACCATCACACTCGTCGTTGCGCTGGCCTGGATGCTGTTCTCGCTGCTGATGGCGCAGCGCTGGATCGACGAGTTGTCGAGGCTGACGTGGCCGTGGCTGGCCTGGCCCACCGTGGTCGGCATCGCCGTGCTGCCGGGTTTCATGAACGCCTTCCTGGTAACCGGTCTGCTGCTGGACCGGCGCCCGGTGCGCGCAGCGATCGACAACTTCCCCGGCATCACCATCCTGGTCGCCGCTTACAACGAACAGGACTCGATTCTTTCCACGCTGGAAAGCCTGGACAAGCAGGATTATCCGGGCGCGATGCAGGTGTTGGTGATCAACGACGGTTCGACCGACGGCACCATGGAACGGCTGCGCACCGTCAGTTACCCGTGGCTGCAGGTGCTTGACCTCGAACGCAACCGCGGCAAGGCCGGCGCGCTGAACGAAGGCCTCAAGCTGGCGCGCCACGCGTACACCATCACGCTCGATGGCGATTCCTACCTGTACCGGAACGCGCTGCGCAACCTGGTCGGCCGCTTTCTCAGCGATCCGCCGAACACCGCTGCCGTGGCCGGTTGCGTGCTGCTGCGCAATTCGCGCCTGAACATGGTCACCAAGATGCAGGAGTGGGACTACTTCCACGGCATCGCCGCGATCAAGCGGCTGCAGAGCCTGTTCCAGGGCACCCTGGTGGCGCAGGGCGCCTTCTCGCTCTACCGCACCGACGTGCTGGGCGAAGTGGGCGGCTGGCCCGAGTGCGTGGGCGAGGACATCGTGCTCACCTGGTCGATACTCGACCGCGGCGACCGCGTCGGCTACTGCGAGGACGCCATCACCTTCACCAATGCGCCGACCACGTTCCGGCAGTTCATCCGCCAGCGCCAGCGCTGGTCGCGCGGGCTGATCGAGGCCTTCAAGCTGCATTGGCGCCTGCTGTTCCGCGCCCGCATGATCACCCTGTTCATCTGGTGGAACCTGCTGTTCCCGTACATGGACGCGGTCTACACGCTGGGCTTCATTCCCGGCGTGTTCCTGGCGCTGTTCGGTTACTACTGGCTGGCGGGTCCGATGACCCTGCTGGTGCTGCCGATGGCCTTCGTCGTCAATTACCTGATGTATTCCATCCAGTCACGCATGTTCCGGTCGCAGGGGCTCAAGGTGCGGCGCAATCCCGTCGGCTTCGTGGTCTACGCGTTGTTCTACGGCATGGTGCTGCAGCCGGGCTGCGTGCTGGGTTACGTGTCGGAACTGCTCAATCTGCGCAAGCACTGGGGTACCAAGTGAAGAGATGGCCGCCCTCGCTGCTGCTGCTGCTGGCCACGGTCGCGCATGCGCAGACCGATTCGATGGCTGCGGCCATCCGCCAGGGACGAGCCGCGCTGGTCGCCAATCAGCCGGAACGGGCGCGCAGCCTGTTCGCGGCGGCATTGGCGCATCCGGACGGCAATCGTGCGGATACTGCGGCGGCTGCGTTGGGCCTGGGTCAGGCCGACATGTGGCTAGGCCACTATGAAGAGGCCGCCAAGGCCTTCCGCACGGCGCGCGCGCAGGCCGTCGACGACAGCGCCCGCCAGGCCGCGGATACCGGCCTGGCCCAGGTGCTGAACGCGCAGGATTACCCGGCGCAGGCCTATGCCCTGGTGGCACCGTTCGCGTCGGGCCAGCCGCGCGCCACGCTGGAACTGATGCGCGCCGCGCAGTCGCTGGGCTGGCAGGACAAGGCGCCGCCCTACCTGCAAGCCCCGGCGCCGCCGGCCGGTGGCTACCTCGGCACCCAGTACCCACTGCTGGCGGATGACATGCAGCTGGCGCTGGCGCCGCAAGTGCAGGGCAGCTTCGGCTACAGCCATGACAGCGACAAGCTGAGCACCTACCAGGTGGGCGCGCAGGTGCTGTCCGCTCCCATCGTGCGGGATGGACTCGTGCAGCGCTGGGGTGTCTCGGCCGGATCCAGCTGGATCGACGATCCCCAATCCAGCCGTCGCATGGACGATCTCGCGCTGCTCGGCCAGTTGCGTATCGCCGACAGCAACTATCTCAACCTCGATCTCGGCCTGGCGCGCAGCGGCAGTTGGCAGACCCTGCAAGGCGACGCCAACTGGACCTGGCGGGCGAGCGACAGCTTCGGCCTTACCGCCGACGCCTCGCGCGCCCCCATCCTCACCGACACCGCGCTTGCGCAGCGGATAGCCATCGATACCTACAGCCTGGGCGCGAGCCTGCGTCCGGGCACGCAGTGGTACGTGTTGCCCACCTACTACCATCAGGATTTCACCGACGGCAATCAGCGCGATGGCGGCAGCCTGCGGGTGGTGTTCAGCCCGTGGGACATTCCCGACACCTCCGGCGCGCTGGGTGCGGAGCTGAACAGCCGCGTCTACCGCAGCACGCAGCCCAGCACCGGCACCTATTTCAACCCGGCCCACTACAGCGCCACCCAGCTGGGCCTGATCGGCGTCTACAGCCTCGATCCGCGCTGGAAGCTGCGGGCGACGGTCGAGGGCGGCCGGCAGACCATCGACGGCAACGGCGCCGGCATCTACACGGTGGACGTGTCGCTGGAGGGGCGCCTGCCGCACAACGGCCGCCTCCAGCTGCACCTGACGCGCAGCTCGGCCGCGTCCGACAACAACGGCGGCAGCGGCTACTGGGACGACAGCCTGATGCTCTCGATCGACTATCCGCTGTAATCGCGTCAGGCGATAGCCGGCGACAGGGCAAGGTCCGCCTGGAACATGCAAACCGCCTGACGCCTGTCATGTGCGATGCCTGCGCCATGCCAATCGCACAGCGCACGAGGCTCGGTTAGGCTGCGCACATCCTTACCGATGGTCGAGCCGAGACATGCCAGCCCACTTGATGAACTACGTGATCATCGTGCCGCTGATCGCGCTGATGATCTGGCGCCGCATCAGCCGCAACTTCGGGCGCCAGCCGATCCGGCGCAAGCGGATGATCGCCCGCATCGCGATCTTCGCGGTGATCGGCGCCCTGCTGATGCTGACGGGCCTGCACGACATCCGCCTGGCCGAAGGCCTGCTCGGTGGCGCGGTGATCGGCGCCGCGCTGGGTTTCGTCGGCCTGCGCCTGACGCGCTTCGAGACCGATCCGGTGAAGGGCGACTGCTACGTGCCGAACCCGTGGATCGGCGCCGTGCTCACCGCGTTGCTGCTGGGGCGGCTGGTATGGCGCTTCATGGCGCTGGCCCCGCAGATGCAGCAGGCCCAGGCGCTGGCCGCCAGCGCGCCGCCCGGCACGGACGTATCGATGGGTTACCAGGCCAGTCCGCTGACCTTGCTGATGGTCGGGCTGCTGGTGGGTTACTACATCGTCTATTTCGCCGGCCTGCTGGTGCATCACAAGCGCTACCAGCAGTCGCGCGCGGCGACGGCCGGGTAAGGCCTAAGGCTTGATGCTGAAGTCGATTTCCAGCGGATACGGCGCGGGCGCTGCCGGCGGCGTGGGCAGCGTCCAGCTGGCGTAGTAGCCGGCCATGCAGTGGGCGACCGGGATGTCCGGCTGCACCGCGATGTTCTGCGGCTTGCCGTGTGCATCCACGTCCAGCACCAGCGTGAACGGAAGCTTGTCGTCCGGCTTGTTGCCGGCGACGCAGCCCTTGTAGGCGCTGGCGGTGAGCGCTTCGATCTTGCCCCACAGCGCCTTCTGGTAATCCGGGCCGGTGGCGGCTGCCTCGGCCATCTTCGCGGCGTGTACGCGTGCCTGGAAATCGTCGTTGGCGCTGGCTGGCGCGGCGCCGAGCAGTGCGGCGAAGGCGAGGATGATGGACATGTGGACTCCGGCGAAAGGTGGTGCGCGCCCCGACGGCTCAGTCTACGCGATGCGGCAGCGCCAGGTAGGCCTCGCTCTGCATCTCGATCAGGCGCGATTCGGTGCGGCCGAATTCGGCGCGATGCCGCTCGCCGTCGTACAGCTCGGTGATCGGCGTGGCGGCGGAGAGGATCAGCTTCACATGGCGATCGTAGAACTCGTCCACCAGCTGCACGAAGCGCTTGGCCGCGTCCTCGCTGTAGAGGTTGAACTGCGGCACGTCGGAGACGATGACCGCGGGGCCGGCCTTGGCCAGCGCGATGTAGTCGGCCACCGCACGCGGACCTTCGCACAGTGCGGCGAAGTCGAACCACAGGATGTTGTCGGCGCGTTTGCGCAACGGGATGTCGCGGCCGTTCACCGCAAGCGCGCCGCCTTCGACGGTCTTGCCCTGGGCATGGTCGTGGAACAGGCGCTCCATCGCACGCTGCGCCTCGGCGCCGGGAGGGGTGTAGTACACCGCCGCCTGGCTCAGCGCGCGCAGGCGCCAGTCGCGCGAGGAAGCCATCTCGACCACGCGGCAGTGCTGTTGCAGCAGCGCAATGGCGGGCAGGAAGCGCGCGCGCTGCAGGCCGTCCTTGTAGAGGTTCTCCGGCGCGGTGTTGGAGGTGGTGACCAGCGCCACGCCGCGCGCGGTCAGGCATTCCAGCAGGCGCGCGAGGATCATCGCGTCGCCGATGTCGTTGACCAGGAACTCGTCCAGGCACAGCACGCGGCAGCGCGCGGCGAGGCCGGCGGCCACCTCGACGAGCGGATCCTGGCGCTCGCCCAGTTCGCGCAGGCGTCCGTGCACTTCTTCCATGAAACGGTGGAAGTGCCGCCGCAGCGCCATGCCGCGCGGCAGGCTGGCCACGAACAGGTCCATCAGGAAGGTCTTGCCGCGGCCCACCGTGCCCCACAGGTACAGGCCCTGCGGCGCCGGTGCGGCTTCGCTGGCGAGCAGCGATTTCAGGCGCCCGAACAGGCCGCCGTCGCGAGGCGCGGCGGCGCTCAATGCGGCATGCAGGCGATCGAACTCGGGCAGTACCGCGAGCTGGGTGGGATCGGATTCCCAGCGGTGCGCGGCCACGCCTTCCTGGTAGCGCACGCTGGGTGCGGGGGAGAGGGTTTCACTCATGCAACGGTCACCGGCGTCGACGGCCCGGGCCGCCGCGACGCGTTCAGTTGAAGATTTCCTTGATGTCGGCCACTTGACCGTTGGCGATGTAGATCTGCACGGTCTTGTTGTCCTGCAGGTAGTCGAGCCGATAGGCGACCACCGCACCGTACACGTTCTGCACCTCGGTCCGGCTTTCGGGCTTGCCGGCCACGGCGACCACCTTCTCTTCCGAGTCGCCGACGGTGATGACCTTGGAGCCGAATCGCATGGAGTCCATGGCCAGCGCCTGGAAGGCGAGCAACAGTCCAGCGACCAACACAATCCATCGTTTCATGGCATCACCGGATGTTCGGGTGGGGTTGGGGAATTATACGGCGTGGCCGGCGCGCTCAACCGCGCAATGCGGGCAGCCAGTCGGCGATGGCGTTCTTCACCGCGCCGCGCAGGTCCATCAGGCGGCGATGGAAGAAATGGCTGGTGTCGGGCATGCGGATCAGCTCGGGCGGCTTGTCCATGCCGGCGATCCAGTCGAACACCGCCTGCGGCTCCACCACTTCGTCGGCTTCGCCCATCACCACCAGCCACGGGCAGGTGGGCAGCGCATCGTCCATCGTCCAGCGGCCCACCGGCGGCGCGATGCTGATCAGCGCGTCGGCCTGCAGCCGCACGGCGCTGCGGATGGTGACGTAGCTGCCGAAGGAGAAGCCGGCCAGCCACAACGCATCGTGCGGACGCACGCGGCGCAGCCACGCCACCACGGCGGCAAGGTCGTCGCTTTCGCCGATGCCGTCGTCGTAGCTGCCTGCCGAGTCGCCGGTGCCGCGGAAGTTGAAGCGCACGGTGTCCAGCCCCGACTCGCGCAGCGCGCGCTCCACCATTGTCACCACCTTGTTGTGCATGGTGCCGCCCTGCACGGGATTGGGGTGGCAGACCACCACCGTGCCTGCCCGCGCGCCGGGGCGCTCGGCGAGGTCGGTGAGGGCTTCGAGCTTGCCGGCCGGACCGGCGAGAGCGAAGCTGGCGGCCTGGTCCGGAAAGCTGGCGGGGTCGTCGGGAAGTGCGGTGGGATCCATGCCGAAGATGATAACCGCCGGCGCCGCTGCGCGCCCCCGACGACGCACGCGCGAGGGCCGGTGAACCACCTGGCGCACCTGTTGCTGGCGGGCGACGACGAGGCCTTGCGGCTCGGCGGCCTGCTCGGCGATTTCGTGCACGGTGCGCCCGATCCGGCGCTGCCGCCGCGCGTGGCGCTGGGCATCCGCCTGCATCGCGCCATCGACGTGCATACCGACAGCCATCCGGAAGTGGTGGTCGCGCGGGCGCGTTTCGAGCCACCGTATCGCCGCTATGCGGGCATCGCGCTGGACCTGTGGTTCGACCATTGCCTGGCGCGCGACTTTGCGCGCTGGAGCACGCTGCCGCTGGCGACCTTCTCCGATGCCGCGCGCGAGCTGCTGTGGCGCCACGATGCGCAGTTGCCGCCGGCCCTGCGCCGATTCCGCGCTTACATGGACGCGCACGACCTGCCGGCGGGCTATGCGCGCCGCGAGGAAATCGGGCGGGCGCTGGAGGGGGTCGCGGGGCGGCTGCGGCGGGACAACCCGTTGGGCACGATGCTGCCGCTGCTGGTCGCGCTGGATGCCCCGCTGCAGGCGCATTTCGAGGCGTTCTTTCCGCAGCTGCGGGGGTTTGCGCAAGCGTGGGTCGAGGCGAATGCGGCGGGGTAAGGCGGCCGTGTCGCGAAGTCGGCCCATCACCTTCGCGGACTGGAGAAGGGGCAAACGAAAACGCCGCCCAGTGGGCGGCGTCTGCTTTGGTCGGATCGAGGCGGCCTGTTACTTGGCCTGGCCTACGATCCAGGTGACCGCAGCCTTCACCTGCGCATCGGTGAGGGCCGGGTTGCCGCCCTTGGCCGGCATGGTGTTGCCGTCGGGGCCGTGGTAGCCGTCGGTGGCGTGCTTGATGAGGGTGTCCAGGCCCTCGGCGATGCGCGGCGCCCACATGGCCTTGTCGCCAAGCTTGGGTGCGCCGTTGACGCCGGCGGTGTGGCAGCTGGTGCACAGGTTGTCGTAGATGGTCTTGCCGTCGGTGGTGCCGCCATAGGCGACCTGCGCGGCGGCGGCCTTGGCGGCGGCGGCCTGTGCGGCCTCCATCGCGGCGCGGCCGGTGTTGCCCGCATATACCGCGCCGGCGGGCGCGATGCGCGCGTCGACCTGCGCCTGCACGTTCGGATCGGTTTCCTTGGGCTCGTGGTTGTAGATGGACAGTGCGGCAAGGATCAGCACCACGGTCAGCACCAGCAGTCCGCCGATCAGCTTGGCGAACTGGCGCATGAAACTCCGGTCGGAATCGTTCATGGAACCGCTCACGTAGGTACTCCAGGTCGATGGATCGTGCGGAAGGCCCCTGCGGCGTCCGGCAGGCCAGTGGCCGCCGCACGCCGGCATCTGCCATGCCGCAGTGCGGCGGGCAGGTGCAAGCCTTGGAGTATAGACGAAGCCGTCGGCAAGTTTGGAACTGCCGCCGCCCGCGCAAGTCCAAGCACGGCAACGCGGTGGAACCCATCCGTGCCATCGGTCATGCCACACCCCTGACAACTGGCATTGTTCCAATATGCGGCACTGCACCTATGCTTGACCTCAATTTGCCGGGAGAGCGGGCCTGGAGCCTGCTTTCCCTCCACTCCGGGAGTTTCCTGCATGTCGCGTTTTTGGAAGATCGCGCTGATCGTCGTCGCGGTGGTCGTGGTGGCCTTTGTCGCCGTGCGCCTGCTGCACAAGCCGGGTGGCGCGGGCGGTCCGGGTGGCGACAAGGACAATCCGCCGGTGCCCGTCACCGTCGTGCCGGTGGCGAAGGAAAACGTGCCGGTCTACCTGA
Organism: Rhodanobacter sp. DHG33; assembly: GCF_014843005.1. GTDB lineage: Bacteria > Pseudomonadota > Gammaproteobacteria > Xanthomonadales > Rhodanobacteraceae > Rhodanobacter_A. Next base: position 50,605 of record NZ_JACYXM010000003.1, on the reverse strand, counting down.
CCGGCCTCGGCACGGTGCAGGCGCTCAACACCATCACGGTGAACCCGCAGGTGAGCGGTCAGCTGATCAAGCTCGACTTCACCGAAGGCCAGCAGGTGAAGAAGGGCGATCTGCTTGCCGAGATCGATCCGCGCCCCTTCCAGGCGGCGTATGACCAGGCCGCGGCCAAGCAGAAGCAGGACGAGGCCTCGCTGTCCACCGCGCAGAGCACGCTCAAGCGCAACCAGTCGCTGGTGGCCAGCGGCTACGTGGCCGCGCTGGACATGGATACCTACCGCAACAACGTGAGCCAGCTGCAGGCCGCGGTGGCGCAGGACAAGGCTTCGCTCGAGAGCGCCGGGGTGAACCTCCAGTACACCCACATCACCTCGCCCATCGACGGTGTGGCGGGCATCCGCGCGGTGGACCCGGGCAACGTGGTGACCACCACCAGCACCATCGTCACGCTGACCCAATTGCATCCGATCTACGTGATGTTCACCCTGCCCGAGCAGAACCTGGACATGGTGCGCAAGGCGCAGATGGTCGCGCCGTTGCAGGTGGCCGCGCTGGATCGCGTGGACGCGCACCCGGTGGCCAACGACGGCGTGCTGAACGTGATCGACAACCAGATCGACGCCACCACCGGCACGTTCCGCCTGAAGTCGCAGTTCGCCAACGCGGACAACGCGCTGTGGCCGGGCCAGTTCGTCAACGTGCGCCTGCAGGTGCGCGTGGACGACGGCGCGCTGGTGATCCCCGCCGAGGCGGTGCAGCGCGGTCCCGATGGCGACTACGTCTACCAGGTGCAGGGCGACAACACGGCGAAGATGCAGCCGGTGGTCGTGGCCGGCGAAGTGGGCGACAGCCACGTGATGATCGGCAGCGGCCTCAAGATGGGCGACCAGGTGGTCACCGAAGGCCAGTTCCGCCTGAAGCCCGGCAGCAAGGTCACCCCGCTCAAGCCCGGCGAAGTGCCGCCGGCACCGACCGACGCCGATCTCAAGAAGGCCAAGCAGCAAGGTCAGGGCGGTCGTCGCGGCGGCCACTGATGACTGACTGAAGCGCCCGCCGCCGTGGCGGCGGGCGACGCACCACCTCGTTGCGGCTGCGCGCCACGCGAGCAGGACGCCACCCGACAGCAGCACGGATACCCATGGGATTCTCGACGCTCTTCATCCGCCGCCCAATCGCCACCTCGCTGCTGATGGTGGCGATCCTGCTGCTCGGCATCCTGGGCTACCGCCAGTTGCCGGTGTCGGCGCTGCCCGAGATCGAGGCGCCCAGCCTGGTGGTGACCACGCAATACCCGGGCGCCAGCGCCAGCACCATGGCGGTGCTCGTCACCACGCCGCTGGAGCGGCAGCTGGGGCAGATCTCCGGCCTCACCATGATGAGCTCGGATTCGTCCGCGGGCCTGTCCACCATCGTGCTGCAGTTCGCCATGAACCGCGACATCGACGTGGCCGCGCAGGACGTGCAGTCGGCGATCAACCAGGCGCGCGGCGTGCTGCCTACCAACTTGCCGTATCCGCCGATCTACAACCGGGTGAATCCGGCGGACGCGCCCATCCTCACCCTGTCGCTGCAGTCGGACAGCCGTCCGCTGCGCGACGTCAACGACCTCGCCGACTCCATCCTCGCGCAGAAGCTGTCGCAGGTGCCGGGCGTGGGCCTGGTGTCCATCGCCGGCAACGTGCGTCCCGCGGTGCGCATCCAGGTGAACCCCGCGCAGCTCGCCAACCTCGGCCTCACGATGGAGGACGTGCGCAGCGCGCTCACCCAGGCCAACGTCAACGCGCCCAAGGGCACGTTGAACGGCAAGACGCAGAGCTACTCCATCGGCACCAACGACCAGCTCAGCGACGCCGCCGACTACAAGAACACCATCATCGCGTACAAGAACAACGCGCCGGTGAAACTCTCCGACGTGGCCAATGTGGTCGACGGCGTGGAGGACGACCAGCTCGCCGCGTGGTCCAACGGCAAGCCGGCGGTGCTGCTCGACATCCGCCGCCAGCCGGGCGCGAACATCGTGCAGACCGTGCAGCAGATCCGTCAGATCCTGCCCGAGTTGCGTTCGGTGCTGCCGGCCGACGTGCACCTCGACGTGTTCGCCGACCGTACCGTCACCATCCGCGCCTCGGTGGAGGACGTGCAGTTCACCCTGCTGCTGACCATCTTTCTGGTGGTGGCGGTGATCTTCGTGTTCCTGCGCCGGTTGTGGGCCACGCTGATCCCGTCGGTGGCGGTGCCGCTGTCGCTGCTGGGCACGTTCGGCGTGATGTCGTTCACCAGCATGTCGCTGGACAACCTCTCGCTGATGGCGCTCACCGTGGCCACCGGCTTCGTAGTGGACGACGCGATCGTGATGATCGAGAACATCGTGCGCTACATCGAGCAGGGCAAGGGCGGCCAGGAGGCGGCGGAGCTCGGCGCGAAGGAAATCGGCTTCACCGTGCTGTCGCTGACCGTGTCGCTGATCGCGGTGTTCCTGCCGCTGCTGCTGATGCCCGGCGTCACCGGCCGCCTGTTCCACGAGTTCGCGTGGGTGCTCACCATCGCGGTGGCGATCTCGATGCTGGTGTCGCTGACGTTGACGCCGATGATGTGCGCCTACCTGCTCCGGCCGGACCAGCTGCCCGAAGGCGACGACGCGCACGAGCGCCATCTTGCCGAGGGCAAGCGCACCGTGTGGTCGCGCATCGTGGGCGTGTACGAAAATTCGCTGGACTGGGTGCTCGACCACCAGAGGCTGATGATCCTGGTGGCGTTCACCACGGTGGCGGTGACGGTGTTCCTGTACATCACCATTCCCAAGGGCCTGCTGCCCGAGCAGGACACCGGCATGATCACCGGCGTGGTGGAGGCCGACCAGAACGTGGCGTTCCCGGCGATGGAGCAGCGCACGCAGGCGGTGGCCAACGCCCTGCGCAAGGATCCTGCGGTGGCCGGCGTGGCCGCGTTCATCGGCGCCGGCACCATCAACCCCACGCTCAACCAGGGCCAGCTGTCCATCGTGCTGAAGGACCGCAGCCAGCGCGACGGCCTGGACAAGATCCTGCCGCGCCTGCAGAGCGCGGTCGCCGGCATCCCCGGTGCGGCGCTGTACCTCAAGCCGGTGCAGGACGTGACGCTGGACAGCACGGTGTCCGCCACCGAATACCAGTACGCGCTGTCCGATACCGAATCGGCGGAGCTGGCGAAGTACGCCGCCGCGATGACCGAGGCGTTGCGCCAGCGGCCCGAGCTGTCCGAGGTGGGCAGCAACCTCGCCAACCAAGGCAACTCGCTCAAGCTCAACATCGACCGCGACAAGGCCAGCCGCCTCGGCGTGCCGGTGCAGACCATCGACGACACGCTGTACGACGCCTTCGGCCAGCGCCAGATCACCACCATCTTCACCCAGCTCAACCAGTACCGCGTGGTGCTGGAAGTGGCGCCGCAGTTCCGTTCCACCACCGGCCTGCTGGACCAGCTCACCGTGCGCGGCAACGGCAACGGCGCGCTCACCGGCAGCAACGCCACCAGCTTCGGCCAGGTCACCTCCAGCAATTCGGCCACGCCGTCCGGCATCGGCAATACCGGCAACATCGGCATTGCCATCGGTTCCGGCGGCACCATCCCGCTGTCCGCGCTGGCCAGCGCCCAGGCCACCAGCGCGCCGCTGGTCATCAGCCACCAGCAGCAGCTGCCGGCGGTGACGGTGTCGTTCAACGTGGCGCCGGGCTACTCGCTGTCGGACGCGGTGGCGGCGATCCACGCGACCGAGGCGCAGCTGAACTTCCCGCCGACGCTGCGCGGCGAGTTCATCGGCAAGGCGGCGGAGTTCTCCAACAGCCTGGGCGACGAAGTGCTGCTGCTGCTCGCTTCGATCATCGTGATCTACATCGTGCTGGGCGTGCTCTACGAGAGCTACATCCACCCGCTCACCATCATCTCCACGCTGCCGCCGGCGGGCGTCGGTGCGCTGCTGGCGCTGATCCTGTTCGGCATGGATCTGTCGGTGGACGGCATCGTGGGCATCGTGCTCCTGATCGGCATCGTGAAGAAGAACGCGATCATGATGATCGACTTCGCGATCGAGGCGCAGCGCCACGGCATGAACGCGCGCGAGGCCATCCGCCGCGCCTGCCTGCTGCGCTTCCGCCCGATCATGATGACCACCGCCGCGGCGATGCTGGGCGCATTGCCGCTGGCGCTGGGCAGCGGCATCGGCGCGGAACTGCGCCGGCCGCTGGGTGTCTCCATCGTGGGCGGCCTGCTGCTGTCGCAGCTGGTGACGCTCTACACCACGCCGGTGATCTACTTGTACATGGAGCGTTTCCAGGACTGGCTGCGCGAACGCCGCGAGCGCCGCGCACTGGCCCATGCGCAAGCCGGTGGCTCGGCGCATTGAGGGGCGGCGCCCGCCGGCACCACGATTCCACGCGGCGAAACGTCCATCGTTTCGCCGCGCGCATGTTGAGCAGGTCATGACTTTCAGCTTTTCCACGCTACGCCACGGGTGCCGGGCATGAACATCTCCGGCATCTTCATCCGCCGTCCCATCGGCACCTCGCTGCTGGCGGCGGGCGTGTTCGCCGCCGGCCTGATCTGCTACCTCTTGCTAGGCGTGTCGGCGCTGCCGGACATGCAGTTCCCGGCGATCTTCGTGCAGGCCAGCGAGGCCGGCGCGGATGCCACGACCATGGCGTCCACGGTGGCCGCGCCGCTGGAGCGCCATCTCGGCCAGGTGCCCGGCATCGAGATGATGAACTCGCACAGTTCCGAAGGCAGCACCTTCGTCTTCATGATGTTCAACGGCGGCGTGAACCTGGATTCCTCCGCGCGCGACGTGCAGGCCGCGATCAACGCCGCGACGCCCGATCTGCCCGCCGGGGTGGCGCCCAGCTACGAGAAGGCCAATCCGAACGACGATCCCATCATCGCCATCGCGCTGACTTCGGAGACGCAATCGGCCGGCGACCTGTACAACCTCGCCGACACCCTGCTCGCGCAGCGCCTGCGCCAGTTGAAGGGTGTCAGCGAAGTGGACATCGCCGGCGCCGCCACACCGGCCATCCGCGTGGATGTGAACCTGCGCGCGCTGAACGCGATGGGCCTCTCGCCGGACGACTTGCGCAACGCGCTCACCGCGGCCAACGTCACCTCGCCGGAAGGCTTCCTGTCCAACGGCAAGACGCGCATGGAGATCAGCTCCACCGCGCAGCTGCACTCGGCGGACGACTTCGCGAAGCTGGTGATCGCGATGAAGAACAGCACGCCGGTGCGCCTGTCCGACGTGGCGCGCGTCTACCAGGGTACGGAGGACGCCTACCAGTCGGCCTCGTTCCAGGGCAAGCCGGCGATCCTGATCTACGTGTTCAAGAAATCCGATGCCAACGTCATCGCCACGGTGGACAAGGTGCGCGACCAGTTGCCGATGCTGCGCAACTACCTGCAGCCGGGCACGAAGATGACGCCGTTCTTCGATGACACGGCCACCATCCGCGCCTCGCTGCACGAGGTGCAGGCCACGCTGCTGATCTCGCTGGCGATGGTGGTGCTGACCATGGCGCTGTTCCTGCGCCGGCTCGCGCCCACCCTGATCGCCGCGCTCACCGTGCCGCTGTCGCTGGCCGGCGGCTTCGTGGTGATGTACATCCTCGGCTTCACGCTCAACAACCTCACCTTGCTGGCGCTGGTGATCGCCATCGGCTTCGTGGTGGACGACGCCATCGTGGTGATCGAGAACATCATCCGCCACATCGACGGCGGCATGACCCGCATGGAAGCCACGCTGGTCGGCGCGAAGGAGATCGGCTTCACCATCGTCTCCATTACCGCCTCGCTGATCGCCGTGTTCATCCCGCTGCTGTTCGCCGGCGGCTTCACCGGCATGTTCATGCACGACTTCGCGGTGACCCTGGTGGCGGCCATCGTGATGTCGGCGCTGGTCTCGCTCACCCTCACGCCGGCGTTGTGCGGACGCTTCCTCAACGGTCACGACCAGGACGTGAAGCCTTCGCGGCTGGGCCATGCGCTGGACCGCTTCCATGCCGGCATGCAGGGCATCTACAGCCGCTCGCTGGATTTCTCGCTGCGCCACACGCTGGCGTTCGCGCTGATGCCGCTGGGCCTGATCGTGCTCACCTTCTTCCTGTTCGGCGTGGTCAAGACCGGCCTGTTCCCGCTGCAGGACACCGGCCTGATCTGGGGTCGCGCCACCTCCAGCGCCACCGTGTCCTTCGCGCAGAGCGTGAATCGCATGCAGCGTTTTACCGACATGATCCTGGCCGACCCCGATGTGGCCAGCGTGGGCACGCGTCTGGGCAGCAGCAGGCAGGGCACCAGCGGCTCGTTCAACATCGACCTCAAGACCCGCGCGCAAGGCCGCAAGGACGACATGTTCACGGTGCTGGCGCGGCTCAGCGCCAAAGCCGCGAAGTATCCCGACCTCAACCTGCGCCTGCGCCCGCTGCAGGACCTGCCCAGCGCCGGCGGCGGCGGTACCAGCCAGGGTGCGCAGTACCAGATAGGCCTGCAGAGCGACAGCCTGGACGAGCTTCAGGCATGGCTGCCCAAGCTGGTCAACGAGCTGAAGAAGAATCCCAAGTTGCAGGACGTGGGCAGCGACGTGGACGAGCAGGGCCTGCGCCAGAACATCGTGGTCGACCGCGCCACCGCATCGCGGCTGGGCGTGTCGCTGGGCACCATCGACGGCGCGCTGTACGACGCCTTCGGGCAGCGCCAGGTCTCCACCATCTATTCCGACATCAACCAGTACTCGGTGGTGGTGAACGCGCTGCCCAACCAGACCGCCACGCCGGCGGCGCTGGACAAGATCTACGTGCGCTCCAGCGCGGGCACCATGATCCCGATCACCGCGCTCGCCAAGCAGGTGCCGGGCCTGGCGCCGTCGTCGATCTCGCACGAGAACCAGCAGACCACGATGGACCTCAGCTTCAACCTCGCTCCCGGCGTGAGCATGGGCGAGGCGATGGGCATCGTGCAGGCCACCGTGACGAACATGCGCATGCCGGGCGACATCAAGCTCAACGTCGGCGGCGACTTCCGCCGCTTCAGCGACGTACAGAACGGCATGTCGCTGCTGGTGCTGGCGGCCATCATCACCGTCTACATCGTGCTCGGCATGCTGTACGAGAACCTGATCCATCCGGTGACCATCCTGTCCACGCTGCCTGCGGCAGGCGTGGGCGCGCTGATGGCGCTGTGGATCACCGACACCGAGCTGTCGGTGGTGGCGCAGATCGCGCTGGTGCTCTTGATAGGCATCGTGAAGAAGAACGCGATCATGATGATCGACTTCGCCCTCGTCGCCGAGCGCGAGCACGGCAAGACGCCGCTGGAGGCCGCGCACGAAGCCTGCCTGGTGCGCTTCCGCCCGATCATGATGACCACGATGGTGGCCATCCTCGCCGCGGTGCCCATCGCGGTGGGTCTGGGCGAGGGCAGCGAGCTGCGCCGTCCGCTGGGTATCGCGCTGATCGGCGGCCTGCTGATCTCGCAGAGCCTTACGCTGCTCAGCACGCCGGCGTTGTACGTGGTGTTCTCCTGCCTCGGTGCGCGGTTCAAGGCCTGGCGCGTGCGCCGTGCCGAGCGGCGCCGCACGCGGCGCGCATTGCCGGTGCGCGCGCCAGGCTGATGGGTTTTGTCGCCCTCTCCGGTTGGAGGGGCGGTGCTTTTTCGGCTCCATTCCTGCTGGCCGGGTTTCGCGTTGCCGCCGACGGCAACGCGGTTCTGTCGATCTGCCGGCGGCCGAGGCCGCCTTGCGAATCGCAGTAGCGGCCCCGTTTCTTGCAGCTAGAGCGCCGCGTCCACGCGCCAGCACCGCGGCCACCCTCCGCGCCCGTGTGCGATGAGCATGCTGAACGCGCGTCGGCCATCCCCGCGCGCAACCGCCCCCGTCCCCGTAAGATGGCGGCCCGGCCTCTGCCGGTTTGCCATCAGGGGGCATGCAGCATGATCCGGGTTCCGTCGCGTTTCACGCGCAGTGGCATGGTGCGGGTGCTCGCCCTGCTGGCTTTTGCGGGCTGCGCCTGGGCGACGGTGTGGCCGGAGCCGGCGCCGCTGCAGAAGCTGTTCGTGCTGGTGCTGATGCTGTTCACCGTCGGTGCGCTGCTTTGCGCCACCGCGCGTCTGGCCTTTGCGCTAGTGCTGGGCGGCGGTTTGTTCTTCGCGCTGCGCTTCATCTCCAACCTCAAGGAGAACTACCTCGAAACCGCACTGATGCCGGCGGATTTCGTGTATTACGCGCGCTCCAGCCTGATCGCGACGCTGCGCCATTACCCGCACCTGTATCTGCTGAGCGCAGGCGTGGCGGTGCTGGTGCCGCTGGTGCTGGTGCTGGCGTGGAGGCTGGATCGTCCGCTGTTCGTGTGGCGACGAGGCTGGGGGAGTGTGGCCTGGCGCATCGGCGGCGTGCTGCTGTGCGCGGTGGCGTTCCGCGTGTGCCTGTTGCCGGAGGGGCCGTTCGCCAAGCTGCACAACCGCGACGTGTGGGACAAGCTCTCCGACGACGCGCAGCTCACCAATTTCTTCATCAACATCAACGACGGCGGCGTGACGATGCCGGCGATGTCGGACGATGCCGCGGCACAGCGCGAATGGGCCGCCACCGCGAACGCCAAGCCCGGCACGCGACCCGAGCCGTATCCGGACATCGTGCAGGTGCTGGAAGAGAGCACCTTCGATCCTTCGATCTACACCGCTTGCGCCGTGCCCGGCTGCAAGTTCGCGATGTTCCAGCCCGATGCGCGCACGCGCGGCACCGGCCTGCTGCGCACGCATACCTGGGGCGGCGGCACGTGGGTCAGCGAGTTCGCCGTGCACACCGGCCTGCCGCAGGACATCTTCGGCGCCGGTGGCATGTACGCGCCCTTCGTGCTGGCGCCGCACGTGCACGACACGCTGCCCGACCTGCTGCGCCGGCTGGGCTACCTCACCATCGCGATCTATCCCACCAACAGCGACTTCCTCAACGGACGCGACGCGTACCGCGCCTATGGCTTCGACCATCTCTACGGCGCGGAAGAACTTGGCCTGGACGAGTGGGACGAGACGGACGCGCAGATGTTCGCCGCGGCCAAGCACGTCTACGACAAGGTGAAGAAGCCGGGCCAGCCGGTGTTCGTGATGATCCTCACGATCAACCAGCACGGGCCGCACGACGACAACCCGATGAACAAGCTGCCGCTGCCCTGGCGCAACATGGTGCAGGGACTGACCAGCAAGGACGAGAGCGCGCTGGATTTCGATACCTACCTGTGGCGCCTGCACGATTCCGACGTAGCGATGCAGGGTCTGGAGCACGACTTCCTCGATCGCGAGCAGCCCACCGTGCTGGTGCATTTCGGCGACCACCAGCCCTCCTTCGACGGCCTGATCCGTCCGCTGGCGCGCACGCTGCCGCCCGCGCTGGTGCCGGACCGCGATTTCCTCACCTACTACATGGTCAAGAGCAACTTCGCCGGGGCGCCGTTGCCGAGCTATCCGGCACTCGACATCGCCTTCCTGCCGACGATGGTGCTGGAGGCCGCGGGGCTTCCCGCCGACCCGTATTTCTCCGCGGCCACAGCGTTGCGCGAGCGCTGCCAGGGCCGTTTCGACGACTGCCCGGACAAGGCGCTGCTGGCCTCCTACTACGCCTGGATCTTCCGGCAGCTGCACGTGTACGAGTAGGGCGGGCGCGGCAGGCATGAACACGCAGGAACTCATCATCACCTGGGCCACGCCGGTGTTCTTCCTGCTGATCGGCATCGAGCTGCTGGTGGCCAGGCTGCGCGGACGCGATGCGTATGCCAGCAACGACGCGGTCAACAGCATCGGCCTCGGCGCGATTTCGCAGCTGGTGGCCGTGTTCGCCAAACTGCTGAACATCGGCATCTATGCCTGGTGCGCGGAGCACCTCGCGCTGTTCCATCTGCCCGCCGACAGCGTGCCGGTGTGGGTCGGCGCCTTGCTCGCCTACGACCTCTGCTACTACTGGCTGCACCGCATGGGCCACGAGGTGAACGTGCTGTGGGCAGCCCACGTGGTGCACCACCAGAGCGAGCGCTACAACCTCTCCACCGCCCTGCGGCAGACCGGCAGCGGCGCGCTGCTCGGCTGGGTGTTCTACCTGCCGCTGGCGCTGCTCGGCGTGCCGGTGCAGGTGTTCGTGGTGGTGGCGCTGATCGACCTGCTGTACCAGTTCTGGGTGCATACCGAACAGATCGGCCGGCTGGGCTGGTTCGACCGCGTGTTCTGCTCGCCGTCCAACCATCGCGCGCACCATGCAGTGAACGACCGTTACCTCGACCGCAACTACGGCGGCATCCTGATCCTGTGGGACCGCCTGTTCGGCACCTTCGTGGAGGAAGACGACGCCGACCCGCCGGTGTACGGCACGCGATCCCCGCTGCGCAGCTGGAACCCGCTGTGGGCCAACGCGGAGGTGTACTGGCGTACCGCGCAGGATGCATGGCACGCGCGACGCTGGCGCGACAAGCTGCTGGTGTGGATCAAGCCGCCGGGCTGGCGGCCGGCCGACGTGGCGGCGCGTTTTCCCAAGCCGGACTTCGCGATGCCCACCGAGCGCTACAACCCGTCGTTGGGCACACCGCTGAAGTTCTACGTGCTGCTGCAGTTCGCCTTGCTGCTGGGCATGGTCACCCAGTTCCTGGGCATGACGGAAAGCGCCGGCCTGCCGACCCTGCTGCTCTATGCGGCGTGGCTGGTGGCGGGGCTGTCCGTGCTGGGCGCATTGATGGAAGGGCGGTGCTGGGCCTGGTGGGCGGAAGGCCTGCGCGTGCTCGCCAGCGCGGCGCTGCCGCTGGCCAGCGGGCGCTGGTTCGGCGTGGCGCATCTGGACGGCCGGGTCGCGCTGGCGTTTGCGCTGGTATTCGGCGCGAGCGCCATGGTTTTGCCCTGGCTGCGTTCCGCATCGCCGGGCGAATCGCCCGATTCGCTATGATCCGCCGGTCTTCCACGGGAGTGAGCCCATGTCCTTGCTGAGCAGAATGCTCCGCCACAAATCCATCGAGCAGTTGCAGGGCGAGGTGGGCAAGCGCAGCGACTTCCGCCGCGTACTGGGCTTGTGGCAGCTCACCGCCATCGGCATCGGCGGCATCATCGGCGTGGGCGTGTTCGTGCTGGCAGGCCAGCAGGCGGCGCTCAATGCGGGGCCGGCGGTGATCATTTCCTTCATGATCGCCGGCATCGCCAGTGCGGCGGCGGCGCTGTGCTACGCCGAGTTCGCCGGCATGATCCCGGTCACCGGCAGCGCGTACACCTACGGCTACGCCGTGCTCGGCGAACTGGCCGCATGGCTGATCGGCTGGGACCTGCTGCTGGAATACGCGCTGATCGTGGCGGTGGTGGCGATCGGCTGGTCCGGCTACGTGCAATCGGCGCTCACCAGCATCGGCATCCCCGTTCCCGTCTGGGCGCAGGGCGCCATGGGCACGGGCGACGGCCATGTGTTCAACGTGATCGCTTCGCTGGTGACGCTGGGCGTGTCGGCCCTGCTGACTTTCCGCACCGAATGGGGCGCGCGCTTCAACACGCTGGTGGTGGCGATCAAGGTGGCCGCCGTGGCGCTGGTGATCGGCATCGGCGTGTTCTACGTGAAGCCGGGCAACTGGGTGCCGTTCATTCCTGCACGCGTGATGGGTGCCGACGGCGTGGGGCATTTCGGTTTCCAGGGCGTCGCCGCGGCCGCGGCGGTGGTGTTCTTCGCGGTGTTCGGCTACGACACGCTGACCACGGCGGCGGAAGAATCGAAGAACCCGCAGCGCGACCTGCCGCGTGCGGTGCTGCTTTCGCTGGGCGTCTCGATGGCGATGTACCTCGCGGTGTCGCTGGTGCTCACCGGCATCGCGCACTACACCACGCTCAACACGCCGGCCCCGGTGGCCGACGCGTTCAAGGGGCTGGGCCTGCAGTGGGTGGCGCTCACGGTGTCGGTGTCGGCGGTGTTCGGCCTGATCAGCGTGCTGTTCGCCTTCATGCTGGGCGCCACGCGCATCTGGTTCGCGCTGTCGCGCGACGGCCTGCTGCCGGGCTGGTTCGCCAAGGTGCACCCGCGCTACGGCACGCCGCACCGGCCGACGCTGGTGCTGGGCGTGTTCACCGCGCTGGTGGCCGGCCTGCTGCCGATCGAGGAGGTCGCCAAGCTGGTGAACATCGGCGTGCTCTCGGCCTTCATCATCATCTGTACTTCGGTGTGGCTTCTGCGCAAGCGCAAGCCGGAACTGCATCGCGCGTTCCGCACGCCCTGGGTGCCGGTGGTGCCGGTGGTCGGCATCGCGTTCTCGATCTGGCTGCTGTCGGAACTGCCGGCGATCACCTGGGAGGTATTCCTGATCTGGGTGAGCCTGGGGATGGTGATCTACCTCTGCTACGGCATGCGGCACAGCAAACTCGAGCGAGGCGACTGAGAACTTCCGGCATGCACATGCGCCGGCTTCGTGGCCGGTGCATGATGCCCCCGGTCCGGAAGGGGGTGCAGCATGCAGGAACCGGTGGAATCGTCAGGCGCGACCGCAGCGGTCTGCGCGAACTGCGGTGCGCCGCTGGGCGGCGAGTATTGCGCGCAATGCGGCGAGCGCCGGATGCATCCGGACGAGCACACCTTGCGGCATGTCGCGGGCGAGTGGTTCGAGGCGTTTTCACACGGCGAGGGGCGCCTGTTCAATTCGCTGCGCACCTTGCTGTTCAAGCCGGGCGAGCTGACGCGCGAATACTTCCGCGGGCGGCGCGTGCCGTACACGCGGCCGGTGGCGCTGTTCTTTGCGGTGAACCTGCTGTATTTCCTGTTGGCCGTGCTGCAGACCTTCAACACATCGTTGAATACCCAGCTGGAGATGAGTCCGCTCGTCGGGGTCAAGCAGGCACTGGTGATGCGCCGCGTGGCCGCTGCGCCGGTCAGCGGCGCGGAGGCTGCGCTGCTGGCGGGCGACTACTGGCGCGCGGAGAATCCGTCGGTAGCGAACGCCGGCAAGAGTGCCGAGCCGTCCGCCGTGGTATCAGCCGACGGCGCAGTGCCGGCCAGGGATGCTAAGACGTTTGCGGCCCTGCAGAGCTACGGCAAGCGCTACGACGAACGCACCGATGCCTTGTCGCGCGCGCTGGTGATCGCGCTGGTGCCGATGCTGGCGTGCTGGCTGTGGCTTGCGCTGGCGCCGTGGCGGCGCGGCCTGGCCGAGCTGTCCATCTTTGCGACCCACACCTGGGCGGCGCTGTTGCTGATCCTGCTGGTATTCGGTTGGGCATGGACGGGCCTGGTCCACGCGATGCTGTGGCTCCGCGGGGAGCTGCCGGCATTCCTGCGGACCGACCTTTATGGCAGCGCGACACTGGGCCTGCTGATCCTGTTCTACGTCTACTGCGCGCTGAGGAACCATTTCCGGTTTGGCTGGCTGGGTAGCGGAGCCCTCTGCCTCTGGACGATGGCGGGTCTCTATCTGTCGCTGGAGCTGTATCGCGTGCTGCTGTTCTTCGTGACGGTGTACGCCCTGCACTGAACGCGCCGGCGCGGAATCAGGGTGATCTGCTTCGGCTACGGCATGCGGTACGGCAAGTTGGAGCGTCGGGGTTGAACCTTAAGCGTTGACTTCCCGCGTCATGAACACGCTATTGGGATCGGCCCGGTAGTCGCCGAACGGTGCGCAAGGGACGAAGCCGAATGCGGTATACAGGTGGCGTGCTGGCTCGAAGAACGCCATCGAGCCGGTTTCCAGGCTCAGCCGTTCGTAGCCGCGGATCGCCGCTTCGTCGATCAAGTGCCGCAGCATCTGCGCGGCGACGCCTTGGCGCAGATGGGTGGCCGCGGTGCGCATGGACTTGATCTCGCCATGCCGCGGGTCCAGTTGCCTGAGCGCGCCGAAGCCCGCAAGCACGAGGCCGTCCCACGCGCACCAGAACGTCACGTCCGCACGACGCAGGCCGTCCAGATTCAGCGCATGGCGGCTTTCGGCCGGAGCCGTGGGCGCTAGGGTGTCGAGGTGCTCGCGCAGCAGCGCCAGCACCTGCGGGTCTTCCAGCATGCCGGGTCGAATGTCCATGGGTTCTCTTGCGCTGCCGTGGATCGGATGTGCGTGGCCATCATAGGAATGGACGTCCGTCGACGGTATGCATGGAATCGGCGGCCCGCAAATAATTTCGTCGTCCAGCATGACCTCTGGCAGGGTGGTGGCTGCGAGGCGCGGCCTACCATCGGGCGGTCATCCCGTTGTCTGCCGGAGCTTCCCGTGAATCGTCATGCATTTCGTTCCAGCCTGATCGCCGCCGCCGTGATCGGGGCGCTTTCGCTTTCTGCCGTCCATGCGCAGGACGCCCAGCGCGCCGCGCCGGCCGATACGCCGTACGACGGGACGCTCGCGGTGAACGTGGACCTCACCGACGCGCCGAAGCGCATGTTCCGAGTGCACGAAACGATCCCGGTGAAATCGGGCAACGTCACGCTGCTGTATCCCGAGTGGATTCCCGGCGAGCACGCGCCGTCCGGCCCGATCCAGAACGTGGCCGGGCTGATCATCACCGCGAACGGCAAGCAGCTCGCCTGGCGGCGCGACCTGCGCGACATGTATGCGATCCACCTCGACGTACCGGAGGGCGTGAGCCAGCTCGACCTCTCGTTCCAGTTCCTCTCGCCGGCGCCGGGCGAGGACAGCCTGTTCGGCGCCAGCGCCTCGTCCACGCCGAACCTGGTGGACATCGAGTTCAACCAGGTGGCGTTCTACCCGGCCGGCTACTACTCGCGCCAGATCCACATCCAGCCCACCGTGCAGCTGCCCGCCGGCTGGAAGTTCGGCACCGCGATGGAGGTGGCTAGCCAGAGCGGCGGCACCGTGCAGTTCAAGCCGGTGACATTCAATAACCTGGTGGATTCGCCGCTGATCGCCGGCGAGCACTTCAACCGCGTGGATCTCGCGCCGGGCGCGAAGGTGCCGGTGCATCTCAACGTGGTGGGCGATGGCGCCGACGACGTGAAGCTCACCGACAAGCAGCTCGAACAGCAGCGCGCGGTGGTGACGCAGACCAACCTGCTGTTCGGTGCGCACCACTACGACCACTACGATTTCCTGCTCACGCTGTCCGACCACACCGGCCACTTCGGCCTGGAGCACCACCAGTCCAGCGACGACCGCCTGCCGGCGGACTTCTTCACCAACGACGACATGCACACGCTGGCCGCCAGCCTGATGCCGCACGAATTCGTGCACTCGTGGAACGGCAAGTTCCGTCGTCCCGCCGACCTGTGGACACCCAACTTCAACGTGAAGATGCAGGACGACCTGCTGTGGGTGTACGAGGGCCTCACCGACTACTGGTGCAGCGTGCTCACCGCGCGCGCCGGCCTGTGGTCGTCCGAGCAGTTCCGCGACACGATGGCGGACATCGACTCGCAGATGAGCGAACGCACCGGCCGCGCCTGGCGTTCGCTGCAGGACACCGCCGATGCCGCGCCGCTCACCTATTACGGCGGCGGCGGCTGGGGCAACTGGCGTCGCGGCACGGACTTCTATCCGGAAGGCCAGCTGCTGTGGCTGGACGTGGACACCAAGATCCGCGAACTGTCCGGCGGCAAGCACTCGCTGGACGACTTCGCGCATGCCTTCTACGGCATGGACAACGGCAGCTACGTCACCAAGACCTACACCTTCGACGACGTGGTCAACACCCTGAACTCGGTGCAGCCGTTCGACTGGGCGAAGTTCCTGCGCGAGCGTCTCGACTACACCGGGCCGAACCTGCCCGAGCAGGGCATAGCGCGCGGCGGCTGGAAGCTGGTCTACACCGACAAGCCCAATGCGCAGACCAAGGCGATGGAGGGCATCCGCCACGGCGCCGATTTCGCCGCCTCGCTCGGCCTGTCGGCCTCGAAGAGCGGCGACATCTACGACGTGCAGTGGAACGGCCCGGCGTTCAAGGCCGGCCTGGTGCCGGGCCTCACCATCGTCGCGGTCAACGGCAAGGACTATTCGCCCGACGCGCTGAAGGATGCGGTCACCGCGGCCAAGACCGGCAGTGCGCCGATCGAACTGCTGGTGAAGAACGTCGACCTCTACAGCACGGTGAAGATCGACTACCACGGCGGCCTGCTCTATCCGCACCTGGTGCGCGCGGACGGCAAGGATCTGCTCGACGCGATTGCCACGGCGCGCAAGTGACGCTTCGGCATCCTTGAACGACAACGGCCGCCCGAGGGCGGCCGTTGCTTTTCACGACGTTCGTACGGCAGGGTTCAGAAGCGATATTCCAGCGAACCCGAGAACGCCGCCACGTTGGAGCGCTGCTGGCCCGTGGTGGGACGGCCGTACTGCAGGCGGTAGTTGTCGTAGTTCACCGCCAGGCTCACGTTGCGGGTGACGTCGTAGCCCACGCCGGCGCCGGCGAACCAGCCGTTGTTCCAGCTCTTCTCGCGCGACTCGGCATCGCCGTAGGTTTCGCCCATGTAGCTCGTCGAGCGCATGTAGCCGGCGTGGCCGGTGACGAACCAGGGGCTGCCGCCGATGTCGTACTTGCCATTCACGCCCACGGTGGCGGCGCGCGACTTCAGGTTGGTTTCGACGCCGTCGGTTACGTTCTTCGGACGACCGAGGTAGACGTAGCCGACTTCCGGACCGACGTAGTCGTTCCAGCGCCAGCCGAAGCGCACGTTCTGGAACACGCTGTTGTCGTGGCCGAAGTCGCTGTTGCGGTTCTGGGTCTGGCCCAGGTTGCCGGCGACGTAGAAGTTCTGCAGCGGGTCGGGGTTGCCGTTGCTGTTGTCGTCTGCGCGGGCCGCCTGGCTGAGCAGCGGGGAGGCGAGCAGGGCGGCCATGGCGGCCGTAAGGAAAAGCTTGTTCATGGGAGTGGACTCCTGTTTTTGTTTTTGCGATCGCCATGGGTGGGGATGCCCATGGTGTGCCGCGCGGGGATACACGGCGGCGGCCACGGTGGTTCGGCCGCCTTGCGCGAAGCTTTCGCTTAACAACCCATGGGGGGATCCATTCAGCCGTGTGAATGACCTTTGGCAGGGGAGTCGCATGCGCCGCGGGACTAGCATGGGAGAGACATGCTCGCGCCACGTCCGCCGCGCGGGCCGTTGCCCAAGGGAGAATCCATTGAAAGTCTCACGTCTTGCTTCCGCCATCGTCGCCGGTGCCATTGGCCTGGTCAGCCTCAACGTGCTCGCCGATGACGTACCGCCGCCCAAGGACGTGGCTTATCCGGGCACGCTGCAGATCAGCGTGGATGCCACCGACCTCGCGCACCGCATCTTCCGCGTGCACGAAGTGATTCCCGCGCAGGCCGGTGCGCTGACCCTGCTCTACCCGCAGTGGCTGCCCGGCAACCATTCGCCCAGCGGTCCTATCGACAAGTTCGCCGGCCTGGTGGTGAAGGCCAACGGCCAGGTGATTCCGTGGGTGCGCGATCCGCTCAACGTCTACGCCTTCCACGTCGACGTGCCGCAGGGCGCGAGCAGCGTTGAGGTGGATTTCCAGTACCTCACGCCGCAGAACAACCGCCAGGGTCGCGTGGTGATGACCCCGGAAATGCTGGACCTGCAGTGGAATGCCAACACGGTATATCCGGCCGGCTACTACACGCGCCAGATCAAGGTCGATGCCAGCGCCAAGTTCCCCGTGGGCTGGCAGTTCGGCACCGCGCTGGAAACGGCCTCGCACGACGGCGACACCGTGCACTTCAAGACCACCACCTTCAACACCCTGGTGGACTCGCCGATCTACGCCGGCAAGTACTTCAAGCGCCTCGATCTCGATCCGGGCGCGAAGGCCGGCGTGCACATGGACATCGTGGCCGACGATCCGAAGTACCTCGAGATCAAGCCGGAGCAGGAAAAACCGTTCCACAACCTGGTGCAGCAGATGTACAAGCTGTACGGCGCGCACCACTACGACCACTACGACTTCCTGGTCTCGCTCAGCGACAAGATGGGCGGCGAAGGCCTCGAGCACCACCAGTCCAGCGAGGACGGCACGGGTGCCGACTTCTTCTCCGCGTGGGAGAAGAACGCGCTGGGCCGCGATCTGTTCTCGCACGAGTACAACCACTCCTGGGACGGCAAGTACCGCCGCCCGGCCGACCTGTGGACGCCGAACTTCAATGTGCCGATGCAGGACTCGTTGCTGTGGGTATACGAAGGCCAGACCCAGTTCTGGGGCCAGGTGATGGCTTCGCGCTCCGGCCTGTGGAACGACGAGCAGGCGCACGACATGTGGGCCTACGTGGCCGCTACCTACGACAAGGGCCGCCCCGGCCTCGCCTCGTGGCGCAACGTGCAGGACACCACCAACGACCCCATCATCGCCCAGCGCGCGCCGCTGCCCTACCGCAACTACCAGAGCAGCGAGGACTACTACAGCGCGGGCCAGCTGATCTGGCTGGACGTGGATGGCAAGCTGCGTGACATGAGCGGCGGCAAGAAGAGCATCGACGATTTCGCCAAGGCCTTCTTCGGCATGGACAACGGCAGCTTCGTCACCAACACCTACACCTTCGCGGATGTGGTGAAGACGCTCAACGATATCCAGCCCTACGACTGGGCGAAGTACCTGCGCGAGCGTCTCGACGGCCACGGCCCGCTGATCGGCGGCTTCGAAGCGCACGGCTGGAAGCTCGTCTACACCGACAAGCCCAGCGCCGCGGTGAAGGCCATGGAAGCGCGCCGCCACTTCGCCGACCTCACCTACTCGCTGGGCGTGTCGGTGGGCAAGGGCGGCCAGATCGGCGACGTGCTGTGGGACGGTCCCGCCTTCAAGGCCGGCCTGGCACCCAGCATGACCATCGTCGCCGTCAACGGCCGCGACTTCGATCCGGACGATCTGAAGGATGTCGTCACCGCTGCCGCGAAGGACAAGAGCCAGCAGATCCAGCTGCTGGTGAAGGACTTCGACCAGTACAAGACGATCAACATCGACTACCACGACGGGTTGAAGTACCCGCACCTCGTGCGCGATACCAGCAAGCCCGACACCTTGAGCGTGCTGTTCAAGGCGCGCTGAGCGCTTTGTTGCCTTCCGCGCTGGCAGACGCCGGGAAAGGCCAGGGACGGCCTCGTTTCGAGCGGGCTAACAGGCTGAAAAAAAGGGGCTCCCGATCGGGAGCCCCTTTTCTGCATGAGCACGACGTCCATCTCCGCTATACTGCCCGTCCGCCGTGCGTCGTCATGACCATGCGCGGCCCTGCAACACCACGCGCCCGTAGCTCAGCCGGATAGAGTAGTGGCTTCCGAAGCCATTGGTCGGGGGTTCGAATCCCTCCGGGCGCGCCATCTCGTAATCCAAAGAAATCCATAGCTGTCCATAAGCCACTGATATCAGTGGTTTTTTGTTGTCTATTTGTCCATGGAAATCCAGGGTGATCCCTTGAAATCCAAGCTTGCTGGGGGCATACATGGGGGTGACGACCCCAAACCACATTGGATGCCCCCAATGCCTTTGAGCGATCTAGCCATCCGGAAAGCACGCCCCGCTGACAAGCCATTGAGGCTCTTCGATGGTGGTGGGCTCTACCTTGAAGTGACTCCGTCGGGAAGCAAGCTATGGCGGTGGAAGTACCGTTTCGGTGGTAAGGAGAAGCGGCTCGCGTTGGGCTCGTATCCGGAAACCAGTCTTGCTGAAGCGCGCGAGAAGCACTTCGAGGCTCGCAAAAAACTCAGTTCGGGCATTGATCCAGGATTACAGCGCAAGGTGGAGAAATTTCTGAAGAGCGAAGGCGGTGGAAACACTTTCGGCGTGATTGCTTTGGAGATGCTGGCGCTGCGATCAAAGAAGAATGCCGCGTCCACGGTCGAGCGTAATCAACGAATCGTCGAAAAGGATCTGAATCCGCTCATCGGAGGCAGGCCGATTGATGAGCTGACGGCACCGGAGATTCTGATTCCCCTGCGCAAGCTGGAAAGGCGTGGTGCAGTGGAGACGGCGCATCGCGCACGCGGCCTGATTTCGATGGTGTTTCGCTATGCCATTGCTACGGGCCGAGCGACGAAGAATCCAACGGCTGATCTGGTGGGCGCACTTGAATCCCCCAAGACGGAGCACTTCGCAAGCCTCACTGAACCCGATCAGGTTGCACCATTGCTGCGCGCGTTGTGGGGTTATGAAGGGAGCATCATCGTGCAATCTGCACTGAAGTTTGCCCCCTTGACGTTTTCACGTCCTGGTGAGTTGCGTACCGCCCGCTGGGCTGACATCAATCTGGAGACTGGGGAATGGCGCTACATAGCCACCAAAACCGGCACGCCGCACATCGTTCCGTTACCCACTCAGGCACTGGAAGTTCTGCGCGAACTCGAACCCTATACCGGGCGCGGTGAATACGTGTTTCCGAGTACGCGCGGCAAGGGGCGTCCCATGAGTGAAAACACCATCAATGCGTCCATGCGGAGGATGGGATTCGACTCGAAGACGATGACCGGGCATGGCTTCCGAGCGATGGCGCGAACCATTTTGGATGAGGTTCTGGGCTTTCGCCCCGACTACATCGAGCACCAGTTGGCACACGCCGTGCGTGACCCAAATGGGCGAGCTTATAACCGCACAGCGCACCTGCCTGAGCGCCGTAAGATGATGCAGGCATGGGCGGATTACTTGGACAGCTTGCGCCTTGGCGCCAAGATTGTCCGCTTTGATCGACAGTCAGCCTAGTTGTTCGATTCCACCGCATTTCAAATCCATATCACCCTGATGAGTAGAGATGTTCTCTGCTCCTTCTGCATGGGCTTCCATGCGGAAGCCAATTCCGTAAGGAGTCATGGTGATGTTCAACAACGCATGGATTGGTTACCCCTGTCCGTCGCTCCTCGAATGCCTCGCCGTCTTCGCAGTCATCTTTTTGGCTGGCGTCTTGTGGTCATGGGGCCTGCGACTGTATGTGGCCAGGCGCTTGAAGGAGGACACCGATGCATGAAGTACTGCTGGATGATGAGTGCGGTGGTGAGCTCATAGAGCTCACGCCACGCTGTCCAAAGTGTCGATCACCGCGTGTCGAGTCGCGTCATCTGGCGCGGCGCTTCGGCGGCGCGATCGGTGCCATCGTAGGAACGACTGGTGGTGTCGCCGCAGCTTTGGCAGGAGCCGAGATCGGTTTTCTGGGCGGCCCCATTGGAGCGTTGCTTGGAGTAACGGCTGGCGTGGTTATCGATGGCATTGTGGGTGGCGCTGCCGGATGTGCAGCCGGTTCGCGACTGGGTGATGGCATCGACCGAAACATCCTGCACAACCGTCTATGCCGCGACTGCGGACACGCCTTCAGCGACCGAGCCTGACGGCGCGTTGCCTTAACTTTCCCTTCTCTCTCTTGCGCTCATGTCGCCCTGGCCTCGGCTCATCGCCGAGGCCAGGGCGTTTATGCGTCTATTAATAAGGAGTGTGTCATGCATCTGGTTCAATCCATGGCCTACACGGGAAGAATCCCGTGGCATGGCCTCGGCACGAAGCTTGAAGCCCAACAGCCCATTGAAGTCTGGAGGGCCAACGCGGGCATGGACTGGCAGATCGAGGAATCCGAAGTCCACTACATCACCGGCAGCAACAACATCGGCGTCATCAATGCGTTCTCGGAGCAAAAGGTGCTTTACCGCTCCGACACCAAGGCACCACTGGCCGTGGTGAGCAAGCGCTTCCAGGTTGTCCAGCCAGGGGAGATCCTGGAGTTCTACCGCGACCTCACCGAAATCGGTGGCTTCGAACTGGAAACGGCGGGTGTGCTCCGCGAAGGCCGTAAGTTCTGGGCATTGGCACGTACCGGCCAGAGCGCCAGCTTGAAGGGGCACGACCGGGTAGATGGCTACCTGCTATTGGCCACGGCCTGCGACGGCACGTTGGCGACCACAGCGCAGTTCACCAGCGTCCGTGTCGTGTGCAGCAACACCTTGCAGATCGCGCTGGGTAACGCCAGTGGAGCCATCAAGGTGCCGCATCGGAGCCAGTTTGATCCCGCGGCAGTGAAACGTCAGCTCGGTATCACCGTGTCCGCGTGGGACGGCTTTGTGGAGCGCATGAAGGCATTGGTGGATCGCCCGCTCGACCCGGATTCGGTGGAAGGCCTGCTTCGCCGTGTATTGGTCTACGCGGGCCAGGATGGCAAGGCGCCGGTGGTCAACGAGCAGGCCGTAGCCAATGTCCGTGCCCTGTACGAGGGTGGTGGCCGCGGTGCTTTGCTGACTTCCAGCCGCGGCACGGCATGGGGCCTATTGAACGGCATCACCGAGTTCATCGATCACCACCGCCGGGCACGTAGCGACGATCACCGGCGCGATGCGGCGTGGTTTGGGCAGGGAGCCCAGATCAAGCAGCGGGCGTGGGATGAGGTGATGAAGCTAGCGGCGTGAAGGGAAACACGCCTTAGCTGGCAGAAGCCTGAGGCGTCGACCGGTTTGGGCGACGCCTCAGGGCTTGGAAGGGACCTTTTTCGGCTTCGATCTGGATGCTGGTGGCGCCAGTGGGGGAAGGACTTCCAGCGTCTCGTCTAGGCGTCGCGCAAAGTCAGCAAAGGTAGTTCCACAAGCTTGGCACCACTCCCGGAGCTGCAGAGCGTCCAATCGCCGGGCGCCTAATTCGCAATCGCTCACGAAAGTCTGTGGTCGCCCTAGAACTTCCCCAAGGGAACCCTGCGACAGCTTGGCGCGTTGCCGGATCGCGCGCAGAAGCCTGCACACGATCTCGTATTCCGGCTTGTCGATGGACTTGGCTTTCGTCGAATTTGCTGTGGCTTTTGTCATTTGACCGCTCTTCCTGCTGCGGTCAAACAACTTATCCCTCTTTCAATGGCTCCTGATCTACAGGTTCATTTGTCTAAAGATGCGCGAAAAATAATAGTTTGGTAACCTGATCTTCAGGTACATAAGAGCAATCTTCGAGCGGCTTGGCCACCCCCTCTCCATTGTGCTGCCAGAGAAGGGATGAACAGGGAGCAGCACATCGCGACAGGGGATCCACATGAAAGCACTGCGCACCATCATCTGTGCCGGCTCGTCGGTTGTTGCTGGGGGTTTAGTCAGCAGCGACCAGGACAAGGCTATCGCGGCGGTTCAGGTGTGAAGTTGGGCTACCCCACCGATGCCTGATTGACCATCAGCCAAGTGTTCAACCGGCGCAAGGTCTACACCCCGTTCAACTGAAACGACGTCGAGTCGGGCTTCGGCCTGACTGTCGTCGAGCATCGCTGTGCACTCGATTTACCTCAACCCAACCTAAAGAGAGACTACGTATGGAACCACTATCAAAGATTTGGTCGCAAATGACCGGCATGCAGAAGCTCGGTACTGCACGCTGCTTCATCGTCATGCCCCTGCTGCTCTTGTCGTTTACGCTGAGTAGTTCGTTCTGGATGTTTCTCGCGCCCGTCATCCTGCCGTGGTGTATGTACATCGCGTACAACCACGGAAGAAACAGCCACAGCTTGCAAGCGGTCAATGGCTTCCAACAGGCAGCAATCAAGCCGGTGTTTCTTGGCATGACCACCAAGCTCTGGTACATCGCCGGGGCTGTCGCTGGTGTCGTCATGATCGTCGGCATCATGGTGACGTATCCCGATGACAGCAGCGCACCTGCTACCACGGCGCTGTACTTCGCGGTCTTCTGCAGCTTCTTCTGCTGCAGCTTCCTGACCCGTGCTGGTCTTCGCATGGGGTGGAGCAGCGTGATCGAGTGCGATCCGGGCACAGATGCGGCGCAGGTCGTGCGTCTGGTCAACCCGGACGCTGTGAAGCGTCAGCAGTTGATCTACACCCTGGCAGGGTTAGTGGTGCTGCTCGGTGCCTTGTCGAGCCTGTCTAGGACTTATCCGCTATGGGCGAATGGCAGCGGCAGTTCATCGGCTCTGACTTCTGATGAGGAAGGGCTTCGCAACGCACTGGGCAACTAAATCCACTTCGCGCTCCGAGCCAGAAATGGCTCGGAACGCGAGATATGTGTGCGACCACCACTATCTGGCAGGGGCTTATCGTGAAACGTACTAACCATTTTCTTCTTGCAATAATGACTTGTACCGCCATGCTTGCTCTCACCGGATGCGGTGACGACAAGCAGATCACCGAGGTCAAGGCGCTACCTTTCAGCTACAGCAACCTCACTAACGGCCCCGACATGACCGTCGACCAGGCGTTGGACAATCGGAAGGTGTGCGGTTCAGTGAAATGGACAACATCTCAAGACGACCATAAGCGAACCGTCGTCGAATACGACTGCAACTACAAAGGCATCGACGACTCGATGTTCGTCAAGAACGGCATGGACGCCGTTTCGGCAGGGGATGTCTGGCAGTGGACTTACGGCGCCGACGGCACGCCGTCCTTGACGGGTGTTGGCCTTGTCATCCGTCATAAGGACCGTACCGCCACCACGACGAACTACGGCGCCCTCGCGGTAGATGTGCTCTCAAGCACAATCGTCGACAACAAGTTCACCAACTTCGACCAAGCCTATTCGTATCTGATGAACAGGCGCATTCCTGGCCCCCCGGAAGCGACCAAACCGATTCGGGCAATTCCGGACACGACCTACGGCAACCAGTTGGCCCAGTTCTATCCAGACCAACCACCGCTTCACGCCGCCTTGCGCGCCTACCTGCAGAGGGGAATGCCCCAATCGACGAAATCGTTCGGCATAGATTCCGCAGGTTATCTCGTCTTGGAAGACACTCCCGAAACCAGAGCCTTGGTTTATTCGGTTGATCCGGCCGATGTTCAAAACGGTTTCAAGGTTGATCCGTCCATCGTTCCTGAAATCCTCCGACACTCGCTAAACAACATTGGGGCGAACAAGATCTTTTGCCTGAACGACTACTGCTACGACGGCGGTGCTCGTCTCGTTGGAAAGGCCACTCAAGAAGTCATAGCCAAAGAAGATAGCCGCATTAACAGCTACAGCCAGATCATGCTGGACAACTGGGTAGCACAGCCCGAACTGACGCAACAAATGGTGTTGTCCACCAGTCAACTAGAAACAACCTACGGCAATAAGCTGGCTCAACTCTTCCCGGGTAAGACACCGCAAGATGCAGCGGAGACCGCTTACCATCAAAAAGGACTGGCTGGACATGTGGGTTCATATGGCATGGACTCACTGGGTTATCTCACGCTGTTCGACCACCCTGACATTAGGCAGTATCTGTTTCCGGTTGATCCGACAGACGTTCAGATTGCTGTGAAAGCAGTCCAGCCCAACATGAGCGGTAATTTCATTCATGCGCCGGCTTCGCTTCCGGGTAACAAGCTCATCTGCCTGAGTGACCTCTGCTATGACAGGTCGGGTTATCTTGTTGGAAAAGCCACTCCAGACGTCATGGCCAAGGAAGCCACGGTGGTGTCCATCGACAAGTTTGGCGACATACAGGAGTCCGCTCAGACTCAACAACCGGTGCAAGCTCCTAGTCAGCAGACGATGCAGCAAGCAGCCCAGCTGGATGTAACTGCACAAGCATCGGCCGCCCAGTCTCCCACCGGTTCAAGCAACGATGGTTGGCCTGCCCAGACTCCGTGTCTCCAGAAGCTGGAAGACGCCGCTCGCAAGCAAGCCGATGCGCAAGGCCTCGATGACACGATCAGCATCGACGCAGCAAGGGAAATGGCCAATACCTGCAAGACACTGGGACAGTAGGTGATGATGTCCTCTCCTCCCCGTGCGGGGAGGGGAGGACATCCATTGGTCATATAAATTTTTGAAGTACTAAAACGCCATAGTACGCGCGCCGTCCCTTGCTGCCGTTGCCATCCATTGGCCCCCTCCTCGTGGCCAGCCTACAGGCGGTCTAGAATGATCCGCGTGTAGAAACGCGTACTGTCTGCACCAAATGCGATGACGACTGGGGTTGAAAATGAATTGGATGACCTTCGTTGTGGGGGTGCTCAGGGCCATTGCCTGGCCAGCGACCCTCCTCCTTTTGGTGTTCGCGCTCCGGAGGCAAATCCGAGATCTCATTCCCTTGCTTCGCAAGCTGAAGGTTAAGGAATTCGAGCTGGAGTTTGCGCACGAAATCGCCCAAATTAATGTTGGTGCGCGCGCAGGGACAGTAGCAGAAGCTTCTGGGGCAATTCCGTCAACGGAAACGTCGACCACTCCCCTGAAAAGCTCATTTGACGGAGACGTCATCAAGGTCGATGAAATAGGACTTTCGGCTGACGCGTCGGATCGCGAAAAGGTGGTTAGGCGGCTAGCGCAAATATCGCCGCGGGCCGCCATTTTGGAAGCCTGGGTCGAAGTCGAGGCGGCCGCGTCCACAGCAGCCGCGTCCTTCTGGCTGCCAGGCAATCACCCGGAAGTCTTTCGTACGATGAATCGCCTTGGGGAATACCTACTCCAGTGCAAGGTCATCGACGCGGGGCAGCTCGTTGCCTTCAATAAGCTCAGAGAGCTCCGTAACAAGGCAGCTCACGCCGAGGAACTGAACCTTGGCGTCGGTGACGCGGACAAGTACGTTGATCTCGCGTTCGCCCTCGCCGATCACATTCGAACTGCCGCCAAATAGGCCATACGCGACGGTGGGTCGAGATTTCAGAGCCGCCTAGTCGCCTACTCTTGAACCACAGCGAGGGCAAGCAGAGTGACAGACAATTCAAATCAAGTGCTGTCAGCCTCCCTGTTACGTGTGCTGACTCTGGATGGAGGCGGTGCCAAGGGCTTCTACACCTTGGGAGTTCTCAAGGAAATCGAGGCCATGGTCGGGTGCCCGTTGTATCAAAAGTTCGATCTGGTCTTCGGCACTAGTACAGGCGCGATCATCGCATCGTTAATTGCGCTTGGTTACAGCATTGACGCGATTCTGAACCTCTACCGCTCACACGTTCCCACCGTGATGTCGCAGAAGGACGCGTCAGCGCGATCGGCCGCATTGAAAAAGCTGGCTAATGAGATCTTTGTGAATGCGAGCTTCAGTGACGTCAAGACCGGCATCGGCGTCATTACCGCCAAGTGGCTGACCGAGCGACCAATGATCTTTAAAGGCAGTGTGGCGCAGGCGCACGGCCGAGTTGGTACTTTTGTACCGGGCTTCGGCGTGAGCGTTGCAGATGCCGTCCGAGCATCGTGCTCGGCGTATCCCTTTTTTGCGCGCACGATCATCACTACAGCCACGGGGGAGGAGATTGAGTTGGTCGACGGTGGTTACTGCGCAAACAATCCAACGCTCTATGCGATCGCCGATGCAGTGCGTGCGCTTGGCTTTGCGCACGAAGATATCCGGCTTGTAAGTGTCGGTGTCGGTGTCTATCCGGAACCCAAACCGAAGCTCCTGATGCGGCTGGCGAAGAAATACCTCATCAGTGTCCAGTTGCTGCAGAAGACGTTGGAGATCAACACCCAGTCGATGGATCAACTTTGCAGTATTTTATTCCACGACGTGCCCACCGTCCGCATTAGCGACACTTATGTCGCGCCGGAAATGGCCACGGATCTGCTTGAGCATGACCTCAAGAAGCTGGACATCCTGTTTCAACGTGGGCGCGAATCGTTTGCCTCGCGAGAGAAAATCCTTCGCGAGTACTTAATGTAGTCAAAGGGGGGAATATGGCTATACCAGAGGCGCAACTCGAAACCTGGTCACACCAAGGATCGATCAGTCAATCGAGCACCACCTACCATTTGATCAAGAATGTTCTTGAAGCCAACGCCACGCCTTACTCAGGCAAGAACTTCGAAGTGTTTCTTCAAGGCTCCTACGGAAACGACACGAACATCTATGCCGAGAGCGACGTCGATATCGTTATCTGTCTTAACGATTGCTACGAGCGCGACCTAAGCCGGCTAACCGACGCAGAAAGGGCTGCCTATATATCCGTGGTTTCCAGTGCGACCTATGGGCACGTGCACTTTAAGCGGGATGTTACTTCGGTACTCACGCGGCAATACGGGAACACCGTCAACGTGGGTGACAAAGCGATCGCCATTGAGGCAGGTGCTACACGTCGAAAGGCCGACGTCATCGCGGCGATCCAGTTCCGAGAGTATTTCAAATTCCGCTCGGCGGCTGATTCCGACTATGCCGAAGGGATCTGTTTCTACAACAGCAAGGGCGAGCGCATTGCGAACTATCCGAAGCAGCACTCGGCGAACCTAACCACAAAGCACCAAATGACGTCCGAGCGGCTCAAGCCAATGGCGCGGATCTTCAAAAACATGCGCAGCCGAATGGTGGGTGCCGGCATCATCAAAGACGGCGTGGCCCCTTCGTACTACCTCGAAGGACTGTTGTACAACGTACCGAATGAGAAGTTCGCGTCCAACTACCGAACCAGCGTAGTCAACGTTCTGAATTGGTATCGGAACGAAGCGTCGAAAGCCCATTTGCTATGCGCGAACGAGCGGTACTATTTGCTGCGAGATGGTCAGCATACGTGCTGGACGCAGGCGAACTGCGATGCCTTCGTAGAGGGCGCCGTTGAACTCTGGAACGGATGGTAAATGCGTGCCCATAAGTGGCCGCTCGGACGCAGGAAATCCAATCGTGGGCGTCGTGATGAGGCGCTCGTCGGTACGAAGGGAAATTCCAGTCTTGCGCCGCACATGCTCGATGATGGGGGCGCCCGTGCACATGTTGCATTGGAAAGTCGTGACGGCATTCTTAAGGTCAATCGACATCCGCTTTGGTGCCACAGATCATGATCAAGCCTGACCCTTTGGGCACGCTCGGCGAACAAAAATTTGGAGGCTGGTGTGCGGAAGAAGAACTGACCTTCAGTAAATCCACCTGGGATCGAGCCGGCTGGGATTTCATCTTGGACTTTGAAATGCCCACCGAGCGGGAAACGCTCGATCGCCGACCCGGAGCCCATACGTGTCGCGTTCAAGTCAAGACGATCGGTCACACGAAGAACCGAGTCCGTTTGCGGCTCGACATGGCGGAGCGCCTTGCCAAAGACCCAGGTCCATCGTTCGTCGTTGGGATTCGCATCGATGATGCCAACCAGGTAGTCGCGCTTCACGTGCTTCCTATGTCGGACGATCGGCTTGCCGCGGTTCTAAAGCGGCTACGGAAGGCGAGCCTCGACAATACGGGGCCCATCTCAAAGAAATTCATTACCTTCCCACTAGGGCGAGCCACTCGAATTGAAGCCTCTGGTCGGGCCATGAAGTCGGCCTTCCTGAATCACGTCGGCCCCAGTCTTCAGGCCTACATCCTGCGGAAGCGGGATCAACTCAGTACGTTGGGTTTTGAGGAGCGGCCGATTGGAGGGACCTTCACGATATCCCCGACGCTGCAGGGCGACCTAGAAAGGATGTTCTTGGGGCTCGAGGGGCGTGTGGCCGTGGACTCAATGGAGATCACCGAAACGCGGTTCGGTTTGACAGAAGTGACGTCGGAGGCGCATTCGGCCCTGATCTCTGTGAAGCCGCAACCGTTTGACACGTGCACGATCACAGTTCGCCCGCTCGGCGGATCACCGTTGACGTTTGAGGGCGACATTTACCTTACACCGCCAGGCTTGGAGAAGAGGCTGCGAGTTCAATTGAAGCTCTTCGACCTAACAGCGTCGGTCGCGCATTCCAACCAGATTCATTTTTCTTTTGACCTGACGAACAAGGCGGCCGCACCCAACGAGTGGCTGAAGCTTTGGTTGGCTCTCAGGGCCCTAAAGGAATGCGGGACACTCGTTGAGTTGGTCGCCACTACACAGCCGCTTCGCACGGAGATGTGGCCTGACGGATTGGCTGCAGACCTTGATTTGGACGGACTCGAGTGGGCATGCGAGATGGCTGGCGTGCTCGAACGAATCGCACAACGCGCCGCTTGGCCGCCAACCGTGGAAATATCATGGCAACATGTCTTGGATATCAAGCGGTGGCTTGATTTGATCGATCGTCTCACCTCGGGTGTGTTGACCTCTTGGCGGTATTGGGCAACGTCGGATGTAATGCTTCCGCCGTCTCTCCCCGTCGAGGCAGTCTTCGTTTGCTACGTTCCAGTCGACAAGCATCTCCTCGTATCCAGCGCCACGACCACGATGGCTTGTGCGTCGTCCGATGGAAGGATCACGGTCACTCTCGAGAACATTCAGAGTCGGCACGCGGCAGTGTTGGCGTCCCATCAAGAGCTCGATGCCTTTGTTGAGCGCTTCAAGACGCGCGAAGGCCTAACGTATCAATGCGTCATCGGCCCTGGATCCGAGACTGAGGATCCATCTGCCGACACTTTGCCACTTGGCAAGAACGGTCAATGACCGGAGGCGTATACCTTGGCGCAAGTTAGGCTGGCCCCAAGGACGAGAAAATCCGCTCGCAATGTGTGATTTATATCGTGACGGTGGCAGGTACCGCGGACGTGGAAGCACACATCTTCCGGTATCAGAGAGGCTCGCATCTGCCGCCGTGTTGGGTAGTCGACGATGGGCGGACACTTGCCCTCGAGGACTTGTTGGCAACGCGGGTGTCTGCGCCACGACACTTAGCCAGTAGCTTGTGATGACCATACTAACCTATGGATGTGTTTCACTGCGGGCGCTCGGCCAAAGGATCGATCACCGTCAGCGACATCGTCCCCGTTAGGAACCATCGACCCATCCATCAATGCGCTCACCAGTAATTTTCTACATAGGTGTCCTTAGGACTATGGACAGGAATGAATTGCTTCGATGGGTGCGGGGTGGTGACATCAGTGCACTTCTTCTTGGACTTGCTGGTGGGTTGAGAAGCCTACGTCCACCATACGTTTCTCGACTGAAGTGATGATGTAAGAATAATTTGGCCGTCTAGGTAGCCAGTGAGGCATTGCCTCGCTGGCTTTTTTGTTGCTCGCGAGAAGGAAATGACCATGAAACAGTTGCACTTCGACATCGTGTCGAAGGCACGCGGTACGACGGCTGATCACATCAGGTACATCATGCGAAAGGGTGAGTTCGCCGAACGGGATGACTTTGTTGGGTGGAACTACGGCAATATGCCGAGCTGGGCATGGCCGGACCCCGAGGCTTTCTTCTTGACCTCGGACAAGTACGAGCGCGTGAACAGTCCCGCATTCATCGCTGTCACCTTCAGCTTGCCAAATTGCTTGAGCACAGAACAGAACGTTCGGTTGGCATCGAAGATCATGGATGCGGTTGCAAGAGGTATGCCGTACATGTTCGCGGTCCACGAAGTCACCGCGTTCCAATCGGGGGTTCGACATCCGCATGTGCATGGGATGTTGTCCGGCAGAGTGGATGATGGGGTTGACCGCTCGCCGGAGCAGACATTTCGTCGCTACAACAACAAGCACCCGGCAAGGGGT
This sequence comes from Rhodanobacter sp. DHG33, assembly GCF_014843005.1. Taxonomy (GTDB): domain Bacteria; phylum Pseudomonadota; class Gammaproteobacteria; order Xanthomonadales; family Rhodanobacteraceae; genus Rhodanobacter_A. The sequence continues at coordinate 19,432 of NZ_JACYXM010000003.1, read as the reverse complement.
GGATGCAAGAAGGTCGGGTGTGGGATACGTCCTGCCGAGATCAAGAACTCCACCATCGAGATGCGCCGCATCATCGCCGAGACGATCAACGATGAACTATACGCGTATGGCTTCGATGACCGGGTTGACCATCGCCCCCTTCGGGAGCAGGGGATTGCCCGGGAACCGGTTCCCTACATGCGGGCTTCCGAGTTTCGTGAAATGCGGGAAAGCCAGTCGGGGTGCGCCCACAACCGGAAGCATCATCCGGAAGGTGGCGCCCCGTGGATGCCTCCGGAACCGTGGAGTATCTGACTAGGGTGATTAATCCAGGTGGAGTCCTGCGCATCATTGATGGACTACCCCGTAGCCCGGATCCAGGTGAAGTCGATAGATGAGCGAACGTATACGGCATACCGAAGACAGGATGAAGCGCTATCGGGACGAACAACGCCTGTGTGGCCTGAACATCCAGCATGGATGTGCCTGCGCACGCACTTGGAAATATGTACACAGGGGACTCTGAAAGCTACTACAAGTACTACGTAGTACCTGTAGTAGGGGCCGGACGGACAAATATACGTATTGCGCGCCGTGGCGGAGCTTGGTGGCTAGGCCAACGCGAGTCTGATCCAACGGCCTTAGAGGCATTCTGCATGCGGCTATGGGAAATCGGTGCGCGCGTAGCTGCAGTTAGCCATCCACACCAGTCGACCGTGATCAGCTCACCGGCACCCTGATCCGGGCGGGTTTGCGCGGTCAATCATCCCGATAGCCTGGACACGAAATCCACTGTAGCCTGACCGAGGGTTCCGGCGACTTGTTGGTTTCAATGCGTTTGATGCCGAACAAGACGGGGAGAGGGGTGCTGGCCGTGAACAGCCCAATGGCTGTTCACGGCCAGGATGGCGAATCACTACAGAGTGTTGAAGTGCATCGGATTAAGCCAGATACAGCGCTTGCCAAGGAACGAGAAGTGGTATTCGATGACGCCATCCTGGGCCAGCATGTCGAGCAGCGGATCGAGCTCCTCACGTTCGATATTGTGGAACTGCATGATCCAGCGCGTGGGGATCAGCTCCTCCTGACCACGATCCGCGTGGTTAGCATGCTTGCGGTTAACGAAACACTTGTCGTGCAAGAAATCGACAAGCCTTTTGAGCTTGTACTGCATAGGCTCGGTGACCAGGATCTGCTTGGCTTGTTCGACGTACCAATCGGCAATGCGGATGGCGTTCATGAGGGTGTCCCTGGAGATGAGGGTGCCAGGTTGTTCGCTGAAGTAGTGAAAGATGGCCGCAATGCGCGCGACGTTGGACGGATGCTTGCGACCAAAGTCCTGCACCAGACCCCATTCATCACGGGATGCCATGCGCCGGTCGTTCTCGCGAAGCATCTCCATGAATGTCACCGTGGCCGCCTCGTCGAATTCGAGGGTGATAGGCTCGAAAGAGCTATCGGCAGTGAACTGTTCACAGCCTTCAAGCAAGACCGTCGATCGGGCGTTGAAGGCGTCCGTCTTCGGCAACGAAGGGTGGAGAATCGCAGGAACGGGATTGCGGCTAGACGGCGCTTTGGACAATAGGCCACGTCCAAACCAACCTGAAGCGCGTGCTTCATCACCCTTCTTCTTGATGAAGCGCGCAAGCGCGTCAGGGTGCGTCATCGCGCAATAGGTGGCCAGAGGCTCATTGGCGATGACCGTACGGTGCATGCGCTCGTAAGGCACGGTGGCGCCATCCCAGACCTGGTTGTGCATTTCCATGTCCTCGTCGGTCATCTTGCCGAAGAAATTGCGACCTTCGGGGGTGGCCAACAGGATGGATACGCGAGTACCGTCCAGCTCCTCCAAAAGCCTGGATGGCGAGATGTCTGCCTTCACCATGTTGATAGGCTTGGAGGCCGGAGAGTCGATGTCAGGCAGATTCCTAAGTGCCTGCTCGGCCTGCGCCAGCTCATCCGGATCTGCGCTCATGCCGCGACCGTAGATCTTCCCGACCTTGCCCAACAGGTTGCGCTGCTTGGCACGAAGCAGGAGGCGATCGTCGCTGCGCTCTTTTTTCTCCTGTTTGCGCTTTGCAATGCGGGCATGGCGGATGAGATGCATCGGCGCAAACAACCGGCCCGTCACGGGGGACTTGCCCGAACCCGTATCCGCGCCCGTATAGATGGCGAGCGTGGTGACGTGAGGTGCATCCATGTGTGGTGGCTTGACGCGAATCCACCACTGGCAGGCGGTGGACATGGCGGCCAGAATGGCCGCCATGATGACCTCGTCGGGAGCACGGATGATCCAACGCAGCTCCTGGAATACCTGATATGCAATCTCCGGAAGCACGAAGTCGGGACAGGTAAGGTTGCCGGGGATGGCGCCTTGAAGGCGACATCCAGTTTGCTTGTAATGGCCAATCGGTGGTGTCAGCGTGGAAACCGAGAAAGGCGGACGGAAGGTCACTGGGATGGAGTTCATTCCGTGACCTCCTCACTGCCGTCGATGCCATCGGCAGCATCGGAAGATGCTTCGGTATGGCCTGCCTCCTTGGCCTTCAGTGACTGCCGGCAGGTCACACAGCAGGTCCGTTCGCCACGTTCATCGCGCACGGTCAGCTCTGCCTTGTAGAGCTTGGTGAGCGTCGCGTGGTGAAGTTCCAGGCCCTTCAGCTTCAGCAGCTCCAGGATCTGGCGCTGTGAGGCGCCTCGGGCCATGGCGGCTACAACCCCGGGGTGAATCCGGCTGTACTTCAAGCGGAGCAGGGTTTCCTCGTCAGGCTGAAGGATGTCGAGCTGAAGGACGATGTCGTCGAGGAGGGCGTCAGAGGCGCCGGCAAATGCTTCAGCCATGGGCCTTCTCCGTGGACGCAGCCTGGCCATCAAGCCACGCTTCGATTTCATGCAGCCACCAGCGAGGCGACTTGCCGATGTAAAACGGGAGGGGCCAGGTCTCGTCGTATGCCGCATACTTGGAGTTCATGCGAGCGTAGATCTGGCTACGACTTTCACCGGTGATCTCCTTGACATCGGGCAAGCGAATGGCCTTGCGACTCACCTTCTGCTTGGCGGTCTCAATGAGGAGTTCAACGAGCTTCTGGTAAATGTCACTGAGCGTGACGTTCGGAAACGCGTTGCTCAGGGAATGATCGCGCGGTGCGCTGGCTTCGCCTAAAGCGACACGTGGGTGCAGGGAGATCGCCTGCGGAGAGATCTTGGAGCGTTTCATTACTATCCTTTCGTAACCGTTGAGGGACGTTGTCGATCGCATCGCGTCGCAACGGTTACGAACAATAGGCATGACGCTTAGACCGAACAAAAGGCCTGCGTGCAGACGGGTTGATATGGATTCGAGAAAGGAGTAGGCGCTGCTAGCGTGCTAGTGCGGTGCTGGCCGGATCCAAGGAAAGGCTCGCCAACCGGGGTCTACTCCGCTGGTTCGCCTTGTGACGCTTCTTCCTTCCGCATTATTTCCACCTCCATGGGACCGCCATGTTCCATGTAGTGGACCAGCCGCATGTAGCGCGTTACACCGGGATCAACCGCAGATGCCCAGACCTTCCGGCTGGTGTCCTCGCGTTTCGGCGCGCGCTTTTTTTGGTCGTAGATCGAAAATGCTTCAGCAATGTCTGGATGGGGTCCGTTGGGAGATGCCCATGCGTCAAGGAGGCCTCGGAACCTGTCTAATGCATCGCTTCCCGCTTTTCGATTGAGGGTCTTGGCATCGAGCTGCTCAAGGTCGGCAAGGACTGCCTTGTTCGAATAAATCAGCTTGATGACTTCATCCTTTGCATCTTCGATGGTTCGGATGGTTTGTTTTTTCTTTTGTTGTTCCCCGATGATCTCAAGAGTGACCAAAACTATCGCTCGTCGAAGTCCGACGGAATCCTCATGCTTTTTCTTCGCTGCTCTGGCGGTGAGTTCAGTGGTAGACGGCGTGGTGTTCATGCCAAGGTGGTAATATGCCGTGGCTATGAGGTGCCACACCCTGCCGGTATCTCCCTCTGCGCACAATCTCTCGGCCTCTTGCAGATAGATGGCGGAGATAAGCATGCCTCGATAGGCATACGGTTTCTTTTGCTTGAATGATTTCGTCGGGTCTAGGGCTCCGATGATGACCCGGTACCGCAACCATTCGACGTATGAGTGCGTGAGCGTTTCTTGGCGCTGCGACAAGAGAGCTTCGGCCTCATTCCAAAGTCGATGGACCTCGCGACTGTGTTCAAGGTTGTTCTGCGCCTGCTCCCACCAAAGGAGTCCACCGTCTCTGACCATTTGAAGAGGATCTACAGGGCGCTCCCCTTCATATTCGTAGAAGATGTGGGTTTTGGGAGCGCCTGTGTAGATGATCTCCAACTGATCTGTGGGGAACTCCTGAGACTCTTTTGTACTTTTCATAGGTGCACTTTTCGGATCTGGTTGTTGCTTGTACAAGCTGGGAAGCGTGCCAGCAGCATCACGCCGATTCCGGTGGCCATGCCACTGTCGGCTTGCACGAGCGAGTTGGTGTCAGCGGGAAATAAATGTCGGGAGCGGGGCGATTAGAGCAAGTTATCAAGGGTAGGGTAGAAGCCTGCTTCCGACTTGATGTTGCTGTTCCAGTCCGCACTTCCCGTTCAGTTATCCCTCTGGTTGTTAGCAAGGCACTAGATCAATATGTGCTTGTGACATTGATGTCCTAACGCCGCTTGAGGTGGTGCACTGCCGATGTGCGATATTTCGCCGGCAAGCTGCGCACACTGTATCTCTTGCCAGAATCCATGGCCCTGTTGCTGGCCATGCAGACCTTTCTGGACTGAAGTTGACATGCATCAAGCGGTCGCTTCAGCCGCGTGGGACAGTAGTATCCGCCGGTCAGGTCGGATCCATGCTTGGCAAGCGCATCGATACAGCCATCTGGCGCATAGGAGGAGGCACCGAGGTGCGATCTCTCAGCCACGGGCTTACTGGGATCGACTGGCGTGACGGTAGGGAGATCTCCGAGAGGGATCGAATGTCACCCTGGCACTAGAACGACGCTGCAGGATGGATGCGTCTCCTGACCGAGCAAGGTCCGCGCTCTTGGGAAGGAGCGCGGACCATGGATTCGACTGACATGTTCAAGCACATCCTTATTCCCATCGATGACGACGCGGGTTCACGCCGGGTCATCGAGCAAGCTGTTGCATTGGCACACAGCATCGGCACATGCGTCACCGGCTTGCACGTGATGATGGAATTCAATGTCTCGGGCATCGTCGACGAACTGATCGAACCACCGCTGGATCAATTGCAGAAGTTGTCGAGAGCGCATGCAGACAAGCTGTTCTCGCCGCTTACATACGAGGCCGAGCATGCCGGGGTGGCATGCGACACGATAGCGGTGCAAGGCGATTCACCGTGGCGGGCAATCGTTGCGAAAGCTGCGGAGTCCGGGTGCGACCTGATCGTAATGGCGTCGCACGGTAGGCGTGGCATCACGAAATTCATGCTTGGCAGCGAGACACAGCAAGTCCTGACGCATACCGAAGTCCCGGTTCTGGTCGTGCACTGAGCAGCTGATGATGTCGGTGCGGCCCGAGATGCGGAGTAAGTCATCATGATCGAACTTTCCTCGTTCCACGCATCAGCACTGTGGCCACACATTGTCGCGTTCTATGCTGCCACTTTGCTGCCGCTGATCGTCGGCCTGCCGCCGATCATCGCCATCATGGAAAGTGTGTACGTGATGACCGAACGGGAAATCTGACGACAGACCGCCCGCTTCTGGGGCAAGCTGTTTGGCATCGCGCTGCTGATGTGGGCGATCGGCTCGATCGTACTGATCATCCTGTACGGTGTGGATCTCAACCGGTTCACCCGCTATCTGCACGGGGTCCCGGAGCTGTCACTGATCTTCTTCATAACGCCATTCGTGTTCGTAGGCGGCGTATTCCTCTGGAGTCTGTTCAACGACTGGCTTGGCCTGAGGCGACGGCAGCATCTTCTCGTCACATGGCTGTGGATGGTGCTGTCGACTTTGTCGGCACTCAAGATTGCGGTCGGCTATGGCTTGATGGACAACGCATCCGGCGCCTACCTTGCCACCGGCAGTCTGCAAGTATGGATTCGTGATGTACCGTCGGTGCTACTCAATCCCGCCGCGCAGGCGCGATTTCTGCATTTGCTTGGCGCCAGCTACCTTACGACGGCGACGCTGGTGCTGTCGGCTTCGGCGTGGTACCTGAGGCGTGGCCGCAACGTGCAGATCGCGCGACGCTCGATGACCGTCGCCGCCAGTTTTGGCGTGGCTGCAGCGCTATCGCTGGCCGTGCTTGGTGACAGTAACGGTTACGCCGGTTCGCCGGGCCAACAGATGCGGATTGCCGCGATCGCGGCCGAGTGGCATACGCAGCCGGCGCCGGCGCCGTTCGTGGTTTTCGGACTGCCCGATCCGGATAGTCGTGAGACACGGGCTGCACTACGCATTCCATGGGTTCAGGGACTTGGTATGACACATTCCTGGCGGGAGCCGGTGGTAGGGCTGGACCAGCTCGAAACGGCGAATGTGTCGCGCATCCGCCGTGGCCTCACGGAATTCATAGCGTTGGACACCAAGAGAGCTCCCTTGCGTGAGGCCACGGTAGATACCACCTTGGCCGGCGCCGACCCCGATCTAGGCTATGGCTTGTTGCTGCTGAGCCATGTGCAGACCCCATTACAGCAGGATGGCGACGAGATAGCCGCCGTGGCCCGTGACACGATTCCAAACGTGCCATTGCTGTTCTGATCCTTCCGAGCGATGGCGCTGCTAGGGGTGTACTGCATCGCCCTGTTTGGTGTCGCGTTCTGGCTGGCATCGCGCCGGCGGCTGGATCGGCGAGGTTTCCTGCGCTTTGCCGCCTGGAGCCCGCCGGTGCCGTGGGTGGCAGGTGCGCTTGGCTGGCTTGTGAGCGAAGCTGGCCGTGGTCCCTGGCTGATCGACGGGCTGCTGCCTGTCACTGAAGCACATGCGACAGGGGTGGAGGTGATCATCGGCACGATCGCGTATACGACCGTCACAAGCCTGTTCGTGGCCTGTGCCGTAGACGCTGTTGTGCGAAAGCACACCGAAGCGGCCGACGCCAGTTGGCAGCTTGCGGCGAACGTGCGCTGGTTGCTCCGAATGAGATGGCCCCGATGGGCGTCGAGCGATGCATTTGGATGAAGCGTTGCCGCAGCTCGTATGACATACCTGCCTATCCCTGGGTTGCAGTTCCGACAATGATCGATGCGAGCCTTGCGCTACACAGTGCTCGTCATCGCTCATTATGGTGAGCCCGTGAAGGCTGCTGTCTAGCCATATCGTGCGACGAGATCCGCCGGGGTCTACTAGACCCATCACAGGCTGTCCGGTCGTCGAATTTACGGTTTCTATACGCCTAAGGCTTTCCACGCTACCCCTTTATTACGCGGAAAATCCGACAATTTCGACTGTCATCTGACGCAGTGAGTCGAGCCCCTATGGACGCTGTTTATCTCCTTTTTTTGATCGTCTTGTTTGCCGCAGCGCTCGGCTTTCTACTGATCTGCGACCGCATAGACCGCCATCCCTGATGAGTGCCCGACGCCCTCGTCGGCGATCGGGTTCTCGTCTTTCCTCCGGGAGATTCCACCCATGAACGCGTTGTATTTCGTGGCTGCCGCGATTGCGGTGGCCTTGACGGGCTATCTGTGTGTCGCTCTGCTGAAACCGGAGTGGTTCGAATGACTACCTTCGACATTTCCCAGATCGTGCTCTACCTCACCGTACTGCTCGTATTGATTAAGCCGGTGGGTAGTTACATGGCGCTCGCGTTCGCCGATACACCCAACAGCGTGAATCGCGTAGGTGGCAAGGTCGAGCGCCTGCTTTATCGTCTGGCTGGAGTGCATGCCGATGATCAGATGAGCTGGAAGCGCTACGCCATCGCCATGCTGGTGTTCAATTTGCTCGGTGCGCTCGCGGTATATGTCTTGCAGCGTACACAGCAGTGGTTGCCAGCAAACCCGCAGCACTTCGGTGCACTGACGCCAGACCTGGCCATGAACACGGCCATCAGCTTCATCACCAATACCAACTGGCAGGCCTATGGTGGCGAAAACACCATGAGCTACCTGACCCAGATGCTGGGCTTGGCGGTGCAGAACTTCCTGTCCGCAGCGACCGGTATGGCGGTGTTGCTAGCGGTGATCCGAGGTTTTACGCGTCGCAGTGCAAACAGCGTCGGCAACTTCTGGGTCGACATGACACGCAGCACGCTTTATGTACTGGTGCCGTTCTCGCTGCTGATCGCGTTGTTGCTAACTTCGCAGGGCGTGGTGCAGAACTTCAAGCCGTATGTGAACGTGCCGGTAGTGCAGACCACCACGTACGCCAATCCGGTGATGGATGCGGCCGGCAACCCGGTCAAGGATGCTTCGGGCAATCCTGAAACCAAGACCGCACAACTCACCACGCAGACTTTGCCGATGGGACCTGCGGCCTCGCAAGTGGCAATCAAAATGCTCGGAACTAACGGGGGAGGGTTCTTCAATGCGAACTCCGCGCACCCATACGAAAACCCGACCCCGTTCAGTAACTTCGTGGAGATGCTAGCGATCTTCCTGATCCCTGGGGGACTTTGCTACACGTTCGGTAGCATGGTGGGAGACCGCAGACAGGGCTGGGCGATTCTTGCCACCATGCTGCTCATCTTTGTTCCCCTCGCTTACGCTGCCATCGGTGCTGAGCAGGTCGGCAACCCGGCGCTGCATGGTCTTGCAGTAGACCAGCAGGCCTCCGCGTTGCAGGCTGGTGGCAACATGGAAGGCAAGGAAACGCGCTTCGGCATCGCTGCCAGCGGCCTGTTCGCCACCATCACCACGGCGGCCTCGTGTGGCGCGGTCAACAGCATGCATGACTCCATGACACCGCTCGGCGGCCTGGTGCCGATGTGGTTGATTCAGTTGGGCGAGGTGATTTTCGGCGGCGTGGGCTCGGGCCTCTACGGGATGCTTGCTTTCGCAGTGGTCGCGGTGTTCATCGCGGGGCTCATGGTAGGACGCACGCCGGAATACCTAGGCAAGAAGATCGAAGCGCACGAAATGAAGATGGCCAGTCTTGCTGTGCTGGTGCCTTGTGTCCTGGTGGTGATCTGCACGGCTATCGCGGTGATGACACCGGCCGGTGTGGCAAGCGTAGGCAACCCCGGCGCACACAGCTTCAGCGAAATCCTCTATGCGGTGTCGTCGGCATCGAACAACAACGGTAGTGCGTTCGGCGGTCTCTCGGCGAACACCCCGTTTTGGAACATCTTGTTAGGCATGTGCATGTACCTGTCCCGTTTCCTGCTGGCTATCGCCATGCTCGCTATGGCCGGTTCGCTGGCCGCAAAACGCCACGTACCGCCCTCGGCCGGCACGCTGCCAACCCACACGCCGCTGTTCGTCACTTTGCTTGCCTGTGTGGTGATCGTAGTAGGAGCGCTCACCTTCCTACCTGCGCTTGCACTTGGCCCGATCGCCGAATTTCTGATGTCGGTGCGCTAAGGAACGCTGATTCATGACAACGACTCATATCCCTGTTCATGGCGTTCGCAGTTTCGATCGCGACTTGATCATGAAAGCCATCGCTGACTCGTTCCGAAAACTGTCGCCGAAGCAGCAGTTCCGCAACCCGGTAATGTTCGTGGTGTTCGTATGTAGCGTGCTCACCACCTTGCTGTGGGCGCAGGCACTGACCGGTCACGGCGAAGCGCCGACCGCTTTCATCTTCTGGGTGATGGTTTGGTTGTGGTTTACCTTGTTGTTCGCCAACTTCGCCGAAGCTCTGGCTGAAGGCCGTGGCAAGGCTCAGGCCGCTGCACTGCGTAGTTCGCGCAAGGATGTGGTTGCCAAGTGCCTGTCCGCGCCAACTAAAGATGCCGCGGTAACCTTTGCCCCTTCTTCCGAACTGCGCGTGGGCCATCACGTGCTGGTCGAGGCCGGCGAGCTGATGCCAGGCGACGGCGAAGTGGTGATGGGCGCGGCTAGCGTCGACGAAAGCGCCATCACTGGCGAATCTGCGCCAGTGATCCGAGAGTCGGGCGGCGACCGTAGCGCAGTGACCGGAGGTACTCGCGTGCTTTCGGACTGGCTAGTGGTGCGTATCACCGCCAACCCAGGCGAAAGTTTCCTGGACCGCATGATCTCGATGGTGGAAGGCGCCTCACGCCGTAAGACGCCGAACGAGATCGCGCTGACCATCCTACTGGCCAAGTTCACTCTTATCTTCCTGCTGGCCTGCGCCACGCTGCTGCCGTATTCAATCTACAGCGTTCAGGTAGCCGGCTCAGGTAACCCGATCACATTGACTGTGCTGGTGGCATTGCTGGTGTGCCTGATTCCCACCACCATTGGCGCGCTGCTTTCCGCTATCGGCATTGCGGGCATGGACCGCATGATCCGCGCCAATGTCATCGCCACCTCCGGTCGCGCGGTGGAGGCGGCGGGCGACGTGGACGTACTGCTGTTAGACAAGACCGGTACCATCACCTTGGGCAACCGTCAGGCCGTGGCCTTCGTGCCGGCGCCGGGCGTGGAGGAGGGCCGCCTTGCCGATGCCGCGCAACTCGCCTCTCTGGCGGATGAAACGCCCGAAGGCCGCAGCGTGGTTGTCTTGGCCAAGGAGCGGTTCGGTCTGCGTGAGCGTCAACTTGAGGAAGGCCGCGCCGAGTTCGTGCCCTTCACTGCCCAGACCCGAATGAGCGGCGTGAACATCGGCGAGCGCAACATCCGTAAAGGCGCGTTAGACGCGGTGGAGCGCTATCTGGAATCCGCCGGCAGCCACCTGCCGCCACTCGTCAAGCACATGGCCGAGGACATCGCGCGCCGCGGAGCGACGCCACTAATCGTCACCGAAGGTGCTACGGCGCTGGGCGTAATCGAGCTGAAGGATATCGTGAAGGGTGGCATACGCGAGCGCTTCGCCGAAATGCGCCGAATGGGTATCAAGACCATCATGATCACCGGTGACAATCCGCTGACGGCAGCAGCGATTGCGGCGGAGGCGGGCGTGGACGACTTCCTGGCTGAAGCGACACCGGAAGCCAAGCTCAAGTTAATCCGCAAGATCCAGGCCGAAAACCGCCTCGTCGCGATGTGCGGCGATGGTACAAACGATGCGCCAGCGCTGGCCCAGGCCGACGTAGCAGTGGCGATGAACACCGGTACTCAGGCGGCCAAGGAAGCCGGCAACATGGTGGACTTGGACTCCAACCCGACCAAGCTTATCGAGGTAGTGGAGATCGGTAAGCAGATGTTGATCACCCGCGGTTCGCTGACTACGTTCTCTATTGCCAACGACATCGCTAAGTACTTTGCCATCATCCCAGCGGCCTTCGCGACGACGTACCCGGCATTGAACGCTCTGAACGTGATGAAACTTGCCACTCCGCAGAGTGCCATTCTGTCGGCCGTTATTTTCAACGCGCTCATCATCATTTGCCTGATTCCCTTGGCACTAAAGGGCGTGAAGTACCGCGCACTGGGCGCTGGCGCACTGCTCCGCCGCAATCTGCTCGTATATGGCCTCGGCGGCATTGTGGTGCCGTTCTTGGGCATCAAGGCGATCGACATGTTGCTCGTGCTTTGCGGACTGGCTTGATCGCCATCGCTGACGCACTACTGGAATCACGGAGTTTTTGCCATGCAGACCTTCAAGCTATCTGTTTCGCTTCCTGACGACGCCCATCCGGACATGGAGCTTCGCCTTTCGTCGAACGACTCCACCTGCGATGTGGTAATCGCACTACCAGTGCAAAGGCGCACACGAGTAGAGCCACTCTGCATCGGTGTGCCGCGAAGCGAAATGGATGAATACGTACTCGGCGGTTACGCCGGTATCTGACCTCGATAAATGACCGTACGACTGCGGCCTGACACTCAATTTCACTCCATAAAGGACGGCCGTCCCGGGCCGATTTCAGGAACACCCATGATGTCCAAGAAGGTTCTTTCGTGCGTGTTGTTGCTTGCGCTCACACCCATGGGTGAGGCATTCGCTGGGGCGCTCGACGCATCTGCAAGTAGCACCGATGTGACACCGGCCGCAGTGCAGGGTGATTCTAACGCGGCAGCGCAGGCCGCCAGTAACGATTGCTCGCGGGGATTTTTTTCGCGCGTGGCCGCCGCCTATCACGAAGATGCTCAGCCCACTGCCTCCAATGCCTCCACTCCGGCGCCCGCGCGTCGTGGCCTGGATTCGCCGTTCTCGTCGCCGCCATTTCCATCATCCGAATGGCAGCTTGGTGGCGTGGACTACCCCATCGGCGTGCCGAACGAGAACTCGCAGTACCCGCTCGAAAAAGCCTTGTCATGTACGAAGCTTGGCCATTGGATGCAGGACAACCGCATCGAGGTATACGGTTGGATTAACCCGTCGGGGAACCTGAGCACTTCCAACCACACGAACTATCCCTTGTCGTATGCCACCCGCCCAAATCGCGTGGAATTCGACCAGTTCTTGTTCCGAGTGGAGCGCATTCCCGACACGGTGCAGACCGATCACATCGACTGGGGCTTTCATTTCGATGACTTGTATGGATATGACTACCACTACACGACGATGAAAGGCGTGACTAGCTATCAACTTCTTGATAACCCCAAGCCCAACAGCGCACTCAATGGCAAGCTCTACGGTAACGATCCCATGATCGCCTACGTAGATCTCTACATTCCGTGGGTGGCGCAGGGTATGGTGGTTACGGCCGGGCGCTACCTATCGCTACCCGATATCGAGGCGCAGTTCTCGCCGAACAATTACCTGCTAACGCACTCCATCCTTTATACGGTAGATGCGTACACCAACATGGGCATCATCACGACCACCAAGCTCAGCGACCAGTGGACGCTGCAGCTTGGCATCCACGGTGGTGACGATTCGGCCATTTGGGATAGCACCAGTCGTTTAACCGGACAAGCTTGTGTTCGCTGGGTGTCTAAATCTAACGACGATATGCTCTATCCCTGCGTGGAATCGTTTAACGGCGCGCGCCAGACTTACAACAATCTGCAGGAGTTCGTGATGACCTGGGGACACCGGTTCACGCCTGAGGTGCACATGCTCACGGAGGTCTACTACATCTACGTAAACGATCAGGCGTTGGCAACCGGCCCTGGGCAATCCCAGGCGCCTATCGGTGTTCCGGGCTATCCATTGGGGCAAGCACCCAACTTCCCGCTGGGCAAGAATCCTGCGTACGGTATCGTGAACTACTTCAACGTGCAGGTGAGTCCGAAGGCTTACGTGTCGTTTCGCAACGAGTTCTACAACGACGAGGACGGCCAGCGCACCGGTTTTGCCACGCGCTACTCAAGCCACACACTTGGGATGACCTACTGGGTGTCGCCAGACTTAGAGATTCGTCCAGAAGTGCGCTACGAGCACGCCTATGATTTCCCTGCCTACAACGGTGGTCTGAAGAATCATCAGACGACGGCGTTAGTCGACGCTATTTTGCACTACTGAGGCCTTTATCGTGAGCAAGCTTCTACGCAATGCTTTGACCATGCTAGTACTGATGACGGTGATTACTGGCATTATCTACCCGCTGGCGGTTACCGGGCTGGCTCAGACGCTATTCCCGTCGCAAGCGAATGGCAGTCTGATCGTAAAAGATGGTAAGCCGGTTGGCTCGATGTTGATCGGCCAATCGTTCGACGACCCCAAGTATTTCTGGGGTCGTCCTTCCTCAACGACGCCACAGCCGAACAATGGCATGTCGTCGAACGGTTCGAACCTGGGGCCGACCAATCCTGCACTCACTGATGCCGTGAAGCAACGCATTGGAGCGCTGCGAGCAGCCGATCCGGGAAATATGAAGCCGGTGCCGGTGGATCTGGTGACGGCGTCAGCGAGCGGTCTCGACCCCGAAATTTCGCCAGCCGCTGCGGATTACCAAGTAGCGCGCGTGGCGAAGGCTCGTGGTATGAGCGAGTCGCAGGTGCAAACTATGGTGAACATGTCGACGACAGGTCGCCAGTTCGGCTTTTTGGGCGAGTCGCGGGTGAATGTGCTCAAACTCAATCTGGCATTGGATGGGCATTGAGTCTCGGGGCTCCTTCGTCACCTTAAGTGTTACCGAAGGGTGACCAAAGGTGGTCGTTATTTTGAGGGACAAGAAAGAAGAATGGGTGGGAGGTGATTACTTTTAAGGCTGGAGAACAGACCGAACGTTATGCATTGGGTGGCGAGCCTCCCATTCCTACCTAACCTTCCTGTCACCCTATGTCCGAACTTTCTCGCGAAGCGCGTGCCGATGCCTTGCTCGACTCTGTGCAAGAGGAACGCACTCGTCGGCTAAAAATCTTCCTAGGTGCCGCGCCGGGTGTGGGCAAGACCTACGCCATGCTCTCCGCGGCACGCGAACTAAAACGGCAGGGAGTAGCCGTGGTGATAGGCTTGGTCGAAACACATGGTCGGCAGGATACGGCGGCGCTGCTAGAAGGACTGGAGCAGCTTCCCCGCCGTAAGGTGAACTACAAAGGACGCGACTTCACCGAGTTCGATCTCGATGCCGCACTGACGCGCCGCCCGGACATCATCCTCGTTGATGAACTTGCACACACCAATCTTCCAGGCGGTCGTCATGAGCGCCGTTGGCAAGATATCGCAGAATTGCTCGATGCTGGTATCGAAGTCTATACCGCACTCAACGTTCAGCACCTGGAAAGTCTTAACGATCAGGTGCGGCGCATCACCAACGTCACTGTGCGTGAGACCGTGCCGGACGCCTTCCTCGATCGAGCGCGTGATATCGTCCTGATAGACTTGCCGCCACGTGAGTTGATCCAACGCCTGAAGCAGGGCAAGGTGTACGTGCCCGAGACGGCCACAGCGGCGCTGAATGCGTTCTTCTCACCTACCAATCTCGTCGCGCTACGAGAGCTGGCTGTGGAGACCGTTGCCGGTCACGTTGACAGTGACTTGCGTGAGCATATGCTGGCGCGTGGTAGCGCCATGCCGGTGCGCCGCCGTGTGTTGGCCGCCATTGACGGTCATTCACAGAGTGAGTATCTCGTGCGCGTTGCACGGCGCATTGCAGAGCGTCGCGGGGCGCCGTGGGGTGTGGTCTTCGTTGACACCGGTGTTGCGCTGGACGAGGTAAGACGCGAGCGGCTTGATGCAGCAATGCGTTTGGCGCGCAGGCTTGGTGGTGATACCGTCGTGTTGAGAGGCTACGCGATCGCGGATGAACTGATTGCGCATGCGGACCGTGAGGGTATCGGCCAGATTATCCTTGGTCGTACGCGCGAACGACCACTTGTGCGCATGCTTGGGCGTTCGCTGACGCAACTGTTGTTGCGCCGTGGCGCGCATCTGGAATTGACCATCATCGCTACACCGGTCGAGCGTGCGAAGTCGCGTCTTCGCTTGCGCATGCCAGGTGGCCATGGACGTCGTGGCGAATATGTCTACGCCACACTCGCTACGTTAGTTGCACTAGTCCTTTCATTCGTCGCCGATCGTTACCTTTCGGTTGCCAATCTCTCGCTGATTTTCCTCACTGCTGTGCTGATGGTGGCGGTACGCACACGCATGGCGGTAGCAGTCTATACAGCGGTATTATGTTTTCTCAGCTACAACTTTTTCTTTGCGCCGCCACGCTACACCTTGATGATCGCCAACTTCGACGATGTGATGGCGGTTTGCCTGTTCTTCGTCGCAGCGCTCGTAGCGAGTCGTTTGGCCACTAAGCTGTCTAGCCAGGTGGAGTCCCTTCGCATGGCGCATGCACAGGCCCGGGCCTTGCTTGCGCTAGGGCAGCGACTTTCTATGAGTACGGATGCTGAAGGCATTCGGCGGGTAGGCGCTTCGGCAGTGGCACATGTGTTGCGCTGCGATGTGGCGATGTTGGCGCGCGATGCCAGTCAGGTATTGCATGCTGTGGCTTCATCGCCGCACGATTTTGACCTGACTAGGCAGGACTTTGGTGCAGCCGAATGGTGTGAGAAACATTCGGAGCAAGCGGGGCGCTTCACCGATACGCTCCATGGTGCACCCTGCTGGGTACTGCCATTAGGCAGTGGCGACAATCATCTTGGTGTCGCTGCGCTGCGCTTTTCGCCTGGACAGGGCGAGCCGTCGACGGACGAGCGCAGTCTAGCGTTGACAATGATGCAGGACATCGGGCAGGCCTTGCAGCGCGCTCGGCTGGCGGAGGAATTGGAAGGCGCGCGTGTACAAGGTGAAACCGAGCGTTTGCGTAGCGCCCTGCTGTCGTCGGTATCGCATGACTTGCGTTCGCCGCTCGCCTCCATGATCGGCTCCGCCGGTACGCTATCCAGCTATGGTGACCAGCTTCCTCCCGAAGAACGACGCGAGTTGCTGGAGGCGATCCTTAACGAAGGTCAACGCTTGGATCGCTACATACAGAACCTGTTGGACATGACGAAGCTTGGGCACGGTACGCTCAAGCTTAATCGTGACTGGACCGATGTCGCCGAAATCGTGGCCGCCGCCATCACGCGTCTTCGCAAGTTGTTTCCCGATTTGCGCGTGGACATCGTGCTGCCACCGCAGACCTTGCTGCTGTATGTGCATCCAGCGTTGATTGAACAAGCTCTATTCAATATCTTGGAGAACGCCGCGCGCTTCTCGCCGGCGGGCGTGCCTGTGCGCGTAGCGGTGCAATCCAATGGCGAACAGATGCAGATCGACGTGGTCGATCGCGGTCCAGGCATTCCCGAGGACGAGCGCGTACGCATTTTCGACATGTTCTATTCGGTGTCTCGTGGTGATCGTGCGCCGCAGGGCACAGGCCTAGGCTTGGCCATCTGCAGGGGCATGATCGGCGCGCATGGTGGTAGTGTGGAGGCTGTGCCAGGCGACGGCATAGGTACCAACATTCGTATTACGTTGCCTCTACCTTCGCAACCGAATCGCCAAGCATGAGTACTACTCCCGCATGCATCCTTGTCGTTGATGATGAAGCTCAGATAAGGAAGTTTCTGGATATCAGCCTTAGAGCAGAAGGCTACAAAGTGCTTCTCGCGGCAAACGCAGGCGAGGGCCTCGCTCTTGCAGCCACTCAAATGCCGGACTTGGTAGTTCTCGATATCGGTCTGCCAGATCGGGAGGGTTACGATGTTCTAGCGGATCTCCGGCAGTGGAGCCAAATGCCGGTATTGATGCTATCCGTTCGTGATGCAGAGAACGAAAAGGTGAGGGCTTTGGATGCGGGGGCGAACGACTATGTGACGAAACCCTTCGGTATCCAGGAGTTGATGGCTCGATTACGTGCCTTGCTAAGAGGGCGATCTGACGGATCCGAAAGTCCCCTGCGATACGATGACGGCCAACTAATCATCGACATGGTGCGTCGTGAGGTGGTGCTACAAGGATTGCCACTATCGCTTACTCGAAAAGAGTATGCAGTGCTCACGACACTCGTTCGGCACGCCGGTCGTCTAGTGACCCAACAGCAGTTACTACAAGAGATCTGGGGTGCGACTCATACGAGAGATAGTCACTATCTTCGTGTAGTAGTAGGAAAACTGAGGCAGAAGCTGGGGGACGATCCAGCTTTGCCACGCTGGTTAAAAACAGAACCCGGAGTGGGCTACCGCTTCCTCATTTGATTGGCTTTAAAGGTGGCAGCCCATTGTGTCGCACTGTTAGTTAGCAATGTCGCGTTTCGAAAGTGGGGAAGAAGCGGCGCTAACCCCGTCGCCATCGAAAAGGTACACGACGATTCCTGCAATAATGGGGTGATGCGCTCTCCCAACCCTCGCTTACAGTCTTTGCTTGGCCACGAGTTCTTCGCCCCGATGCAATGGAAGCGGCGCATCGCGCTGTGGAGCGGTGCGATCCTGGTGGCGCTAGCAGCGATTCTGTTTGCCAAAGCCAGCAACTGGGCCTACGCACTGTTCCAGCGCATCCTTGCGCACGGCTCGTGGATACCGCTGCTCATCACGCCAGTGGTATTCGGGCTGCTGGCCTGGGCCACCGAGGGACGCCTGCGCGCCACGCGCGGCAGTGGCATCCCGCAGGTGATCGCCACCATGCATATCGAGGACGAAGGGTTCCGCGAACGCATGCTGGCGCTGCCGATCGCGGCCTGCAAGATGCTGCTGACCCTGATCGCGCTGACGGTGGGCGCTTCGATCGGCCGCGAAGGCCCGACCGTGCATGTGGGTGCGGGCCTGTTCTATTCGCTGGGTCGACGCTTTGGCTTCACCGACCCCAAGGCCGCCTCGCGCTTCATCCTCGCCGGCGGCGCCGCGGGCATCGCGGCGGCCTTCAATACGCCACTTGCCGGCGTGGTGTTCGCCATCGAGGAACTGGCCGGTACCTTCGAACACCGCTTCAGCGGCCTGCTGCTGACCGCGGTGATCGTGGGCGGTGTGGTGTCGCTGGGCATCATGGGCAATTACTCCTACTTCGGCGAAGTGCGGGCCAGCCTAGTGCTGGGTCATGCCTGGTTGGCGGTGCTGCTGTGCGGTGTTATCTGCGGCCTGCTGGGCGGCCTGTTCGCGCGGCTGATCCTGCTCAGCCGCAACGGCCCGCTGGCCATGGTCGGCCGGCTGCGCGCACGCTGGCCGGTGTTGTTCGCCGCCGGGTGCGGACTGGCATTGGCTGTCATCGGCGTGCTTTCGCACAACAGCGTCTACGGCACCGGCTACGACCAGGCGCGCGCCTTCGTGCAGGAAGCCTCGACCACGCCCGGCGAAAGCTTCGGCATCGTCAAACTGCTCGCCAATGTGGTCTCGTACTGGGCCGGCATCCCGGGCGGCATCTTCTCACCGGCGCTGGCCGTCGGCGCGGGCCTCGGCCACAACATCGCCCATCTGCTGCCGCACGCACCGGAGGCTGCGGTGGTGTTGCTGGGGATGAGCGCCTATCTGTCCGGCGTCACCGGCGCACCGCTCACCTCGGCAGTGATCGCGATGGAACTGACCGACAACCAGGACATGGTGATACCGATCATGGCCGCCTGCCTGCTCGCCCGCGCGGCGGCGTCGATCTTCAGTCCCACGCCGGTATACAAGGATTTCGCCGAGCGCATGGTGCGCGATTTCGAGCGGCTACAAGAAGAAAAATCTGTTAACG
This sequence comes from Rhodanobacter sp. DHG33, assembly GCF_014843005.1. Taxonomy (GTDB): domain Bacteria; phylum Pseudomonadota; class Gammaproteobacteria; order Xanthomonadales; family Rhodanobacteraceae; genus Rhodanobacter_A. Next base: position 417 of record NZ_JACYXM010000003.1, on the reverse strand, counting down.
AATCGGAATCTCAAGTGCTCCCGGCCCCTCTGAAGAAGCCATAAGCGAGCCGCGCTCCAATGTCTTCGGCAAGAGTTCCTTTTGCCGACAGTAACTCGGGCGACAAACCGTGGAAGATTGCCGTGAATGTGTAGGAATTGGGCATCACGACAGTATCGTCACGTCGCAGCTCGCGCTTGATGGAGCGGTTAGCAGAGTCTTCGATACCTATGCTTATGCTTAGTGCCCGACTGGTTCTTCGGTGATCTCTTTGGGCAGTGTGCGCCGCAGCAGCCATGCCAGCACCGGCGGCGTCACCATCGCGGTCAGCAGGGACATCGCCACGATGATCGCGTAGACGCGGTTGTTGAACACGCCGGCGGCGAGGCCGAGGCTGGCGATCACCACGCCCACTTCGCCGCGCGGCACCATGCCGAA
>NZ_JACYXM010000039.1 GCF_014843005.1 Rhodanobacter sp. DHG33 | reverse complement strand
CCGAGGGTCTCGAGTCCAATCCCCAACTGCATCTATCCAGCGACAGCCCCGCTTATGTGATGTACACCTCCGGGTCGACCGGTGCCCCCAAAGGCACGCTCGTCCCCCATCGCGCGGTCAATCGTCTGCTCATCAATAACAGCTATGCCTCGTTTGAGGCGGGCGATCACATCGCCTGGCTAGGCAATGTTTCCTTCGACATCAGTACGCTGGAAGTGTGGGCTCCTCTACTTCACGGGGCCTGCCTGGTCGCCGTCCCCCATGCCACTGTTCTGCAACCC
>NZ_JACYXM010000038.1 GCF_014843005.1 Rhodanobacter sp. DHG33 | reverse complement strand
GCTCACCGTTTCGACCCGCGCCATCACCGCATCGACCTCACCCAGGCTCCGTTGCTCCGCTTTGCGGTGACCCAAGAACCGGACACCGGACGTTGGCTGGTCCTGCAGTTGATGCACCACCTGATCGGCGATCACTCCACCCTGGAGGTTTTGGATGCCGAGGTGCGCGCCTTCCTCGGCGGATACGACAACGCACTCCCGGCTCCCCAGCCATTCCGTCACCTCGTGGCCCAAGCCCGACTGGGCATCGCCCCCGAGGAGCACGAACGTTTCTTCCGCGC
>NZ_JACYXM010000037.1 GCF_014843005.1 Rhodanobacter sp. DHG33 | reverse complement strand
CGGTGGCATAGCTCAGGGAGCCGACGATGGTGCCGTCGGCTTCGCCCAAGGCGAGCTCCAGATCGAACTTGACCTGATCGAAGGGCAGGCCGACCGGTTCGGTGCGCAGACCGGGGAGGTCGAACGTAGCGTTTTCGTTGCTCTGCCAGGCGAACATGACCTGGAACAGGGGCGTGTGATCCAGGTGGCGTGAGGGCTGGACGATCTCCACGACCTGCTCGAAGGGCAGATCCTGGTGATCCTGGGCGGCCAATGTGGCCTGGCGTACCCGAGCCAGCAGCTC
>NZ_JACYXM010000036.1 GCF_014843005.1 Rhodanobacter sp. DHG33 | reverse complement strand
GAGCTGCTCGGCCTCCAGCAGGTCAGCCGCCACGACAACTTCTTCGAGGTCGGTGGCCATTCCCTGATCGCCGTGCGCCTGCTCAGCCGCTTGGCCCAGACGGTCGGCGTCACTGTGTCGCTGGCCTCCCTGTTCGCCCATCCCACTCTCGCCGCGCTGGCGTTGGCCCTCACCCAGACGCTGGAACAGGCCGGGGCACAGACGCTGCCCGCCATCGTTCCCGCTGCACGCGACGGTCAGCTCCCCCTGTCCTTTGCCCAGCAGCGCTTGTGGTTCCTCGCCCAGCT
>NZ_JACYXM010000035.1 GCF_014843005.1 Rhodanobacter sp. DHG33 | reverse complement strand
GCCGTTGGGTGTCAGGGGCAACGCGTCCAACGGCACGAAGGCCGCCGGGACCATGTAGTCGGGTAGGCAGGCACCGAGGTGGGCGCGCAAAGTCGCAGGCAGCTCACCGGAGGCGGTCGTGTCTTCCGGAGTGACGGTGAGATAGGCGACGAGGCGTTTGCCGCCGGTGACGTCTTCGCGGGCGAGGACGACAGCCTCACGCACCGCCGGATGTTCCATCAGGCGCGCTTCGATCTCGCCGGGCTCGATGCGGAAGCCACGGAGCTTGACCTGGTGATCGTTACGGCCGAGGAAGACGAGATTGCC
>NZ_JACYXM010000034.1 GCF_014843005.1 Rhodanobacter sp. DHG33 | reverse complement strand
TGGGCACATAGGTGCCACCGGCCTTGAGGATGGCCAGCTGAGTGATGACCAGGGCGGCACTGCGTTCGAGGAGGGTGACGACACATTCGCCCGGCTTTACTCCGCGATCGATCAGATGATGGGCGAGGCGATTGGCCTGGGTGTTGAGCTCGGCGTAGGAGAGGGACTGGTCCTCGAAGACGAGGGCGGTAGCCTCGGGGTGCTGCTGTACTTGTTGCTCGAACAACTGGTGGATGCACAGCTGGTCGGGGTAGGGCGCGTCGGTCCGGTTCCAGGTCTCCAGCAGCAAGGTGCGCTCATCGGAGGCCAGCAGGTCGATATGAGCGACTGTTTGCGTGGCATCGGTGACCATGGC
>NZ_JACYXM010000033.1 GCF_014843005.1 Rhodanobacter sp. DHG33 | reverse complement strand
GCCTTCGTGCAAGGACAGGCCGATCCGCTTCCGCCGCTGACCATCCAGTACCCCGATTACGCCGTCTGGCAACGCCAATGGCTCGTCGACGAACGGCTCGCCACGCAAGTCGCGTATTGGCGCCGCACGCTGGCCGATGCTCCGGTCCTGTTGACACTGCCCACGGATCGACCACGCCCGCTGCAGCAATCGTTCGTCGGTGCCAGTGTGCCTATACAGCTGGATGCCGCCCTGACCCACGCGCTCAAGCGCTTCAGTCAGCAGCACGGCACCACGGTGTTAATGACCTTGATGACGGCGTGGGNTGTCTTCCTGCTCACCCAGCACCACATCGTCTCCGACGGCTGGTCCATTGGAGTGCTGCTCCGTGAGCTCAGTGCGCTCTACACCGCCTTCGTGCAAGGACAGGCCGATCCGCTTCCGCCGCTGACCATCCAGTACCCCGATTACGCCGTCTGGCAACGCCAATGGCTCGTCGACGAACGGCTCGCCACGCAAGTCGCGTATTGGCGCCGCACGCTGGCCGATGCCCCGGTCCTGTTGACACTGCCCACAGATCGACCACGCCCGCTGCAGCAATCGTTCGTCGGTGCCAGTGTGCCTATACAGCTGGATGCCGCCCTGACCCACGCGCTCAAGCGCTTCAGTCAGCAGCACGGCACCACGGTGTTCATGACCTTGATGACGGCGTGGGCTGCGGTACTGGCTCGCCTGTCCGGTCAGGACGACCTGGTCATCGGTACGCCCACGGCCAACCGCAATCGCATCGAGATCGAGCCGCTGATGGGTTTCTTCGTCAATACGCTGGCCCTGCGTATCGACCTGTCCAATACCCCCAGCGTGGCCGAGCTGCTGGCTCGGGTACGCCAGGCCACATTGGCCGCCCAGGATCACCAGGATCTGCCCTTTGAGCAGGTCGTGGAGATCGTCCAGCCCTCACGCCACCTGGATCACACGCCCCTGTTCCAGGTCATGTTCGCCTGGCAGAACAACGAAAACGCTACGTTCGACCTCCCCGGTCTGCGCACCGAACCGGTCGGCCTGCCCTT
>NZ_JACYXM010000032.1 GCF_014843005.1 Rhodanobacter sp. DHG33 | reverse complement strand
GCTATGCCTCGTTTGAGGCGGGCGATCACATCGCCTGGCTAGGCAATGTTTCCTTCGACATCAGTACGCTGGAAGTGTGGGCTCCTCTACTTCACGGGGCCTGCCTGGTCGCCGTCCCCCATGCCACTGTTCTGCAACCCAAACTACTGCGCTCGCTGTTGCAGCAACAACGTATCAGCGTACTGCACCTCACGGCGGGCCTCTTCCGTCAAATCGCCGAGGAGCTGGGCACGGCCCTGACCGGTCTGCGCTTATTGCTCATCGGGGGCGACGCGGTCGATCCGACCCTCGTCGCTCGCGTGTTGAATCAGTACCCTCCGCAATGCCTGTTGCACTGCTATGGCCCCACGGAAAGCACCACCTT
>NZ_JACYXM010000031.1 GCF_014843005.1 Rhodanobacter sp. DHG33 | reverse complement strand
ACCTGAGCGGGGGTCGAGAGCTGTTCCCAGACGAAGGCGGTACGCAGGATGTCATTGCGATGGACGACCTGTTGCACGGCTGCGAGATAGCGATCCAACAGGGCGCGGTCGGCAAAGGCCATCTGGCTGACCAACAGATAAGGATCACCCTCGGTAGCCAGCAGGTGATGGAACAGGATGCCGTCCTGCAAGGGAGAGAGCGCGTAGATGTCCTGGATATTGGCCATACCCCCGGGCACCAGGGCCGTAATGCGATCGATGTCCGGTTGCGACAGATCGATCAGCGGCAGCATGGCCGGGGTGATCGCCGTGCTGTCTGGGGTGATCGCGTTGGCCGGGACGCTTACTTCCTGGTGACTGCCGAGAGTGGCGGCCAGATCGGCCAGGGTTGGGG
>NZ_JACYXM010000030.1 GCF_014843005.1 Rhodanobacter sp. DHG33 | reverse complement strand
GCGACTTTGCGCGCCCACCTCGGTGCCTGCCTACCCGACTACATGGTCCCGGCGGCCTTCGTGCCGTTGGACGCGTTGCCCCTGACACCCAACGGCAAACTCGACCGCAAGGCCTTGCCCGCACCGGGCGACACGGCCTACGCCCGTCGGGCCTACGAGCCCCCCCAGGGCGAGATCGAGCAGACCCTCGCCACCCTCTGGACGGAGTTGCTCGGCCTCCAGCAGGTCAGTCGCCACGACAACTTCTTCGAGGTCGGTGGCCATTCCCTGATCGCCGTGCGCCTGCTCAGCCGCTTGGCCCAGACGGTCGGCGTCACTGTGTCGCTGGCCTCCCTGTTCGCCCATCCCTCCCTCGCCGCGCTGGCGTTGGCCCTCACCCAGACGCTGGAACAGGCCGG
>NZ_JACYXM010000002.1 GCF_014843005.1 Rhodanobacter sp. DHG33 | reverse complement strand
TCCGTGCTGCCGTTGGAGATGTCATCGAGCACCGGACGCAGGTCTGCGTCGAAGTACGTGGTGTCGGTCGAACTCCCTTGGGTGGTGGTGCGTCGCCAATGGCCGGCGGCAACGCCGCGCTCCGCGCTGGTCACGTAGGCGTAGGTGAAGACCTTGGGCGTCCACTGCGCACTGTCGATGCTGCTGTCGTAGGGATAGGTGATCTGCGCGATCCGACCGACCGAGTCGTAGCTGTAGCCGGTGGTGTGGCCGGACTGGTCGGTGATCGAGGTGATCTGGCCGAGGTCGTCGACGGCGAGGGTCTCGCTGGTGCTGTCCGGGTAGCCGATCGACTCAGGGATGCCGCGGTAGTAACTCCCCAGCGTGGTGGTGTGGCTGTCGCCGTCTTCAAAACTGGCCAGCTGACCCGCGCTATTCCACGTGTAGTTCATCAGCGTCTCGCCGAAGCGGGCGCGTGCAGTCAGTTCGTCCAGGCTGTTGTAGGTGTTGCTCACCTCCACTTCGCCCGTACCCACGTTGGTTATGGTTTGCGGCAGGCCTAGCACCCATGTGTTCGTATCGTTGAGGTAGACGGTGGTTTCCTCGATCGAGGACTGCCCCACGATGTTGTTAGAGCGCGTCACCGTGGTCGGCTGCGCGTAGGCGTCGAACGCCGTCGTCTGCCACGTAAAGGTCTGGCCGTCCTGCGTGATCGTGCGTTGGCTTAATGGCGATAATTGCTCTGATTGAAAATAATTGCCGCGGTAGACCAGATCGATGCCATAGACGCTTGGCCAGGGTCCGCCCGACGCATTGGCGTAGGTGTTAACGACCGAGCGCAGCGGTGTGCCACCCGCTGCGCCACTGTAGTAATCCGTGCGCAACAATTGGCCTTCCGTGGCGTCGAAGCGGTTGCTGTAAGTGTAGATGGTGGCGTTGCCGTCGGGATCAGTGACATCAGTAGTGACTGTGGTCGTGCAGGTACCACTCGTCGCGCAGGCGTCGTTGCTCCAACTCACATTCGCCGGCGAGTAACTATAAGTCCAGGTCTGCGTGGGCATCCCCGCACCCGATAGCACCTCGCTCGTAATGGCGTCCTGGACGTACCACTCCGGATAAAGGGAGATTGGCATCGTCCCGTTTTCGCTCCCGTAACACGATTTGGGTGTGTACGAACGGCCACTCAGTTTCAACGCGACGCCGAACGTCCCTGTAAGTCCGGAGGGGGTAGTTACGGTGCCAGTGGTCGTCCCTGACAGGGTGCCGGGGGTCGTCGGGGTCGAGAAGTCACCAACCACCGGCATCAAGTTGGCCGAACAGTTGCTGTTCCTGAAATAAAGGTTCTCCGGTCCAATGGGCAGTTGATAGGACCACGCACTCCCATCGGGTAACTGCACGCCGGTCAAGTTAGGTATAGCGGCTGTCGTCGAGTCGTAGTTATACGTCCACGTACGTGACGCGACATTCGTCGCCTTGGCCGTAATTGTTTGGATGTACGGCGTCCCTGAGACGTAGGTGACATCCACCTCTCGCCCGTCGCTCGCCGTAACGCTGGTGAGATACCCCGTACTGGGATCGTAGTGGTAGGTCAGCGTGTTGCCGAAGCGGTCCTGAATCTGTGTGACATACATCAACGCATCTCGACGAGCCAAGATGCCAATGCCCCCAGGGGAGCCCACCATGGGCGTAGCGTGTTGTGCTGTGACGGCACCCTGTGCTTGAGTGCTCGATGTCGCGACTTGCGTACCATCAGGGGGGAGCGGACCACCCGCACCAATGATCGGAAAGTACGGACGATAGAGAAGATGAGCGAAGGTATAACGGGTACCGTCGGGTGCAATGGCCAGGAAGCCTTCGCCACCGTCATCGGCCGTCACTCCGCAGCCGATCATCCAGTTGTTCTTGGTGACAATGGAAAAACTCATCCCGCTGATGGTCGGCGAAAGCGAATTCGCGGAGTAGCGAGGCATCAGCTGTTGCTTGCCTTCACTGGGCACCAACAGGTTGTACCCGTACCACCATTCATCCGGTACCCAGCCTCCTTCACTGAGTGAGGAAGCAATGCCCGGAGGCTCAGTAAAAGTTGTACAGCGCTGTGTTGTACCTTCCGTAGGCGTGGTTCCTCCGAGTCCTGTTTGCCAGATGGCGCTACTTGCTATGGCTCCGCCCGATCCGGCGAGCGTTTCGATACGGGGAATATCCAACTCCCAATTGCCGAACGGGAGTTGAGGACCAACGGAGCCCTGCGGAATCCATTCAAAAGATTCGGCGGTTCGACCTAACGTGATGGTCGGCCCATTTCCACGCAAGGTGACGTCAGTGACGTTGAACGAGAGACTTCCGTCGTACAGGTTGATGCTTTCGCCGAAGGGATGCTCGCCCAAAGGTTCAATGTTTTGATCGACGTGGATGAGTTTCTGATATTCCTGATCGGGAGTCGCCGACGTGGACTGGGCATGACACCCGACCGACAGCACCAGCATCGCGGCTGCCCACAGGCAGTTCCCTTGCCAACATGCACGCATCGCATTGTCCCCTTCAGGCCTCGCGTTGCGCGTGGCATCCTTCTACGACTACTCCCGCTCGGACCTTTGTGTCAACAAGCAGATTCTTGCGACGAGGTGCGCGGCTTCTGCAGCAAGTACTCTCAAAACTGCTTCCGGACCATCCCGATCTTCATATCGAAATCATCGGGTCGGAAGCGGACGTTCCAATGCATCAGTGCTTCGGTAATGCATCGTCGCCCTGGATGGTCTTTACCACCTTGCCGTCGGCATCAAGGAAATCAATCTCGGCAGCACCTTTGGAAGCCACTTTCATCTGAATCCGTTCGTTGCCGGCAGCATCCATCATCGACAGCAAGGCTGACCCATCTGCGGAACGTCCTACCCAGATGCGGCGGTAGCCGTGGCCATTTTCCTTGCTGTCCGATACAGCCATTCCCGCCATGCTGTTTTCCTTGTCGTCGACGCCCAGAAGTTGCACCACTTGGTTCGCGTTGTAGCGATCGAACGACAAGCTTCCTCCCGAGTCCACGACGTCTCCGTTGGCATCACGCTTTCCTCCAAAGATCAGGCCGCCGTTTTCAGAGCCTTCGTCGTTGAAAAAAATCATTCCCGCTTGCGGCCGGTCAACCTTGGGCTGTTCTTTGCCCTTGACGATGACGCCAGGCAATTTCGCGCTGTCTGCGATGACCATCCTGAGCGTGCCGTCCGGCTCACGCACGTTGATGCGATGGACATTAATTTCGTCGAACGTAGCGACTTGACTCTTTGAGAATCCAGTCAATATCGACACTGCAAATGTTACCGTGAGTACTCCGGAATAAATAACGAGAAAGCGCTGGCCGAACATGGTTCTTCTCCACAAAAAGATCAATAAAAAGGGTCCAGATGCATGGCTGACCCAGCAAGCACTGTGCCACCTCTTCATCGAGAGGGGCGGCCATCAGAACAAGGGGGATACGACGCCAGCCTTAGCAAACGCTGCCTGCTTCTACAGGATCACCACAGTCATTGATACTCAGACTTTGGGGTGGAAAACGCGGTGAAATTCGACAAACGCCCTTCTCAATCCTCAGTTGCTGACACCCGAGGGGTCGATGCATCACCGGAAATGTTTCGTCGCAATGAGGTGTTTGTCACCTGTGTTGGCGTCCGCTTTTGGACTCAAAGCGGACGAAACCGGACGTAGTAACGCTGATCAAGGTGTCGTCGGCTTGGTAAGGATCTATTGGTCTAAGTGGTCAACTTCAGCGGCGCTGCTGCTTTCGTCGCGAGTGCCGCCAAGTGGGAGACACACTCTTGCTTCGCTTTGGCTGCGGATTCGGCCGCTCCTTACAGTGTCCCTTGACGAAGACCTAGCCTTCTGTGCCCGCGATAACGCGCCCTAATCGCGATCTCGACCCGCCTCAAGATCGCGCCTAGGGCACCTTGGCCCGCGTTTTAATATGGCGAAAGTGGAAAAATATTAATTTAATATCACCATCCGAAAGACTCCTGCCACTGCACCAAGTCGCTCAAGTTCCGTAGAACTGGATGCCGTGATGACACAGCTCGGGCAGTGGCTCATCAGGTAGAACACAGGACATCGTCACGGGGAGCGGCGGCGGCGTCGCGGATCTCAGCGCCATCGAAGTGAGCTGCACCATACGCTCGACGTTCCCCTTCGTTACCACCAAGGTAAGTAGCAAGAGAACGTCCGAATAGTCTGCTCCACGATGCACTTCGACCAGGTAGCCGGCACGTACCGAGGGTTCACGTTCAAACAGACTTCGGAGTGCCAACACCAAGGCATCCGTCGGCACGGATGGCGGACACAGCCCGACCTTCTCTCCCGCTTTTACCGTTTCATGCGAAAAGACGCCCAGTGGGCGCCCTTCCAGGAGAGCACCAATCTCGGGCGGATAGAGCGTCAGATGGTCACGATTGGGGTTGAGCATCAACGTAGCCCCTCGAGTCAGCTCAAAGAGGCGGCGCCCGGACATGGCTACGATCGCGGCCTGCCCTGCCGCCGCCACCGAGGCTTGCTCCTGATCACTGAAAAACGGCAGCACCGTCTGGCCATTGTCGGGCCTTACGAACTGCATGAATCGGATGCGATCAGGTGGTGCAGGCTCCGTGGGGACGTGCGCATACACGGTGGCGTCCAAGAGCGCGTTGAAGAACGCCTGTTCGGCAGCTGCGGATTCTGCAGGCGTTGACACCGCCCTTGCCGCGTCAATCAAGGCGTCAAGCGGTGATCCGGCTACTTTGCGCATCGGACGGTCGATGACAACTAACCCAAGTCCGCAAGCAACTTACTCATGCTGACGCCGAACCCGTCGGCGATCCTGTGCAACGTCACCAGGGTGATGTTCTTTTCGCCGCGTTCGATGGCTGAGTAGTAAGCCCGATGCATCTTTATACGGTCCGCGAAGTCGTCTTGGCTGAGCTTGGTCGCTTGCCGGTGCGCTCGCAGCGCCCGTCCAAGCTGAACCGCCAGTGGGGTTGGTTTCGTCATGCCGACACGCTAGGTCGGCTCTACTTTTCACTCTACCACCTTAAAGGTAGACTATCTATAAGTATCATTGCGGATACACCTCATGCTTCGCATCCACGACCCGGAAACGGATGCTTCCCTGGATCTGCAGATCCCGTGGACGTTGGAGGAAGCGTTTCGTGTTCAGTTGGGGCGCCACTTCGATGCCGGCAGCCATTCTCGGCTGACGTGGGAGATGGGTGGCTGGATGGCGGTCGCTCTATATCAGCTCGTGGATCGTGACTTACTGCCACCCACCGGGCGCCAGTGGGCGCTTGCGGACCGAATCTGCAAAGCGCTGGACATCGATGTTCCCATGGAGGCCTATGCGTTCCGAGGGACGATGGCGGATTTCATCCGAAACAACATCCCAGCGTTTGACGCTTACCGCGAAAGCATCGAACGCAGCGACAGACAACCTTGACCCCGAAAGCGCTGGCCCTGCATGTACTGGCGTTGTTGGTGGCCTTGTGAGTGCGCTGACAGCACGGCTCCTCTGCCTTAGTACTGCCAGCACCGAAGGAAGCCATCGCTGATGGCTCTACTGGCCGTACCTCTGCAAAGCGTCGGTGCAGGCCCCCAGTTTGCTTGATGAACGTTACCCGGCAGCCTTCGGCGCGACGTGCCGGTCGCGCACAGTCGACTGGTTGCAAGTGACCCAAGGCAAGCTATCAGCTCGGTCAAACCTGGTATAGACCCGCGGCTTCGCTCATCAAGGGTGCGACGATGCGCGCCTCATCTCGGCCATCTCGGACATGCGACGCCGGTTTGCCCAGAGGTCTCTCATCATTTCGCCATGGTCACAAAACGGCTCTGGCAACAGGGGCCGCGCGACGAAGGCTACGTTGCAGGGTCTCAGGCGGTAAGTGTTGGCCCCACTGTCATGCAACATAGTCCAGGCGTCGAAGTTACGCTCCAAACAACCGCTGGACCAAGCTGCGTCAAATAGAGGCGCATCGTCCTGCGCGTCCATCTCGCACAGCAGTTCAATGCCGTTGAACGCGAAGTGATATGAACTGAGTAGTTGCCTCCGCAGCATTCTCATGTCGATGCTCAATTTCTGCTTCAGTGAACCATCGGCGATCTCTTTGACCCACTTCAACCAGCTGTAGGCCCGACCGCACCACAGTGAAAACGCATAACCATGCCTGCAAAACTCGGGATGAAAGGATAAATACTCTCGATCCCCCCATAGACGGCGTGCCCCATGTTCATAGCAATAGAAATGCTCCCCCACTACTTTTGCCCGCAGCCACCGATCTACACGCGATACATTGCGAGCCGCTTGCTCGTAGACGAACCACGTATCGTCGGTCGACGGTGTCAGTGGCGAGGGAACCGTCCGAATCGCAAGTTGCGGAACGGGATCCACGAGGTAATTCGAATTGAGAGGACACGGCTCAATCTGAGTCAGAAGAGGAAGCATGGCTGCCCTTAGACTGACGGCCTGCATAGTCCCATCCTTCCAGCGGCCGAACATGACCTGCCTTCCCCAAGGATGTTGCAGTTGTGGCAGCGCACGCTCGATCCAAGCTACCAAGGGATCCAATGCCGTGCGTTGAACCGTCGCAGCACGCTTGCTCGGCAGTCGCAAGTCATCTTTTCGAAGGAATGGCGCACCGCAATGTCCACACCGAAAACCCTTGTGGCCGCCCACGACGTAAGGCCCCAAGGGACGATGGCAGTGCGTGCAATTGTCCTGCATGGGCGCATCGTGAATCGGACACCGAGCGAGTCCAGCGAGCTGATGCACGACGGAGTGGTAGCCTGACCGGATGCATGGCATGCATAGTCGCAATTGATCTGCAAAGAGAGGCGCAGCGATCGAAACGAGCCGCTGGACTGCCTCGCTCCCGAAGACCGCACATCCTGCTGTGAAGAGGTCGCTTCCCTCTTCCGCCGATGCCTTCGATCCCAACAACGCGTTCCACCAACGTAGATCATTGAAATTGCGAATGGCTGAGGGGGGGCTTGCCCTCACCTTACGGCCGGCAATGCTAGTAAGTGCGTCCGGGAGATCGCTGGCATTGAGCCATGCAAGTTTCTGTGCGACGCACCAAGGCGACTCATACGGCGAAGTAAATCGCGGATGCCAACTAATCACGCCTCGGCGACCTTTTTCAGCTCTCTCAGCCTCGCTTCCTGGACGCGCACCAATGGCGCGCGCTCGGCGTAACCCGCTAGTTCGATAGCCTTGGCCCAGTCGCTTGAAGTTGGCCTAAAGTGCTCTCCATCCCGTTCGCGTGTCATGTTAGCCAGCTGCGAAAGCGCCCCAGCGACATAATCCATGGATATGCCTTGCTCGCCTCTCGCCAGTGGCGATACGGCCGAAAAAGCAAACCAAAAGCGACCGACTTCGTTGCCAAGGCGGAAACCTGAAGCAAAGGCCGTTGGCCACAACGTCTGCGTGTAGCTCCATCCACTTCCTTCCGGATATTCCGAATCTTCGTCGCACCCTGCCAGGAAGGGCTCTAGGTCTGGTGATTTCTTGATGAGCTCAAATTCGAAGGTGTGCAGAAAGAAGCGCTTGACCAAGTCAGAACGCCCGTTAGAAAGCACCTGGTCTCGAAGGTCGAGCAATTCCTGCTGACCAATCAGCACGGTGGTAACTTTGTAGCCCTTCTCGGTCAGCCAATTGGCCTGCTCCTTGAGCCAAATGAGTTCTTGCACGTCCAGTTCTTGGGCTTCATCAATGATGCAGATCACATGGCGACGCTCGGCCCCAAGCGCAAATAGAGCGCGGCGGATCTGATTTCTTTTTCCCGGAAGATCACGCGGAACCTTGCCCTGGTAGTCCACCGAAAGCAGCATGTCGGCAATAAACGAACCTTCCGCAATCACGTCGTTGGACTTGGCCTCGTGGACAACGATGCCACATCCCGGAAAGCGCTTGCGCAGCACAGGTTTCAGTGCACGAACGAAGGACGATTTACCAGTGAATGGGCGCGCCCAAAAGGCTACACTTCCGCGCTGCAAGCGCGCCTGCTCAATGACCAGAGGAATAGCCGCCCCTATGGGTCCGGTTGGAAGCACCGCACCCGCACAAACAACCGGATGGCTATCCCAAAAGTCCTGATTTTCGCGTTGACTAAGAATATTCAATAGCCCTGGATCGTTCAATTTCATCACATGCTCCTCAATTGATGGCCTTGAATGTGTGCATCGGGGTCAGCGCACGGCGTTTTGCTTCCTCAGAGGCCTCTCGTGGCAAGGGCGCACGGGCGGCTGTGGTGTCCGCTGTGTCCAACTCAGACACCGTCGTGTTACCTCGTCGCTCCTCCTCTGCGAGGACTTGGGCGTCGCGACTGATCTTGGGCTTTCCCTTGAGTGCTTTTGCGGCCACTTTTCGCCCGAGTAGGGTCAGCAGTGTGGTCACCGGCGACTCACCGCGGATCTCCGTGATTGCACCAGAATCGAGCATTTTGTTGATTTCCCTGCGCACTGCCCGAGAGTGCGGTTCCAATCCCCAGTTGCCCAATGCGTGGACTTCCCCAAGGCACTCACCTTTGTCGGTGTAGGCGATGAAGGACTGGATGTTGTCCTCTCGAATATGCTTCACGACCGTTTTGCCGAGGAGATCCCAGCGCGACGACAGGACATGGTTCGTGTATCGAACACGGTCGAGATAAATATGCGGTCTGACTCCCTTTGTGCGATTGCCTCCAACCCTTCCTGTTTCAATCGTCGTGTCCAGGGCAGGTTCGTGAGCAAGACGAGGTGGTACCCACGGTGGCATGAAGCCAAGGTCCGAATCCCCAAGATCCGAGCGCAGCTGATCCAACGGGCTGGAAGAGAAGTTTCCAGCACCAGGTCGAGCGTTGTAATCGGCGATGAGCGCCTCGATGAGATCGAGCATCGCATCTAACGTGATGCAATGCTTGGTGGCTGCATCTTCTGCGTCGCGACGACGTTCATCTTGCGAGTCAGTACCCGTGGTCGATGGAAGGCGTACGAACCCAAGCTCTTCTAGCCTGTGGAATATTCCTTCAATGTGAGGGCGACGTTCGAAGTGGCCCGTCTGCCCGTAATTGACCGCGCACCCTGCCATGTCAATCAGCCGAGTCAAGACAGCCTCGGCAAGATGAGACAGATGGTTGTCCACCAACAACAAGTTAAAGCCGCAATGGGCAAGTTCGGAGATGAGCGCAGAGGGCATGCCTGTCGCGGTCTTTAGTTCAAACCCTGGCACTGCCATCTCCCGTGCTTGCCACGGGCTTAGTGCTCGCGCGACTACTGACAAAATGTCCTGATCGGTCGGCTCCTGGCGAATAATGACTCCATACGACAAGATCGCGCGGGAATGACGATCGGCCAAGACAATGATCGACAAGCGTCTAAGAGGCACCCACTTGATCCCCTTGCACGTGGGGACACCGATGCAGCCGATGAAATGGACCGAGTGCTCATCAAGTTCGACCACATCGAATGGAAGGTTCGCCTGTAGCCGCGATGGGCGTCCGGTGCCTGTGTTCGATTTGGCCTTTGCCTTTTGCCCGTACTGGGCCACCGCAATCTCGTCGTAATGTTCGTCCCAGAATCGGCTCGTGTATCGCCAGAGCGAGGTTTTGCCTCTGCTGTCGACCGAAAAGGGCCACGACGGGCTGCATATTCCGTGATCGCCGCAAAGTGCCAAAAAGTAAGAGTGAGCCGCTGCCGGAGTGACTCGTGATTCAGGCGCAGCTCCATCCCGTTTTCCGGTCAACAGATATTTATCGAGCTTCGCCTGGATGTCTGGGTTAAGGGCGAACAACTTTCCCAGTGCACCTGTGTATCCGCCTTTCGAACAGATCTCCCTCTGGCGCAGCGGTGCCATCCGCTCGTAGGTCTTGACACGCTGATACGGTAACAAAGCGTGCCACCCAATCAGATGGCCCGATTTGTCATGCGCCACACATCGATTGAGTTGGCGGAGGAGGTCGGCGTAAGCGATTCCGTAGGCAGACAGCCTCTCCGCCACCTTCGCGCCGCCCAGATAGGCCTCGATCATCTCCTTGTACTTCGCAAAGCGAAGCTGCTCGTCCTTGAGCAGCTGGCTAATATCGGGTGTAGGCCATTGGTTGCAAGCAGCAAGCTCGCGCGGTAGCGTCTTACGAGTGAACTTCCGGCTCATGACAGCGCCATCCAGAGCCGGGTGTGCAGGGATAAGGTCGCCTCGTCAAGGTCACTGGCAATCAAACGCCTCCGAAGCAGCCGCGCTATCGCAGCAACTTTTAGCGCATTGGGTTCCTCTGGGATCCACGTAAGCACCTCTTGGAACGTTGTTTCACCTGCACTCGTGAGGTGCGCTGCCAAGAGCTTTTCAAGTACTTCAAGCGGGCGATGGGAGCATCTTCGATATGCCGCTATCAGACGCGCCCAATTGCGTATTCGCTGCTTCGCCGTGTCTAGCTCTGACACGGTGACTTCGACGTACGCGGCCCCAAGGTGCGTTGCCGCAGTTTGGTAGGACTTCAAGCGCTCCGCATGTCGTGGCGATGAAAGGTTTAATGGTTTAGCTCGAACATGCCGGCACTCCCTATTGCCATCGCGGTAGGTCACAAGTGCGTCGAAATTGACGCCATCACACTCAAGCGCCTCGGGCGCTTGCTCAGTCGGATACTGCACGGTGGCGACCGTCGGGTCCCCTTCGGCGAAGAAAAAGTGTTCCAGCGCGAGGTCACTCGCCAGGACGATCCTGGTGCCGTCGAACGCGCGGACCGCCCACAGGTTTTCTTTCCGTGGGTCACTTTTCGCTGCGGGTTGCTTAAGTAGATTTCGCCGTCGTTTGGTGACGAGCGACGGTACTTTTGCAGTGGTCACGTTGCACCTCCACCAGAAGGCGCAAGGCATTCCCATCACGGCCGCATTCCCCTCCAAGGAATACAAGCCACTTGACAGCATAAATATGCTGTCTTAGGGTCGCACGTGGAACTCCGCCAGAGTTTTCCAGCATGCAGCCCGGGCGCCTTTGGCCCCGGGCTATTTATTTGCCATTGCGCCTACTCGATAATTTGTCGCCTGAGTTCACGATCAAAAACACGCATGCATGAGAACGCGTGAGCTCCGCGATGGCTAGGGACGCGGAGCTGCCAGCTCGGAGACGGCTGGATCACAAGTGCACGAAAACCCCAGTCTATCGACTAGCGCAACGTTGGCGGTGAAATTCACGTGATCGGTTGCAAGCATGCGCAACCTGTTCGATAACTAGGAACATGGCGACCCGGCAAAAGCATTCGACCACATCGCGTGGAGCGCCGTTGCCTTTTAAGGCTGAGCGCTCCTATCTTGTCGACAAGCTGCACAGCTGCATCGAACCCAATGTCGCCTTGGTGGCTGACCTGGCACATAGCGTTGAACACCCGCCACTACTTTGGCTGGATCTTCCTGAAGGACGTCGCCTGCGCTTTGCTCTTAATAAAAGGCAGATGCGGGTGTCCGATAAGGTGGTCGAGTCCATGCGAGCAGCTATTGCCGCGCGTCCGATCAACAGTCGACGCGGCTTAGCATCCGATTGGCTCAACTGGATTGCTTTTTGCCTGTTAAAGGATGCCCAGGTGCTCCCCTGCGAACCGCAGGATGCGGCAGCATTTCTGGACATGTTGATCGATGCGGGGCGCTCAAAGGCAACAGTTGAGCATCACATGTGGATGCTTTCGGAAGTTTCGCACCGTCATCGGTTTGCCTCGCCATTCGCGACCGAAGAGGGGGAAATCTATCGCGACAAGGTGCATCACCTCCCACCTCCCTCGCCCTTCACGTCCTCCACGTCTTCGGGACTCAGTTTCAATGCCACCAAAGTGCTGGCCACTGCTCTGTCAATGAAGTCTCCCAGCCGCAGGTGCCCGGCGCCATCAGATGGCAGCGAGCAACGGCGCAAACTTCGCGATGTCGCAATGGTTCACCTTGCCTACGATCTATTCGCCAGACCGCATTCACTAGTGGCCCTTCGTTGGGAGCATATCTCGAGACCCAAAGGGTCGAAGCTGCCAAAGGTGAAACATTGGCTGAAAGACGGACGTGGCCGCCATCATTCCATGCCGATACGACAAGAGACGTTTGATGCCCTAGGTCGTTGGCGAGCTGAAGCCGGCCCCTCACCTTTCATCTTCCACCGCGTGCTACCACACCGCGCAGACTGCGAGCCAGAACACATCTCGACAGACCAGGAAGTCGGCGAGCGCGAGGCATGGCCGCATTTAACAGATCGGTACGTTACCGACGTTCTTCGAAAAGCGGCCAAGCTGGCAGGCCTCGGCAATCTCCGCCTAACTGGCAGATCACCGCTTATCGGCGCCTTTCACGACATGGTCCAGGCCGGCTACTCCGACGCAATTGCCATCAACCTCTGCGGTTGGCGCGTGCGTCAGGCTTATTCACGTTCCTTACGAAGGGCGGTAGCCAAACGGCGTGATCTGAGCGGTGAGGAGTAGGCCCAAGAAATATAGTGACTTTTAGTTACCACCCACTAAAAATAGCGAATTTTGTTATTACGTGTGTCGACTAAATTCACAACATGAGACTGCACGGCACCAATAAAAAGAGCGAGTTACATCACCGTGGAACTTAGGAATTTAGTTTCTAGACCTCTTCTCTCCCCATAACGACAAGGCCTCCGGAATCACCGGAGGCCTTGTCGATCAATCGAGCTGCTTTACTTTGGTGCTATGACACAGCACCGAAAGCACGGCCATCGATTGGAAACTGTGCGCTTACAATGTGAGTGCACCTTCC
Organism: Rhodanobacter sp. DHG33; assembly: GCF_014843005.1. GTDB lineage: Bacteria > Pseudomonadota > Gammaproteobacteria > Xanthomonadales > Rhodanobacteraceae > Rhodanobacter_A. The sequence continues at coordinate 730,315 of NZ_JACYXM010000002.1, read as the reverse complement.
ACGTCCAGCACCTTACGGCGGGCAAGCGCCAGATTGGAGCGGGCGCGGTCGAGCACCACGTAAAAGAACAGGCCGGGCTTGCTCCCGACCGGGCGAATGATGTGGTAATGCTTTCCGAGCGTGATGAGGATGTCCTCGATCTCGTCCTTGAGGTTGAGCGCTTTCATGGTCTTCATCTTTGCGCGCACCACTTCCGTGTTGCCCGCCGCAGCAACCTCGAGATCGAGACCGCCGCCCGCCTGCGCCAGCATCATGCCGCTGTTGCCGTCGACGAGAGAGGTGGCGAGGGCGCCATCGACCGTCATCAGTTCGTTCATCGAATCATTCAAATTGGCCATTTCGTATCCCCACTGTTTTCCTGGATTGGCATCGACAAGACAGCACGGAAAAGCGGATGCATCGCCATTCCCGCGGTTTCACAACACATTGAGGCGACGTGACAAGGCCTCGCGGCAATCGCGCACGGCCCAAAGCACCTGGCCCAGCGTGACCTTGTCCGTGCACAACACGGCAAGCACCAGGTCCTGCTTCCGGCAGGACAGCTCCATCAACAGTACGCGCCCCGTGTCGGCATCGATAACCAGGTCGCGGCATGCACCGCTACCAGTTTCCGTGCACATTGCTCCGGACAACGCCAGCAACGAACTGGTCATCGCCGCAAGTTTCGCTGCCGACAGATCGGACAGCAGCTTCGAGGCAATCTCGAAGCCATCGATCGTAGAGATCAGCACGCCAGTGATTTCCGGCTGCATGGAAGTCAGCGCGTCGATGTGCATGTGACAGATCGCCGCTTCGGTGCGGCTCGTGACCGGGACTTGAGCGTTCATGACAATTCCATGTTGACGGCCTGCGTCGTCTCAGCTGCTTCGATCTGATGGAACAGAATGTCGAGCAGCATCAGCACGTCATTGCGCCTGCGCACGTCGACGGACAGGATCGGTGCCGCGTAGCCAAGCTCGTCCATCGCCGCGTGGTAATCGTCGATGCCGGGCGTGGAATGGCTTTCGGTGCGCCCAATGCCTACGACGGCGCGCGAGGCAGCGAGCAGGTCGCCAAACGCACGCGCGTAGTCGCGTAGGTCCGCGAGCGGGTCGGGCCGGCTGTTGTCCACGAGGATGATCACGCCAAGGGCTCCCTGCCCCAGGATCTTCCACATGAAGTCGAAACGTGTCTGGCCCGGCGTGCCATATAGACGCAGCCGGTCGCCGTTTTCGAGAAATACTTCGCCGTAGTCGAGCGCCGCCGTGGTCGTTGCCTTGGCATGCCCTTCGCGGTCGTTGTTCGCCACGTCGGTGCTGCAGGGGGCGATCTCGCTGACCGCGGCTATGGCCGTGGTCTTGCCTACGCCCATGCTGCCGGTAAAGAGGAGCTTGTATTCGCGTGGCTGCATGGCGGTCAGGCTCGCAACCCCAAGGCGGAACGGATCGTCTTGAGGATCGACGAATAATGGCGGCGGTCGCGTGGCGCTTCGGCCAGCGGTGCCGGTACGCCGGCCGCGACCGGCATGTCGACACGCAACAGGTCACACATCGCGCATGCATTGACGAAGGCGCGCGCCTCGACGACCGGGCGGCTCGACGCCGCGGCAAGTTGTTCTACCGTATGCCCGCCACGGGCAAGCAGAGCCGCCATGCGGAAATGAAATGTCTCGTGCGCGAGCTTGCCAAAATCTGGCCAGCGCTTGAGCTTGAGTTTCGTTCCTTCGGGTACGCCAGGAAGCAACTGGCCTTCGGTCCGCGTTAATCCAACCATCCACAGCAGTTTGTCGAGGCTATGGCTTTCAGCGTGCGGCACAGACTGCCTATCTATGCGGCGTATGCGCACCCGGCCCACTCCTAGCCACGGCAGGATATCCGCCTCGGCAAGCGGAGCCGCAGCGCTCAGGCTACGCGAAGCGGGTGTGACGAACAGCGTTCCGGCATCGGATTCGATGGCGTGGAGGTCTGGCGATTTCGCCCGCATCAATTCAAGCAACGAATCGACGATATCCTTTCCATCGTGTGTCTCCACGGAATCCAAGGGACTTCCGCGGTCTCGCCCGACCAGATAGGGCGCTGCGTTGAGCAGAGCGATGAGTTCGACACTCTTGATCGGCGCACGAAGGGCTTTCGTACCAGGCAACGGTTCCTGGCCGTCGTGTACCACGGAAACGCAGACCGACCGTCCGGCGCGCCGCAGGGCAACACCTGACAGGCTCGAGTCCGGGTTACACAGGATGACGTCCGCCTCGAACCCGTTGTGGAATGCCCACTCGTCCTCGGTCTTGGTCCGGATGACCTGGACAAGCGAATGGAGCAACAGGTCGTCCCGCAGCAGCAATCCGACAGTAGCCAGCTTCCGATCCCTCGATGGCATGGGCGAGGCCGCCTATCGAGAATGGAAGACACAGATTGGCCGAGAATCACGAGTCGCTATGTCACGCACATGTCGTCGCGTGGTAAGCGTGACCGAACGCCCCGCCTTCAAGCAGCGAGTGCCCATATTTCCCCCTGTCAGTCCAACCCATGACCGACGGGCCGAGTCCACTCGGCTCGTCTCATGTGCGGCGTAACGTATCACCGCATCTAGAGGCCGGTATGCGCGTTTTCGGCATGCGGGAGAGCAGAAGAATGACGGTGAACGGATGAGAGCGGCCGAGTGTGCTGGCTATCACGTTTTGATACTGAGTCGTCGCGTCGGCGTATTTTGGATGTACCGCGCGAAACGCGTGTCGAGCTATTTCCAAACTGACACTTCTTGCAGCCGTAGATCATCCATTTCCAGCTTACGGATCCATTTTTGGCGCATCCGCCCTACTCTCGATAACTTGACCTAATCACACCAAGCTTCAAGGTAAAGTTCACGCTTGGTGAAAGGCGGCGACAGCGTTGACCAAATCATTCCCCACCAACCATGACACCGCGCTTGTATTGTTCCGCCGCGACCTGCGCCTGACCGATCATCCAGCACTCGCCGCGGCATGCGCCGAGCACGAATGCGTTCTTCCCTTATATCTGCACTCGTCGCACGAGGAAGCACCATGGTCGCCAGGTGGCGCCAGCCGCTGGTGGCTGCACCACTCGCTCGAAGCCCTGCAACGACGCCTCGCGGCGCAACAGGCCGTACTGCATATCGCTCAGGGCGACTGCCTGCCCATGCTGCGTGCGCTGATCGCGACAAGCGGAGCGCGCACGGTGTACTGGAGCCGTCGGTACGAGCCCACTGCCATCGCGCACGACACCGCGCTCAAGCTGGCGCTACGCGGAGAAGGCATCACGGTCCATAGCGTGCCCGGCAATCTGTGGTGCGAGCCCTGGCAGCTGGCCACCATGGAGGGGCAGCCTTACCGCGTGTTCACGCCGTTCTGGCGCAAGCTGCGTACGCAACTACCGACCGAGGCGCCGTTGCCAGAGGCACATGCCCGCGATTGGATGCAATTGCCCGGTAGCCTTCCCCTAGATACGCTGGAGCTACTACCGCGCATTCCATGGTCCGCCGGACTGGCCGAGCACTGGCAACCCGGCGAAGCCGGCGCGCTGGAATTGCTGGACGTATTCGCTGACGATGCCCTAGCCGACTATGCGGGCGGCCGCGACCTTCCGGCACGTCACGGCACGTCGCGCCTTTCACCCCACCTGCATTTCGGTGAAATCACCCCGCGCCAGATTCTGTATGCCTTGCAGGCCTGCGCCGGACGCATGGATGCACGCCGTCGCCCCGATCTTGAGCCGTACCTGCGCGAGTTGGGCTGGCGCGAGTTCGCCCATCATCTGCTCTACCACTTCCCGAAGACGCCGACGGAAAATTTCAATTCGCGCTTCGACGCTTTCCATTGGGCGGACGATAACCCTGCATTCCTGCGCCGTTGGCAACAAGGACGCACCGGCATTCCCCTTGTGGATGCCGGCATGCGCGAGCTTTGGCATACCGGCTGGATGCACAACCGCGTGCGCATGATCGCGGCGAGCTTCCTCACCAAGAACCTGCGCATGCATTGGCACCACGGCGCGCGCTGGTTCTGGGACACGCTGGTGGATGCGGACCTCGCCAACAACACGCTGGGCTGGCAATGGGTCGCCGGCTGCGGCGCCGATGCCGCGCCCTATTTCCGCGTATTCAATCCCTATACCCAGGCGGCGAAGTTCGATCCCGAGGCCAGCTACCTGAAACGCTGGCTGCCCGAGCTTGCCCAACTGCCCGCCAAGCTGCTGCATGAGCCGTGGCGTGATCCGGGAGCCCTTTCCGCCTGCGGTTATCCCTTGCCGATGGTGGATATTGGCGCCACGCGGGAGGCGGCGTTGCGTCAATGGCAGGCGCTGTCACCCCGCTGACCGTACATCTGTGGCTCAGCATCCAATCACGCGCCTTTTTCGTATGTCCGAAAAGCGGCTGATCCTGCCGTGCCATTGCCGGGTGCCCGTCGTGAAATGCATGCGAATCATGATCACCCTGGCCGTGCTGGGCATGTTGTCGCTGGTCGCCTGCGCAAAGACGGCCGATCCCATCCCGCCGGTGCAGGGCGTGGATCTGTCTCGCTACATGGGTCGCTGGTACGTGATTGCTTCCATTCCTACCCGCTTCGAGCGAGGCGGCCATAACCCGGTCGAGACTTACAGTCGCAATGCGGACGGCACGATCTGCACCTGGTTCCGCCAGCGGCCCGACAACTTCGACGCACCGGTGAAGCTGCTCCACTCGACCGCTAGCGTGGTCAAAGGCAGTGGCAACGGCGAATGGCGCGTTCGCTTCTTCGCGTTCCTGAGCACTCAGTACCTGATTGGCTGGTTGAAACCGGACTACGACCAGGTGCTGGTGGTGCGCGACGCACGTGACTATCTCTGGTACATGGCACGCACACCACGAGTGTCCGATGCCGATTACCATGCCATGCTGGGTCGAGCGAAGAGCATGGGTTACGACATCGCAAAGATCCGGCAGGCAGCACAGCGCTGGCCCGAGCAAACCATAGAAAACCGAGTGTTCGCCGGAACCTGCCCGTGAGATATCTCGTCGCCCTACATCCGACAGGCTGCCCTGGACGCTAGCACTGTCCGCGCTCTACGCCTTGCTGATGCTGACCGCCATCGCACGCATGTCCGGCAATCCATGGTACTGAGGGCTGTGGGCACGGCCATCGGTGTTTCGCGTGCTAGGCGAGGTCACAAACCCACCAGCGGTTGCAGCTTGCGCGCCAGCCAGCCGGGAAAACGCAACGGTGCGTCGAGCGCAGCCACGCATACGCAAGGTACACCGGGCGCGGTGATCGGCTGGTGTTCGATTTCATTGCCAAGGTCGGCTACGTCACCCGGCGCGTAGTGGCCCAATGCATCGTTGTAGGCACCTTGGAGGATCTGGGTAAGTTCGGTGCCCTGGTGGCTGTGCATCGGCATACTCTTGCCCGGGGCGATCTTGAGCAGGATCAAGGTATCGCCGCTGCCGCGCGCTGCCCGGATCATGTGCACGCCAGGCGCCATCCAGCGCCAGCGCAACGCGCGCCAGGAACGGCCGAAATACGGATGCAGCGGCCGCGGCAGGCAGTCCGCAGTAAGCGCATCGGTCGATGGCCCGTATGCTTCGACGGGGCATGCTTCGATCTCCTCGTCGAGCAGATCCAGCATCGCTTCCCGCAGGCGCGCGCCGCGCGCGGTGTCCGCCGCAACGGGCTGCTGCTGGCCCAGTAAAGCGCCCCCGACGCGTTCGGCATCGGATAGGTGGTCACGACAAAGTTCACAGATTTCCATGTGAGTGGCTGCCACGGCAGCCATTTCCGGCGACAGCGCGCCGGCAGCGAAACTGAGCACCGTGGCCTCGTCGAGATGATGGCGCGGGCTCATGCCTGCCCCCTCACGCCGAGCTGCAGGCGCTGGAACGCGCGGCGCAGGCTGGATTTCACCGTGCCTAGCGGCATGCCGAGCTCGTCGGCGATTTCCTGATGCGATTTGGCTTCGAAGTAGGACATGCGGATCAAGCGGGCTTGGACAGCTGGGAGACGTTCGATGCGGTGTTGGAGGTCGACCTGGTCGGCGTGGCTTTCGGCCGAGGAAAAACCACTGCCATCGTCCTTGTCCAACCATCCCGGCTCGTCGTCCATGGGTACCCAACGCGGTTCGCGGCGCACGCGGTCGATATGCAAGTTGCGCGCGATGCGGAACAGCCACGTGGAAAGATTGCTGCAGGTCGCGTCGTAGAGTCCCGCGCGTTGCCATAGCCGCAGCAGGGCTTCCTGCGCCAGTTCCTCGGCTACCGCCTCGGGGGAGCCCAGCCCCTTCAGGTATAACCGAACGCGCGGAGCGAAGTGGTCATAGATGCGCATGAAGCAGTCGCGGTCGCGCCGCAGCGCTACCGCTGCCATCTGCGCTGACCAATAGTCCGCGCCCCGCACTTGGGGATCACTGCTCGACATGGCTCTCGCCACCTCGAATGGCGACAGGCTTGCTGAATGGGAGTTGGGTTTCATCTTAGGGCAAGGCGGCGACGGATGCTCTCGTCGACATATACGCAACCCGGCGCAAATCGGATGCAACGAGAAATCGACGAAAGCCTGCATCTATTTGCTGGCCCGGCTCGTATCAACCGATGACAAGCCACCGGATCGCCGTCATGCCCCACCGCTCGATCACTGCCGCAAGCATGGTTGCAACCCCAGCCCGACATCGTCGCAGCCTGCGCCAGTGGTTCGACACGGCGGAAACCTCGGTGGCATGGGACGAATCGCGTGCCGACCGCATCGACTGGCTCCGCGCGGCACCGTTCGCGGCCCTCCACCTCGCATGCCTCGGTGTGATCTGGGTCGGCGTGTCGCCGACGGCGCTAGTCGTGGCGGCCGCACTGTACGCGCTGCGCATGTTCGCCCTGACGGGCTTCTATCACCGCTATTTCTCGCACAAGACTTTCCGCACCTCGCGCGCGGTGCAGTTCGTGTTCGCTGTGATCGGCGCCGCCTGCGTGCAGCGCGGCCCACTGTGGTGGGCCGCGCACCACCGCAACCACCATCGCAACGCCGACACCGCACTCGATCCGCACTCGCCTGGCGTGCATGGCTTCCTGTGGAGCCATATAGGTTGGTTCCTCACGCCGCGTGCGTTCCGCACCGAACTGGAGCGCGTACCGGATCTCGCTGCCTATCCGGAATTGCGTTGGCTTGACCGCTACGACATCGCCATACCGATACTGCTGGCAGTGGCGCTGTATGCGCTGGGTGCTCTGCTGCACCACGCGGCACCCCAACTGCACACCAGCGGCGGACAACTGTTGGTATGGGGCTTCTTCGTCTCCACCGTGGCGCTGTTCCACGGTACGGTGACGATCAACTCGCTGGCGCACCGCTTCGGCTCGCGCCGCTTCGCCACGCACGACGACAGCCGCAACAACCCGTGGCTGGCTTTGCTCACCTTCGGCGAGGGCTGGCACAACAACCACCATTATTTCCCCGGCAGCGCGCGGCAGGGCTTCCGCTGGTGGGAGATCGACATCACCTGGTACGGACTTAAGCTGATGGCCCTGCTCGGGCTGGTGCACGATCTCAAACCGGTACCCGCCTGGGTGCTCGACAAGGCTGGGCACTGAGATGCGCGTCGCCGTGATCGGTTCGGGCATCGCGGGCCTGGCCTCGGCGTGGCTGCTCTCGCGCCGATACGAGGTGACGCTATTCGAGGCGAACGACTACCTGGGCGGCCATACCCACACGCACGCCATCGAGCTCGATGGCCGCCACTACTCCGTGGACACCGGCTTCATTGTGCACAATCCGGTGCACTACCCGTTGCTGACCCGGTTGTTCGAGGAGCTTGGGGTGGCCTCGCAACCCACCACGATGAGCTTCGCGGTGCACAACGAAGCCAGCGGCCTGGAATACAACGCCACCTCGCTGGATGCGCTGTTCTGCCAACGGCGCAACCTGCTGTCGCCACGCTTCATCGGCATGGTGCGCGACCTGTTCCGGTTCTATCGCGAAGCCCCTGCTCTGCTCTATGGCTCTCCCCATGGACCCACATTGAGCGACTGGCTTGCCGAAAATCACTACGGCGCGGCGTTCCGTGACGAGCATCTGGTGCCAATGGCCTCGGCGCTGTGGTCGTCTCCACCCAAGCAAATCCTCTCGTTCCCGGCGCGCTATCTGGTGCAGTTCATGGCGAACCACCAGATGTTGCAGGTTGTCGGCCGCCCGGAATGGCGTGCGGTGCGCGGCGGGTCGGCCAGTTACGTACGGGCCATGCGCAGCCGCTGGAATGTGCACGAACGCCTGGGCAATCCGGTGCGCGCAATACGCCGTGACATGCTCGGTGTGGAAGTAGCCACGCACGCCGGCTCCGAACGGTTCGATCAAGCGGTGCTGGCATGCCATAGCGACCAGGCGCTGGCACTGTTGGCCGATGCAAGCGATCGCGAACGCGCGATCCTCGGTGCGATCCCCTACCAGGCCAACGACGTGGTGCTGCACACCGATGCCTCGCTCTTGCCGCGACGACGCAAGGCCTGGGCCGCCTGGAATGCCTTCATCTCGCGCGAACCGGAAGCGCCATGCACGGTGAGCTATTGCATGAACCTTCTGCAATCACTCGATGCACCGGCTCCCTTCGTCGTCACGCTCAACCGCAGCGAAGCGATCGACCCGGCCAAGGTATTGCGGCGCATGTGCTACCACCATCCGGTGTACACGCATGCATCGGTGGCGGCGCAGCGGCGCAAGGCGGAAATTCAGGGCGTCAACCGCACCTGGTTCGCCGGCGCCTATTGGGGCTGGGGCTTCCACGAGGACGGCATGCGCAGTGCGGTGGAAGTGGCGGCGGCGTTCGATGTCCGCTGGCACGTCGCCAAGGCCGCGGCGTTGCCGCGCCGGGCCGGATCGATCGCATGAACGATACCCTGCGCAGCGCGGTATACGAAGGCACGGTGTGGCATCGCCGGATGGCACCGCACCCGCACGTCTTTTCCTATCGCATGGCGCAGCTTTACCTGGATCTGGACGAGATGGATCGCGTGTTCGCGAAACGCTGGCTCTGGTCGAACGGACGCCGCAACCTCGCCGAATTCCGCCGCAGCGACTACCTCGGGCCGGCCGGCATGCCACTGGCCGATGCGGTTCGGCAACGCATAGAACAAGCTGTCGGCCATTGCCCGGGCGGCCCCATCCGCCTGCTCACACACCTGCGCTACGGCGGTGTCGTCTTCAACCCGGTGAGCTTCTACTACTGCTACGGCAAGGACGGCGAAACACTGGAGTACATCGTCGCCGAAATCACCAATACGCCATGGCGAGAACGCCATGCCTACGTGCTGCCGTGCGACACCGCGCAAAGCCAAGGGCGCCTGCTTCGCTGGGGTTTCCCCAAGACCTTCCATGTCTCGCCCTTCCTGCCGATGGACCGCGAATACGACTGGCGCTTCAGTGTGCCCGGCGACGAACTGCAGGTGCACATGAACGTGCTGCGCGCCGGCGAGCGCCAGTTCGACGCCCACCTGCGTATGCAGCGTCTGCCGCTCACCGGCGCTTCGTTGGCCCGTGTGCTATGGCGCTATCCGCTGATGACGACGCAGGTGGTAGGCGCGATCTATTGGAATGCGCTGCGCCTGTGGTTGAAACGCAACCCCATCCACAACCACCCGCAACTCTCCTGAGGCGTGCCATGAATGCCATCGTCCAGCGCCACACCGATATCGCCATCAGCGGTCTCGACCGTTTTCTGCGTGAGCGCCTGCTGAAGCAACTAGCCGGTTTCGGCCATGGCCGGCTGACCCTGCGCGATGCGCTGGGCACCGTAGTCATCGGCATGCCGGCCAGCGAACCCACAGACCTGGCAGTACACATCGACGTGCTCGACCCCGCCTTCTATCGTGCCGTCGCGGCCAGTGGCAGCGTGGGCGCGGGTGAGGCCTACATGGAAGGCCATTGGCGCTGCAGCGATCTGGTCGGCCTGATCCGCCTGCTGCTGCGCAACCGTGACCTACTCGACGGCATGGAAACTGGACTGGCGCGTCTCGGCGGCATGGCCATGCGCACGGTGCATGCCCTCCGGCGCAATACGCGTCGAGGAAGCCGACGCAACATCTCCGCGCATTACGACCTGGGCAACGACTTCTTCAAATTGTTCCTGTCGAGCGACCTGATGTATTCCTCCGCGTACTGGACAGGTGCGGACGACACACTGGAGGCCGCCTCCGCCCGCAAGCTGGACCTGATTTGCCGCAAGCTTGACCTCAAGCCAGGCGACCGCGTGGTAGAGATAGGCACCGGTTGGGGCGGTTTCGCGCTGCACGCAGCCAGGCACTACGGCTGCCACGTCACCACTACCACGATCTCACAGGAACAGCACGCGCTGGCGCGCGAGCGTGTGGCGGCGGCGGGCGTGGCCGATCGCGTCCACGTGCTATTGCAGGATTATCGCGACCTTGACGGCCAATTCGACAAGCTCGTATCGATCGAGATGATCGAGGCCATCGGCGCCGAGTACCTCGACACTTATTTCCACCAGCTCAGCCGCCTGCTCAAACCTGATGGCCTGGCCCTGTTGCAGGCGATCACCATCGAGGATCATCGCTACGCGAAGGCACTGAAGTCGGTGGACTTCATCAAACGCCACGTGTTTCCCGGCAGCTTCATCCCCTCGGTCAGTGCGATGCTGGCGGCCAAGGCACGCAGCAGCGACCTCGGCCTGATCGCGCAGGAGGATTTCGGCGACTCGTATGCGCGTACGCTGCATGCATGGCGGGAGCGCTTCATGGCGAGACTGCCCGAGGTGCATGCGCAAGGCTTCGACGAGCGCTTCATCCGGATGTGGGAGTTCTATCTCGCGTATTGCGAAGGCGGCTTCCGTGAACGTTCGATCGGCGTGTCGCACTTGCTGATGGCTCGCCCGCGTTGGCGACGCGACGGCACTGCCGTGGAGTGCAGCGTGGCATGAGCTTCTGGCTCACCCTGATTGCCTACGAAGCAGTGTGGTTCGCTGCCGTGATCGGCGCGGGTCACGGACAATGGTGGCCTGGCGTGCTCGGTGCGCTCGCCTTCGCTGCGTGGCGGTTGATGGCCTCGAAGCATCCGCGCGTCGAAGCGAGGCTGGCCGTAGTCGCGCTGTTGCTCGGGTTCATCCTGGAAAACCTGTGGGTACGCAGCGGGCTGGTGAACTACGCCACACCGTGGCCGTGGGCCACGGCGCCGGCGTGGTTGATGTCGCTGTGGCTGGCCTTCGCTTTGACCATCGTGCCGCTGTTCGGCTATCTGCATGCGCGCCCCGCATTGGCCGCCGTGTTCGGAGCGTTCGGCGGCCCGCTGGCTTACCTGGGCGCCGCGCGCGGCTGGCACGCGGTGCTGCTGCCCGCGCCAATGTGGCCGAGCCTGTTGGCACTCGCCGCAGGCTGGGCTATCGCATTGCCCTTGCTTACCGGCTTGGCTCGGCGTTGGCTGCAAACCGACGCCGTACGGAGCACGCCATGAACGCGTGGGCGATCCTGTTGCTGGTGTGGTTGCTGGCTGTACTGATGATGGCGCTGGGCTGGCGCTGGCAGCGCCGTCATGCCAATACGGGCATCGTCGACGTGCTGTGGGCCTCGGGCTTGTGCGGAGCTGCGATATTCTTGGCCTTGCTCGGCCCTGGTGCGCCGGCACCGCGTCTGTCGCTCGGATTACTGGGCGGGCTGTGGGGCTTGCGGCTGGCATTGCACCTGTGGCGGCGCGTGGGCAGCGAGCCCGAAGACGGCCGCTATCGTGCGCTGCGCGAACGTTGGAATGGTGACCAACGCAGGCTGTTTGCATTCTTCCAATTCCAGGCAATGCTGATCCCATTGTTCGCCCTGCCCTTCGTGGCTGTGGCGACAAACATAGCCGTCTCTCTTACGTGGCTTATTGTTGGCACGGCAATCTGGATGGCTGGCGTATTCGGCGAGGCTATCGCCGATGCGCAACTCGCACGCTTTCGTGCCCGGCCTCAACATCGCGGCCGGACTTGCCGCAACGGATTGTGGCGTTATTCGCGCCATCCGAATTACTTCTTCGAATGGCTGCACTGGTTCGCCTATGTCGCCTTTGCCGTCGGCTCGCCGCTGGCTTGGCTGGCATGGAGCGGACCGGTGCTGATGTTTCTCTTCCTGCGCTTCATCAGCGGCATTCCGTTCACCGAGGCACAGGCATTGCGCACGCGTGGTGAGGATTACCGCGCCTACCAGCGCAGCACGCCGATGCTCTTTCCGTGGTTCCCGAAACGTTCCCTCGACCTAAGGATCGACCGATGAATAACGCTTCAGAGCGGGGAATGGAACTCTCTCCCGATAGCGCCGCCCCTGGGTTTCTTGGCCTTGCCGAACGCGGACTTATTCCCGACGCGCTTGTTCGCTTCGGCATTCGCCGAATGTGCGCAGCCCGTCTGCGTGAAGAGCGCGCAGGCGGAAAGCACGCGCAAACCAGACGCCAGGCACTACGAATTGACATGCTTAAAAGCAGCCCTTTGGCCATTGAGACAGCAGCGGCCAATGCGCAGCACTACGAGTTGCCAACGGCATTTTTCGAACACTGTCTCGGCCCACGTCTTAAATATTCGTGTTGCTACTACCCACGCGGCGACGAAACGCTGGCTGAGGCCGAAAATGCAATGTTGGCGCTCTATGGGGAGCGTGCGGAGCTGGCCGACGGCCAACGCATCCTGGAGTTGGGCTGTGGCTGGGGTTCGCTCACACTTTGGATGGCGCAGCACTACCCGAACGCGCACATCACCGCCGTATCCAATTCGCACAGCCAGCGGCGGCATATCGAGGACAGATGCCATGAACTTGGCCTCTCAAACGTGCAGGTACTCACCAGAGACGTGAACACGTTGATGCTGGACGCGGCACAGTTCGACCGCTGCGTGTCGATCGAGATGTTCGAACACATGCGCAATTACCAGCTGCTGATGCAGCGCATTGCAGACTGGCTACGACCGGGCGGAAAACTGTTCGTGCACATATTCGCGCACTGCACGCTGTTGTATCCGTTCGAGACGGAGGGCGCGGACAACTGGATGGGGCGGCATTTCTTCACGGGGGGCCTGATGCCGGCGGTGGAAACTCTGCTGCATTTCCAGGAATCGCTGTCCATCGAACAATGCTGGCTAGAAGACGGCACGCATTATCAGAAGACGGCCAATCAGTGGCTGAAGCGACAAGACACACAGCGCGATGCGGTGATGGCCATGCTGCATCATGTCCATGGAGGGCATGCCGCGTTATGGTTTCAGCGCTGGCGCATGTTCTGGATGGCCTGCGCCGAGCTGTTCGGCTACGCCGATGGCCAGGAGTGGCTGGTCGCGCATTACCGCTTTGTGCGGCCATGAGGCCTGGCGGTACCATGCAGACCGTCCGCAGGTTTGCACTCAGCATGGCCTTGTTTTCCGGTGTCGCCGCCGCGGGCACGTTGCCGCCGATCCGGCCGGTGCCGCACGTAGACCTGCCGCGCTTCATGGGTACGTGGTACATGATCGCCGCCATCCCCACAGTGTTCGAGCGCGATGCCTGGAACGCGGTGGAAACCTATACGCTGCAGCCCGACGGCAACATCCTCACCACGCTCCGTTTCAACAAGGGCGCCGCCGACGGGCCGCTGAAGCAGATCCATTCCACCGCCTACGTGCACCCCGGCAGCGGCGGCGCCGTGTGGGGTGTGCAGGTTTTCTGGCCAATCAAGGCGCAGTACATCGTCGCGTGGCTCAAGCCGGATTACAGCGAGATGATCGTTGCCCGCGATGCGCGTGATTACACCTGGGTGTTCGCACGCACGCCCACCCTGACGGCAGCGGAGTGGGTATCGCTGCGAACGCAGGTCGCAGCGATGGGCTACGACACATCTAGACTCCGCAAGATCTCTCAATCGCGAATGCCTATGCCAGATGGCACGCCGTACTCTCGATAACTTGCCCTAATCGCCCATAGTGCCTGCTTCGAGAGCGGCGAAGGCGCCACAGATCGCGGTGCCGGGCGACAAATGCATGATGGTCTTCGTTGGACACGGCTGGGTGCGATCCAGGTGCAAAGATTTTGCAACCGAGTCGGCGAACGGCGTATCTATGTTGGCAAATATCCGACGCGGATGATTGTCGATTCTGAAGAATAGCTGCGGCGCTCGGCTCCCCTGCATTAGGGCGCGGTATTGCTAGTGTTGGCAGTCAGGCTGGGAGTCAACGCGACCATGGGCTGGAGTGAACTCACAATGGGCGTCGCCACGATGCTGATCGGCGCGACCGTAGCGAGCAACCTGGCGTACCTGTTCATCTCGCGGCGCTGATCCAGCGCCGTACGCGACACCTATTTCCTTCATCTCTCGGCCGCGTCCCGTGCGCGACCGGCAACGCGCGGCTGCGTCACGAAAAGGAGAAAATCATGCACAAGCGTTTTCTCATGCTTCTAGCAACCATGGCATTGTGCGGTTCCGCTTCGGCATCTCAAACGTGCTATGTGAACATCATCAATGATGGGCAGGATTCCGTCGCAGCGATCGATTCCTCCGCTTTGAACCAGACAGCATGGACTCCCCTCGACCTCGGCGGAGTCCTACAGGGCGGGTACGCGGGACAAGCCACCGTAAGTTTCAAGACCGATCAACGGCGCCAATACAACCTGCTTGTCCGGTTTGTCGATGGCAGAATTCTTGAAATAGTGAAAGTCGATGTTTGCCGGCAACGGGTTTTGTACATCGGCCGTACTTGGGCACACGCGATACAACATCAAAAGCATTAATCCTACAGATCGACCGCCAACTGCTCGGAAGACAGCACTGTTGTTCGCCAACTGACCGGATTGAAGCATCTTTTGCAGAGGCTGCTCGGAGTACGGCAGAGTTTTGAGCGCCCTCGGGCTCGGACAACGGAATCGATTTGCCATCATTGATTCGCCAAATCGTGCACTTGTGAAAGTGCACCCTTCTGCGGCAAACACCGTGTCACGCTGCACTGCTTGCTGACGGCGGTGGTGTCAGGCGATGCCATCAGACAAGCTATTTCCTCGTGCAGACCTCGGCCGGATTCGCGCGCGTGAATTCGGAAGTCCAGTTTGTCTCCCAAGTACGACCGTCAAAAGAGAACGCCTGCTCCCAGCGCGCATGGTCGTTGTCGACCTTGGTCCAGGCGTAGCGCACCTTTACCGGGCGTCCGTCATCCACGTCCTCCCCGTAGAACGCGCCACGATCTCCGGCAAAACCGCCAACCAGCGGCGATCCCAGATTGCCGCTTTTAGGATCAATCCAGTACAGGGACCACTGGCGCTTCTGCAGGTCAAAAAGGTAAAGAAAAAGCCCAGTGACCGATTTCGTCGGCGAGTAGCTTTCTTCCACCGTCGTCAGACCATCCAGGTACTGGGTTGCGCAATGGACATTGGATGGCGCGTCGCCCCATTCGGTACTGCCTTCGCCACGCGTCTTAAGTCGATGCTGATGCGTGGTCCAGGCGCCAGCGAGGAAATCGAAGTCATGCCTGCCGCCGGTGCCTGCAAGCGAATAGCCCGGCGGCAACTGGTTCGCTGTCGCATCCTTCGCAGGCGTTGAGCTCACCGCGCCGCACAGTATGGCCAAGGCGAACGCACGAACACCGGCACCGGCTTTGGCATTGCGATGCATGTGGCAATCCTTACGCGTCGTTGCGTGGATGGGATGAGGTGCGTGGAATCTAAGTTACCCAGTGGCCGATATGGATAGCCACGCTGATGCAAAGTCACATGACCACTTCGAGACTGTACGAGCGTGCCGTTTGTCTGAATGCAACCGCTCGGGGCCCGCGACCTGAGGACCGAACGATGAATACCGTTGCCCTGGACACAGCCGAACTGTCCTCCGGCCGTGCCGCACCGAGCGCGGCCTGTTGCCCGGCGCGCTGTTTCGCCCCGATGTGTGCCCTACGCCTGCTCGAGGAGCGTGCCGGCGGCTTGGCTGCGCAAGCCGAGCAGCAGACACAGTTGATCGACATGTTGGAGCAGAGCCCAAGCCCGACAACACCTCGCATCCCGATAACTTGCCCTAATCGTCTTCGGAATGAGTTGCGTTGACCGCCTGAAATCGCAATCGAGAGCGCCCAGACCAAATTGCAGGACCTGGAACTACTGCGTCACAAACTAAAGTCGATGCCGTTGCGCAGATGTCGTTCGTGAAGAACGACGCTTGGTCGCACTGTGGAACGCGTGAAATGACGCCGCCCCGTTACGTCTTCACATGCGCCTCGTGAAGCTGTGCCCGTAATGTCTTCCACATCGCCAAGAATTCAGTATCCGGCAATAGTTTGATCAATCCACGCCGCATAAAAGCCCACTCGTGCTGCTGCAAAGCGTTGCCCGCACACGCCCATGCGGAACGAACCGTCCTGCATTTGCCGCACGACATGCTCCACTTCGCTGGTTATCCCATCCAGGCCATGAGTGATGCCGGCCAGGTAGGTGTGCCCGGCCACATCGATGGTGACTGGGCCGCCGCTATCACCACCCGCTATAGCGCCGCTGAGGGCCGGGGCGCTGGCGCTGCAGTCGAACACGTAGCGCAGCCAAGGGCCATCGGTCTGGGTCAGCAGATTCTGCGCGTGCCGCAATTGAGTGCGATGGCTTTCGCTATCCGGCGCACCGGTGAGATCGGTGCCGGTGGCGCCTGCGCCGTAGACGGTGCTCAGCATGCCGGGTTTGGCGTTGCCGCGATCGATTGGCATCGGCGCAACATCGGTTACGGGTTCGGCGAGCTCCACCAGGGCAATGTCGTGCATGGCAGCCATCGCGGCCTCGTACTGGCGAGCGAAGGTGTCGGGCTTGGTTGTCTTGACTTGCTTGAACATCTGCTGCCAAGCGACTCGCGCAGAGGGGTAATCCGGGTAGACCACGATGCGGCTCACTGCACGCCGCTTTCCGTTGATGGTCACGAAATGCTCTTCAGGCATCATCTGCATCATGTTTACTGCATGGGCCGCAGTGAGTACCCAGCGTGGGGCAATCAGCGTGCCGTGACCTTCGTCGGGCAGATTGGCCAGCGCGGGGATGGCTTGCGGGCTGACACGGTAGCGCGCATCGGGCTGGTCGTGGCGCGTCACGATGGCGTGAGCACTGGTGCTGAGCAGTAAGAGTGGAAGAGTGAGGCGCAGGATGATCTTCACGTGGTTCCTTTGGTTGGAGTGGATGGTGCGTTTAGCGCAACGATCAGCAGTCAATGGATAGCCTCTGGAGGCACCGTGGGTGACCGCGGTCGTATGCATGCTTTGCTTAGTGTCTTGATCCGTAACAGGCGTGCGGCCACGCTGGATCTACTCGCGGCAAGCAGCGATCAGTGCCGCGGCACGCTCGATGTCCTCGTAGGCCGTGGGCGCGCCAACGGATAGACGTAACGCACCCACGGTGGCAGCACCTCCTGTACAGTGCCGAAGCGCCTCGATACTGAAGTCGCCTTCGAGTTTGTCGAAGCAATGTTCCACGCCTGCGGCGTCGAATCCGAAAGCTTTTTCGGCCGCCCCGGGATTGCAGAAGCAGCCACCCCGAATGGCAACGCCATGCTCGCGCGCCATCCGCTCGACATGCTCGTAAGGAAGCACGCCGCCGTCTTCCCGCAATACGTTGAAGGCGACGATGCCGCCGCGATGTTTCACATCACGAGGGCCATACAGCCGCACCAGTGGCGCGCCATTACGGTGCCGAAGCGTCGCTGCCAGCGCTAGGAAATGTTGCACGAGCGACTGAATGTGAGCGCGCAGACAAAGGCGCGGTATGCGGGCGAGAAAGGCGAATCCGGATTCGACGGCGGCGAGGTCGAGGAAGTTGGGTGTTCCATCCTCGAACCCTTCGTGGCCCGGCTTGAGTGAATGCCGCCCGTGCGCGACGGACACGAACTCCACCGTGCCGCCCGAAAACCATGGCCTACGAAGGCGGTCCAGGGCCGACCTTTTCGCTATCAATGCACCGACGCCTGTCGGCAGGCCGAAAAGCTTGTAGAACGAACACGCGACGAAGTCTGCGGAATGTTCCCTGAGGTTGAGCGTGCCGGATGGACCGGCCGCCGCCGCATCGACCAGGACATCGCACCCGAGCGCTTGGGCTTCTTCGACGAGTGACAGGTCATGCTGCACACCGGAGAAATTGGATTGTTGCGGGAATGCGAGAAGGCCTCCGCCCTGTCGATTTACGCAGGCGCGCAGGTGCGCGGGCGCGTGATCGAGTCGGAGCTGCGCATCCAGCGGCAATGTGCTGATGGGCGCCTGTGCGCGCCCGGCAAACTCCCGCATGCCGTTGACGGAATTATGGTTGTCAGCCGAGAGAATGAGCCCGCGGCGTGACGAGAATGGATAGCTCTCGGCGACGAGCTTGATGGCTGCCGTCGCGTTGGCGGTAAAGCAGACCTCATAGATGTCCGGATCGGCATCGAAGAAGGCCAGCGTCGCGGCGCGGGCGGCCGCCTGTGCGGCAGCGCTGTTGCGGGATGCCAGATGCTCGGAATGGGGGTTGCCGAAAATCCCGTGCGCTAGCCGCTCGCCATGCGCGCGTGCTTGCGAGACACCGTACAGCGCGCTCGCGGCGTAATCGAGATAGGCGATACCGGCAGTATCCAGGCGTGCGAATTCGCTGGCGCGAAGCGCGGCGAAGTCGAAGGCAGTGGCCGCATCGATGGATTCCATGGCAGACGTCAGCATCCGCGCCTCCGCGGGCGTTGCCCGCTCATCGCTGCACTCGCGACGTCGCTGCCCTGCTCTGCCCCGATCCGGGGCGCGCCGCCGAAGTAATGGCTCAATGCGTCGATCTGTGCACGTTCTGCGGGTGAGACGTTTGCCGGCAGCAGCGGATACAGAACCTCTTCGTGCCAGTCGGCAAGGCCTCCCGGCACGAACACCGCCTGGGTCACGCCGAGCGAGCGCAGCATGACCCAGGCCTGCCCGGCATGCGCCCCTTCCTGCGAGTAAAGGACGATGGTCTGACCGGGTGCAAAATGCGACTTCGTCAACTGATCGATCGGCACGTTTTCCGCGGTAGGGATCGCGTCGTCGCGGAATTCGGCGGGCGAACGCACATCGATGACGCGGAGCCCGGGCCGGCGATCGCGTATCCACTCCGCAAGCTGGCGTGCACTGACGTGGTCGGTGCCTTCGTCGATCGCCCTAGCGATCGAATCCAGATCCAGTCCTCGCGGCTGCGTGCGGAAGAGACTGCCTGCGAAAGGTGCCCCCAAGCCCAGTACGAGCGCACTGATACCCAGCTGTCGCACAAATTTCATCGTCCAGCCTCGCACTTTGCGATCCATGCCAACACGGAAACGGCGACCACCGTGACCAGCGCCACCATGGCTCCGTAAGGCAGTCCAGTGAGGCGTTCGAGTGTCAATGAGCCGTACGGCGTCGAGCGGTAGAAAGCCTCGATCGCGGGAAAGGCCAAGCCGACGAGCAGCACGCCCGCAAACAGCCCCAGCATCGTCGCCGCGCCTTCGATGCGGCCACTAGCCAGCGCCACGCAAGATGTACCCGGACACAGGCCGCTAAGCACGAAGCCGAGCCCAAAGACCATGCCGCCGAGGAGCTGCGGAAGAAGATAGGTGTCGGGCACGTAGAACGCAGCGGAATCAAACATGCCCAGCCGGCCACCCCAGAAGGCACCGAGCATCGCGGTCAGCATCGCGCTGAGCATGACCTTGAGCACGGTGAAATCCCGCAGATAGAACTGGCGGGCGAGCTTCGGCGGATCACCCAAGCCGGCGCATTCGAGTGCACAGCCAAATGCCACACCGATGCCTCCCGCGATCAGCAGATTGTTCATGGCCAGAGCCTGCGCACGAGCGGCGCGGCGATGAAGCCGCCGAGGAACAATGCCGCCATGAAGATCCAGGCACCTACACTCAGCACCGCGCCACCACTCAATGCGAGGCCGCTGGTGCAGCCTCGCGCCAGGGCCGCACCGATGCCCATCAACGTGCCTCCTGCGATGCAGGCGAGCAGCTTGCCAGCGGAAGGACGGATGGCGCGGACGAACGTCAGTCGCGTTCGTCCTGCCAGCGCCGCCGATGCGGCGGCGCCGACCAGCACGCCGATGATTTCGACGACTATCCAGGCGGTCCACGGCGATCCGTCCTGAAGATAGCTGCTGAAGTAGGCGCTATGCGCAGCCGTTTCCGGCGAGACGGCGCCGACCGTACCGCTGGCCACGCTCGCGAATGCACCGGACGCTCCCAGCCCTTGCCCGGTCAGCGCAAAGCAGGCAAGCAGCACCAGGCCCAGGCACACGCCCGCCACATGAGGTTCGGCATAAGGTCGGCATGGGCGCATGGTCATCGCTCGACCGGCAGGTTGCGCATCGTCCAGTCTTCGAATGAACCGTCGTACAGCACGGCATCGATGCCCACGGCACGTGCGGCGAACAGCACCGCCGTTCCCTGCTGGCCGATGTGGCAATAGGCAATCACCTGGTCGCCCGGCTTCACGCCAGCCTTGCGGAACAAGGCCAGCAGTTCGACGGGCTTCTTCAGGGTGAGATCGTCGTTGGTGATGTCGGTGTACGGCAGGTTGTGCGCACCGGGAATGTGGCCGTTGCGGAGGTGGCCATCCGCACCGCTCTTTTCGAGGCCGTCGTAGTACATCGCGGCACGCGCGTCGATCAACACGTAGCCTGGCTGCCGGGCGTGTGCTTGCACGAACGCGACATCGACCACGGTTGGCTGAAGCTTGAAGGGAGCCAATGTTCCCGGCGTGACTGCGGTGGCCTGGTCAGTCAGGGGCCTGCCCTCGCGGTGCCACTTTGGCATGCCGCCGTCGAGCAGGTCGGCGTGCGCACCCAGCCCCGCCGATTGCAGCGTGAACCATACCCGCGTCGCCGCGGAGACCTGATCGTTTCCGAAGTACACCACGACGCGGGAGCCATCGGAGATGCCCAGTCCCTGCAGCCGCTGGCGCAATTCCTGCGCCGTCGGCAATTCCAGCGAAAGCTTGCTCGACGTGGCGGCGACGTCTTCGAGATGGACGAAGCGTGCGCCTGGGATGTGCGCGGCGTTGCCCTGCGACGCTTCGCCTACCTGTAGCAGCACGAGGTTGGGGTCGTGCAGGTGACTGGCCAGCCATGCCGTGGATACCCATGGCTCGGTTTGGGTGGCGTCCTGTACAGCGGTTTGTGCGTGCAGGCAGTACGGCACAGCCGCCGATCCGCCGAGGATCGCGAACGCTATGGCAGCCTTCGCCAGAATCTTGATCTGCATGGTTTCTCCCGGTGTCGTATGTGCCGCAGATATAGGGCACGCCCGGGCGCAGCGGGATGGGCATGCGATGGAACCGGTCGGCTGTGCGATGAAACGGCTCTGGCGCGGATGGTTCGTGTGCGCGCCGGTGCTTGCTTTGCTAACGTGTCAGGCATGGATTTTCCCGACGACGACCTGCATGCCCGACTGCCGCAAAGCGCGTTGCCGGCCCAGGGGGGCTGGACGCTCTACCAGAGCTTCCGCACCTTCACCTGGCCCTGGCTGCTGCGCCGGGGAATCGTGCTGTGGCCGCTGGCGATCCTCGGCGGTTGCACGTATGCCATCTGGCATGCGTCGGGCACGGGTGCATGGGGTGACTGGCCCGGCCTGGCACTGCGGGCTTGCGTCGCATCGCTGATCACGGTGTCGACCGGCCCCCTCCTTGCCACGTTGATTCGGCATCGACGTTTTCCGACCATGGCGGAGCGCGTGCTGGTGGTCCTGGCGATCCTGCTTGGGCTATGGCTCGGGGCCGTCGCCCTTAACTGGGTAGGCGCCTATCACGCCCATCTCATGCAGGCCTATGCCGGGAACCACATGCGAACCAGCTGGTTCGGCACGGCTGTTTCAAATTTTCTCGGCTCTACCGTCAATGCATCCGTGTTTGCGCTGATACTCGCCGGCGGTGGTTACGCGACGGTCTACTATCTCGGCGAGCGGCGACGCATCGCCCAGTTCGCAGCCGCTCGGCAGATCGAAAACCTGCGTGCGGAGCGGAACGCCGCCGACATGCGGCTGGCCCTGCTGCAGGCGCAGGTCGAACCCCATTTCCTCTTCAACACGCTGGCGTCGGTACGGTCGCTGATTGCCAGCGAACCCGGACGCGCGGCGACAACGGTCGATGCGCTTGCGGCGTACCTGCGTATCGCCTTGCCGCGTATCCGCACGACGGGCATCGAAGAGGCCACGCTCGGTCGCCAGATCGATCTCTGCCTGGGCTATCTCGAGATCATGAAGGTTCGCACGGCCGGCCGCGTCGAGGTTCGCGTCGACGCGAGCGACGAGATCCGGGCCATGCCCTTCCCTCCCTTGATCCTGCTGACACTGGTGGAGAACGCGATGACCCACGGCATCGAGCCGAAACCCGGCCCCGGCACGATCGAGATCATCGCAGCTGCCGCGGATGGCTTTCTGAGCGTGCGCGTCGAGGACGACGGCCGAGGCTTGCAACCCGGCACCACGCCCGGCCTGGGCCTCGCGAATGTTCGCGCCCAACTCCACGATCGTTTCGGAACACGTGCGCGCTTCGAGATCGCCTCACGTGTCGGAGGCGGGGTGAGCGCGAGCGTTCGCGTTCCGCTCGCATTCCCATGACCGCACCCATCACGGCCCTTATCGCCGAAGACGAAGAACCGCAGCGGACGGAACTGCGCGGCATGCTGGCACGATTGTGGCCGGAGCTGGCCGTCGTCGCGGAATGCGACAATGGCATCAGCGCGCTCGAAGCTTGGACGTCGGAGAAACCGGATGTCGTCTTTCTCGACATCCGCATGCCGGGACTCGGTGGCCTCGAGGTGGCGCGGCAAGCCGGGAGTCCCGCCCAGGTCGTCTTCATCACTGCGCACGACGAATTCGCGATAAAGGCGTTCGATGCCGGCGCCGTCGACTATCTGCTGAAACCGATCCGCACCGATCGCCTCACCGAAACGGTGGCGCGTCTGCGCAGTCGTCAGCCCGCCACGCAAGTTGATCTGACGGCATTGATCGACAGCCTGACCGGTCGTTTGAAGCCCGTGGAGACGATCAGCTGGATTACCGCCAGCATCGGCGACACCCTCCGGATGATCCACATCGGCGAGGTCATTCTTTTCCAGTCCGAGGAAAAGTACACCCGCGTCGCCACAGCCACCGATTGCGCATATATCCGCACGCCGCTGAAGGATCTGATGCCCAAGCTCGATCCTGAAGTCTTCTGGAGGGTTCACCGCAACGCCATCGTCCGCGTGTCGTCGATTCGACAGGTCAAGCCGGATGGGGACGGCCGCTTACTGGTCTGGCTGCATGGCATTGCCGATCCGCTTCGCGTGAGCGATGCATTCCGCCACCGCTTTCGTGCCATGTGACGAGGGCGTACGGGGTAGAGATCGGCCATTGAGAAGCTTGGCACCTCAATGGATTGGCCTGCAAACATTGCGGCTAAACAAGAAGCGGGCCCACGGATCTTGAGTCGTTCCGGACAACACACTTACGGTCGAAAGCGCTTCCGCCACCACATAGACCACGCTTATAACCAGTAGCCATATTGATGGCTCGAATCACCATGCCGCTAGGTCTTTAAACCGATTCAAGGATGCGATTACATCAGCATCGAGCCCGGTACCCCGCGACGTAATGCGGGACACACCGGCAAGCCGCCAGGAGTAGTTCCCCTCCCCTGCTCCTGGCATGGGGTTACGCATCACCGCCGAATCCCGGCTTGCACCCTGCGCATGGACGCGCCGGGCGGCACACCCACACCATGTCCCCATCGAGAGAATCGCCTTGAATCGCTCCAGTCACTTCCGCCTGCAGGGCGGCGCACTTGCCGTCGCCACCTTTCTCGCGCTGCATGTCGCGCCTGCTTTTTCCCAGTCCACGACCGGCAGCATCTTCGGCCAGGTGCCCGACGCACGCGACGACAGCGTGCTGATCAAGAGTAGTACCGGCATCAGCCGCACCGTGGCCGTGGACAACCATGGCCATTACAACGCGGCGGAGCTCCCCCTGGGCACATATACGGTGTCGCTGCTGCGCGATGGCAATGTGGTAGACACACGTAGCGATATTTCGTTGCGCGTGGGCGCGGGCACGGAAGTGTCTTTCGAGGCCGCGAAGAATCTTGGCGCGGTCAACGTCACCGCCAACGCCACGCCGGCCATCGATGTGACCACCGTCGACTCGCGCACCGTCATCACGTCGCAGGAGCTGGCGCGCTTGCCCTTGGCTCGCTCGGCCGAGGCCATCGCCCTGCTTGCCCCCGGCGTGGTCAACAACAGCGGCGGCTATACCGGCCCCACCGGCCAGTCGCTGGCGACCTTTGGCGGTTCGTCGGCCAGCGAGAACGCCTATTACATCAACGGCTTCAACACTACCGAACCGCAGCGCGGGCTCGGCGGCCTCGCGCTGCCTTACGGCGCCATCGAACAGCAGGAGATCTACACCGGCGGCTACAGCGCGCAGTACGGGCGGTCGGATGGCGGCGTGATCAACATGGTGGGCAAGCGCGGCACCAACGAGTGGCATTTCGGTGCGCAGGTGCTGTGGGAGCCGGAGTTCGCCCAGGCCAACGGCACCAATACCTATTACACCAACGGCCTGCCTGCCTCGCCGGTTGCCGGCAGTCTCTACGACCCGAACAGCAAGAACCGCCAGTGGACGACCACCTACGATGCCTACCTCGGCGGCCCGCTGATCAAGGACAAACTGTTCCTGTTCCTCGCCGTCGAGGCATCGAAGCAGCAAGGCAACACGCTGAACAACGTGACCAGCGCCTCGCCTTACGTGAGCTATCGCTACAACCAGCCCAAGTGGTACGGCAAGCTGGACTGGAACATCACCGACAGCAACATCCTGGAGGTGACCGCAGCATCGAACAAGGACGAGACCTCGGGTGCCATCTACAACTACGACTACAACACCCTGGCGCGCGGCAGCTTCATCAACGACGCGGACAACACCAAGACTGGCGGCAATCTGTATACCGCCAAGTTCACCAGCTACGTGACCGACAACCTGACCTTCTCGGCCCTCTACGGTCAGATGAGCCTGGCCAACTATGACGTGCCGGGCAACTACAACAGCAACCTCACCTACGTCACCGACACGCAAAACCAGAACCCGGCCTACCTCAACGGCGCATCGCCCATCGGCAACAGCCAGGTCACCTCTTCGCTGTACAACCCGAACCGCCACGACACCACCAACAATCTGCGCATCGACCTGAGCTACCAGCTCGGCACGCACACGTTGTCGGTCGGCATCGACAACCAGAACTCGCGTGCCATCGACCAGGGCAGCCAGACCTCCGGCCCCGGCTACTACTGGGATTACGCCTACACCACCACACCCACCACCGCGTTGATCCCGAATCTTGGCGTGGGTGCACCGGCCAATTATCCCAATGGCGCTTCGGGCTACTACGCCATCAAGTACGTCGACAGCTCCATCGCCAGCGTTCGTTCGGCGCAGCGCGCGCAGTACATCGAGGACAAGTGGCAGCTCAACGACCGCTGGCTGCTCTCGCTGGGACTGCGCAACGACCAGTTCACCGACTACAACGCCGATGGTCAGGCCTATATCCGTCAGCGCAGCGCGCAATGGGCGCCACGCCTTGGCTTCAGTTGGGACGTGAACGGCGATGCCAGCTTCAAGGTGTTCGGCAACGCCGGTCGCTACTACCTGGGCCTGCCGCTCAACCCGGCGCTGAACGCTGCAGGCGCCTATGTGGCGACCCAGCAGTACTTCACCTACGGCGGCATCGCCGCCGACGGCACGCCCACCGGTCTCACGGCGTTCTCCAACCCGGTGTCGCCCAACAACACCTACGGCGTGCTGCCGGATCCCAAGACGGTGACGGCACAGAACATCAAGGCCGAATACCAGGATGAGTTCATCCTCGGCTTCAACAAGACCCTTGGCGCTTCCTGGACCTACGGCGCCAAGCTCACCCGACGCGTGCTGCGCAACGGCATCGACGACTATTGCGACGTCTCCGCCATCGAGGCCAAGGCCGCCACGCTGGGCTATGACGTCACGGCCACCAACAGCTGCTATCTGATCAACCCGGGTCGCGCGAACACCTTCACGGTGGCGGACACCAGCGGGGTCTATCGCAGCGTCACGCTGTCCAATGCCGAGTTCGGCTTCCCGCCGCTCAAGCGCCAGTACTACGCGCTGGAGACCTTCCTGGAGCATCCGTTCGACGGCCACTGGTACGGCAAGATCGACTACGTGTTCTCGCGCAGCTACGGCGATACCGAAGGACAGCTGCGTTCGGACATCCAGCAGACTGCGGCGTCCACCAGTATCGACTGGGATTTCCCTGCGCTGATGTCCTCCAGCAACGGTGCACAGAGCAACGACCACACGCACCAGATCAAGCTGTTCGGCTATTACCAGTTCACGCCGGAATGGCTGGTGTCGGGGAATGTCTCGGTGGTGTCGGGCAATCCGCGCAACTGCCTGGGCTTCTACGGTCCGAACCAGACCGATCCGGATGGCTACGGCAGCTACTACCACTGGTGCGGCGGCCAGCCCTCGCCGCCGGGCACGCACCGCCTGCCGTGGAACAAGCAGGTCGACGTGAGCACCACGTATCGACCTGCCTTTGCCGACCACAAGCTCGGCCTGTCGCTGAGCGTGTTCAACCTGTTCAACTCGCAAGCCATACTCAACGCTTATCCGTACTACCAGATTTCGCCGAACACGCCGGATCCGCTATATGGCTCGGCCGTGGTACGCCAGCAACCGCGCTTCGTGCGCCTGAGCGCAACCTATGACTTCTGATGCCCGCCACCTATCGAACTGAATCGTTCTGCGACAAACGCTTGAGGGCTTCCTCAAACGTTTGTCGTGGCTCTAATCGTGCGCATAAGAAGGCAGCCTTTGACGCTGCTCACATTGAGCTCGACTTGAACATACCCTGCGGACCCGGACTACGTCTCGCCAAGTACTGAGAGATTCGAAGGACGGTATTGTGTCCGTGGGTCATTCATTCGTGCGAAGGCGGACGGATGAACGGACTCGCAACTGTTGATACCGCGGCACACGGGACGGCTCACCGGTCTCAGCACCCGATAGAGCGGTGTCATCGAGTCCGCCAAAAAGGAGTCGTAATGCGGCTCGAAGTACTTCAGGTAGTCATCGTCGAACTGTACGCCTAGGCTTTTTGCCTTGTTCACCATCCAGTGCAGAGCACCGTTGGCCAAGCCGTCCGGGGTGTAGCCGCCGCCGACGTTGCAATGCATGCCGGGGAACCATACCTGGTCGAGTTCGCCCGCCCATCCCGCCGGCTTTTCCCAAATGCTGGGAAGAAAAGGCCTGCGCCGCTCGTCGATTGCCAGCGCCTGGTACGCGTGTCGAATGTGCGGCGTCAAGCCGATGTCGTGGTACTTGTATTTGTCGGCGTTGAACAGCTGCCCGAGCAAACCGGGCGCGCCCAGCGCGCCGACGGTATCCCAGACACCGATCATGTGGATGGGTGGGCAAGGCCGCGGGTGCAGAACATGGCCATTGGCTTGGGTCCACATGTCCGTACCAGGACCCTGTTGCGCCACGTAGCAGGCGTAGAGGTCCGGAACAAAGTAGTCGTCGCCCTTCTCCAGCAGCCCGGCAAAGCACATGAACCCGCTGAGCGTTCGAACCGTGAAAGCACCACGGCTGAACCCGAACAGGTAAATCTCGTCACCGGGTGCATAGTTGTACACGATGGCCCGATAGAGCTCGCGCACGTTTTGCTCGATCCCGCTGCCGAAGGCGCCGCCCGACCATTTGTCCAAGCCATGACCGGTGCCCACACCGTCGTGGTAGAACACGATCTGATCCGTGCCATTGGCCGATCGCGGCAGTACGGAACGAGCCAGCTTCGTGACATTGGTGGGGCGCCGCTTGCGCGTCGTACCGTCAAGCTGATCGCGGATGTTCCAGGTTCCGTCGGCACAGATGATCAGACGCTTCATTGTCCCCTGCCTCGATCAGCCGATTACTGAGTATCCCGGCTCTCTCAATACCATGCCGTGTGGCCGCATAGTGGGGAGTCAGATCACAATCATCTTCACTCATGGATCATCACGTGTCCGCGAGTGACATGTCCGGCTGTTCAAATATCGAAGGACACGCGTAACTCTTCCCTACCCTGATAGCTTCGTGAGCGCTTCGCAGTCCCTAACCTACGGCCTTCGACGCGACTCCTAGGTAGCGTTCGACGATTTCCGGCAGCATCGGATCGACAGGGACCGTGTAGTGGGTGGTGTTCGGCAGGATGGCGAGTTCGTTTGCGGGCCGCAGCGAACCGTCGATCCCGGCATCGCGCCGGCCGCCGCCCAGCGCCTTCCAGAACTCGACCATGTGTTCGGGCCGGATGGCGTCGGCGTCGGCAAAGACCAGCAGCGTGCGTGTCTGGAGCCTGGCGACATCGGCGCTCCAGTCGAAGGGGCGTTTGGTCAGGTCGCCGACTTTCCTGAAGAGGTTGGTCCAATCGACACCGGGATAGGTCGCCCCTAACGGCGATGCCTTGACGCTAGGGCCGAGCGTGGCGGCGTTGGCCTCCAGCTGTTTGAAGGCCGTCACCACCTCAGGATAAAAGCCGTCCTGCCTCATCGCCGCGGACACGAGCACGAGCCGGTCGACCACGTCGGGATGGCGGATGGCGGCCTGCAGTGCGACGCTGGCGCCCAGCGAGTAGCCCATGACGTCGGCCTTGCCGAGGTTCAGATCGCCGATCAGGGCGGCAATGTCGTCGCCCATCGTTTCGCTGCGCAGTGGCCTGTCGGTGTCCGGCGTGCGCCCATGTGCCTGGAGATGGACGGCGATCACCTGCCGGCCCTTGGCCAGTCTGGCCAGATTGCTCCCGAAGCTGTCCGGGTCGATGCCGCCGTGGAGAAGAATGAGCGGCTTGCCGGTGCCATGCACGCTGTAAAAAAGATGCTGGCCGTTGACGTCGGCAAAATGCCCGTTCGAAACGGCGAGAGTCTGCTTGGCTCGAACGGGAAGGACCGCAGTCAGCACGGCGGTCGCCATGGCCGTCTTCAGGAAATCGCGTCTGATCATATCGTCCTCACGTGGCGCCGAACTGGCCAGCGCAGCAGGCCAGTTCGGCGCCTCTTCCATACATCGGCGGCCGCGGTGCGGTCAGGATCTGTCTGCGAGCAACTCGTCCAGCTGTGCGAACTGTTCGGGCAGGCCTTCCGCCGAACCGGCGAGGGCTTCGTCGAGAGCTTCTGTTGTGGGATAGCGTTCGTGGAAGGTGACCAGCGTCTTGCCGTCGTTTTCTTCGAACGTCACCGTGGTCACGGCGCCTTGATCGCTTTCTTCGTTCGTCCATACGAGACGCTTGTGCGGGGTTACCTCGCTGTACGTGCCGAAAAATGCCATCGGTTGATCGAAGGCCGGATGGCTGAACACGAGGCGGTAGGTTCCCCCGGTACGGATGTCCATGTCGCACGAGACCAGCGACATGCCCGCCGACTTCGGAACCCACCAAAGCTTGAACAATTCGGGGTTGCTCCATGCTTCGAAGACGATGTGTGCCGGAGCGTTGAACGCTCGCGTCACGACGAGTTCGAAGTCCGACTTGCGTTTCACGGCGGTGTGGTTCACGGCGGTGGAACTACCTGCTTTTTCTTTGGGCATCTGCCTTCTCCTTGCGTTTCAGTTGTTCGACAAGCTTGTCCAGCGCGTCGAAGCGCGCGTTCCACAGTTGGCGGTGCTGCTCGATCCAGGCGGCCTCTTCTTCCAGCCGGCGCAGTCCGAGCTTGCAGGTTCGTACGCGCCCGACCTTCTCCGTGGTCACGAGCCCTGCCTGCTCCAAGATGCTGACGTGCTTCTTCATGCCCGTAAGGGTCATGCGAAACCTTTGGGCAAGGTCGGTGATCGAGGCGTCCGAACCCCCGAGCTGCTCCAGCACCCCGCGTCGGGTGACATCGGAGAGTGCGGCGAACGTTGCGTCGAGACGGGCTTGATAGTGAACCATTTGGTTCACTGTAAAACTCGCATAGGCGATTTGCAAGTGGATGTGCCATGGGCGCAAATCACACGCAGCTCTCCTGCCACGAACCCAAACTGCACATGCCAAGCATGGGCAAAATTTCGATCGGTGGCCATGTAACAGCCAGATCAAGCGGCCGGATGGCTCCTCCGGGTCGAAAGCAGATGCTGGTTCTATTCCAGATGACAGTCGCCGATCGCCCTGCTCGCGCATTGCGCGTCAATGGGTTTAACAGCTTGCTGCCGCTATGGCAGCAGCGCTCCTGGGTCAATTGTCTGAAGTCATGACTTCGACGCCGCCGATCAGGTGCGCGGAATAAACCAAGGCAGCACCAGCACAGCATTGAGTGCCACCGTGATGCTGGGATACCGATGAATGATTTTTTGCGGATGCAACATCCGTCGGATGCCAAAATAATATTGTCTCGATCCAAAAATGACGCAAGGCAACATTGAAAATAAGTGACTTCCTTACCCGCCAGCCCGATTGCTTTGCGTACGTCCTAATCTCAGGCGGCACAGAATCCTGTTGACAAGGCTTTTCCAATGCCGTATCGATGGATGCCGACGCGGCGATGTCTATGCATTGCCTCGTAAATTTAGATCGATCCATATTTATGCTCGAGAAGCTGGGCCAGAACAAGTAAGAAGGCCCTTCTTTTCACTAAAATTTGTATCGATCTAAATAATGCTGGGGAATACAAGGCATGACTTGAATGGGTATCGCCAAATCATGCCCAGGTGTGGATCGATTTGCGTCATCGCAGGCTTCGCGAAGGAGTCGCGGTGCGTCGACCTTCCGTCACGCGCTGTCCGATTTCCTTCATGGCCTGAACCCATGGCCGCTCGCGCAGTACGTAAATGAAAGCGGCTCGTCCTCATTCCGCTCGGGGAACCATAGCCATGAAGCATTCCAAGGGTCGATATTCAATTTTCCGCCTTAAGCCGTTGGTGTCTTGCCTCTCCGTCTGCATGGGTCTTGCAGCCGCCGGCACGGTTGCTGCTCAGACCACCGGTTACACCGGCGTCTACGGCGGCGGTCCGCTGTACAAGCACGTAGCAGCCAATATCTCCGAGATCGAGAACTCCGGCTTCAGCGAAGTGATCGTTTGGAGTGTCGAGGTGAGTTCCGCGGGCGATCTGAACCTCAATGCCGAATTCCCGCTGACTTCCGGCGGCACCTATGTGGGCAACAACACCTGGCCCTCGTTCGCGGCCGACCTGGTGCAAATGAAGCAAGGCACACCCAAGCGCATCACCTTGAGCATTGGCTCTTCGAACGTGGGCGACTGGCAGGACATCAAGGCTCTGGTCAATGCACAAGGCACGGGGACGAGTAGCATCCTCTACAAGGACTTCGCGGCGATCAAGGCTGCCCTGCCGGCGATCGACACCATCGATTTCGATGACGAGAACAGCTACGACTCGGCCTCGACCGTGGCCTTCGCGGTGATGCTTGGAAACCTCGGCTACCACGTCACGATTTCGCCGTATACCAACGCCTCGTACTGGACTTCGGTGGTCTCGCAGATCAACACCCAACTTCCCGGTACGGTCGACGGCGTGCACCTGCAGGCCTATTCCGGCGGTGCGGGCAACAGCCCATGCTCGGGGTGGAATTTCGGCAGCGTTCCGGTGTTCCCTGGCCTTGCGGACAGCACCTTGTCTGGCGGCGACACACCTCCGCAGGTACAAAGCCAGATGACAAGCTGGCACTCATCCTGCGGTATCACCGGCGGCTTCCTATGGCTGTACGACGA
This sequence comes from Rhodanobacter sp. DHG33, assembly GCF_014843005.1. GTDB lineage: Bacteria > Pseudomonadota > Gammaproteobacteria > Xanthomonadales > Rhodanobacteraceae > Rhodanobacter_A. The sequence goes on along the minus strand of NZ_JACYXM010000002.1, from coordinate 698,704 downwards.
TGTTGCGGGCAAGACCTACAACGGCGGGGATGAACCGGCCGCCTATGCCAATGCGATCAATGTCGGTGTCGGTGCGGTCGTGGTAAGCACGGTACCGATTTACGGCATCTACAGCGACGGCACTTCGTTCACCACCGGCGGCCTGGATGGCAACGGTTACGCCTACTCGAGCGCCCTGCTTGGCATCGCGCAGAGCTGGAACGGCAACACCTTCTCTATCGGCTCCGCCAACACGGTCAATGCCTGGAGCGAAGGCACCATCACCTTGCCGCAGGGCCAGTACAGCGAGCTGAGCCTGCTGGCTACCGGCATCAATGGCGGTCAGGCGTCGCAGACCTTCCAGGTCAACTACACCGACGGCACCAGCACGCTGATCACCCAGAGCCTGAGCGACTGGTACACGCCCTCGAACTACACCGGCGAATCGAAAGCCGTCACGATGGCGTATCGCGACACCAGTACTGGCACCAAAGACAATCGCACGTTCTATCTGTACGGCTATTCGTTCCCGATCAATAACACGAAGACGGTGGCGAGCCTCACCCTGCCCAGCAACCGCAACGTGGTGCTCGTCTCGTATGCGTTGAGCAATCCGGGTGGCGCGCCGACCTCGGTCAACCTGGCCTCGTACTTCGACCGGATCGGCATCTATACGGACGGCAGCACCTTTGCGTCTACCGGCGGCTTGGACGATGTGGGCGATGCCTATTCGGCGACCCTGCTGGGTTCTTCGCAGACCTTCAACAACATCCCGTACCAGTTCGGCGCTGCAAACGCCAACAACGATCTGGTCGCGGCGGGTCAGACAATCACCTTGCCCGGTGGCCAATTCAGCACCTTGCATCTGCTGGCCACCGCGGAAAACGGCAACCAGACTTCCCAGGCCTTCACCGTCACCTACACCGACGGTACGAAATCGACTTTCACCCAGAGCATGAGCGACTGGTTCACGCCGCAGAGCTACGCCGGCGAATTGCAGGCCGACAAGATGGCCTACCGCGATACCTATACCGGCGCCAAGGACAACCGCACCTTCTATCTCTACAACTACAACTTCACTCTGAACAACGCCAAGACGGTGCAGAGCGTCACGCTGCCGAACAATGCCAACGTGCAGGTCATGGCGATGACGCTGTCGGATTGATCCGCATATGACCGCGTGTAGCGAATGAGTTTGCCGATCACCGGCAGCCTGCCCTCACAGGCTGCCGGTGAAGGCGTAGACCCTGATAACACGCTCTCGTGATCAGTCGCTCTGATAAAAGTCTTTACGAACCACAAGGCAACCGCGTCTACCTCCCCCGTTTTCTTTGCGGAAGGTAGACGCATAGTTGCCTCCGCAATCGCGCTACGAACTCAACCGGTCGCCTCTGACGGGCCTAGGATCGGTCTCGGCCGTTTGATATCGAAAACGGACAAATCGGGTAAGACGGGCCGATTTAGGGCGTGGCAACGAACCCATGCCGCATGCCGGCATTGTCGAAGTACTCCCCGGCGATCACGCCGAGATTGTTGATGGCAGTCGCGAGGGTTGCTGCAGCCCCAGGCACGTCCAGGCTCTGAAACTGCCCTCGCGTTTCAATGAAACCGTGGATATCGCCCGAAGCGTCTACGTAATAGCCGACGGCCTGCCCTGCGTCGTTGATCTCGAAGATGGCCGTGGATGCGGCACCCGGCACGTCGATTGTCGAGAACTGCCCATCTGCACTGCGGTAGAGGCCGTGCGTCTGGTCTGGATCCGTATCCCAATAGCCGACGATCTCGCCTTTATCGTTGATGCCGAGCGGATAGGTTTCGCGTGCGCCGGCCACATCGATGGGGGTGTCGTGGCCGCCCTCACGAAGTACGCCGTGGAAGGCTCCGTCGGCATCCCAGTACACGCCGGCTATCGCACCGAACAGATTGACTTGATCCACATTCGAGTTGAGGTGACCCGGGAAGTCGACTGTGGAGAAATGCCCGCGCTGAATCAGAAAGCCGTGCTGAAGTCCCGTTGCATCGGCATAGGCACCGTACGTCGTACCGAAGTCGGTAGGCCCCCCGGCGGCGCTGAAATAGTCGCCTAACACCCCTGGATCCAGTGGCTCAAAGTGCCCATGGCGATAAACCATGGCGTGGGCTGCGCCACTGCCCATGGAGTATTGACCGCTCAACTCGTTCAGATCGTTGATTCCCCAAAAGGTCGTCTGCGACGCACCTGGGTAGTCCAACGTCTGATAGCTGTAGGTCCTCGAACCGCTTGCCGAAATGGCAGCCGATGTACCATGCCCGCAAGGAGTCATGGCGGCGACATCCTGTACACGGGCGTGTGCATTGGCGCAGGCAGTGGCTATCGCAGCGGGGGCAGATGGGGTTGTATCGTTCTCGGGGCTTGTCGCAGCGCTGCTGGAACCGGCAAAGACCAGGGTGAGCAGACCGGCCGCCGCGATGAACCTGTTACGTGAAGAGTGATGGCTTGACATGACTTCAATCCTTGTTTGAGGAGATGGGCGATGGCGTGCCGACAGCTTGCGGTCACCTTGAATGGCGCCATCCCTCCTTACAGCGCAAATGGCTCGCTTCTTCCGACACGGTCGGAACATTTCGAGGTAACAGGCCAGCAGCGCACATGACCACCGAGGCCCGAATCAGTGAAATTCTTGCGGACGGTGATCCGGTGGCGATGGATGCACTGATCCCGCAGGTCTATGCCACGCTGCGCCAGCTGGCGCACCGGCAGCGGGCGTACGAAGCCGCACACACGCTTCAGACGACTGCGCTGGTCAACGAAGCCTGCCTGAAGCTGCTCGACAGCAGCGACATCACCTTCGCGGATCAAGCTCACTTGTACGCGTACATGAGCCGCACGATGCGTCACCTCCTGATCGACCGCGCAAGGCGGAAGATGGCGCAGAAACGTCAGGCACCCGAGATGACGGAGGGTGTGTCGCCATCGAACATCATCGACGTACTGGCACTCGACGAGGCTTTGACGAAGCTCGCGGCATTGGATGAGCGTCTTGCGCGCGTTGCCGAGCTGCGATTGTTCGCCGAGCTTTCGAGCCCGGAAATTGCCGACGCCATCGGCGTCAATGCACGCACTGTCGAACGCGACTGGTTGAAGGCGCGCACGTTTCTTGCAGCCTGCCTGGCCCCGGAAGTATGAGGTGATGTCGGTTGTAGCCACTCGATTGCGCTATACGGGTATGTAACCGACTAGAAGCCGCCGATGAGCATCGACTTCATCCAACGATGGCACGAGGCCGAGCCGCTGCTCGACCGTCTATTGGAGTTGCCCGCTACCGAACAGGCCGATTGGTTATGCAGAAACTGCGAAGACGCGACGCTCCGCGTGCTCGTTACGCAGGCCCTCAGTCAGGTACCCGTCGCCGAGGCGCTCGAGCGTGGTATGGCGCAATGGATGCCGGCTTCGGTTGGCTACTCGGCCGATAAACTGCCTGCCATTCCCGGCTATCGCCTGCTTCGGTTCGTGGGTGCCGGCGGCATGGCCAGCGTGTTCGAGGCAGAGCGCGAACTACCGGGCGGCCCCCAGAAGGTCGCCCTCAAGCTGTTGCGTATCGACGTTCACGATGCCGAAGAGCGTCGCCGCTTCCTTCGTGAGCAGAGCATTCTTGCGCGACTCCAGCATCCACATATTGCCCAGTTGCTCGACGCTGGATTCACACCAGCCGGCACACCGTTCCTGGCACTTGAATTTGTTGCAGGCGGCAATCTTGTCCAACATTGCGAAAAGCACGGTATCGACGTGCGAGGACGCCTTGCGCTGTTTATAGACGTGTCCAAGGCCGTCGAGCATGCACATCGCAGCTTGATCGTGCATCGCGACCTTAAGCCAAGCAACGTGCTCATCGGCGAGGATGGCTGCGTCAAACTCGTCGATTTCGGCATTGCCAAGCTCATCGCCAGCGAAGGCGAGAGTGCGCAGACGCGCACCGAAGTGCGACGTCTGACACGCGCATATGCGGCGCCGGAACAAATCATCGGCCACGCCACGACAACCTCGGTCGATGTATACGCCCTCGGTGTTCTGCTGGCGGAGCTTCTATCCGGTCTCCAGCCACGCAGACTCGACAGCCATGCCGTTGCGGCGACGCCGGTATTCGACGATGGGCAATTGCGGCAAAGCTTGGGCGTCGACCTTTACGCGGTCGTGCACGAAGCGATACGGCCGGACCCCATTCGCCGTTATGCGAGTGCGGCGGCGCTGCGTGAGGACATCGAGCGCTACCTCGATGGCAAACCGTTGCACGCCAGGGCGGACACTTTTGCGTATCGCGCGCTCACTTTCACAAAGCGACATGCTCTGGCTGTTTCCGCCAGCATCGTCATGGTGATGCTGCTCGCCGGCGCAACAGCAGCCGGCCTGTACGAATCGTATCTGGCGCGTCATGCCGCCAAGGATGCGCACGCGCAAGCACTCGCGGCCAAAAGCGAGGCGCAACGCGAATATGCGCTCAAATCCTTCATGGAGGGTCTTTTCGACAATGTGTCGCATGGAGCAGAGGCGAGCGCCGAGGTCTTGCTCGCGCAAGGACGGGATCGCGCCGATCACGATTTCGCGAAGCAACCCGCGCTTCACATTGAAATTCTTGCATTGATCGGTGACCTCGAGCGGCGTAGTGGTCACGCGGATCGCGCGCAACAACCGCTCGAAAAGGCGGCGTCACTGGCACAAGCACAGTTTGGCGCTACCGACAGACGAACCTTGCATGTCGAATACCTGCTCGCGGAAGAAGCCGATGAACTCGGTCACGTTCGCAGCGGCAGATTGCGTTTGCAGAAAGCAATCGAGGCGTTCCAGTCCGGCTCCGACCACAACTCGCCGGAAGAAGTGCAAGCTCTTGCATGGCTTGCCGGCCTTGACGAACGTCTAGGCGAGTCGAAAAAAGCTATCGATATCGGCACGAAATCCGTTGCGCTCGCACACCGAATACTTCCGACCGACAGTGATGCCCTCACCGAGGCGATAACGAACCTCGGCTGGATATGGATGGACGCCGGCCATCCCGACCAAGCTGAGCCTTTGTTGCGCGAAGCGCTCGCGCGCAAGCGCGCTCGATTCGGCGCCAGGCATCCGCAGGTCGCTGATGCAATGACGCTCCTTACAACGGCGCTGCTCCCGCTTGGCCGCTATGACGAGAGCGAAATGCTCATGCGCTCCGCCCTCGACATTGACGAAAGCGCATACGCAGGTCCCAATGCCCATGTCGCCGGCGACCTCAACAACCTTGCGAATGTCCTCGTGCGCGAAGGCAAATTTACCGAGGCAGGCGCCTTCTATGAAAAATCGCTGGAGCTCGATGAAAAGCTCGCAGCGACATCATCGCTGGGCGAGGCCATAACGCTCGGCCACCTGGCGCAGGTCCACTTCAATCAGGGCTCTTACGCAAGTGCAGAGACAGGCTTGCGCGATGCCATCAACCGGAAGCAGCGTCTCCTGGGCAAGGATTACGGCGACAACGGTCAAAGCAGCGATAGCGCGAGCCTGGCGGAAATCCTTATGGCGCGCGGGCGGATCGGCGAAGCCGAGGGAATTGCCAGCCGCGCACTTGCGGAATCAAGACAGCGCCATCGTGGTGCGCATCCAGATGTCGCGTTCGCGCTTACCGTAGAGGCAGAGATTGCCGCAGCAGGCGGGGCCCGCGAACGTGCTGCCACCTTCGCCAGCGAAGCTGCCGCGATGTATGCCGCACTTGCGGATCAAAGTTCGGAAAACGCTATCAGAGCGCGCATTCTGTACGGTGAAACGCTCCGCTCGCTCGGCCATAGCATGGAAGCAAAGCGGGAATTTGAAGGTGCGTTCGCGGCGGCCAACATGATCACGCCGAAGACGGCCTCGCTTATCGCGCACATCGATGCAGACCTCGCTGGCACGGAAGCTTTGCTGGGTGATCGAACTACCGCCGAAAGGTTACACACGGAGGCAGAGGCATTGCTCGCAGGAGTTGGCAATGAACAGAATAGTGAGCGCGACGCGACGATCCGCATACTCGCAGCCAATCGCGAGCCGCCGATATTCTAATGTTTGGCTCGAACCCTAGACTTGTGAAAGCTTCTCGCCCTGAAATGTTGTGGTCGGGAAAGAATGAGCTGCGCAGGCGGAGCCGCTTCAATCACGCTGCCCGGGAGTCCGCTTCTGACCGGAAGCGGACATCACCATGATGACTTGCGAAGTTACGAAGGTGCCTGGGACAAGGAGCAGCAAGTCCTCATCGTGCCAGGTAGAAATCCATAGGAATGAGCTCGACGGCCCACCCGCCTTCTTCGCCCAGCGTGGCGGCCGGGTGCATGGATGCGATGCGTACTGCCTCGTCATGGCTGTCTGCTTCGATGATGAAGAGGCCACCCACCACTTCCTTGGACTCGGTGTAAGGCCCATCGCTGACGTGCGTCTTGCCGCGGCTCGGGCGAAGTGTCCTCCATCTGTCCAGATCGCCAAGCGACGCGGAAACCAGAACCTTGCCGGTGGCGCGCATCTTCTCGTCCAAGGCTGGACACTGGCTCACCAGTTCCTTGACGTCCTCAGGCGGCATTGCGGCGAATTGCTCGGGGGTGAAGTAGGCGAGGCCGAGATATTTCATGGGGGATCCTTTGGACGGAAGTGCACTGATGACGATTCTGCTGATCAGAATTCGACAATACTCTCGGCAACCTTGCAGCGAGCCTCGGCCGGCCTTCCGGCTTGGGGTCAGAAGCTGACGTCGGCCCTACCCTCGATAACCTAGCCGAATCGCCCTGCCCTGGCATCGCCTTCGGCCGAGACCAATGGTCCGAGAAGTTCAGGTCGAGCCGGTCTTGCAAGACATCCGTGCCATCCGAACTTAAAGAAATCATCACACCGGGACGGCATTCAGAACGCTACGATGCTGCTGATCACTCGGGCGCAAGGAAACAGGCAAATGATGAAGCTGGCAAACGCGGTCTTTCTTGCGATTCTGCTGACGAGCGCCGCCCATGCGCAGACCAATGCAGGCGAACAGAAAGCGGACCCCAATCTTCCCTTCACCATCACCAAGGTGGCGAGCTTCGAGCTGCCCTGGCGCATCGCGTTCCTGCCCGATGGCCGCATGCTCGTGACCGAGAAGGTTGGCCGCGTCGACCTGGTTACTCCGCAGGGTGCCAAGACCGAAATCGGGGGCGTGCCGCCCAGCTATGTCGAGGGTCAGGACGGCATGCTGGGTGTCTTCCTCTCGCCGCATTACGCCACTGACCACAATGTGTATCTCACCTATGTCGCACCGGGTGACTATGGCGGCGGCGTGGCGATGGGTCGTGGTCGGCTCGTGCTGGATGGCAAACAACCTCGGCTGGAGGGCTTCCAGGTGCTGTGGCGCCAGATGCCTACAGGCAAGGGCGGGCAACCCGGCGGCCAGATCGCCTTCTCGCCGGACGGCAAGTACCTCTTCCTCACGCTGGGCGATCGCCAGCGCTTCACTCCCGCGCAGGATCCCAGCCAGCCGGTCGGCAAGATCCTGCGGCTGACGCTGGATGGCAAACCCGCGCCGGGCAATCCGTGGGCGGGAAAGGTCGGTGCGCGCACCATTCCGCTGATCGATCCGGCAGCCGATACCGAGAAGGCCAAGACGGCGCCGGTAGTCAGCACCTATACGTTCCCCGGGCCCAACCTGACGCCGGCCGAAACCTGGACCACCGGTCACCGCACCCCCTATGGCCTCGCCTTTGCTCCCGATGGCCGCCTATGGGAGCTTGAGCATGGCCCGCGCGGCGGCGACAAGCTGAACCTGATCCAGCGCGGCAAGAATTACGGTTGGCCCCTGGTCTCCTATGGCATCAACTATGACGGCGTGCCCATCCCAAGCCCTGATACGCGGCCCGATCTCGCCAAGCCGGTGATCTATTGGGTGCCGGTGATCGCGCCCGGCAATCTCATGTTCTACAAGGGCAACCTGTTCCCGCATTGGAATGGCAGCGCCCTGCTCAGCGGCCTTGTCAGCGAGGCCATCGTTCGCGTCGCGTTCGACGGCAAGGGCGGCGCCACCGCAGTCCAGCGTTGGAGCATCGGCAAGCGCGTCCGCGATATCGAAGAGGCACCGGACGGCTCGCTGTGGATGCTGGAAGACGCCGAATCCGGCGGCCTGTTCCATCTCACGCCGAAATGATTCGACGAATCGGCTTTCGCTTCGGGCAAACAGCCTGACACCGAGTCCAAGGGCATCGACACCGTTGCAGGATGAACCCGGCGGCGAACGTGATCGGAAAGAAACGGGGGAGATGCCTGGCGATAATCTCGCGGCCAGTCACCCTCCCCCGACAACACGTGCTAACCGCCCTTTCTTGGCGTCTGGTTGCAGCCAGAAACTGCCTCTGATGGAAGCCGGAATCCAGATGCGCATGCTTTCACAGCATGCGCATGCTGCAAGCGAGTTTCCGTGAGCAATGACTGCAGGCTGTTATTCAGCGTGATCCTGCTCGATGCTGGATCGAACAAAGCAGCCTAAGCCGCGCAGCATGCTCTTTCCGTCGCCCTTCTGGATCATCCTCGCCGGTCAGTCAGCAAAGCACTGATGACCATGAGGGCCCGGGTGAGTGCCTGGCGGACAGACGAGCCCTGTCCTCGCATCTTCGACGCAGCCGCTCAACGCGGCGAGCGTCAGGACACAAAGAATGAGCAGCATGCCGTGCTTCATAGCTTTCATGGTTAATCCTCCCGATCTCGTTAGTGGCTCACCGCTCAGCGAGCGGTAACCCTGAAAACGCGATTGACCGGTACGCGCTGACCATTCTGGCGATCTCAAGTAGCGGACTGTTCAGGGATCAGGCCGGCATGACTTCACACAATGCGTGGACGACACCCACGGCTTCGGCACCACCTATCGCGGCAGTCCATAGTCGAACGGCCGGCAGCACGCTCACGTGCCCATTAGACCTATTCGCCTCGCGGGAAGGCCATGTCGCACACGTGCCACCGCATGATCAGTAGCTGGCTATGCCGCGCTCACGCCCCCAGACCACCGCGGCACTGCGTCGCTTGACGTTGATCTTGCTGTACAGGTTCGCGACGTGGTTGCGGATAGTGTTGCGCGAAAGCTTCAGGGCACTCGCGATTTCAGCGTCGCCATGTCCCTTGCAGATGAGCTCGAGGATTTCCAGCTCGCGCGGCGTCAACGCCGCCAGTTCACCACCGACACTTCCCGGCTGGCGTATCTGCGCAAGCTTTTCCATCACCGTATGGCTGAACCACGAGGTGTCCTTCATCACCGTTTCGATGGCAAGGATCACGTCGGCTTCCGCGCGCTTGCGTTCGGTGACGTCCTGGACCACGCACAGCACGCAGGCCTCGTCCTGGATCGTCACCGGCCCGGCGGAAAGTAGGCAATCGATGGTAGAGCCATCGCGTGCCACCAGCGGAACTTCCAGGTTGCGCGTTTCCTGTCCGGCATCGAGGCTGATGCGCAGCTCATTGAGGATCTTGGCGCTTTTCCAGAGCCCGATTTCCCGGATGGTCTGACCCTGGATATCGGGATGGCGGTATCCGGTCGCATCGCCAAAGGCGTCATTCGCCGCCAGGATGCGCCAGCCCGATCGCGTGCAGATCAGCATCGGCACAGGTGCGAGACGGAACGCCTTGGCGAATTGCTCCTCGCTGCGGCGCAGTGACATCTCCGCCCGCTTGCGCGCATCGAGATCGGCGAAGGTGAACAGCATGCATGCCTCTTCGTCCATCTCGATGGGCTGGGCGGCGACGATCGTGAATTTTTCGGTGCCATCGTTTACACGCACCAGTGCCTCCTGCTGCGAAATGGAGCGGTGTTCGCGCATGGCTTCGAGCGCGGCCTCCCGGTGCTCGGCTTCCCGGAGCACGTCCAGCTCGTGGAATGGACGGTCTATCACTTCCTCCTGCATGAAGCCCGTCATTTCGAGGAAGCCGCGATTCACTCGCACATAGCGCGAGTCTGCAAGCCGAAGAATCACTGCAGGTGCGGGATTGGCCGCGAACGCACGCTCGAAACGGTCCGAGGCGCTCTTGAGTTCGGTCACATCCTTGATGATCAGCACCAGCGATTCGATGATGTTCAACGTGCTGACGACCGGAAAGCCGCGCAACTCCAGAACGCGGCGGAATTCGTCCTGCGACCGGTGGGTTACTTCCACCGTTACTTCATCGAAGTGCTCCCCGGCAACAAGCCTGGCCAGCGGGTATTGCTTGGCCGTGAGCCGGTGATTGTTGAGATAACGCAACGCGAAACGCTTGCGGTACTCGACCATGCCAGTGCCCAACTGCGCGATTTCAGTACAGCCATGCATTTCCAGGGCGGCGTTGTTTGCCCAGGCAATCGCGCCATCCAGTTCGACGACCAGCACGCCCTGGACCAGGTTCGCGAGGATCTGCTGTAGCTCGCTGCGATCCCTTGGCGCTTTCGGTGCTTTGGCACTCATCGGCAGTCCTGCATGTATTGGGGTAGTGATTATTTCGGGAGCGAACACCGCACATTGCAACCGGTAGAAACCTACCAGACGAACTGGTAGCGATGTCTCTATCACAAAGTGCGCGCAGGCCATAGGTTTTATTCCGGGCCACCAAAGCCCCTTCGATGGAGGAGTCCCCTATGCCATCTGCACGTTCCCCCAATCAAGCCGGCCAACCCGACAAGCGATCCGAACCACCGCCGCAACGCCGCCCGAGGCCAAGCTCGCAGGGCCACGAAGATCTGGATGGCGATCGCCGTTCCGACACGCCCCGTCGTCCTGGCGAGGGCAAGCAGCATGAAGTCCGCAAGCCGACGAATCGCCGCTGAGGCGGAACCATCTCGATCGAACTTGCGCGACCCAACTTGGAGATCAACCCGCATGAAAGCATTTCGCACGATGCCAATACTCGCCCTGGCCGCAGCGCTGGGAGCCGGAATGATTGCCAATGCCGCATACGCGGCGCCACAGGCGTCGTCCAGCGGCGATCGCTCGGCCGACACAGGCCAAGCCGCCAGCGACACGTGGATCACGACCAAGGTGAAAAGCGAACTCGCAACGACCAAGGGCGTGAAGAGCATGGACGTGTCCGTGACGACCACGAACGGCGTGGTGACGCTGACCGGAGTACTCGCGACCCAGACGGATGTCAGGAAAGCAGTCGCCGCGGCCAAAAGCGTGAAAGGTGTCAGGGACGTCGACGCGTCCGGACTGAAGTCAAAGGACTGACATGACAGGGCGAATGCCGCCCCAAGTATTCGAGTGAAGAACGATTCGACACATACCGGAGAACCAGCCATGAATGAAGACAAGATCAAGGGCCAGTGGAAGCAGCTTCACGGCAAGCTCAAGGCACGCTGGGGCAAGTTGACGGACGACGACCTCATGGTCGCCGACGGGAGCACCGAGTACCTGGCGGGCAAGCTGCAGGAACGCTACGGCATCGCCCGCGACGAGGCGAAAAAGCAGATCCGGGATTTCCACCTGGACCAGGACATGGATCTGTAAAAGCCCGGGCGCGGATGTTCCATGTAGTGGATGTCCGCGCCCGGCTCTTTGGGCACGGGGAATACCGCCCCGCGGCAGCTCGCGCTAGTCGATGGTTGGTGCCCTGACCAGCGCTAGTCGGCCCTGCTTTCGCAGCATGCATTGAAAATGCTGCGCACCGCACCACCACGCATCATTCAAGGAGACCACCATGCTCTGGTACGCCGTTGTGTTCCTGATCATTGCAATCGTCGCCGGATTCTTCGGCTTTCTTGGCGTTGCGGGTGTCGCCACGATGATCGCCAAGGTCCTGTTCGTCGTCTTCATCATCCTGTTCATCGCCTCGCTCATCACCGGGCGCCGGCGGGGCTAGCCAGGTGTGGTGTTGCCAGTGAAGTATCCGCACAACGCGCCTTGCGCCCGTTTACAACGGAGAGACTAAACGGGACAAGGCGCACTTCTCAGAAAGCCCACTCCCACGTCCTCTGTGTGATTGCCGTTCTATCTTTCAAACACCCACAAACGCGCACAGGCCAACATGCAACTGCTCTGCATGTGCATACATGAGCCCGCGCGGCGCACCTCCGTAGACCTTGAACGTGCAATGTGGAATCAAGGGCGGCCTGCGGATGTGTTTGGACTATCATGGCAACTTCTCCATCCGCCCCCGGATTACGCCATGCATGATTCCGCGACGCCGTTGCGCGTAGCACTGATCGGTTATGGCTACGCCGGCAAGACTTTCCATGCGCCCTTGATCCGCAGCGTGCCCGGCCTGGTGCTGGGCACGGTGGTCTCGAGCGACGCCGGCAAGGTCCAAGCGGACTTGCCCGATGTGGAAGTGGTCGCCGACGCGGCCGTTGCCTTCGCCGACCCACAACTGGACGTGGTGGTGATCGCGTCGCCCAACCACACGCATGCGCCGCTGGCGCGCGCTGCGCTTGAAGCCGGCAAGCATGTGGTGGTCGACAAGCCCTTTGCGCTCGACCTTGCCCAGGCGCGCGAGCTCACTGCCATCGCAGAGCGGGAGCGGCGCGTGCTGTCGGTGTTCCAGAACCGCCGCTGGGATACCGATTTTCTCGGCGTACGGCACTTGATCGAAACCGGCCGCCTGGGCCGGATCACGCATTTCGAATCGCACATCGACCGCTTCCGCCCGCAAGTACGCGCGCGCTGGCGCGAACAAGCTGGCGCCGGCAACGGGCTTTGGTATGACCTGGGGCCGCATCTGGTGGACCAGGCGTTGTGCCTGTTCGGCGTGCCTGACCGGGTCTGGGCCAACCTCGCCACGCAACGCGACGGTGGCGAAGTCACCGACTGGGCGCATGCGGTACTCGAATACGGCGAACGACGGGTGATCCTGCACGCCAGCATGCTGGTGGCCGGCGGCAGTCCCCGTTTCATCGTGCACGGTACGCAAGGCAGCGCGGTGAAGCCGAAGATCGACACGCAGGAGACACAACTGCTCGCAGGCATGCGGCCGGGGGATGCGGGCTGGGGCGAGGACACGGATGATCTGCTGCTGTACGACGGCAACGGCAACGTCGAGCACCTTGCTTCGCCACGTGGCGACCAGAGCCGGTACTACGCCACGTTCCGCGACGCGGTGAAAGGGCTTGGCCCCAATCCGGTCACACCGCAACAGGCCATCGTTGTAATGGCGGTGATCGAAGCGGCAGTGGTATCAGCCGCGGAAGGCAAAGCCATGGCGCTGGCGTTGAGCGCAGCGGAACGGGATGCATGGCCAGGCAACTGAGCCTGTGCTGTCTAGACATGGCGCAAGGCAGATACCGCTAGCCACTATGAGTGGAAAGCTGTCGCCCTCAACACTGGCGGCTTGGCCGAATCACGCCGCTCTAGACCATTTCGAAGTAAGCGCGAAAAGTGCCTCGCAGATAACTCAAGCTGACGAGCCCGTTTCGACAACCGTGCCTTATCGCTACTTCAAGCCGCCTCCTGGGCATCAGTCTGCCTTGCGACCGGAAGAGCATATTGCGCCGCCTCTTCCAGCAAACCCACCACGGCATCGACATGCCCACATGTCGACAGGTCGGGCGTACTCGGAGCCAGCAGTTCCGGCAGGCATACCGCAATGATGCGCGCCTCGGGTATGCGTTGATGCATATTCGCGGCAAGCACATCCACGCGCTCCCGCATGGCCTCGGCTTCGGTATCGACCAGATAGATCAATGCAACGGCGCCCGGCGTGAGGTCCGGATGCGGCTCGTCATCGAAGTTCTGGAGATCGTCGAGGGCCAGGTGGCGTGCGTCGATATTCAAGCCACGCAGGACGCGGGTCAGCAGCTCCGTGGTCAAATCGTCGTAGGGCGTCCCCATGCTCATGCAGAGCACGATCGAACCGGCCGGCACCGCCAGCGAACCCTGCCAACGTCCCCGAGTTTCCTCGCGGCGTTGCCGAAGCTGGCGCCCGATGTTGGCATCGTTCAAGACGCCCGGGCGGCGCTTCCGCCATGACCGCGTCCGCCCTTCCCCGCTCAGCGTCTCGATCACCGTGACGATGGTTTCCCGGAGAATCCGCAGCTGCTCGGCGCGGATCACACCGCGCTCGAGGTCTGTACGGCCGAACTGCAAAGCCGGCAGCACGATGGCGTCGCAGTAGGCACCGAAGGTCCGGCTTTTGAGATAACGGCGCGCATCGTCCAGAATTTCCTGGGCGTCGCCGGACAGCGCTCTCTGATAGAGCCGCTGCGGCATCGTCAACGCAGGCGCGTCGCCCAGCAGGATAGTCAGCAAGTCCAGGGCCTTCACGTGCCGGCCTGCCGCCACCAGGCACAAGGTCAGCGGCGTGGACATCACCAATCCCACCGGCCCCCACAGCCAGCTCCAGAAGATCGCGGACACCACCACCGCGAGCGGCGACAAGCCGGTGGTGTGGCCGTAGAGCAATGGCTCGATCACCTGGGAAACGATCAGCTCGACCGTGGCGAACAGGATCGCGGTCATCACCACCAGCGACCAGTCGGGCCCCACTGCGGCGGCAAACAGCATCGTCAACCCGGCGATCAGCCAGACGCCCACATAAGGCACGAACCGGAATATCGCCGCCAGCGCACCCCACAGGAGTGCATTCGGCAAGCCGATCAGCCATAGACCGATTCCGATCGCCACGCCGACACCTGCGTTCACCGAAAACGTCGAGATGAAGAACCGCGACAATCGTTCCGCGGCATCGTTGATCGCCATGGTGGTGGCGCGCAGGTCCGTGCCTCCCGCCAGGCGGATGAAACGGTCGCGCAAGGATTCCTGCTCCAGCAAAACGAAGGCCAGGACCACCAGCACGATGCCGCCCGTCTGCAGCGGTACCCATGCCACCGTGAGCAGGTGCGACAGCACGGCCAGTGACGCACTCGAAATTGCCGCAGGTTCATTCGTGGTGGGTACCGCCGGGCCGGTGGCGGTCACCGTGGAAACCGCCTGCTTCGCATTGCCGGGCTCCGCCGCCGGTTCAATGACGCGGCCCAGCACGCCTTGCATGCTTTCGAAGCGGTCCACCGTCAGACCCCGCAGGGTCTGCATCTTGGCGTGGATGGTGGACTGGTACTGGGGCAGGCTTCGGGCCAGATGTGTCGCCTGCGAACCCAGCACGAGGGCCATGCCCAAGGTGATGGCCAGGGTGGCGAGCATGACCAGAAGCACGGAGAAGCCATGCCCAAGCCCGAGCCGCAAATAAAACCGCACCCAGGGATTCAGCAACGCGCCAAGGAACAGGGCCAGCATCACGGGAACCAGCACTTCGCGCCCGAAATACAGCAGGGCCAGCATGGCAGCCGTTGCCAGAATCCCCGTCGCCTGCAGCCGCGGCGGGGCGGTGTCATTCGTCGGCATCTTCGATTTCCCCATCAGGCCCGATGACGAGAGCTTAGTCGTCATTGGCGCCATTTGCCTGCCCGATAACGCGAGCGTGAGGCGAAGGGTCAAATGCAGTGCGGTCGGGATGAAAGCTTGTGCCTTGGGTGGCGCTTGCATCCCGAACCAGCCACCAAGAGCAGCAGCACAAGCCGCTGGTTCTGGACATGGCGTGGCGATCGATGCCCGCCACGCCATGTCCAGGCAGACCAAGACATGGATCGATCCGATGACCGAAACCAGCACATCAAGCGGTCTGGTTGCCCCCTGCCCGATCGCCGGTGGTTACCCGGCGCCCGACTAGGAAAGCGCAAGCTGTTCCCGTATTCCCTGCTCTCGTGCCAGTTCTTCCCGAAGTTTGTGAGCAGACATCCCCGGTATCCGCCGATCAAGGCTCGGCAATATCTGTCCCAGAGCGTCGCGGCAGCAGTCTTTGCGCCAACGCATCTCGTGGCGCTAGAGACGATTGTTCCCTGAATCGGTTCCATATCGATACAGCGGCGGCATCGTCGCCTCGTCGAGATGACAGGTGCTGCCACATGACAACACTCCGAACTCCCGCCGATGAGCCAACGTTTGACTTGGCCATGGAATAGGTCAACAGATTGCCCTGCAACTGGAACGAGCCGGATTCATCTCTATTATCCCATTCCGAATACAAGGCGCGATCGATGTGCGTATACAATTGGGTATCGCGCAGGCGCAACCATCCGTAGTAGGCGTTCGTATCGATTGAGGCCATCTTGTCTTCATCGAACGAGCCGTCGGATTCATCGCCAGCAGATTGCCGCCCACGCTCCCCCCGCACGATTTGCATCGCGTAGCGTCCTTGCGCATCGATGACCCATAGTCCTTGTGGATCCGATCCATACGGCTCTACAAGCCGACCGTCCGGATAGACGTCGTCATAGCGCACCAGTGCCCAGGCTCCGACAAGCCACGTGGGCACCCCATTGGCTGCCTTCATCGGAATTTCGGGCGAAGTTGAAGCCCCCTCGGTATTTATCGGCGCTTTGTCGCCCTCCATCGTTCCGGCATCGATGCCGTGCGAGAAAAACGCCAAGACAGCTAAAAGCGATAAAATTTTAGTGTTTTTTCGCATGGCGCCAATTGGCTATAGAAGGTAGAACTAGAATAACCACTGATAATGCGCAGAAACACCATTCATTGGTATATTTCAGTCATTATGCAACGACATGAATAGAAGATAATTACACGAACACTCCGCCTTCAATTTCCAAAGAAAAATTGTACGCGCGAAATTCTTTCGCATCGCAAAGACGTCGATCAGCCGTCAAACAGCTACGCACAGAGCGGGAGCGCTCTCCGTAAAGGTCAGGCGTCCGCCTGCTTTGTTTTGATCCAAGCATCGACGCGCGCCTCCAGCACATCCAGTGGCAGTGCGCCGGCGCTCAGGATCTCGTCGTGGAAGGCACGGATATCAAAACGGCTTCCTAGCGCCTTGCGCGCCCGTTCGCGCAGCTCAAGTATTTTCAGCTGGCCTACCTTGTAAGCCAGTGCTTGGCCAGGCCAGATAATGTAGCGGTCGACTTCGGACTGAATGTCCGATTCCGTTACGTCGGAATGGGCGTGGAAGAAATCCACCATCTGTTGCCGCGACCAGTGCTTGTAATGCACCCCCGTGTCGAGCACCAAGCGGTCGGCACGCCACAGCTCGCCAGTCAGCCGCCCATAGTCGGACAAAGGATCCCTGTAGAAACCGATGTCTTTGCCCAGGCGCTCCGCATACAGCGCCCAACCTTCGATATAGGCGGTGTAATCGGCCTGCTGCCGGAAGGGAGGCAACCCGGGCAGCGTCTGCGCAATGGAAAGCTGCAGATGGTGCCCGGGAATGCCTTCGTGATACGCGATGGACTCCATGTCCATGGTGGTGCGATGGGCAAAGTCCCCGGTGTTGACGTAGAGCTGCCCCGGCCGTGAACCATCTGGCGTGCCCTGTATGTACGTGGCGATCTGGAAATCTTTTTCACGATACGTTTCGACCGGCACGACTTCGAGTTTGCTCCTGGGCAACAGGCCGAACAGCTTGGGCAGCTCCGGCTCCATCTGCGCGATGAAGCCGCGGTAGCGATTGAGGATGTCCTCGCGCGATACGGGATGTACTTTCGGATCAGCTTTCAGGGCCGCACGAAAGCTGGCCAGATCGGGGTAGCCTTGAGACTTGGCGATGACCGTCATCGCCGCCTCGATCCGCTTGACCTCGGCCAGGCCGAGCGCGTGGATACTTTCCGGAGTTTCCTGGGTCGTGGTCATCTGCGCGACGTCGTAGCGATAAATCTCGTCGCCGTTCGGCAGTTGCCATACGCCCGGCTCGCTGCGTCCGTGCGGTGCATATTCCTTCGCCACGAATTCGCCCAGCTTGCGATAGGCGGGACGCACATCGTTGTCGATGGCGGCGATGATCGCCGCGCGAAGACGTGCCTGATCCGCTTTCGAAACGTCGGCTGGGAAATGTTGCAGCGGTTTGGCAAATGGACTGTCTGCGCCGACGGATCCGGCAATGCCGTTGAGCTGGACCACCACTTTTTCCAGCAGGAATCGCGGCGGCATCATGCCGTCGCGCTCGCCTTGCCGCGCGACCTCTTCCGCTTGCGCCAATACGGCGGGAATGGCCCGCAGGCGCGTGAGGTACTGCTCGTATTCCTTGGTATTGTCGAAAGGAATGGAACTGATCAAGGCAGGCAGCCGCAGATGAACGCCGTGATATTGATCGATCGGCATTTCGTACAGTTTCAGGTCGAACGCGCGCAGGCTTGCCTGCAGCTGCCGCACCATCAACTGCTGATTGAGCTTTTCTTCGTCGGGGAATCCGGCTGTATCGATCGCCGTAAAGCGCCTGAGGAAATTCTCCGTGACCTCATGCTCGCTTCGAACATGCGCCAGTGAACCATCGATCCAGCGGTCGTTGTAGCGCAGGTCGCCGAGGGTCGTGGCGGATTCGGGATCTTCTTGCAGCTCATGCTGCCACTGCTCGTCAAGCAAGGCATGCAGCGCTTTTACGCGTTGCGCCGTATCCGCCGCCCGGTCCTGTGCCGAATACGCGAGGCACCCCAGCAAGGCGATCAGAGCCATCCATTGTCCAGTCTTCATTGGCATTCCACCTCAAGGCCTTGTGATGCTGTGTTCGCCATGCATGCGCAGGGCATCGCTTCAATCGTGACTTTGAATGGCCTGAACGCCATAGCCGACCGCTTCGGCAGCGCCGCCATCAAAGTGCATGCGCAGCCGATCGAGCTGCAGATAGATCACTGGCGTCAGATACAAAGTGAGCAGCTGCGAGAGCAGCAAGCCGCCGACCACGACCAAGCCGAGTGGCCGGCGCACTTCCGAGCCAGCACCCAGGCCGAGAGCGATCGGCAGCGCGCCAGCAAGCGCCGCCATGGTGGTCATCATGATCGGCCGGAATCGCACCTGGCAGGCCTCAAAGATCGCGATGGCCGGCGACATATCCTCGTCACGCTGCCGCGCAAGGGCAAAGTCGATCATCATGATCGCATTCTTCTTGACGATGCCGATCAGCATCACGATGCCGACGAATCCGAACAGATCCAGCGGCAAGTGGCATATCTGCAAAGTAAGCAACGCGCCAACTGCTGCGGCAGGGAGGCCGGACAGGATGGTCATCGGATGGATGAAACTCTCGTAGAGGATGCCCAACACGAGATAGATGACGAACACTGCCAGCAACAGCAGCGTGCCCATTCCCTGCATCGAGGTCTGGAAGGCCTGCGCGGTGCCTTGCAGATTGCCACTGATGGTCGCCGGCAGGCCGATCCTGGCGAGTGCGTTGTGGATATCCGCCAGTGCGTCGCCCAGACTGACGCCGGGAGCAAGCCCGAACGAAACCGTCACCGATGGCAGCTGGCCCTGATGGTTCACGGTCAGCACCTGCGGTTTTCGCACGAAGCTCGCCACCGTATCCAATGGGATCAACTTGCCGGTATTGGAAGTCACGTAGAGCTTCGATAGCACCGTGGGATCGTTCTGCAGGTTGCGCTGCACTTCCATCACGACCCAGTACTGGGTCGCCGAACTATAGATGGTGGAAAGCTGGTTCTGGCTGAAGGAAGCGCCCAGCGCCGATTGCACCTGGGACATGGTCAGGCCCAGCGGCGCCAGCTTGCTGCGATCCACTTCGACGACGATGGATGGGCTGTCGAGGCTCAAATCGTTGGTCACGTCCTGGAAGCCCGGCATCGTCGCGAAAGCCTGGGTTACCTTGCCGGACCAGTCGTACAGGGCGCTCGAATCGGTCGACTGCAGGGTGAACTGGTATTGAGCCTTGGAACGCAAACCGCCGATCTGGATCAGCGGCGGGTTGCGCACATAGGCGCGCATCCCGATCACTTTGGCGAATTTCTTCCGCAGTTCCTGCACGATCTCGTCCACGCTCAGGCTGCGCTGGCTCGCCGGTTTCAGTTTCAGCAGCATCTCGCCATCGTTGATCGTCGAACCGCCCGCTTCGATCGAGGACATCCACGATTCGATGTTGGGATCCTTCGCCACGATTTCCGCCAACTGCTGCTGGCGCGCCACCATGCCACCGTAGGAAACATCCTGGGGGCCTTCGGTAATGACCTGCAGGCGCCCGGTGTCGCCCGCGGGAATGAAGTCCTTCGGCACGGTGTTGAACAGCAGCACCGTCGCTACCAGGCTGGCCGCGAACACGCTCATCACCAGCCCCGAGTGGCCCATGCACCAACTCAGGCTGCGAACATAGCTGCGCTGGGTCGCTTCGAAACCGCGGTTGAAAACGGCGATCGCCCCATTCTTCTTCGGATGCTCGTGCACTTTGACGAAACGGCTGCACAGCATCGGGGTGAGCGTGATGGAAACAAAGCCGGAAACCAAGATCGCGACGCTGAGAGTCACCACGAATTCGTGGAACAGCCGCCCGACGATGCCGCCCATGAACATGACCGGGATGAACACGGCGATCAAGGACAGTGTCATCGAGAGTATCGTGAAGCCGATTTCCCCTGCGCCCTTGAGCGAGGCTTCATGAGGCCCGAGCCCGGTCTCTACATGGCGCATGATGTTTTCCAGCATCACGATCGCGTCGTCCACGACGAAGCCAACCGCCAGAGTCAGCGCCAGCAGCGATAAGTTGTCCAGGCTGTAGTCGAGCAGGGACATCACACCGAACGTCCCGGTCACCGACAACAGGAGCGCCGCCGCCGGGATCAGCGTGGCGGAAAGATTGCCGAGAAACAGGTAAACCACCAACACGACCAGCATGCCTGCCAGCAATAGGCTGAACTGTACGTCCGCTACCGAGGCACGAATCGATTGCGACCGGTCATACAACACGTCGAGCTTCACCGATGGCGGCAGGCCGGCAATGAAGCCGGGCAGCACGGCCTTGATGCGATCGATCAAGGCGACCGTATTGGCGCCGGGCTGGCGCTGAATGGCCAGAAGCACTGAGCGATCATGCTTGTACCAGCTGGCGAGCTGGTCGTTCTGCACACTGTCGTAAGCCCGTCCGACATCGCCCAGCCGCACCGGCGCACCGTTGCGCCAAGCCAACACGATGTCGTTATAGGGAGCAGCGCGTAGCAGTTGACCCTGGTTGCGCACCTGGAACTGCTGGCTGGGGCCGTACAAGGTGCCGGTGGCTTGGTTGACGTTGGCATCGACGACCGCCTTCTGCACCTGATCGATACCGATGCCGGCCACGGCCAGCCGGTCCGGGTCGATGCTGATCCGCACGGCGTATTTGGTCGCTCCATAGGCGTAGACCTGCGCCACGCCGTCGATAGTCGATAGTCGCTGCGCGAGCTGTGTTTCCGCGTATTCGTCCAGTTGCGACACCGGCAACGTAGGCGATGTCATTGCCAGCAGCAGCACGGGAGCATCGGCCGGATTCACTTTGCGAAGAATCGGCGGAGTGGGCATATCGGGAGGGAGTTGGCGCTGCGCGGCAGCGATCGCCGATTGCACGTCCTGCGCCGCAGCGTCGATATTGCGGTTCAGCGCGAAGCTCAGGACGATGCTGGTTCCACCCGGCGAACTCGACGAATTCATCGCATCAATGCCAGGGATGGTGGACAACTGCGCCTCTAGCGGCGCAGCCACTGCCGAGGCCATGACCTCGGGCGAGGCACCCGGCAGGCCGGCGAAGACGCGTATGGTTGGGTAATCCACATTAGGCAGTTCATTCACCGCCAGTCGCGGATACGCCGCCACGCCGAATATCAACAGCGCCAGCATCAACAGCGTCGTCATCACCGGTCGGCGGATGCACAGTGCGGGCAGGTTCATCGCGACAAACTCATACGTCGTGCGCGATACGTACGGGACTGCCATCGCTCAGCAGCAGCTGGCCGTCCGTCACTACACGCTCGTTGGCCTGCAGCCCTTGATTGATCACGATGCGGCCAGCCGTGGTGGGACCGATGTCAACGAAGCGCTGGTGGGCCTTGCCATCGACACCGATCACGAACACGAAGTTTCCCTTGTCCGAACTTTGCAGCGCTTCAGCCGGCATGGTCACGACATCAGTCAGGTGTACCGTCGGCACGCTCACCTGCATGAACTGTCCAGGGGTAAGACGGCCGTCGGCATTTTCCAGGCGGCCTTTGAGCACGATCGTACTGGTGTCGACATCCACCGTGTTATCGATGAAGTCCAACGTTCCTTGCAGAGGCGTGCTGTTCTCGCCGGGCAGCCGTGCCTGTACGGCGACGGCGCCATGCGTCTGTGCAGCACGGACAGCGGCGAGGCTGGCCTCCGGAATGCTGAAGCTGATCCGGATCGGCTCGATCTGATTGAGCACGACGATATCGGTGCTGTCAGCCGTCACCTGTGCTCCCGGCCAGACAAGCGGCAAACCGGCCACGCCATCGAATGGCGCAGTGACTCGCGTATAGCCGAGTTGCAGTTGCGCCAATGCTTGTGCGGCGCGGCTGGTCTGCACGCTGGCGCGAGCCACTTCCACATCGGTCTGATAGGTATCGAAACTGGCGCGCGAGATATAGCCCTTGGCCAGCACTTGGCTATAACGCTGAAGGTCCGTCTGTGCCTTGGCCAGCTGCGCCTGGGCACTGGCGGCGTTGCCGCGCGCTTGGTCGAGCTGCGCCTGGAATGGCAGCGGGTCGAGCCGCGCCAGCAGTTCGCCTTTCTTCACTTTCGCACCTGGCGTGAAACCCAGCGATTCGAGCTGACCCGAGCATCGCGCCCGCAAAGTCACGGTGGACCATGCTTCCGTACGTGCCACGACATTCAGCGAAAGGTCGATATCTCCGCGAGTCGCCAACGCGCTTTTCACCGGCACGGCGACACTGTCTGCGGCGTGTCCCACTGGACTCGCGGCCTGGGATGTATGGGAGAGATACATCGCCCCGGCGAACACGCCAAGGACGACAACGGCAACGGCGATCAGCTTTTTTTGTGGCGCGGTCATGCAGGCACCCTTTTGAATCTACGGATTTCGCGCCTGGAGTGCGGCATCGCCCGATAGCCGTATGGGCATTGGGCTATGGCTGGACACCATGTGAAGGGCTGCAGGGCACATCGGAGTGACATGCGGCGCTCGTCTCGACTCTCGCGGAGAGCACAGCCGCAACATGCCATCTGCGGCGATCAACGGAGAAGCCTTTGCCCACTGCCTGGCTGCGCGCAACCGTTCTCGAACGGTGCGCGCTCATATCCACTTCCGCTTGCCTGCATGCAGATCAGCCAGGCTTGCGGAATTTAAGGATGAACTTGTCCGTGTGCCCCTTGATCTCCGGCGCGAAAATGATCTTGTCGTGGGCATCCTGCGGATTGCTCAAGAGATCGCTCCGCGCCTCCAGCACAAATCCGGCCGCTTGCACTTGCGCAATCACCGTGGCCGGATCGATCCGGTGCAGCGTGCCGGCGTCGCGTCCGCCCGAACCCGGTTCCGCCGCATGGTCGACCACCACGAAGACGCCGCCGGGCTTCAAGGTCTTGAAGGCCGCTGCGTCGAGCTTGGCCGCCTCATCGGGGCCGCTGCTGCCTTTGACCGCGAAGACGCTGACTGCGCCGTAGACATCGTGATAATTCTGCGAGGTCCAGACCACGTCGAGCGACGACGGCGCACCGAGCTGGTCGTAAGGCTGCACCATCAGGGTCGTATTGTTGAACGCCATATCGGCAGCTATCGCCTTGATCGGGTCGAGCGCCTTCGGCCTTGCGTTCGCGATGCTTTCCGGCACCACGGCATAGACATGCCCCTGCGGCCCGACCACCTTGCTGAAGATGCGCGTGAAGTAACCGCCACCCGGCATCACGTCGGCCACTTTGTCGCCGGGCTTGATGCCGGCAAAAGTGACGAGCTCGGCGGGCTTGCGGTCGGGGTCACGCTGCTTGTCCGCAGCCGGACGTGCGCTATCGGAGACAGCGGCTGTCACATACATGGGGAGTGACGTACCGGCATACGCCAATGCCGTGGCGCCGAGCAAGGCAAGGCCGAGCAAAGTCTTTTTCATGAGTCCTGATGCTCCGTAAAGATGAGTTATCGCGATGACCCGGTGTTTTCAGGGCAATCGCTGCCATTCCACTTCGCCATGGGCGCCCTCCTCCGCACCGCTGGACGGCTTGGCCACGGTGTAGGTCAACAAGTCACCTTTCAGGGTGTATGCGGAGCCACCGCTCTTGCCATCCCAGTTCGGAAACGAAGCGTGCTCGATGTGCGTGTGGAAGGTCGTGGCGTCTGCCCGTATCTGGCCATAGTGCGCGTTGCTGTCCAGCGACGCCGCGCGGTATTCCTCGGGCGTGCCTTTCGACTTGTCGTTGGCGACAAAGCCGGTGCGCTGCGCACGCACCATCTGCATCATGTAGCGGCCGTGGGCGTCGATGATCCACAGGCCCTCCGGATGCGGTCCGTACAGCGCCACGCGATGGCCGTCCGGATAAACGTTGTCGACACGAACCAGCGTCCAGGCACCGACCAGCGAGGCTGGCACTTCGCCCGGAGCGGAATCCGAGGCGTTATCGGCGCGCAGTACCGCCTGTTCAAATGCCGAATTGGTCGTGCTGTCGGTGGCGCTGGCCAAAAGTGGACCGAGCAATAAAGCCAACCCGCCAAGCGCGAAAAACCATGGGAAGCGACGCATCGAGCATCCTCCGCTGTTGTGTGCATGGAGTCAGCGTAGTCGGCTACCATGCATTGATAAATCCCATTTTTGGATATTTCAGTCATTTCAAATGGAAATGGATGAATCATGAGAGCCCTCGACCTCGATGCCGTGAAAGCCTTCGTCCTGACCGCCGATCTGCAGAGCTTCACCCGTGCGGCCGAGGCCCTGGACAGCACCCAATCCGCGATCAGCCTCAAGCTGCGTCGACTGGAGGCGCAGCTGGGACGGCGCCTGTTGGAACGCACGCCGCGGCAAGTGCGCTTGTCTGCCGAGGGCGCCCTCTTCCTCGTTTCGGCACGCGATCTGGTGGGTGCGCACGATCGCGCCGTCGCTTCCTTCAGCGTGGAACAGCGCCGCCTGGTCATCGGCATCAGCCACCAGATCGTCGGCAGCGAATTGCCTGCCCTGCTGCGCTATATGAACGAGCACGACCCGCATCTGTTGATCGAACTGCGGGTCGCCGGCTCGCGCGAAGTGATGCAGGCCTATGACGAAGGCCGGCTGGACGCAGCCTTGGTGCTGCAGCCGGAAGATCGGAACTGCCGCGCCGAGAAATTATTCACCGAAAGCTTCGCCTGGATCGCCGCTGCGGATTGGCAGCCCCGCAAGGGTCAACCACTGCCGCTGTCCACCCAGGGCGAGTCCTGCAGCATACGCGCGACTGCCGTGCGTGCGCTTGACCAGGCGGCCATCCCGTGGACCGAAGTGTTTATCGGCAAGGGCGCCGCCGTCGTCGGTGCCGCGGCGGCGGCCGGCATCGCTATTGCCGTGCTGGCGCGGCGCAGCGCGCCTGCCGGTACCGTCGATATCGGCAAGACGTTGGCGCTGCCGGTCCTGCCAACGCAAGAGGTCGTTCTCTATTCCGCGCTGAGTGACCACCGTTCGCGCAACGCGCTGCGCACTCTGGGGGCTGCGTTCAAGGGTTTCGTCAACGCATAAAACTTCGGTGCGGAACAGCTGGCTGTTCGATTCGAAAGTCGAAATGGCGGCCTGGTGATCCGCCATACCAACCGCTACAGATACAGACGCACGGTCCGTAGCTCAAAAGACGATGGTGGCGGTGATGGTGTCGCTGTAGCTGCCGGGCGCCGGGGTCGCCTGTGCGGGCACCTGGCCATAGACGCTGATGGCTTGGGCATTGCCGCTGCCCGTGCCGGTCATCATGCTTGTGCCTGCCGTGCCATCGCCCCATGGAATGCTGCGTGCACTGTCCGTATAGAGCTGATAGCTCACGGTTCCTCCTCCGCCTTGTCGCTGCAGGGTTCGCGCCGCCACGTTGCCGCTGGAACCGCCGTTCAACGAGATACGGAATGCGTCGCCATTCGTGCAGCGCGCGGAAATGGATCCGGTTGCGGACAGGCTGCTTTTTAGTACGCCTGCACTGCCGAAACTGACATTCGTTGCGCTGATCAGGCAGTTGTTCACCACGGTGGCGCTCGCAGTGAATGGAAAAGTGCCGTTCGACGTGGTCAGCGAGGCGCACGTGGGCGCAATAAGCACGTAGAAGCCATAGTTGAGCGAAGTCTGGTTGCCGCCGAAGCCCTGGGTGTAGACGGTGCTGCTGTTGTTTACCGTAGGGACCGTGGGCTGGTTCGCCGCGATCAGTCCGTAATAGCTCACGGTCGTGCTTGCGCTGGTACCGGTCGCAGGCTTGTTGAGCTGCACCGCGATAGGCGTGGTGCCGTTGTAGATCGATCCCCAGACCAGCGAATGCGCTGCGTCCTGGTAAAGGTCGTATTGCAGGTTGCTGGCGCCGTCGCTCATGGAGCGGGGGCTGGTGGCGCCGACATTCAGGCACACCTGCACGGACGGCGTAAGCGTTATGGCCGACCACGTGCAGGTGACGCTTACCGTTCCCGATGCAGCAACCGCCGTGCCCGCAATCGGGCTGACATTGCCAAAACTGACGGACGAGGCGGTAGCCGTGCAGGTCTCCGCATGAACCCGTCCGCCGACCAGCAGCAACATGAAAAGCAGCGCATACGCCAGATACTTCATGGCGAATGCTCCTTCGACGCACGACATGCCACCGGGCCGATGGTCTGCACGTCGTGGTCTTTGGAACGCCGGTAATCGAAACTCGCGATGCAATGCCCTGCCGGGGCATCCACTTCGAGGTGGTTCTCCTTGTGCAGACTCTCGATATAGGTGAGGCCGTCATAGCCGACGACGGTCTCCGACCCGCCTTCCACGTAACGAACGCGCGATCCGGCCGGAATCGGCTTGCCTCCGGCGTCATGCAGGATCACCGATGCCGCGTCGTCGTGCACGAGCGAGAAGCGCGCCAGTACGCCGGATTGCGACTGCGGCACCGCATCGATCGAGGTCTTGTCGATGCGCACATCGGCCGGCAAGCGCATGCTGTCGATGGCGAGCTGGTTGTCTTGGTAGGCGTTCAGATCGGGAACCAGCAGATGGCCGCCTGCGTCGGTCGAACCGATGACGCGGTTGTCGTGCAGCACGGGAATGCCACTCACGCCATCGGTCGACACCATGGCAAAGCCATCGTAGATGCGCCGCGCCATCTGCACGCTGTCGTCCATGAGCACGACCGAGCCCAGCGCCTCCAACGATCCAGTGGTATGCCCCGCGATCGTATCCAGCGTGCCGGTCAGCTGCCCGTCGCTGCCCAGGTACTGCAGCTGTGCCTGGCGATAGTCGATGCCGCCGCTGCCGCCCGCCTGCAGCCCCCAGCCCCAACCGCCGCCGTAGTCTGGCGTGCGCACGGCGTTGGCGTTGTAGTAAAACTGGCCATTCTGCCGGCCCACGGTGGTATCGAGCGAAACGCGATCGCCAAGGCCGATATTCACGCCGATGAAAATACCGCGCGAACGATGCTGGGCGAAATCCTGATAGCCGCTGAAGAACAGCGACAGCAGGTTGCCGAAGCTCAGGTTGTACGACACCGAGCCCAGGCGCGAGACAACTCCACCGCGCACCCTGTAGCCGATATAGCTGACCGCCAGATCCTGCTGCCTGAAGACCGGAAACGATACCGTCAGCTGATCGATCGCCGTGGGTACCGGCGTGCCTTCGCGCGCCGCCAGGTCGCCGTAATCCCCGAAGGTGCGCGTCGTCTGCGCGTTGATGGAGAAATGCGGCTCGATCAGCTGATAACCGAGACTGGCCTGCGTGCCTTGCATCCGGCCGCCGCTGGCCGACAGCGAGCCGCTGACGACGCCCGCCATGCCAAGACGGACGAGCGCGCCGCCCCCCGCATTGAACAGGCCGTCGCCCGCTTCGCCATGCCCCTCGACGGTGACCGTGTCGCTGACGCCGTAGCGCCAGGAACCGCTGCCCGCAGGATGGGGATCGTAGTCGTCCGACACCAGGCCATAGTTCCGACGCACGAAGCCCAGCTCGACCGAATAACTCGAGAGCCCCGCAGCCAGCAGCCGCGGATCCACGTAGAGCGGCAATGACGTGGTCAGGGAACGGCCGAGGGCGTCCTGCGTCACCAGCGTGGCCTGTCCTGCGCCCGTGATGCCCGGCGCGTTGGTCAGTTCGAACGGACCGGCCGGAACATCCGTGTGCAGCTGATGCATGTTGTTGACGTACAGATCCAGCGCAGTGGGGACGGCCGACGAACCCGACAGCAGCGGCAGCGGAAACGTCACCAGGTCGGGCCTCAAGGCGAAGTTGCTGCGCCATTGCCATCCCGCCAGGCGAATCGAACGCGACCATGACAGAGACGAGGAAATGGTGTCGCCCCACTGGACGGTGCTCAGCGTGTCGGGATCGGACTGGCTCCAGGACGTGTCGTAGCGGACATAGCGCTGCGTACCGGCATACAGATAGGCCACGCCGGTATTGCTGAATACGCCACGCGGATCGAAGTAGCGCTCCTCCGACCAGAGCGCGAACCGCGAGCGTGCGTCGCTCTGTGCAATGGCATCGTAGTTCACCAGGAAACCCCGCCCCGAACTGGCTTTCGGCGTTGTCTGCAGCTGCCGCGCATCCAGCAGGTAGGGTTTGCGCAGGCGATCCCCCACCGTGAGCTCAACCGCCTGCGTGGCGGCGTCGTAGCGATAACGAAGCCCATTAACCCGATCCAGTGGCACCTCTTGTGCCTGCGTCGTCCCCAGCTTGTCGCTGGCCAGTCCGATGGCTTCGAGCGTCTGCGCGGTCGCGAACAGCTTGCCGCCGCGCAAGGTGAAATGCTGGAGCGGGCCCTGGCGTTCACCATTCAAGATCACTTCGAGATATACCTCTTGCGGCTGGTTGGCATCGCCCAGGAATGCATTTGGGGGCAGCGTGCTGGCAGGGTTTTCCGTTGCGGCTTGTAGGGGTGACATCATGGCCATCGAGGCGGTCATGCATAGCGCGAGACAAAATCGCCGGGCGCCGCCTTTCGCATGTCCGGCAATGCAATTCATTGCATGGCGCTGCCGGCATCCCATCGCGTCAATGGGGTGCAGCCACCGTCGCGACTGCACCGCTGGACTGCCCGTTGATGTTCGCTTGTATCTTCAGCGGGCCTTGAAGTGCGACACCGGGATCGAGATCGATCTTCCATTGCTGGGTATGGCCGGCGAGTACATAGCCGAGCAGACCTTTGTTGAGGATCAGCGTCCTGCCCGCCGCGAGCAGCTTCACTTCTCCGATCTGCCCATGCCGATCTCCCGCATTGGATACGCGCAGCAACCAGCCTTGCGGACTTCGCAGCAATTGCCACGACAGCTCTGGCTTGCCGATGGCGCCATTCGGATGGATGAAGATGGGTACCGAATAGCGCAGCCTGATGGTTACGCCGTTCGCCGCCGCGGCGTCCGGCAGCGGTATCTCATCGATCAAGACGCGGAAGCTCTGTTCCGTCGACACCGCATCGTGCGATTGGCGCACCAGCCGCACCAGTTGGTCGCTGTGCGGGGCAACCTGGATCAGCGGCGGGCTGGCTGCGATATCCTGCGTGGCATCCAGCGTATCGCCCGTATCGTTCTGTCCCCAGCGGAACACGCGCACCTGCCCGTAAAGCGGCTTGGCGCCAGGGTTGCTCAGCGTGATCCCGACCGCATTCGCATCCGGCGGCATGTCCACCGTCACCGGCGAAATCTGCAGGGATGCAGCCTGCACCACGGCGCACAGGGATGCCATCACCGTTGCGAGAACGGTGTGTCTCAGCTTCGTTGGAAGCATGGCTCAGAAGTAGACTGTGGCAGTGATCGTGGTCTGGTACGTGTC
This sequence comes from Rhodanobacter sp. DHG33, assembly GCF_014843005.1. Classification (GTDB taxonomy): domain Bacteria; phylum Pseudomonadota; class Gammaproteobacteria; order Xanthomonadales; family Rhodanobacteraceae; genus Rhodanobacter_A. Next base: position 669,116 of record NZ_JACYXM010000002.1, on the reverse strand, counting down.
GGGCTTGGGCGTCGTGGCCTGCACTGGCACCTGACCGTAGACGTTGATGGTCTGTGCAGCGCCGCTGCCCGTGCCGGCCACCGTATTAGTGCCCTGGGTATTGCCCCACACGGTGGTGTGCCCCGCGTCCTGATAGAGCTCGAAGGCCACGGTAGTGCCGGTGTTGCCGGTGGCCGTACCCGCCATCAACCGGTTGGCCACCGAAGATCCCGTCACAGTACCGGCATCAAGGCCGACGTTGTACGGCGTGGTGTTCGTGCAGGTGACACTCAGCGTCGATTGCTGGTTAATGGCCGTCGACAGCACGCCTGACGTGCCGAAGTTCAACGGATTGGCGGTGATGCCGCAGTTCGCCTGCAACGTGAGCGTCACGTTGAATGTGGCGGTGCTGGTGCCGTTTGAATAAGTCGCCGCGGAGGCGGATAAGGATGCCATCGCCGAGAGGGCGAATACGAGAGCACGTGCGGACAGGCGTCGCGTCATAGCAATTCTCCAAAGTCGTTAAACCTTAGGCAATGTGCCGTAGGGCCTCAGCGCGATGCCGATGCCCCTGCGATGTCCCCTGTTTCTTTTTTTGTAATGGCGTAGGTCTCGCAGGTCAATCAACTGCATGTGAAAAGACGCCGCCTTTGCCGCTATTAGACGATTGCGTCATGGTTTCAACCATTCGCGCTTCTTGTCTGATGGCGCTAGCCGCAGTGAATCCCTTTGTTCCCGGGAAGCGAAGCCGCGATGGCAACAGCGCAGACAGAAGAGTCAATCGCCGCAGAACGGCAACCACCGACTCGGCCGTATTCAATGGAGTCCTGCCGGGGGACTTCGTATATCTCCAGGGCGCGCAGTGCCCTGCCTGCATATAGGCAATGCCAGGAGCGCCAGGCCCACTGCCCACCCGGCCACGAACGCCCCTCGGCGCAAGAAAATTCATCGTTGCCGCGCCCGTCGGCAAGGAATATCTTGAGCAGCTTGTGCTCGCTTGAGGTGCCTGCCGGGGCCGGGAGTTGCACGACGTGATCCGACCCTGAACTTTCGGCTGCGCAAGACACCCACGAGGTGCCCGCGCGGCATCATTGTCCAGAGCCGAACCACGAGGGGTGGCGCAGGGCTCGTCTCTCGCCAGGTTCTAGCGGCCATGCCGCTGGCTGCACAATGCGTGAGGAGTGTGCGGGTTCGTCATGGTTGCCTTGCCGTATATCCGCGTAGCCGTGGCGCAAGCCTTTCGGTTCACCGCGCCGATGGCCGCCGCGCTGCTGCTTGCGGCTTGCGCGGTGGGTCCGGATTTCAAGCCGCCCGCTCCGCCCGCTGTCAGCGGCTATACACCCAACCCCGTTGCGACGACGGCTGCAACGCCTGGCGTGGCCGGCGGCGAGGCACAGCATCTCGAATCGGGCGCGGACATCCCCGGCGACTGGTGGACGCTGTTCCACTCCGCGCCGCTCGATGCGCTGATCCAGCAGGCATTGACGCGCAACCATGACCTGAAGGCCGCGCAGGCGGCCTTGCGCGTGGCGCACGAAAATATGCTGGCGCAGCGCGGCGCCTTCCTGCCCAGCGTGTCGGCAAACCTGTCGGCCAGCCGCCAACGCCAGCCTGGTTCGCTGGCGCCGGTGCCCGAATCCAACGCCTTCCTGTACAACCTGTACACCCCGCAGCTCACGGTTTCCTACACACCGGACGTATTCGGCGCAAACCGCCGTTCGGTCGAATCGCTCAAGGCACAGGAACAAGCCGCGCGCTTCCAGATGATCGCGACCTGGAACACGCTGGCCTCGAACGTGGCGGTGGCAGCGATCCAGCTGGCATCGCTGCAGGCGCAGGTCGACGCCACGCGGCAACTGGTCGACGCGAACACCCGGATGCTCGACATCCTGCGCTATCAATTCGCCAAGGGCTATGCGAGCCGCATCGACCTGGCCGCGCAGGAATCGCAGCTCGCGCAGACCGAGGCCACGCTGCCGCCGCTGGAAAAGCAGTTGGCTCAGCAACGTGACCAATTGGCGGTACTGGCGGGTCGTTTCCCTTCGCAGGCAACCGGCGACCAGATCACGCTGGACAGTTTGCAGCTGCCGGAAACCCTGCCGCTCTCCCTGCCCTCGGCACTCGTGGCGCAGCGGCCGGACGTGCGCCAGGCACAAGCCAACCTGCATGCTGCCAGCGCCGAGGTCGGCGTCGCCACCGCGGCGCGGCTGCCGAACATCACGCTCACGGCCGATACCGGCAGCACGGCCCTCGAGTTCTCCAAGCTCTTCACCGGTGGTACCGGCTTCTGGGATGTGGCCGCGGGCATCACTGCTCCGATCTTCGAGGGCGGTACCCTCTTGCACCAGCAACGCGCCGCCAAGGCGGCCTATGTCGAGGCCTCTGAGCAATACCGCAGCACCGTGCTTACGGCGTTCCAGAACGTTGCCGACACGCTGGTCGCGCTGGACCAGGATGCGAAAGCGCTGCAGGCCACGGCCAAGACCGAGCAGGCCGCCAAGCTGACGCTGGCGCTCGTGCAACGGCAACTCAAGGATGGCTATGCCGGCGGCCTGCAGCTGCTGAACGCCGAACAGTCCTATCAGCAGGCAAGGATCGCCCTCGTGCAAGCCCAAGCCAACCGCTTCGCCGACTCGGCCGCGCTGTACCAGGCGCTGGGTGGCGGCTGGTGGCACCACTCCGATCTGAGCAAGCAGTGACGATGAACAAGCCCGCCCCACCCCTCCCTGCTTCCATGCGCCATGGCTGTGCGCTCGCGATCCTGCTCGCGACTGCCGCGCTTGGCGCTTGCTCGTCCGATACGGGGACGCCGGAGTCCACGAACACGACGCCGCACAATGTGACCTTGACCGAGGCGCAACAGCAGCGCATCCACCTCTACACCGTCGCATCCTCGTCCTACCAGACGATGACCAACACCACAGGCGTAGTGGATTTCGACCATAACCGCTCGACCGACGTGCTCGCACCGATCTCCGGCCCGGTCGCGAAGCTGACGGTGACGCTGGGACAGACGGTGCAGCAGGGACAGGTACTGGCACTGGTGGATTCGCCCGATTTCGCCGCTGCGGTAGGCACGTACCGCAAGGCGCTCGCCGCGGCCAAGGCCGCCGATCAGCTCGCCGCCACCGACCGCGACCTCTACGCGCACCAGGGCGTGTCGCAGCACGAATACGCACAGGCGCAGTCCGATGCGATCGGCGCCGATTCCGACCGCGACGCCGCGTTGCAGGCGCTGGTCGGACTGCATGTCGATCCGCGGACTATCGCCGATCTCCAGGCAGGCAAGCCGGTCACGGGCAGCCAGGGCGCCATCCGCGCGCCTATCGCCGGCACCGTAGTCGTCAAATCGATCACCCCCGGGCAATTGTTGTCTGCGGGCACCACCGACTGCTTCACCATCGCCGATACCTCGAAGATGTGGGTGATGGGACAGCTGTTCGATAGTGCCTTCGGGGCAGTGAAGGTAGGCGCCCCTGCCGAGGTCGAAACCGCCGATGGCAAGTCCATCTCGGGCAAGGTCACCAATGTCGGCGACGTGGTCGACCCGAATACGCGTTCGGTGACCGCACGCGTCGCGGTCGACAACCCGGATGGCGTGTTGAAGCAGCAGATGTACGTATCGGTACGGATCCGGTCGCTGGACACGCAGACCGGCGTGTTGATTCCCGTGTCCGCGGTGCTGCGCGACGACGAGAACCTGCCGTTCGTGTACACGGTCGCGGCGGACAGCAGCTACGCGCGCACGCCTGTGACACTGGGGGCGCGGATCGATGATCGATATGTGATTCCGCAGGGCCTCCACGCCGGCGACAAGGTGGTGGTGGATGGCGCGATCTTCCTCAATTTCATCCAGACCCAATGACCGCCGCGCTCCCACCCGACGTACCGAAGCGCGATGCTTCCATCATCAACCGCATCGTCGCGTTCGCACTGGAGCAGCGCCTGCTGATCGCTCTGCTTTCGCTCGCGCTCACGGCCGCCGGCATCTGGGCCTACAACGCCCTGCCGATGGATGCGTACCCCGACCTGTCGCCGCCGATGGCCGAAATCATCACCCAGTGGCCCGGCCACTCGGCGGAGGAAGTCGAACGCCTGATCACGGTGCCGGTAGAGCTCGGGATGAACGCGATCCCGGGGCTGGTGACCAAACGCTCGATCTCGCTGTACGGACTGTCGGACGTCACCCTCACTTACGCCAACGGTGTCGACGATTATTTCGCGCAGCAGCAGGTGTACAACCGCCTGCCCGGCATCACCTTGCCCAGCGGCGTCACGCCGTCGTTGTCGCCGATGTCGCCGCCTTCGGGCCTGGTCTATCGCTATGTGCTGCAGAGTTCCGACCGCTCGCCGATGGAGCTGAAGACGCTGGAGGACTGGGTGATCGCGCCGCAGTACCGGTCGGTGCCGGGCGTCGCCGACGACTCTGCCTTCGGCGGCGGCAACATGCAGTACCAGGTGTTGCTCGACCCCGTGAAGGTCGCGGCGCTCGGCCTGAGCGTAACGCAGATCGAAGCTTCGCTGACCGCGAACAACAGCAACGCCGGCGGCGGCTTCTACCAACAGGGCGGCCAGTTCTTCTACGTGCGCGGGCTCGGGCGGATGGTGACGTTGCAGGATATCGGCAACGTGGTGGTGGCCGTGCACAACGGCACGCCGGTGCTGGTGAAGGACGTGGGCAAGATCGAAATCGGCATTGCGCCGCGCCTTGGCGAATTCGGCTACATGAACCAGGACGATGCGGTCGAGGGCGTGATCCTGACGCTGACCGGGGCGAAGACTCAGAACGTGCTGCAGCGTGTCGAGGCCAAGACCCGGGAACTCAACGACGAAGTCCTGCCGAAAGACGTCAGGATCCATCCCTTCTACGACCTTACCGACCTGATCCAGCAGACCAAGGAGGTCGTGCGGCATAACCTGCTGGTCGGCATGTTGCTGGTGATCGCGGTGCTGGTGTTCTTCCTCTACGACCTGCGCGCCGGCCTGATTGTCGCGGTCACCATTCCGCTGGCGTTGATGTTCGCGTTCTGCGGGCTGCACCTGCAGAATGCCTCGGCCAACCTGCTCTCGATCGGTGCGGTGGACTTCGGCATCCTGGTCGATGCCGCGGTGGTGATGGTCGAGAACATCTACCGCCAGCTAGCGCTCCGCCAGGGCGAGCCGCTGGACATCATCGCCGTGGTCCGCGACGCGGCAGCCGAGGTGGATCGCCCGCTCTTCTATGCGGTGGGAGTCATCGTGGCCGGCTTCCTGCCGATCTATGTGCTGAGCGGCCCTTCGGGAACGCTGTTCAAGCCGATGGCCGACACCATGATCTTCGCGATCGTCGGTTCGCTGATTGTGACGCTGACCCTGCTGCCGGTGTTGTGTGCGTGGTTCATGCGCAAGGGCGTGCGCGAACGCCGCAACGCGATCTTCGAGTCCGTCAAGACGCGTTATGCGAAGTGGTTGGACACCTGCCTGGCGCATCCGTGGCGGATCACGATCGCCACGGGTGTGCTGCTCGGCCTGTCGCTGCTGCTGGTACCTTTCATGGGCGCAGAGTTCATGCCGCAACTCGACGAAGGTGCATTGTGGGTACGCGCGACGATGCCCTACACCATCTCGTTCGACGAAGCCGCGAAGATTTCGCCGCAGATCCGCGAGGTCCTGCGCTCCTTCCCGGTCGTCACCACGGTGGCCTCGGAGCTGGCGCGCCCTGACGATGGCACCGACTCCACCGGCTTCTTCAACGACGAATTCTTCGTGGGCCTGAAGCCGTATTCGGAATGGCACGGCGCCTACCGCGACAAGCAGGCGCTAATCGACGCGATCGACGCGAAGCTGCAGAAATTCCCCGGCATCCAGTTCAACTACACCCAGCCCGCCGAGGATGCGGTGGACGAAGCCGAGACGGGCTTGAAGAGTGCGCTGGCCGTGAAGGTATACGGATCGGACCTGCGGACGCTGCAGGAGAAAGGCAAACAGATCAAGGCGGCGATGGAGAAAGTACGCGGCATCACGGACGTGACGCTGGTGCACGAACTGGGCCAACCCAATCTCGCGATCAAGATCGACCGCGCCAAGACCGCCCGCTACGGCATCAACGTCGACGACATCAACAGCCTCATCAATGCCGCGGTCGGCGGCGACGTCGCGACCGAGGTGGTGCAAGGCGAGAAGCAGTTCGACCTGGTGGTGCGCCTGTTGCCGCAGTACCGCAACAACCCGCAGCAGATCGGCGACATCCCGGTTGCCACACCGGGTGGCCAGGAGATTCCATTGAAGGAATTCGCCAGCATCACGGTCGAGAACGGCGCATCCTTCATTTACCGCGAAAACGATTCGCGCTACATCGGCGTGCAGTTCTCGGTGCAAGGTCGCGACCTTGCCGGTGCCGTGGAAGACGCGATGGCGCAAGTCTCGAAGCAAGTGAAGCTGCCGCAAGGCTATCGCCTCGACTGGGGCGGCGAGTACAAGGAATACACGGCTTCGCACAGGCAGCTGAATCTCGTGCTGCCGCTCACGCTGGCGGTTATCTTCCTGCTGCTGTTCGCGCTGTACGGAAACTTCAAATTCCCGCTGATCACCGTGCTGGGCGTCCTGCTGTCGGCGCCGGTCGGCGGCATCGTCGCGCTCTGGGTCACGCATACGCCGTTCTCGGTTTCATCCGGCATCGGGTTCCTCGCGCTGTTCGGCGTGTCAGTGCAGACCGCCGTCGTCTACATCTCCTACGTCAACGAACTGCGATTGAACGGCACGCCGATCGGCGAGGCCATTCGGGAAGGCGCGGTCCTGCGCCTACGTCCGATCATGATGACGGCGCTGGTGGCCGCGCTGGGCCTGCTGCCGGCCGCCATCGCGGTCGGCGTCGGCACCGATACACAGAAGCCGTTCGCACTGGTGATCGTCAGCGGGCTGTTCACGCGGCTGGCGATCAGCATCTTCCTGATGCCCGCGCTGTACAGCCTCGTGGCACGCAAGGACGACCGCCTGCAGGTATGACAACCTGACGAGATCGCGCGAGCAAATGAGCTGGAGGCTCAGCGATGCTTCGTTGCGTGCTTTCGCGAAAACACCTATGCATTGTGCTGCAAAGGCACATGCATAGTTTGCCAAGCTTCCGCGCGCCGACTTTCCGGGGACATCGGCGCCAACGGCTGCTTCGACTGTTGGTCGTTGTGCGAGAGAAAAAAAGCCACCCGCAAGGGGTGGCCGATGGGGAAATTTGCGTCATGCTACGGAAATTCCGTTTCCGTTCGTGCACCGCTCAGCGTCGATTTCGATCAGTAGTCGTAGGTCACACCCAGTTGCACCCAACGCGGGGATTCCAGCCGGTAAGGCATGAGGTACCACGGGTTGGGCACGCCTGGCCCCCAGCTGTATGCGGATTGCATCTGCACGGCCTTCTGCTCGTTGAACACGTTGTGTACCTGCAACTGAAAGTCCAGCTTGTGGTCGGCGAAGGCCGGGCGGTAATCCATTTGTAGGTTCAACTGGTGCGTCCACGGCGTGTTGCCATTGGCTCCCGGCGGCGAAGGAACGCCGTTGCACCAGTGGTAGCTGCTGCCGTAACCGCCCGGATCGTCAGCGGAGGTGCCGTAACCGGAGAGCGGGCCGTAGTAGCCGAGGCAGGTCAGCGGCGTACCGGAGGCAATGTCGTAGGTGCCGCCCGTGCTCCATTCCGGCGTGATCTGGTACGAGCCGTAGATGCGCAAGTGATGACGCTGGCTGTTGGCCTGATCGCCGTTGGCGTATTGCATGATCTGCGAAAAATCCCAAGCAGCGGTGGCCGACTGCGACGATCCGCCTCTGAAAGTCGTGGTCGATGTCGGGCCCTCGTAGTTGCCGTAGCTGCGTGCGAAGGTGTAGTCGATCTTGCCCCACCACTTGCCGTCGAACGGATGCTCCAGGTACATGTCCAGCGCGTAGTAGCGGCGCTTGAGCTGCGGCATCCGGAAATCGGCCCACGGAATCTTCACCTGGCTGTAGCCGCCGCTGCCGTTCGGCACGGTAATCGTGTTGGCAACGCCAGGATTGATCAGAACGGTGCCGACGTAGTCAGCCGGGTTGCTGCTGGCGGCAACACCTTGTGCAGCGGCCGCCTGCAGCACGATAGGCAAATCCTGCACGTTCTGGCCGCTGTCCCAGTCGTCGATGGCGCGGCCCATGCGGTTCACGGTACCGCTCACGCCATACACCCAGCTCTGGTCGAGCATGTGGAACTGCTGCTGTAAGCCCAGCACGAACTGGTCCACATACTCGGCCTTGAGGCTCTGCGCATCGGCCGTTTTGGGGTTGGCCATCTGGCCGTTCCATCCGTTGGGGTAATAGATGCCGCCCGGGAGAGTACTGGGGGTGATTTGCTGGGTTGTCGGCGAGCCATTCCACAGTGGTATGCCGGTGGGGCCGATGCCGTCGTAGAGGTAATACTGTTGCGTCGACAGTGGAGCGCCGCCCATGGTCAGCGCCACCGACGTGGGCATGGCGAGGTAGTAGCGGCCGGCGTTGCCGTACACCTTCATGGTCGAGTCGCCGAACACGTCCCAACTGACACCGAGGCGCGGCGCCCACTGCGGCTTGGTGAGGCGCAGGAACGCCCCGCCAACGGGGTTGTAGTTGGTGAATTGGTCGTTGCGCAGGCCGATGTTCAGCAACAGGTTGGGCGTGACCTGCCAGTTGTCCTGGATGTACTGCGCACGCTGCTTCACGGACACGGTGGAATCCTGCGAGTACGTCCCTTTGACCACGAAGCAGCTGCGCGCCAGGCCCTGGATGGTGCAAGGCGTGCCTGGTCCCACAAAGTAGCCGTTGGCGTTCAGGGCATTCGCGCCGGGCTGATAGGCATAGTAGGTCCACGTGTAGCCGGGACCGCCCGTGATGGAACCGTCCTTCTTGTCGGCATCGTCGTCGTTGTCGATGCCGAACAGGAGTTCGTGGTTGCCCAGCTTCCAGTCGAGGTCGATGCGCAGGTTGCGCACTTCGGAGCTGTGCTTGGGGTTGCTCTGGCTGCCGATGCCGTAGAGGTTTTCGTAAGGCGTGCCGCTGGGCGGCAGGAAGGCCGGGTTTTCCTCGTTGATGCTGTAGATCGCCGGCAAGGTCATCCCATACGACGCCTCCGGCGAAGCCGCCGGAACCTGGTAGTAATACTCGCCAGTCATCTTGCCGAACATGGCGTTCAACGTCAGGTTGTCGGTGATGTAGGAGGTGTACTTCAGGATGCCGACGTCGAACGTGGTCTTGTAGCGCCAGCCCTGATACAGGAATGCGCCATTGGTATGCGTGCCGTAATCGTAGACATAGGTCTGCGACGGATCGTTGGAGGTCTGATTGCGAACGCCCGTGAACGACAGGATGTTGCTGGGGTTGATGTCCCAGTCCAACTTGGCGTAAAGCTTCGGGTCACTGTCCTTCGAGTAGCTCACGGTACTCGGGGTGCCCGGATAACTGAGCGCGCCGACGCCGTGACCTTGTGACTTGTCCGCCTCGTACGAAACGAACATAAACAGCTTGTCCTTGATCAGCGGGCCGCCAATGTAGGCGTCGTACACCGTGTTCCAGTTGCTGTTGCGGCGATAGTACCCGTAGATCTGCCCTGGCTTCTGATAGGGGTAGATGTTGTTCGGGTTGGCGTAATAGAGGTTGTCGATGGAACCCTGAAAGAACTCCGGCTGCCATAACACCTGACCACCGAAGTGCCAGTCATTGGTGCCGCTCTTGCCGATCTGGCTGATCACGCCGCCGGCCGAGCGACCGTACATCGCCCCGTAGCCGCTCGTCAGCGTTTGCTGCTGATCGATGGAGCCATAAGGCAACGTGATGCCGCCGGTGTTGCTGAGCGGATCGGAAGTGTTGAAGCCGTTGATGTAGTACGCGTTCTCGACGATGGACGCGCCGTTGACCGAAATCACCGGCTCACCCGTGGGGCCGCTCCAATACTCCGAGCCTGCGATGGTGCCCGGCGCCAGCAGGGCGATGGCCGCGGAGTTGCGCGCCACTGGCAGTTCGGTCAACTGCTTGGCCGTGATGGTGGTGTTCTGCGTGGTGGAGGTCACGTCGATCGGGGGTAGCGCGTCCGCTGTCACAGACACCGTACTCAGCGTGCTGGTGTCCTTGCCGCTCGCGAAATCGGCCTCGGATGCACCACCGGCAGCCGGGCTGACATTGTCGTGCGACTGAACCACGTTGCCAGCCTGCAACAGGCTGACCGTATAGGTGCCCACTGGCACGGTGACCGAGTAATGTCCCGAACTGTCGACCGGAATGGTGCGGTTGAAACCAGCACCGCCGACGATCTGCACAGCCTCACCAGACGATATCGGCGCAGCGCCGAAAATCGTGCCGGTAGTAGCCTGCGCCAGCACCTGGCTTGTCACGCCTGTAGCGGCAACGACAGCGACAGCCAAGGCTGTGCGACGCCATGCCGAAATGCATGCAGTCCTATTGAATCTCATGGCATTCATAAGTTCTGGAAACTCCCCGGTGAAATGCTGAGTTCTTTCGTATGCGCAACAGGTCGCCCCATGCCACAACGGCATAGGTCAAGGCATCCGAAAGAAACGGATTATTGGATCCAAAGCAAACTAATACGCAGCAACTGCGGTTTCGTTCTCGGCGGCTTTGATCGCCACGGAAAACCAGTTCAACTTCCACTCCCCACGTCGAAAACGATAAGTCACGATTAATTGACTTGTCGCGACGGGATGCTGCATTGAAGATGCGGAATGCAGCACAAAGTGGTTAATCCATATTTTTTGCGCCGAAGTCCGCACAATGATTGATACGCGCTGCCTTATTCCGTGACGCAAAAGTGCGCTCGGGCCAAACGATGTTGTCCATCGATAAATAAAGGAAGCGATCTAATCAATGATCTAATCTGACGAGCAGATCGAGGATCAACTCACTCGACCGGCATGGATCTACCGTCTAGTTTCTTCGCCGCCCGCTCGCTGGCGCCTTGGCGGTCGACAGCAGTTTGTTCAGTACCCACAGACCAGCAGGCCCCAGCGGGTCGCTGCGTCGATAGATGGCAAACAACGGCATGCTCCGGCTGCGCGGTTGCCGCTCTGCCAGATCCAGTTCAACCAATTGCCCGCTACCCAGATCCGCCTCAACGAAGCTGCGCGGCATGAACCCCCAACCGAGCCCGGCAAGCAACATTGCGCGCTTCGAACCCAGATCGGCGGTAAGGATCCTGCGATTCGAAAAGACGGAAAAAGTGCGGCCATCCGTTCGTCCGCTGTGATCGGTCAGCACGATCTGCGTGTGCTCCCGCAACACATCGGTTACGACCTTCGATTGCTGAGCCAACGGATAGATGGACGCCGCGACCGGCACAAGCGGGATCTCCGGCAACGAATGGCCAATCAACTCAGGGGCGATATCCGGCAGAGAACCTTGGACGCCAAGATCGTAACCGCCCGCGATCACTCGTTCCGGCACCCCGCCGAGCACCTCGACGCTTAGGCGAAGGGCCACGCCGGGGAATGCCTGCTGGAAGCTCGTGACCAGTTCCACCAGCTGCGCCGTCGGAAACATCACATCCAAAGCGACCGAAAGCTCGGCCTCCAGTCCTTGCGTCAACCCCAATGCGCGCGCCTTGAACTGATCCGCGCGGGCAAGCACGGCGCGCGCGTCCACCAGGAGCGCGCGCCCATGAGTGGTCATGACGGGTTTCCAGCTCGTGCGGTCGAACAACGTGACGCCCAATGCAGTCTCCAGGTTGGCGATGGCGTTGCTCACCGCCGATTGCGCCCGGTGCAGCTTGCGTGCCGCCGCAGAGAAGCTGCCCTGGTCGGCAATGGCCACAAACATACGTAGCTGGTCCAGGTTTAGGGCATCCAACATGATCCGTTATCCAGATGGAGATAATCGAGATTTTATCTCTTCCTGGCATGGTTTTCCTGTCCTAGGCTGGACATGCCCTATCCCTGGAAAAATCCATGAATACCGAACGGCGCCTGGTTTCCACGAACAGCGAACTGCTTGCCGCCACTGGCGATGCATCGGTGGCGCATATCGTGGTCGCAGCGAAATTGACCGACGTGCCGGCCGTGCGTCTCTCACCCGGCCAGACATTGAGCGGAAGTGATCCGCAAGCGTCGATACAGTTCGCAGCCGATCAGGACGGCGTGCAGCTCTCGGCCGACAACCGGGTGGAGAACATCAAACTGACAACCTCCCCCGATCGGCGCGCCATTTTCATTGACAGCGGCGTCGAGCATCTCGGCCGTCTGGTGCTTTGGAATCTGGGGATCACGGGAGTAGTGCAGTTGCTTGTCCGTGAACGAGTGCGTGGCGGTCACGTCGAGGCCCACAACATTCACATCATGTCCGCGGATGCCCGCGGTTATGCGGATCGCCCCAAAGGCTATGGCGTCGAAGTCATCCAGGGTGCCTTTACGCTCTGGAATCAACAAGCGGATTCCGGGGTAACGATCACCGCCGATCTGACAGGCCTATCGGCAGGCCGCGCCGGTGCTCCGGTCCGCGGCAGCGGCATCTTCGTCAGTGGCGCGGGTGATACGGGAGGTCGGCTGGTGGCGCGCCGGCTCGAGACCGATGCCATCTACAGCGACGGCGGCATACCGCCGGGCACTCCGGATCGCATCTCCGGCGGCGTATTCACTGTCTACGGTGCGTTCGTGGAGAACGTGCACAACCATGGTCCCGTGACCACCTATGGCCCCAATGACATGGTGCTGGACAACTGGGGCACCGTGGATCACTGGATCGCCGAGGATGCGATCACCTCGTACGGCTCAAGCGGCATCGGTTTCGTCAACTTCGGCACGGTCAACCAGCTGCAGGTTAACGCACCCATCGAAACCTTCGGCAAAGGCGCACGCGGGTTCAACGTATACACAGGGACCGTACAATCGGCGGAATTCGAACGCGTGGTCACCCACGCCGATGGTGCCGTCGGCATCCAGATCAGCCAACCGGTGGGCCGGATCGCAGTACGCCGTGGCATCGAAACCTATGGCGGAACCGGCGACTCGCTGGTCAAAGGCGTCGTGGTCACCTTGTCGGCCATCGCACTGAGCGTCAAACCAGGCGGTTCGGCGCGAGAGGTGGAGATCGCAGGCGGCTTAATCACGCATGGCTCCGGCATCAACCCGCTTGAGTTGCATGGAAACGTCGAGTCTCTCCGCATCAGCGGCGGCCTGGTCGCGGCTGGAGGCGGCTTCGACATCCTCTGAGTACGCATCAGCTCATGACAACGCGAGTGGCCCCGGTGACCACCGACTGCAGCCAGGACGACCGCACCGCCCTGATCGCCTGACTCGCGCCGGATCAGCGCGTCGAGATCGTCATGATCGGGTGGAGTTGACCTGCCCTATCGCAATCGGTGCACCAGCCTCCGATGTTCAGCGTCGGAGATGAATTTCCTGACCCTCGTGGTCACGATCCCATCCGCGCAGTTCGTCGCGGATATGGGCAATGCGTTGACGGCCGAGGGCGTTGCGCTCCTCGTCCAGCACCTGCCCATCCAGCAATTCAGCCAAGCGCTGCGCGGTAGGCAGCATGGTGTCCCAGGCATCCAGCGCAGGCAGAGGCGCCGGCAGCGTCATGAAGAAGCTTAGTCCAGGAGTGCGCAAGGCATCGAGCCGGGCGAGGTCGAAACTGCCGGGCTTGAGCATGTTGGCGACGCTGAAGATGGGCCCGAGCTCACGCTTGCCGTCGACGAGGCGATGATAGATGCCCATATCGCCGAACTCGAGCCCGGCCTTCTCGGCAGCCACGATCAGGTCGGAGCCGTGGAAGCTGGCACCTTCGCGCGCCACCACGAATAGGGTGACGATGCGCTCCACCGGCATTTGCGCAGGACGGCGGCCGAGGTCGGAACGCGGTGGCAAGCGGTTCGGCAGCGGCGCAGACGCAGGAGTGGCGGCTGGCGCTGGGGACGGTGCAGGAGCGGCGACCGGCGCAGTCGAGCTTGGCTGATCCGGCGCCGAAGGCGCGCGCAGCGCATCGACAATGGAAGCGGCCTGGCCTGCCAGCTTGCTGCGCGACAGGCTAGCGCTGCGCTCCCCGGAAAGCGTGGCACCAAGACGTTCGAGTTCCTCGCGCAGGCCGACGTCGAGTTCGCCCTGCTTGGGTTGCGCCGTTTCTTCGAAGTGCGCCGCATCACCGGTCGCGCTGAACGAAAGGCCGTCCATGCTGCTGTCGTTTTCGCCCCCTTCCCCACCCAGTGTGGGTTCGCGGCGTTCGCGTTCGCTGCTGACGCCCTGCCCGGCCGGCGCGCGCCGCTTACCCTGCTGCTCCTTCTTCGGCTGGCCGAACAGCCAGATCAGGCCAAGCAGGACTGCGCCTACGATCAGCATCGGGATACCGACCGCCGGATTCCAGGCAAAGGCAAGCACAGGTTGCAGCGTCATCGTCGTTTCCTCATTTGGTTCGTCTGCCGCAGGTCGCGGCCGCGAACGCGCTTCCTCGGTTCAACACGTGGGCATCGCCGGCGATGCTCAGGCCGTGCCCGCCAGTTTAGCCGCTTCGGCGAGGTCCACCTGCACCAGACGCGACACGCCTGGTTCGCGCATGGTTACGCCGCAGAGCTGGCTGGCCGCTTCCATGGTGGCCTTGTTGTGACTGATGAAGATGAACTGCACGCGTTCGCTCATCTCGCGCACCATGCTGGAGAAGCGGCCCACATTGGCTTCGTCCAGCGGCGCATCCACCTCGTCGAGCAGGCAGAAAGGTGCGGGATTGAGGTTGAAGATGGCGAACACCAGCGCCACCGCGGTGAGCGCCTTCTCGCCGCCGGAGAGCAGCGAGATGTTGGACGGGCGCTTGCCGGGCGGCCGCGCCATGATCGCCACGCCGGTGTCGAGCAGGTCGTCGCCGGTGAGTTCGAGGTAGGCATGGCCGCCGCCGAACAGGCGCGGGAACAACTCCTGCACGCCGGCATTGACCTTGTCGAAGGTCTCCTTGAAACGCGCGCGCGTTTCGCGGTCGATTTTCTTGATCGCGCCTTCCAACGTTTCCATCGCGCTGGTGAGGTCGTTGAGCTGGTTGTCGAGATAGGTCTTGCGCTCGCTCTGCTCGGCGTGTTCCTGGATCGCGGCGAGGTTGACCGGCTCCAGCCGCACGATCTTCTGCGCCAGCTCGGCCAGCTGCTGCTTCCACTGTCCCGCATCCACATCCTCGGCCAGTTCGGCGAGCAGGGTTTCCAGTTCGAGACCGGAGGCGGCAATCGCTTCGGCCAACTGTTCAGCACGCAGTTGCAGGGCCTGTGCGGCAAGGCGTTTTTCGGAAAGGCTTTCGCGCAGGCTGGCCAGACCCTGCTCGGCGAGATGGCGGCGCTGCTCTAGCTGGCGGAAGGCGATGTCGCACTCTTCCAGCGCGCGGCGCGCTTCCACCAGTTGCCTGTCCACCAGCAGGCGCTGGTCGAGGTAGGTCTGCCGCTCGGCTTCCAGCTCGGCGATGGGATCGGAGCCGGCGGCAAGCTGCTCGGCAATCTCGCCGCGGCGGGCCTCGATCTGCCGCAACTGGTTTTCCATGCGCGCCAGCGACTGTTCCAGCGAGCTGAGCGAGGAGCGCTTGGATTCCATCGACAACGCCAGGGCGTGTGCCTGGTCAGCGGCCTCGCGTGCGTTCATGCGCGCTTCCTCGCGCGTTTCCAGCAACGCGCGGCGCTCGTTCTCCAGTTCACGGCGCAGGTCTTCGAGGTCGCCCATGTGCCCGACCGATTCGTCCAGGCGGGCACGGGCTTCGCGGGTCTGCGTTTGCAGCTCGTCGAGCTGGTCGACCAGCGTGGAGAGTTCGCC
Organism: Rhodanobacter sp. DHG33; assembly: GCF_014843005.1. GTDB lineage: Bacteria > Pseudomonadota > Gammaproteobacteria > Xanthomonadales > Rhodanobacteraceae > Rhodanobacter_A. The sequence goes on along the minus strand of NZ_JACYXM010000002.1, from coordinate 653,388 downwards.
GGCCACCTTTTCGCCGCGGGCGCGGGCGGTTTCCAGCTTGCCGCGATGGCTCTGCAACTGGCCGGCGAGTTCGCTCTGGCGGCGGTGCGCGTTGTAAAGCTCGCGCTGGGTGTCATCGCGGGCGCGTTCGGCCTCGAACTTGCGCGTGCGCAGGTCGTCGAGCTGGGCCGTGCATTCCTCAATGCGCGCTTCCAATGCGGCGACCTGTTCGGCCAGCGTGCGGATCTCGCGCTCGCGCGCCAGTACACCTACCTGGTTGCCCTGCGCGCGACGCACGCGCGCCCAGCCGGGACCCAGCCATTCGCCGCTGCGGGTGATCACCGACTGGTACGGCGCCAGGGCGGACAGCCCGCCGACGCGCTGGCGGGCTTCGTCCAGCGAATCGGCCACCAGCACGTGGCCGAGAATGGCGATGGCCGCAGCCGGGCCGCGCACGTGGGCGGCCAGCGTGCCGGCCGTGTTGGCACCGCCTGCACTGGCGTCGAGCAACGCGACGTCGGCGTTTTCAAGCGCACCGAGATCGGTGGCCAGGGTATGGGCCCCGTCCACCAGCACGCTGTCGATGAAGCCCGAAAGCACGGTTTCCACCGCGCTTTCCCAGCCGTTTTCCACCTGCAGGGCCTCGCCGAGACGCGGCGATTTGTCGAGACCGAGGCGCGCCAGCCACTGGCTGGCGGCGTTTTCTTCCTGGCCCAGCGCGGCATGCTGCAGGGCTTCCAGCGAGGACTGCCGGCCGCGGGCGGTCTGCAGCTGCGAGCGGGCCTCGTTGAGCGTGGACTGCAGCTGGCGCTCTTCGTCCAGCACTTTCTCGTGAGTGGTCTTGTGCTGGTCTAGCAAGCTGCCCAGCGACTCCACCTTCTCGCGCTGGGTATCGTGCTCCAGATGCATCTGTTCGGCCGCGGCATCCAGCGCCGCGAGGTCGGTGGCCTTTTGTTCGGTTTCCAGCGCCTCGCGGCGCTTGGCGAGATCGATGGCCTGACGGTCGAGGTAGTTGAGCTTGGTGCGCTCCACTTCGGCTGCGCGGTTGGATTCGCCGGCGGTACGGGTGTGCGTGTCCCAGCGCTGCTGCCAGTCGGCGAGCTTGGTTTCGGCGCTGCGCTGGGCCTCGGCCGTGTCGTCCTGCATCTGCTGCAGGGCTTCCAGTTTGGGTTCGCCCTCGGCCAGCGCCATGCGCAGCGTTTCGACCTGCGTGCGGTCACCGGCGATGTGTTCGGCCAGTTCGTTGTGTTCGCGTTCGGCGTCGCCCTGCGCGCGCTGCAGACGCTCGGCGGTTTCCTTGTTGTGGCGCACCTGCTGCTCGACGCGCGCGATTTCGGCGCCGACCTTGTAGACCTCTGCCTGCACCGAGCTCAGGTGTTCGCCGGCCCCGGTGTGGCGCTCGCGCATGGCTTCGATCTGCGCCTCGATCTCGCGCTGGCCGGCCAGCTGCTTCTCGATCTCGATCTCGGCGGCGGACAGCCCTGCCCCCTCGCCGTCGTGCTGGCCCTTCAGGGCGCGGTATTCCAGCGCGCGCAGTTCGGCCTGCTTGCGAGTTTCCTCTTCCTTGTACGCCTTCCAGCGCTCGGCAGCACGGGCCTGGCGATTGAGATGCTCGAGCTGCTTGTCCACTTCGTCGCGGACGTCCTTTACGCGGTCGAGGTTTTCGCGGGTGGACTTGATGCGGCTCTCGGTTTCCTTGCGGCGTTCCTTGTACTTGGAGATACCGGCGGCTTCCTCCAGGTGCGTGCGCAGTTCCTCGGGATGCGCCTCGATGATCTGCGAGATCATGCCCTGCTCGATGATCGAGTAGCTGCGCGGGCCGAGGCCGGTGCCGAGGAACAGGTCGGTGATATCGCGCCGGCGGCAGCGCGCGCCGTTGAGGAAATACAGCGACTGCCCGTCGCGCGTCACCTGGCGCTTCACCGAGATCTCGGCGTACTGGCCGTACTCGCCCTGCACCGTGCCGTCGCCGTTGTCGAAGATCAGCTCGACGGTGGCCTGCCCCACCGGCTTGCGCGAGGTGGAACCGGAGAAGATCACGTCGGTGAGCGAATCGCCGCGCAGGCGGCTGGCCGCGCTCTCGCCCATCACCCAGCGGATGGCGTCGATGATGTTGGACTTGCCGCAACCGTTCGGGCCGACCACGCCCGTCATGTTGGCGGGCAAGTGCAGCGTGGTCGGGTCGACGAAGGACTTGAAGCCGGCGAGTTTGATCGTGGTCAGGCGCATGCGGTCATCGCTGGAAAATCAGGAGGCGCCTGTGTCTGCAGGCGATCAGGCACTGTGCCAAAGGCGGCGTGGTGCCGCAACGCATCCTCATGCTGTTTCACATGAGAATTGCATTGCATCTTATTGTTTTATTTAGCTTCTATCGATAAAGCGTGGATGCCATTTCCCATCAGGTCGTCGAGCGCGGCATACACCATGCGATGCCGTTTGATCAGCGGAACACCGGCAAAAGCGGGGCTGGCGATGCGCACGTGGAAATGCCCCTTGCCCTCGCCCGCATGGCCGGCATGCTTGTGGCCCTCGTCGAGCACGTCCAGTTCGCTGGGCGAGAACGCAGCCGAGAGACGCGCACGTATCTGCGCGACCATCGCCTCGCTCATGGCAGGACTTTGCGGAACGGCTTAACGCTGACCTCGGCATAGACGCCGGCGGCCACGTAGGGATCGGCATCCGCCCAGGTCCGTGCGTCCGCCTGCGAATCGAACTCCGCCACGATCATGCTGCCGGTGAAGCCGGCCGGGCCAGGGTTTTCCGACTCGATCGCCGGGAACGGGCCCGCCAGCAGCAGGCGGCCTTCGTCCCGCAGCGTGTTGAGCCGCTCAAGGTGCGCGGGGCGTGCCGCAAGGCGCTTGTCCAGCGAACCGGGGTGATCCTGGGCGATGATCGCGAACCACATGGGCACAGCTCCGTTGCGAGTGGGAACTGCGATTTTAACCGACCCGGCGGACACCCATCGAGCATTCCGGTTTCAGGCTGCCGTCCTGGGAAGGCTGCAGACCGGGTCAGTCCTGCGCAACCATGCTCCTATGTCGCAGAGTGCATAACGATCTGCGATTTGGCCATTCCGCTCTAGCGGATGCTTAACGCCCTCCGTGGTTCGCTGGAACCCGAGCACGCCAACACCGGAGGCACCGATGTACGACGCACTCATGACGCCCGTCCACACGTGGAACAAGCGTGTTCTCACGGCCATCGAGACATGTATGGGCAGGCAGGAGCCATTCGACGTGGGCCATGTCGCCGCCGCGCTTTCGCACGTCGCGACATGGCCGGGCTGTCCGCAGGCCACCCTGCTTTCCCCGGCATCCGGAGCCCCGTCGTACCGGCGGATACCGCTAGGCACGGGCGAGGCGCACCACTATGAAGCGCTGTTGATCGTATGGCCGCCGGGTTATGCAACGCCCATCCACGACCATGACGGTCTATGGGGGATGGAGTTCGTGCTCGATGGCGTGCTGGAGGTGGAATCCTTCCAGCTCCTCGCGCAGCCTCCGATTCACCTGGAACGCGACCACAGCCGGGTCGTGGGCGTCGGCGATCACATCGCGTTTTCCCAGGCCGACTATGCGCACCGTTGCCGCAATCTCTCCAGGAACCGTCAGGCGCTCTCCCTGCACGTGTACGGCGGCGAGCTGAACCGCTATCGCAGCTTCGCCCATGACCAGGGGCAATGGTCCAGCGAGCTGCACCACGCCGTACGCGAGAAAACGGCGTCCGCGTAAACACTTCCCCATTTCCAAGAGGTCTTTCACCATGCCGGACATCGCAATCATCGGCGGCGGCGCGGCGGGAGCGGCACTGTTCGGTGCGCTCCTTTCGCGCGACGCGTCCGACACCGTGCACTGGGTGGCGGGAAACGCCCCCTGTACCGGGCGCGGCGTTGCCTACAGCACGCCGCACGACCATCACCTGCTGAATGTGCGTGCCGGCGGCATGGGCCTGTACCTCGATGCGGACGAGAGCTTCGTCGAATACGGCGCCAGGCACCGTCCCGGCTCCAAGCCCACCGACTTCCTGCCGCGCCGCCTGTTTGGCGAGTACATCGAGTCGCAGCTGGACCAGCGCCTGCGCGATGCGAAACAGCGCAACCGGCGCTTCGACATCGTCACTGCCACCGCTTCGGCCATCAAGGCTGTCGGCGACCGCTACGAGATCGCACTCGACGATGGCGGAACCGTGACCGCCGAACGGATCGTGCTGGCGCTGGGCGCACTCCCTCCGCGTCCATTGCGGACGGTTTCGAAGCGTGCGCTGGTCAGCAGTGCCTATGTTCTCGACCCGTGGAGTCTCATCGCGCGTCCAAGCCACCCGCGTCGCCTCATCGTGATCGGCACCGGGCTGACCGCCGTCGATACGTTGATCTCGGCCTCCATCCGCTGGCCGGATGTCGAGCTGGTTGCTGTCTCGCGGCATGGCCTGCCGCCGTTCGTGCATCCGGCGCTTCCCGTCGACCCGTTCTCGCAACAGGCCGAGCTCAACGCCAGATTGCTGGCATGCGATGGCCCTGCTCTGGTTCTCGCCGAAATCCGCCGCACGTTCCGCGAACACCCGCACGTCGACTGGCGCAGCGTGATCGACGGCATGCGCCCGATCAATGCAAGACTCTGGCAGCTCTTTACACCGCGTCAGCGCAGACAGTTTCTGCGCCATGCGCGATGGCTGTGGGAATCGGCCCGCCACCGTGTGGCGCCCCAGTCGGCGGAGATCATCCAGCAATTGCGCGATGAAGGGCGCCTGCAGATCCACGCTGCCCGCGTGCTCGGCGTGGATGGCGACGGGCCGCTCGACGTCACCGTCCAATCCCGCGAAAACCAGCTGGTGACCACGCTGCAATCGGACATCGTGGTGCAGGCGACCGGCCTAGACACCGCCGTTGCCTTCGCCGAACACCCTCTGGTGTCGGGGCTGCTGCGAGACGGCCTAGCATCGGCCGACCCGTTGCAACTGGGCGTACTGGCCGAACCAGACGGGCACCTGATCAATACCGCCGGGGAAATGCAGCCCGGACTTCATGCCATCGGATCGCTGCTTCGAGGCAATCTTTGGGAATGCACGGCGATGCCGGAAATCCGTATTGCCGCCGACGCACTGGCGACTCGGTTGAATCCGCCGCGCGCCGAGCATGACGACCTGCTTGAATTGCTTGAGTCGGGCTGAGCGCAATTCGTGCCAATTCGCGCTTATGGGGGGAATGGAACCGACGAACCGACTCGCCGAGCGTGTCGGCACGAAGACGCTTCCGTTCGGTAAGTCGACTGCTGTGGCCCGTAAAACCTGGAAACAGGAATGCACTTTGGGCAGGAATCAACCAGAGAGAAATCAGGCGTCCGATCTGATCCATGTTTCGAGACCAATCGGCACAGCCATCATCGGCGCGTGATGGCTGCCGGGTTTTGCGCACGGCTCAAAGCACTGCATAGATGAATCGTCTCGCTCCCCTGCACCACGCCGCGCGCCACGCCGGGCACCTGTTCGCTCTGCCGCTGGAACATCGCCTGTAGGCGTGCCGCATCGGCATCGGTGCAGGCCTCCTTGGCCAGCATCAGCGGCATGTAGGCAGCGGCAGGTCCCGGCAAGCCCTCCAACAGCTCCGGCAGATGCCTATCGAACCACTGCCAGCGCGCATCGCGATCCGTCACGCCGCCATCGGTGGTCATCAAAAAGTTGAGCTTCTCGAATGCTTCGAGCTTGGGGTCCAGTGCCAGTGCGCGCAGCTGCGCAGCGCTGCTGCTGTCGTTGGCGTGCGCCATCGCCAATGCCAGCTGTCGCTGCCAGACCGAATCGTGACTGGCCTGCAGCGCCGTCGCCAGGGTTTGCAGAGCCGGCGCTCCGCGTTCCTGTACGGCAACGCCGAGTGCAGCCACCGCCATCTCGCGATCGACGTGCTGCGCATCGAACGAGCCGTTACGCATGGATGCAAGCAATGCATCGCCTTCATGCAACAAGGCTGTACGCACCGCTGGCAGCTTGAACACGAAGGCCAGCGGCGTCACCAGGGCCTTGCGCCATAGGGCATCGTCGTCTGCTTCGCCTGCACGGGCCCGATACCCCAGTCGTTGCAGGCGCGGCAGGTAAGCTGCAGTTACCCACTGCGTCACTGCGGCGCGCTGCGCATCCGTACGGGCCAAATGGCGATAAATCCATGCAAGCTGATCGAGCGGCGCCGTGGCTACCTCGCGTGTCGGCGCACCGGCCAAGGGACGCAGCGCGGCCAGCACCTCTCCGGCATCGATATCACCATGATGGAAGCTGGCTTCGACCGCATCCGCATACGCCAGTTGTTCCACATCGCTCAAACGATCCATATGCGCCGCAAGCATGGACAGGCTGTGCGAATCCAGACCGTAGCGGTAATAGCCTTGCCCGTCGGCATTGGGCATGACCCAGCTCGCTGCACTCGCGCCCGGCAACGCCAGCGTGGCTCGCGCCGCGTCGAGCAGCGTGCAGACTTCGCGTTTGGCCGCCGCCGTGCCGTAGCGCACGCATACCGGGATGCCCCAGCGGCGTTCGCCATCGCCCTTCGCTCCCAGCGGCAGGTAGCGCGACTGCGACAGTTGCACGGCCACCTGTCCGCGTTGCGACACTACCTCGGCGTACACATAAGGGACACCCGTTTGGTCGAGGAAACTGTAGAAAGCACGCTCAACGGCGGCGGGGTCGTCAGCTTGCCGCGCGATCGCCTCGACCACGGCCCCGGCATCCACGCTCTGCATGGCATGCGCTTGGATATACGTGCGCATACCCCGTTGAAACGCTGCCGCACCGAGATAATGCTCGAACATGCCGAGCACGCCGGCGCCTTTCTGATACGTGATGTCGTCGAAGGCATTCATGATGTCGCCGCTGCCCTCGATTGGCTGGCGGATACTGCGCGCGCTCACCAGGCTGTCGTTCGCCATCGCACGCTGCACCAGCTGCGCCCGATCCAGGTCGGCGCGGTATTCCGGGTGCAACTGCATGCTGATTTTCTGCTGCATCCAGGTGGTGAATGCCTCGCTGAGCCAGGTATCGTTCCACCAGTCCATGGTCACCGTATTGCCGGTCCATTGATGCGCGAGCTCGTGCGCAGTCAGATCGAACGCGCCGCGTACTGCTGCCGGCGATGCCTGCGGGTCGCCCGACCCGAGATCGTCCAGTACGACCAGGCCGGGGTTTTCCATGCCGCCCCCCAGGTTGATCAGGTCCAGCTTGTCCCAGGGATAACCGTATGCGTAGTAGTTCTCCAGCGCCTGGATGATCGATGGCGTAAACGCCGCCACGCGCCGCATGCTGCCGGCTTCGCCGGCATAGCCGACACTGCGCAACGGCAAGGGCGCGCTGCGGTACGCATCCGGCGCAATCGGAGCCGCGGGAAGGATTTCCCATGGCCCCACGCCGAATGCCAGCAGATAGGTCGGCAACGGCTTGCTCGGCGCGAACACCACCGTCTTCCAGCCTTTGCCGGCATCGGTTTGTGCAATCTGCCGGGTGTTGGCGAGCGCAGTGTCGTGCGCGGGAACAGTAAGGCTCAGCGCAAAACTGGCGCGGAACGACGGTTCATCGAAACAGGGGAACACCGTGCGGGCGCTGATCGGTTCCATCTGCGCCACGGCGTAATTGCGCCCTTCCTGCCGTGTCTTGTACAAGCCCTGCACACCATCGGAGAGCGCGGCGCTGTAGTGCAAAGCCAGGTGAAGGGTCTGCGCGGGCAGCGCACGATCCATGTCGATGCGCGCGACGCCTTCGCCCCCCGGCATTTCCCGATAATGCGCCGCATGCGGTATGCCTGCCGCATCGATCACGCTGACCCGATCGACCTGGAAACCTTGCCCATGCAGCCATAGGCGATCGGACGGTTGGCGCAGGGCGATCGTGATATCGACATCGCCGGAGTAGCGCGCCTGATCCGGATCGATGCGCAAGGCCACGCGATACAGCGATGGCTGCGCCCATGTAGGAAGACGCCCAGCGGGTGCCGGTTCGTCATGTGCGGCAGCGAGAGCCTGCGCGCTCAGCAGACAGCAACACGCCAACACCATGACATGTCGCATATGCTCCCCGCCTTCAACCACCATCTTGCGACATCGCTTGCCGGCTTTGACCTGATTACCTGCCCTTGCATTAAACACGGCCTGCTCCAGGATTGCGTCCGCGCATAGTTTCATCGACACGCTGCTGAAGGTTCGTAAGGTGCCCGCCCTGCGCGGCAACTTTCAAGGCCCACCAGCTGCTCCATGGTAGCCGCGACTACAAGCACGGTATGTAACGGTATGTAGATGCGTTCCGGCAGTGAATTCCGTCGGCACCGAATGTACGAGTCGTCGTACGAGACTTGCCAACGCGTGCTTTGGGTTTACATCTGACCGTCACTGATGTATCTGTGATAACAAGGTAGGCAAAGCACCGCTCGCCGATACGAGGGTCATTGACGGCCCTTATCATCACCTGCCACTAGCCAAGAGCAGCCTACCCGAATGGGGCGATAGGCAAGTGCCACGCTAGAGTGCCATTCCCGACAGTCGGTATCCAAGGAATATCCGGCACAGGGAATCTCCTATCTAACTCGGCCCCCATACATTGCCGAGCCAGCACACGCAGCGCATGCCATGCAAGACGCAGCTCTTGCAGCCCCAGCGCCAAATTCCTTTTTCACAATGACCTTGACCGCACTGCGGTTCGAGAAGGAAGCGTATGTGTTCTACAACCTCTGACGCCGGTCGCGTGCATCAGCACGCCAAGACCGTGCTTTCCGCTTCGATCAGCGCTGCTGCCATCCCCGGCGAAGCGACGTCTGACGACATCTACCGTCTGCTTATCCAGAACCGCGGACTCTTGCTCGCGCTCAGCGAAACGGCAATCTCACGCGCTTCTACTGTAGAAGGCGAGCCGAACGACAAACCCTTGCGCACCACTGAGGCCATTGAGCAAGCCGGCCTCAGCAAAACGGCCTTCGATGACCTGCGTAACCCAAAACACGAGAATTTCGACGAGTCGTTCCCAACACCCTTCGACTTAGGCAGTGGCCAACGCTTTTGGAAAAACGAGATAAGAGCATGGGTCAAAGCGAAGGCCGCCCAGTCCCGCAACACGGCCAAGGGGGCGTCGTATGAACTATGAAGCGAACGAGCTCCCCTCCATGGACTCGGACGCCTTGGATATCGCCGAGGCGCTTGATGCACTTACTCCGGACGAACGCACGCTGAAACGCGAGATGTTTCGCAACCAATTCGCCAGGATCGAAGCTGCTCTCGCCCGTAAGGTGCCGAAGGTCAAGATCCTCAAAGTGCTGGCCAAAATTGGTCTGTCGTTGTCGGCCAATACATTCAACAAAATGCTCGACGCAGAACGCACGCGTCGTCAGCAGCTGCATAAAGACAGAGAGAAGCCAGACGACAATCCGGTGGAACCAACCAATGACGACGATCAGGGGGTGCGTCATGATTGACTACGTCACCTCTGGTCCGGGCAACACCATTCATATCGACTGGTCATCAACCCTCCAGTCGCATCTCCCGAGCTTGTGGTTTGATGCTCTTCTGGAATCCCCGGCGCAAGCCGGGATTCCTCTCGCTCTGTGCTTTGCCTCTCAACTCGGTGCCGTTGCATCCGCAGTCGCCCAGCACGCAAGTGTGAAGCACCCGATCAGTGGCGAGGAAACCCCACTGTCTCTTTACATCATGGGTATTGCCGAATCGGGTGTTGGCAAGACACCTGCCTACAACGCCTTCGCGAAGCCGATCATGGAGGTATTCGCTCGTCAGGAATCTCAGAACGGCGCTACCTCTGATCAGTTCAAAAGCAAGTACCGCCTCTGGGAACTCAAGCGCAAAGGTCTCGACAAGGCGATCGTCAAAGCCGCGCAAGCGTGTGAATCTGACGATCACCTCAAGGAAGCTATGCGCGAGCACGAGAACAACATGCCCACGGATGATCGCGTGCTGTATCAGGCAATGTCCTTCTCCGCCTTTGCCAAGGCGGTTTGCACCAATCACAAACGCATCATTATCGCCAGCGACGAGGCACACCCCATTCTGAAATCTGGTGTGATGACTCAACCCGCCGTTCTTTCCAACGCATGGCAAGGCGGAACTCAGACTTTCATGCTGGACGGTGCACATACGACGTGTTCGCTCAACGACTTGGTCCTCACTTTCGTGCTCTTCGTGCAGCCCAAATTCTCGGATCAATTCCTTGCGAAAAACGACGGAGCTGCACGCGAATCGGGACTGATGGCACGCACGCTGATCGTTCGCTGCTCACCGCATCAGAACAATGACCTCACTGACGACGAAGTTACGGATCAGGGGCATCTCCACGCGTTCCTGGCCCGGCTGGAACAACTTGTGATCGAAGCCTTCAGGCACCGTCGCATGGGGGAATACTCTCGTACCACCCTGACCTTTTCTCCCGATGCCGTTGTGCTCTGGAAGAAAGAGCACGACACCATCAACGCGCAGGCGAGACCCGGCGGCAATCTAGAGAACATCAGCGACTTCGTAGCCAAGTACATGGATAACGCCAGTCGAATCGCTGGCATCTTCCACGTCGCCGAAGGGCTCGAGGGCGAGATCAGTAGTACAACACTGTCTCGTGCCATTGCCGTCATGCGCCTGTTCCTTGCTGAATTCAAGCGCATGTTCGACCCAACCGACGACACGCCGAAGTCGATCAAGGATGCGTGGCGCGTAACCCGTTACCTATACGAGTACAACTGGGTGCCCGGCTTCTTGCCAGCGTCGTACAACGACGTACTTCAGGGCCGAGCCGTCCGTGAGGGCGGTCCTGATTTCGAGGCGGCAATCAGTGTGCTTATCAACAACGGATACGTTACGGTGGACAAGTCCGAACGTAAGCAGTTCATCCGCCTTAACCCTACCGCCTTCAGCAAGCTCACCACGAAGTCGTTAGCCGGACCGATCCCCGAAGCGTTCTACCGCGCACCGATTCCGTTGTACGGCAATCCAAATTGCCAGGGCCCATTGCCACTCATGGGGGGGCTGTTCAGCAGTCAGGCACCCCATCAGCGCGGGGAGAACCATCGCTAACTCGCCTGCATGAGTGCCACCGAAATCGGGGGGCACTTTTTTCAGAAATCGCTAAATCTGCGACCTTTTATCGCACATTTCCGTCTTTCCTGAAAAAACTAAATTGATTCATTCGGCCCCAGACCCCGGGGCCGTTTTTTTTGCGTGCGCGTAAGCCACATTCACTGGCGTTCAACCTGACTACCACCGGCCACTTGACGCGATAAGGCAAAGAGTAACTGGCGCTTAGCATGGACTCGACTGGTCGCTGACCACACATACTGATGTGTCATATATATGCCATTCTGTAAATTTTTACCGACGCGCACCATATGTTATGTCGACGTACTCACCCACCGTCGGCCGGGTGCCATAAGGCAGGGGGTCTTTTGCTGTTGATTTACAGAGGGTGTGGAACACAAACCCTCTTATATAGAAAGCGTACGCGAGGCTGAAAGCGAGCCGTACGCCTTGATCAGACCGCCGAAGGCAAGGGCTGACAAATAACCCGAGTCGTCAGCCGAAGAGCTGGCGACGACCGGCTTTTATGCTGGCAGGCAAGAATGCGAAGGGATAGAGGACAGGCATGAGCGATGGCCAGGATCCTGCGTCTTGCTACGAAAGATTGTCGAGGCCTACAGCTGCATCCACCTGATCGAATCACACGACCGATTTCAGCCGGTCGATGCAACGCTTGAGCACACGTCGAACGGTGAAGCCCGACTGATCAGTCCAGAATCACGTGGGGCACGAACCGCGAGGTATCGCGCGTGATGAGTCCGGCGTCTTCGCGTAGGCCCATGCCGGCTGGCGCGTCTCCGACGATCCAACTGCCGATGAGCGGGTATCCGCCCGGGAACTTCGTCAGCGGGTGGTAGGCCTGTCGGATGTGAGACGCACCGACATACGGGCCGTCTGACTCCAGGATGTCGCCTTCGGTTGTCCGGATGCGGATGTTCGCGCCTTCGCGCGAGAAGAGCGGCTTGCGCACCCATCCTTCCGGAAGCGGCGCCGGATTCTCTGCCTCGAAGTAGGCTGGAAGCAGGTTGGGATGTCCCTCATAGCGCTCCCACAACAGCGGCAAAATGCCCTTGTTGCTCAGCACCGATTTCCACGGTGGCTCGATGAGCTGTAAACCGGACCCCGGCAACGCGGAACCATACCGGTCGGCAAACAGGTCTTCGAGGGGGTAAAGCTTGAACAAGGTGCCGATGACGATGTCGTTGAGATCGGTAAACGTACCCGTCGTGGACAGGCCGATGTCCTCGATCGCGATGGAGCCGGCAGCAAGACCTGCCTGCTGGGCGCAGTCGCGCAGATAGTCGACTGTTCCCTGATCTTCAACGCTTCCACGCGCGGCGCTGAAATAGAACGGCCGCGGCAAACCCTTTGCCAGCTCGGCGAACGCCAGCACCACTTTGTCCTGGATGCTGTTGTATTGATCGGCACCTTTCGGCAGCGCGCCGCGCTCGATCTGCTGCTCTAACCAGATCCACTGGAAGAAGGCTGCCTCGTAGAGAGATGTCGGCGTGTCGTAGTTCAGCTCGTAGAGCTTGGCGGGACCGGTGCCATCGTAGGCGAGATCCATGCGTCCATAGAGATGCGGCTGGCCCCTACGCCAACTGTCTGCAATCCAGTCCCAGTGGGATGACGGAATCGCGAGCTTCGTGAGAAGTGCTTCGCTACGCAGGACGTCCCCCACCAGGGACATCGCCATCTGGTGGATTTCGCCGGTCGGATCCTCAATGTTCCGTTCGACCTCCTGCAGGGAGAAGGCGTAGTACGCCGACTCGTCCCAATACATCTCTCCACTGATCGTATGGAAGCGGAAGCCGTAAGCCTCTGCCGTCTGCTGCCAGTCCGTACGGGGCGCAATAGCCATGCGATGCATGATCAGCCACCCCAACCGCCTGCCGCGGCATGTGCCGAACCGAAGCCGCCGCGGCTTGCCGTGATGGCACGGGAGCCTGACCCACTGCTGCCGTCACCGCTGGCCGTCGAACCCCAGCCGCTCGCGCTTGAGCGGTAGCTACCCCCATAGACACCGTTACTGGGTGGCGAGTAATAGCCACCGCTGGCCGAGCGGTAGATCGGCCCCACGGGGACATACGAGGTGTTGTTGGAGCTATCGAACAGACGGGCGATCATGAAACCGCCGAGCATCGGCATCCAGAAGGAGCCATGGTCACCGCCGGATTGCTGGCACATGCCGGCGCCGAACTGGGCGATGCACTGCTCAAGGGTCCCGAAATGCGGACTGTCCTTTTCGGCGTTCGCGATCGCTTGATCGTGCGCCGTCTGGCACGTATCGCGTGGTACGCCGGCTGCGACGCAGTTGTCGACCGTCGCAAAGCTTTGTTGTGTCGGCGCCGGCGGATCGTCGCAAGCGGTCAGCAGCAACGGAGCCAGGCCCATCAGGACCAGCGAAGCGGTAGTGGATCGTTTCACGATGTTCTCCTTCCCTGGCTCAGGTAATCGACAGGTCAGCGTCGCTGACGTCCGTGCCCAGCGAATAGACCACGTCGAAGTTGTTCGGACCGTAGTCTTCGGCCGTCACGAATAGGTACTCGTATCGGCCCGGCAAGCCCTCGACTTCGCGCTGGTAGAGCATCGAGTAGTGGGTCATGGTGAAGTCGGCTGGGCCGCCAGATGGATGAGTGACCGATTCGTCGTAGACGATCGGCGGCGCCCATGCATTCGCTGCGCCGTCTCCCCATACACGCTTGTAGATGCGACCGTTGAACGTCAGCTCGGGCTTGCCAAGATCGGACGTTGGCTCGACCCACTGGCGAAACGCATCGACGGTCGGCGGATTGATGGTATCGGCGAACACGAACAGCTTGATCTCGTCGATCTGACCTGCCGTCGCCTTGACCTGATACCAGGCGTCGTCCTCGACGTACCAGCGGTACAGCAGCGTGCCGCCGCCCAGGTCGACCGTGCCCAACGCCTCGATGGGCTGATCGCCCGCCGGCGGTTCGAAGCCGAATGCGCCGGCGTTCGCCTTGAAGAGCAATGAGTCAACGACGACGGCGCCGCCCAGCCGGAAGCCACCCAGGCCACGCGGCGCAACGGCCGCAGCCGATGCTTCGGCCTTCTTGCCGAACAAATTCCCGAACATGGTGTGTCCTTTCGCCCCTGTTAGTAAGGCCGGCGGCGCGCGATGTGCGCCGCCGGCGTGATGCATCAGCCTACCGGCTTGGTGAAGCGCGCGAGCACGTCCGCCGCCGCCATGTCGGTGGGTACGACCCCCGCTGCCTGCAGGCGTTTCTGGAGGTCACCGTCGCCACTGGCCTCTTCGAGTTGCTTTGCCGCATCCAATTGCGCGTCCTTCAAGCGCTGCTGCTCCTGGATGCGATCCAGCGAATCCATGGCGGTACGCAGCTTGGCGTTCGAGCCCGATGTGCGCGACGAGATTGCTTCCTGCGCGCGCTGCACCGAGGCAGTGGCCTTCACGGTGTCGATCTGGCGAGTGAGGTGCTCGACGGTGGACTCGGCCTGGCGGATCGAACCGCGCAACCGCTCGATGTTGTCGTCCATACCCTTGATGGTTGTGCCATCCGAGGCGATCTCGCTTTCGAGCGCGGCGACTTTGCCGGCAACCTCGAGCGCCAGCGGCTGCTGGTCACCCTTATCCACCAGCTTCTGGATGGTGGCATTGAAGTCCGCGACCTTCGCCTTCTTGGCGTCCAGCTTGTCGCTGGCGATCTTGCGCTCGGCCATGAGCTTAGTCAGGTCGATTTTCGACTGGTCGAGGGCGGCATTCGAATCCCGGATTTCCTGCTCCAGTATCGTGATCGCGTTGCGATCGACGATAGCCTGGCCGGCTTCGGTGGCGGTGCCGCGCACCAGCGTGATGAGTTTCTCGATGATGGCCATGGTTGCCTCAGTGCAGATGGGAATGGAGTTCGTGGGCGGCCTGCGTGGCGCAGTGGCCGAGGGTATGGATCTCCTCGATCACGTTGGCCAGCGGCGACAGCGCCGACAGCTGGCCGAATACGATGTAGGCATCGTCGCCATGCACGGTGCTGAGGCCGATGTTCGATAGCGGGTAGATCGGGTTCAGGCGCAGACAAGCCTCGTTGAAGGTGCCGCGATCCTTCACGCTCGACGCGAGGCAGAGCACGGTGGACACGTGCACTTCCGTGCCGGAGGCCAGCATCTGCATGGGCAGGTCGCCGTGATCGTGCGCCTCGATATGGATCACCGCCTCAGGAGCATGCTCCAGCGTAATCCGTGCACGGCCTTCTTTGATGTAGTCGGAGGCCTGCAGCGCCTCGAACAAGGAACGAGTCGTCCAGTGGTGTGCCATAGCTTGGTTGTCCATGAGATAGACGTAGGAAGGAAGAGTGGGTAACCGCAAGGTCTGCTCGATGCGCGAGAGGGCTTCCTTGTGCTCCTCTCGGATAAAGACTTGATAGGGGGACAGCCCCATGTCTCGCATGCGCTCCCGGAAGCGCCGTTGGGCGATCGCACCGGGCGAAGGGCTGCTTTTCTTTTGTGGCATCGCGTTGCTCCAACTCCATTACAAGTAATCATTACATGTAATGGAGTTGATACACTATCTCACTGGCATGGCCGATTGACGAAATGTGGCAACCATAGTTTGTCGATAGGCTCCACCCCCACTAGTGGTACAGCCTGGCTTGGGTGCGCAATACATCTTTTTGTCAGCAGCTACAGCTAGAGGGAGCTTCAAAGCGCGGCGATGTCTGCGTTCATTCGAAAGTTTTTCAGCCATACATCACCTATACGAGCGGACCATCCGTACCGCTTCATCTATGCAGATCCCTGCACGGGTGCCTCTTTGCTTAGGAGTGTTGGTGATGCATGAACAAACATCGCTTATCCCGCTAGACCGAAACGAACCCATCCCAGCATCTGGCCTGATACCGGGCACTCCCTCTTGTCCAGTGTGCCGTTCGATCCGCATCCAAACCCGCCTGTACGGCAAAAAGGTCGGCGGCACCATCGGTGCAGTGGCCGGCGCGACCAGCGGCGTTGCCCTGGTGCTGTCAGGTGCTGAGGTCGGTGCAGTTGCCGGGGCCGTAGGCGGCCCGATCGGTTCTGCCATCGGCGCATTCACCGGCGGCGTACTAGCGATGCTGATCGGAGGCGCCACAGGCTGTGCAGCTGGCGCCGCGTTCGGCGAGGTTATCGACGACAACGTCCTCGACAAGTACCGCTGTACCGACTGTGGCTACACCTTCGGCACCAAGCCGGGCTGATACCACAGCATTCCGTGTACCTAACCATCCGTGCATACGCCCAGCGCCCGGCTTTGACCGGGCGCTGGGCGTTTATGCCGTCCAAACAAGGGGTCTGTCACCATGAACAAAGCACGATCAGCCATCCTCAAAGCATCAAACGATCCTGCGAAAGATCACGAGATCCTGGCCGCTGCGGAGAACATCCTTCGTGCTCGGCTGCAGCGACTCGGTGTCATTCATAACGCCGCCGATGCTTTCAACTTCCTGCGCGTGCGGCTCGGCGGCCTACTCCATGAAGAGTTCCACGCCCTCTGGCTCGACAACCGGCACCGCATCCTGAACTGCCAGCGGCTGTTCACCGGTACAGCCGACGCCGCCAGCGTCTATCCGCGCGAAGTGGTCCGGGCCGCCCTGAGCCACAACGCATGCGCGGTGATCCTTGTCCACAACCATCCCAGTGGAGTCGCTGAACCCAGCGCATTCGACAGGGCCATCACTAAGGAGCTGAAAGAAGCACTGGCCTTAGTGGGAGTCCGCGTCCTCGATCACGTTGTGGTCGGAGAAACATGCGTCAGCCTGGCCAGTCGCGGCCTCGTCTGACTCCTACGCAGGCACCGGCACCGACAAGGCACTCAGCTCAAGCGGCATGCTTGGGACGAAGCGATGAAATTGGTGACTTGAAGGGAGCGCCAAAAAGCAAAGAGCCCGGTATCACTCGGGCTCTTTCTGCCCTAAGAGGGAACCGATGCCCCATGGCTCGGTGAAGTTATCGCCTTTTCCCCTGGCTCCATTTCCCTTCGAGCGTTTCGACGAAGGCCGCTAACGTGGTGCCACATGCCGCGCACCAATCTCGTAACTGCAGCGCATCGAGACGGATCGCGCCGCGCTCTGCCATCGAGACATATGACTGCGAACGCCCGAGCTTCTTTCCAAGCTCTGACTGCAGCAAATCAGCCTCTTCGCGTAACTCAAGCAGCACCTTGAGCACCGCGGCGTATTCGGGGCGGTGCAAGCTCTTCGGTGCTGGCGGGGCCTTCGGTCGCTGTTTTTTGGGCTTTTGCATCGATCCACCTCGTGTTCGAGGTGAACCTAAATCTCATGTTTAGATACGCCGACATTTGATATCAAAAGATTTGATGTTTGGCAGCAGGACAGCTAGGCTACGGCCGTTTAGAAGCTGCAAGCAGCTCGTGCCTTGAAGTGAGACTAACTCATTGAAATCAAGCAAGAAGGGGAACACAAATGAAGCATGTAGTTCGAGGCGCCAAGTCAGTTCCGCACGCCTTTCTAAAAGTGCTGCCGCTAGCCTGGTGTGCCTGCCTTGCCGCGTGCGGTAACAACGACATCAGCATCGTGAAGAAGCAGACGCTCGATCAGGATCAGTCCTACACCGTAGGGCAGGCCTTCGACAATCGGAAAGTGTGCGACTCCGTCAAGTGGGACGAGATCACCGATGATCGGGGCCGAAAGATCGTCGAGTACCGATGCTTTTTCAATGGTGTTGATGACTACGTAAACACAGCAGAGGCCAACGCGACCAACAAAATCAACTCGATGGCGAAGATGGCAAAGCACGACTACAACCCTGCCGTTTTCGGCGACAAGGACAAATTCTTCGCCAAGGTAAATGCCGATCAGGCGGCTGAGCTACAGCGGATAGCGGATTACAGACCGACCAGTGTTGCGGAACTGTTCCAGTGGAGCATGTCCGAGAACGGCGACCCCGTTCTTATCTTTGCTGGCTCCGATGTCAAATATAAGAACGGCAAAGAGAAGCTAAGGAACTACTACGACGTCGGAACTCAGCATGCCATCCAGGCCATGATTCGCAACGACACGACGACCTACGCGCAGTATGTTGTCGAAACAAACCTCGGCGGCTGACGTCGAAAGATAGGCGCTGCATGGAACGACCGCCCATAGACACGAAGCGCTCCGCAAGGAGCGCTTCGTGCTTGCGTGCTGGCGTGTAACCAACCCAAACCAGTAGGGGGAACAATGGACACTGCAACTTTGATTTTGACGTTGCTGACAGCCTTCAATCTGTCAGTGATGGTGATGAAGGCCTATGGCGATAAATTTCCCCAGCCGACTACGCGCGCAAAGCATGCCGGCTGGCTCCAAGGCTGGCGAAACACGCAGAAGCCGCTGCAGCGCTACTGGATCCAGGTCGCGATCATGTTCGCGATCCTGCTGCTGTTCAACTTTGCGGGCCAGATGTTCGCGGGCTTTCTGGTGTTCGTCCGTTTGATCGTGTTCGTTCTTGGGTACAAGCGAGCCAAGTTGCAGATCGGCCAAGCGGCGGCGCCACAAACCCCTCTCGCGACGGACAGGCCGCAGGTTGCCCAAGCAGAAGTACTCCAGGGCTACATGACGGCCGTAGAGCAGCCACCCGCACCCCAAGCGACCACTTCCCAAACATTGTCTCCCCCAGCAGGGAAGCGCCCTGTGGGCAAGGGAGTTTGGGTGCTCTTGATCGTCATCGTGGCTGTTGCTGCGGTAGGTGGCTTTGGCTACCTATATAGTCGCCCGCACTCGCTCGATAACTACTTCGGAAGCGCGCCAGACAACAGTCCCGCGAGTAGCGGCACTGCTTCGGCACTTTCCAGCGTGCTGGGTGATTCGGGCGATGGGACAAGTAGCTCTGGATCCTCTGCGGCCAGTGCGCTGGCACCGCAGGCAGCTCAGGCCCAACAGCCGGTACAGGCTCCGAACCCCCAGGCGATGCAGCAAGCCGTTCAGCACGATATGGCAGTCCAAGCGCAGGGCAGCAGCTCGAAGGTGACGATGAACACCTATGGCAACGTGGTGGCTTCGTTCTATCCGGGTAAGTCACCGCTAGACGCTATCGATGACGCGCTGGTCTTGATCCACTCAGAGTTGACCGCCATGGACATGGCACCCTCGGGCTACCCCGAATATCAGGTTGAGTGCGAGCCCAACGGGCAGTGTGTCGGTGGCACGGGTACACCGATGGGGACGGTCGCCGATGTCGCCAAGGAGATGTTCCCAGTGAACCCGGCGGACCTGGGCCAAGGCGGCATCACTTGTGGTCAGTACATCTGCAATGACGGCAAGGGAAACGTCATCGGGCGCGCGCCGGCAGCCGCACAATAGGCGACAGGCTGCAATGTCGCGAGATTTTCGCCAGTGCTTAATCGAGGGAGGCACGCAGCTAGTAAAAACTCATGTGCTTTTTTGTCCAATCAAAGATAAATCCTGTCGACAGGCCGATTTGCACTGGTCGTTCATTGCACAACGGGCTTTGAACCTCGCGACTATAGGTTGATAACGAACTCCTGCTCGAACTGCGTCTCATTCAGCCGTTGAGGTTCGCCCACCGGCACGCCGCCTAGCGACAAAATTAATGCATAACCGGCCGCCCCAACCATCCCCTTCGCGGTAAGCGTTTTATCACCTCGTGCTTTACGCAGAGAGCAAAACTGCTTCACGGCAGCCGTAGCGATTCCACGACGATGGAACTTATCCTTAACCTGAATTGAGACACCTTGAACTGCGTGATAGACAATGATGCCTGCGAGTGACGTTCCCGTGTCATCGGTGTAATCAATGGCCAAGACATCGCTACCACTCGCCAGAAGCGCCCTTAACATCCCCGGGGGAAGGAGCGAGTGAGTGAGCTGATCAAGCTGGGTATAGTCGCGAAGAGAAACCGCAGTTGCCATGGTGAATTTCCTGATTCTCCAAGCTTGCTTTATCGCAATAAAGGGGGGGGCGCAATTCAGACAGAACTTTCAGCGATACGTCAGGAGCGTTGAATGACGCTGCTTTCAGTGCGACTTCCAATCCGACTCGGTCAAATTAAACATTGCAAAGATGTCTGTGATGAAGGCCCATGTAACTATGCAACAATTTCACCTGCCCACGCAGTAACACACTGACAACTTGCGCGATGCATGTGCTGGGGATGGGCCTCGGCAAAACGTCTTGCCCAGAGCTGGCGCAGCCTGTTGGGGACCGATCGCGGCAACGATTGAGTGACCAATTCCCTCACATATCGTGAGCTGAGTCCAGAATATCGGCCACGGTCCACCTCTTCGAGCAAATGGAGCAAAGCGGGGATTGCGACGTCAGGATTGGCGTCGCGAAAGCAACCGACCAGCGTGCGAAAGGTGGGCCAGCGATTCTCGTCAGGCAGGCGCGAGGCGGTGTGAAGCATGGATACTGGGAAGCTCACCCATCGCCAGCCCATCCGGATCATAGTGGCCAGCGCGACGGCGGCGCATGATGAGGTGATCCAGGCCCGTGATGCTGCATGTACCAGCAGGCGATGCGGGCTCGCTACGCGCGCATGAAAAATCCCGGTCGCCACCAGCCGTAACTGTGGCTCTTCGGTGAGGTAGATCCAACCACGTTCCCGGGCGAGCGCCATGCCACCCAATGTGGCGTGAGATAGCACGGCCGACAACTGCAACACTTCGGGTTCGCTAACCACCGGCGGGTCGAGAATTTCCACGTGCTCGGAGATCAGGCGCTGCACGCGTCGCCAGAATGCGCGCAGCTCACGGCGGTATGCAGCCGTCGGTGTGGCGATCGCCAAGTTGTCGTCATCGCCAAGGCCGACCTTGGCTGCGAGTCCAGGACGGTGCCGCTCGAAGGCGTACCACCAATCAATGAGCTGCTGCACCGCTTGGTGGGTCATGGCCGGCCTTTGAGGCATTCCGGCAATAACGGCATCGGCGCCGATTTCGACCAATAACAGAACCGCGATGGGATCGAGCACCAAGCGCGCTCCCATCGCTAACACGGCATCGTCGGCATCGATGTCTTGGGATGTTCCCGAGTGACCCGCCGGGCGCCAGGGATCGGAGCGGCGAAGCAGCATGCGCGGAGACGTTCGCAGGATGCCAGCCGTCAAGGCAATCGAAGATTGACCTTGCGTTGCGGTATGGAGGACGCGTTGAGTGTTCTGCTGGCTGGTTTTCAGTCGGGCGGTGAGACTGTCGACTTGTCCCGCGACATCGCCGTGCACCGCCTCGATGCCGGTGGCCTCGGACGGCAAGCGGTGCACCAGTTCCAGAGCTTGAACCACGCTCCAGCGATCTGCCTCGAACACGTCGATAATGGTTGCCGTGCACCCTGCAAACGGTGCCTCGCTGAGGGCGCATTCGTCACCGATGCGCGCACTCAGCAGTTCGCTGATCCATGGATATTGATCGGCGCGAAGCACCTCGACACCAGGCAGGATGAGGTCGCCGGCTTCGGTCAAGCACACGCGCTTGTCGAAGCGAACGTCGCCGTCAGACGTGATACGCAGGTGGACGACATGCCCGTAACCGACACGCGGAGGGCGCGATCGCCGGTGGATCATCCCTGTGTTGAAGACCGTGGCGGCCGTCTCCGCCGTAATGGGTACGCCGGAGGCCAGGAGTTGCTGATCGTTCCCGCGTACTCGCAGCCATGCGCGAGCCTGCAGCACGTGTGCGTAGTCGTCGGCACTCGTCGGCGCAATGACAAGTTCTCTCATCAGGCGGCGTGCGGCGCGACGTCGATTGACGATCACGGCCGCGTGCGCCCAACTGCGCAGGACAGCTCCCGCCCGCTGCCCGCGTTGGATCACACTCGTCAGTAGCTCGTAGGCCGCCGAGCGATCACCGGCCTGTTCCAGCGCTTGCGCGCACGCCAACGCAATCGCCGCGTCGTCCGGCCGCGAAGCGCTCAATTGGGCAATGAGGTCACGGGCTTCGGCGAAGCGATAGCTGCAGACGTACAGCCGCAAGAGCGTCCGTGCGGCCACAGCACTGACGATTTGACCGTTGGCGTCTTGCGCGTCGCTTTTGATAACCGGCAGCCAGACCATCGCGACATCGACGAGATCCGACCGCAGCAGATCGTCGGTGTAGATGAGCCGACGCACCATGTCGATATCGACGGTAATGACCAAACTCATGAGTGCGTCGTGCACGCGACGCCAAAGGGCTGCATCATCCTTCGGGGCGTGGCTGGCCAGCCAGCCCAACATCGGAACAGTGCGATTGCCTGCATCAAAGAGGGCGAGCATCGCACGCACATCATCGCCTGTTGCACGGTCGTCGTCAGCAGTACTCTGCAGTCGCAGACGTTCAATCATGCCGATCGCGCGGTCACTGTCGCTCAGATCTGGGTCGGCGAGCGCTTGCTCAATGAGCGCTTGCGCACGGGCAACCTCGCCCGCGAAACTGCACGCGCTGGCCAACACGAGCCGACTAACAGGCGTCACTGCCCAGCGAGTCGCCAACGCGTCATCGGGCAGTGGCACCCCGGGGTGAGCACACAGCAGGCAGCGTTGTAGCCAGAGGGTTTCATCTACGTAAGGCAGCGTAAGGACACGATCCCACTCTGCCGCCGCCCGCCCGTAGTCTTCCAGGACACGATAGGCGTGACCAAGGTTAATGCGGGGGGCAATTCGTAAGCTGATAGCCTCCAGCGCGTCCGCTTCACTGGCGAGCTCTTCCAACTGCACAGCCACCGCTCTCACCCGATCTTTGATCGCCTCACCATCCACCATCGCTGCTTGAATAAGCGCCCAAAGTTCCGCGCCCAACGCGTTCATATGCGCGCCGACTGGCCACATCGGTCGGTGCTGTTTGGCACGGACATACCAAGCCGTGGCGGCCGCCATGTCACCGAGTTGAAACGCGCTATCGGCTAAGGCCAATGCCACTGGCATGAGATCACCCAAGTGCGTGCGGGCAAACGTTTCGAGCGTGATGAAGTCCTCGCTGTGGCGAAAGGCGTGGACGCGTAGGTAGGTGGCCACTACTTCGGCCTGCGTCGCGCTTTGCATGAGGGACAGGGCCTGCGCAAGCAGCGAGTCGGCCGTCGTGGTGTCACCGTTCAACGCAGCGGCATGGGCACCATACGCAAGGATCGCGGCATGCGGGGTGGCTTCGCGTTGTTCGGCGCGGGCCATGTCGACCACGAGTGCTAAGTCACCGAGCGCAAAGTGGGCGCGCATCTCTAATCGGCGGCGGGTCGCGCGCTCGATGGCACCGGAATAGACCGCCAGGTCGTCGAGCGCCCGCTGAGGGCGACCGGCGTCGATCCAATCGTCAATCGTTTTCAGACGCGGGTCGGGAAGCGTCGCCATTTCCGGCGACATGATCGCGACCGTCTGGCGAAGTTGGTCACCGAAGGCCTGCATGAACGCGAAGACGTCATCCGCCCCCATCGTGCGGCGGAACAAGTCCGCCTTGGCGCGGGGGAGCCGTTCGGTCTGCTCGGCGAGGTCTTCCAGCGACAGCAATTCAACGGTCGGTGCATCATGCATCGTGGCCATCCGCGCGTGTCCCTGCAGGCGTGGATGGCGCGAATTGAGCGAGCACACGATGTAGCGCTGTAGAGCCGGTACGAAATCGTGAGCGTCCGCAATCTCCTTGGCCAGCGCCGTTGTTGTCAGCTTTTTCTTGACATAGGCCTTGGCCTGCACGCCAAGCATGCCGCCGCCTTGCAGGCGCCCGTACAAGTCCACCCCTTGCTGCGCGTGCCCGCTTCCGCCGTGTCGCTGAGGCGGCACGGGAAGGTCGTATGCTTCCTGGATGAAGACACACAGCCAGTCTTCAAAGGCGGTTTCGTCGAGCTCTTTCAGCAACGTCGCGCATCGAGTGGTTGTCATCGTAACGGCGCCGTTTAGCCGTCTATTCCCTTGGAAGCGTGTTTTTTACGTAGTCGTGCCATCGCGCAACGTACGGCCATGGATTGTTCGGTGTAATGGATCACTTGACGTTGGCCTTTCCAGCCGCCGGCATGTTGAATTTCAAGAACCATCGCGCCGCCGCGCGCCAGATCGTTGGCGGACCCTATGTGCATAGAGTGCCCGGAACGTGCAATTAAACAAGGAGGCGCCGCCGAGTGGCTCCCTTGAAAATTCTTGGGGCCGATTCGTGCTCTATGCGACTGAGGATCTAGTTGAAAGAAGCGCAACGACCAGTAGACACAAACAAAAACGACTGGCACACCAGATGGCACACCAGCCGCCCTTTCTTGAAGAAAAGTTATTCAAATCCAATAACTTAAACCATTTCGTTGGCGGAGAGAGTGGGATTCGAACCCACGGAAGGTTTGACCCTTCGCCGGTTTTCAAGACCGGTGCCTTAAACCGCTCGGCCATCTCTCCGTGTGTGTTTCCGCTGGCTGACCACTGTCTTGCAGCCAGCGCGCATCCTATCAGGTCTGGCCCGTTCCCTGCCCCGCGCGGCCCTTGCGCGACAGTGCGACCAGCGCCCAGATCGTGATGGCAACCGGGATCAGCGCACCCAGCAGCGGCAACAGCACAGCGGGGTGGCGCACGCATAGCGGCACCAGTTGGGTAGCTGTGGCGTAAGCCACGATGGCTATGCGCAGGCTGCGGCGACGGCGGGCGATCCAGGGGCTGGCGAGGATCAGCAGCAGCGCGATGCTGCCCAAAACGAGATCGAGCGCGGGTACCGACCAGACGCTGGCGAAACCGAGGCGGGTAAGGATCACCGAACCGAGCACCGCGAGCAGGAAATAGCTGCTCCAGTACTCGACCTTGTCCCAGCCGTGCCCGGCAGGCACGTTCACGCAATGCGCTCCTGCCCGCCCATGTACGGGCGCAGCGCTTCGGGCACGGTGATCGAACCATCGGCGTTCTGGAAGTTTTCCATCACCGCCACCAGGGTGCGGCCCACGGCGAGGCCGGAACCGTTGAGGGTGTTCACCAGTTCGGGCTTGCCGGTTTCCGGGTTGCGCCAGCGCGCCTGCATGCGCCGGGCCTGGAAATCGCCGCAGTTGGAGCAGGAGGAAATCTCGCGATAGGTGTTCTGGCTGGGCAGCCAAACTTCGAGATCGTAGGTCTTGATCGCGGCAAAGCCCATGTCTCCGGTGCACAGCAGCACCTTGCGGTACGGCAAGCCGAGCAGCTGCAGCACCTTCTCGGCGTGGCCGACCATTTCCTCGAGTTGCGCATGCGATTGCCCGGGCGCGGCGATCTGCACCATCTCCACCTTTTCGAACTGGTGTTGGCGGATCATGCCGCGGGTGTCGCGGCCGTAGCTGCCGGCCTCGGCGCGGAAGCACATGGAGTGCGCGGCGAGCCGCATTGGCAGCGCGTCGGCCTCGACGATGCTGTCGGCGACGAGGTTGGTGAGTGCCACCTCGGCAGTGGGAATCAGGTAGCGCTTGCTGTCGCCTACCTGGGTGGCGAACAGGTCTTCCTCGAACTTCGGCAACTGGCTGGTGCCCTGCATGGTCTCCGCGTTGACGATCAACGGCACGTTGCACTCGAGGTAGCCGTGCTCGCCGGTGTGCAGGTTGATCATGAACTGCGCCAGCGCGCGGTGCAGCCGCGCCAGCTGGCCACGCAGCACGGTGAAGCGTGCGCCGGAGAGCTTGGCGCCGGCGTCGGCATCGAGCCAGCCGTGGCGGGCACCGAGGTCGACGTGGTCCTTCACCTCGAAGTCGAACGCGCGCGGCGTGCCCCAGCGCAGCTGCTCGGCGTTCTCGGTCTCATCCTTGCCCAGCGGCACGGACTCGTGCGGGATGTTGGGGATGCCCAGCGCGATGTCGGCGAGTTTGGCCTGCACGTCGGCCAGCGCGGCCTCGTTGGCCTTGAGCTTGTCGCCGATGCCGGCGACCTCGGCCATCAGCGGTGCGGTGTCCTCGCCCTTGGCCTTGGCTTGGCCGATCGCCTTGGAGCGCGTGTTGCGCAGGTTCTGCAGCTCCTGCGTTTCGGTGGCGAGGCGCTTGCGCTCGGTCTCCAGCGACTCCACGGCGGACACGTCGAGCTCGAAGCCGCGGGTTTCCTT
This sequence comes from Rhodanobacter sp. DHG33, assembly GCF_014843005.1. Lineage (GTDB taxonomy): Bacteria > Pseudomonadota > Gammaproteobacteria > Xanthomonadales > Rhodanobacteraceae > Rhodanobacter_A. Next base: position 627,420 of record NZ_JACYXM010000002.1, on the reverse strand, counting down.
GAGGCGCGCCGCGGTTTCGGCGAGACGCGAACGCAGCAGGGCGGGGTCGAGCATGGGTGGATCCATCGAGGGTATGAACGGCCGATTATCGCCGCTCGTCCGCGACAGCCGCAACGCGGCGCGATGCGCCGCATGCCCAGGCTCAAGCTGACGCCTTGCGCTCCTGCCGGCCCAGCCACCATGCCATCGCTGCGCCGGCGAGCAGCCAGCCGAGCAGTTGTTCGACCAGTGCCGCCAAGGTGAAGCTGGCCGGGAAGCGGTACCAGTTCCAGTACGGCACCATCGCGCTGAACCAGGCGAACAACGCGGCGGCAACGGCGATACCCATGCGTCGGCGGAAGCCGAACGCCGCCAGGCCCATCACGAAGGCCAGGGCCAGCGAGGCCAGCGTGTCCGAGGCCCACTGGCGCGGCAATTGCCGGCTCATGTCGGTGGTGTCCTCACCCTGCGGCATATAGACCACCCACGCATACGGCGCCTGCACGGCCTTCTGCTGGTAGGCCTTCTTCGCTGCCGGGTCGTTGAATTGGTTGGGGTCCAGCCAGGGCAGGATGTAGACGCCGGGGCATCGCCCAGGCCCTGATGCAGGCTGCTGAGCACGGCATCCTCATGGACCGGTGCATGCAGACCGGGATTGCCCAGGCCCAGCGCCATGTGCGCCACCGCCCCCCACAAGAACATCACGATGCCACCGATGATGGCTGTCACCAGTACGCGCATGTCTCGCCCTCCCCTGTTGACAGGCGCGAATCTCGCAGTTCGCGCCATGCCCCGCAAGCGGCGCTGCAGCAGCGCGGATCAGCCGCCGCGGGCCTTGCGGCGGGCTTCGCGCAACGCCAGCAGTTTGTCGCGCAATTGCAGCTCCAGCCCGCGCTCCACCGGTTCGTAGAACACGGTGCCTTCGAGTTCGTCCGGCAGGCATTGCTGGTCCAGTGCGATGCCGCCTTCGGCGTCGTGGTCGTACTGGTAGCCCTTGCCGTAGCCCAGGCCCTTCATCAGCTTGGTGGGCGCGTTGCGCAGGTGCATAGGCACGTCCAGCGTGCCTGTCTCGCGCACCGCGGCACGGGCGGCGTTGAAGGCCTGGTAGGCGGCGTTGCTCTTAGGCGCCACCGCCAGCCAGATCGCCAGCTGGGCCAGGCCCAGCTCGCCCTCGGGGCTGCCGAGACGCTCGAAGGTGTCCCAGGCATCCAGCGCCATGCGCCAGGCGCGCGGCTCGGCCAGGCCCACGTCCTCCACCGCCATGCGTGTCATGCGACGCGCGAGGTAGCGCGGATCGCAGCCGCCGTCGAGCATGCGCGTCAGCCAATACACGGCGGCGTCGGGGTCGGAGGAGCGCACGGATTTGTGCAGCGCCGAGATCTGGTCGTAGAACTGCTCGCCCTGCTTGTCGAAGCGGCGCGTGCGATCGGCCAGCACCTGTTCCAGCGTGGGCTGGTCGATGCGATGGTCTTCGGCCAGCTCGGCGGCGATCTCCAGCAGGGTGAGCGCACGGCGCACGTCGCCGTCGGCGGCCTGGGCGATCAACTGCAGCGAGGCATCATCCACCTGCAGCTGCTGCGCGCCGAGGCCACGCTCCGTGTCCGCCAGCGCCCGCCTGAGCGCGGCCACGATGTCGTCCGCCGACACCGCCTCCAGCACGTGCACGCGGCAGCGCGAGAGCAGCGCGGAGTTCAGTTCGAACGAGGGGTTCTCGGTGGTGGCGCCCACGAACAGGATCACGCCGCGCTCGATATGCGGCAGGAAGGCATCCTGCTGGGCCTTGTTGAAGCGGTGCACCTCGTCCACGAACAGCACGGTGCGCCGCCCCTGGGCGAAATTCCCCTCCGCCTCGGCCAGCGCCTTGCGCACCTCGGGCAGGCCGGAGAGCACGGCCGAGATCGCCTTGAAGTCGGCATCGGCGTACTGCGCAACCAGCAGCGCCAGTGTGGTCTTGCCGCAGCCGGGCGGCCCCCACAGCACCATGGAATGCAGCCGGCCCGCCTCCAGGGCACGGCGCAGGGCACGGTCCGGCGCCACCAGACGGCGCTGGCCGACGATTTCGTCCAAGTTGCGCGGGCGCATGCGCTCGGCCAACGGCTTGAGCGCTTCGGGTTCGCCGAACAGGGAGTCCGTCGGCTGGAAGGGATGGTGGGGCATGCCTGCCATGATAACGGCGACCTTGCGCAGCTATGATATTCGGGGGAGCAGCGCATCTGACACGGAGCCGCGCATGTCCGGGGGAAGCCAAAATCATCCTGATCCGCACCGCCATCGCCGAAAGCGAGGCGGCCTGCTGCGCGCGTGCGCAAGCCTGCTGATCGCGCTGACGCTGGGATGGCTATCGCTGCCGGTTCTGCACGCTGCCAGCGCCCCCGATCCCTGGCGCCCGCTGGAACGGCGATGGTTCGACACCCTGGGGATGAACGAGGGCCTGCCACAATCCATCGCCACGGCGCTGGCGATGGATCGCGGCGGCATGCTCTGGATCGGCACCATGGGTGGCCTGGTGCGTTACGACGGCTACCGCGTGCAGGTCTTCGAACTCGCCGATGCCTCGGCCGCCGGCCTGCCCGATACCTACGTGCGCAGCCTGCTCGCGTTGCCGGACGGAGGGTTGCTGGTAGGCACCAACGATGGCGGGCTTGCGCGTTTCGATGCGCAGAGCGGACGCTTCCGCAGCTACCCGACAGGCCCGGGCGGCACCAGCGACCGCAAGATCTACGCCCTGTCGCCGGACGGCGGACACGGCATTTGGATCGCCACCGACCACGGGCTGGATCGCCTGGACCTGGACAGCGACCGCATTGACGCGATAACCACGGGGTCGCAGGCCAGCCCGCGCAATTTCAGCGTGTACCAGGATCGTGTCGGCAACCTGTGGCTGGGCAACAGCGACGGCCTGTTCGTCCGCTACGCGGGAAGCCGGGACTTCGTGCGACCGGATCACCCTGCGGGAGTGATCGACCAGGTGCTGCGCGACGGCATATGGGCCGTGCGCGAGGACGCCGAAGGGCGGCTCTGGGTGGGCAGCGGTCAGATGGGCGCGGTCTACCGCGGCACCGACGGCCAATGGCATGCGGTCCCCGGGTTCAGCGGCCGTGCCGGCATGGCGCGGCAGGCCACCGTGCGCGACCTGCTCGAGGTGAGCCCGAACCGGATGTGGATCGCCACCGACGGCAACGGCATTATCGCCTGGTCGCCCGGGGATGCCGCCACGCACATCATCGGCCACGACACTTCGCTGCCCTCCTCGCTGCCCGGCGATACCGTGCGCGCACTGCTGGGGCACGACGGCAACGTCTGGGCCGCCACCGATCTCGGCGTGGCGCGCAGCAATGCGACCGGCAACGTCGCCTTTTCCATGCTGCCCGCGGCCGATCCCGCACGCGCGCTGGGCAATCCCAATGTGCGCAGCATCCACGTCGACGCGGGCGGCAGGATCTGGCTGGGCATGGCGGCAGGCTGGATCGACGTCATCGACCCGGTCACCGCCACCGTGCGCCACCTGCAATTGACCGGCAAGCAGCTACGGCGCGATGTGCAGAGCCTGGCCGAGGCGCCGGACGGCTCGATATGGGTTGGCACCCAGGGGCTGGCGCGGATCGATCCGGACACGCTGAGCGTGCGCGACATGCTGCTACCCGAGCTGAGCGACAGCCCGGTACTGAGCCTGCTGCGCCAGGGTCCGTACATGCTGATCGGCACCTACAACGGTACCTACCGCTACGACACCCGCAACGGCCAGCTGATCCACTACCACCACGTTGCCGGCCAGACCGACAGTCTTGCCGGCGACACCGTGCGTCAGATCGTACGTGTCGGCACGTCGATCTGGTACGCCACCAGCAACGGCATCAGCATCGCGCACGACCCGCTGCAGACCACGGGCTTCGTGAACCTGACGCAGCGCGCAGGCGACACGACAAGTCTGCCGCAGAACCTGGTGGATTCCATCGCCGTCGATTTGCACGGCCGCGTATGGGTGGGCACGCTGGGAGGCCTCGCCATGCTGCCCCACGGCGATGCCCCGCCCTACCGTTTCCGGCAATTCGGCACGGATGGCGGACTGTCCAGCAACAAGATCAGCGCCGTGCTGCCCGACAACGACGGCAATCTGTGGGTAAGCACCAGCAACGGCATCTTCGTGGTCGACGGCAACGACCTGCACATCCGCAACCTCGGCGTACGCGACGGCCAGCGCATCTCCAGCTACGTCTACGCCGCCGCGGCGCGCATGCCCGACGATACGTTGCTGTTCGGAGGCCTCGGCGGCCTTACCGTGATCCGGCCGTCATGGCACGCGCCCGACGCGCCGCCGGCGCCGCTACGCATCACCAACGCGCTGGTGAACGGGCGCCCGCTGCCGTTCGGCCAACTGCCCGGGGAGCATGGCTCGCTGGCACTGGCAGCGCACGAACGCAGCCTGCGCGTGGACTTTGCCCTGCTCGATTACCAGGCGCCGCAGGAAACCACCTACAGCTACCGCATGGAAGGTTTCGACGACGACTGGATCGAGGTACCCAAGGGCAGCGCGCCCAGCGCGATCTACACCAACCTGCCCCATGGCGATTACGTGCTGCACCTACGCGCCGTGCCGCGCGGCCTGCATTCGCGCACGATCGAAAGCACGCTGGCCATCAGCGTGGCGCCCCTCTGGTACGAGACCGTCTGGGTGCGCCTGCTCGCCATCGTGCTGCTGCTGGCACTGATCGTCCTGCTGGTGCAGCTGCGCACCGTCTACCTTCGCCATCGGGCCGCGCAACTGCAGGCGCAGATCGACGCGCACACCCGCGAGCTGCGCGCCGCCAACCAGCGCCTCGATTTGCTGGCCGGTACCGACGAGCTCACCGGCGTCTGCAACCGCCGCCGTTTCCTCGAACTGGCCGAAGGCGTGCGGCGCAACGCGGGCGCCCTGCCGGCCTGCATCGCCCTGCTGGACCTGGATCGCTTCAAGCAGGTCAACGACCAGCATGGCCACCTCGCCGGCGATGCCGTGCTGCGCTCGGCCGCCGGCGTCATCTGTCAGCAGCTGCGCTCCGGCGACCTGGTCGGCCGCTACGGCGGCGAGGAACTCGTGCTCTGCCTGCCGAACAATGCCGGCGCGCAGGCGATGACGATCACCGAACGCATCCGCACGTCGCTGGGCAACACGCGGGTTCGCCATGAGGGGCGCACCATCACCATCACCGTGAGCATCGGCATCGCCGAATTGAAGCCCGACGAAAACATGACCTCGTGGCTGTCACGCGCCGATACCGCGCTCTACGAATCCAAGCACAACGGCCGCAACCGCTGCACACTGGCCGGCTGAAGCCGATTCGAGATTCCAAGCGGCCCGCGGAGGCCGCACCTTATCCGCCGCCAGTGTCCGGTGTGGCAGACGCGAAATATCGATACACGGCATAGATCAAGCCGCAGACGCCCGTCAGTGTTGCCGGAACCAGCAGGCTGTGGTCCTGCATGCGCCCGAACAGTACCGCGCCGATGGCGCTTCCCAGCATGAAGCATGCGGCCACCAGCACACAGACGCGCAGGCGCAGCATGTCCACCGGCAATCCGCGCAGCAGGTGGCCGAGATAGATGCCCAGATCGGTGAAGATGCCAGTGACATGCGTGGTACGGATCAGCATGCCGCTGTACGCGCTCACCATACCGTTCTGCAAACCCACGGCTGCCGAGGCGAGATAGAGTCCCAGCGAATCGGCTGCATCGAGCAGCGGCACCGCAGCAAACAGCAGTGCGGACTCCAGCAGCAGGGCGATGCCGTAACGGCGTCCCAGCTGCAACGTGCTCTGCTGCACGATCATGCCGCTCAACATCGCACCCAGCACAAAGGCCGCGATGGTCAGCGCCCAATGCAGCGCCTCGCCGGCGTCGCCCCTGCCGAGCGCGATACCCAGCAGACTGGTGTTGCCAGTCATATTGCTGATCGACTGGTGGCGAAAGCCCAGGTAGCCGGCCGCATTGACCAGCCCTGCGATCAGCGCCAGCACGCCCGCCCCAAACCAGGCCCAGCGCGGCAATTGGCGCAGCACCGGCATCGGAGCCTCCTAATTCTGCAGCGGCTGCACCTGCAACACGGGGGCGTCGCCGATCACGTCGGCACCCTTGGGCGGCACAAAGGTGAACACCGAAGCCGGGATGTCCGCGTTGCGCTTCCAGTCCGAGAAGCGGATGTCGGTGGTGGAGCCGAGCTGGTCCTTGAAGGTCATCCGCGCCAGGCCGTTCGCGTCGAAACCGAGGTCGGCGTAGGCGAACTGCGGGTCCTTGGCGGTGGAGGTGAGGCGCAGCCAGGCCAGGCCGTCGTGCTCGCCCTGCTCGGCGACCTTGAACTCCTTGTCCATCTGCTTGAGGTCGGTGAGCACGGTGAGCGGGCTGTGCGCCTCCTCGCTGGACTGGATGCGCACGGTCACCTGCTCCAGCTCGGGGTCGTACATCCACACGCGGCTGCCGTCCGCCACGATGGTCTGCTTGTAGGGCGCGGTGGTTTCCCAGCGGAACTGCCGCGGCGCCTCCAGCGCCAGCGTGCCGCTGCTGGCCTTGCCGGCGTTGCCGTTGGGGTCGTCCAGGGTCTGCGTGAAGCTGCCGGTGAGCGAATGCAGGCCGGTGGCGAACGCGTCCAGCCGCGCGCGGGCCGCGCCGGTGGCGGCCTGGGCCGTACCGACCAGCAGCGACAGCAGCGCGATGGCGGCGAGGGTGAGACGTTTCATGTGGTGATCCATGCGCGGGGCGATGGCGCATTGTAAGCGGCAAGGCTTAACCGCGGACGCCACACGGGGGCGCCCTCTTCCGTCGCCGTTCCGGTGCAAGCCGAAAGGGGCCGCCTCACTCCGCGTGGTCGAACTCCGGCATCGCCTCGAACGACTGGCCGCCCTGCCACTTGTCGGCGCCGGGCCGCTGGTACACGACCTTGCCGCCGATGATCGTGTACAGCACGCGCGTGCGCAGGATGTCCGCCGCGGGAACAGTCAGCAGGTCGCCCGAGAACACGGTGATGTCGGCCAGCTTCCCGGGTGAGAGCGAACCGAGCTGGTTTTCCTGGTAGATGGCGTAGGCGTTGTTCCAGGTGTACGACTGCAATTCCTGTAGGCGCGTCTTGGCCTGGCCGGGAAACAATGTCTTGCGGCCGTGATCGTAGGCGCGGGTGACGCCGCAATAGAAATTCGGGATCGGGTTGGTGTCCTCGACCGGCGTGTCGGTGCCGTCGAGCACGATGGCGCCGCTGTCGATGAGCTTCTTCCAAACGTAGGCGCCCTCTTCCGCCCGCTTCTCACCGATGCGCGACACCACCATCGGCGCGTCCGAGCACATGTGGATGGACTGCATCGACGCGATGACGCCGAGCTCGGCGAAACGGGGAATGTCGGAAGGCGCCAGATGCTGGGCGTGTTCGATGCGCCAGCGCAGCGCACGGGCCGCCGGATCCTCGGTGAAGATCTGCTGGTACATGTCCAGCAGCTCGCGGTTGGCACGGTCGCCGATCGCATGGATCGCCACCTGGAAACCGTCGCGCGCCGCGATCCTCGCGATCTGGTTCAGGTCGCTCATCTTGGTGACATTGAGGCCGGTGAGCGTGGGGGCGTCGCTGTACGGCTCGAGGAACCACGCGCTGTGCGTGCCCAGCGCGCCGTCGGAAACGTCTTCGCCGATGCCGCGCACGGTGAAATGGTCGTCGGCATAGCCGATGGTGCGGTGTTCGGCGAGATGCTGGTCGAGTTCGGCCGGCGAGGTTTCGTCGATGTAGACGTACAGGCGCAGCGGCAGCCCCTTGCCGGCCTGCTGCTTCAGCCAGTCGACCATCGCGAAGCTCTCGCCCTGGTCGACGATGGTGGTGATGCCCTTGCTGATCTCGTTCTGCACCGACAACTGCAGCGCGCGCTCGCGGTGTGCCGCCTGCTCGGCGGGCGGCAGCGTCTTCAGGTAGCGATCGTAGGCCGCGAACACCGCATTGGCCGCATTGTCGCGCAGCATGCCGGTGGCATGGCCCTGCGCATCGCGCAGGATGAGGCCGCCGGCAGGATCGGGCGTCTTGTCGCCGATGCCGGCGAGCTTGAGCGCCAGCGCATTGGCGATGATGCCGTGCCCGCTGGCGTGGTTGAGCAGCACCGGGTTGTTCGGCGAAACGGCATCCAGCGCCGCCGGCAGCGGCAGGCCGTCCACGTTCGGCTGCGGCACCTTGTTCCACTTCGCCTGCTGCCAGCCCTGGCCGACGATCCACTCGCCGGGCTTGGCCTTGGCGACCGCCGCCTTCACCACCGCGACGACCTCGTCCCAGTTCGCGGCCTTGCCCACGTCGACCTGCATCAGGGATTCACCGGTATCCATCAGGTGGCCGTGGTCCTCGATGAAACCGGGCGTCACGAACGCGCCGTGCAGGTCGAGCACCTTCGTCTGCTTGCCGACGTAGTGCCTGATCGCCCCGTCGCTGCCGAGCGCCAGGATCTTCTTGTCGCGGATGGCGAGCGCCTGTGCCTTGGGTACCAGCGGATCGAGCGTCGCGATGTTCGCATCGAGCAGCACGAGGTCAGCCGCTTGAACCTGCGGAGGGAAGCCTTTGATCTGCGCACTGTCGGCATGCACAGCAACCGATACGGCAAGGGCGAGAAGACCCGGGATCAGCACACGAGACGACTTCATCGAACTCCCCTTCAATGCGTGCAAACGTTGAGAGTATGCGTTGGCTGCGATCCGTCACCAATGAAAAGAGCGGCACATGGCATAACCCGGCGTTGTGGATCGCGTGTTCCTAGGGATCAGACCGCTCCCCCAGGCGCCTCCCGCGCCCAGGAAGAGGCATGTCGATCACCCCTTCGGTGGCGGCGGTGCCAGCACTTCGCGATTGCCGTTGTGCTGCGGCGCACTCACCACGCCGTCCTGCTCCATCTGCTCGATCAGGCGCGCGGCGCGGTTGTAGCCGATGCGCAGGTGACGCTGCACGCCGGAGATCGAGGCGCGGCGGGTCTGGGTGACGATGGCCACGGCCTTGTCGTAGAGCTGGGCGTCGGCATCGCCGCCCTCTTCGCCTTCCTGCGGCAGGCCGGAGTCGTTGATGAACTTGCCGTCGGAAGTAGCCTGCACCTCTTCCAGCACGCCCTCGATGTACTGCGGCGCACCCTGCGCCCGCAGCCAGTTCACCACGTTGTGCACCTCGTGGTCGTCCACGAAGGCGCCGTGCACGCGTTCGGGCATGGCGGTGCCAGGCGGCAGGTAGAGCATGTCGCCGTGGCCGAGCAGCGCTTCTGCCCCGGACTGATCAAGAATCGTGCGCGAGTCGATCTTGCTCGACACCTGGAACGCGATGCGGGTGGGGATGTTGGCCTTGATCAGGCCGGTGATCACGTCCACCGACGGGCGCTGCGTGGCCAGCACCAGGTGCACGCCGGCGGCGCGCGCCTTCTGTGCCAGGCGTGCGATCAGTTCTTCCACCTTCTTGCCGACGATCATCATCATGTCGGCGAATTCGTCGATGATGATGACGATGTAGGGCAACGGCTCCAGCGGCTCGGCGGCCAGGTTCGGCATTTCGGGATTCGGACGGAACAGCGGGTCCAGCAGTGGCTGACCCGCGTTCTCGGCGTCCTTCACCTTCTTGTTGAAGCCGCTGAGGTTGCGCACGCCCACCGCGGCCATCAGCTTGTAGCGACGCTCCATCTCGGCCACGCACCAGCGCAGCGCGTTGGCGGCCTCCTTCATGTCCGTCACGACCGGCGCCAGCAGGTGCGGGATGCCCTCGTACACCGAGAGCTCCAGCATCTTCGGGTCGATCATGATCATGCGGACGTCTTTGGCGCTGGCCTTGTACAGCAGGCTCAGCACCATCGCGTTCACCGCCACCGACTTGCCCGAACCGGTGGTGCCAGCCACCAGCAGGTGCGGCATCTTGGCGAGGTCAGCCACCACCGCGCGTCCACCGATGTCCTTGCCCAGCGCCAGCGCCAGCGGCGACTTGGTCTGGTCGTACTTGTCCGAGCGCAGGATCTCCGAGAGGTAGACGATCTGCTTCTTGGTGTTGGGGATCTCCAGGCCGATCACGTTCTTGCCGGGGATCACATCCACCACGCGCACGCTCACCACCGACAGGCCGCGCGCGATGTCCTTGTCCAGGCTGGACACCTGCGAGCCGCGGATGCCGGGCGCCGGCTCCAGCTCGAAACGGGTGATCACCGGCCCGGGGTACACGCCCACCACCTTGGCCTCGATGCGGAAATCCTTGAGCTTCAGCTCGACCTGCCGCGACAGCACTTCCAGCGTTTCTTCGGAATATCCCGGCCCCTGCTCCGGCGCCTCGTCCAGCAGCGACAGCGGCGGCAGCTCGCCCGGCTGCGAGGCGCCGGTGAACAGCGGAATCTGCGTTTCCAGCTTGGCGCGCTCGCTCTTGGCCACCGGCGCCGGCGGCGTTTCGATGCGCACCGGCTCGCGCTTGGCCTGCTTGACGGCCTCGGCCTTCTTCACCACGTCGCGCTCGGCGCGCGCCTGCTGCGCCTTGATCACCTCGGGCGCTTCGCGCAGCTTGCCGCGCAGCCATTCGACTGCGCGCAGCGTAGCCTGCCCGGTCCAGTCCATCACCTTGAACCAGGACAGCCCGGTAGCCAGCGTCACCGCGACGAGGAACAGCGCCAGCAACAGCAGCGGCGCGCCCTTGTTGCCGAACGCGGCCAGCAGGCCACGTCCCACCGCGCGGCCGATCACGCCACCGGCACCTTCCGGCGCCATCGCGCTGTCCGGGAAATTGAGCCAGCAGAGCCCAGGCGCGGTGATGAAGAAGAACACCGCCCCCACGAGCCGCAGCGAGGACTCCCAGGGATGCACCGGCATGACGCCGCGCTGGCGCAGCACTCTTACGCCCAACAGCAGCAGCAGCAGCGGGAAGAAATAAGCGATGCCGCCAAACAGGTAACGCAGCACATCGGCCACATAGGCCCCCACCGTGCCGCCGAGGTTGTGCACATGCTCGAACGTACCGACGTGCGACCAGCTCGGGTCCTGCGCGTCATAGCTGAACAGGCACACCAGCAGGTACAGGGCCAGCGGCAGCAGCACCAGGGCTCCCGCCTCGCGCAGGCGGCGCTTGGCCTCGTCGCTCAGGCCGACCGGTTCCTTCTTCTGTTTGACGTTTGCGCTTGGCGCCACCGGGACGTGCTTCCTTTTCGACAGTCCCGGCAAGTCTACAGTGGCCGCGAAAGCTTCCATAGCCGCCGCCTCTGCCCTTGAATCGGCGGCCTGCCTTCCCCATCCTTGCGAATCGGCATCCTTGCAGGATGCAACCTTTGCGGCCCGCACGGCGAATAGCCAGGCAGGCCACCGATCACCCTGAGGAACCCGCGCATGACCGCCACGCCCAAGCACACCCGCCTGCTGATCCTCGGCTCCGGCCCCGCCGGCTACACCGCCGCGGTGTACGCCGCGCGCGCCAACCTGAAGCCGACGCTGGTCACCGGCCTGCAGCAGGGCGGCCAGTTAATGACCACCACCGACGTGGACAACTGGCCGGGCGACGTGGAAGGCCTGCAGGGTCCCGCGCTGATGCAGCGCATGGCCGAGCATGCCGAGCGCTTCCACACCGAGATGATCTTCGACCACATCCACTCGGTGGACGTGACCAAGCGCCCGTTCCGCCTCACTGGCGATTCCGGCGAATACACCGCCGACGCGCTGATCATCGCCACCGGCGCCACCGCCAAGTACCTTGGCATCGCCAGCGAAGAGAAGTTCAAGGGCAAGGGCGTATCCGCCTGCGCCACCTGCGACGGCTTCTTCTTCCGCGAGCAGGAAGTGGTGGTGATCGGCGGCGGCAACACCGCCGTCGAGGAGGCGCTGTACCTCTCCAACATCGCCAGCAAGGTCTACCTGGTGCATCGCCGCGACAAGCTGCGCGCGGAGAAGATCATGCAGGACAAGCTGTTCGAGAAGGCCGCCGCCGGCAAGATCGAGCTGGTGTGGAACCACACCGTCGACGAAGTGCTGGGCGACGATTCCGGCGTCACCGGCGTGCGCGTGAAGGACGTCCATTCGGGCGCCACCCGCGACATCGCCGCCACCGGCTTCTTCGTCGCCATCGGCCACACGCCCAACACCGGCATCTTCGCCGGCCAGCTGGACATGCACGACGGCTACCTGCGGATCAAGAGCGGCCAGAACGGCATGGCCACCATGACCTCGGTGCCCGGCGTCTTTGCCGCCGGCGATGTGGCCGACCACGTGTACCGCCAGGCGATCACCTCGGCCGGCTTCGGCTGCATGGCCGCGCTGGACGCCGAGCGCTGGCTGGAGCAGCAGAAGTCCGCATGAGCGTCGCTACACTGCATTACATCCACGATCCGCTGTGCGGCTGGTGCTACGCCGCGCAGCCCTTGGTGAGCGCAATGCAGGCACAACTGGGTGACCGCCTCGCGCTACGCCTGCACGGCGGCGGCCTGTTCGGCGAACCGCGCCGCGTGGATGCCGCGCTGGCGCAGCACATCGTGCATTCCGACGAACGCATCGCGCAGCTCAGCGGCCAGCCCTTCGGCGAGGCCTACAAGCAAGGTCTGCTGGCCGACGAAGGCACCGTGCTGTATTCGCTGCCGCCGATCGCGGCCGTGTTGGCCGCCGAATCGCTGGACGCGGCGAAGGCCTACCCGATGCTGGCCGCGATCCAGAACGCGCACTATCAGCGTGGCCTGCGCGTCGTCGAACCGCAGGTATTGACCGAATTGGCCGAAGAAATCGGCCTGGACGGCACGCACTTCGCGCAGGCACTGGCCCGTGCGGACGGCCATACCCTGTTCGAGCACGTGCAAGCCAGCCGCCGGCTGCTGGACGAGGCGGGCGGCCACGGCTTTCCCACCTTGCTGCTGGAAGTCGACGGACGCCGCACGCTGCTGCCACACCACCATTACTACGGTCGTCCTGACGCCTTCGTGCAGATGCTGGCCGGCCAGCTGCCGGCTGTGCATTGACGTTCCATTCGCGCACAGGGTGCGCTCCTGCGTTGGACAGTGTCCTCGCGGCTTCCGGTTCTTCGACGCAGGAATGCGCCCTGCGCGACTTCGCTTCGACCGAAGCCGCGCAAGACTCGACGCCGACCACCGAACATCCCAGCCAGTGCATGCGCAGACATCGGGCAGGCTCTAAGCTTTCCGTGTGATCGAAACACGCTTCCATCCGCGCATCGCCGACATCCCGGCCCCTGACTGGGATGCGCTGCGCCCCGACGGCAATCCCTTCGTCTCGCATGCCTTCCTGCACGCGCTGGAGGACGGCGGCTGCATCCGTCCCGACTGGGGCTGGCAGGCGCATCACCTCGGCCTGTACGAACGCGGGCGACTGCTCGCCGCTGCGCCGCTGTACCTCAAGAGCAACTCGCATGGCGAATTCGTGTTCGACTGGAGCTGGGCCGCGGCCTGGGAACGCGCCGGCGGCGACTACTACCCCAAGCTGCTCTGCGGCGTGCCCTATTCGCCCATCACCGGCCCGCGTCTGCTGACCAGCGGCGATGCCGAACTGCAGAGCGCGCTGGTCGATGCCATGCGCCGCGAGGCAGAACGCCTAGAGTTGTCGTCGATGCATGCCAACTTCCTGCCGGCCGATGAAGCAGACATCTTCGGCGCGGACTGGCTGGTCCGCTCGGATGTGCAGTTCCACTGGCGCAACCGCGGCTGGCGCGATTTCGACGGCTTCCTCGCCGCGCTGAACCACAAGAAGCGCGCGAACATCCGCCACGAACGGAAACACGTCGCCGCCGCCGGCCTGCGCATCGCCTGGCGCGACGGCGGCACGCTGACGGCCACCGAGTGGGACGCGGTGCACGCGCTCTACCTCGCCACCTTCGACGCCAAGGGCAACCATGCCGCGCTGACGCCTGCGTTCTTCCGCCAGTTGGGCGGCATGGCGCAGCTGGCGCTGGCGCACGACGAGGACGGCATCGCCGCGATGGCGTTGTTCCTCGAGGGTGACGGTGTGCTGTACGGACGTTACTGGGGCAGCCGCGTCGACGTGCCGGGGCTGCACTTCGAACTGTGCTACTACCGCGGCATCGAATACGCGATAGCGCGAGGCCTGCGCTGCTTCGAACCCGGCGCTCAGGGCGAGCACAAGTTGGCGCGCGGCTTTCTTCCCGTGCGCACGCACTCGCGGCACCTGCTGGTGCACGAAGGCTTCCGCGCCGCGGTGCGCGCGGCCTTGCGCGACGAAGCACAGGCCATGGATCGCTATGCGGACGAGTGCATGGAACACAGCCCGTATGCACAGGGCGCGCCGCGATGATCCGGCTTCCCCTGCTCGAATCCTCGGCTCCGGATCGTTTCCCCGATCCGCGCAGTGCGTTGCGCGACCCGAACGGACTGCTCGCCTTCGGCGGCGATCTTTCGCCTGCGCGGCTGTTGGCCGCCTACGGCCAGGGCATCTTCCCGTGGTACGGCGAGGGCGAACCTATCCTGTGGTGGTCGCCCGACCCGCGCTGCGTGTTCCGCACCGACGCTCTGCGCGTCAACCGCAGCCTGCGCCGGCAACTGCGTGGCAAGCCATGGCGGATAAGCGTGGACCAGGCATTCGACGCCGTGATCCATGCGTGCGCCGCACCGCGTGAAGAGGGCGGCGGCACCTGGATCGTGCCGGAGATGATGGCCGCCTACTCCGCACTGCACCGGTTGGGCCACGCGCACAGCGTGGAGGTGTGGGACGATGCGCGACTGGTGGGTGGCATTTACGGCGTGGCCGTCGGCCGGCTGTTCTGCGGCGAATCGATGTTCAGCGCTGAAAGCGGCGGCTCCAAACTCGCCCTAATGGCGCTGGCGGGGCTGCTGCGGCAATGGGGCTGGCCGCTGATCGACGCGCAGGTGGCGAATGCGCACACACTGGGCCTGGGCGCCGAGGAAATGCCGCGGGAAGATTACCTGCGCGAAGCGGCACGGCTCATCATCCTGCCCGGCCGCATGGGCAGCTGGGCATCCCACTCATCACCGATTCAACCCGGCGACCGCGGCTGCGCCTGACGCGCGACGGCGACGAAGATTACGGAAGCCGGACGTCCCGTATCTGGATGTAGCGGCTCGACCAGTTGCACGAGATCCATCCCCGCCGCTCCGAAAGCAGCCACCCAGCTGCCCAGCGTCCGGAAATACCAGGGCGCCGCCTGGCCGAAGCCCTCGCCGCACCCCACCCACGATCCTTCGCGCCAGCCATCCGCATAGGGCTCGCCGGCCATTGCGGGATGCAGGGTCTGCACGATCAGCGCACCGCCCGGCTCCAGCAGGCGCGGCGCCGCAACGAGCAGTGCATCGACCGATGCCCCGCCGAGCAGCGAGAAATTGCAGACCACCACGTCGGCCCGTTGATCCAGCGCACCCGAGGCAATGGCTTCATAGGACAAGATGCGAAAGTCGCCGCCCTTGGCGCGGGCTGTCTCGACCAGTGCCGGCACCGCATCCACGCCGAGCACCTGCACGCCCTTTTCGGCCAGCGCCCGCGCAAGCCAGCCTTCGCCGCAGCCCACGTCGATCGCCGTGCGCGGGGAATGCGCAAGCACGGCGTCGAGGATGGCCTGATCGGTCGCCAGCCTGCGGCTTTCGATGCGCCCCTCGCGCACGGCGCGCTCCCATGCCTGCGCGTTCGCGTGCCAGGCGTCGAGGATCCGTGCTTCCTCCGCGCCGGCAGCCACCTGATCAGCCGCCGCGGGCGGCGTACTTGCGCGCCACGTAATCGTCGAGGATGCCCACGAACTCGTTGGCGATGTTGTCGCCGCGCAGGGTCATCGCCTTCTCGCCGTCGATGAACACCGGCGCCGCCGGTGCTTCGCCGTTGCCCGGCAACGAGATGCCGATGTTGGCGTGCTTGGATTCGCCTGGCCCGTTCACCACGCAGCCCATCACCGCCAGGGTGAGGTTCTCCACGCCGTCGTATTTCACGCGCCACGTCGGCATCTGCGCGCGCACGTGTTCCTGCACGGTCTTCGCCAGCTCCTGGAAGAATTCGCTGGTGGTGCGCCCGCAGCCCGGACATGCGGTGACCAGCGGCGTGAACGAACGCAGGCCCATGGTCTGCAGCAGCTCCTGCGCCACGATCACCTCGCCGGTGCGCGACGCGCCCGGTTCCGGCGTGAGCGAGATGCGGATGGTGTCGCCGATGCCCTCCTGCAGCAGCACCGCCAGCGCGGCGCTGGACGCGGTGATGCCCTTGGAACCCATGCCCGCCTCGGTGAGGCCGAGGTGCAGCGCGTAGTCGCAGCGCGCGGCAATGTCGCGGTACACCGCGATCAGCTCCTGCACGCCGGACACCTTGCACGACAGGATGATGCGCTCGCGCGGCAGGCCGATCTTCTCGGCCAGCGCGGCGGAATCCAGCGCCGAACGGATCAGCGCCTCGCGCGCCACATGGCTCGCGTCCCATGGCTCGGCGCGCTGCGCGTTCTCGTCCATCAGCATGGCGACCATGCTCTGGTC
The DNA here is from genome assembly GCF_014843005.1 of Rhodanobacter sp. DHG33. Lineage (GTDB taxonomy): Bacteria > Pseudomonadota > Gammaproteobacteria > Xanthomonadales > Rhodanobacteraceae > Rhodanobacter_A. The sequence continues at coordinate 611,023 of NZ_JACYXM010000002.1, read as the reverse complement.
CAGCGAACCCCAGTTGGCGCCGATGCGCACCGGCTTGCCGTACTGGATCGCCTTCTCGATGATCGCGCCGAACTGCGCGTCCTTCTTCTTGCCGAAGCCCACGTTGCCGGGATTGATGCGGTACTTCGCCAGCGCCTCGGCACAGGCCGGCTCCTGCTCCAGCAGCTGGTGGCCGTTGTAGTGGAAGTCGCCGATGATCGGCACGTCCACGCCCATCATCGCCAGCCGCTCGGCGATGCGCGGCACCGCCGCCGCAGCAGCCGGGGTGTTCACCGTGATGCGCACCAGCTCGGAGCCGGCACGTGCCAGCTCGGCGATCTGCTTCGCGGTGGACACCGGATCCTCGGTGTCCGTGTTGGTCATCGACTGCACCACGATGGGCGCACCGCCGCCCACGAGCACCTTGCCGATCTGCACACCGACATTGGGGCGTCGTGCCAGCGGCAGGGCTTCGCACGGCTTCGTGTTGTTGGAATCGTTCATGCAGGCAACCATGGATCTGTGGCCGCAAGGGAGGCGGCCCGAGTGCGAAAGTCTAGCGGAACCCTCGTGACAGTCGATCGCTCCATACATCAGGCATTACCTGCACAACTGCCGCCAACCTACTGTTGCGCAAGCGCTGAGAGTGCCAGGACATGCTAGTCTCGTCTGCTCATGCACGCGCCTGACGACCACGCCGCTCCACCCCGCCACATCCTCACGCCCACCACGCTGAACCGGCTGGTGCGCGGCCTGCTGGAAGATGCGTTGCCGCTGGTGTGGATCGAGGGCGAACTGTCCAATGTGGCGCGTCCCGCTTCGGGGCATCTCTATTTCACGCTCAAGGACAGCGGCGCCCAGGTGCGCTGCGCGATGTTCCGCCCGAAAAGCGCCGCGCTGCGCTTCAAGCCCGCTGACGGCATGCAGGTGCTGCTGCGCGCCCGGGTGGGCCTGTACGAACCCCGCGGCGAATTCCAGCTGGTGGCCGAGCACATGGAGCCGGCCGGCGAAGGCGCGCTGCAGCGCGAGTTCGAGCGGCTGAAGGCGCAACTGGATGCCGAAGGCCTGTTCGACTCCGCGCGCAAGCGACCGTTGCCCCGCTACGCGCGGCGCATCGGCGTCATCACCTCCGCCACCGGTGCAGCGGTCCGCGACGTGCTCAGCGTGCTCGCGCGGCGCTGGCCACTGGCCGAAGTGGACGTGCTGCCGGTGCCGGTGCAGGGCCGCGAGGCGCCGCCTGCCATCGTCGCCATGTTGAAGAAGGCTTCGGCCAGCGCGCGCTACGATGTGCTGCTGGTCACCCGCGGCGGCGGCTCGCTGGAAGACCTGTGGGCCTTCAACGACGAAACCGTGGCACGCACCATCCATGCAAGCGCAGTGCCCGTGGTGAGCGCGGTGGGGCACGAGGTGGATTTCAGCATCGCCGATTTCGTGGCCGACCTGCGCGCGCCTACGCCGTCTGCTGCCGCCGAGCTGCTGGTGCCCGACGCACAGACCACTCTGCGTCATCTGCGCCAGCTGCGGCAACGCCTTGCGCTGCTCGAGCAACGCCGCCTGCAGTCGTTGACCCAGCGCGTCGACCATCTGCTTGCCCGCCTGCAGGCGCAGCGCCCGCAGGCACGGCTGTCGCGCGACCGCGAACGCCTCGCGCATCTGCAGCACCGCCTGCTCACCGTGCTGCGCGAACGCCGGCAGCGCGATCGCACCCGGCTGGATCGCCTGCATGCCCGTCTGCTGGCACGCCATCCGCAGCAGCGACTGCCGCTGCTGCAACGGCAGCTGGCCGAACAGTCTCAGCGCCTGCGCCAGGCCATCGCCCGCCAGCTGGAACGCGATCGCCACGCTCTACAGCAGGCCGCTCGCACCCTGCATGCCGTCAGCCCACTGGCCACGCTCGAGCGCGGCTACGCCATCCTGTTCGATGCGGATGGCAAGGTACTGCGATCCGCGCAAGGCGCCGAATCCGGCGATGTCTTGCGTGCGCGGCTGGCGGACGGCGAGTTGACGTTGCGAGTCGACAAGTAAGACCGACAAAGCCATATAGCCAAGCAGGTAGAGAACCATGGCTGCCCATCAGGCATGGGGCGCAGCCGTGGCCGGTACCGTCCGTTACGCCTTCGGCTTCCATTCCATATCCAGACCGCCTTCGAATGCGAGGCTCGGCACGGCAAATATCGCGCAGAGCGGCAGGCGCACAAACGATGCAGATGCTCGGTACTGTGCGGTTCCCTGATACGGAACCTGTATCTAGCTATTGGACGACAGGGGCAAAGCGGCATCCATTACGAGAGATATCGCGGCGTCAAAAATAAAAAGGGAGGCGCACTGCGCCTCCCACTATCAATTTATATCACCCACGGGGACTTGCGGCAATGCGCAAGGCCAGAAATAGAATCGCGGCCCTGTCGATAGGACAGGACACGCAAGGTAACCAGGCCGATGCACCCTGATCATGAGTGGATTCCGGTTTCTCCTGAGAATTGCGATTCGGTGGCCGGCCCGTTCTACCACGGAACAAGGGCAGAGCTATCGGTCGGCGACCTGCTGACTGCGGGCTTCAGATCCAATTACAACGACAGCGTTGTAATGAACCACATCTATTTCACCGCCCTGCCAAAAGGAGCCGGGCTTGCCGCAGAAATAGCCAAAGGCGACGGCAGTCCACGAGTCTACGTCGTGGTGCCGACGGGGAAATTCGAAGACGACCCCAACGTCACAAACAAAAAGTTCCCGGGCAATCCAACGCAGTCATACCGAAGCAGGCATCCGTTGAAAATCGTTGGCGAACTCGAAAGCTGGGAGCCCTACGATTCGGAGTTCATCCGGCAATTGAGAAGCCGCATCGAGATAGGGATGGGCGAAATCATCAACTGAAGAGGGCAATAGATATGTCCTCTAGGTGCAGTTTGTGCCAGGTTGGGGGCGCCTGATTCGGAGATGCTCCGCTACGACGGCATCAGATACCGAATGGCTTCATCGCCTCTCAGGCGGCCAAGCCGGCTCATGCGGCACCCGGCTTGGTCGCAGGCGCATTCCAGCCCATCATGTTGTAGACCTTGTAGCGCCACACGCCGACGTATTCGTGCAGTGCGGCGTCCGCTACCGCAAAGTTCCACGACAGTGGCCACCAGCTCATAAGCGGCTCCACCCAGTCGCCGCGTACCGGCGTGGCCACGATGCCGAAATGCGCGAAATACAGGCTGGCGCGATTCAGGTGCACGGCGGAAGACACCAACACCACGCGCTGCGCACCGTAGCCACGCAGCAGTGGCGCGCTGAACTGGGCGTTCTGCCAGGTGTTCATGCTGCGCGGCTCCAGCAGCAGATCGCCGGCCGGAACGCCCAAGCGCTGCAGCAATGCGCCGTATACCGTAGCCTCCGGCCGACCGATGTGCAGGGCATCGCCGCCGCTCACTTCCAGCTTGCAGTCGTTGCCGCTGGCCTTGCACTCGCGGTACAGCGCCAGCGCTTCGTTGATGCGCCCATGCGCGAACAACGCAGGCTCCACCACGCCGGCCGGCGTGCGCACCGTACCTGCACCCAACAACACGATGGCATTGCGCGGCGCCCATGCCACCGACGGCTGCTGCACGTACGGCCCCTGCAGATTGTGCAGCAGCCACGCCGGCAGCGGGCCGCAACCCGTGGCGAGGAACAACAGCACGGCCAGGCCCCAGGAGACGCCCGCCATGCGCCGCCGCTTCAGCGCATGCAACACTAACCCCAGCAGCACGAGAACGATCAGCACACCCAGCGACATTGCACCATCCCATCCGAGGCGAAGCCCGCAGGGTAATGCAAAGGCATGACGCCTTGCCCTACCCTGCGTGCATGAATGAGCCGCTGTGCACCCTCGCTGCCGCATGCCATCATGCGGAGGAAATCAAGAAGAGCCGATTTCTTGCGCAGGCTGCGCCAGTGGGTACGCCGGAGCAGGCATTGGCCTTCGTTCGCACCGTGTCAGCTGTCGATGCCACGCACAACTGCTGGGCCTACCGCATCGGCCAGGACTATCGCTTCAACGACGACGGCGAGCCCGGCGGCACCGCGGGGCGCCCCATCCTGCAGGCCATCGAAGGCCAAGGCTGCGATCGCGTGGCGGTGGTGGTGACACGCTGGTACGGCGGCATCAAGCTCGGCGCCGGCGGCCTTGCCCGCGCCTACGGGGGCACCGCGGCGGAATGCCTGCGCACCGCCGAACGCGTGGCCATCGTGGCGATGGCGCGGCTGGGCTTCCGCTGCGACTTCGCGGAGCTGGCGCTGTTCAAGGCACGCCTGCGCGAACTGGAAGCCGAAACCGTGCGCGAGGAATTCGGTGCCGATGGCGTGACGCTGGAATGCGAGTTGCCTGCGCAGCGCATTGCCGATGTCCAGGCACGCATCAGCGATCTCAGCCGCGGCCGGATCGCGGCGCGCCGGCTCGACTGAGCGCGATTTCCGCACGCCTCGTCGAATCGCCACAATTTCGGCTTGTGGATGACCCATGGGCTGTTCACACTGCGCGGCCACACCCTACGCCGGCTCGACGGCGAGCACCGCCCATCTCGAAAAGGGAACCCATGCCACGCCTGCCAGGCCTCGATCTGCTGCGCGCCATCGCCATCGTCTGGGTGATGCTGTTCCATTCGTGGATGATCGGCGGCATCGGCGGCCCGCTCCAACCTGTCGCCGACTACGGCTGGATGGGCGTGGATCTGTTCTTCGTGCTCAGCGGCTACCTGATCGGCCAACAGCTGCTGGAACCCTTGAGTCGTGGCGAGCCGCTGCAATTCGGCGCGTTCTACCTGCGGCGCGCCTTCCGCATCCTGCCGGCCTTCTTTGCGGTGCTGGCGGTGTACCTGTTGTTTCCCGGCTGGCGCGAAGCGCCGGGCCTGCAGCCGGCATGGCAGTTCATCACGTTCACGGTGAATCTGTTGATCGATTACGAGCATAACCAGGCGTTCTCGCATGCCTGGTCGCTTTGCGTGGAGGAACATTTCTACCTGCTGTTCCCATTGTTGGCGTGGTGGCTGGCGCGGCGTTCGTCGCGGGCGCTGGTCGTCGCCGGCGGCGTGCTGATCGTGGCGGTCGGCATGCTGTTGCGCGCCGATGCCGTGCTGCAGGGGAAGAACTGGCTGGAAAGCGTCTACTACCCGACCTGGACGCGGTTGGACGGTCTGCTGGACGGCGTGATGCTGGCGACCATCCAGGCGTATCGCCCGCGCTGGTGGGCCGGCATGCAGCAGCGCGCCAACGCGCTTGCCATAGCGGGCCTACTGCTGGCCGCCGCCGCGATCTGGCTGTTCCGCGACAAGTCCGGTTTCGCCGCCAGTGTGTTCGGCTTCCCTCTGCTCTCGCTTGCGCTGGCCTTGCTGGTGGCCGCTGCAGCCGATACCCGCAGCTGGCTGGGGCGCTGGCGCGTGCCAGGCGCAGGCTGGATCGCCGGTATCTCGTACAGCCTCTATCTCAGCCACAAACTGCCCATGCACGCGGTGCACGAAGCGCTGGCGCACTGGCCTGCAATACATGGAATCGCCGTCTTCGCTGCATACGCGGCAGCCATCCTGGCCACCGGCGCACTGCTGCATTACGCCATCGAACGGCCCTTCCTACGGCTGCGCAACCGGCTAGGCATCACCGGCCGCCGCAACACCGCCGACGCGCAGCTCGCGGTCCCGGCGCTGGATGGTTGAATCGCCAGGCAACCTCCCCCATCTGATTCGGGTTGCGGCACACCAGCCGCCCAGCGCGAAATCCCATGAGCGAACCCGCCACGCCACGCGCCACCCGCCGCATCAACTCCCTGCGCGGACTCTGGCCATTCCTCAAGCCGCACCGTGCGCTGGCCGTTGGCTGGCTGCTGTTCCTCGGCCTGTCCTCAGGGGCCTCGCTGGTCTTGCCGATGGCGTTCCGCTACATCATCGACAAGGGTTTCGGGCACTCCAGCCCGGCAGTGATCAACGAGACCTTCATCGCGCTGTTCGGCGTGGCCCTGGTGCTGGCGGTGGCCACCGCGGCGCGCTATTTCTGCATCACCCTGCTCAGCGAGCGCGCGCTGGCCGATCTGCGCAGCACGCTTTATGCGCAGGTGATCCGGCTCGACGTCGGCTTCTTCGAACGCAGCCGTGTCGGCGAACTCCTGTCGCGGTTGAGTGCCGATACCGAAGTCGTGCAGGCACTGGTGGGTTCGGGCGTGTCGGTGGCGCTGCGCAGCGCGGTGATGCTGCTCGGTGCGGCCGTAGCCATGGCGTGGACCGCGCCTTCGCTGGCTGGGCTCACTGCGCTGGTGATCCCGGCCGTGATGCTGCCGATCCTGGTATTCGGCCGACGCGTGCAGAAACTGTCGCGGGCCAGCCAGGACCGCCTTGCCGATGCCGCCGCGATCGCCAACGAAACACTCAATGCCTCCACCGCAGTGAAGGCCTATGCCCGCGAGTCCATCGAAAGCGCGCGCTACGGCGACGCGATCGGTCGCGCCCTGGCCACCGCGCGCCGACGCATCGGCACGCGCGCGCTGCTTACCATGGCAGTGATCGTGTTGGTGTTCGGCGCGATCACCCTGGTGCTGTGGGAAGGCGCGCACCAGGTGCTGGCCGGCACGCTTGATCCCGGCGTGCTGGGGCAGTTCGTGCTCTATGCGGTGTTCGCCGCCGGCTCGGTGGCAGGCCTGTCCGAGGTCTGGGGCGACGTGCTGCGCGCCGCTGGCGCGATGGAGCGCCTGGGCGAACTGCTCGCCGAACGCCCAGGCATTACCGAACCGGCCCAGCCGCTGGTACTGCCCAACCCGGTGCATGGCGCGCTGCGCTTCGAGGGCGTGAACTTCCATTACCCGAGCCGGCCCCAGGCCGCCGCACTGCATGACTTCACACTAGACGTGCGCCCCGGCGAGACCGTCGCCTTGGTCGGCCCCTCCGGCGCCGGCAAGAGCACGGTGTTCTCGCTGCTGCTGCGCTTCTACGACCCGCAATCGGGCCGCATTAGCATCGACGGCGTCGACCTGCGCGCATTGCGGCTCGCCGAGCTGCGCGGCGCCATCGCTCTGGTGCCGCAGGAGACCGTGATCTTCAGCGGCAGCGCCACCGACAACATCCGCTTCGGCCGCTCCGATGCCGCCGACGGCGAAGTGGTCGAAGCCGCGCGCGCTGCCGAAGCCAACGACTTCATCAGCGCCCTGCCCGACGGCTACGCCGCCGAAATGGGCGAACGCGGGGTGCGCCTCTCCGGCGGCCAGCGCCAACGCATCGCCATCGCCCGCGCGATTCTGCGGGATGCCCCCTTGCTGCTGCTCGACGAGGCCACCTCCGCCTTGGATGCCCAGTCCGAAGCCGCGATCCAGCAGGCGCTGGCGCGACTGGAACAAGGCCGCACCACCCTGGTCATCGCCCACCGCCTCGCTACCGTGCAGCGCGCCGACCGCATCGTGGTCATGGACGGCGGCCGCATCGTGGCGCAGGGCACGCACGAGAGCCTGCTGGCCGAAGGCGGCCTGTACGCGGAGCTGGCGCGGCTGCAGTTCGTGGCGTAAAGCCATGCCACGCGAGGGCGCACGCTTTGCGCGGCCGCGCTTCGCGAGGCATTCGTGCGCAGGGCGCGGCACAACGGATGGGTGGTGCCCGAGGCGGGGGTCGAACCCGCATAGCCTTGCGGCCGAGGGATTTTAAGTCCCTTGCGTATACCAGTTTCGCCACTCGGGCAGCGAATGAAGCGCCTGTGCGCAGGCGGCACGGATCGTAAACGAAAAACCCGCCGGGAGGCGGGCTTCGATACGCTGGTTTGGAGGCCTAGGTCGGAATCGAACCGGCGTACGCGGATTTGCAGTCCGCTGCATGACCACTCTGCCACCAGGCCAAACTGCGATGAAACTGGAGCGGGAAACGAGACTCGAACTCGCGACCCCGACCTTGGCAAGGTCGTGCTCTACCAACTGAGCTATTCCCGCTTGGTGAGCCGTCAATGATAGCAGAAGAACGCCGCATGGGAAGCCCCAGCCAGCCAAGCCGACGCCCGGCCCCGAAACGACGAAGCCCCGGCGAACCGGGGCTTCGTGCTTGAAACTGGAGCGGGAAACGAGACTCGAACTCGCGACCCCGACCTTGGCAAGGTCGTGCTCTACCAACTGAGCTATTCCCGCTTGGGAGGGCGCATTCTAATACGCGAACCTGCTACGTCAAGTCTCAATCGCCGTTGCGCGCGCCATGCTGCGGCGGCGCATCGCCACGCAGGCTGGGCCATGCCGCACGCAGGTAATACAGGCCCGACCAGATGGTGAGCACGCCGGCAAGCACCAGCAGCGCCTCGCCGATGTGGTACAGGCGCAGCGCGGTGGCTTCCTTCTCGTGCTGCACGATCAGCACCACCAGCGCCACGATCTGCATCACCGTCTTCAGCTTGCCGATGAAGGCCACTTTCACCGTAGCACTCAGCCCGACTTCGGCCATCCATTCGCGCAGTGCGGAAATGCTGATCTCGCGCCCCACGATCACCGCCGCCGTCACCGCCATCACGATGCTGGACCAGCCTTCCGGGTGCGACTCCACCAGCAGGAACAGAGTCACCGCCACCATCAGTTTGTCGGCCACCGGGTCGAGGAAGGCGCCGAAGGCCGAAGTGAGGTTCATCCGCCGCGCGAGGAAACCGTCCAGCCAGTCGGTGACGGCCGCAAGCAGGAACACGATCGCCGCCGTGATGTTGTGGCCGTGGAACGGCAGGTAGAACACCACCACCATCACCGGCAGCAACAGCACGCGGAACAGGGTCAGCCAGGTGGGAAGGTTGATGTGCATGGGGTCGCCTGCGGATTTGCCACAGTGTCGCATGCCGCCACGTCACGCGCAGCGCGACAGCACTATGCGATGCGGAACAGTTCAGCCATGCAGCGCGTCGTAGATGCGTTCGGCCAGGCCGCGGTCGATGCCTTTCACGCGCATCAATTCCTCCACACCGGCGGCTTCCACGCCGGCCAGGCCGCCGAAGGTCTTGAGCAATGCGGTACGACGTCGCGCCCCCACGCCGGGCACGTCTTCCAGCACGCTGCGCTCGCGTGCCTTCTCGCGACGCTTGCGGTGACCGCTGATCGCGAAGCGGTGCGATTCGTCGCGTACCGCCGCCACGAGATGGAGTGCCGGTGAAGTCGGGCCAGGATGGATCTCGCGCCCTTGATCGACCAGGATCAGGGTCTCCTCGCCCGCGCGGCGCGCCGGGCCCTTGGCCACGCCGACCACGTGGATGCCGATGACGCCGAGTTCCTTCAGCACGTCCAGCGCCTGCGCCACCTGGCCACCACCGCCGTCGATCAGCAGCACATCGGGCCTGACGCCCTCGCCTTCGGCCACCTTGCGGAAGCGCCGGGTCAGCGCCTGGTGCATGGCGGCGTAGTCGTCGCCGGGCGTAATGCCTGCGATGTTGAAGCGGCGGTAGTGCGACTTCTCCGGCCCTTCCGGCCCGAACACCACACAGGACGCCACGGTGAGTTCGCCGCGCGTATGGCTGATGTCGAAGCACTCGAGGCGCAGCGGCGGCTCGGGCAGCTCCAGCAGCTTCTGCAGGTCCTCGAAGCGCGCGCCCAATGTTTGACGGCTGGCGAGACGCTGGGTGAGCGAGGCCTGCGCGTTGCGCTCGGCCATCTGCAGGAAGCGCGCGCGTTCGCCGCGCACGCTGCTCTTCAGCTCCACCGCATGCCCGCTCTGTTCCGTCAGCACTTCGGCGAGCAAGGCCTGTTCGGCGAGCTCATCGCCCAGGATCAATTCGCGCGGCACAGGACGGTCCAGGTAGTACTGCGCCACGAATTGCGCCAGCACGTCGGCCGGTTCGGCATCCAGCGGCAGGCGCGGAAAGAAGTCGCGCGTGCCCAGGCTGATGCCGTCGCGGAAGAACAGCACGCTTACGCAGGCCAGGCCCGACTCGATGCGGCAGGCGATCACATCCATGTCGGCGCTGGCGCCCTGCACATGATGCTGCGCCTGCAGCTGTCGCAGCGCCGCCACCTGGTCGCGCAACCCGGCAGCCCGTTCGAAGTCCAATTTCGCGCTGGACTGTTCCATCGCCACCGCGAGCTCGTCGATCACGGCGCTGCTGCGGCCCCCGAGGAACATCTCGGCATGGCGTACATCGCCGGCATAGTCCTCTTTCGAGACCAGCCCCACGCACGGCGCAGTGCAACGGCCGATCTGGTACTGCAGGCAAGGGCGCGAGCGGTTGCGGAAGTAGCTGTCCTCGCACTGGCGCACCTTGAACAGCTTCTGCATCAGCCCCAGGCTCTCGCGCACCGCGAAGGTGCTGGGATACGGGCCGAAGTAGCGCCCCGGCAAATTCTTCGCGCCGCGGTGGAAGGCCAGCCGCGGATAATCCTCGCCACCGGAAAGGTAGATGTAGGGATAGCTCTTGTCGTCGCGCAACATGATGTTGTAGCGCGGCTTCAGCGACTTGATCAGCTGCGATTCCAGCAGCAGCGCCTCGCCTTCCGTGCGCGTGACGGTGGTTTCGCAGCGCGCGATCTGCGAGATCATCGCAGCGATGCGCGGCTCCAGGCGCGGCTTGAGGAAATAGCTGCCTACGCGCTTCTTCAGGTTGCTGGCCTTGCCCACATACAGCAGCTCGCCATCCGCGTCGAAGTAGCGGTAGACGCCGGGCGAGGTGGTCAAGGTGCGGACGAAGGCCTTGCCGTCGAAGGCCTGCGGCGATGTGGGCTGCATGTGCGGATTCTAGCCGGTTCGGCTACCCACGGCCGGTATCATGGAGACTCTGGTCGATTGCCTGGCGAGGGCGTCCATGGGTTGCCTGCCGATTCCCATCCTGTTCGTGCTCGGCGTGCTGATCGGCAACTGGCTGTGGGGCGACCAGGGCGCGCTGTGGGGTGCGGGCGTCGGTCTGCTGCTCGGCCTGATCCTGTTCGGCATCTTCGTCGCGAAGCTGCGGCAGCGGCGCTGAGCAGCGCTTCAGCGATTGGTGTCGCGCAGACGCTCGACCAGACCGGCAACGCCACGTTCGGCCAGTTTCACCGCCGCCGAGAAACCGGCCGCGTCGCCATACCACGGGTCGGGAAATTCCACCGGCGGCGCCGCGCCCGTCCATTCCAGGAACAATGCGGCCCGCTCCGCTTCTTCCTGCGTGGCGGCAAGCTTGCGCAGCCCGCGCAGGTTGTCGCTATCCATCGCCAGCAGCAAGTCGTAGTCCGCAAAATCGCGCTCGCGCAACTGGCGCGCGCGATGTATCGACAAGTCGTAGCCAGCGGCGCGGGCCGCCGCGATCATGCGCGTATCCGCGCCCTCGCTCGCATGCCAGCCGCCGGTGCCGCAGGAGGCTACAGCCACGTCCAGTCCTGCCTCGGCCAGACGCTTGCGCGCCACGGCTTCCGCCAAGGGCGAGCGGCAGATGTTGCCGAGGCAGACGAGCAGTACGCGCCGCACGCTCACCCTTGCGTCTTCAGCCATTGCTCGGCGCGCGCAAGGTCGGCCTCGGTGTCGATGCCGGGCGGGAACGGTTCGGGCGTGAGCCGCACCGCGATGGCGTGACCGTGCTCCAGCACGCGCAACTGCTCCAGCGACTCGGCCTGCTCCAGCGGCGTGCGCGCCAGGCGTGCGTATTGCGCGAGGAAACCGGCGCGGTAGGCATAGATGCCGATATGGCGAAGGAACGGCACGCCCGGCGGCACCGCTTCGCGGCTCGCAGCGAAGGCATCGCGTGCCCACGGCAGCGGCGCGCGGCTGAAGTACAGCGCGCGACCGTTCGCGCCATGCACCAGCTTCACCACGTTGGGGTCGAACAGTTCGTGGGCATCGGTGAGCAGCGTCGCCAGCGTGGCCATGGGCGCATCATCCTCGGCCAGTGCGCGCGCGACTTCGCGGATGCCCGCGGCCGGCGCGAACGGCTCGTCGCCCTGCAGGTTCACCACGATGGCGTCGTCGGCCCAGCCGCACAGCACGGCGCATTCGGCCAGACGATCGCTGCCGGAGGCATGGTCGGCGCGTGTCATGCACACCTTCACGCCCTGCCCGGCCAGCGCGTCGACGATGCGCGCATCGTCCGTCGCCACCACCACGTCCGCGGCCCCTGCCTGCAAGGCCCGTTGCGCCACGCGCACCACCATCGGCACGCCGGCGATCTCGCGCAACGGCTTGGCCGGCAGGCGGGTGGAGCCGTAACGGGCGGGAATGGCGACGATGAAGGGCGGGACGACGGACATGGCGGACTCGCGATCAGGTTGGCCGCGACTTTAACCGAAGTGCCGTTGGCGGCCGCAGATGCGAGGGCGGCGCAAGACCGAACCCTCACCCCTTTCCCGTAGGGAGAGGGGCAAACTTCGCATGATGAAGCCGCCTCTACTACATCGGGGGAGACACCAAGCATCGCATGGTGAAATCCCTCTCCCACCGGGAGAGGGTGCCGGCAGGCGGGTGAGGGTTCGGCCGCAGCGGGCACCCCAAACCCATTGCCCCGCTGTCAGTCCGCGACTTCCAGCGCAAAGCCGCAGCCGTTCGCCAATGCCATGAACCCTGGGAACGAAGTGGCCACGTGGCGGCAATCGTCGATGCGCACCGGCGCCTGCGCCACCAATCCGGCCACGGCGAAACTCATCGCAATGCGATGGTCGGTGAGGCTTTCCACCGTGCCGCCGGCGAGCGTGCCGCCGTGGATGGTCGCGCCGTCCGGCGTTTCGTCCACCGTGATACCCAGGACACGCAGGCCCGTCGCCATCGCGGCGAGGCGGTCGGATTCCTTGACGCGCAATTCGGCGGCCCCACGGATGACGGTACGGCCTTTGGCCACCGCCGCCGCGACGAACAGCGCCGGGAATTCGTCGATCATGTCAGGCACCAGCGCCTCGGGCAGTTCGACGCCGTGCAGCGGCGTGTGGCGCACCACCAGGTCGCCCACCGGCTCGCCGCCGCTTTCGCGCGGGTTCTCGATGCGGATGTCCGCGCCCATCAGGCGCAGCGCTTCAAGCAGGCCAGTGCGGCGCGGATTGAGTCCCACCGCCGGTAGCCGCAGTTCGGACCCGGGCACGATGCTCCCCGCAACCAGGAAGAACGCGGCGGAAGAGAAATCCGCCGGCACGTCCACGTCGGTGGCACGTAGCGCGTGGCCGCCGGACAGCTTCGCGCGGCCGGGTTCGAACGCGATCGGCCAGCCGAACGCGGCCAGCATGCGCTCGGTGTAGTCGCGCGTGGGATGCGGCTCGATGACTTCGGTTTCGCCTTCGGCATACAGGCCGGCCAGCAGCAGCGCCGACTTCACCTGCGCGCTGGCCACCGGCAATTCGTAGCGGATGCCATGCAGAGGCTGGCCGCCACGCACCTGCAGCGGCGGCAGGCCGTCCTGTGTGTCGATGCGTGCGCCCATCTCGGCCAGCGGGTTGGTCACGCGCCGCATCGGCCGCTTCGACAGCGAAGCGTCGCCGATCAGGGTGCTGTCGAACGCCTGCCCTGCGAGCAGGCCCGCGAGCAGGCGCATGCCGGTGCCGGCGTTGCCGCAATCCAGTGGGTTCGCGCTGGTGCGCAGGCCGTGTAAGCCAACGCCGTGCACCACGCGCTCGCCTTCGGCCGGCGTCTCGATGCGTACGCCGAGTTGCTGCAGCACGGCGGCCGTGGCGCGGGTGTCCTCGCCTTCGAGGAAACCGCGGATGCACGACGTGCCTTCGGCCAGCGCGCCGAACATCAGCGCGCGGTGCGAAACCGATTTGTCGCCTGGCACGCTCACGTCGCCGCGCAGCGGCCCCGCCGGGCGGCTGCTCCAATCCAGCTTTCCGCTCATGGCAAGGCCACCGGGTAGGAGCCGAGCACGCGCAACTGCGCGACCGACTGCTCGATCTCCTTCACTGCCGCCTGCAAGGCTTCGTCCTGGATGTGGCCGGAGACGTCGATGAAGAACGCGTACTGCCACTTGCCGCTGTGCGCGGGGCGCGACTCGATGCGGTTGAGGCTCACGCCGTGCTGCGCAAACGGGCTGAGCACGTGGTACAGCGCGCCCGGCTGGTCGTTTACCGTGATCAGCAGCGAGGTGCGGTCGTTGCCCGACGGCGGGAACAGCGAGCGGCCGATGACGAGGAAGCGCGTGGTGTTGTCGGCGCGGTCCTCGATGCCGGTGGCCAGCGTCTTCAGGCCGTACACCTTGCCCGCCGTCTCGCCGGCGATGGCGCCCGCGTCGTCGGTATGGCGCGCCAGGCGTGCGGCCTCGGCGTTGCTGCTCACCGCCTCGCAGGTCACGTGCGGCAGGTTCATGCGCAGCCACGCCTTGCACTGCTGCAGCGATTGCGCATGCGCGTAGACGCGCTTGATGGATTCCAGGCTGCCCGCCATCGAATGCAGGCACTGGTGCACGCGCAGCTCCACTTCGCCGCAGATGCGCGCATCGGACGTGAGGAACATGTCCAGCGTCACCTGGATCATGCCCTGGCCCGAGTTCTCCACCGGCACCACGCCGAAGTCGGCATGCCCGGCGGCGACCTCCTGGAACACCTCCTCGATGCTGCCCAGCGGCAAACCGTAGGCGGCATGGCCGAAGTGCTTGCGCACGGCCTGCTCGCTGAAGGTGCCCTCGGGGCCGAGGTAGCCGATCTTCAGGGGATCTTCCTGCGCAAGGCAGGAGGACATGATCTCGCGGAACAGCCGCACCATCTCTGTGTCCGACAGCGGACCCTTGTTGCGGTCCACCACCATGCGCAGCACGTGCGCCTCGCGCTCGGGGCGGTAATAGTCGATGGCGGAAAGGCCTTCGCCCTTCACCCGCGCCACTTCCTGCGCCCAGTTGGCGCGCTCGGAGATCAGCTCCTGGATCTGCCGGTCGATGCTGTCGATGCGCTCGCGCACATTGGCCAGCGAGGTTTTGCTTTCGGTCATGATGGATATCTGGACGGATGTCTGGATGGATAGAAGGCCAAATGCATGATGCCTGAAAGGCTCAACCGTGTCGCGCAGCGAAGTCGCGCATGAACGCGACCAGCGCGTCCACCGCCTCCGGCGGCACCGCGTTGTAGAGCGAGGCGCGCATGCCGCCCAACGCCTTGTGCCCTTTCAGCGCGAACAGGCCGGCCGCCTCGGATTCGGCAAGGAACACGGCATCGAGCGCGCCGTCGTGCAGGGTGAACGGCACGTTCATGCGCGAGCGCGCGGCCGGATCGATGGCGTTGCGGTAGTAGCCGCCGGAGCCGTCGATGGCGGCATACAGGCGTTCGGCCTTGCCGCTGTTGCGCTCGCCCATCGCGGCAAGGCCGCCCCGCTTCTTCAGCCACTCGAAGGTGAGCCCGGCGAGATACCAGCCCCAGGTGTTCGGTGTGTTGAGCATGGAATCGTTCGCCGCATGCTCGGCATAGCGGAAGATCTTCGCCATCGGCAGCGTCGCGCGCGCCAGCAGGTCGCGGCGCACGATCATCAGCACCAGGCCGGAAGGACCGATGTTCTTCTGCGCGCCGGCGTAGATCAGGCCGAAGCGGCGCACGTCCAGCGGCGCGGAGAGGATGTCGGACGACATGTCCGCCACCAGCGGCACGTCGCCGGTATCGGGAACGTCATGGAACTGCACGCCGTGGATGGTTTCGTTCGGCGTGTAGTGCACATAGGCGGCGCGGGGATCCAGCCGCCATTCCGCGCGTGGCGGCAGGTGGCGGTAGCCGTCGCCCTTGCTGCTGGCGGCCACGTTCACGCGCACGTAGGGCGCGGCTTCGTTCGCGGCCTTCTCGCCCCAGTGGCCGTTGACGATGTAGTCGGCGCCGGCGCCCTCGGCCGCCAGGTTCATCGGGATCTGCGCGAAGTGCTGGGTGGCGCCGCCCTGCAGGAACAGCACGGCGTAGTCGTCCGGGATCGCGGCCAGTTCGCGCAGATCGGCTTCCGCCTGTGCCGCCATCGCGATGAAGCGCTTGCCGCGGTGCGACTGCTCCATCACCGACATGCCGCTGCCGTTCCAGTCCAGCAGTTCGCGTTGCGCGCGCTCGAGCACCTCGCGCGGCAGCGCCGCCGGACCCGCGCTGAAGTTCCACACCTGGCTCACCGATTGCTCCACGTAGCTGTGTCCACCGCATTATGGCGCGGCGCAGCATGGAAGCGTCAATGGGATTCTATGAAGCGGTGTGGCCGGTGCTGGCTGCAAGAATTCAGAAGCGCAGCCACAGCATTAGCGCGATGCCCAGTGCCAGCACCGCGGCGGTGACGAGCAGCCACCACACTTCGCCGCGCGGACCGGCGCTGTCTTCGGGCAAGGCCGGCGCAGGCGCTTCGGGCGGCGCAGCCACGGGTTCGGCTTCCATGCCAGGGGCGTCGAGCACGAAGCGGTGTGGGCCCAGACTGATCTGGTCTCCGGGCTGCAGCTCCAGGCGCTGCACCACCGCGCCGTTCACGCGCAGCGGGTAAGCCGCCGAAGCCTGTACCACTTCGAGCAGCAGGCGCCCATCCAGCCAGTGCAGCTTGAGGCTGGCGGTTTCACCTTGCGGCAGCTCCAGCGGGTAGCGGCCGTAGGCCCCGAGTTCAAGCCCGTCGCCGACGGAAAGCACGCGCCCCGACAGGGCGCCGGCCAGTGCACGCAACGCCGCCGTATCGCGCGCCTGCACCGGGGCGACCATCGCTTCGCGCTGTTGCGGCGGTACGTCGTCGCACAGCAGCATGCGGCAATCGCCCACGCTCAGCATGTCTCCCGGGCGCAGCAAGGCACGCTCGCGCACCGGCCGCGCGTTCACGTACACGCGCGTGGCCGAAGGCAGCACCGCCAGCACCCAGCCGCGCTGATCCTGTTCGATGCGCAGATGTCGCGGCGCAGCCTGCCCCGCCGACAACACCAGGTCGTTGTCCGCCGCGCTGCCTATCCGCAATTGAGGTGCCGTCCACGGGAAATCCTCGCGGGCGGAATGGAGAAACTCGATGCGCATCGCCGTACCAATCCATTGACCACGGCACTCTAGCATGCGATTCCTGAGCAGCAGCTCACGTTTTCCATGCCTGCGCAGGCGGCTTATGATGCCGGGCCGCCCACGGAAATCACGCATGCCCAGCATCGACATCCAACGCCCCCACCACCTGCCGCTGCCGGAAGCCCGCGCCGTGGTCGAGAAGGTGGCCGCACGCATGCACGAGAAATTCGACATGGCCGGTCGCTGGGAAGGCGACACCCTGCATTTCTCCCGCCCGGGCGTGAACGGCCGGATCGCGGTTGGCGGCGACACGATCCGCGTGCACGCCGAACTGGGCATGCTGCTGTCCCCGCTCAAGGGTATGGTCGAGCAGGAAATCCGGCGGAAACTGGACGAATACTTCGCCTGAGGGCGGGGATCCCCGCAACGGTATTTTGACCAAACGCCTGACCATGGCATAATTGCCGGCTTGTGCGGCCATCACGGCCGCTCGCGACCCGGACCACATGGCCAAAGACGACGTCATCGAAATGGAAGGCACGGTTCTCGAAACCCTGCCCAATACCATGTTCCGTGTGCAACTGGAGAACGGGCACGTTGTCATCGCCCATATCTCCGGCCGCATGCGCAAGCATTACATCCGCATCCTCACGGGCGACAAGGTCAAGATCGAAATGACCCCGTACGACCTGAGCAAGGGGCGGATCACCTACCGCATGAAATAAACCTGGGACGCTCCCGCGCTGAACTCAGTTCACGCGGCAGGCGGAGCCGAAGCACCCCCGTTGCCGTGACAGTCCTCCGACTTCGGGCGCGAATGGTGCGAAAAGCAAAAGGCCGCGTCATGCGCGGCCTTTTGTGTGCCTGAGGCCAGCGATTACTCGACCACGGCCGGCAGCTGCTCCGCCGCCTCGCAGTCCACCGACAGCTCGCCGTCCTTCACGCCCAGCGTGACCTTGCCGCCCTCGGCCAGCTTGCCGAACAGCAGTTCGTCGGCCAGCGCGCGCTTCACCTTCTCCTGGATCACCCGCGCCATCGGGCGTGCGCCCATCTGCGCGTCGAAGCCGTGCTCGGCCAGCCAGCGGCGGGCATCGGCGTCGACGTCCAGGCTGACGTGCTTGTCGGCCAGTTGGGCTTCCAGCTCGATCAGGAACTTGTCCACCACGCGCAGGATGTGCTCGAAGTCCAGCGAGTTGAACTGGATGATCGCATCGAGGCGGTTGCGGAACTCCGGCGTGAAGGCGCGACGGATCGTTTCCATCGAGTCGGTGCGGTGGCTCTGCTCGACGAAGCCGATACTGCGCCGCGCGGCCTGCGCCGCGCCGGCGTTGGTGGTCATCACCAGGATCACGTTCTTGAAGTTCGCCTCGCGTCCGTTGGTGTCGGTGAGCACGCCGCGGTCCATCACCTGCAACAGGATGTTGTAGACGTCGGGGTGCGCCTTCTCGATCTCGTCCAGCAACAGCACCGCGTGCGGATGCTTGGTCACCGCCTCGGTGAGCAAGCCGCCCTGGTCGAAGCCCACGTAGCCCGGGGGGGCGCCGACCAGGCGCGACACCGAATGCGCCTCCATGTACTCGGACATGTCGAAGCGGATCATCTCGATACCCAGCTGCATGGCGAGCTGGCGGGTGACCTCGGTCTTGCCCACGCCGGTGGGGCCGGCCAGCAGGAAGGAACCGATCGGCTTGGCCGGGTCGGCCAGGCCGGAACGCGCCATCTTGATCGAGGCGGCCAGCGCCTCGATCGCCGTGTCCTGCCCGAACACCACCATCTTGAGGTTGCGCTCCAGGTTCTTCAGCACGTCGCGGTCGGAGGCCGACACCTGCTTGGCGGGGATGCGCGCCATCTTGGCGACGATGTATTCCACCTCGGGCACGTCGATCTTGCCGGTGCGCTGCCCCTCGGGCAGCAGGCGCTGACGGGCGCCAGCCTCGTCGATCACGTCGATGGCCTTGTCGGGCAGCAGGCGGTCGGGGATGTGCTTCACCGACAGGTCCACCGCCGCCTTCAGCGACTCGTTGGTGTAGATGACGTTGTGGTGTTCCTCGAAGCGCGAACGCAGGCCCCTGAGGATCTCGATGCTGTCGGCCACCGAGGGCTCGACCACGTCGATCTTCTGGAAACGACGGGCCAGCGCGCGGTCCTTCTCGAACACGCCGCGGTATTCCTGGAACGTGGTCGAACCGATGCAGCGCAACTCGCCGGAGGCCAGCAGCGGCTTGATCAGGTTGCTGGCATCCATGGTTCCGCCCGAGGCGGAACCGGCACCGATGATGGTGTGGATCTCGTCGATGAAGAGGATCGCGCCCGGCTGCTTCTTGAGCTGGGCGATGACGCCCTTGAGGCGCTTCTCGAAATCACCGCGGTACTTGGTGCCGGCCACCAGCGCGCCCAGGTCGAGCGACCAAATCGTGGCGTTCTCCAGCACCTCGGGCACCTCACCGTCGACGATGCGCTTGGCCAGGCCTTCGGCCAAAGCAGTCTTGCCCACGCCGGCGTCGCCCACGTACAGCGGGTTGTTCTTGCGGCGGCGGCACAGCACCTGGATGGTGCGCTCGATCTCGTCGGCACGGCCGATCAGCGGATCGATCTTGCCTTCCAGCGCACGCTCGTTGAGATTGCTGGCGAACTCGGCGAGCGAATTGCCTTTGGCTTCGCCGCCCTCCTCGCCCTCGCGCTCGCCGCCGCCGGGCGCGCCCGAGGCCGGCTCTTCGCCCACCTTGGCGATGCCGTGCGAGATGTAGTTGACCACGTCGAGCCGGGCGATCTCCTGCTGGTGCAGGAAGTACACGGCGTGGGAGTCCTTCTCGCCGAAGATCGCCACCAGCACGTTGGCCCCGGTGACCTCCTTACGGCCCGAGGACTGCACATGGTAGACCGCGCGCTGCAGCACGCGCTGGAAACCCAGCGTCGGCTGGGTGTCCCGCTCGTCGCCGTGCGGCAGCACCGGCACGGTCTCGGCGATGATCTTCTCCAGCTCGCGGGTGAGCCGCGGCAGGTCCACGCCGCAGGCGCGCAACGCCCCCAACGCGGACTGGTTGGCGGTGAGTGCGAGCAGCAGATGTTCCACGGTCATGTACTCGTGGCGCTGTTCGCGGGCCTGCTTGTAGCACTGGCCGATGGTGACTTCGAGATCCTTGCTGAACATCCGGACCGTCTCCGTTGCAATGGCGGGGCGGCAAAGCCGCGATGGCTACGAAATGGGGCCTGCCTACAGTTTTTCCATAGTGCAGAGCAGAGGGTGCTGGTGGGAGCGTGAATATTCGTTGACCTGGGTGACCTTGGTCTCGGCCACCTCGCGGGTGAACACGCCGCACACGCCCTTGCCCCGGGTATGTACGTGCAGCATCACCTGCACGGCGCGTTCCTGGTCCAGCGCGAAGAAGCTGCGCAGCACCTCGACCACGAAATCCATCGGCGTGAAGTCGTCGTTGAGCAGCACCACCTGGAACAACGGCGGCCGTGCCACCTCGGGCTTCGCGGTCTTGAGCGCCAGGCCGTGGTTGTTTTCGTGATCGTTGTCGGGTTCGTGGGCCATGGATGACTGTGTTCGTGGAACGGTTGCGAGTATACGCCGCGCCAACTGCCAGCCTCGCGACGACCGCAGCAGGATGTAGTGGCACAATGGCGTCTTTTCCAGTCCCCGTTCGCCATGCCTTCCGCTTCCGCCACCGACGCCGTCTGGCGCCCGCACGTCACCGTGGCCTGCGTGGTGAGCGACGGCGCGCGTTATCTGATGGTCGAGGAAGCAGTGAACGGCAGGCTGGCGTACAACCAGCCCGCCGGCCACCTCGAGGACCGCGAGCGCCTCGTCGACGCGGCCGTCCGCGAGACCCTGGAAGAAACCGGCTGGACAGTGGAACCCACCCACCTAATCGGCGTGCACCAGTGGCGCAGCACCGAGCATGGCGAAGGCGTGATCCGCTTCAGTTTCGCCGCGCGCCCCATCCGCCACGACCCGACGCAGCCGCTGGACACCGGCATCCGCCGCGCCCTGTGGCTGGACCGCACCGAAATCGCCGCGCTGGGCGAACGCCTGCGCAGCCCGCTGGTGCTGGAGAGCATCGACGCATGGCTGGCCGGCGCCCGCTTCCCGCTGGACATGCTGCACGCGTGGCCGCACGGCGCAGCGCCATGAAGGTGATGCTGGGCATTTCCGGCGGCGTCGATTCCTCGGTGGCGGCGCTGCTGCTGCAACAGGCCGGCCACGAGGTCGAAGGCCTGTTCATGCAGAACTGGGAAGAGGACGAACGCAACGGCCCCTGCACCGCCGACGCCGACCGCAAGGACGCCGTGGCCGTGTGCGGCCGGCTGGGCATCCCGTTCCACGCGCGCAATTTCGCCGCCGAGTACTGGGACGGCGTGTTCGAGCACTTCCTCGCCGAATACCGCGCGGGCCGCACGCCCAACCCCGACGTGCTGTGCAACCGCGAGATCAAGTTCAAGACCTTCCTGGACGAAGCACACGCGCTGGGCGCGGAGAAGATCGCCACCGGCCACTATGCCCGCGTGGGTCAGGCGGACGGCGAATACCGCCTGCTGCGCGCGGTGGACGCAGCCAAGGACCAGACCTATTTCCTGCACGCGCTGGGCCAGGCGCAGCTCGCCGCCACGCTGTTCCCGGTCGGCGAGATCGAGAAATCGCGCGTGCGCGGACTGGCGCTCGCCGCCGAACTGCCCACCCACGCGAAGAAGGATTCCACCGGCATCTGCTTCATCGGCGAACGCGACTTCCGCAGCTTCCTCGCGCAATACATCCCTGCCCGCTCCGGCGAGATGCGCACGCCCGAAGGCGAGCTGGTCGGCGAGCATCAGGGCGCGATGTACTACACGCTGGGCCAGCGCAACGGCTTGGGTATCGGCGGCCGCCACGGCGCCAGCGGCGAGCCGTGGTACGTGGTGGGCAAGGACGTGGCGGCCAACGTGCTCTACGTGGCGCAGGGCAACGCGAACCGCTGGCTGGATTCGCACACCCTGCGCAGCGAGGCGCCGACCTGGGTGGCTGGCCGCGCACCGGCCGCGCACTTCCGCTGCACCGCCAAGACCCGTTACCGCCAGGTCGACCAGGCCTGCGAGGTCCGCGTGCGGGACGATGGCCTTGAAGTCCGCTTCGACACCCCGCAACGTGCGGTAACGCCCGGCCAGTCCGTGGTGCTCTACGACGGCGAGGCCTGCCTCGGCGGCGCGGTGATCGCCGCCACCGACGCGCCCTTCGGCGGCCTACCCCACCTACAGAACGAGAATTGACGGTGCTTGACGCTTTTGCGATGAACGAGGAACGCGTACTGGCGCTGGCCGGTCTCTACCAGGCCTGCGCGCTGGTACAGCAGCTCGCCAACCAGGGCCGCTGCGACGAGACCGCGATGGACGCCGGCATCGCCAGCGTGTTCCGCATCGACGCGCCATCGGTGGTGGGCGTGTACGGCAACATCGCCAGCGTGCGGCTGGGTCTGCGCACCCTGGTGTCCCAGCTCGACGAAACCAGCGACGACATGGCGGTGACGCGCATGGCGATGACCGTGATGCGACTGGAGCGCGGCCTGTCCGGCCGGCCGGAACTGCTGGCCCGCCTGCAACAGGGCATCCGCGCCGCGCAGCGTCAGGCCGAGCACTTCGGCCAGGGCTCCAACCAGGTCACGGCGCGGCTGGCCGAGCTCTACGCGTCCACGCTGTCTACCCTGCGTCCGCGGGTGATGGTCAACGGCAATCCGCAACACCTGCAGCAGCCCGCCACCGTCGAGAAGGTGCGCAGCAACCTGCTCGCGGCGGTGCGCTCCGCGGTGCTGTGGCGCCAGCTCGGTGGCCGCCAGTGGCAGCTGCTGCTGTTCCGCAAGCAGTGCAGCATGCTGGCGCGCGGCCTGCTCACCGGCGCCACGCTGGACGGCCGCTAACCGGCCAGCTTCAGCCCCGGCAGCTGTTTCGCCAGGGCGCGCAGCAGCTTGGCGAAGGCGGCAAGGTCGGCACCCCATGGCGTGGCCTCGCGCCAGTACAGCGCGATTTCGCGCCCCTGCGCCTGACCCTTGATCTTCGCCAGCACGATGTCGGGCTTGGAGGCCAGCCGTTCGTGCGCCAGCGCAGGCACCAGCGCATGGCCGCCGCGCAGGCTGACCAGGGCGGCCAGGCTTTCAAGGCTCACGTCCTGCACGTGGCCGTCGCCATCGGCATGGCTCTCGGCCATCAGGATCGCATCCGCCTTTTCCAGCTGCTCCAGTGCCACGCTGCGGCGGCCGGCCAGTGGATGGTCGGCGCGCAGCATCGCTTCCCACGGTTCGAAGAACAGCGGCTGCATCGCGATGCCGCTGGCCAGCGGCGCTAGCGGAGCCAGCACGGCGTCGAGTTCGGCCTCGTGCAGGCGGCGCAGCAGGCCGCGCGGCTTGCCTTCGGAAATGCCCAGACGCACGCCCGGGAAATGCTGCGGGAACGGCGCGATCAGGTGCGGCAACAGATAGGGCCCCAGCGAAGCCGGCACGCCCAGCCGCAGTTCGCCGCCGAAGGCCACGGCGCCGGCGCGGGCGGTCTGCTGCAGCAATTCCGCCGCGGCGATCAGGGCATCGATGCGTTCCAGCAGGCGCCAGCCGCCGGCAGTCGGCACCACCTTGCGGCCGCCGCGTTCGAACAGCGGCGCGCCCAGCGCCTGCTCCACCTTCTGCACCTGGTGCGACAGCCCGGACGGGCTGATGTGCATGGCCCGCGCCGCGCTGTTGAAGCTGCCGTGGCGATGCACCGCCTGCACCATCATCAGGTCGCGCAGCGAGACTGCCGAAATGTGCGAAGAGATCATCCGTGCGCCCGTGGTTGCCGCCATGGGCGAAGCATAAACGACGAAGCCCGGCGCGCGGCCGGGCTTCGCTTGCTGCAACCTCTCCCGTTCGCCGGAAGAGGTATGGTTCACGCCGCGACGGTATCCGCGACTTCCTTGTAGTCCTGGATCTTGTCGAAGTTCATGTAGCGGTAGATCTTCTCGCCGTTGGCGTTGATGACGCCGATATCGGCCATGTACTCGTCCTTGGTCGGGATGCGGCCGAGGCGCGAGCAGATCGCGGCGAGTTCGGCTGATCCCAGATACACGTTGGAGTTCTTGCCCAGGCGGTTCGGGAAGTTGCGGGTGGAGGTGGAGAACACCGTGGCGCCCTCGCGCACCTGCGCCTGGTTGCCCATGCACAGCGAGCAGCCTGGCATTTCCATGCGCGCGCCGGCGGTGCCGAAGGTGCCGTAGACGCCCTCGTTGGTCAGCTCGGTGGCGTCCATCTTGGTCGGCGGGGCCACCCACAGCTTGGTCGGGATGTCGCGCTTGCCTTCCAGCAGCTTGGCGGCTGCCCGGAAGTGACCAATATTCGTCATGCACGAACCGATGAACACTTCGTCGATGGTGGCGCCGGCCACGTCGCTCAGCGTCTTCACGTCGTCCGGATCGTTCGGGCAGGCCACGATGGGCTCATGCACGTCGGCCAGGTCGATCTCGATCACGGCGGCGTATTCGGCGTCCGCATCGCGCTCCAGCAGCTGCGGGTTGGCCAGCCACGCTTCCATCGCCTTGATGCGGCGCTCCAGGCTGCGCGGGTCCTTGTAGCCCTGGGCGATCATCACCTTCAGCAGGGTGATGTTGCTGTTGATGTATTCGATGATCGGTGCCTTGTCGAGGTGCACCGTGCAGCCGGCGGCCGAACGCTCGGCCGAGGCGTCGGACAGCTCGAACGCCTGCTCCACCTTCAGGTTCGGCAGACCTTCGATTTCCAGGATGCGGCCGGAGAAGATGTTCTTCTTGCCCTGCTTGGCCACGGTCAGCAGGCCCTGCTTGATGGCGTACAGCGGGATGGCGTTGACCAGGTCACGCAGGGTGACGCCCGGCTGCAGCTCGCCCTTGAAGCGCACCAGCACGGATTCGGGCATGTCCAGCGGCATCACGCCCGTGGCGGCGGCGAAGGCCACCAGGCCGGAGCCGGCCGGGAACGAAATGCCGATCGGGAAGCGCGTGTGGCTGTCGCCGCCGGTGCCGACGGTGTCGGGCAGCAGCATGCGGTTGAGCCAGGAATGGATCACGCCGTCGCCCGGACGCAGCGAGATACCGCCGCGTGTGCTGATGAATTCCGGCAGCGTGTGGTGGGTCTTCACGTCCACCGGCTTCGGGTAGGCAGCGGTGTGGCAGAACGACTGCATGACGAGGTCGGCCGAGAAGCCCAGGCAGGCCAGGTCCTTCAGCTCGTCGCGGGTCATCGGGCCGGTGGTGTCCTGCGAACCCACCGAGGTCATCTTCGGCTCGCAGTAGGTGCCCGGGCGCACGCCCTGACCTTCCGGCAGGCCGACGGCGCGACCGACCATCTTCTGCGCCAGCGTGTAGCCCTTGCCGGTATCGGCCGGCTGCTGTGGCAGGCGGAACAGGGTGGACACCGGCAGGCCCAGCGCTTCGCGCGCCTTGCCGGTGAGGCCGCGGCCGATGATCAGCGGAATGCGGCCGCCGGCGCGCACTTCGTCGAACAGCACGTCGGACTTCACCTGGAACTCGGCAATCACTTCGCCGTTCTTCAGGGCCTTGCCCTCGTACGGACGCAGCTCGACGACGTCGCCCATTTCCATCTTGGAGACGTCGAGTTCGATCGGCAGCGCGCCGGCGTCTTCCATCGTGTTGTAGAAGATCGGGGCGATCTTGCTGCCCAGGCACACGCCGCCGAAGCGCTTGTTCGGGATGAAGGGGATGTCTTCGCCGGTGAACCACAGCACCGAGTTAGTGGCGGACTTGCGGCTGGAGCCGGTGCCGACCACGTCACCCACGTAGGCCACCAGATGACCCTGCTTGGTCAGGTCCTGGATCAGCTGGATCGGGCCGCGCTTGCCGTCTTCTTCCGGCTGGAACGGCGCGCCGTCGCGCTTGTTCTTCAGCATGGCCAGCGCGTGCAGCGGGATGTCCGGGCGCGTGGTGGCATCCGGGGCCGGCGACAGGTCGTCGGTGTTGGTTTCGCCCGGCACCTTGAACACGGTGACGGTCAGACTCTGCGGCACTTCCGGCTTGCTGGTGAACCACTCGGCGTCGGCCCAGCTCTGCAGCACGGCCTTGGCGTTGGCGTTGCCCGGCGCGCTGTTTGATTGGGCCTTTTCCTTGACGTCGTGGAAGGCGTCGAACATCAGCAGGGTGTGCTTGAGCGCGTTGGCGGCGACGGTGCCGATCTGCGCGTCGTCGAGCAGCTCGATCAGCGGGTGGATGTTGTAGCCGCCCAGCATGGTGCCGAGCAGTTCGGTGGCCTTCTCGCGCGAGATCAGCGCGCACTTCTCGGTGCCGAACGCCACCGCCGCCAGATAGGAAGCCTTGACCTTGGCCGCATCGTCCACGCCGGCCGGCACGCGGTTGGAGATCAGATCGACGAGGAAAGCCTCTTCGCCAGCCGGCGGGTTCTTCAGCAGTTCGACCAGCTCGGCGGTCTGCTGAGCGGACAGCGGCAGCGGCGGAATGCCCAGCGCGGCGCGCTCGGCAGCATGTTGGCGATAGGCGGTAAGCATGTGGCTCGTCCTGTGGCGGGGATGGCTGCTCTCCTGCACGCAGGGGAGCGAAGGGTGGCGAGGATCGCCGGTGCCGGCGCGATCAACCGCTTCTTTCAGCCGCCAATTTTGCCAGCCGGCCTGTACCCCCAGCAACGGAAACCTGTTTCCGGCTGCGTTCGAAATCGTGCAAGGCCGCCTTGCGATACCGCTCACGTTCGGTGGCGTAGCATTCGTGAGGATCGCCAACCGCCAGATTTCGCCCTACGGAGTCAAGCCATGCAGGATTCATTCGCCACCCGCGACACCCTCGCCGTCAACGGCAAGCAGTACCAGATCGCCAGCCTCGCCAAGCTGGGCCAGCGCTTCGACCTCAAGCGCCTGCCCTACTCGATGAAGATCCTGCTGGAGAACCTGCTGCGCCACGAGGACGGCGTCAACGTCACCGCGAAGGAAATCGAGGCGGTGGCGAACTGGGACGCGAAAAAGGAGCCGGACACCGAGATCTCCTTCATGCCCGCGCGCGTGGTGCTGCAGGATTTCACCGGCGTGCCCTGCGTGGTCGACCTGGCCGCGATGCGCGATGCGGTGGTGAAGCTGGGCGGCGATGCGAAGCAGATCAACCCGCTGGCTCCGGCGGAGCTGGTGATCGACCACTCGGTGCAGGTGGACGTGTTCGGTTCGGAATCCGCGCTGGAGAAGAACGTCGAGATCGAATTCCACCGCAACCAGGAGCGCTACAGCTTCCTGCGCTGGGGCCAGAAAGCCTTCGACAACTTCAAGGTGGTGCCGCCGCGCACCGGCATCGTGCATCAGGTGAACCTGGAGCACCTGGCGCGCGTGGTGTTCACGGGCGAGGACAACGGCGAGTCCTGGGCCTACCCGGATACCGTGTTCGGCACCGACAGCCACACCACGATGATCAACGGCATCGGCGTGCTGGGCTGGGGCGTGGGCGGCATCGAGGCCGAGGCCGCGATGCTGGGCCAGCCTTCGTCCATGCTGATCCCGCAGGTGGTGGGCTTCAAGCTGACGGGCAAGCTGAGCGAAGGCGTCACCGCCACCGACCTCGTGCTCACCGTCACCCAGATGCTGCGCAAGCTGGGCGTGGTGGGCAAGTTCGTGGAATTCTTCGGCGACGGCCTCAAGCACCTGGCGCTGGCCGACCGCGCCACCATCGGCAACATGGCGCCGGAGTACGGCGCGACTTGCGGCATCTTCCCCGTCGACCAGGAAGCGCTGAACTACCTGCATCTGTCCGGCCGCACCGAAGAGCAGATTGCGCTGGTGGAAGCCTATGCAAAGGCGCAGGGCCTGTGGCACGACGAGCACACGCCGCACGCCGAGTTCACCACCACGCTGGAGCTGGACCTCGCTGACGTGAAGCCCTCCATGGCTGGCCCGAAGCGTCCGCAGGACCGCGTGCTGCTGGGCGACGTGCGCAAGAGCTTCAAGGATGCCGTGGTCGGTCTCACCGCCTCGCGCAAACCGCTGGCCACCACGATCGAACGCTTCGCCGGCGAAGGCGGCGACACCGCGGTGGGCCACGAGGAGAGCGCCTTCGGCAAGGGTGAGCATGTCGAGTTGAACGGCGACAAGTTCAAGCTGGGCGACGGCGCCGTGGTGATCGCCGCGATCACCTCCTGCACCAACACCTCCAATCCGGCGGTGATGCTGGGCGCCGGGTTGCTGGCGAAGAAGGCCGCGGCGAAGGGCCTGAAGGCCAAGCCGTGGGTGAAGACCTCGATCGGGCCGGGTTCGCTGGTGGTCTCCGATTACCTGGAGAAGACCGGCCTGCTGAAGGAGCTCGAAAAGATCGGCTTCTACATCGTCGGCTACGGCTGCACCACCTGCATCGGCAACTCCGGCCCGCTGCCGGTCGAGATCAGCAAGGGCATCGCCGACGGCGACCTCGCGGTGGCCTCGGTGCTCTCCGGCAACCGCAACTTCGAAGGCCGCGTGCATCCGGAAGTGAAGATGAACTACCTGGCTTCGCCGCCGCTGGTCGTCGCCTACGCGCTGGCCGGCACGCTGGACATCGACCTCACCAAGGACCCGATCGGCAACGGCAGCGACGGCCAGCCGGTCTACCTCAAGGACATCTGGCCGTCCAACAAGGAGATCTCCGACACCATCGCCGGAGCGATCAATCCGGCCATGTTCGAGAAGAACTACGCCGACGTGTTCAAGGGCGACAGCCGCTGGAACCACATCGCTTCGCCGGACGGTTCCGTCTACCAGTGGAACGACTCCACCTATATCAAGAACCCGCCCTATTTCGACGGCATGACCATGGAGACGGGCAAGATCGAAGACATCCACGGCGCGCGCGTGCTCGGCCTGTTCGGCGACTCGATCACCACCGACCACATCTCCCCCGCCGGCTCGATCAAGAAGGACAGCCCGGCGGGCCGCTTCCTGATTTCCAAGGGCGTGGAGCCCAAGGACTTCAACTCCTACGGCTCGCGCCGCGGCAACGACGACGTGATGGTGCGCGGCACCTTCGCCAACATCCGCATCAAGAACCTGATGCTGGACGGCGTCGAGGGCGGCTACACCCAGTACGTGCCGTCGGGCGAGCAGATGGCGATCTACGACGCCGCGATGAAATACAAGGCCGACAAGACGCCGCTGGTCGTGCTCGCCGGCAAGGAATACGGCACCGGCTCCTCGCGCGACTGGGCTGCCAAGGGCACCCTGCTGCTGGGTGTGAAGGCGGTGATCGCCGAGAGCTTCGAGCGCATCCACCGTTCCAACCTGGTGGGCATGGGCGTGCTGCCGCTGCAGTTCGAAGACGGCCAGAACGCGCAATCGCTGGGCCTGACCGGCAAGGAGACCTTCGACGTCGCCGGCCTGCAGGACGGCAAGTCGAAGACGGCCAAGGTCACCGCCACCGATGCCGACGGCAAGAAGAAGGAGTTCACCGTGAAGGTGCTGCTGCTCACGCCGAAGGAGCGCGAATTCTTCCGCCACGGCGGCATCCTGCAATACGTGTTGCGTCAGCTGGCAGGCAAGAAGGCCGCCTGAGTGCAGCCGCGGCACCCTTGAATCACGGCAGGCGTACTTGCTGAGCACTGCGGCCATGGATGGCCGCACGTCCGATCCTCGCGAACACGGACGATCGCAGAGAGAACATGCCGCGCGCCTTGCCCCCGTACGCGCGCGCATGCTCCAATGCGGCGAGGGGTGTCGCCATCTCGGGCGATCGCGATCAGGAGTCGAGCAAGCACATGAGCAACGAGCGTCCGTGGCTGGATCATTATCCGCAAGGCGTGCCTGCCGAGATCGACCTCACCGCCTACGCTTCGGTGGCCGCCGTACTCGAAGAGGCCTTCAAGCGCTTCCACGACCGCCCGGCCTTCGCCAATTTCGGCAAGCGGCTCAGCTACGGCCAGATCGATGAACTCAGCCGCCAGTTCGCGGGCTACCTGACCGGCGTGCTCGGACTGGTCAAGGGCGATCGCATCGCGATCATGATGCCCAACGTGCTGCAGTACCCCATCGCGCTGTTCGGCGCGCTGCGCGCGGGACTCGTGGTGGTCAACACCAACCCGATGTACACCGCGCGCGAACTGAAGCACCAGCTCGCGGACGCCGGCGCCAAGGCCATCGTGGTGCTGGACAATTTCGCCGCCACGCTGCAGCAGGTGGTGGCCGACACGCCGGTGCAGCACATCGTCACCACCGGCATCGGCGACCTGCTCGGCTTCCCCAAAGGTGCGCTGGTCAACTTCGTGCTCAAGCACGTCAAGAAGATGGTGCCCGACTACCGGCTGCCGAACGCGGTGCGCTTCAAGGATGCCTTGGCGCAGGGCGCCGCCCACCCGCTGCCGCAGGTGGCATTGGGCCATGGCGACATCGCCTTCCTGCAATACACCGGCGGCACCACCGGCGTGGCCAAGGGCGCCATGCTCAGCCACGGCAACATGGTCGCCAACATGCTGCAGGCCGGTGCATGGATCGGCACCAACATGCGCGACGGCCAGGAAACCATCATCACGGCACTGCCGCTGTATCACATCTTCTCGCTCACCGCGAACGGACTGGTGTTCATGCGTCTGGGCGGCCTCAATTGGCTGATCACCAACCCGCGCGACATGCCGGGTTTCGTCAAGGAACTGAAGGCCTCGGGCTTCACCGCGCTCACCGGCGTCAACACGCTGTTCAACGGCCTGCTCAACACGCCGGGCTTTGCCGAGCTGGACTTTTCGCGTCTGCATCTGACGCTGGGCGGCGGCATGGCCGTGCAGCGCGCCGTGGCCGAACGCTGGAAGAAGGTCACCGGCTGTCCGCTGGTGGAAGCCTACGGCCTCACCGAGACTTCGCCGGCAGCCTGCATCAACCCGCTCGACCTGAAGGATTACAACGGCTCGATCGGCCTGCCGGTCCCCTCCACCGACGTGGCCATCTGGTCCGAAGACAACCAGCCGCTGCCGGTCGGCGGGGTGGGGGAGCTGATGGTGAAGGGACCGCAGGTGATGCAGGGCTACTGGAACCGCCCCGACGAGACCGCCAAGGTGCTGGGTGCCGACGGCTGGCTGCACACCGGCGACATCGCGAAGATGGACGAGAGCGGCTACTTCTACATCGTCGACCGCAAGAAGGACATGATCCTGGTGTCCGGCTTCAACGTGTACCCGAACGAAGTGGAAGACGCGGTGATGCAGCACCCCGGCGTGGCCGAGGTGGCCGCGGTGGGCGTGCCGGACGAGCACTCGGGCGAAGTGGTGAAGCTGTTCGTGGTGCGCAGGGACCCGAGCCTCACCGAAGAGGCGCTCAAGCAGTTCTGCCGCGACAACCTCACCGGCTACAAGCGGCCCAAATACATCGAGTTCCGCGACGCGTTGCCCAAGACCAACGTGGGCAAGATCCTCCGCCGCGAGCTGCGCGACGAAGTCAAGAAGAGCGCCTGAAAAACCGAGGCCCCGCTTTGGGCGGGGCCTTCGATCGGCTCGGCGTGGCGGGAACCTTCAGTCCTTCCAAGATTCCAGGATGTCGGCGTAGCCGCCCAGCAGGTTCCACAGCGGTACCTGCTTGTCCTCGGGAATGCATACGTAGGAAAAGCCCACGTGGCCATCGGCGATGCGCGCCACCTGCGCCTCGAGGTGGATATGCAGGTCGTTGCCGAAGATCATGTCCAGCAGCCAGCTCTGCCCTACTTCGCCGGTCCAGCCCAGCGGGCGACGCAACAGGGCACCGGTCGCGGAAATGTCCACCAGCTCGGTGGGATGCGATTCGAGGCCCCGGCTCATCAGCACGGTCGTCTCGATCTGCATGCGCGCCGGGCGCAGATGCGCCGCTCGGCTGCTGGATCCTTCGTTGCCATCCTTCACCATGCCGACTCCTCGACTGTTGCACCCGGCCGCCACTGCAGGCTCTCTGCGGATCGACTCAAGTTTGTGACCGCCTCGACATTCAAGCAAACCTTGTGCCACCGTCCAAAGGGCCGCACGGCGCGACCGGCAAGGCTTTCACCCGCGACGGCCAACGCTTTCCGGCCACGCGGGACCCTCGACGTCACCAGTGCAACTTGACGCCTGTGATCGTAGCGTCATGGACGAATCACTATCCCGACCCGTCGCTGTACGTCCTCCAACGTCCTCTTGGCCACGGATATTCCTGTGCTGGACTTGCCGCCAACCACTCGTTACTCTGTAGGCCACGCGTGGCGCCACGGCCAGACGCCGACCGGTTGTTCCGGCAG
Organism: Rhodanobacter sp. DHG33; assembly: GCF_014843005.1. Classification (GTDB taxonomy): domain Bacteria; phylum Pseudomonadota; class Gammaproteobacteria; order Xanthomonadales; family Rhodanobacteraceae; genus Rhodanobacter_A. The sequence continues at coordinate 579,053 of NZ_JACYXM010000002.1, read as the reverse complement.
CATGGCGCCCACCTGATGCCCCAGACAGACTGTCCGACTCGTTGGCGACGTTTTCCGACGTCGTCGCATTGCCTTGTTCCTGCCTGACGCGCTCCGCATCGCCGTCATCCGAAAACAGGGCGACCTAATCCAAGACGCATTGCCGGCCGCCTGGCGGCCCAACGACACGCATCGATGAGCACCGAGCCAGTCGGGCCGCAGAGCCCGGTCGCATCGCAGGACAATTCCGCGGCCCATCCCCAGCAGCAGGAAATGCCGCTGGCGATCGTTCGCGGCGAGCCGGTGCTGCAGATGCCGCAGGATCTGTACATCCCGCCGGATGCATTGGAGGTTTTCCTCGAGGCGTTCGAGGGTCCGCTGGACCTGCTGCTGTACCTGATCCGCCGGCAGAACCTGGACATCCTGGACATCCCGATTGCCGAGATCACCCGGCAATACATGGAATACATCGACATGATGCGGGAAACGATGCGGCTGGAGCTGGCCGCGGAGTACCTGCTGATGGCGGCGATCCTGGGCGAGATCAAGTCGCGGCTGCTGCTGCCGCGGCCGCCCGCCGAGGAAGGCCTGGAGGACGACCCGCGCGCCGAACTGGTGCGCCGCCTGCAGGAGTACGAACGCTTCAAGAAGGCGGCCGAGGACATCGAGTCCCTGCCCCGCATGGAGCGCGATACGGCCATCGCGCAGGCCGACACCGGCGAACGCAACGTGATCAAGCTGCCGCCGCCGCTGGACCTCAAGGAAATGCTGCTGGCGCTCAAGGACGTGCTGCACCGCGCCGAGCTGTTCGGCCACCACGCGATCAAGCGCGAGGCGCTCAGCGTCCGCCAGCGCATGGGCGAGCTGCTGGGCAGGTTGGAAGGCGCGGTCTTCCATCGCTTCGAGACGCTGTTCGACGTCAGCGAAGGCCGCCTCGGCGTGGTGGTCACCTTCCTTGCCATGTTGGAGCTGGCCAAGGAAATGCTGATCGAGATTGTGCAAGAGGCGCCACTGGCGCCGATCTATGTGAAGGCGCGCGTGGATGCCGAGTCGGCCCTCGCCGACGCGATGGAGCTGGACGACGCGAACGATACGGACGCCGCGGAATCGGCGTTCGAGGCACCGGATACCGCCGGCAACGGCACGCACTGAATCGGCATCGGGAACCATGCAGATCGAGCAACTCAAACCCATCGTCGAGGCGGCCCTGCTCGCCGCCAGCCAGCCGATGACGGTCGCCCAGCTGGGCGACCTGTTCAGCGAAACCGACGAAGTCGGCCACGAGCAGATCGCCCGCGCGCTGGAAGCACTGGCCGCCGACTGCGAAGGCCGCGGCGTGGAGCTGAAGGAGGTCGCCTCCGGCTTCCGCTACCAGGTGCGTCAGGACGTGCACCCATGGATCTCGCGCATGTGGACCGAGAAGCCCAGCCGCTACTCGCGCGCTCTGCTGGAGACGCTGGCGCTGATCGCCTACCGCCAGCCGATCACCCGCCCGGAGATCGAACAAATCCGTGGCGTGGTGGTCTCCAGCAACATCGTCAAGACACTGGAAGAACGCGAATGGATCCGCGTGGTGGGCTACCGCGACGTGCCCGGCAGGCCGGCGCTGTTCGGCACCACCCGCGCCTTCCTCGACTACTTCAACCTGAAATCGCTGGACCAGTTGCCGCCGCTGTCCGAAATCCGCGACATGGAAGATCCGCAGATGGGCTTCGAGCAGACCCCGCTGCCCGCCCGCGTCATCAAGGACCTGCCGATCGATCCGGATGAAGTGGAAGACGCGGAAGCGGAAGCCGACGAACACGAAAACATCCATGCCGAAACGGACGAGGCGCCTGCCGAATCCGCCGCGGAAACCACCGAACACACCGCCGAATCCGGCGAAACCGAACCCTCCACTGCCGACGAGGCAGCGGCCCCCGCGGACGCCGAAGACGGCGAAACCGCACAGAATTCCTGAGGAGCAACGCGCATGACTGCGCCGAAAAAATCCACCCTATCCCTCAAGCGCGCGCCGCTCACCGAGAGCGCGCCGCTGGAAGAGCGCCTGCACAAGGTGCTCGCCAACGCCGGCCTCGGCTCGCGCCGCATGCTGGAACAGCGCATCCAGGCCGGCGAAATCGAACTCAATGGCCAGGCCGCCACCATCGGCACCAGCGTGCACGCGGGCGACCGCGTGGTGATCGACGGCAAGCAGTTCGTGGTCGCCACCGACAATCGCGGCGACACCGAAGTGCTGATCTACCACAAGCCCGAAGGCGTGCTCACCACGCGCGAAGACCCCGAGGGCCGCCCCACCGTGTTCGAGCAGCTGCCGCGCCTCAAGGGCGCGCGCTGGGTCGCCGTGGGCCGCCTCGACATCAACACCACCGGCCTGCTGCTGCTCACCACCGACGGCGAGCTCGCCAACGCATTGATGCATCCCCGTAGCGGCATCGAGCGCGAATACCTCTGCCGCGTGCACGGCGAAGTGCCCGACGAGGTGATCGAGAAGCTCAAGGCCGGCGTGGAGCTGGAAGACGGCCCCGCCCGCTTCGACGAAATCGCCGTCATCAGCCGCGGCGGTAGCCACAGCTGGTTCCGCGTGGTGATCCGCGAAGGCCGCAACCGCGAGGTTCGCCGCCTGTGGGACTCGCAGGGTTTCCTGGTCAGCCGCCTCAAGCGCATCCGCTACGGCACCATCGAACTGCCGCGCACCCTGCGCCGCGACGACAGCGCCACGCTGGACGAAGAAGCCGTAAAGCAGCTGCGCCAGACTGCCGGCCTCGGCTCGCCGCAACCCGTGCTCACCCTAAGCCCGGTGCTGCACCAGCGCCGCGCCAACCGCAACGTCACCGAATACCGTCCCGAGAGCGGTTCCAGCAGCGGCTGGAGCAGCGGCCACCAGGACGAGGCACGCGAGTTGCGCGCCTACGACCGTATCCGCGAAGAACCCGCGCGCGGCCGGCAGCAGCGCCGCCGTCCGGGCAAGGAAGTGAACGGCAACGTCGCCCGCCCGGAACGCCCAGCGAGCAACGGTTTCCAGCGCAAGAACAAGCGTGGCATCGCGCCCGGCCAGGAGCTGCCTTCGGTGCGCACCTGGTTCGCCGGCGACAGCCGCGATGGCGGCGCCCGTCCAGCCAGCGGCGGCCAAGGCAACAGGCGCCGGGGTGGCAAGCCCGGCGGCGCTGCCGGCGGTGCGCGCGGCGGCGCCGGTCAGGGCGGTTTCGGCAACGCCAATCCCTATGGCGGCTCCGGTGGCGGTCACGGTGGTGGCCATGCCGGACACGGCGGCTTCGGCAACAGCCAGGGTGGCGAAGGCCGCTCCGCCGGCAACCGTCCGGGCGGCCGTGGCCGTCCGCAGGGCCAGGGCGGCAATCGTCCGCCGCACGGCGGCGGCCGTCCCGGCGGCAATCGTCCGCATGGACGTGGCGGCAACGGCGGTGGCCGTTCCGGCAACCGCTGATCCCGATTGATGGTACGCATCTACCACAACAGCCGCTGCAGCAAGTCGCGCGCCACGCTGGCGCTGCTGGAAGGCCACGACGTCGAGGTGGTGAACTACCTCGACACGCCGCCCGACGCCGCCGAGTTGCGGCGGCTGCTCAAGCTGCTGGGCATCTCTGCGCGCCAGCTGCTGCGCAGCGGCGAGGCCATCTACAAGGAACTCGGCCTCGCCGAGGCCAGGCTGGACGATGAGGCGCTGATCGCCGCGATGGCCGCCCACCCCATCCTGATCGAGCGTCCCATCGTGGTCGCCAACGGCAAGGCCGTGGTTGGCCGGCCGCCGGAAAGCGTCCTCGCCATCCTGTAGGAAGCGCATCGCATACACGAATGCGCCTGACCCGGTCCGTCGCAGAAGCACTCGCGTGCAGCGCGTGCTTCTGCGACGAAAGTTTCAGCGGATGTCGAGCGTGAACTCGTCGGCGTCCATCCACACCGGAAAGCGCTCGCGGTGCGCCAGCAGCGGCGCAGGGTCGAGGGTAAGCGTGGCGACCTGTTCCAGTGCGCCGCATTCCACCAGCGTCTCACCCACCGGATCGATCACGGCACTGTCGCCGGCGTAAGGCAGCTCGTTGCCGTCCACGCCCACGCGGTTCACGCCGATCACGCAGGCAAGGTTTTCGATGGCGCGGGCACGCAGCAGGGTGCGCCACGGCTGGCGGCGCGGTGCAGGCCAATTGGCCACAAAAAGGGCAAGATCGTAATCCATGCCGCCCGCGGCGCTTTCCAGCCGGCGGTTGCGCAGCCATACCGGGAAGCGCAAGTCGTAGCAGACCTGCGGCAGGATGCGCCAACCTTTCAGCTCCACGATCAGCCGTTCGCTGCCGCCGCCATAGCGCGTGTGTTCGCCGGCCATGCGGAACAGATGGCGCTTGTCGTATTGCTCGTGGCTGCCGTCGGGACGCATCCACAGCAGGCGGTTGTAGACGGTATCGCCTTCGCGGATCGCCAGGCTGCCGCAGATCACCGCACCGACCTCGGCGGCCAGCGCGCGCAGCCATGCCACGCCTTCGCCATCCATCGTCCCCGCGCTGGCGCGAGTGTCGTTGCTGAAACCCGAGAGGAAGGTTTCCGGCAGCACGATCAGATCGCTGCCGCGCGCACGGCGCACCAGGGCGCCGTAATAGTCGCGGTTGGCCGGCGCGTCGTGCCAGCGCGTGGCGCCCTGCACCAGCGAAACGGTGAAGGGTTGCAGACTCACAGCTTGCACAGCCGTTCGGCAGCCGCCTCCATCGTGGCGTCGCTCTTGGCGAAACACAGGCGCAGCAGGCGCGTGCCCGGCGCGGTTTCGCAGAACGGCGTCAACGGAATCGCCGCCACCCCGCCCTGCTCCACCAGCCAGCGGCTGAAGGCGAGATCGTCTTCGTCGCGGATCGCCGAGTAGTCCACCAACTGGAAGTAGCCGCCCGGCACGTCCAGCAGCTTGAAGCGCGACGGCGCCAGCAGCGCGCGGAATCGGTCACGCTTGGCCTGGTAGAACGCAGGCAGTTCCAGGTAGTGCTGCGGATCGCTGGCGAGGAATTCGGCGAAGGCCTGCTGCGCGGGATGGAAGCTGCAGAACGTGAGGTACTGGTGCACCTTGCGGAACTCCGCCGTGAGCGCACGCGGCGCCACCGCGTAGCCCAGCTTCCAGCCGGTGCAGTGGTAGGTCTTGCCGAAGGAGGAAACCACGATGCTGCGCGCCGCCAGTTCGGCATGGCGCAGCACGCTCTGGTGTTCGCGGCCGTCGTAGACGATGTGCTCGTACACCTCGTCGGACAGCACCACGATGTCGGTGTCGCGCACGATCGCCGCCAGTTCGTCGAGATCCGCTGCCGACAGCACCGCGCCGGACGGATTGTGCGGGCTGTTGACGAGGATCATGCGGGTCCGGGGCGTCACCGCATCGCGCACACGCTGCCAGTCCACCGCGAAGCTCGGCGCGATCAGCGGGATGTGCACCGCATTCGCGCCCTGCAGTTCGATCGCCGGCTCGTAGCTGTCGTAGGCGGGATCGAACACGATCACTTCCTCGCCCGCGCGCACGACGGCGGCGATCGCGGCAAACAGCGCCTCGGTGGCGCCGGAAGTGACGGTGATCTCGGCGTCCACGTCGGGACGATGGCCGTACATGCGCTCGGTCTTCAGCGCGATCTGCTCGCGCAGCGGCGCGGTGCCGTGCATCGGCGCGTACTGGTTCCGGCCTTCGTTCATCGCACGCGCCAGCGCGTCGCGCAGGCCCTGCGGCGGTTCGAAATCGGGAAAGCCCTGCCCCAGGTTCACCGCCTTGTGCTCCAGCGCGAGCTGGCTCATGACGCTGAAAATGGTGGTGCCGACCTTGGGGAGCTTGGTGTCGATCTTCATCGCATTACCGTATGGAAGTCCAAACGAAAGCGTAGCATGGTCACACCGGCCGCTTCCTGCACTCTTCGTGCTTGCTCAAGGTGGTGGCGGGCAAACGCTCGGCTAGGAAATCCACCAGCGCGCGCACGCCAGGCAGCATGCCGCGGCGGCTGGGGTAGATGAAGTGCATGGTGCCTTCCGGAGCGCTCCACTCGGGCAGCAGCACTTCCAGGTCGCCGCTGGTCACGGCCGGGGCGCAGACGAATTCCGGCAGCAGGGTCACGCCGAGGCCGCGTCGCGCCGCTTCCAGCAACACGGCGAAATCGCCGCAGATCAGGCGCGCATTCACTTCCACGTTCACGCGCTCGCCCGCCGCGTCGATCAGCTCCCAGGTCTGCGGCCCCTCGTGCTCCTGCATCGACAGCGCGGGAAATTTCGCCAGCTCACCGGGATGCTCAGGGCGCCCCAGCGTGTCGAGCAATTTGGGACTGGCCACCGGCAGCACGCGCGACTGGCCGAAGCTGCGCACCACCATGTTGGCGTCGGTATCGAGCTTGCTGCGCACGCGGATGGCGAGGTCGTATCCCTCGCCGAGCAGATCCACGCGGCGGTTGCTGGACAGCACACGCACCTGCAGGCGCGGGTACTGCGCCATGAAGTCCGGCAGCACATGGGCAAGCACGGTCTGGGTGAGCGACACCGGACAGCTCAGCCGCACCACGCCGCGCGGCTCGGCGCGCAATTCGTCCACCGCCGCCTGGGCTGCGCGCGCTTCCTCGAGCACCGCGCGGCAATGCGCATAGAAGCGTTCGCCGACCTCGGTCACCACGAAGCGGCGCGTGGTCCGCTGCAGCAGGCGCACGCCAAGCCGGTCCTCCAACTGGGCCACCCGCTTGCTGAGCCGCGACTTGGGCATGCCCAGCGCCCGTCCCGCTGCGGAAAAACCGCCGTGCTCGACTACTGCAGCGAAGAAATAGAGATCGTTGAGGTCCTGCAGCGCGCCTACCAATTGCGTCATGGTCGTTTCCTGTTCCGAACAACAGATTCGATCCAGCCAGCTTATTGCCGGATTGTTTCGGATTCATCCCCGTTCCGGTACGGGTCCGGTGCCGATCTGGGCACCCCTGCCATCAGTCATGTTGCCAAAGCTGCAGATTTCGCTTGACGGGTCAAAAGTCGGTGTTATAGTTCACTACAACACCACACAACGAGTTCACCAGAGGAGCAATGCCATGAACGCGAAGCTCAGCACCCATAACCCGGCCGCCGCTACCAGCGACGTATTCGCCACCACCCTGGTCCCCGCCCGCCGCTGGATCGCCTCCGCCGCCGCCGTGGTCATGACCAGCCTGACCCTGGCCGCAGTCACCCTGCCGACGACCCACGCCGCCCCGGTTGCCTGGATCAACGGCATCCACGTGACCAACCTGGCTCCCGTCGAAGTCACCCCCTCGAGCGCCGACATGAAGGCCGCCTCCATGCTGGAAAACGCCGCGGTGGGTATCGCCAACGGCGCCGGCGCGCAGATCGGGGCGCAACTGGCCATGCCCTACTATTCCTTTGGCACCACCACGAGCACCAGCAGCAAGGAATAATCCATGACCATCACCTGGAACGACAGCATCCCGATCTATCGCCAACTCCACCAACGCGTGGTGGCGATGATCCTGGATGGCGCCTTGAACGAGGGCGACCCGCTGCCGTCGGTGCGCCAGGTGGCCGCGGATTTCCAGATCAATCCGCTGACCGTGTCGAAGGCGTACCAGGAGCTGGTCGATGAACGATTGGTTGAAAAAAGGAGGGGGTTGGGCATGTTTGTCATCGAGGGTGCACGTGAAGAACTCTTGAAGTCCGAACGCGAGCGTTTCCTGCGCGAGGAATGGCCTGCGCTTTACGCCCGCCTGCAGCGGCTGGGCCTGGACCTGAAGACCCTGCTGCGTGAAGCGCCGTCCGAACCGGAGAAGCACGCATGAACGCCGTCGTCTCCGCCCGTGGCTTGAGCAAGCGCTACAAGAACGCCGCCGCGCTGGATAGTGCGAGTTTCGAGATCCAGCCCGGCCGCATCGTGGGCCTGATCGGCCCGAACGGCGCCGGCAAGACCACTGCACTGAAGGCCATTCTGGGCCTCACCGATTTCCAGGGCGAGTTGAACGTGCTCGGCCTCGACCCGCGCAAGCAGCGCGGCAAGCTGATGGAGCAGGTCTGCTTCATCGCCGACGTCGCCGTGCTGCCGCGTTGGATCCGCGTGAGCGAGGCGGTCGACTTCGTCGCCAACACGCATCCGCGCTTCGACCGCAAGAAGTGCGAAGCCTTTCTCGCCCGCACCAAGCTCACGCCCAACCTGCGCGTGAAGCAGATGTCCAAGGGCATGATCGTGCAGCTGCACCTGGCGCTGGTGATGGCCATCGACGCACGCCTGCTGGTGCTGGACGAGCCCACGCTGGGCCTGGACATCCTCTATCGCAAGCAGTTCTACCAGAGCCTGCTGGAAGACTACTTCGACGAGAACAAGACCATCATCGTCACCACGCACCAGGTGGAGGAAGTCGAGCACATCCTCACCGACCTGATGTTCATCCGCGACGGCAAGATCGTGCTGGATGCCGACATGGACGCCGTGGGCGAACGCTTCACCGAGGTGATGGTGAGCGCCGAGCGCGCCGCCGAGGTCCGCGCACTGAAGCCTATGGACGAGCGCCAGGTGTTCGGCAAGAGCATCTTCCTGTTCGACGGCGCGGCACGCGCGCAGCTGGAGGCGCTGGGCGAAGTGCGCCGGCCCTCCGTCAGCGACCTGTTCGTCGCCACCATGAAAGGAACCTACGCATGAAAACCTTCTACTGGTTGGTGAAACGCGAGTTCTGGGAACACCGCGGCGGCTTCCTGTGGGCGCCGGTGATCACCGGCGGCGTGTTCCTGCTGCTGAACCTGATGGGCATCGTCGCCGGCGAAGTCCTGGGCAACTTCAATGCCCACAGCGATTTCATCGGCAACAACATGGGCCTGCTCAACCGCGCGCTGAGCGACAACGACGCGACCAGGATCGGTGTCGGGCTGGATTTCGTGATGCTGTCCACCAGCATGTTCACGAGCATCGTGCTGGGCTTCGTGGTGTTCTTCTATTTCCTCGGCGCGCTCTACGATGACCGACGCGACCGCAGCCTGCTGTTCTGGAAATCGCTGCCGCTGTCCGACACGGCCACCGTGCTGTCCAAGGTCGTCGCCGGCACCGTGCTGGCACCGGCGATCGCGGTGGTCTGTGGCGTGCTCACCGGCATCGGCATGCTGCTGCTGTTCGCCATCACCCTGTCGTTCCATGGCGTCAGCCTGTGGCACCTGCTGACCTATGCGCACCCGTTCCGGGTTACCGCCAACCTGATCGGCGCCATCCCGCTGTACGCACTGTGGGCGCTGCCCAGCGCCGGCTGGCTGCTGCTCTGTTCCGCCTGGGCCCGCAGCAAGCCGTTCCTGTGGGCAGCCGTGCTGCCGGTGGCAGTCGGCATGGTGCTGGCCTGGTTCAAGCTGATGAGCGGACGCATCTTCGACGGCGGCTGGTACTGGCACGATGTATTTGCCCGTGCCCTGCTCAGCGTGTTCCCGGGGACCTGGCTGGGTCAGCGGAACTTCGTGGAAGCGGGCGGCGGTCCCGAGCACACGCTGGACTTCCTCAACCTGGGCAATGCCTACAGCGTGATGGCCACGCCCAGCTTCTGGATCGGCGCCGTCGCGGGCCTCGCCCTGCTGGCTGCTGCGATCTGGTTGCGCCGCTGGCGCGATGACACCTGATATCCCATCGAATCCATACGGGGAAACCTACTCATGAAAAGCAACACGATCACCGGCAGCTTCCTTGCACTGGCCCTGCTGCTGCCGCTGACGGCATGCAGCCAGTCATCCAGCAACGGCGCCAACGACAATGCGGCGCAAGCCGTGAAGGACGCGCAGCAGCAGATTTCCTCATCGGCCATCCACACGGAAGTCCAGAAGGGCATCGACCAGGCCAAGCAGGAGCTGTTGACCCAGGACATCAGCGTCGGCAGCGTGCACTTCCGTGACAAGGGGCAGCAGCACGACGATGGCGACGACGACAGCAAGCTGCCCAAAGCGGTCATCACCCCGCAGGGCACCCTGGTAATCGCCGGCAAGCCGATCGACGCCACGCCCGAGCAGCACGCCATGCTGCTGGAATACCGCCAGCAGATCATCGGCATCGCCGATGCCGGCATGGACATCGGTGCTAGCGGGGCAGACATCGGCGTAGCTGCGGCCAAGCAGGCGATCCTGGGGGCGTTCCTCGGCAAGAGCGACAAGGACATCGAGGCCAGCATCAAGCCGCAGACCGACCAGATCCAGGCCGCCGCGCTGCGCCTGTGCAAGCGGCTGCCCGACATGCTGGTCTCGCAGCAGAAGCTGGCCGCCGCGATGCCCGCCTTCCAACCCTACGCCACGATGACGCAGAAAGACGTCGACGACTGCGGCAAGGACATGGATCAGAACGGCAAGAAGGGCACCGTCGTGTTCTCCGACTGACTACGCCACCCGCCAGCCGCGGGGCATCTCCGCCCTGCGGACCGCCCACCATGCACCACGGAGGCATCATGAGTACGGCCGGCGGGTTTTCGTTCGCTTCAAAAGCGTTCCTGGGTGGCTGCCTGCTCTTCGCCACCACAATCCATGCCGAGAACACCGCCCCTGCCCGATTGCGTGGGGCTGCGCTGGACAAGGAAGTCACCCGCCTGATGCAGGCCGCGCACGTGCCCGGCGTGGCCCTTGCGGTGATCGAGAACGGCAAGATCGTGCACCTGCAAGCCTACGGGCAGCGCGATGTCGAAAAGCAGCTGCCGCTCACCGTCGACACCGTGATGTACGCGGCTTCGATCACCAAGGCCGCCTTCACCTACGCCACGCTGCGCCTGCTCGATCAGGACAGGCTCGATCTCGATGTCTCGATCGCCAAGCTGCTGCCCAAGCCCCTGCCCGACTACGACAAGTACGCCGACCTCGCCGATGACCCGCGCTGGCGCGCGATCACCCCGCGCATGCTGCTGACCCATCGCGCCGGCTTTCCCAATTTCCGCTACTTCCCGCCGGGCGCCACCGCCTACGACCCGAACGGCAAGCTGAAGATCTACGTCGAACCCGGCAGCCGCTACGCCTATTCCGGCGAAGGCATCAACCTGATGCAGTTCGTGCTGGAAAACGGCCAGCACATCGACGTTGCGGCCTTGATGCAGAAGCAACTGTTCGACCGCTTCGGCATGCGCCGCACCTCGATGACCTGGCGCGACGATTTCGCCGACAACCTGGCCATTGGCTACGACGAGAACGGCAAGCCGCTGGGCCACAAGCGGCGCGGCAGCGTGCGTGCGGCCGGCTCGATGGACACGACCCCGCGCGACTATGCGCAGCTGCTGGCCGGCATGGTGCGCGGCGATGGGCTCGGCGCGAAAGCGCGCGCCGAGTGGCTGAAGCCGGTGCAGCGCATCGATTCGGTGCAGCAGTTCCCCACGCTGGACAGCGACACCACTCACGACAATGACGGCATCCGTCTCTCGACTGCGCTGGGCGTGACGGTGTTCCAGTCCGCGCAAGGGCCAGCCTGGTTCAAGACCGGCCACGACGACGGCACCAACAATCTGGCGCTGTGCCTGCAGGAGTCGCGCAACTGCGTGCTGATCATGAGCAACAGCTCCAATGCCGAAGGCCTGTATCGCTATCTGCTCGATGCCACGCTGGGACCGACCTGCTATCCGTGGTTCTGGGAAAACGATATTCCCTACGACCATCCGGAATGGCGCTCGCCGGATGCGCGCAAGCAGCCGCACCCACCGTGCGCGCCCGTGCAGCACGCGGCGTAAACCCCTTCACCCAAGCTCCACAAGCAAGGAAATCCGCATGTTCAAGCGACACCTTTTCCCGCTGCTCACCCTGTGCGCCCTGCTCGCCGGCTGCAATGGCGACAGCAACACCAGCCACGACCACATCACCATGCGCGGCGATCTGGTCGTGCTAAGCGCCAATAGCGGCCCCGAGGCCACCATTGACAAGAGCGGCAGCTTGAGCGTCGACGGCAAGGAGGTCGCCGTCGACGAGCATCAGCGCGAACTGCTGCTCAGCTACTACGCCAATGCCACCGCGATCCGCCAGCACGGCATCGCGACCGGAAGGGCCGGCGCGGGGATGGCGGCCGAAGTGATCAAGGGCGTGGCCGAAACCGCCAACGGTGACGAGGACGCGGTGGACAAGCGCGTCGAAGCGCAGACCCAGAAGATCACTGACCAGGCAATGAAGATCTGCGACGACTTGGCCGGTATCAAGAACGCCCAGGACCAGCTCGCCACCAGCCTGCCGGCATTCCAGCCTTATGCGGCGCTGATGGATGCGACCTCAGTGAGCAGTTGCAGGGACGACAACAAGACCGAGCGCAAGGATTGACGCATGGCCCGGTGGCGGCATCAGCCACCGCCATGGATGCCGCCCTTGGTCAGCGCCAGCGGATCTAGCAGTTTCTGCAGCTCGGCCTTCGATAGACCGGTAGTCTCCAGTGCCACGTCGATGATCGGCCGGTGCTGCTTGTACGCCTGCTTGGCGGTGGCAGCCCCCTTCTCGTAGCCGATCACCGGGTTGAGCGCGGTGACCAGGATCGGGTTCATCGCCAGCGCCTGGTTCACCCTGGCCTTGTTGACGTTGAACCCGGCGATGGCCTTGTCGGCAAGCAGGCGCGAGACGTTGGCCAGGATGCCCAGCGATTCGAGCAGGTTGTAAGCGATCAGCGGTAGCATCACGTTGAGCTGGAAGTTGCCGGACTGCCCTGCAATGGTGATGGTCGCGTCGTTGCCGATCACCTGCGCGGCCACCATCGCGGTGGCCTCCGGGATCACCGGGTTCACCTTGCCGGGCATGATCGAGGAGCCCGGCTGCAACGCAGGCAACTCGATCTCGCCCAACCCGGCCAAAGGTCCCGAATTCATCCAGCGCAGGTCGTTGGAAATCTTCATCAGCGCCACGGCCAGCGCTTTCAGCGCGCCGGACAGCTCCACCGCGTCATCCTGTGCGGCCATGCCTTCGAAGGGGTTTTCCATCGCCTCGAAACGCACGCCAGTGAGCTTCTTGAGCTCCTTCGCCACCGCCGCGCCGAACTTCGGATCGGCATTGATGCCGGTGCCCACCGCCGTGCCGCCTTGCGGCAGGCGGCGCATGCGCTTCAGCGCGTCCTCGATGCGCGCGATGGCCGAGCCGACCTGGGCGGCCCAGCCGGACAGCTCCTGGCCGAAGGTCACCGGCATCGCATCCATCAGGTGGGTGCGGCCGGTCTTGGCCACGTGGCGCAACTGGCGCGCGCGCTGGTCGATGGTCTTCTTCAGGTGTTTCAGCGCGGGCAGCAGCCGTTCGTGCGCGACCAGGGTGGCACTGACGTGGATCGCGGTGGGGATCACGTCGTTCGAGCTTTGCCCGTAGTTGACGTGGTCGTTCGGGTGCACTTTGGCGCCGGCGCGCGCGGCGAGGTGGGCGATCACCTCGTTCGCATTCATGTTGGTGCTGGTGCCCGAGCCGGTCTGGAACACGTCGATGGGGAACTGCGCGTCGTGCTCGCCCTGCGCCACCGCCAGCGCGGCCTTGCGGATGGCCGCGACCTGGCCCTTCTTCAGGTACCCCAGCGCCAGGTTCGCCTCGGCGGCGGCGGCCTTGATCAGCCCCAGCGCACGGATGAATTCGCGCGGCAGGCGCAGCCCCGAAATCGGGAAATTGTCGATCGCGCGCTGGGTCTGCGCGCCGTACAGCGCATCGGCCGGCACCTTCAATTCGCCCATGCTGTCGTGTTCGATGCGGAAGCCGCTCATGGTTCGATCCTTCAGGGGATGGATGCCGTCAACTATAGGCCGGCGGCCATGGCGGCGCCGTCAATGTAAAATGCGCGTTTCCCTTCGCCGGAACGCCCCGATGTCCAACCACGCCCTCACCGCCCTGTCGCCGCTGGACGGCCGTTATGCCGGCAAGGTCGAGCCGTTGCGCCCGATCTTCAGCGAGTTCGGCCTGATGCACCGCCGCGTGCACGTGGAGATCGAGTGGCTGCTGGCGCTGGCCAGCGAACCCGGCATTGCCGAACTGTCGCCCTTCACGCCGGCACAGGTGCAGCAGCTGCGCGCCATCGCCAGCGGCTTCGCCGTCGAGGACGGCGCGCGCATCAAGGCGATCGAAGCCACCACCAACCACGACGTGAAAGCCGTGGAGTACTTCATCAAGGAGCGCATCGGCAACGACGCCGCCCTGGCCCAGGCCAAGGAGTTCGTGCACTTCGCCTGCACCAGCGAGGACATCAACAACCTGTCCTACGCACTGATGCTGCGCGACGCGCGCCAGCAGGTGCTGCTGCCGGCCTTCGACGGCATCATCGCCAGGCTGCGCGAGCTGGCGCACGCCAACGCCGCGCTGCCGATGCTCTCGCGCACCCACGGCCAGACCGCCTCGCCCAGCACGCTGGGCAAGGAACTGGCGAACGTGGTGGCGCGTCTGGAGCGCCAGCGCAAGCAGCTCGCCGCGCTGGAAGTCCCCGGCAAGATCAACGGCGCGGTGGGCAACTACAACGCTCACGCCATCACCTATCCGGAGATCGACTGGCGCGCGTTCTCGCAGCGCTTCGTGGAAAGCCTGGGCCTGGACTACAACCCGTACACCACGCAGATCGAGCCGCACGACGGCGTGGCCGAGTACTGCGACGCGGTGCGCCGCGCCAACACCATCCTGATCGACTTGGCGCGCGACGTGTGGGGCTATATCTCGCTGGGCTACTTCAAGCAGAAGCTCAAGGAGGGCGAGGTCGGCTCGTCCACCATGCCGCACAAGGTCAACCCGATCGACTTCGAGAACGCCGAGGGCAACTTCGGCCTCGCGAACGCCTTGCTCGGCCACTTCGCCGAAAAGCTGCCGATCAGCCGCTGGCAGCGCGACCTCACCGACTCCACCGTGCTGCGCGCACTGGGCACCGCCTTCGGTCACACGCTGGTAGCGCTGGAATCGCTGCAGAAGGGCCTGGGCAAGCTCACCGTAAACGCCGACCGCCTCGCCGCCGACCTCGATGCGAGCTGGGAAGTGCTGGCCGAAGCCGTGCAGACCGTGATGCGCCGCTACGGCCTGCCGCAGCCCTACGAGCAGCTCAAGGCGCTGACCCGCGGCCAGGGCATCACCCGGGAATCCATGCGCGACTTCATCGCCAAGCTGGAGCTGCCCGCGGATGCCAAGCAGCGCCTGCTGGACCTCACCCCGGGTGGCTACATCGGCCTGGCCGAGGGCTTGGCGAAGGACATCTGACCCGTCTACGCCAGACATGCAAAGGGCCGCGCCATACGGGCGCGGCCCTTTGCGTTTGCGGCACGGGTTTTACTTCACCAACCCTTCCGACTTCATCGCAGCGTGTACCGCCGGGCGCTCGCCCACGCGCTTCTGGAAAGCCTGCAATGCCGGGAAGCCTGACAGGTCCAGCTCCACATGGCGGGCCCAATTGGTCACGGTGAACAGATAGGCATCGGCCACGGTGAACTGCTCGCCGAGCAGGAACGGCTGCTTCGCCAGCACGTTTTCGAGGAGCTGGTAGCGGCGCTTCAGATACTCCTTGCGCTCGGTGCGGGTCGCCTCGGGCGTGTCCGGCTTGAACAACGGGCTGTAGGTCTTGTGCAGCTCGGAGTTGATGTAGCCCAGGAATTCCTGCAGGTGGTAGCGCGGCAGCGTGCCGTTGGCCGGCGCGAGCCCGCTGGCGGGCATCTGGTCGGCGAGGTACTGCGAGATCACCGGGCCTTCGGTCAGTATCTCGCCGCTGTCCAGCTCCAGCGTCGGCACATAGCCCTTGGGGTTGATCTGCCAGAAATCCGCGCCGCTCTCGGTGCGCTTGGCCTTGCCATCGACTTTTTCCAGCTGCAGCGGAATGCCGGCTTCCAGCGCAACGATGTGCGGAGCAAGCGAACAAGCGCCAGGTGAGTAGTAAAGCTTCATGCAATCACTCCTTGTGGGCGGGGGAAACGGACTGGCCGGCTCAGGCCTCCGGCCGCATGTACGGGAACAGCAGCACGTCGCGGATCGACGCGGCATTGGTGAGCAGCATCACCAGGCGGTCGATGCCGATGCCGAGGCCGCCGGTGGGCGGCAGGCCCACCTCCAGCGCGCGGATGTAGTCGGCGTCGAAGTGCATGGCTTCGTCGTCGCCGGCGTCCTTGGCGTCCACCTGCGCCTGGAAGCGCGCGGCCTGGTCTTCCGAGTCGTTCAACTCGGAAAAGCCATTGGCGAGTTCCTTGCCGTTGACGAACAGCTCGAAACGGTCGGTGATGCCCTTGTCCGCATCGTTCTCGCGCGCCAGCGGCGACACCTCGACCGGATGCTGGGTGATGAAGGTGGGCTGGATCAGGGTGTGCTCCACCGTCTTCTCGAAGATCTCCAGCAGCAGCTTGCCCCAGCCGTAGCCGTCCTTGACCTGCACGCCCAGACGCTTCGCATGCGCGGCCATCGCCGCGCGGTCGCGCAACTCGTCGCGCTTGATCTCGGGGTTGTGCTCCAGCACCGCGTCTTCCATCGTCCAGCGGCGGAAGGCCGGTCCGACGTCGATCTGCGCGCCGTCCCATTCCAGCTGCGTGGTGCCCAGCACGTGCTGTGCAGCGTCGCGGATCACCGACTCGGTGAGGTCCATGATCTCGTTGTAGGTGGCGTAGGCCTGGTACAACTCCAGCATGGTGAACTCGGGGTTGTGCCGGGTGGACACGCCCTCGTTGCGGAAGTTGCGGTTGATCTCGTATACGCGGTCGAAGCCGCCGACCACGAGGCGCTTCAGGTACAGCTCCGGCGCCACGCGCAGGTAGAGGTCCATGTCCAGCGCGTTGTGGTGGGTGACGAAGGGACGCGCGGTGGCGCCGCCGGGGATGACGTGCATCATCGGCGTCTCCACTTCCATGAAGCGGCGCGGCGCGGCCTCCAGCCACTGGCGGATGAAACCGATGATGCGCGAGCGCTTCTGGAAGGTGTCGCGCGCTTCCTGCGTGACGATGAGGTCCACGTAGCGCTGGCGGTAGCGCTGCTCCACGTCGGCCATGCCGTGGTGCTTGTCGGGCAGCGGGCGCAGGCTCTTGGTGAGCAGGCGCAGCGCATCCACCTTCACCGACAGCTCGCCGGTCTTGGTGCGCATCAGCACGCCTTCGGCGCCCACGATGTCGCCCATGTCCCAGCCCTTGAACGCCTCGTAGACCTCGCCCACGGTGCCGGAATGGATGAACAGCTGGATGCGGCCGGTCATGTCCTGGATCTGCGCGAAGCTGACCTTGCCCTGCACGCGCTTGAGCACGATGCGGCCGGCCACCTTCACGCGGCGCTGCGCCGCCTCGATGGCCTCGGCGGTGAGCGCGTCCTTGTCGGCGTACTCGTCCTGCAGGTCGCCGGCGAAGCTGTCCACCTTGAAGTCGTTGGGAAACGCGATGCCCTGCCCGCGCAGCGCCGCGAGTTTCTCGCGACGCTCGGCGATCAACTTGTTCTCGTCGACAACGGGCTGGGTATCGGTGGTCTCGCTCATGGGGCTTCCGTGGTGGCCGGTGCTGGCACCGGCGGCTGCATGTCTAAAGTAGAACCGTTCGCCTCGGGCGCGGACTCGCTAAGCCAGCGCCGAAGAAGCATCGCAATGCGCTTCGGCCTCGCCGGCTTGCACCGGCACGCTCGATGCGAACGGACCCGAAGGCGATCAATTGCCCTTGCCGAACACTTTCTTGGTCGCGTCCTTGGTGGCGTCCCAGCCTTCCTTCGCGCCGTGGCCGATGGCGGTGCCGACGTTCTTGGCACCGTGACCGACCGCGACACCGGCCTTCTTGGCGCCGTGGCCAATGCCGGTGCCGGCATCCCTGGCGCCGTGGCCGACCTTGGTGGCGACGTGCTTGGTGGTATGGCCTACCGCGCGTGCGCCGGTGGCGACGCCGTGGCCCACGTCCTTCGCGCCCTGCTTGATGTCCTGGCCGGCGCTCTGCGCGCTCGCGCCGAACGCCGCCACGGCGGCACAGGCAAACAGGATGCTGCAGATCTTCTTGGCATTCATGCTGGCTACCTCAGTCTGTGTTGGGAACCGGAAAGGTCTATACAGGCGCATTTCCATATCGCGGCTGAAGCCGCGACATGGGTACCTCAGGCATCGACGCGCTTGGCGCCCGCGTCCAGGCCGGATTTCAGGCTGGCCTCGATGAATTCGTCGAGGTCGCCGTCCAGCACCTTCTGCGTATCGGAACGCTCCACGCCGGTGCGCAGATCCTTGATGCGGCTCTGGTCGAGCACGTAGTTGCGGATCTGGCTGCCCCAGCCGATGTCGGACTTGGTCGCTTCCAGCGCATCCTTCTCGGCATTGCGCTTCTGCACCTCGAGTTCGTACAGCTTCGCGGCCAGCATCTTCATCGCGCGGTCGCGGTTGGCGTGCTGGCTGCGCTCGGTCTGGCAGGCCACCACCACGCCGCTGGGGACGTGGGTGATGCGCACCGCGGACTCGGTCTTGTTCACGTGCTGGCCGCCGGCGCCGGACGAGCGGTACACGTCGGTCTTGAGGTCGGCCGGGTTGATCTCGATGTCGATGTTGTCGTCGACTTCGGGCGACACGAACACGCTGGTGAAGCTGGTGTGGCGGCGGTTGTCCGAGTCGAACGGGCTCTTGCGCACCAGGCGGTGCACGCCGATCTCGGTCTTCAGCCAGCCGTAGGCGTAGTCGCCTTCCACGCGGAAGGTGGCCGACTTGATGCCCGCCACTTCGCCGCCGGAGGCTTCCAGCAGTTCGGTCTTCCAGCCGCGCGACTCGGCCCAGCGCAGGTACATGCGCAGCAGCATTTCGGCCCAGTCCTGCGCCTCGGTACCGCCGGCGCCGGCCTGGATGTCGACGAAGGCGTTCGCCGAATCCATCTTGCCGGAGAACATGCGCTGGAATTCCAGCTTGCCGACGCGGGCCTCGAGCTTGTCCACGTCGTCGGCGACCGAGGCGACGGTTTCCTCGTCGCCGTCGGCGGCGGCCATTTCCAGCAGCTCTTTCGCATCGGACAGCCCGGCGGTGAGTTCGTCGATGCCGGTGACCACGGTGTCGAGGCGCGCGCGTTCGCGGCCCAGTTCCTGCGCGCGCGGCGGATCGTCCCAGACGTTGGGGCTTTCCAGCTCGCGGCTTACTTCTTCGAGGCGCTCACGCTTGGTGGCGTAGTCAAAGATACCCCCTAAGCGACTCGACGCGGGCCGTGAGGTCCGCGATCTGCGCGAGGATCGGATTGGTCTCGATCATGGATGTGTTCGTAAGGGTTTTGCGGCCCGCAAGCTTAGCATGCCGGCCGAAATGGACGGCCACGGGCTTGTACGAGCACCGGCTTTGCCCGATGCTGCGCACCGCTGGCCAAGGCGACGATCGAACCGGGTAAGGACGTATCCATGCGCAACCGCTCTTTCCTCAGGCCAGCCGCGAAACTCGCCTGCATCGCCCTGCTTGCCGCGCCGATCGCCGGCCTGGCGCAGGACGCCGCACAGGCCCCTGCCGATACCGCAGAACCCGCCGCCACCATCCGCACCCTGGTCGCGGCCATGCAGCAGGGCGACGAGGCCACTGCCACGCGCATCTACGGCTCCGCCACCGATCCCGTGGCGCATGTCTGGGCGGCCATGGTGCTCGAACGCATCCACTTCCACCTGGACGCGGCAAGCGCGGACGCCCAGCTCTGCGAGAACGACCTGATCGACAGCAAGCCGGGCGTCGCATTGCTCTGCGGGCAATTCCGCAGCGGCGACTTGCGCCTGGCGGGCAAGCGCGGCGACGCCGACGCGGTGGAGCGCGAACTCGTCAAGCGTTTCCAGGGGCGTGGCGTGGACAAGGCCCTGGCCAACGTAGAGTCCTACCTGGCCGGCGACGAGGCCGCCTCCCCGCCTTTGACCTACGACGCCCCTGCCGATGGCGTTTCCATTCCGCTCAAGGACGACGCATGGATCCCGACCTTCAAGGCGGCGGCGAACGGCCACGACTTCGACCTAATGCTGGATACCGGTGCCAACGATCTCGTGCTGGGCGCCGCGCAGGCGCAGACCTTCGGCGTCCGGCCGCTGGACCGGAAAGTGCGCGTCGGCGGCTGGCTGAGCACCAATGTCCATGCGGAGCACGGCCTGCTCGATGAGCTGAAGATCGGCGGCGTCACCTTGCATCACGTGCCTGTGATGGTAGTACCGCGTTCGATCGCGCTGATCGGCGGCAACCTCCTAGCGCCGCTCGGCACGCTGCGCATCAGCCACAAGGATGCGGCGCTGACCGTCTACGGCGGAACCGCCCGCGCGCCGGCCTGCGGCACGCCGATGGTGGCGGCCACCAATGTGTGGGGCACCAGCCTCAGGCTCTTGCCTTCCCTGCTGGTCAACGACAAGCCGCAGGCGGTGCTGCTCGACACGGGCGACTACCAATACCTGTCCGGCACGAAGCAGGCACTGGAGGAAGTCACCCCGCTGCATCGCGGCAAGACCGCCGTGAACGACATCGGCGGATCGCATCCCTTCGCCAATGCCGAGCTCGCCAAGGTGAAGCTCACCATCGGCGGCCAGCCCATCGAAATGTATTTCGCGGTGCTCCCCGATTCCTCCGTGGCGCAAGGGCTCGCGCACGGCATCACGCTGGGTGCAGGCGCCCTGCGCGACATGGATTTCCTGCTCGATTTCCGCCACGGCACGCAGTGCTTCATGCTGCATCCCGACCTGCACTGAAGCCGCTTCCGGCCCGCGCGACCGGAAGCACGAGCCTCACGCCAACGCCTTCTCGTGCACTCCGCGCACGGCACGGCCCGACGGGTCGGCCATCGCCGCGAAGGCCGGGTCCCAGGCCAGCGCCGCAGGCGAGGAACAGGCGATGGACTTGCCGCCCGGCACGGTGGCCGCACTGGCTTCGCCCGGGTAGTGCTGCTCGAAGATGCGGCGATAGAAATACGCTTCCTTGGTGGCCGGCGTGTTGAACGGAAAGCGTGCGGCGGCCGCGGCGAATTCGCGGTCGCTCACCATCTGTTCGGCATGCGCCTTCAGCCCGTCGATCCAGCCGTAGCCGACGCCGTCGCTGAACTGCT
Organism: Rhodanobacter sp. DHG33; assembly: GCF_014843005.1. Lineage (GTDB taxonomy): Bacteria > Pseudomonadota > Gammaproteobacteria > Xanthomonadales > Rhodanobacteraceae > Rhodanobacter_A. The sequence goes on along the minus strand of NZ_JACYXM010000002.1, from coordinate 558,192 downwards.
CTTTCTGGCGCCACAGGATTTCCTTCGGCAAGGCACCGTCGAAGGCTGCGCGCAGCACGTGCTTCTCGATCTTGCCGTGGCCGGCCATCTTGTGCGCGGCGTCCATGCCCATCGCCACATCGATGAATTCGAGGTCGAGGAAAGGCACGCGCGCCTCCACGCCCCAGGCCATCATCGCCTTGTTGGCGCGCAGACAGTCGTAGCTGTGCAGCGCGTCGAGCTTGCGCACGGTCTCTTCGTGGAAGGCTTCCGCCGAAGGCGCCTTGTGGAAGTACAGGTAGCCGCCGAAGATCTCGTCCGAGCCTTCGCCCGACAGCACCATCTTCACGCCCATCGCCTTGATGCGGCGGGCCAGCAGGTACATCGGCGTGGCGGCGCGGATGGTGGTGACGTCGTAGGTTTCCAGGTGCCGAATCACCTCGGGCACCGCATCCAGCCCTTCCCAGAAGGTGTAGACGAAACCGTGGTGCACCGTGCCCAGCGCATCGGCGGCGATCTGCGCGGCGGCGAGATCGGGCGATCCTTCCAGGCCGATGGCGAAGGAATGCAGGCGCGGCCACCACGCCTCACTCCTGTCGTTGTCCTCGATACGCTCGCGGGCGAACTTCGCGGCGCAGGCGGCCACCAGCGAAGAATCCAGACCGCCGGAGAGCAGCACGCCGTACGGCACGTCGGTCATCAGCTGGCGATGCACGGCCTGCTCGAAAGCCGCGCGCAGTTCGGCCGGCGGCACGTCGTGCCCGCGCGTGGCGGCATGGTCGCGCCAGTCCTTGCGGTAATAACGGTGCAGCTCGCCCGTGGCGCTGTCGTACACGTGACCGGGCGGGAACGTAGCCACGTCGGCGCATAGGCCGGCCAGCGCCTTCATTTCCGAAGCCACGCACAGGCGGCCTTGTTCGTCGTGTCCCCAGTAAAGCGGGCACACGCCGATGGGATCGCGTGCGATCAGGTAGCGCTGCGTCGCGCCGTCCCACAAGGCGAAGGCGAAGATGCCGTTGAGCTTGGACACGCCGTGCTCGATGAACCCGGCTGCGCCATGCTCACGGTACAACGCGTTGATCACCTCGCAGTCCGAACCCGTGGTGAAGTCGTAGCCGCTGGCATCGCGCAGCGCGCGGTGGTTGTAGATCTCGCCGTTCACCGCCAGCGCCAGCGCGCCGTCGCGCGAACGCAGCGGCTGTGCGCCCGATGCCGGGTCGACGATGGCGAGGCGTTCGTGCACCAGGATCACGCCCGCGTCCACGAATACGCCGCTCCAGTCCGGGCCGCGATGGCGCTGGCGCTGCGACAGTTCCAGCGCCTGCCGGCGCAAGGCGGCGAGGTCGTCGCCCGGCTGCAGGTCGAACATTCCGAAAATCGAACACATGTTGGGCGTTCCTCGTCTGCTGGTGATGAAAGCTCTGTTTGAAAGTCGGCCATGGAGGGCCGGTTTTGCTTTGCATGGATGAAGCCACGCAATGGTTGATGCACGGCCGCGGATGACCGGTTTTGCTTTTGCACGGACGGACCCGCGCACGAATCAAGCACACAAAAAAACCAAGGCCCGCACTGGGCGGGCCTTGGTCGCGTGTCTGGTGGTGTTGCTTTCAGCTACGCGCGGGCCCGCCAACGGTTGGCGTTGTTATTGTTCGCGCGATTGTTGTTGACGGCCGCCACGAAACCCCGCGCGGCAGGCGCGGTGGCGTTCGGGAACATGGCAGTCGTGAAGGTCATGGGTCGACTAGAACAGAAGGCGGTCGCCAGCGCAAGTGATGATTGCGCATGACGGCATTCGGCCGTCCATCCGCTCAATCCACCACGGGCTCGGCGATCCAGCGCGTTGCCTCTTCCAGCGCCGCCAGCGCGAACAGACGGAAATCGGCCGGCACCAGGAATCGCGACACCTTGGCCGCGGTGCGCAGCCAAGGCACGTCGGTCACCAGCGCCACGCGGTCCCAGCCGCTGATGTGCCGCATGCCGAGCATGGCGTCGTCCCACATCGCTCCCGCGTCGAACCCGGTGAAGTCCGGCGCCACCACGAACAGCATGCGCAGCTTGCGGTTGAGCGCGAACACCGCTTCCACGTCGGGCACCAACACCTGCTCGTAATCGGCTGCAGTCACTTGGCCATGCGCGCGAAAGCCCAGCGTGCCGGGCGGCAATCCATCGATCTGTTCCAGCATGACGGTCTCCGTGGCGGACGGGCGAGCAGTGTGGAATGCGGGCTGTGAATGCCGCGCGAGGCACCCGCCGATCGTAGGCAGCCTCTAGGCCGGCTCGACGTGGCGCAGCAGCAGGCGCGGCGATTCGCGGCCCTGCCAGTCGTTGACCACCAGCTCGTAGACGGCGCGCAGGCGTGATGGCGGCGAGGCGGCACCGACGTTGAACATCACCGCATCGTGCATGCTGCCGTCGCGCGGATCGCGCAGGCCCAGCCGCCAATGGCCCTCGCCCATCGGCTTCCAGTTCGCGCATTCGAAGACGTTGTCGAACAGCGGCTCGGGGAAGGCCTGTCCCCACGGTCCGGCGCTGCGCAGTTGCAAGGCCAGTTCCAGCGACAAGTTGCCTGCGGGAAGTTCGCCGTCGGTGTAGAGCGCGGCCTGCAGGCGTTCCGGTGCGATCAACTCGCGCGCGACCGCGTCGAAGGCAGCGGCGAAGCGCGGAAAATCCGCCGTGCGCAGGCTCAGGCCAGCCGCCATCGCATGGCCGCCGAAGCGTTCGATCAGGCCGGGCTGGCGCGCATCGATCGTCGCCAGCGCATCACGCAGATGGAAACCGGGAATCGAGCGTCCGGAGCCGCGCAAGTGTTCTGCATCGTCTTCGCTAGCGGGTGCGAAAGCGATCACGGGGCGATGCAGGCGTTCCTTCAATTTGGAAGCCACCAACCCCACCACGCCCGCATGCCACGATGGCTCGTACAGCGCCACGCCCACCGCATCGATGTCGCGCAGGCCGGCCGTCATCACTTCGGCTTCGGCCACCATGGATGCCTGCAGGTCGCGGCGCTCGCGATTGATCGCGTCGAGTTCGCCGGCATAGCGGCGCGCCTGCACCGCGTCGTCGGTGAGCAGGCATTCCACGCCGAGCTGCATGTCCTCCAACCGCCCTGCCGCGTTGAGGCGAGGCCCCACGGCAAAGCCCAGGTCGCTGGCACACAGCGTGGCAGCGCTGCGCTTGCCGCATTCGATGAGCGCGGCAATGCCGACGCAGGCGCGACCGCTGCGGATGCGCCGCAGGCCCGCTTCCACCAGCACGCGGTTGTTGAAATCCAGCGGCACCAGGTCGGCCACCGTGCCCAGCGCCACCAGATCGAGCAAGGTGGAGAGGTCGGGCCTGCTCTTTTGAGGAATGCGTCCATGGATGGCCGCTTCTTGATCGTCGCGATCAGGACGGTCGCTCGGATAAAGCTTCGCGCGCAATGCGAGCAGCAGATAGAACATGACTCCGACACCTGCGAGCGCCTTGCTCGGGAACCCGTCGCCCACAAGATTCGGGTTCACCATCGCGTCGCAATCCGGCAGTTGTTCGCCGGGCAGATGATGGTCGGTGACGATCACGCGCATGCCGAGTTCGCGCGCACGCGCCACGCCGGCCACGCTGGCCACACCGTTGTCCACGGTCACGATCAGCTGCGGGCGCGGCTGCAGCGAATCGACCAGTGCCGGCGTGAGGCCGTAGCCATGCACGAAGCGGTTGGGCACGGCGTAGCCCACGCGCCTGGCGCCCAGCATGCGCAGGCCGCGCACGGCCACGGCGGTGCCGGTGGCGCCGTCGCAGTCGTAATCGCCGGCGATCAGGATGGCCCAGTCGCCGCGGATCGCTTCGGCCAGCAGTTCGGTGGCGGCATCCAGGCCGCCTAACGCCTGCGGCTGCAGCAGGTGCTGCAAGCGGTGCTCCACGCCGTCCGGTCGAAGCACGCCACGTGCAGCGTAGATGCGCTGCAGGACCGGATGCACGGCGGCGTCCCAGCCGGACGGCTCGCCCTGCGGTTCGCGCCGCCGCAGCTCCAGCACGTTCAACGCGGCGCCCCGCGCCAGAAGCGCCAGCGATGCAGCGGCCGCCATGACCAGCGTTCGCCGCTGGCGAACACCATGTGCAGAGGCTGCCGTCGTGCCAACGCCTCAATAGCCGCGCACCATGCATCGCCAAGCTCGGCCGCAGACAGATCCTGCAAGTCGAGCAGCCAGCCGGCTGGCGCCAATGCCACGGCATCCTGCGTACAAGCCCGGGATGGGATGCCCGCGCACGCAGCCAGCGCCAGCAGCAATGTGTCGCTGCCGACCACGCCGGCAAACCGGCTGTGCAGCGATGCAGGCAGCCGCCCTGCCCCCCACAGCCAGACGCTGTTGACCGGTGGCAGCCCACGCGACTGACGGGCGGCGTTCAAGGGATGCTGGTGCAGCAGCACTTGCGCTTCATTGAGCAGCATGCGCCACGGACGACCCTCGGCCCCCTGCGGCAAATGCTGATACAGATCCTCGCCCAGCGCCTGTTCGGGCGTGGCGAAATCCGGCAGCTGCATGCCGGGCGCAAGGCGCGACTGCCAGTGGTTCGGCGCACTGATCTCCAGTTGCAGGCCGGCCTCGGCGAACGCCGGTTGCAACAGTTCTGCGAAGGCCTGCGCCTCGTCCAGGGCCAAAGACATCGAGCCGCAGGCCAGCAGGCGCACGCCCGCCATATCCGGCTGCACCCAGGCGGGGTCGGCATTGAGCCAGATTGCCTCGCCAGCATCGCCTAACAGATGTTCGCGGATCAGCGCGGCGGCCGGCAGCGTCGCCGCATCCGTACCGAAGGCATGGGCGAGCCCCCCCAGCCGGCCGCACGGTTCGTCGGGCAGTCGATCCGCCTGCACCAGCAGGCGACGCAGCGGATGCGCGCGGTCGAACCGGTCCAGCGCAGGCAGCCACAACTGCGTCGCTTGCGCGCTCATCAGGCTTCCAGTTCCTCGTACAGGGCCATCCATTCCACCTCCAGCGTTTCCTTCTCGCGGCGCAGTTCGGCCTGCTGCTGGCCGAGTTTCATCAGGGTGGCGGTGGGACCGTTGTAGGTTTCCGGTTCGGTCAGCTTCGCCTCCAGCGCCGTCAGTTCGGCGTCGATGGCGGCCACGCGCGCCTCGATTTTCTTCACGCGCTGGCGCGTGGCCTTTTCGTTCTCGCGTTGCTGGGCGGCATTGCGGCGGCGCTCTTCCGGCGATTCGACGGGCGCTGCGGGCTTCGCCTCGGCTTTGGCGGATTTCTTGTTCGCCGAACCGCGCGCGCGCAGCCAGCGTGCGTAGTCGTCGAGGTCTCCATCGAATGGCTCCACCACGCCATCGGCCACGCGCCAGAAGCTGTCGCTGACCATGCCGAGCAGGTGGCGGTCGTGCGACACCAACACCAGCGCGCCGTCGAAATCCGCCAGCGCATCGGCCAGCGCTTCGCGCATGTCGAGGTCGAGGTGATTGGTGGGTTCGTCCAGCAGCAGCAGGTTGGGCTTGTCCCAAGCGATCAGCGCCAGCGCGAGGCGCGCGCGTTCGCCGCCGGAGAAACCGTCCACCGATTCGAAGGCGCGGTCGCCGGCGAAGTTCCAGGTACCGAGGAAGTCGCGCAGCGCCTGTGCGGCCACGCCGGGCGCCTTGTCCTGCAGGTGGTCGAACGGGCTGGCGCCCTCGCGCAGGCTTTCCACCGTGTGCTGGGCGAAATAGCCGATCTTCAGGTCCTTGTGCGCCTTGCGCTCGCCTCCCAGTGGCGTAAGTTCACCCACCAGCGTCTTCACCAGCGTGGACTTGCCCGCGCCGTTGGGGCCGAGCAGGCCAATGCGCTCGCCGGCCTCGAGGCGGAAACGCACGTCGCGCAGGATGATCGTGGCCTCGCGGCTGGGCGCGTCGTGGCCGGGCAGATGGTCGTCGCCCTCCTCGCGCGAGCCGGCCGGATAGCCGGCGGTCACCTCTTCCAGCTGCAGCATGGAGTCGGGCACGCGATCGGGCTTGGCGAATTGGAAATGGAACGCGCGCTCGGCGCGCACCGCCTCGGTGCCGGCCATCTTCTCCAGCCGCTTCATGCGCGACTGCGCCTGTTTGGCCTTGCTGGCCTTGGCCTTGAAGCGGTCGATGAAGCTCTGCAGGTGCGCGCGTTCGGCCTGCTCGCGCTCGTGCGCGATCTGCTGCTGCCGCAACTGCTCGGCGCGCAGGCGCTCGAAGGCACTGTAGTTGCCGGTGTAGAGGCGTGCGCCGCCATCGACCAGGTGCAAGGTGTGGTCGATCACGCCGTCGAGGAATTCGCGGTCGTGCGAAATGATCAGCAAGGTGCCCTGGTAGCGCCGCAGCCACTCTTCCAGCCACAGCACCGCATCGAGGTCGAGATGGTTGGTGGGCTCGTCGAGCAGCAGCAGGTCGGAGGGCGCCATCAGCGCGCGTGCCAGGTTCAGGCGCACACGCCAGCCGCCGGAGAACTCCTTCACCGCGCGCTCGTGCGTTTCCGGCGCGAAACCCAGGCCGTGCAGCAGGCGGCCGGCACGGGCACGGGCGTCGTAGCCGTGCAGCTCTTCGATGCGGTGATGCGCGTGCGCCATTGCCTCGCTGTCGCCGCGCGCCTGCGCGTCGGCTTCGTCGCGCAGCGCAGTGGCCAATTCGACGTCGCCGCCCAGCACGTAGTCGATCGCCGGATCGGGCAGCGCGGGCGTTTCCTGCGCCACCGAGGCCAGGCGCAGCTTCGCCGGCAGGTCGATGTCGCCGGCATCGGCTTCCACCTGTCCCTGCAGCGCGGCAAAGAGACTGGACTTGCCGCAGCCGTTGCGCCCGATGACGCCCAGCCGCCAGCCGCTCTGGATCACCAGGTCGATGTCGGACAGCAGCAGGCGGCTGCCGCGGCGGAGGGCGAAATGGCGGAACGAGATCATCAGAAGACTTCAGGCGGGACGGGGTGGTCGCACATGATAACGGCTGAGCCAATCACATCTGCCACGGTTGCCCGTGGATAGTCGCCGGAAGTTCTGCTACAACGGCGCGGCAACACCACGCGTGGAGGGGGATCATGTTCAAGCATCGTCACAGCCTGCCCTTGCTGGCAGCCGTCGCCATCGGTTTCGGCAGCCTGGTCGCACCGCAGACGGCCCGTGCCGACAATCTGCTTATTCACCGCGTGCAGCAGGAACAGGGCATGAACCTGCCCACCCGCGGCATGAGCATGGCCCAGGTCGAACAGCGCTACGGCGCACCGCAGCGCAAGCTGTCGCCGCGCGGCGGCGACAGCAGCAAGCACCCGGTGATCAACCGCTGGGAGTATTCGAGCTTCATCGTGTACTTCCAGGGCAATCGCGTGATCCATTCCGTGCTCAACACCCCGGCGGGCAACAACACCCATCCCAGCTCGGCGAATTGATCGCCCGGATTTCGACGCGGCCCGCGGCAGCGCGGGCCGCGTCGTCGTGTTCGCGTGCCTGATCGCTTAAAATGCGCGGCCCGGCGCCGACGCAGGCGCCACCTCACACGCACGAGTATCCCGTCATGACCGAACCCCGCTGGCGCCTGCCCGCCGAATGGGAGCCGCAAGCCGCGGTGCTGATCGCCTGGCCGCACGCGGGCACCGACTGGGCCGAGCGCCTCGCCGAGGTGGAAACCACCTACGTGGCGCTGGCCGCGGCAGTCACGCGCTTCCAGCGCCTGATCGTGGTGGTGGCCGATGCCGAAGTGCGCACGCACGCCGAGTCGCTGCTGCGCAAGGCCGGTGTCGATTTCGGCCGCATCCGCTTCGTCGAGCTGCCCTACGACGACACCTGGCTGCGCGATTCCGGCCCGATCACGCTGACGGCCGGCGACGGTGCCTTCCGGCTCGCCGATTTCCGCTTCACCGGCTGGGGCGGCAAGTTCGGCGCCGAGCAGGACGACGCGCTGATCGCGGGCCTGGTCGAGGCCGGCGTGTTCGGCAACGCCGGACACCGGCGCATCGACTGGGCGCTGGAAGGCGGCGGCATCGAGAGCGACGGCGACGGCACCGTGCTCACCACCTGGAAGTGCCTGCACCAGCGCCACCCGGAGCAGAGTCGCGAGGCGATGGACGCGATCCTCGAAGACAGCCTGCACGCCGACCGCATCCTGTGGCTGGACCACGGCTATCTCGAAGGCGACGACACCGACGCGCACATCGATACCCTCGCCCGCTTCGCGCCCGGCGAACACATCGTGTACCAGGCCTGCGACGACGCGGCCGACAAGCACCATGGCGAACTAGCGCGCATGGGCGAGGAACTGGCCGCGCTGCGCACCCTCGACGGTCGCCCATACCAGTTGCACCCGCTGCCCTGGGCGCAACCCATCATCGACGAAGGCCGCCGACTCGCCGCCTCGTACGCGAACTACCTGATCGTCAATGGTGCGGTGCTGGTGCCGGCTTACGGCGATGCCGCCGATGACGAGGCCGCGCGCATCATCGGCAGCGCGCATCCGGGCCGCGTCGTGGTGCAGGTGCCGTGCCGTCCGCTGATCTGGCAGAACGGCAGCCTGCACTGCATCACCATGCAGCTGCCCGCCGGGCTGGTCGACTAAGCCCGCGCGTGGCCATCGCACGCCTAGAGATTTTCGCCAGGCGGCGGCAACGCATCGCCGCCGCGCCCTTCAGCGAATTCTCGATCTTCCAGGTACGTGCAGGCCGCAAGCGCATGGGCGACGGGCGACGCCAGGACGAAATCCCCACCGGCGGCTTTGCCGCGGTGGCGCCCGGGCAATTGCTGCACGTGGAAAACCTGCCGCCGGACGACGGCGCATACCGCGCCGTCTGCCTGTGCCTGCCGCAGGCGATGCTGGACCCTGCCGACCTGGCGCCCGCCGACGCATCGCCATGGGCGGCGTTGCCCGCGCTGCGCGCCCTGGAACAGGCCTTTGCCCACGTCGAGCAAGGCGTCTCCGAACAGCTCCCGGAAAACCTGCTGCGCCACCGTGTCGCCGAACTGGTGGCCGCCGTGGCGCTGGCCGGTTATCGGCCACCGATGCAGCGCGACCGCGGACTGGGCGAGCGCATTCGCCTGTTGCTCAACACGCAGCCCGCCCGCGAGTGGCGCGCGGAAGAAGTGGCCGGACAACTGGCGCTCAGCACCGCCACGCTGCGCCGACGCCTGGCCGAGGAGACGACCAGTTTCCGGGGCATCCTCGAAGAAGTACGGCTCACCCACGGGCTGGCCCTGGTACAGGGTTCGCACAAGCCGCTCAAGCAAGTGGCCGCCGAATGCGGCTATGCCTCGCCTTCGCGCTTCGCCGCGCGTTTTCGCGAACGCTTCGGCACCTTGCCTTCCGAACTGCGCGACTGAGCGGATCGAGCGAGCGCTTGCGCGTTTGAAGCCACTGCGGCCATGCGGCGGCGCGCACCATGCGCGCACTCCCTTCCCGCGAGGTTCCCATGCGCCGCCTGATTGCCACACTGTTTGCATCCGCCTTCGCGCTGGGTGTCCACGCCGCCGACTTCCAGGTACAGGTCGACGGCGAACACGGGCGCCTGCCCCCGAGCAGCAGCTTCCATGGCTTTGGCTGCACCGGCGACAACCGCGCGCCTGCCGTGCATTGGCAGCATGCCCCGACCGGCACGCGCAGCTATGCGCTCACCGTTTACGACCCGGACGCGCCCACGGGTAGCGGCTGGTGGCACTGGGTAGTGGTCAACCTGCCCGCCTCAAGCGCGGCGCTGCCGGCTGGCGGCCACCTGCCGGCTGGCGCGCTTGCGGTGCGCAACGACTATGGCCAGGCGGCGTGGGGCGGCCCGTGCCCGCCCAAGGGCGATGCGCCGCACCGCTACATCTTCACCGTATACGCGCTGGACGTGCCCTCCATGGAGCTTCCTGAGGGCGCTTCGCCAGCCCTGGCCGGCTTCATGATCCATGGCCACACGCTCGGCGCGGCGCGGGTCACCTTGACCTATGGGCGTTGAATTGGCCGCCAGATTCCCTGCACCTTGCGTGCGCCTTCATGTCTTGCCGTTGCGGAAGAAGCGTTCGCGCACCCTTTCCTCGTCGTGGTAGTGCGTGTACGGCTTGAGCAGGTCGTAGCGTGTGACCATGCCGAGCAGGGTGCGGCGATCCGGACCGACCACCGGAATGCGGTCGAGCTTTTCCACTGCGGCGCGCACGGCCACGCTCTGGCAGCTCTCGTCGGGCAACGCGATCACCGGCTCCTTACCCACCACGTCGGCCAGCCGCGCGCTGCCCGCGGGATCTTCCTTCAGCCAGCGCTGCACGTCCTGCCGGTTGACCACGTTGAGCAGGCCGCCATCGGCATCCACTACCGGAAAGGCGCGGTACTGCTGGTCGGCGCCGAAATAACGCCCGGCCAGTTCGCGCACGCTGAGGTCACCGGGCACGGTGATCATCGCCGTGGTCATCACCTCGCGCACCGGAATGTGCTCTAGCCGGTCCACCGTGTACTCGCGAAAGATGTCCAGGCCGCGCCGCGCGATCTTCTCGGTAAGTATCGAGCGCTTCATCAGAAACACGCTCACACCGTAGGCCGTGGTGCAGGCCACCAGCAGCACGGGCAGCGCGCTGGCGTTGTGGGTGAGTTCCAGCGCGAACATGATCGAGGTGAACGGCAATCGCATCACGCCGGCCAGCATCGCCCCCATGCTGAGCAGCGGCCACAGCAGCGGATCCGTGCCGGGAAACACCATCGACTCCAGGCCACCCAGCCCCGCACCCAGCGACAGCAGCGGCGCCAGCACACCACCGGACGTCCCTGAGCCGAGATAGATCACCCACATCGCGGACTTCACCAGCATGAAGATCAGGATCGCCATGCCCACCAGCTGGCCCGTCAGCAGCTTGTCGATCACGTCGTAGCCCACGCCCAGCGCCTGCGGTTCGATCACGCCACCGATGCTCACCGCCACCGCGCCGATCAGCGGCCACCACATCCAGTGCACCGGCAGGCGATGGAACATGTCCTCGGCGCGGTACACCAACGCAGTCAGCGCCGTCGCCAACAGGCCGGCGAGGAAGCCGCACACCGCAGCCAGACCGAAGGTCGGCAGGCTCACCACGAATACCGTCGCCAGCGGAAACAGCGCGCCGGGACCGAGCAGCCACATGCGCAGCGCATCGGCCACGAAGCAGGCGATCGCCACCGGGATGGTGCTGCGCGGGCGCAGCTCGAACAGCAGCAGTTCCACCGCCAGCAGGGTCGCCGCGATCGGCGTGCCGAAGGTGGCCGCCATGCCGGCGCAGGCGCCGGCTACCAGCAGGGTGCGGCGCTCCATCGAGGTGAGATAGAACATCTGGCCGAACAGCGAACCCACCGCGCCGCCGGTCATGATGATCGGCCCTTCCGCACCGAACGGGCCGCCGGTGCCGATCGCGATCGCCGCCGACAGCGGTTTCAGGATCGCCACCTTCGCCATCATCTTGCTGCGGCGAAACAGGATCGCCTCCAGCGCCTCCGGGATGCCGTGCCCGCGGATGCGGTCGCTGCCGTAGCGCGCCATCAGCCCCACCAGCAGGCCGCCCACCAGCGGCGCCAGCACGATCGCCCATACCGGGGCATGCAGGGCCGGCGCGACGAAGTCGAAGGAGAACTGCTGGCGGAACGCCAGGTTGGTGACCAGACCGATCATCCGGTACAGCACGTACGCGACGAACGCCGCGGCGATGCCCACGAACACGGCCATCAGCGAAAGCTTGAGGATGCTGACACTGGGGCGGAAATCGCTCTGGCTCAGCGTGTCCTGCTTCCAGCGTTCGTACTTGCGCAGCAGCCAGGCAGCGACGACGTTCATGCATTGCCTCGCCTGCCGGTGCCGCAGCACCGGATCGCGCATCCGTCGGCAACGACCATCGGCCACCTCCGTCAGGAAAGCATCGCCCTGATCCAGAGTAGCCCAAGCGCGTTGCCACGGTCACGGCGATGGGCCTTGTTACACTATGCAGCGCAGACCCTCACGCCGAATCGCCATGACCCGCAAGATCCTGAAAGCCGCCCTGTTGCAGGAAACCGACCGCGGCAGCCGCGACGCCAACCTCGATGCCATCGAGGCCGGCCTGCGCGAGGCCGCCAAGGCCGGCGCCGAACTGGTGCTGCTGCAGGAGCTGCACAACGGCCCGTATTTCTGCCAGCACGAATCGGTCGACCTGTTCGACCTGGCCGAGAGCATCCCCGGCCCCAGCACCGCGCGCATCGGCAAACTGGCCGAGGAGCTGAAGCTGGTGGTGGTGGCCTCGCTGTTCGAGAAGCGGGCGGCCGGGCTGTACCACAACACCGCGGTGGTGTTCGACCGCTCGGCGGCGATCGCGGGCAAGTACCGCAAGATGCACATCCCCGACGATCCGGCGTTCTACGAGAAGTTCTACTTCACGCCGGGCGACCTCGGCTTCGAGCCGGTCCAGACCTCGGTGGGCAAGCTGGGCGTGCTGGTGTGCTGGGACCAGTGGTATCCCGAAGCCGCACGCCTGATGGCGCTGGCCGGCGCGGAACTGCTGCTCTACCCCACGGCGATCGGCTGGGATCCCAACGACGCGCAGGGCGAGAAGGATCGCCAGCGCGAAGCGTGGGTGACCGTGCAGCGCGGCCATGCGGTGGCGAACGGCCTGCCGCTGCTCTCCTGCAACCGCACCGGCCACGAGGCCGACCCCAGCGGCGTCGGCGCGGGCATCCGGTTCTGGGGCACCAGTTTCGTGGCCGGCCCGCAGGGCGAATTCCTCGCGCAGGCCGGTACCGACCAGCGCGAACTGCTGATCGCCGAGATCGACATGCAGCGCAGCGAGCACGTGCGCCGCATCTGGCCGTTCCTGCGCGACCGCCGCATCGACGCTTACGGCGACTTGCTCAAGCGTTTCCGGGACTGATTTTAGTTTGCGATCATCCCTGATCGCGAAAGTCACGCGGGCGGCCATCCATGGCCGCACTCTTCAAATACCTCTGCGAGCATCTTTGAGTCGCGGAAATTGTGTGGCTGGCTGCCCCTGGCCGCACTTTCGACTTGCTTCGCGCAAGGCACGTCCCCATGCTTGTGGTCTCCCAGTGACCGATACGCCTTGCGCATGAGTGCTCCCGAATCCACTTCTCCCCTGCCCGCCGTGCTGAAGGACCAGCCCATCGAACGTGTGACGCGCGACGGGGTGGAGTACGTGGTGCTGGGCACGGCGCACGTCTCGCGCACCAGCATGGAGGCGGTGCAGGCGCTGCTGGACCATGAGCATTTCGACGCCATCGCCGTGGAGCTGTGCGAAAGCCGCGCGCAGGGCATGCGCGACCCCGATGCGTTCAAGCGCATGGATCTGTTCCAGGTGATACGCCAGGGCAAGGCCGGCATGGTGGCCGCCAGCCTGGTGCTTTCCACTTTCCAGAAGCGCCTCGCCGAACAGTCCGGCATCCAGCCGGGCGCCGAAATGAAGGCCGCGATGGACGGCGCCGCCGCGCGCAACCTGCCGCTGTGGCTGGTCGACCGCGACGTGGGCACCACGCTCAAGCGCGCCTGGCACAACGTGGGCTTCTGGCAGCGTTTCGGCCTGCTTGGCGGCCTGCTCGCCAGCGTGTTCGAGCGCGAGGAGATCGACGCCAGCGAAATCGAGAAGCTCAAGCAAGGCGACATGCTGGAAAGCGCCTTCAGCGAGTTCGCCAGCGAATCCCAGCCGCTGTACCAGAGCCTGATCGGCGAGCGCGACGCCTACATGGCCGCACGCCTGCGCGAGGAAGCCGCGCGCACGCCGTCCGCCGAACCGCGCCGCGTGCTGGTGGTCATCGGCGCCGGCCACCTGAAAGGCATGTGCCAATGCCTGCGCGAACAACAGGGCGACCCGGCAGCGACCGCCGCCGACCTGGCGCAATCGCCGCCGAAAGCGCGCTGGCCGAAATGGCTGGCCGTGGGTCTGGTGCTGGCCGTGTTCGCGGCCATCGCATTCGCCTTCCATCGCAACGCGGCGCTAGGTACACAGGTGCTCACCGCCTGGGTGCTGTTCACCGGCGGTTTCGCTGCGCTGGGCGCGATTGCCGCCGGCGCGCATCCGCTCAGCATCCTCGCCGCCTTCATCGCGGCGCCGATCAAGCCATTCCGCCCCGGCATTCCCGCCGGCGGCATCAGCGCCATGGCCGAGGCCTGGGTGCGCCGTCCGCGCGTGGCCGACTTCGACACGCTGCGCGACGACATCGTGCACTGGAGCGGCTGGTGGAAGAACCGCGTGGCGCGCACCCTGCTGAACTTTTTCCTGGTCAGCCTGGGCACCATCGTGGGCGAATACAGCGCGGGCATCCACATCGTCCGCAGCCTGTTCTGAGCGGCGGAGGCACGGCAGGTTGTCCGTGCCGGGAGCTGCTGTCTATACTGCGGCGGTTGCTGCATTCAATCGCATCTGCCGCCGCACCTGGGGAACGATCTCGATGATTCGACTGCAATTGCTTGGCCTGGCTGTGACTGCCGCCTTGCTGGCCTCCACCAGCGCGCATGCCCAAACCGGCGACAAGGCCGCGGGACGCACGCTGGTCTACACCTGCGCCGGCTGCCACGGCGTGCCGGGCTACTCCAACGCCTATCCGGATTACCCCGTGCCGAAGATCGCCGGGCAGAACGAGCAGTACATCATCACTGCGTTGAACGGCTACAAGAGCGGCGATCGTGGGTATCCGACGATGCAGGCACAGGCGCAGAGCCTGTCCGAGCAGAACATCAAGGACATCGCCGCCTACCTGTCCAGCATCACGCCGACCAAGTAACCAAGGACTCCGCATGCAACGCGCACTTGCCCTGCTCTCGTTCGGCGCCGTCCTGGCGTTCGCTTCCACTTCGCTGCTGGCCAGCGGCGATCCCGCCGCCGGCAAGACCAAGGCCGCCGCCTGCTTCGCCTGCCACGGCGCCGACGGCAACGCGGTCGACCCACAGTACCCGCGCCTCGCCGGCCAGTACAACGAATACCTGCAGCAGGTGCTGCACGAGTACAAGGACGGCCGCCGCAGCAACCCGATCATGAAAGGCATGGTGGCCACGCTGTCCGACCAGGACATCGAGGACATCTCCGCCTATTTCTCCAGCCTGCCGACCAAGCTGGACACGCTGAAGGGTCACGTGCAGGGCGATTGATCGCTGCGCCGTGCGCTTCACGACACAAAAGCCCGCCATTCGGCGGGCTTTTTCGTTAGAGATTGCGCTGGACACCGTGCCACCCGCTGGGCAGGACTGCCAGCGATCCTACGAACGCCCCTCCATGAAGCTTCCGCTTTCGCGGCTCTCAGGTCTCCAGCGCGGATACGGAGGACGCAAGCGCCTCGTTTCTCTCGTACAGAGCTACGCGGCAGGTATCGGCGACATGAGCCATCAGACCCGTCTGATCCGGTGCGACATGACTGGCCAGCACATGACGATCCGGATAGTCGCCGCCGTTCTGCGGACGGAAGGCGATCGGCGCATCGTCGAACAGCCGCTCCACCCGGCCACGCCAGGCACCGGCTGCATCCGCCATGCCTTTGGCGTCGATCCGGACCGCTCCGTACACCGCGAAAGTGGGCAGCACCTGCATGCCGGGAAAGAACAGCGTGCCATGCGTGATGGGAAAGAGCAGCTGTTCCAGCGGCCCGTTGATACCGCGGGGAGAATAGTCCTCCGCCGGTCCGCCGACTGAAACCGCCAGCAATGCGCGCTTTCCCGCGAACCCGCCTTCGCCATAACGATAGGTGTTGCCGGCTCCCTGGTAGCCATAGGCCAGACCAAAAGCCCACACCCGGTCCACCCATCCTTTCATGATCGCCGGCATGCCGAACCACCACAGCGGAAACAGCAGAATCACCGCATCGGCCGCCGACAGTTTGCGCTGTTCTTCTTCGACATCCGGAGTTTGGCAGCCGCTGGAAAACGCATGCCCCGATTCCTCGATGAAGGACAAACGGGCCCGATTGGCACGGACAGGGAAATCCCGATCATCGAACACTGCCTTCCATCCCATCGCATACAGATCGGACTCCATGACTTCGTGGCCTTGGGCCTTCAGCGCCTCGGAAGAGATTCCGGCGAGCTGGGACGTCACGGATGTCCGTTCGGGGTGGGCGTGGACGATCAGGATTTTTTTCTTGTCGATTCGTTGCATGGCATGACCTTCGCGGGACTCGAGAGCAGGACCTCGCGCAGTCTCGATGTCACCGTGACATTTGTGAAATCAAATAAATTTCCGCCTATCATCCATTCAATGGATACCAAAAAGCGCCTGGACCTCAATCTTCTGGTCACGCTGGAAACTCTGCTGGTGGAGCAGAACGTGACGCGCGCGGCAGAGCGCCTGCATCTCAGCCAGCCTGCAGTCAGTGCGCAATTGAGTCGCCTGCGCGAGCTGTTCGATGACCCGCTTCTGATACCGGTACAGCGCGGGATGACGCCCACGGCGAAGGCCCTCGACCTGCTGGGTCCGCTCCGCCACGCACTAGACCAGGTGCGTGCCACGCTGGCCGAACATCGCCATTTTGACCCACTGCGTGCCCGGCTCACGGTTGCCATCGCCTGCACCGATTACCTGCAGAAGACGGTGGTCCAGCCGTTGGCGATTGCCCTGCGAAAACGGGCGCCCGGCGTGCGTATCGCCTTGCGCCATCTCGATCCGTCGCAGCTGGAAACACAGATGGCCACTGGAGAAGTGGATCTGGCGTTGATGACACCCGAGCATGGACCGATCAGCCTGCGCAGCCGGCATCTGTTCGACGAGCGCTACGTGCTGATCGGCAGACATCGGCACCCCGGACTGCGGCGGGGGCTCTCGGTGGAGCAGTTCGCGCGGCTGGATCAGGTCATCGTCTCGCTGCATGGCGGCGATTTCGCAACTCCCGTGGACGATGGGCTCGCCGCTCTGGGCTACAAGCGCAACGTGGCGCTTTCCGCAGCGTCGTTCCTGTTCGTGCCTGAAATCGTCGCCCAATCCGACTTCGTCGCCCTGGTGCCGGAACGGCTGGTGCGCGATCGCGGCGAGACGCTCAAGGTGGTCGAATGCCCGTTCCCCGTGCCGGGCTTCGCCGTGAGCATGCTGTGGCATGAACGCAACCATGGCCACAGCGGGCAACGCTGGATACGCGAAGCCATCATGGAACTGGCACGCCAGCAGTAGCCAAGCCGGGGCCGCAGCTTACGCCGATCTCGCCGGGTTGCCTGCGCACGGGATGACGCACGTCACCGGCTTTCCGGTGCACACGCGGTTTGCAACAAGCTCTGTCGAGCTGGATAAACGGCTCAACCCAGCGCCGACTTGCCCTCATGCTTGCTGTAGTACGGCTGCTTGCCGCCGCTGTGGTCGGTGGCGTCGCGCACCGCGGTGATCTCGGGCACGCGCTCGCGCAGGGTCTTTTCCACGCCCTGCTTCAACGTGACGTCCACCATGCCGCAGCCGTGGCAGCCGCCGCCGAACTGCAGCAGCACCACGCCTTCGGCATCCACCTCCAGCAGGGTGACGCGGCCGCCATGCGAAGCCAGCTGCGGATTGATCTCGGCATCGAGCACGTAGCGCACGCGCTCGATCACGCCGGCTTCCAGTCCCGGCACATCGCCCTTGATCTTCGGCGCGCGGATGTTGAGCAGGCCGCCTGTAACGTTGGGCTCGAAGTCGATGCTGGCACCGTCCAGCCACGGGGCGCTGTCGCCCGCGACATGGAAGTCGAACCCGGCGCATTCGATCGTCCATTCGTTGCCTGCCAGTTCGGCCGGCTCGCAGAACTCCAGCTCGCAATTGGCCGCGGGCGTACCCGGCGCGGTCACGTGCAGGCGGATGCCCATGCCTTCGTTGCCCTGTTGCGCCAGCAAACGGCGGAAATGCTGCTGCGCGCGTTCGGAAATCTCGATCATGCTTCACCTGTGACGGATATCGTGGCGACCGCGCCAGCGCGGCTCGCCGAATCAGCACCATTTTAGTACTGTTTTGCCGCCGTTGCGGGTTTTGACATTTGCGCGCGCAACTTCGACGCTGCGCAGCCTCGCCTTTGCTTACCGATGGAGCTGCCATGAACATTCACGACTTCGCCAGCCAGCATTGCCAGCCGCGCAAGGGCAAAGAGCATGCGCTGAGCGCGGACAAGATCACCCAGCTGCTGCAGCTGCTGCCCGGCTGGAAGCTCGCCGCGGACGGTCACGCCATCGTCAAGGATTTCCGCTTCCCCGATTTCCGCCACACGCTGGGCTTCATCAATGCGGTGGGCTTCATGGCCAATCACGAGGATCACCACCCGGACATCGAGGCCGGCTACGGCCATTGCCAGCTGCTGTGGTCCACCCATGACGTGGGCGGTCTGTCGCTCAACGACATCATCTGCGCGGCCAAGGTCGAGGCATTGCTGGCGCATTGAGCATGCGTGCCGCTGCGCACCGATGGTTCGCCGCCGCCGGTTTCGCGCTGCTGGTGGTGTTGCTGTTGTTCGGCCTACGCATGCTGGCCGCGCGCATCGTCGCCCTGCACCTGCACGCGGAAGCGAACCGCGAGCTTGCGTTGATCGAACACGGCCAGCCGCTCTGGCATTGGTCGCTGCGCCGGCCGCATGATCTCGTTGCCTCGCGCGCTTTCGGTGCCGCCGATGTGCACGCCGGCAACGGTCTGCGCATCGGCAGCCGCGACGGGACACCTTTCGAGATCGGCCTCCCGGTGCGCGGCATGCTCGATCCGGAGCACTGGCCGCTGCTCACGCTGCATGGCGCGGCGGATGCCCCGTTCCAACTGGGCGTGGCATGGCAACCGCGACTGGGCGAACCTGGCTGCTCCGGCTGGCGTGAAATACCCGTTCCCGCTGGCCCGCTGCAACTGGCGCTGGATCTGCGCCAATTGCATTGGCAGGCTGCCGACGGAAACGCCTGCCCCGCGCCAACACGAATCGAAACGCTGCGGCTGAAACTGGCGCTGCCCGCGCACACCTCGTTGCGACTGGACGAGGTGTCGCTGCGCAGCGACATCCCTCTGCCCGTGCCCACACAACCAGCATTGCAGCTGTCGATGGATCCATCCGTGGCTGCGCGTCGGCTTGCCGATCCTTCGCTGCCGGCCGCTCCCTGGATTGCCTTGCCCGGAAACGCATCGGCGGAAGCGCAGCTGGCATTGCGCAGCGAGGTCTGGCGATGGCGACCCGGGGCGCTGATCCTGCCGCAGGGCGACATGCCCACGACCGCCCATGAAGCCATGGAGTCCAACTGGATTCCATGGGCCGGCGCCTTCGGCTATCTGCTGGCTCTGCTCGCCTTGGCCCTGCACCCTCCACGCCGGCAGTGGCGCCTTTGGCTGGAGTTGCTGGCCTGCCTCGCTGGCCCGTTGTGGCTGATCGTTGGCCTGCAAATAGGATTGCGCCTGAGCGTGCCCAGCGGATTGGTGTTCGCCGGCGCATTGCTGTTCGCGGCCCAGGCCGAGTGGCGGCAGCGCCCGGTGAGCTGGCACTGGCTGGGCAGCCGGCGCGCGTGGCTGATGCCGCTCGCCCCGCTGGTTCTGGCACTTGGTCTGATCACCCGTTTCGGCGGCCCATGGGTGACGCCGCCGCTGGGGCATGCGCTGATGTATCTGTCGTGGGCCGTGTTGCAGCAATGGCTGATGCTGGCCGTGCTGTTGCGCCGCCTCGAAGACAGCCGGGTGCCCGCCGCCCTCGCCGTGCTGCTCACGGCGCTGGCGTTCGCGCTGATGCACACGCCGAATGAGATGTTGATGCAGCTCTGCCTGCTGGGCGAACTGTGGTGGGCATGGTGCTTCCGGCGTTCGCGCGCATTGCTGCCAGTGGCCATCGCGCACGCCGCCTGCGCTCTGCTGGTGGAAGCCGGCCTGGTAGGCAGCCTGCTGCGTTCGCTGGAAGTCAGCGCCCGTTTCTTTCTTTAGCGGCCGCCTGGATGTACGGCAGGTGCTTGCCCTTGACGGCCAGCACGTCGAGGAACGTCTTCAAATCGTCGGGCAAGGGCGCGGAAAAACTGTAGAGGCGCCCGTCCAGATCGAAACTGAGATGCGAGGCATGCAGGAACAGCCGCTGCAGCCCCATTTCGCGGAAACGCCTGTTCATCTCCCGGTCGCCGTACTTCGGGTCGCCTGCCAGCGGGTAGCCGACATGGGCGGCATGCACGCGGATCTGATGGGTGCGACCGGTTCCCAACGTAGCCTGCATCAGGCGGGCACCCGGGTACTGCTCCATCTCGCGGAAAAAGGTGAGCGAAGGTTTGCCGTCATCGCTGACCCGCACCATGCGCTCGCCGCCCTGCAAGACGGACTTGCGCAAGGGCGCGTTGACGTCGAACTTGGCCTTGGGCGGGTGGCCGACCATCAGGCACAGGTACTGCTTGGTGACCTCGCCGGCCCGGATCGCCGCCTGCAGCCCGGTCAGCCCGGCGCGGGACTTGGCCAGCACCAGCACGCCGCTGGTGTCGCGGTCCAGTCGGTGCACCAGCTCCAGCGACTCGTTCGGGCGCGCCGCACGCAGCAGCTCGATGGCGCCATGGCTGACCCCGCTGCCGCCGTGGCTGGCGATACCCGAAGGCTTGTCGATCACCAGGAAGTGCTTGTCCTCGAAGATCACTGCCTCGGCCACCGACGCGATCATCGCATCGGGCGCCGCCTGCGCTTCGTGGCGTTCAGCCTGCCGGATCGGCGGAATTCGCAACATATCGCCGTCACTTAGGCGCGTATCCGGCTTGGCGCGCTTGCCGTTCACCCGTACCTGACCGGTGCGCAGCAAGCGGTAGATCATGCTTTTCGGCACGCCTTTGAGCAGGGTCGCAAGCGCATTGTCGATGCGCTGGCCGTCCCGCTCGGGGCCAATTGCGACTTGACGCACACCTTGAGGTACGTCGCGGGAAGTTGCCGTCTGCATTGAAAAAAACCTGTCGAAATAGGATACTCGGCGGGCGCCATTCCCTGCCCGCCGAGACCGGTTCGGGCCGGGGCCCCGCCCGTCACGCCGGCGAGGATTGCGCCGACTGCCCAAGGATCATTCCCAAGCAGCGGTCGCGACTCCCTTTCATCGTAACGGTTCGGGCCGTCGTTTGCCCGAAACCTTCTGGTTTGGGCGCGTCTGGTGCAGCAACCCGAACATCCGGGCGCCCGGTAAAGGCGCCGTCACATGAGCCGCTCTACCGCAGCGGCGCGATCCCCGGCAGGCCGCCACCTCGGCGCCACCGTGGCACGCGACGCGCGGACGAGCCGAGGAAAATTACAATGAAGCGCATGTTGATCAACGCAACTCAGCGTGAAGAGTTGCGCGTGGCCATCGTCGATGGCCAGAACCTCTACGATCTCGATATCGAAATCCCCTCCCGCGAACAGAAAAAGGCCAACATCTACAAGGGCCGCATCACCCGCGTGGAGCAGTCCCTCGAAGCCTGCTTCGTCGACTACGGCGCCGAACGCCACGGCTTCCTGCCGCTGAAGGAAATCGCCGACCAGTACTTCACCCCCGGCCTGAACCCGCACAAGTCGGGCATCCGCGAGCTGCTGAAGGAAGGCCAGGAAGTCGTCGTCCAGGTCGAGAAGGAAGAGCGTGGCAACAAGGGCGCCGCCCTGACCACCTTCATCTCGCTGGCCGGCCGCTACATGGTGTTGATGCCGAACAACCCGAAGGCCGGCGGCGTCTCGCGCCGGATCGAGGGCGAGGACCGGCAGGCCCTGAAGGAAGCGCTGGAGCACGTCACCGTCCCCGACGACGTGGGCCTGATCGTGCGTACCGCCGGCCTGGGCCGCGACGCCGAAGAGCTGCAGTGGGACCTGGACTACCTGTTGACGCTGTGGCGCTCGATCTCCAAGGCCGCCAGCGACCGCAAGGCGCCGTTCCTGATCTACCAGGAATCCAAGCTGTTCATCCGCGCCCTGCGCGACTACCTGCGCAGCGACATCGGCGAGATCCTGATCGACGAGGAATCGCTGTACGAGGACGCCCGCGAGTTCATGCAGCAGGTGATGCCCACCTCGCTGCGCAAGCTCAAGCTGTACAAGGACGACACCCCGCTGTTCAGCCGCTACCAGATCGAGACGCAGATCGAGAGCGCGTTCGACCGCCAGGTGCGCCTGCCCTCCGGCGGCTCGATCGTGATCGACCAGACCGAAGCGCTCACCGCGATCGACATCAACTCGGCCAAGGCCACCAAGGGCTCGGACATCGAGGAAACGGCGTTCAACACCAATCTCGAGGCCGCGGTGGAGATCGCCCGCCAGTGCCGCATCCGCGACGCCGGCGGCCTGATCGTGATCGACTTCATCGACATGGACAGCCCGCGCCACCAGCGCGAGGTGGAAGAAAAGCTCAAGGACGCGCTCAAGCTCGACCGCGCCCGCGTGCAGGTGGGCCGCATCTCGCGCTTCGGCCTGCTGGAGCTTTCCCGCCAGCGCCTGCGCCCCAGCCTCGGCGAAGCCACCCAGATCGTCTGCCCGCGCTGCGAAGGCCACGGCCACATCCGCAGCGTGGAATCGCTGGCGCTGTCCACCCTGCGCCTGATCGAAGAGCACGCGATGAAGGACAACACCGGCCAGGTGCTGGTGCAGGCGCCGCCCACGGTCGCCAACTTCCTGCTCAACGAGAAGCGTGCCAGCGTGGTCGAGATCGAGCTGCGCCACAAGGCGCACGTGGTGATCGTGGCCGACGACAAACTCGAAACGCCGCACATCGCGATCCAGCGGATCAAGGAAGCGGACATGGGCGAGCACAGCAAGCCCAGCTACGAGCGCATCACCGCGGTCGAAGCCGCGCCCCTGCCCAAGATGGGCCAGGCGCTGGGCAGCAACGAGCAGCCCGCCGTCAGCGGCATCGTGCCCGCGACGCCGGCGCCCGTGCGCGAAGAAGCTCCCGCATCCGCGCAAGCACAACAGCAGTCGGCACCTCGTCGCCAGGCCGCGCCTGCGCCGGCCGCCGCGACCCCGAGCAGCGGCGGCATCATCTCCCGCCTGTTCGGCTGGTTCCGCAGCGGCGCCGCCGCGACCGACACCGCCGCACCTGCCGCGCCGGCTAGCGGCAACGACCGCAACAACGCACGCGGCAACAACCGCCAGCAGCAGCCGCGCCGCGACGAACGCAACCGCAACGCGCAGGGCAACAACAGCAATCGCCAGCAGCAACAGCGCCGCGACGAACGCCGCGACGGCAATGCGCAGCAGTCCAAGCCGAACCAGCCGCAGAACGCGCAGCAGCAGGGCGGCCGCAACAAGGGCGAAGGTTCGCAACGCCAGCAGCAGGCCAACCAGGCGCCGAAGCAAGAGCGTCAACAGGATCGTCAGCAACAGCGCAACGGCAATGCGGACAACGCCAAGGCCGCCCAGCCCGAACGCAAGCCCGCGGCCACGCCTGCCGCTGCAGCTGCCGCTCCGGCAACGCCGAAGTCGGAAGCCCCGGCGCCCCGCCCTGCAGCCGTGCCGGCCGAAGCGCTCGATGAGACCAAGCTGATCGCCGCCCCCGTGGCCGATGACCAGGAAGTAGCCGCCGATGCGGCCAGCGGCGACGCCGAAGGCCCGTCGCGCCGCCGCCGTGGCCGCCGCGGTGGCCGCCGCCGCCGCCGTCACGACGAGGCAGCCGCAGGGACGACGCAAGACGCCGAGCAGGCCGGCGAGCTGGACGACGAGGATCGTGACGAGGCCGAGACCGACGACACCCAGGCCAAGCCCACCGCAGCAGCTGCGCCAGCCGAAGTGCAGGCCTCGGCCGTTGCCGCGCCCGCTCCTGCCGCAACCGAACCCAGCACGCCGGCCGAGACCGCTCCCGTAGCACCACGACCGGCACCTGCGCCGCGCGCACCAGTGGCACGGACCGAGCCTCGCCCCGAACCTGTCCGCACGGTGTTGACCGAGGCGCCGCTGGCCGCTGCCGTCGCTACCGCTTTCAGCCTGCCGTCGCTGCCGCCGATCCCGGAAAAGCCTGCCGCACCGAACGTGCCCGCGGCGGAAGCGGCACACCCGGCCGAGGCGATTGCCCCTGCCGTCGAAGCGGATCGTCCGCGCGAGCCCGCGCCGCAGCCTACCGCGAACGAAGAGAAAGCGACCCCGGCAGCGGCGCCGACACCCTTCGTCGACACGGAGCCGCATGCGGCGCCCGCACACGCAGGCGTCAACGGACATGTCGCACCGGCACCCACACAGGTACCCGCGCATCCGCAGCAGGGCGACCTGCTGGGTCACGCCATCGGAACTGGCAATGCCCCTGCCCCTGCGGCACCTGCCGAGCCCGAGGCCAAGCCTGACGATGCCGCGACGGAATCGGAATCCACGGAAGAACCGAGGCACGACGCCGCCCCCTGAGCGACGTCCCGCCCATCAACAAAAAAGCCGAACCCGCGGGTTCGGCTTTTTTTATTGGCGGCGTGGCTAACCCGGTACCGGAAATTCAGGTCCCCACCTGGTGGTTCGGCGCATCGATCAGGCCATGTTCCGTCATCAGATAGGCCAGCCCCAGCACATGCTCCACCTGCAGCTTCTCCATCAGGCGCTGCTTGTAGGTGGATACCGTCTTGGGGCTGAGGTTGAGCTGCTCGCCGATCATCGTGAGCGGTTTGCCGCGCACCAGCATCATGGCCACTTCCAGCTCACGGCTGGAAAGCACGTCGAAAGGCGAGCTGCTTCCGTCCAATGTAGCCAGCGCCAATTGCTGGGCCACCACTGGAGCGAGGTAACGCCTCCCTCCGGCTACCTGACGTACCGCCGCCACCAACTCGTCGGCATTGCAGCCCTTGGTCAGATACCCCGAGGCGCCGGCATCCAGCAGCCGCTTGGGAAAGCGGCCATCGTCCACCACGGTAACCACCACGATGCGCGTGGGTAACTCGGCCCGGCACACCCGTTCGGTCAGTTCGATGCCGCTCATGCCAGGCATGTGCACATCGACCAGGGCGACGTCGGGCTTGAGGCTGCGGATCAGGCGCAGCCCTTCCTCCGCACTGCCCGCCTCGCCACAGATCTGCATGTCCGGCTGCTGCTGAAGGATCATGCGGAAACCCGTGCGTACGAGTTCGTGGTCGTCGATCATAACGATCTGGATCATGCCCTTCTCTCCTTAGATGAATACACCCGGCTGCCGATGGCTGGTGCCCCTATCCATCCCATGCGCCTGGCCAAAGAATACAAGCCAGCACGCCCATGCGCTGGCCACGAACCGCGGCACCGTACCCAAATGCGACGCCTGTCTCACGATGCGTGACAAACGGCGCATAGGCAATGCCTCACTCACTCTGCCATCTCATGCTCGGATGCATTGTCAGCCGACGCCTACATACCGTGCCAGTATTCGTCTACTCCGCATAGTCGCGATGTGAATAACACAAGACAGATGCATCCACGCATGCGGCATTCCGCCTTCTGTCGATATACGGCGAGACTGCCTCGATGAAAGGGCCACGAGTGCGGTGTCGGCTAGTCAACACATCGGCACCACTTTCGATATCCATTGCAACCATCGAGCAATCTTCATGGCATCGCCGGCAAGAAAAAACCGACAGCCTCGATTCCTCGAGGCTGTCGGTTCTTGAGATCCCTTAGCGGTGGCGTCTATCCAACAACCACCGGGAGCCCTTGTTCTGTAATGATCGCTGGAGTTACAGACAAAAAGTTACCCCCAAAGTTACCCCCAGCGCGTCGGGGTGACTGTCCAAGTCAGGCCGCGGCAGCCTCGTCAGACTCGATACCGGGGTAAGGGTAATGTCGGCTTCGGGCAAGGCGGCATCACACCTTCCCTCTCGACCTATGCAACATGACGACGCAATCGGCCGGTGATAACCGATTGAAGTTCAATCAGCCCAAGGAGAATGACGGCCGTGCCCAAACAGGAAAAGCTCGATGCGCTGTTCCAGCTTTTGCAAGAGATGACACTCTGCGTCAGAAAATCCACTGCATCCACAAGCATGCGATGGATGGAGCACATCGAGAAAGCGCTAATGCTCGCGTTCATCACCACCATGATCAGTCTGGCCATCGTTGCCGTCTGGTATAGGTTCGCATCGAACCAGCCTCTTCACGGGGTACCTGAGCCTGTCGAGATCATCTACCTCATCGGAATGCTGCTGGCTGCGCTGTACATGGTCACGACCATCATCAACATCGCAAGCATGTTCTGGGGGCACCGTCATGAGCGTTTTGCCACCATTTTGAGACCACTCAAAAAGGATCTCGTAGCGGATGCCGATTTCCTCGCCCGCCTCAAGGATTTCGACAAACCAACGCTGGCGTATGGACTGGTCCAGTATCGCCACCACCATGAAGTCTCAGACGGAAGGGTTGCCATGCTTGCTGGAGACATCCGCAAGATTGGCCTGTTCCCTGCATTGATGGCGGTCGCTGTAGCAGCCGCAACCCTCCTCAAGCAAGGCGGCAGCAATCCCTTCTTGTGGGCTCCGGTGATTCTCGCCTGTTGTTTCTATCTGGTGGGTGTCGTGGTCATCGGGCAGCGCGAACGCGCTAGCCAGGTGATCGCATTGCTGGAGTATGCCGTTGGCCAAGTCGATGAATTGGAAACAAACCGCTCGTCACCCGATAGCGGCCACGTGCAGCGCGCACCAACAACGGAGACTCGGAAGGAAAGGAAACATGCAACATGATCGTGCACTTGTTACTCGGGCAGCATTGCCCAGCACCGGCGCAAGCATGACGCCGATTCAAGCCAGTTCACGAACCGGATGATGTCCGCTATGGGTCAGAAGCGAACCTAACCAGGTTGCTGGCAACGCCGCCCGATAGCAACGTCCGTAGACGACTGCCAGATCCGCCCAAAAGAAAGGCCCCCATTTCGGGGGCCAGTGAACCGCGCAGGGGGGACAGCAACGGTTCGGGCGCACGGTGCATCGGTAGAGGAACCAGACTTCCCGGGCCATGACAATTTGCAGCAACGGCACCTGGCTGGACAGCGGGGAATGGCGTACGGCGATGTAGGCGAAGCCTGATGCGATGTCCGTGCAGGGCTACATAAGCGGCGTCGGAGCTCCGTCTTGAACGAATTGTTAGCTAGCTTGCCGCTGTACTACCAATGGCAAAACTCCTAAACCAGCAGGGCCGATTGCTATAGGGAAGTGCAAGACCTTGCCACAGGACGCGATTTCGACCACGAGCTCTTGTACGGCCATGTTTGGCGACGACAAGAACGAGGAAAGGTTTTCGATAACGTAATTATCTGACAGATGGATTTCCCGAAGCTCTTCAGAGTGTAGACGCTCCTCGTCCGATTTCTGGTTTGAGTCGACCGGTCGTAGATTGAAGCTGAGAATCACAGCATGGTTGCGAACAGTTACCACGAAGTTATCGGCGCCGATCGAGTCGCCTACATCGTCGTACTGTAGGTACACGCTTGAAGCGCCTTTACGAAGTACACGTTGCATAGATCCTCCTTGATAGCTGACTACTGAATATACGAGCCCCGACATCCGGTTATACATGTTGCGACACGCAATATGGACCGCAACGCCCCCTGCTCTCGACTTCGCGGAAACCCACCCAGGCAGACCCGGTTAACGCGCCCGAGTATAGCCAGGCGCTGCAGGCGGGTTGATCCGCTAGATCTGTCTGATCGGAAGGAGCGCCTCGACGACAATATCGCCCTGAAGCAAACGCGCTGAAAAGGACTATATTGCCCAGGCGTACCAGGGGGTGCGTGCTTGCCGGAGCTTACCGGCAACCAGGGGAAAGCTCATGCATCGGCAACGCTTCCTGGCGGTTGTGCTTGGTCTGGCCTGCGCATTTGCTACGGGCACACCTGCCTACCAAGTCGCACCACCCCAGCCAACGCCACAGACGCAACAGCAACCGACACCGCCAGCACACGATGATCGGCTGATCGAGTCAGGAAGCTACGTCAACAAAACTGGCAATGCCGTCCACCGACCTGCGCATACCATCTCTGGCAATGTCCCTACGGGTGCGACCGCTCAATGCAGGGACAGCAGTTACAGCTTCAGCCAGAGCCATCGAGGGACGTGTTCACATCATGGCGGCGTATCGCGTTGGCTCTGACTCGCCAGCATCAGTACGCCTTACTGCATCTTACAAGGAGGGCCCATGGCTTTGATCGAATGCCCGGAGTGCGGCCACACGGATGCGCATGGGGTAGATGATATGGCCAGGAGGTCGATGCCTGTGCCAGAGGTCAGATAAATGCGCGTCCTAACATACAAACAAACTCATAGAGGCGACCCTGATGAGCGAGGCGTCTTCGGATCATCCGACTGCATGGGCTCCATCAGGAACAGGGCGTTTGATGCTGTAGTTGGAATTGGTTCAAAACATCCTTGGGCCGGCCATGAAGCTATCGCGGGCAAAATCACGTGGATTGGCGTTGGCCCGATTCGCACATCTTTAGGCGATAGAGGCGATCAAGTCTCATTCGAAAAATTCTTATTGCTAGATGGGGAGGGCCTCGATTTCGAGTCGGTGGCGCCGATGCTCGCCAAGCGATTCTATGAGACAAAAGCTCGCTCTATCTCCCGGAGCTATTCAGATGAAGAAAAGCGAGAGATTACTACCCTGCTCGCTAAACTCCTGGCTGACCCTCGCTGTAAGCGGAGCGTGCAAAATCCCCCCTTAAACAAGGGTGAGTCGCGGAGAAAAAAATGTGTTCGCATCTGTAGTCGCGACTGCGATACCGACTGCTAGCGCGGTGTTCTATCTGACAATCCTCTGCAGCCTTGTCCTGCAACGATCACTGAAACATCAGTCGGCAAGCCCAAGAAGAATTGCCTCCAGAGCGTCGCGATATCTATAAACACGACACGCGAATCGAGGAACCGCGCAACGCTTCTTCGTGCCCCAGCTCCTCGGCGCAGTCTGTGGCCTCGCCGTCCAGGTCGCAGGGAAAGAGCGTGTCATAGTTGGGATCTGCGTGTTCCGAATCGACGCTTTCTGCGACGAGGGGTGCTGGCATGGACTTACATTGCTGAGCTCACTGCTGCTGTGCCGAGGTATGAAGCTGCCAATGGCTAATGGCTGGAATCTTGTCGCGGGCTAAGAACGACCTTAGCTCTGGGGCTGAGCTACCTGTTCTCGACCTCAAAGCAGCTCCTTGATGGACAATGCAGCCCGCGAACTGGACGACTCGTTCGCTCTAGTCGTGAATCAGCGGGACGATCTGCGTCTTCAGCACTTTGAACTGCGCGTCGATCATGAGCGGGTTGGGATCATGACCTACTTTGTCGAGCACAATGTATTTCTTGGTCGGCGCCTGGATGCGATCGAAATACGCCTTGGTAACAGCCGGCATGGTGAGGAGATCTTCTTTGCCTTGGATGATGAAGACCGGCATGAGAAAGCTCGTGCCAAGCGCGGGCAAGTCGATGCGCGAGAGCATGCCATCGCCCCTCATGCCCACGAACTGCATGTACGAATAATCTTCGCCGGCGGTGTATGCAGCCTGGTAGGCCGTAGTCTCGTACTGCAACGGGTACTGCCACCACGAGTCCGGCGCGGGTTGAGTGGCTTTTGCCTCGTACCGGCGGGTGATCCGGCGGACGATGCCGAAGGCACGCGGGTTTTCCCACGGTGGTGCACCGAGAGCCTCGAGCGAAGCAACTGCCTTGCTATCGCCGGCAGCGCGCGTCAATTCCAGGATGCGCTCATAGGTGGCGCTCTGGTTCGAACGGTATTCGACCAACTGCGATGAGCCTTGGTAGGCAGAGAACAACTCGGGCTTGAGCTTGAGCATGTTGACTGCCAGCGCCGAACCCCAGGAGCCACCCAAAAGGATCACCTGTCGCTTCCCCAGGCGACGCGTCGCATAGCTAGCCACATCCACACCATCCCTCGCCAGCAGCGCCATCGTGAGCGCACGGTTGGCCGTATCGGGATTTTGCGCGAATGTCTTGCCGCTGCCGCGCTGGTCCCATTGGACGAGGGTGAAGTCCTTTTCCCACGGACCATAGACATTCTCTGCAAAGGGTGTTGACGGATTACCCGGGCCGCCATGCACGATCAACACAACCGGGTTGGCGCAGTCCGCACCGTGGATGGTCACCCACTGCTCGATCCCGTCGATGGGCACGAAGCCCTCTTCCGAGAGCTTCGTGCCTGGCTTACATGCCGCGGACGCGTGAGCTACTGACGAAAGCAGAGGCGCCAACAGTCCAGCTAACAAGCCGGCCGCAATCAACCATTTGTTCATACGCTCCCCCGCAGGCATGGGCTGCTCTCAGTAGGCACACATTAGGAGGAGTTCTCGACAAGGCGCGTGGGTAACAAGTCATGCGACAACACATTGTCCGCCTTGGGTAGAAAGCGGACCTAAGCAGAGCGCAGGCCCACTTGAGCGCATAGTGGCAACACTGAACCCGCCCGTGGTATGGGGCGGTTTTATGCCTGCGCGTCTCGGTCAGGCGACATTGTCACCACCCCTTATTGGCAGGAAGATGGTCAGATCTGCTTTCGATAAGGGGGGCGAGAACATGTTCCATCGGATAACTGGAGCACTACTGATCGTCGCGGGTATCAGCATGGGTGCCATCGGGGTGATGGGATGGATGCGTACCGATGCAATGGTGCGAATTTTTACCGAGTTATCAGCAGCGGGCGCCTTGCACGGCGCGACTTTTAACTCGGAACTTTGGTCAAGTCATTGGCGCCTGGAGAACCTCATTCTTACTGCCATTGGGAGTTTGACGGCGTCAGCTGGTGTGGTTGTCCTACGAAAGAAGCGAATGGGCTATTTAGTCGCGTTCGGTATCTTTATGTTTGCTGGGACATATCCCCTCGTTCTTCGCATCTGCGGCTATGCCCGATACAAGTGGGAGGGTGGGAGCATCCATAGCGGACTTCCCTTTTTCGCGGTGGCTCTCGCGGCGCTCTTGGTCTACATGGGTATGGTACGCAGCCAACGAACAAAGCGTGTTTAACGCTCGAGCGCGTGAAGCCGAATCATTCGACGTAACCAAATCGAGTATGTCACTGGAGATGAACCTATGAAGCTTGCTGGCACAGTGCTTCTGATGGGCCTACTTGCTGCTGGTGTCCTGCCGACCCGGGCAGCGCAACACTCAACCGGCCTCAACGACCTTGTTTCTGTTCTCCGGATATCACTCACAGACTCGGAGTACAAACGCAAGGAGAGCATCATCGTTTTGCCCGATGCGGCCGATCCAAACCTTGTCGAAGCTCTTTCGGTGCTTCATCGAACGACGATAGATAAAAAGGATATTCCCTACTCATCGACGCTGGAACTTCCATCCGGGTACATGCAGCTAGTCAGCGTAAGCGTCGTTGAGGATAAGGCTGAATTTAAGGCCACACTTGGGCCTGTAGAAAAATCAACCGGGTCAACGATGGGGTCTTGTGGCACTACGGTTCTGATCCCCTTGACGAAAGTGCAAGGTGTCTGGGTGGCGGGGCAAGAAGAAGCCGCAGTGTGCTGATAGATCAGGGAAGATCGACAATATTGACCCACCACCCAACCGGCTCACATCGCGCGCGCCTAGCGCATAGGCCTGGAACATATCACTTGCACACCGATCTGCCGGTTGCTCCGTAGCAGCACGTCGACCAACTGCCCGGCAGTGGCCAGCTCGAGCATCGAGAGGATGCTCATACGACCGGCACCGCGAAGTCACGGAACAAGCGCTGGTTCACGCTGTTCTGCTGTCCAGCGACCGCCTGCGCCGTGGCAAGAGGGTTGCTATTGCCCGTCACATGAATGTTGGTCGTGGCAGTGATCGAGCCTGGGCGCCCGCGCGTCTGCGCCGTGTTGCCAGCTGCGGCGCGGAACATCTCAGCGCTGTACGGGTTCATGCCGTTCTCGTGCTGCACGATGCCGCGCATCAAGGCCTGGAGCTGCGTCGGGTCGCGCAGGTTGAGCTGCTGATCAGGGGACACGCTCAGCTTCTTGGCCAAGTCGGTGATGTACGCGGCCGTGTTGTTCTCGCTGCTCGGAGCGTAGGTGCTGATGATGTCGCGCAAGGTAGTCAAGGGATGACGTGCCGCCCGCGATTGACCCGAGTAGTACAACATCAACTGGTTGGCCAAAGCATTCAGGCCAGCTTGTGGTGTTGCGTAGGCACCAATTGCACCTCCGGCGCCGGTGCGGAGATTCCCCGGATTGTTGTTTCGAATGCCCAACGGGTCGCTATGACCAGGCATATCCGACGCGGACACTTTGCCCGCCAGAATCGCCGCAGCCTGTTTTTGCAGGTCGGTCTGCGAAGGTTGGTCACCTGCCGCGTAGTAGCGATTTGCCAGCAAGAGTGCAGCTTGATAGCTCGAGCCCAGATAGGCGGACTTCTGTCCACGTACCTTGGCCCATAGCGAATTCGTGTCCGTTCCGGGAATTGAGGTCGGTCGCGGAAGTTCATCCTCATAACTTCCATCAGCTCGACGCTTTCCACCAAGGGCCGGCGAATATGCCAAACCAGCCGCGCCAAGCACTGCCGCCAAGGCGCCCATATTGATGCCGGCCAATGCGGCGCCGAACATGCGAATGGAACCGGTTGCACCTCCTGCTCCGAGCATCGGGATCAACCTACCCAATCCATCGATAACTGAGGTGATGCTGCGCAGAACGCCGAGCGTGAGCGCTCCTGCGAGAGCGAACGCAGCAACCTTGAGTATCTCCATCGAACTCGACAATCCATCCAGGCCATCAAGGAATTTCTTGACCCCATTGTCGACCTTGTTCCAGTCCAGGCTGTCGAGCCAGTTCAGCACGCGCTCGAACAGGTTGTTGAAGACATTGCCGATGTTCCGGGCGATGCGCGTGATCTGTTCGGAATGGCTGAGCAGCAGATGCCGAAAGCGATCGAGCGCCCCCCCTCCGCCTTGGTCGCCCATCAGGCCCGCGGCAACGCTAAGGCCGAGGATGTGGAAGGCGCCGCCGAGGCCACGCACCTGCACCATGAAGTCGTGCGACCGCTTCGCAGCCTTGTCCGAATCCATGCCGGCTTCGGCCAGCATCTTGCGGTAGTCCTCGATGTACCCGCCCATGCCCTGCTGCAGAGCGAGGCGCAGATTCAGCGGAATACCCAGGAGCTGGGCGTATTTGTTCTGCAGCGCAGTCGGCATGGTCGCCAGCTTCTTGCCGAAGTCCTGTAGCAGATCCGTTGCGTCGCGCAGCTTGCCATTGCTATCGCGTGTTCCAATTCCAAGTTGATGCAGCCACATCTCGCTTCCCGGCATATTGAGCATCCATTGATGGAAGCCCTGGACGGTGGCCTGTGCTTCTTGCACAGAACTGCCCATTTGCGAGGCGGCATAGCCGAAGGCCTGCAGGTTCTTCGCGGAAGCGCCGGCGCGCTGGCTGGAGTAGTACAGGCCTTCCATGGAGGAGGCCATCTTGCCCATCCAGGCCATGACACCCGCCGCCGCGCCGCCAGCGGCGATCACCTTGAGGGCATTTCCGAGGTCATTGACCATCTTGGTCGCGTTGTTCACACCATCGATGAACTTGCGCTCGCCCGTCGCGTCGACCTTGTAGCCAAGGCGAACCAGGAATTCCTTGATCGTGCTGGTGCTGCTCATCGGTTGTTCTCCTCAGTGTGGCTCGCGCGCGCGTACGCGCGATGCCGGTGGCTTGGGCGGCGCTTCCTCGCGCGCACGCGCGGGCGCGATGTCTGCGGGTTCGACGGCGCACTCGACTGGGCAGGCAGATCCCCCTCACCCCTATGTGCATCTGCTCTGCCTAGTCGGCTGACGGTGCGGAGGGAACGGACAGCAAGCGCCCATGAAGGCGCGCTTTTGCTGCCTCGTTCCTTCCCGTAGCAGTGGGCAGAAATGAATCTGCCCAGTCGCTTGCCCAGTCGAAGCGGCGTGGTTGTGCGATTCGTGAAGGCAGTGGGCAGATTCATTCCGTTTCGCCTTCTGCCCAGTCGATTGCGTGATAGATCGTCACTTCCCTTGGCGCCTGCTTGAGTCGCTCGACACTGGTGGTCAGAAGGCCTTGCTCGACTGCGCGTTGCAGATAGGGAAGCGCCCATTCCTTGGTTCGGCCGCATGCCACGGAGACAGCCTTCGCGCTGGCCGGCGTGTTGCTCGCCTGAAGCTTCCTGACAGCCTCTACGACGCCCGTGACCTTGACCGCTGTCTCGGTAGCCTTGGCGTCATCGCGAGCCTCAGCGCGCTTACCGTGAAGCATGGCGAGCACTTTCCGCCACCGCTGCCCGGCGATCGACGACGGCGGCGTGATTTCCTCCAACGCAGGGCCGAAGCTCGGCGTGGAGCGCCAGCGCAGGAAGATCGGAGCCGGATCGCGTGCCTTGGAGCTGTCCAGGCAGATCAGTGCCGAGATCCTGGCTGTGTCGTTGGGCGCCGCCAGCTTGCGCAGTAGAGTGCGAGCATCAGTCTCAGCGAACGGATCGTCATCGCTACCCAGGTTGATCAGCATGAAGCATTGGCGGGCGTTGTAGACCAACGCCGTGCCGCCGCGGATGTCGCTCACGCCGATGCTCAGCGTGCTGAGTTCTTTGGTGCCGGCCTGGCTCGTGTGGTGAACCAGGACGACGGCAACCCCTAGTTCGCGGGCGATCTGCTTCAGTGCGCCAACCAGAGTCCTCAGTCCGGCGT
This sequence comes from Rhodanobacter sp. DHG33, assembly GCF_014843005.1. Classification (GTDB taxonomy): domain Bacteria; phylum Pseudomonadota; class Gammaproteobacteria; order Xanthomonadales; family Rhodanobacteraceae; genus Rhodanobacter_A. The sequence goes on along the minus strand of NZ_JACYXM010000002.1, from coordinate 523,854 downwards.
TGTCCTCCTCGGCATCACTCAGCGTGCTCGCTGTCTCGAAGATCAGCAGACCAGGCGGCACCGGATCGGTCATTCGCGGCGTCAAAGCGTCGATTAAGGCATTCACCATCGGGGCCTTGATCGGGCGTCGGTCGATCACCTTCACCAACTCGCGCCACTCAGCCACGTCGGGCGCGTCCAGATCCGGGACGATGAGCCGATCACACCAGGTGGCAGAGCTGCTCGTATCGCCATGGAGCCAACGGAGAGCCGCCACCTTGCGTGCGTACTGCTTCCGGTCGTCCTCGGCGCTGTAGATGACCGCATGCCGATCCTTGGCCGGCAAGAGGCCGCCCAGGCGCTTGCCGCGGACGTAGCCGGCAGCGATCGCCACCAGGCTGTAGGTCTTACCTTCGCGCCCCTGCGCGGCGACGATCGATACCTCACCGATGGGAAACAAGCCGGTTTCACCGTCTTCGAATGCGTGGGGATGCGATTCAGCAGCGGCGTTAAGCTCCTCCGTAGTGAACGGCTGCATGGCGGCCCCGACGCGACTGGCCAGCGGCAGCCTGGGCGGTTCCGCGTCGTCACCAGGCAGGATGGTCTCCGCCGGCGCTGGCGCATAGCTATCAACGTAGGTGTCGAAGTCATCCCTCGGATCAGCGTGCATGCAGCACCTCCCTGGCGTCGAAGATGCGCAGAGCGGCAATGCGGAGGCGGTTGAGATCGTCCGGATGAAGCGACCTGCCCTCATCCAGTTGAGCAGCTGCCAGCAGCATGACGTTGGCCTCCATGGCCAGCACGTCGAGAGCGCCGGCCCACTTCGGGATAGCAGCCGCTCGGCGCACCTCACGACGCTGCTCCGGCGTGAGCGAACCCAGGTCGCGTGTCGGGAAGAGATCGCCGACGGTGAGGCCGACTGCGCCGAGGACGTCATGGATCTGGCAGCCAGCGAAGCAATGCACCAGGGCTGCACCGTTGTCTCCCGCCACTATCGAGAGCGAGCGCGATCTACCTCCGTGTGCTGGGCATCGAGCACGCCAGCCTTTACCCGCTGCCATCACACCATCAAGGCGCGAGAGCAGTAGCCCTACGGGATCAGTCACGATTGAGCGCACGGCACTCATCCGCGCCCCCTAAGCCCGATCAGATCCCGCACCGCTTCCTTGAACGGCAGTTCGGTGCGGGCCATGTGGAAGGCCACCATGTCGCCGTGGTTACCGCAGGTGTCACAGCGATAGGCGCCCTTGATGCCGATCAACTTCACGCTCAGGGATGACTCGTAGTCATCGTGGAATGGACACAACGCCATCGCCCAGCCGTTGGCTGCGACGTCACCCAGCTTGTCCAGGTGCTGCGTGTAGTAGGCAGCCGGATCGGGCAAACGACTGTGCCAGTCCTTGGGCAGGTAGGTATTGGAGGTGCGCCCCATCATCGCGAGCCTCCCGACATCAGTGTGTACAGCGCGACGTTATGGTGCTGGCGCCCTTCCGTATCGGCGCGACTGATGCGCACGGTGACGATGGGGTGGCCGGCTTCGCGAAGTTCCTTCACGCGCATGGCTGGATGCATGACATTCAGATCACGGCGTGCCGTGATGGTGTCGATGGCCTTGCACTTCAGGTGGGCCAGGAGACGATGCCGCTGAGCGCCGGTGGTGGTATTGTTGAGGCTCGAAAGTTTTTTGGTTTTGCCCTGACGCCCGGTCCGACCCGGGCGTTGGCGTTTCTGGGGGCGGCTCATTACACCGCCGCCTTCGCCAGCGACTCAGCGAACATCAATACGTCAGCTTCGCGCCAGACGGTGCAACCCGGAGAAAGCTTGATTGGTGCCGGCGCTTTGCCGGCCTTCACCCAGTTCCACCAGGTCGAAGTGGTCACCGGCAACAGGCCAGGGGCACCGGTGCGGCGATTGCGATTGATATCGGAGACGCGCAGGTAAGCACGCGTTGCTACTGCTTCGGTTGCCATGTGACCGCCCTCGTTTGGTTTGGACGGTCGAAGGATCGTGTTTTAGAAGCAGGGCATCTAAGTAGAAAACCCTACTTGTTTTTGCAAATGGTCATTCAACCCTTTCCTTTTGCACGCCTGATAGGCGGCACGGCTATGCGCGCAGCAGCAAGGGCATTTGCCTCAATGCCAGCAATCTCGAACACGCCGCTCACCAAGTCGACAAAGGCGCCATAGGTGTCATTGAAGGGGTCATGCACGATCTTGGGGGACTTCCCGGTGATCGCATGAAAATGGAACGCCAGCACCTTAGCGACCCCTTGGACGTACAAGTTGGCGGGTCTGCCATACGTGACATTGGGCACCTTCGATAAGTCCACGCTGGAAGCGTGCGCTGTGATCATCGCCGGATCGATGGGCCCGTATCGGAGCACACCACGCGATGCCAGAACATCGATTGTTGGACCGTGGATTTTGGTCAGATATGTGGCCAGCTTAACTACAGGGTCAACCTGCCCTTTGCGGATGGGGCGTGTAGCCCGTTTTGCATAGTTGATGATGCGATCAACTTCCGCCTGTACCCGTGTCTTGCCGATGCGGTGAAAAGCCGGTGATGGAGTACCTTTTTGATTCGCCGGCACATTGCACACCAGCACCATGACCACACTGGCGGCGGTGTCCAGCTCATGCGTGATGCCTTCTTTTGCTGGCAGTTTCTTGAACTCCGCCAAGACCTGCACGCGCAAGTCATCGTGCTGTACTGCCATGCGCACACCTCTGCGCCCTTCAAAAGGTGCCGCGCCAGCCGGGGAAGGTGCCCGGTTTTCGGATGGCCGTCCTAGGCGCAGCGTGAACTGTCAGGCGTGACCGATCAGGTCGTGCGCCTCATCGAGCATTTGTACTACCGCTTCGGCTATCGCAGATACCTCCCCGCCATTACCCCCTGCGGAGCGCATCATCAAAGCGACAATTCGGTTGCTTTGGCAACGTGTTCACGCAAGTGATCGCTCAAGCTCTCGCATTGGCAGTCTGCAAGGTTGGCAAAATCCATAGCGATGTACCGCGCGGCACTCAGCATGTCTGCTGCATCAGAATGCGGCCCCTGCATTTCTTGTTTGGATGCTACGTTCAAAATCGCACCGATCCAGCGAAGTGCGTTGGACGCAGTCTCAAGGCTCGCGATCACATCTTCAGGCCACTCTCCCAGCACTTGGTGGACAGTGGCGACACTGTTGTCTTCGGGGACGACAGCAACGTTTTTCGGCTTCATGGTCATGCTCCACCTCTGCAGTTGATGCTGAAGGAGCCACCTGACCGTTGCGGCAAGGTGGCGGACGTGCAGGGTTGGCGAACCGGGGATATAGGAACCCGGCCAGCCCGAAGGCTGCCCTGCACGCCCACCGTAAAGCGGGCATGACACAACGGACACAAAAAAAGCGCCATCGGCGCCGTTGCGCCTATATCTACTCAGGTCGCCAAACCTGGCCCCCGAATTGGCGGGGGCGGTGGCAATATGCGCCTAATTCAACGGGACTGCAAGGGGCAGGTATGCAAGACAAAAACGCAGGCGCAATGCTCCTTGCATGGAGGAAAGATGTACTTGATTACGCAAAGAACATCGTGTTCGTGATTGGCTTGCAAGCCGTGGCCATGAAACTTGTTGAACAGCATGGCGGGTTAGGTATCGAGTGGTGGCAGTATGTGTACGCAGCCCTCATCGTTCTAGTGACAGGGCCGCTCTCTTCCTTCGCTACGACATACTTCTTAGATTGCATGAATGTCAGTAGCAGGCGCCTGTACTTGCTGGCAAATGTCCTTGCGATTATTAGCGTGTTTGCCGCCGGACAAGTGACGAAGACTCATCTTTTAGGCGGTTAGATCGCCTTCTGCTCGATCGCCACTTCACGGATAGATACAAGTGAATTCACCCGGAAACTATCTCACCGCGAGAAGCCGATCGAACCGTGGATGCTCAACAAAATGAAAGACCTCACCAGGCGCAGCTCATAGCCGCAATGTGGCTGTGGACACCTAGCGCTGGTGGTTCGCCCAGGGAAAGCCAGGATAGCGTCAGCAGGGTGGCGTGGTGCACGGCGAACAATTTCTCTGCAAATCTTCCACAGTAGGCTCTCCAGCAATCGTCAATGGTCTCGCGTAGGGGCTAAGCGCGTGGTGCGCACGCCAAATCGAAAGCAAAACGACGGGAACTCTTTCAATGATCTTGGAGGCGAACTCGCGATCGTCAGCGTTGGAATTTACTGTTGTCGATTGCCCAAGGGCGATTCGCGCCGTTCGGAGAATGACGCCATAGGCCTCTATTACGTACGGAGCAACCCCTGCCCCAAGTTTCGGCAGCGACTCACGATATGCCTCGAAGGACGGCATGTTGAGCCATTGCACACGTCTAAGCACGTTGTGCAATTCCTGATCGCTGAGATGGCTACCGTCATGCCCCCATTGCAGGTGGCTGGCTGTCAACAAGCTACGAATGGTTAGTAGGTCCACAATGAGGGCGTTCGCAATCGAAGAGCGAAGCTCAGCCATAGCCAAATCATCCTTTCGGCGCTGGGAGAATCCAGCCGAAAGCGCCACTACAACAGCAGCGATTGTGCCGATGGCAGAAAACCACGTAGCCACATCGCCTAGATGAAGTCCTTCGTTCCATTTCGCATGCGGTGGATAGAACAAGAAGCATGTCACGAACACACCCAAGAACGCCCATCCACATGCCCATATCGCTTTCCGCGCGAGGTTCGTCTCCATGCGTGAACTCCCCCTCCTGCTCAATGGCGCGATGGTGCGCGCGATCCTCGACGATCGCAAGGCGCAGACACAGCGAGTGATGCAGCCTCAACTAGCGGATGACATCACGCCGGCAGCATTTCCGAACGAAGCCGTCCACGGGCTGACCTCCTCAATCGTTCACTGTCATGCTCCCGGGTTGTTTGTGGCGTGGATGCTTGCCTTCCTCATTGCCTCGTGAATCGCTTGCTCAAGTGTTGCTTCCGTTGCAGTCACATCGAGAGCGCCGCGGCGTCCCCGGTGGCTAGTCAGCACAACCCGCCACAGAGAATCCTCGTGATCTACCAGAGTGCAGAACGCCTCAAGTTCTCCACCCCACTCATCCAAGACCTTGATCATCAATTCCATGGTTTCCCCCTTGTGAGTCGCCCCATGGTCTATACCCTCCTAGAAGGGCGCAAGTAGGTGCACCGATGAGAGCGGACCGGCGCCACCTTAACTAGCAAATAGCCCGGGAAGCAGGAGATCCCGCATCTGGCGAGGGTGCCTCTTGGGTGCTACCTTCCGCCCAGAAGTGCAAGGGGCGGCAGCATCGCCATGTCGGCGTGCGTGCCTGATGGAGCGTAGGGAACCGGCGCACTTGATGCGTCACCGGGGGAAAGGACAGCATGAGCATCGGATGGGCAACCATTGTGCCTGGCACTGAGATGCCAGCAGGCGACGGTGTAACAGGAGCGATACGGTGCATCTTGGCATCGTCCGGACGTTCAAATTTCGCCGCCATCGTCAAGCGTGACGCCATTCAACAGGTAGTTGCCGAAGCGTTTTGCGCATTGCTTTTACGTGGCTGGGGCGCTCCTGTCCCCGACCCATACTTAGTCGCCGAAGCCAACAACAACGTTGCCTTTGGGAGCGCAGACGCAACCTATCCAAACCTCAACCAACGGCTAGGAATCGCAGGATTTGCGATAGGGAGCGCAGAGCATAAGGCAGCCTTAGAGATCGCTACGCGCCTCGCGAGTCAGCTCCCCTCTGCGCCTCTTGTAGCCGCTGCTGACGAAGCAATCGACAACCGCGACCGAAATCTAGGAAATATTCTGTGGGATGGCACAAACGAAGCCTGGATTGATCACGCGTTCGCCCTAGGGAATGGTGCGCAGCATCTTGATGACGTGAACAAGCTATGCCAAATGGCCATCTACAGTGGACTGTCTGAGGAAATGCGTTCAGCCAGTACTGCACAATGGTTGCTCATGGATCGAGACAGGCCGGAAAATGCGAAAAAGGAACTTGATGTCTTCACCGATACAAGCATCCAAGTGCGCTTTGTTACTGACCGCTTGAACCAGTTAGGCATGCGCCTCCTGGCTCGATTTCCCACTCCCCAAGACCTACTATCCGGTCAATGAACGCAATCATCCAGCCGCCCATAGCAAGCGTCATTGAGGCAGCGCGCTCACCCTGGCGCCCTCTTTTTTGGGAGCCCGTCAATGGAACGGGCGAGCGACTTATGGCTGGCGCCATCTACATGCACGATGGACGCTTTGGCAGCACGCGCATCATTCGTGACGACGTTCTGGACAGCCTCTATGGGAAACAATCTGCTGGCGCCAGAAAGCTCATTGAACATGGCCTCGCCATCTTCCGCGAAGCAGCAGGAGCAGCGAACTCACTGGATGGTCTGAGCGCACCCATCATGGGATTGGTTCCGGGAGAATTACGCAGCACAGCTGCCCGATCCTTGCCGGAGCTATTACGAACGATCGCCCTTTTACATTCCAGCTTGGCCAATCTCGACAAACTGGAAGAGCTTGAAGAGTCGGACGCACCGATGCAGGAAGAGGTCAATCGCCGCTTCAGCACCGAGATTCGTGAGTTGACCGTCAAGGAGCGGCCCGATCTATTGAAGTACTTCGGGCGAGAAGCCCAACTCGTAGACGGCGGCCAAAACGTGCGCTTTGGTTTCTGTTCACCTCGTGTCGTCGCGCACTTCAACGTGCTTCACCCCATCCGGGTCAGTGCAAGCTTGCGTGATGCACGCGCACGCCTCTTCGAACTTCAGCGCGTCAAGTCGATGATTCATTTGCCAAAAGCCGCGCTTATCGGTGCAGTTACGCGCGATGACGATGCCACTCTGGGAGCAAAGCAGCTCAATAACCTGCATGAAGCACGCCGTGAAGTCACTGAGGAAGCATCCGCTGCGGGTATAGAGTACTTTCCCGTTACGAATGCATCGGATGGCGCTCAGCGTGTTCTAGAGCTAGCTGGCTGAGCGCGCGGCCAGCCTTGCGCTTGAACGACACCACGTCGTTATCAAGCTCCACGGTGCCAGGTAGTCGGAACCCTGCCCGTCTCCTCGCCAAACAAATCGAGTGCGCTCTACAGATGCAGCAAATCGTGTTCAAGGACAAGACAAGTAGCCTGTAATGTCGTCCGCCAGGAAACAGATTGCAATCTTAGAATGGTCACGACGTCGGCTCGATCACCCAGTCTTCCTGCTCAGCTAACCTAGCCAATGCTTCTTTGAGCTTCTCAAATCGAGATCCGGTCATGCTTGGAAGCGGCTCAATTTGTGCATGAGCCACGTTTTCCGGCAACTCCCTTGCCCACACGTCTACTTCAAAGTTATCTGGAGCCGGCGCGCCGATAGGAATGCCTATACTGCGTACAGATGCCGTGAGAAGACGTACAACACCGTCGGTCGCTTCTGCCTTAGTCTCCTCAGCTGATCGTAACGCAGCACGATCAACAGACGGCTTCCTACTTTTGTCGTTAAAAGCCGTACTGGACAGACGCCTGGTTGGTCGGATGCTGTGGCATTCCCTCGACCGTACACGTCGATGGAGCCACTCCTGATCCGATACATCCCCCATTTTGACTCTTTACGCCTCGCTCAACCAAGTCCATAAAGGGCTAAACCCAGAGTTGGTTACGCGACCATCCTCCATCTCCGTATCGATATTCATGCCCCACACCTTGATGAAGGTGACGTTCGCGGCACGGATGTAAATGGTTAGCTTCTTCTCACCTTGCCACCACTCGAAGACTACATTTCCATCCTCATTAGCTGACACATGAGGCTGAGCCCACCGGTGCCCGGAAGTAACAATAGACCTATGGAACACGCGAATAGCTTCGAGAGAGGACTGCACAGATTCAGCTCTGGGCGCGGGGCTGCCATGCCCGTCCCAATCGTTGCCATAACTGGAAAGCCGCCGTATCGATTGAAGAGTCGAATGCAGGGGCAAGTCAGCCACTGTTTGACCATCGGATGCCTGGGGAGCATAGGCCCGCCCTATCGGCATATCGGACACCGACGCTGTCTCTGATGGAATCGGGTACGCCTCGGCAAAGTTCATGCGATTAGCCCCCTGGTGTGATCTGTGATGCATGCTTCAAATACTTCATTCTTTCGGACACGAAAAGCATCAAGATGCTGCCACACCTCATCTGAATCTGTGTCAAGCTCCGTTGGCGCAAACAGATCAAAATCCAGCATTAAAGCGGCTCCACCTAGCTGATTGCCTTCGGCAAGAGTGCTGTTGATGATGAGCTGCGCATTTCGAGCCACCTGCGACTGAGGGAGCGACAGCTGCATGAAGTAGCGATCTAGCGGATCACCCAAAGCTTGCGGCACACAGGGATAAAGCGACGTAAACAGACTGCAGTCACTCCAACCGTTGGGAACGGAAATGCGATTTATAAATCTCACAGCGTATCGAACGACGGCCGTCGGTTTGAATAAGCGCTTGTAGATACCCCAGCATTCAAGTGCCTCTGCGCGAAAGGTTGCCCAGTCCGTATATGGGGCCAAATGACTGTAGGCAAAGCCACCCTGCTGAAACTGAAGTACACGACTATTGTCGCCCGTGTGGAGGCGAACGCCGATGCGACGTTGCCCAAGATTGCTACTTGCTTTCTTCTTGGCGACTTCGCCTAGCTTCAAGGCCAGTTGAACTTGGGCAAGGTCTTCTTGGATCGGAAAGCGCTGCTTAAGCGTTGCAGCGGCCCTTTTCAGGGCATCGAACGTAGGCTCGGCGCCAAAGCGCACTCGCAGATCTATCACGGCCTCAACGATAGGTGCGTTGCGATAGTGGACGTCGGTCATGGCCTAACTTTTGTCCCTTGGGCTTTGCAGAGTGTACGAACTATTAACGGGCATCACCACCGTACTCCCCTGGCTCTAGCCTTGATTGCTATCACCTTTCCATCCACACGTAGGCTGTCTAAGTAGTCAGCCCACCCCTGCATCATCTTCCGCCGCTCCGGTAGGTGCGCCGTGCGGTTGTAGGCGCGCCCGTTCGGGTCTTTCACGGCATGCGCCAGCTGGTGCTCGATGTAGTCGACGCGATAGCCCAACACCTCGTCTAGGATCGTGCGGGCCGTGGCGCGGAAGCCGTGAGCGGTCATGACATCTGTGCCGTAGCCCATACGGCGTAGCGCGGCGTTGATCGCGTTGTTGCTCATGGGCCGACGCGGCGAGCGGCCACCGGGAAACACGTACTGTCCTCTCCCTGTCAGCGACTGTAGTTCACGCAGGGTCGCTACCGCCTGATCGCACAGCGGTACCAGGTGCGGCTGGCGCATCTTCATCTTGCCGGCGGGGATGTTCCACTCGCCCGCGTCCAGGTCGAACTCTGTCCATTCCGCATGCCGGAGCTCGCCGGGGCGGACGAACAGCAGCGCAGACAGCTTAAGCGCCGCGCGCGTGGTGGCATCGCCCGTATAGCCCTCGATCGCGCGCAGCAAGCCGCCCAGCACCAAGGGATCGACAATCGCGGCATGGTGGCGCTCTGCCGGCGAGGCGATCGCTCCCTTGAGGTCTGCCACGGGGTTACGGTCGGCCCGCCCTGTGGCGATGGCGTAGCGCATAACCTGGCCGCAGGTCTGCAGGACACGGTGAGCGGACTCGATGGCACCACGCTCCTCCATCCGGCGCCCTACCCGCAGGAACTCCGGGGCGCTCAGCTCAGCCACGGGTCGACCACCAATGTACGGATAGACGTCGTTCGCCATCCAGGCCTCGACCTTGACCCGGTAGTGCTCCACCCACGTCTGCTTGCCCAGCCACTCGCGAGCGACCACCTCGAAGCTGTTGGCTGCACGCTCCTCGCCTGCCGCTTTCTCGGCCTTGCGGTGCTCACCGGGGTCGATGCCTGCCGCCAGCAGCTTGCGGGCCGCGTCGCGCTTCTCACGAGCATCAGCCAAGCCGGTGTCGGGGTAAGTGCCCAGCGACAGCAGCTTCTCCTTACCCCCAAAGCGGTACTTGAGGCGCCACCACTTGGAGCCGTTCGGGCTGTGCAGCAGGAACAGTCCGCCACCGTCTGCCAGCTTGCGGGGCTTCTCGGGGGCGGGTGCTTTCCGGATCGCGGTATCGGTCAGCATTGGGGGTAACACTCTATGGGGGTAGGCCTGTTACCCCTGAAGTTACCCCCACCTACCCCCGGATTGCAATGCATGCCCCCGGACGGCATTGGACAAGAAAAAGGCCGGAACCGTTGCTATTGCTAGGGTTTCCGGCCTTTATTGGATGCCGTTGGACGGCTTATTGGTGGAGGTGGCGGGAGTCGAACCCGCGTCCGAAGGCGCTTGACGCCCAGTACTACATGCTTAGCTCACCGTTGAATCTCGTCCCGCGACAGCACGATGTGCGAAGCGCATCGAAGGACCAGCCTGCTTGATTTAGCCCTGACCGACAGGCGGCAGCTTCGGGCGATCCCGTGATAATGACCCTACACCGACGAGCACGAGCACAAGTGGGTTCGGGGCTAGGCCTTAAGCGGCCAGAGCGTAGTTGTCGTCGTTGGCAACTATAAGTTTGCTGCTGGATTAACGAGGAAAGCTGCCCCCTCGGCATGCACCAAGCCATCTCACTACCCCCGTCGAAGCCAGTACACCCCCGGGGAAACGGTATGGCCAAGCAAGTATATGGGGTCGCTACGCACGGCATCAATCGTGTCGCGCCATTGAGCACGCAGCCAGACACGGCATGCCGCTTCTGATCGGTGGATGCGCAACCACCCCGCCTGCCCTTGCTCCGTTCACCTCTCGTCTGCATTCGAAGCACCATCGGATCTACGCGACCCCATTGGCAGGCAACTGAACCGAAGCCTGACCTTCACCCTGCGTCCACGCTTTTTTTCACGCAACCATTCCGAACGCGATGCTCTCATCGATGTCGCCAGTGTCACCCCGGTGACCTGTGCCATCGCGACTGTCGCGCCGTGAACCTCTCCTGCCGGCACGATCCGTACCCATCATCAAGGAGCGCATCATGAGCAAACGCCTGCTTTCCCTCTTGGTTGGACTGTCGATTGGCGGCGTCGCCTTCGCGCAAACGCAGCCCTCGCCGCCTGCGCCGATGGCCGCGTCGTCCATGACCCACACCACCACGACCACCACTACGAGTACGTGGTCGGCGCAACCGCCCAACGGCGCAATGAGCGAAACCGCGATCAAGACCGCGATCGCCAATGCCGGCTACAAGGAAGTGAAAGGCCTGGAGTTCAAGGACGGCGTATGGCGCGGCAAGGCCCGCGGCGGCAACAAGAAGTGGGTCAAGCTGGCCGTCGGCCCCGTTTCCGGCAGGGTCTACCCGACCGATGCGCCGTCCAAGCTCGACGAGGACGAGGTCAGCGCCAAGCTGACTGCGGCCGGCTACCAGAACGTCAAGGACACGAAATTCGACCACGGTTTGTGGAGCGCCAAGGCGAAGTCCAGCGACGGGCACAACGTCGAGTTGCTGGCCGATCCGAACGACGGCAGCGTGGTCGCCCAGTCGCATGGCTGATGCGCTTCCGGATAACGGATGCATCCGGCATCGCACGATTTCCTGCGCATAAAAAAAGCCCCGCGATGCGGGGCTTTTTTTGGATCGGGTCAGGCGCTCACATCTCCACGCAGTCGAAACGGCGATCCGTGTCCACCTCGGCGCCGTAGTCCACGTCGCTGCGGTCGAAACCGAACAGCTTGAGGAACTCGTGCTTGTAGCCGTCATAGTCGGTGACCTGGCGCAGCGTCTCGGTGGTGACGGTGGGCCAGAGCGCCTTGCAGGCATCCTGCACGTCGTCGCGCAGCTCCCAGTCGTCCAGGCGTACGCGGCCTTCGCCGTCGGTGGGCAACGCCGCACCGTCGGCACGGTAGAGGCGGTCGTGGAACAGGCGGTTGATCTGCTCGATGCAGCCTTCGTGGATGCCCTTGTCCTTCATCACACGGAACGCGATGGAGACGTACAGCGGAATCACCGGGATCGCGGCACTCGCCTGGGTGACCACCGACTTCATCACACCCACGCGGGCATCGAGCCCGGCGTGGCGCTCGCGCAGCGCCTTGGCGGTGTTGTCCAGGTGCTGTTTGGCCTGGCCCAGCGTGCCATGCCAGTACATCGGCCAGGTGATTTCGGTACCGATGTAGCTGTAGGCGATGGTCTTGGCCTCCGGCGCCAGCACGCCGGCCTTGCCCAGCGCGTCGATCCACAGTGCCCAGTCCTCGCCGCCCATCACGGTGACGGTGTCCTTGATCTCCTGCTCGGTGGCCGGCTCCACGCTGGCCTGGATCACCGTGTCCTTGTTGGTGTCTACGGAGCTCGCGGTGAAGGTCTCGCCGATGGTCTTGAGCGCCGAGCGCACCACCTCGCCGCTGCCCGGCAGCTTGCGCACGGGCGAAGCCAGCGAATAGACGACGAGGTCGATCGGGCCGCCCATCTCGTTCTTGATGATCTCGATGGCGCGTGCGCGGGTCTCGTCGGCGAACGCATCGCCGTTGATGGACTTCGCGTACAGGCCGGCCTGCTTGGCCAGCTTGTCGAACGCGGCGGCGTTGTACCAGCCGGCGGTGCCGGTCTTGTCCTCGCTGCTGGGCTTTTCGAAGAACACGCCCAGGGTGGCGGCGCCGTAACCGAACGCGGCGGTGATGCGCGAAGCCAGGCCATAGCCGGTGGAGGCCCCGATCACCAGCACGCGCTTCGGGCCCTTGTCATCGTGGTGGATAGCGGCCTGGGTGGTGGCGATCTGCTCGGCCACGTTGTGCTCGCAACCGACCGGATGGGCCGTGACACAGATGAAGCCGCGCACTTTGGGTTTGATGATCACTGGGCTCGCTCCGCAAGGGAATGGCAAAGCGGCATTTTAGCGAAGGTGGGGGAACATGCGCTGCGGTAGGGAAGACGGCCCCTCCTGCCCCGCCTTCCCAGCGCAGGAACTAGGGTTGCCAGGCCTTAACCAGTGCACGCACCTGCTCCACGTCGCTGCGCAGCTCGCCGCCTTGCATGTCGGTGAGCAGCGAGGGCCGATGGCGCATGCCCGAAGGCAGCTGCCGTTTGGCCGAGGCGTGGATTTCCTCTGCGCCGGTGGCTGCCGCCAGCGCGGCGATATTGCGGTCGGTGACGCCGGCGCCGGGCATGATGCCGATGCGGCCGTTGGCTTGCGCGATCAGTCCGCGGATCAGCGCAGCGCCGTCCATCGCGCTGGCCTGTCCGCCCGAGGTGAGCACGCGCTCGCAGCCCAGTGCGATCACGTCGTCCAACGCGCGATGCGGATCGCGCACGAGGTCGAAGGCGCGATGGAAGGTGACGCCGAGGTGCCCTGCCGCGGCGATCAGGCCATAGCAGCGCTCCATGTCCACGTCGCCATCCGCATCGAGCACACCCAGCACCACGCCGTCGCACTCCAGGGCCACGCAGGTTTCGATGTCGCGGCGCATGGCCTCGCATTCGTCGTCGTCGTAGAGGAAATCGCCGGCGCGCGGACGGATCAGTACGTACAGAGGAATGCGCAACTGTTCGCGCACCATTGCGATGACGGCATGGGAAGGCGTGAGACCACCCAGCTCCAACCCACTGCACAGTTCCACCCGCCCCGCCCCGCCGGTCTGCGCGGCCAGTGCGGAAGCCACCGAGTTGGCGGCGATTTCAAGCAAGCGGGTGCTCATGTCTGCGGGATGCTCTTCAATGTTTGGAGGGGTGGATCGTTGCGACTCCCATCATCGCGGGAATCGGACGGGCAGCCAACCGCGGCTGCATGCCCCAACAAAAAGCCCCGCGCCGTGGCGCGGGGCTCGATTTGCTGCATGGCCGGCACGCAGACCGGCCACCGTAACTCAACCCGCGATTTCGACGCCCGAAGCCTGGGCGCCCTTCGGGCCTTGGGTGACTTCGAACTTCACGCGCTGACCTTCCTGCAGGCTGCGGAAGCCCTTGGAATTGATGGCCGAGAAGTGGACGAACACATCTTCCCCACCATCCTCGGGTGCGATGAAACCGAAACCCTTGGCATCGTTGAACCACTTGACCGTACCGAAACGCATTGCTGGAACCTCTGGAAGCCTGGACAGGATGCACGCGGTCGAGCTCGAACCATTCCCCTGATTAACCTCCCCGGTGCCCGGAAAGTATCAACATGTTTCAAGGCAAAGCGCAATACGCCAGTGCCGCCACTCGGCACGCCGTCGCATTTGATGCGGTGCATGCGCACTGCGGCAACGCACCGTCACATGCGCAGCATGGCTTCCAGCAGGCGCGGCACTTCAGCGGTGGCGGCAGCGAGGTGGGCGAAGATTTCCTCGATGCTGATCTCGGCCTCGTCGCCGCAACCGGCAGCGAAATTCGCCACCAGGGCAAGGCAGGCGTATTGCAGACCCAGCTCGCGCGCCAGCGCCGCTTCGGGCATGCCGGTCATGCCGACCAGGTCGCAGCCGTCGCGGCGCATGCGCGCGATCTCCGCGCGGGTTTCCAGCCGCGGCCCCTGCGTTGCGCCATAACAGCCGCCGTCGATCACCGCGATGCCGGCCTTGCGCGCGGCCTGCAGCAGGCGATGGCGCACGGCGGCCGTGTACGGCTCGCTGAAGTCGATGTGGTTCACCTCGGCGCCCTCGATGTCGCAGAAGCTGGTGTAGCGGCCGTGGGTGTAGTCGATCAACTGGTCGGGCACCACGATGGCGCGCGGCCCCATATCGCCGCGGATGCCGCCCACCGCGTTGACACCGATGACCGTGCGCGCGCCGAGCTGATGCAGCGCCCACAGGTTGGCGCGGTAATTCACCCGGTGCGGCGGCAGGCTGTGGCTCTCGCCGTGGCGCGCGAGAAAGGACACGCGCCTGCCCGCGAAATCGCCCACCACGATCTCGCCCGAGGCTGCGCCGAACGGCGTCTCCACCGCATGGCGGCTGGTGTTTTCCAGCCCCGGAAATTTGTACAGGCCGCTGCCGCCGATGACGGCAAGATCGATCGGATGGTTGCTCATGGAAAGGTTCCGAGGAAATTGTGGAGATGGCGCGCCAGCAGCTCGCGGGTGCGCTCGTCGGTCAGCCGGCCGTCGGCGATCTTGGTGTGCGCCTGGAACACCAGCACTTCGCCCTGCGGCTCGACCAGCGCACCGGCACGGCGCAGCACCAGTCGCAGCTGATCCTGCGCGCGCACCGTGCCGGTGATGCCCGGGCTGGCGCCGACGATGCAGGCGCGCTTGCCGGCCAGCGGCGCGGCTTCCCGGGCGATACCGGGGCGCGAGATCCAGTCGATGGCGTTCTTCAGCACGCCGGTGATGCCGCCGTTGTATTCGGGACAGGCCAGCAACAGGGCATCGGCCTGCGCCACGGCATCCTTCAGTGCGGCCACCGGCGCGGGATCGCCTTCCTGCTCCACGTCTTGGTCGAACAGCGGCAGGCCGTGCAGGTCATGGATGGCGAGGGTCGCGCCCGCCGGCAGCAGTTCCTGCGCGGCGTGCAGCAGCGCGGTGTTGAAGGAAGCCCGGCGGAGACTGCCGGAAATGCCGAGTATGTTCATGCGTGCCCCCGTGGATGCCCCGTTCAACGCAACGCGTAGATGGCCGCCAGGTTGCGGCCCTGCTCGTGGTAGTCCATGCCGTAGCCGAACACATAGCGGTCGGGCAGCACCACGCCGTTGAAGTCGGCAGCGATGCCTTCGACCAGGCGATCGTGCTTCTTGCAGCACAGGCTGGCGATCAGCACGCGCTTCGCGCCGCGGCGCAGGCAGTCGTCGCGCACGGCCTTCAGCGTGTGGCCCTCGTCGAGGATGTCGTCCACCAGCAGCACGGTACGGCCGGCGAGGTCCACCGCAGGCTCGCGCAGCCAGTGCAGTTCGCTGCCGCTGGTCGCGCCGCGGTAGCGGGTGGCGTGCACGTAGTCGAATTCGAGGTCGGTGCGGATCGAGAGAGCCAGTTGCCCGGCGAACATCAGCGCGCCGTTCATCACGGTGAGGAACACCGCTCGTTCGCCATCCAGCGCGGTGTCGATGCGGCGACCGAGGTCGGCGATCACGGTTTCCAGTTCGGCGCGCTCGAACAGCACGTCGGCATTCGCCAGTGCGTCGCGAAGCGAGGGAGTTTTGTCGTTCATGCGTTGCCCTGTGCGGCGTCCAGCGCCGTGATGCGCGCGACGAAGCGGTCACGCTGGGGATTGTCGGTAAGGCTGTCCCAACTGGCGCCGATGGCGCCGCGCAGCGCAGCCAGCCGCTCGGGATGCAAGGACGGGCGGCCCACCATGGCGGCGATGGCTTCGTCCACCACGTCGGGGAAGCAGGCCAGCACCAGGTCGCAACCCGCGTCCAGGTGGCCGTGCACACGCTCCGCCACGCCGCCGGCCACACCCGCGGCGGCCATGCTGATGTCGTCGCTGATCGCTGCGCCGGCGAAGCCCAGTTCGCCGCGCAGGATCTCGGTCGTCCACTTGCGCGAGTAGCCCGCCGGCAGCGCGTCCACCGCGGGATAGACCACGTGCGCCATCATCACCGCCTCCACCCGCGCGGCGATGCATTCGACGAACGGGCGCAGATCGTCGCGGCGGATCAACTCCAGTGGCCGTGCGTCGACCGCTTGCGCCTTGTGCGTATCCACCGCGATCGACCCGTGGCCGGGGAAATGCTTGAGCACCGCGGCCATGCCGGCGAGATGCATGCCGCGCACGTAGGCGGCGGCGAGTTCGGCCGTCACGGCCGGATCGGCATGGAAGGCACGCGTGCCGATGGCCGCATTGCCGCGCGCCAGATCCACCACCGGCGCAAAGCTGAAATCGACGCCGCAGGCGCGCAGCTCGCTGGCCATCACCCATGCATGCTCTTCGGCGAGGCGCACGGCTTCGTCGGGGTCGCGGTCGTAGACGTCGCCGATACGCGCCAGCGCCGGCAGGCGCGTGAAACCTTCGCGGAAGCGCTGCACCGGACCGCCTTCCTGGTCCACTGCAATCAGCAAGTGTTCGCCGCCGATGTCGCGGATGGATTCGCACAGCGCCATCAATTGCGTGCGGTCGGCGTAATTGCGTGCAAACAGGATCACGCCCGCCACGCCAGGGGCGGCGAGCCATGCGCGTTCGCGCTCGGCGACTTCGAGTCCGGCCAGGCCGATCAGCAGCATCAGGCATTCGCTCCATCGTTGGCGTCGCGCTCGGCCTGCGTCCAGCGGGCATACGGGTGCGCGACCAGGTTGACGTTGTAGTAGCGTGCCAGCGCGCTCACTTCGCGCCCCAGCCACGATGGCCGCGGAAATGCCGCGTCCACCTGCGGCAGCTCGACTTCGGCTACCACCAGGCCGGCATTGTCGCCCAGAAATTCGTCGATCTCGAACAACACACCCTCCACGGTGACGTGGTGGCGCCGCTTGCTCAGCACGCCGTCGCACAAGGTCGCGAGCAAGGCATCGGCATCGTCCGGCGGGATCGCGTAATCGTACTCGGCGCGCTCGATGCCCAGCCGCGCGGCCTTGATGTTGATCCACGCCTCGTCTCCCGCGTGACGCACGCGTACCGAAGCGCGCGCATGCCCCGCCGCCAGCGCCGCTGCGCCGATCAGGTAACCCTGTGCAAGGTGTTCGCTGCGCTCGACCTGCGCTCGCCAGCTGTCGTCGCGCAGAAGGAATTTGCGTTCGATCTCGATGCCCATCGGCAAATGCACCTTGTTAGCGACGATGTTCCCACGGGAACGCGGTGTTGGTGAGAAGTGCTGCCATGGATAGCCGCCCTTTGACTTTCGCATGCCGCGGTTGGATGCACGAGCTACCTCGCGGGTGGTCGCTCCATGCATCCCTGCACTCCGGGAGGAACGCTCGAATCATCTCTCGAATACGGCAATCGACTCGACATGAGCCGTATGCGGGAACATGTCCATGACACCCGCCGCACTGAGCCTGAAACCGTGCTGGTGGACCAGGATGCCCGCATCGCGCGCCAGCGAAGCGGGGTGGCAGGAAACATAGACGATGCGGCGCGTGGCCTTGTGCGGCAGGTAGGCCAGCACCTGGTCGGCGCCGGCGCGCGGCGGGTCGAGCAGCAGCTTGTCCCAGGGCTGGCGCGCCCAGTCGGCGCCGCTCTGATTCTCGAACAGGTTGGCGACGTGGAAGCTCGCATTGGCAATGCCGTTGCGCCGCGCGTTCTCGCCCGCGCGCTCGACCAGGCCGTGTTCGCCCTCCACGCCCGCCACCTCGGCCACGCGACGCGCGATGGGCAGGGTGAAGTTGCCCAGGCCGCAAAACAGGTCGAGCACGCGGTCGGTGGGCTGCGGGTCGAGCAGTTCCATCGCACGCGCCATCATGCGCTGGTTCATGCCTGCATTGACCTGCACGAAATCCAGCGGCCGGAATTCCAGTTCCACGTCCTCTGCGCCGCCGCCCGGCGACAGCTTGAACGCCAGCCGCGGCGCTTCCGGCCACAGCGGATGCACGCTGCTCAAGCCGCCGGGCTGCAGGTAGATCGCGAAGCCGTGCTGCTGGCCGAAGGCGGTCAGCGCAGCGCGGTCGCCTTCGCTCAGGGGCTGCAGATGGCGGAACACCAGCGCGACGGTATCGTCGCCGGCGGCGAACTCGATCTGCGCGATGTCGGCCGCCGCATCCAGCGAGCCCACCAGCTCGCCCAGGAGTTCGATCTTCTCGCCCAGCGCGGGATGCACTACGTCGCAATGACGGATGTCGGCCACGTAGCGCGGATTGGCGTCCTCGCGGAATCCCACCAGCACGCGGCCCTTCTTCGCTACCGCTCGCACCGAAAGGCGGCCCTTGCGACGGTATCCCCAGGGCTCGTCCACCAGCGGCGGCAGCCAGCTGGCCGGTTCCACCTTGCCGATGCGCGCGAAATTGTCGGCCAGCACGCGCTGCTTGGCGGCGATCTGCGCCTCCGCGTCGAGGTGCTGCAGCGAGCAGCCGCCGCATACGTCGAAGTGCGCGCATCGCGGCGTGACACGATGCGGCGAGGCGGTGAGAACCTCGACCACCTCGCCCTCGTCGAAATGCCGATGGCGCTTGCGCAGGCGCAGACGCACCCGTTCGCCCTCGAGCGCGCCGGCGACGAACACCGCCTTGCCGTCGATGCGGGCCACGCCGCGGCCATCATGGGCAAGGTCGGTGATATCGGCTTCGAGTTCGGCGGCAGGTGCGCGGGAACGGGAGTTGGATCGGGACATGGTCTGCAGGCATCGGCACGGCAAGGGCAGACCGGACATTATCGCCGATTCGGCTGCTCAGTGAGGCGCCGCCGCATGGCCGCTCGTGGCTTCGCGCAGGCGCCGCTGCAGCGTGGGCCAATCCAGCTTGGCCTGGTGGCCGAGTACCTGCAGGTGCGGCAGGCCGCTGCCCTCGACGATGGTGAAGCCTTCTTCGCCGGTCGACAGGCCGCCCAACTGGCAGATCCCGTCCTGCAAAGTGCCATCCAAGCCGATGCGCTTGTAGCTGAAAGTCTTGAAGAGTTTCAGCATGGCGCCCTGCAGGCCGCTGGCCACGCCGCCGCCGCCGATCGCGGCAAGATTGTTCACCGCGCGCTGGCTGATGCGGCCGCCGCCGTCGGCCAGCAACGAAGCCTTGAACCCGGTGGGACTCCAGTCCACCAGGTGCAGGTCGTCGACAAAGCCATGCAGCTTTCCGGTGATATTGCCGATGTCGAAGACGCCGGTCACCGCCGACAGATCGAGCTGGTCGAGCTTGAAACTGGCGACCAGCACCGGCGCCTCCCCGAACGGTTGCTGTAGGGAGAGACGGCTGATGCCCACGGTGCCGCCGAACACGCCCGCCGAGAGGCCACCGCCCAGTTCGAGGCTATCGTCGGCCCAATGCACGGAAGGAATCGTCCCGCTTAGTGTGCCGGGGATGACCGGCCAGTTCAGCGCACGCGTAAGGCTGGCCATATCCACCCCGGCGACGGTGAGGCTGGCGGCCAGGCGCTGCCCCTTGGCCGCCTCTGGGTGAAATTCCAGGTCGGTCAGCCGCACTTGCCCCTGCAGCACCGGCAAGGCGGCCGGTTGCGACAAGGACAAGCTGCCGTCGCGGCTCTGCCAATGCGATTGCCCAGCCTCGACCGGGATGCGGTAGTACTGCATGCCCTGCCAGGCCAAGGTGGTGACGGGTCGATTCCCCTGCGCCGCCCAGTCCAGACTGCCGCGCAGGCCGCTCACCGCGAAGTGCCCGTCGCCGTCGGCCAGGTCCAGGCCATCGGTATCGAACGCGAAGGCATGCAAGCCGTCGCTGCGCAGATCCAGCCGGCCATTTACGCGGCCGGCAAGGCGCGCATCGCGCAGGCCCAGCGCAGCCTGCCAGACCTGGCCGTAGCGCTGGCCGGCCAGCGGGAAACTGGCGTGGAAGTGATCCAGCTGCAGCTTCTGCAGATTGCCTTTTGCATCGAACGCCAGAGCACCATCCAGCTGCAGCGCATCGGCATCGTCCACGCGCAGCCGGTCAAGCGACAGCGCGCCTTGCCGGGAGCTCGCGTTCACGTCCACTTGCACGGGATGCTCGGGCAATTTCGCGTGCAGCGCGCCGAGCGAAAGCTCGCCGCCCGTCAGGCTGCCCTGCAGGGTGACCCGGCTGGCATCGCCGCCGCTGTCGAAACCGAAACGCCCCTTGCCGCTGACGCCCTGCCCTGCTGCCGTGCCGTCGGACTTGTCGAAGCCGAGCCCATCCAGCGTGAACTGGCCTGACGACTGTACGTCCGCGCTCTCCGCATCCAGGGCGAGGTCGGCATCCACCCGGCCGGCAATCAGCCGCCCCGACCACAGCTTGCCCAGCACACCCTGCAGCCAGCCAACCGGCAGCTGGCGGAGTTTGATCTCGGCGTGGCTGGGCTGGTCCAGCGGCAGCCACGCACTGGCCATGGCTCTGTCCTGCCGCAGCTCGACCTGCATGGTGTTGGCGTCCGGGCTCACCGTCCAGGTCATCTGCGCATTGCCCAGCGCACCGCCCGGCGCTCCGCGCAGCTGCACGCGGCCGTCGAACGTCCAGCGCAGCTGTGCATCCCGCTGCAGGCGGCCATCGAGGCGCAGGCCCACATGGCGCCAACCCATCGCGGCAACATCCGCCTGGCTGGCCTGCAGATGCAGGTGCAGGCCACCGGCCGGGTCCTCGCTGATCACGGCGCTCATGTCCTGCAGACGCAGTCCCGGCAGGCTGACCTGCTTCGCCGCGACCGTGACGTCCGCACGCGCCGGCAACGCCAGGACGATGCCCATCAGCAGGAGCAGGCAAAGCAGCGGGTGGCTTGATGTCGGGCGCATGTACGGCCATTCTGCCAAAACCAGCTGAACCAAGGACTCGGTCATGCCCTCCGCCCCTGTTGCCCCCTGGCCGCCGCACGTGCTGGTGGCCGACGACGACCCGGCCAGCCGCCGCTTTCTTTGCGATGGCCTCCGCTCGCTGGGCGCCCAGGTGCAGAGCTGTGCCGACGGCATCCAGGCCCTGCAGCTCGCCCGCGATCAGGCTTTCGGGCTGCTGTTGCTGGACTGCCGCATGCCCGGCGCCGGCGCGCGCGAAGTGCTGGCGGCCTTGCGCGCGAACGGCGGCGCCTCTTCCGACAGCCTGGCGGTCGCCAGCTCTGCCGAGCTGGACATGCCCAGGCAACGCGAGCTGCTGGCTTTCGGCTTCCACCATGTGCTGCGCAAACCCTGCGGCATCGCGGAGCTGCAACGCGTGCTGGCCTTGCTGCCCGGCGCCGTGCCCGTGCTGGACGACGAGGCGGCCCTGCGCGCCAGCGGCGATACCTCCACCATGCAGGCACTGCGCCAGCTGCTGCGCCACGAACTGACCCAGTTGCATCAGGACCTGGGTGCGCCGGAATACGACGGCACGGCGCTCGATGGCCGGCTGCACCGGCTGCGCTCGTCCTGTGGCTTCTGTGGCGCCCCTGCGCTGGCCGGCGAAGCGGCCTACCTGCAGCAGCGGCTGCGCGAAGACCCGCGCGATAGCGTCCCCGCCATTGCGCGATTCCGCGATGCGCTCGCGGCCACGCTGCGGGCACTGGGCGACTGAAAGCCGTCAACGGGATCAGCGCTGCGGCTGCATGCCTGCCAGAACGCGCCAGGCGCGCAGCTCGCCGCCACCAAGGTGGTAACGGATCACTTCGCGCATCAGCCGGCGCAGCGCCGCCATGCCCGTGCGGTCTTCAGGCATGCGGTCGTCGGCCAGCGCCAGCAGGTCGCTGCCGCTCAGCGCGTGCGGCGCCCCCGGAACGCAGCGGAGCGCGCCCTCCTCCACGTCGTAGCGGTAATGCGCCTGAGGCTGCAAAGGTTCATCGCTGCCGGCCTCGTGCGTCAGCTGCAAGCCGTAGCCGATCGCCGCCAGCAGATCGCGTTCGAACCGGCGCAGCGTCCAGCCTGGCGGCTCGTTGGCGGCCAGCCGCGCCAGGGTCTGTGCATAGGCATCGAACAATGTGGGCTGCGCGTCCTGCCTCGCGGTAAGGCGCACCACCAGCTCGTTGAGGTAGAGCCCGGCCAGGCCGTGTTCACCGGCCAGCCTCAGCGGCATGCCTACCACCTCGGCGCCGGCCAGCGTGGCCAGCTCGCCGCGCAACAGCAGGTCGAGCGCCAGGGATTGGAAGGGTTCCAGTTGCGAGCGTCGCAGGCGCGCCCGCTCTCCGCGCACCCCGCGCGCAACCACGCCCAAGCGGCCGTGGTCGCGCGTCAGGCATTCCAGCAACAGCGATGTCTCGCGGTAGGGCCGCGCATGCAGCACATAGGCGGGTTGCTGGTCGAGGCGCATCGCGGCCCGGCAGGCGTCAGTCGGTGTAGCCGAACTTCTTCAGCATCGCCTCGTCGTCCACCCAGCCCTCGCGCACCTTCACCCACAGCTTGAGGAAGACCTTGCGCTCGAACAGGTGCTCCATGTGGCGGCGTGCGGCGGTGCCGATGGCCTTGAGCTGGGCGCCGCCCTGGCCGATGACGATGGCCTTCTGGCCATCGCGCTCCACCCAGATCACCGCGTGGATCTCGGCCACGCCGTCAGGACGATCGTTGAACTGCTCGATCTCCACCGTGGTGGCGTAAGGCAGCTCCTGGTCGAGCCGCAGCATCAATTGTTCGCGCACCATCTCGGCGGCGAGGAAACGCTCGCTGCGATCGGTGATCTCGTCTTCGCCATAGACCGGTGCACGCACCGGCAGTCGGGCGAGGATGGCGCGTTCCAGCTCGGCCAGGCCCTTTTTCTTCAGCGCGCTGACGTAGTGAATCTCGTCGTAGGTATGCTTCTCGCTGAGCGAGGCCACGAACGGCAGCAACGCGCCCTTGTCCTTGCTCAGGTCCACCTTGTTGATGACCAGGATGCGCGGCGCCTTCTGCTCCGTGAGCGCGGCGTACAGCGCCTCGTCCTCGTCGGTCCAGCGGCCGGCCTCGATCACCTGCACCACCAGATCGACATCGCTGATCGCGGCACGCGCGGCACGGTTGAGGCTGCGGTTCATCGCCCGCTTGGCGCCGCGGTGCAGGCCGGGCGTATCGACGTAGAGGATCTGCCCCGCCTCGCTGCTGGCGATGCCGAGAATGCGATGGCGCGTGGTCTGCGGCCGCGGGCTGACGATGGAGAGGCGGAAGCCGATCAGCGCATTGAGCAGGGTCGACTTGCCCACGTTCGGCCGGCCGGCCAGCGCGACCAGGCCGCAACGGTAGTCGCCGTGCGGCAGCGCGGGGCCGGCATCGATTTCGATGGTGTGGTCCATGGGGTGACGAATGCTCGGTGGAGTACGGCCATTGTAGTGCGCGCGACGACGGCCATGCGCCGCGCGACGTGTTTTCAGCTGCCTTGTGCCTGCGCGGCCAGCGTGGCCAGCACGATTTCGGCAGCGTCCTGTTCGGCGTGGCGGCGGCTGAGGCCGCTGGCTTCGGCGCTGTACGCCTGCGGTTCGGTCACCGTGCAGCGCACGTCGAAGATCTTGGCGTGATCCTCGCCGCGGCTGTCGATCAGCTCATACAGCGGCAGCGCGTGGCCGCGTCCCTGCAGCCATTCCTGCAGGCGGGTCTTAGCGTCCTTGGAGGAGCGCTGCAGCGTGGCGATACGCTCGCCGAACAGCTCGCGCACCACCTGCCGGCAGGCGTCGAGGCCGCCATCGAGGAAAACCGCCGCCAGCGAAGCCTCGAACGCATCGGCGAGAATGGAGTCGCGGCGAAAACCGCCGCTCTTCAACTCGCCGGGGCCGAGCTTGAGTGCGTCGCCCAGTTCCAGCCCGCGAGCGATCTCCGCCAGCACTTGGCCGTTGACGAGTTGCGCACGCAGCCGCGACAGCTCGCCCTCGGTGGCCTTGGGATGCGCCTCGTACAGCATTTCGGCCACGAAAGCGCCCAGCAGCGCATCGCCGAGAAATTCCAGGCGCTCGTTGTTCGGCTTGCCGACGCTGCGATGGGTCAGCGCCAGCGCAGCGAGCTCGGGATCACGGAAACGGTAGTTCAGGGCCAAGCGTATCGGCTCACTTGTTGCGACTCACTGGCTCACGTTGCCTTGCAGCTGCACGCTCTTGCTGAAATGCAGCAGGAAGTCGATGTTGTACATGAACGGCACGTCCTTGTCGTAATTCACGTTCAGCATGCTGGTGCCGCCGGCGTCGCGGGTGATCGTGATGTCGGTGGGCGCGACGGTGGAATCACTCACGTATTGGAAATCCATCTGGCGCAGCAGTGCGCGGCGGATCTCGTCCAGCGACTTGCCTTCGGTACCGGAAGTGGCGACACCGTTCATCGCCTTCACCACCCCACCGTACTCGGTATAGGCGGGCACCAGCTTCATCGCCATGAAACCGAAGAAGCCGACTACCAGCAGGATCACCAGAAAGCCGATCAGGGTCACGCCAGACTGTTTAGTTTTCATAGTCCCCTCGCCATGCTGCCGGCACGCCCGGCTGTGCTTGTGTGTTACCGACCCACGGCCGGCACGGGTTAATTATGCCAGCAGCCGTGTCGCGACAATGGTCAGCACGTCAATGGATGATGTTGCCGATACGGTGGAAATCCACGCCGCCGGTACCCCAGCCCTTCCAGCTCATCCAGATCATGAAAGCCTTGCCCGCCAGATTCTTCTCCGGCAGGCAGCCCCACCAGCGGCTGTCCTGGCTGTTGTTGCGGTTGTCGCCCATCACCAGATAGCAACCTGGCGGCACCTTGGAGGGCACCACCGTGTTCGGAATCGAGTTGGGCGTGGTGTAGGCCGGCATGCGCGCGATGGTGTGGTTGACCACCTTGCCGTCCTCGCGCACCAGGTGCTCGACCCAGATGGTGGCTCCCATGTCCAGCATCAGTCGATCCTCGTCGCGCTGCGGGTTGCCCACGAAGGGACCAACCTCGTCGGCGGGCACCGGCTTGCCGTTGATGAGCAGGTCGGAACCCTGGATTTCCACCGTGTCGCCCGGCAGGCCGATCACGCGCTTGATCCAGTTCTGGTTCTGCACCGGCAGCAGCGGGCTCGGGCAGGTCTGCTCGGGACCGATCGCCGGCGAACCGTTGCCTTCGTCACCGCCTACGCGGGCCAGCGAGCCATCCGGCTGGTGGCACAAATAACCCGGGAAACGGAACACCACCACGTCGCCGCGCTTCGGCTCGCCGATGTCGAGGAACTTGGTGTTGAACGCCGGCATGCGCAGGCCGTAGGCGAACTTGTTCACCAGGATGAAATCGCCCACGTCCAGCGTCGGCATCATCGAACCGGAAGGAATGCGGAACGGCTCGGCCACGAAGGAGCGCAGCACCAGCACCACCAGCACCACCGGGAACAGCGAACGGGCCCAGTCCACCGCCACGGGATCGACGTATTCGCCGCCCGCCGCATCCAGCCGCGCCTTGCGCTTCTTGTAGAAAAACAGCCGGTCCAGTCCCCACACCACGCCGAACAGCACGGTGAGGGCCAGCAGGATGGCGGAAAAATCGAATTCCATGCTTACTCCCTGAGAAGAAGAGTGCCGCTTCTTATTTGTCTGTCCGCAGCACGGCGAGGAAGGCTTCCTGCGGAATCTCCACCCGGCCGACCTGCTTCATGCGCTTCTTGCCTTCTTTCTGCTTTTCCAGAAGCTTCTTCTTGCGGCTGACGTCGCCGCCGTAGCACTTCGCCAGAACATTCTTGCGCAAGGCTTTCACGGTGGAGCGCGCGATGATCTGCGCGCCGATCGCCGCCTGGATCGCCACGTCGAACTGCTGGCGCGGGATCAGGTCCTTCATGCGCTCCACCAGCTCGCGGCCGCGGCGATCCGCATGCGTACGGTGCACGATCAGCGACAGCGCATCCACGCGGTCGCCGTTGATCAGCACGTCCACGCGCACGAACGGGCCGGCGTCGAAGCGCTCGAAGTGGTAGTCCATCGAGGCATAGCCGCGCGACACCGACTTCAGGCGGTCGAAGAAATCCAGCACCACCTCGGCCAGCGGCAGCTCGTAGGTGATCTGCACCTGGGTCGCCAGGTACTGGATCGAGCGCTGCACGCCGCGCTTTTCCTGGCACAGCGTGACGATGTTGCCGATGTAGGCTTCCGGCGTGAGGATGCTGGCCACGATGATGGGCTCGCGGATCTCGTCGATCTGCGGCACCGGCGGCAGCTTGGCCGGGTTGTCCAGCGCCAGCACCGTACCGTCGGTCCTCAGCACTTCGTACACCACGGTGGGCGCCGTGGTGATGAGGTTGAGGTCGTACTCGCGCTCCAGGCGTTCCTGCACGATCTCCATGTGCAGCATGCCGAGGAAGCCGCAGCGGAAACCGAAGCCCATCGCCTCGGAGCTTTCCGGCTCGAAGAACAGCGCAGCATCGTTGAGACGCAGCTTGTCCAGTGCTTCGCGCATCGCCGGGAAATCGTCGGCCGAGACCGGGAACAGGCCGGCGAACACGCGCGGCTGCATGGTCTGGAAGCCGGGCAGCGGTTCGGAGGCAGGCTTGCCGGCATGCGTGAGCGTGTCGCCCACCGGCGCGCCGTGCACGTCCTTGATCGAGGCGTTGATCCAGCCCACCTCGCCTGCCGCGAGCCTGTCCAGCTTCTTGCGCTTGGGCGTGAACACGCCGACGTCGTCCACCTCGTGCACGCGGCCGGTGGACATCACCAGCAGCTTGTCGCCCGGCTTGATCTCGCCCTGCATCACGCGCACCAGCGACACCACGCCGAGGTAGTTGTCGAACCAGGAGTCGATGATCAACGCCTGCAGCTTGTCGGTGTCACGCGGCTTCGGCGGTGGGATGCGCGCCACGATGGCTTCCAGCACCTCGGTCACGTTGAGGCCGGTCTTGGCGCTGATCGCCACCACGTCGGTGGCGTCGATGCCGATCACCGCCTCGATCTCGCCCTTCACCTTGTCGATGTCGGCGGTGGGCAGGTCGATCTTGTTGAGCACGGGCACCACTTCCAGCCCCATCTCCACTGCGGTGTAGCAGTTGGCGACGGACTGCGCCTCGACTCCTTGCGCGGCGTCCACCACCAGCAGCGCGCCCTCGCACGCGGCCAGCGAACGGCTGACTTCGTACGAGAAGTCCACGTGGCCGGGCGTGTCGATGAAGTTGAGCTGGTAGGTCTTGCCGTCGCGCGCCTTGTACGGCAGCGACACCGACTGCGCCTTGATCGTGATGCCACGCTCGCGCTCGATCGGGTTGTTGTCCAGTACTTGCGCTTCCATCTCGCGCTCGGCCAAGCCTCCGCAGATCTGGATGATGCGATCCGCCAGCGTGGACTTGCCGTGGTCGATGTGAGCGATGATGGAGAAGTTGCGGATCAGTTCCATGGAGCGCGGACAGCCAGCCTTGCCTTGGGGGAAGCCGCCAGAGCGGCGACATGAACCCCATATTGTCGCATGGAACCGCGGCGGCGCGCGGCGCGGCAGCCGGTCAGGCCGCCGCGCCCGCCGTCATCACTTTCCGCTGGGCACAGTCAGGCCGATGAAGGCGCTCTGGCCATTGCGGCGCACCAGCAGCAGCACCGTGGAACCGGCCTTCACGCCCTTGGTGGCGGCGCGGAACGCTTCCACGCTGCCCACCGGCTGCTGGTTCACCATCAGGATCACGTCGCCCGGCTGCAGGCCGGCCTGGGCTGCGGCATCGCCGGTGACGTCGCCCACCAGCACGCCCTGCCCCGGCTTCAGGTTCATCTGCTGGCGGGTGGCGCTGTCCAGCGGCTTGATAGTGAGCCCCAGCGCCGCAGCACCACCATTGTCCGCACTCGGAGCCGCACTGCTGCTGTCCACCGCATCCTGGTCGCGCGGCATCGTGCCGACGGTGACCTGCACGGTCTGCTTGCTGCCCTTGCGCAAAATCCCCAGCGGCACCCGGGTGCCCGGCTGGGTCATGGCTACCAGCGGCGGCAGATCCGGGGGACTGCTGATGGCATGCCCGTCGTAGCTGAGAATGATGTCTCCGGCCTGGATGCCAGCCTTGTCGGCCGCACTGCCAGAGGACACGTCCGTCACGGCCGCTCCGGAAGCATCCGGCAGGTGGTAGGCCTTCTCCATGTCATCGGTGACCGCCTGCACATGCACGCCGAGCTGGCCGCGCGTCACGTAGCCCTTGGTCTTGAGCTGGTTCACCGCGTTCATCGCCATGTCGATCGGGATCGAGAACGACACGCCCTGGTAGCCACCCGTACCGGAATAGATCTGCGAGTTGATGCCCACCACCTGGCCTTGCAGGTTGAACAGCGGGCCACCGGAATTGCCACGGTTGATCGGCACGTCGGTCTGGATGAACGAGGTGTAGGGCTGGTCGTCGCTACCCAGATTGCGGCCCACGGCGCTCACGATGCCCTGGGTCACGGTGTAGTCGAAACCGAACGGCGAGCCGATGGCCAGCACCCACTGGCCGGGTTTGAGGCTGTGCGAATCGCCGATGCTCACCGTGGGCAGGTTGGCGCCCGCGCTCACCTTGAGCAGGGCGATGTCGTAGGTGGGATCGGTACCCACCACCTTGGCGTCGAGGATGCGCCGGTCCTGCAGCCGCACGATCACCCTGTCCGCATGATCGACCACGTGGTTGTTGGTGAGGATGTAGCCGTCACCGGAAATGATGAAGCCCGAACCCAGCGAGGTATGCGCCTGCTCCTCCGGCGAAGGCATCGCCGGCATGCCGAAGAAACGGCGGAACAATTCGGCCTGCGGATCGTCCGGCATGCCGCCCTGCCCTTGCTTGCCACGGACACTGGGCTTGTCGCCGCCGTCGTACTTGGCTTCCACCTGCACCACGGCAGGCGCATTCCGCTGCACGATGCCGGTGAAATCCGGCAACGAAGCCATGGCCGGCGCGGATTGGGCATGCACGCCGGGCCCGGCGAAAGCCGTACCGACCAGGGCACAGCACACCAACAGGCTCAGGCGGGAGCTGCGCAGGATGGGGGAATTCATGACGCCTCCTTCAGGGCTTCAATCGGGGAAACAGGCACGCACCATCCACGGCCCGGGTGGGCCGTGAGGGGGTAGGCGAAAATTAAGGGAGACGACGACCGCGGAACGGGCACGCGGCTCAGCCTCACTGTGCGTTGACGGCGCTCTGGCGCGGCGCGTCCGGCACCTGCTGCTGGGCGGGGTCAAGCAGGATCAGGTAACTGCCGTCGTGGTTGTCCAGCGTGCGGAGGCGCTGCGTCCGGAACGGCGACGTGCCGCGGCCATAGGATGAGAAATCCGCATTGGCCGGCGCACCCAGCGTGGCCGACGCCTGCTGGCTGAGCAGGCCCGGCGTCTTGCCGCTCAACCACGGCGGCGCCACGGCTACTTTCGACTGCAATGCGACCGTCGGCGTGCTGGAGATCGGCTTGCCCGACGACGGGACCTGCGCCGTCAGCGGGGCCACCGAGCGACCGGAATGGTTGCCGGCGGGTTGGGAAACCATCAGTGCCGCGGCGGCCACGCTGGCGGCGATGGCGCCTCCGGCCGACCAGCGCAGCCAGCGGTGCTGGCGTGGCGCGGCGACCACCACGGTTTCCTGTTCGATCGCCAGCATCACCTGCGACACGAAACCGGAGCCGGCCAGCGGCGGCAGTTGCCGGCGCAAGCCATCGCGTGCCACGTGGTAGCTCGCCCAGGCGTGCCGCAACTCGGCATCGTGGTCGAGCCGCCGAAGCAGGAAGCGCAGTTCCTCGTGCGACAACTCGCCGTCGATGCCGGCTGAAAGATGCTCGCGTGCGTGCTGGTCTGGCTGGTTCATGTCGTTTCCTCGCGCCCCGACAAGAGTGGGCGCAATTTTTCGTCGATCGCCTCGCGGGCCCGGAAGATGCGCGAACGCACCGTACCGATCGGACAACCCATCTGCTCGGCGATTTCCTCGTAACTCAGGCCATCTACTTCGCGCAGCGTGATGGCCACGCGAAGTTCTTCAGGCAAGGCTTGGACAGTGGAAAATACGGAATGTTCAATTTCCTGGCGCATCAATTCGCGTTCGGGGGTGGCGCTGTCGTGCATGCGCTCGGCCCCGGACATGAATACGGCATCCTCGGCGTCGATGTCGTCGGTAGGCGGCCGCCGCCCCATCGCCACTAGGTGGTTCTTGGCGGTATTCACCGCGATCTTGTAGAGCCAGGTATAGAACGCGCTGTCGCCGCGGAACGAGCCGATCGCCCGCCAGGCGCGGATGAAGGACTCCTGCGCGATGTCCTCGGATTCGGCATGGCTCTTCACATAGCGCGACACCAGCGCGATCACCTTGTGCTGGTACTTGCGCACCAGCAGGTCGAAGGCACGCTTGTCGCCACCCTGGACGCGTTCGACCAGTGCCCGGTCCAGTTCGTTTTCGCCCGTTCGGGCCGTTTCCGTCGTCAATGCCGTGTTCCGATGCGGAGCCTGTGCCAGACCGAGCGCGCAGTCAGACAGGAATCCGGCGCGCAAGTTCAGTGCGTCGCCAGTGTAGCGATTCCATCCTGACGCTTGACCAGCATGGGGACGATGGGCGGCCCGCTCAAGCCGTCACCGCAGCCGAC
The DNA here is from genome assembly GCF_014843005.1 of Rhodanobacter sp. DHG33. GTDB lineage: Bacteria > Pseudomonadota > Gammaproteobacteria > Xanthomonadales > Rhodanobacteraceae > Rhodanobacter_A. Next base: position 493,075 of record NZ_JACYXM010000002.1, on the reverse strand, counting down.
AGCCCCAGCAGCTGCTGGCGCTCGGCCAGCAGGCGTTCGAAGGAGGCCACCGGCAGCGGGCGGCAGAACAGGTAGCCCTGCAGCTCGTTGCAATCGTGGGCACGCAGGAAGGCAAGGTGCTGCTCCGTTTCCACGCCCTCGGCGACCACCGTGCGGTTGAGCCGGTGCGCCATTTCGATGGTGGCACGCACGATGGCCTCGTCGTCGGGATCCACGCCGATGTTGCGCACGAAGCTCTGGTCCACCTTGATGCGGTTCGCCGGCAGCTTGCGCAGGTAATCCAGCGACGCCGCGCCGGTGCCGAAATCGTCGATAGCGATGCCGCAGCCAAGACGGTGCAGGGCCTGCAGGTTCTCCACCAGGTTCGGCGCGGCCTTGATGCTGATGCTTTCGGTGACCTCCAGCTCCAGCAAGGCCGGATCGAGCCCGGTTTCCTGCAGCGCGCGGGCCACCGTGGCCGGAAACTTCGCTTCCATCAATTGCAGCGCCGACAGGTTCACCCCCAGGCGCAGGCGCAGTCCGTAGCGCTGCTCCCATTCCCGCGCCTGCCGGCAGGCCGTGCGCAGCACCCATTCGCCGATGGGCACGATCAGTCCGGTCTCTTCGGCCAGCGGCACGAATACCGCAGGGCTGATCGGCCCCAGTTCGGGGTGCTCCCAGCGCAGCAGCGCCTCCATGCCAACGATGTCTTCGCTGTCGGTGCCGACCTGCGGCTGGTAGACCAGCCGCAACTCGCCGTTGCCCAGCGCATGACGCAGCCGCGAACGCAAGGCCATGCCGTGCTGGCGCGCATATTCGGGGCTCACCTCGTAGATGCGGCAGGTATTGCGCCCCTGGCGCTTGGCTGCGTACATCGCCTCGTCGGCGTGTTTGAGCAGGGTTTCCGCATCGGCCGCGTCATCGGGGAAGAAGCTCACGCCGATCGACACGCCGACCTGCAGGTAGGTGCCGTTATCCAGTTGCAGCGGCTCGCCGATCACCTGCAGGATCTTCTCGGCAATGCGGTGCACGTCCTCGTTCTTCACGATATGGCGCAGCACCACGGTGAACTCGTCGCCGGCATAGCGCGCCACCGTGTCGGAGGCGCGCACGCTTCCGCGCAGGCGGCGGGTCACCTCCTGCAGCACGTGGTCGCCGACGGCATGGCCGTGAGTGTCGTTGATCGCCTTGAAGTGGTCGATGTCCACGAACAGCACGGCGAAACATTCGCCGTTGCGCACCGCCTCGCGCAGGATCGACTCCAGCCGGTCGCCGAACAGCAGCCGGTTCGGCAGGCCGGTGAGCGCGTCGAGCAAACCTTCGGCGCGCCCCTGCTCGCGGGTGAGCCCCAGCTCCAGCCCCTGCGCGAAACGGGTCGCCGCGCAGCGCAGCAGCGGCTCCACGATGGCCATGTCGCCGAAGCCGGCGCGGGTGCCGGCCAGCATCGCGCCCAGTACCACGCGGCGCTCGTCGAGCAAAGGCAAGCCGACGAAGCCGGAAAGCTCGAGCGTCGACAGCAGCGGATCGTCCGGCACCCGCTGACGGGCATCGCTGCGATACAGCACCGGCTCGCCGCCCAGCACGTGACGCAGCAGCACTTGCGAATCGCCCTGCGGCCACGCCGGCTCTTCGCCGTTCCACAGTTGCAACAGCGGCGCCTGGAGTTCATGGCTGTCGTTGTGCACCGGCCATACCGCGAAATAATCCAGCGCCAGCTCGTCGAACAGGAGCCGCGCAGTGGCATCGCGCGTGACATCGCCACTGGTGGCGAAGATGCGTGCCAGCAGCGCAAGCGCGCTTTCCGCCGCCCCGGAAGCTTGCGCTGACACCGCCGCCTGGGCCGCAGGCGGCAGATGCTTCCAGCGCGCCAGCAACTCGGTTTCGATCTGTGCGGCGTGCAGCCAGCCGACGACATAATCGGGCAGCTGCGCAGACTGCAGCGGCACTTCCTCGTCGAGGATCGCCAGCAATGGCACGTTGCCGCCGGCGCCCAGGGTACGCAGCTGCTCGCAGCACTGGCGTGCCTGCGCGGCATCGCTGCCGAGCATGGCCACCATCAGCTCCAGCGGCGGGCGCCCTTCCATCAGGATCGCCGCATGCTGCGCATCGCGCGCGCTGTGGATGTGGCGGTAGCCTGCCTGATCGAACACGTCGAACAGGCGGCGACGCAAATCGCGCCGCTCGGCCAGGACAAGAATGCCCTCGCTCATACCGGCCCGCTCAGCCAGCGGCCATCGCGCAGGCGCAGGCGCTGCTGCATTTCGGATCCGCCATCGATGCGCGTGATGAGGTCGCCCAACTGCTCGACCAGAGCCAGCGGCGCATTGAGCAGCACGACGCGGCGCAGCTGCCCGGTGGTAGCCCGGGCCAATTGGCGCAGCGTGGCGAGGTCGGCCGCGGACAGCGGCACTTCCAGTTCCTGCAGCAGATAGATGCCGAAATGCATGCTCTGCTGCATGTAGCGCAACGCCTGGCCCAGGCGCAGCGCGTCGGGCACGCGCGCCTGCGCATCGCGCAGGCTGGACATGCCCTGGTCCGGACGCCACAGGTACACCGCCTGGCCGCTGTGGCGGGCAATGCTGCGGAACTGGTCCAGCAAGGCCTCGCCGTCCTCGCTGCGCACAGCCACCACACCAGCCGATGCGGCCAGTATCCGTTCGAAGACGTCATGGCCGGAAGACGGCAAGCGCATGCCCATCATCGATGTCATCGCGACTCCCTGAGTCGACCGGCGGCGGGATGGTTTGCTGGCCGCCGATCGCCGTACACATTTTCCACGGTTTGCATCCGTTCTGCTGGTCCGCGACCGCTGCGGACGGCGAACCGGTTCACATTCGATCGATCGAAAGCCGCAAATCCCTGCGGCGCCGTCCGCCCGCATGCTTCCCGCATCTCGCATTCGTCCAGACGGAACGGTATGGTTTGGGCTTCTTCCGCCACCGTTCCCCGCCCATGTTCGAAGGACTGCGCTTCAACCACTGGAAGACGAGCCTGGACGAACGCGGCATCGTCACCCTCAGCCTCGACCGCGCCGGCAGCGGCGTCAACGCGATCAACCGCGCCGTGCTGGACGAGCTGGGCCAGATCGTCGAACGCCTGGCGATCGAGCGACCCGCCGGCGTGATCGTCCATTCCGCCAAACCCGCCGGGTTTGCGGTGGGTGCCGACATCAAGGAATTCGTGGAATACGCCAAGCAGGGCAGCGTGCTGGAAAACATCGAGAACGGCCAGCGCGTCTACGAGGCGCTGGCCCGGCTGCCCTGCCCCACGGTGGCTGCGATCCACGGCGCCTGTATGGGCGGCGGCACGGAATTGGCGCTGGCCTGCCGCCAGCGCATCGCGGCGGACGACGATAAAACGAGGATTGCCCTGCCCGAAGTGATGCTGGGCATCCATCCCGGCTGGGGCGGCACGGCACGCCTGCCGCGGCTGATCGGCGCGCCCGAGGCGCTGCCGTTGCTGCTCACTGGCAGGACGCTGTCGGCGAAGCGCGCGCTGGCGCTTGGCGTGGTTGATCGCCTGGCGCCGCCCGAGGAGCTGCTGGCCGAGGCGCGAGCCCTGCTGCGCCGCCCACAGGCACGCCCCTTTGTCCGGCGTGCCAAAGCGTGGCTCACCAACTGCTGGCCGGCGCGGCAGATCCTCGCGCCCATGGTACTGAAGCAAACCGCCGCCAAGGTACGCAAGGAACACTACCCCGCGCCCTTCGCGACGATCGACGTGTGGCAACGTGGCGGCGGCGACATCAGGCAGCGTCTGAAGCTGGAAGCCCGGTCGGTGGCCAAGCTGGCCGAGACGTCTACCGCGCACAACCTGATCCGGCTGTTCTTCCTGCAGGAACGGTTGAAGAACCAGGGCGCCGGTACCGAGCACGGCATCAAGCACGTGCATGTGGTGGGGGCCGGCGTGATGGGCGGGGACATCGCCGCATGGGTCGCCCTGAAGGGTTTCGACGTGACCCTGCAGGATCGCGAGATGAAGTTCATCCAGCCCGCGCTGGATCGCGCCCGCAAGCTCTACGAGAAAAAGCTCAAGACGCCGGAGAAGATCGAAGCCGCCACCCGCCGCCTGCGCGCCGACGTGGAAGGCGCCGGTGTGAAGAACGCCGACCTCGCCATCGAGGCGATCTACGAAAACGCCGAGGCCAAGGAGGCGCTGTACGCCGCCATCGAGCCGCAATTCCAAGGCGACGAGATCCTTGCCAGCAACACCTCGAGCATCCCGCTGGACGAACTGCGCAAGAACCTCAAGGCACCACAGCGTTTCCTCGGCCTGCATTTCTTCAACCCGGTGGCACAGATGCCACTGGTGGAAGTGGTGCGCCACGATGCACTCGACCCGGCCATCGAGAAGCGCGCGCTGGCCTTCTGCAAGGCCATCGGCAAATTGCCGGTGGCGGTGAAGGGCACGCCGGGCTTTCTGGTCAACCGCATCCTGATGCCCTACCTGCTGGAAGCGTTGCGCCTGTACAACGAAGGCGTGCCCGGCCCGGTGCTGGACAAGGTCGCCAAACAGTTCGGCATGCCGATGGGGCCGATCGAACTCGCCGACACCGTGGGCCTGGACGTGTGCGCCTCGGTGGGCAAGGAACTGGCGCCCTTCCTGGGCCTGGAATTGCCGCCCGGCCTGGAGGAAAAACTCGACGCCGGCAAGCGCGGCAAGAAGGACGGACAGGGCCTGTACGTGTGGCAGGACGGCAAGCCGATCAAGCCGGAAGTCGACCCCGATTACCAGCCCGCGCCCGACCTTGTCGACCGCATGATCCTCGCCATGGTGAACGAAGCCGTGGCCTGCCTCGCCGACGGCGTGGTGGACGATGCCGATCTGCTCGACGCCGGCGTGATCTTCGGCACCGGTTTCGCGCCTTTCCGCGGCGGCCCGATTCAGTACCTGCGCAGCGAAGGCGCTGGCGCGGTGAAGGCAAAGCTTGAACAGCTGGCACAGCGCCATGGCGCCCGCTTCACGCCCAAGGAAGGATGGGATCATCCGGCGCTGGCGGCGACAGCCGACTTCGCCTGAAATCACCCAGCCAACCATGACAAAACGCCCGGCACATGGCCGGGCGTTTTGTCATGGTGGTGACGGATTACCAGACCAGGTCGTCGGGTACGCCGTCATCGTCGCCGGCAGCACTCGGATCGACCAGCAAGGCGAGTTGGTGTCCGTCGATCGCGCGCACCTGTTCGGCGATTTCGCGCGTGACCAGCAGGTAACGCCCCGCCTGCTGCACCACGCCCAGTTCGCCGGCGTTGAGCGCGGCCAACTGGCCCGCGTCGACATGGATGCGACGGATCTTGCCGCCATATTCGAAATTGCGCACCTGGTCGGTTTCGGCCTTGTTCAAGGTCCTGCCGTCCAGCAGCTGCTGGATCTTCTGCTTGCGCTCGCGACGCAGGCGCGCTTGTTCCTCGGCCTCCTGCTGGGCGCGTTTGCGCTCGTTCGCGTCGCTCTGTGCGCGGATCGCATAGGCCTTGGCGAGGTCGATCTCTTCCTGGCTGCGGCGTGGCGGCGCCGACGACTTGCCGCCATGGCCCTGGGGCTTGCCGGACGGCCTGCCCTTGCCTTCGTTGCCGCGCTTTTCCTCGCGGATTTGCTTGACGAGGCCGCTCTTCAGCAGCTGGTCGCGCAGGGATTCGCTCATGCTCGTGATTCCGGTGGTGCCTGATGTCTATTATTTGCGATCGATCGTTGATCGGGAGATCGCGGAAATCAAACGGACGGCCATCCATGACCGCACTTTTCGATACCTTTTGCGATCATCCATGATCGCGAAGATCAAACGGGCGGCCATCCATGGCCGCACTTTTCAGTAATGCGGCGGAGGCGGTTCACTGTGCGGATCGGACGCGGAGCCTAGGCGCACGCTCTGCAGCTCCTGCCGCAGCAGGTGCAGCACGCGCTCCAGTTCGACGATGCGCATGGCCTGCTCGGCGTCCGCCGCAGCCAGCGCCTGCACGGTGTCGTCGATAAAGGTCAGCCGCACTTCCAGGTCGGCAAGGCGCTGCTCGATCGCATCCATCAGCGGGTCACCTGCAGGCTGCGGCCACGCCCGATGCCGTAGTACGCCAGGCCCGCTTCTTCGACCGTGGCCGGATCGTAAAGGTTGCGGCCGTCGAAGATCGCCGGCGTCTTCAGCGCGGCACAGATGCGCGCGAAGTCCGGGCTGCGGAAAGCCTTCCATTCGGTGACGATGGCCAGCACATCGGCGCCTGCCAGCGCATCCCACGCGTGTTCGCACAACGCGAGGTCGTCGCGCTCGCCGTAGATACGCCGGGTTTCCTCGCGCGCCTCGGGGTCGAAGGCACGCACGCGCGCTCCTGCCGACCACAACGCCTCCATCAGGCGGCGGCTGGAGGCTTCGCGCATGTCATCGGTGTTCGGCTTGAAGGACAGACCCCACAGCGCAACAGTCTTGCCGCGCAGGTCGCCTTCGAAGTGGCGCGAGATCAGGTCGAACAGCTTGGTCTTCTGGTCATGGTTGACCGCCTCGACCGCGCCGAGCAGGCGCGCCTCGTAGCCCACGCCACGCGCGGTGCGCTCCAGCGCCTGCACGTCCTTGGGGAAGCAGGAGCCGCCGTAACCCGCGCCGGGATAGATGAAGTGGTAGCCGATGCGCGGATCGGCGCCGATGCCCTGGCGCACCAGCTCCACGTCGGCACCCACATGTTCGGCGATGTTGGCGATCTCGTTCATGAAACTGATCTTGGTCGCCAGCATTGCGTTGGCGGCGTATTTGGTCAGTTCGGCGGAACGTTCGTCCATCACCACGATGCGCTCGTGGTTGCGGTTGAACGGCGCATACAGCTTGCGCAGCACCGTCACCGCGCGCGCGCTGCCGCTGCCGATCACGATGCGGTCGGGACGTAGGCAATCCTCCACCGCGTCGCCTTCCTTGAGGAATTCGGGATTGGAAACCACGTCGAATTCGACGCCGGCGCCGCGCGCCGCCAGTTCTGGCGCGATCGCCGCGCGCACGCGGTCGGCGGTGCCCACCGGCACGGTGGATTTGTTCACCACCACGGTGTAGCGGTCCATGTGCCGGCCGATGGTCTTCGCCACGCTCAACACGTACTGCAGGTCGGCGCTGCCGTCCTCGTCGGGCGGGGTGCCCACCGCGATGAAGATCACGTCGCCATGCGCAATGCCGGCAGCCGCATCGGTGGTGAAATCGAGCTGGCCGTCGGCATGGTTGCGCTTGACGATGGGCTCCAGCCCCGGCTCGTAGATCGGAATCTCGCCGCGCTTCAGGCGCTCGACCTTGCCTGCGTCGATGTCCACGCACACCACGTGGTTGCCCATCTCGGCGAGGCAGGCGCCGGTGACCAGGCCGACATAGCCGGTACCGAAAATCGTGACTTTCATCGTGCGATCGATTCCAGGAAAACGCGAACGCGCATTCTAGCGCGCGGCGGTTGCGACAACGGAAAAACAAGAGGGCGCGAATCGCTTCGCGCCCTCTCGTCGTGGATCGGACAACAGCGCTTACTGGCCGCTGTCGCCACCGCCCGCACCACCATTGCCGGCGCCGGCGGCCGAAGCCGGGGTCGCCTTGGTGCTGACCAGCGTCACGTCGAAGATCAGCGTGGCGTTCGGCGGCATCGGCGGCTGCGGCTGCGAGCCGTAAGCCAGGTTCGCCGGGATGAACAGCTTGTAGTGGCCGCCCACCTGCATCAGCTGCAGACCCTCGCGGAAACCGGGGATCACGCCAGCCAGCGGGATGTCGGCCGGGCCACCGCCAGGATGCTTGGCCGAGGCGTCGAACACCGTGCCGTCGACGAAGGTGCCAGTGTAGTTGATCTTCACCGTGTCGCCCGGACCCGGGCGAGCGCCGGTACCCTGGCTGATGACCTGATACTGCAGGCCCGAGGCGGTGACCTTCACGCCAGGCTGGCTGCGGTTCTTGGCGAGGAAGGCGTCGCCCTCGGTCTTGTTCTTGGCGGCTTCCTTGGCCATTTCGGCTTCGTACTTGGCCTTGATCTTGGCCATGAAGGCGTCATGCACCTGCTTGGCCTCGGCCTCGCTCATGGTCGGCTTTTCGCCGGAGAGCGCAGCCTTCACCGCGTTCGCCACGGTGGTCGGGTCCAGCTCCTCGCGCATGATCGGCGGAACCTGGGAAGCAATCTCCCAGCCCACCACGTAGCTGGCCTTGGTCTTGTCGACCGTGCCGCTGGCACTGCTGGAGGCCTTGGTGGTTGTCTGGGCGGCGAACGCACCCGCCGTCAGGCCCAGCGCCGCGGTCATCGCCACCGCTGTCAGCGTGGGGCGCAGAAAATGCTTCATTCGGAACTCCCTCGTTTTGGATATGCCGGTACCGCCGGCCGGGCCCCCGCCATGGAGGCATGTTCGCCCATTGTGAGTCGCATGCGGCTAGCTTGCAATCGGACCTGTCTGGGACAGTCAAGCTGCGGAAAGGTTCAGCCGAAGCGGCCGGCGGTTTCCGGGGCATTCGCCCGATCAGGCGGAATTGCCCTGCTCCGGCTTGTCCAGCGTCTCCCGCAGGGCCGCCTGCAGGCGCGCATGCAGCTTCACCAACGTACGCCACAGGATCACCGCCAGGGCCACGCCCGCCACCAGCAGCGACAGCAGCACGCCCCGGGGCGGCAGGATCGCCGAGCCCAGTGCACCGACCAGCAGCGCCAGCGCGAACAGGGTGGCCAGCGGAATCACCCGCGCCAGCACGTTGCGGATCGCCTGCGTATAGGCCCCGGCGAAGCGCTCGCGGATGCCCAGCTCGGCCAGCAGCATGCCCAGCGCCTCGGCCTTGCGGTACACCGCGATCAACATCGGCAGCGAGAGAAACAGCGCGCAGGCCCAGATCAGCGTATGGCGGAGATCGCGGTGGATGCCGAACTGCGAGAACCAATCCCAGCCATGCGCGTTCACGTAGGCGCCGATCATGAACAAGGTGACCACCAGCAGGATGTTGATCGCGATGTGCCACAGCAGGCGCCGCAGCATCGCCGCCAGCACGGCGTTGTCGTCCACCGGCTTCAGGTTTTCCAGCCAGCCGCTGTAGTTGTCCGCCAGCACGCGCAACGACCGCGGCACGACGTACGCCAGGCCATCCGCCAAATGCTCGGCCGAACGGTTGAGGTAAGGCGAGGCCGCCATGCAGAGCACCGATACGGCCACCGCGATGGGATAGAGGAAGTCGCTGATCGCCCCCAGCGACAGACCCAGCGTGGCGATCACGAACGAGAACTCGCCGATCTGCGCCATGCCCAACCCCGAGCGCAGCGCCGTGCGCGCATCGTGCCCGAGGACGAGGATGCCCGTGGCGCAGGCCAGTGTCTTACCCACGATCACCACACCGGCGATCAGCAGCGCCGGCAGCGCGAATTGCCACAGCATCGTGGGATCGATCTTCAAGCCGATAGCCACGAAGAACAGCGCCGCGAACATGTCGCGCAACGGCTCCACCAGGTGCAGCACGCGCCCCACGCTGCGCGCCTCCGCCACCACCGCACCCGCGAGAAAAGCCCCCAGGGCCACGCTGAAACCCATCTGCACGGCCAGCAGGCTGGCGCCGAAGCAGATGCCGAGCACGCTCACCAGCAAGGTTTCATCGCGGCCGAAACCGGCCACGTAATCCACCAGCCGCGGCAGCAGCAGCAGCCCCAGGATCATGCCCACCACCACGAACAGTCCGAGGTGCCCGATCAGCGCGAGCGCGGCATCCGCATGCACGGTGCCGCCGATCGCCACGGCAGTGAGCAGGGTCAGCATCACGATGGCCAGCACGTCTTCGGCCACCAGCAGCCCGACCACCAGTTTCGCGAACGGCTGCGCCTGCTTGCCGCTCTCTTTCAACGTACGGGTGGCGACCATGGTCGAGGACAGCGCGATGATCGCCCCCAGGAACAGCGCGTCGATCCCCTTCCAGCCGAACGACTGCCCCAGGCCCGTGCCCACCCACAGCATCAGCCCGACTTCCAGCACCGCCACGAGCAGCACGCCGATACCGACTTCGCGCAGCTTGCGCACGCTGAACTCCAGGCCCAGCGTGAACATCAGCAACACCACGCCGAGATTCGAGATGTCGTCGATGGCCTGCGCATCCGCCACCAGCATGCCCGGCGTATGCGGACCGATCAGCACGCCGGCCAGGATGTAGCCCAGCAGCACCGGCTGGCGCAGGCGATGGAACAGGATCGTGGTGGCGCCCGCGACCAGCATCACCAGGGCGAGGTCGCGGATGAAGCCGATCTCGTGCATGCCTTCCTCCGTGTAGCACTCGTGAGCGAAGAGCTTAATCGCGATGTGCTTCACGCGTGATGCGCGTCGACGCGCGATGCGGTCGAGCCGCGCTTCGGCGATCGTGTGAAAATTTCTTGAAAAAAAGCTTGACGGATGTCCGGCCCCTGCCTATTCTTTGCGGCTTCCAGCGGCGGGGCCATAGCTCAGCTGGGAGAGCGCCTGCATGGCATGCAGGAGGTCGGCGGTTCGATCCCGCCTGGCTCCACCAACCTAACACGTCCCCATCGTCTAGAGGCCTAGGACATCACCCTTTCACGGTGGCGACCGGGGTTCGAATCCCCGTGGGGACGCCAAGGTTGGTACATCGCTGGTAAACAAAGTGGAGCGGTAGTTCAGTCGGTTAGAATGCTGGCCTGTCACGCCGGAGGTCGCGGGTTCGAGTCCCGTCCGCTCCGCCACATCAATAAAAAAGCCGCCGTTGGCGGCTTTTTTATTGGCCTCTTCCGAGTCCATGCTCAAGAAGCGTCCGGCCATGGCCGCGCTCATCAAGAAAAGCTGCTACGCCCCGCTTCCTTCGCGCGGCTCATACGGCACCAGCGTACCCATCGAGTGCCCCTGCTCCGCCAGGTATTCCAGCCAGCGCGCGAGGAAGCCGTTCATCTGCAAGCGATGCTGGAACACCGTATGCGCCGGCGCGAACGGGCCGAGCACCTGCCAGAGGTGACGCCCGGGATGGCAATGCAACGCCTCGGCCACGTGCGCATCGGTGTACACGCGCAACTGCGCGGACGGCGCGCGCTGGCCGGTATGCGCATCGACGAAACCGTAGGTGAGTTCGAGCTCCAGCGTGTAGGGGTGGCATTCCTGCACATGCAGGTGCACATCGAGCCCGTCGTCCACATTGGAGACATAGCGGCCGGGCGACAGCTGCTGCGGCGCGAACAATCGCGTCAGCCGATGGTAGTTCTCCGCGTACAGACCCATCAGGAACTCGAAGCGTCCCGGCAGAAGGCTGTGGCGGTCGTCGAGTACGGCACTCATAAGGGTACGGTCAGACTCCGATGCGGTTTCAGTACATGGTGCGCTCGATGCCGAGTCTCGCGAAGATCTTGCTCGCGATCTCCTCGATCGACACATGCGTGGTGTTGAGGAACGGGATGCCGGACTGACGCATCAGCCGGTCCGCCTGCTCCAGCTCCCACTTGCATTGCTTGAGCGTGGCATAGCGGCTGCCCGCTTTGCGCTGTTCGCGGATCTGCGCCAACCGCTCCGGTTCGATGGTCAGGCCGAACAGGCGGTCGCGGTAGGGCCGCAGGCGCGCCGGCAGTTCCAGCTTCTCCAGATCATCGTCGGTCAACGGGTAATTGGCGGCGCTGACGCCGTAATGCAAGGCCATGTACAGGCAGGTCGGCGTCTTGCCCGAGCGCGACACGCCCACCAGGATCAGATCGGCCTGCGCGTAATCCACGTCCATGCCGTCGTCATGCGACAGCGCATAGTTGGTGGCGTTGATGCGCGCCTCGTACTTGTCGAAATCCACCAGGCCGTGCGAACGGTTCACCGCGCCGGAGCGCTTGGCGCCCAGCTCCTCTTCCAGCGGACCGATGAAGGGCGCGAACACGTCCAGCATCAACGCACCGCTGGTGGCCACGATCTCGCACAACGCGCGGTCGGCCATGGTATTGACCACGATGGGCCGCTCGCCGCTCTTGGCGTAGTGCGTCTTGATGCGCAGCGCCGCCGCCTCGGCCTTGCCCGTATCGTCGATGAAGGGCAAGCGGTGTTTGTCGAAGTTCACGCCCTCGAACTGCGCGAGGATACTGTTGCCTATCGTCTCCGCGGTGATGCCGGTGGAGTCGGATATGAAGAAAACCGTGCGCTGCATGGGAGGTCCAAAGGCCGTGTCATCTGTCTGTCGCGCACCATATCGCAAGGCCCGGAAGCTGTCGCCGCTTGACCGCCGCCTGACTGGTATGCAGTTGGCGCGCCGACGGCTGGCATTGGTCTTCTTGTGCCACGCACCATCGACAGCGGACAATACCAATCCTTTGCAGCCCGCTCCGGGCCTTCGCTGCGCGTGCATTCCACTCTTTACCGCCCTTCCCTCTAGGAGATTGCCTTGAACCACCTGGTGCTTTGGCTCGACCAACTGCGCATGACCGACCTCGCCAAGGTCGGTGGCAAGAACGCATCGCTCGGCGAAATGATCGGCAACCTCGCCAAGCTCGGCGTGTCCGTGCCGGGTGGCTTCGCCACCACCGCCGACGCGTTCCAGCAGTACCTGGAAAAGAGCGGTGTGGCCAAGCGCATCCAGGCGCGCCTGGACGGCCTGAACGTCGACGACGTCGATGCCCTGGTCAAGGCCGGCAAGGAAATCCGCGAATGGGTCACCGAGACCCCGCTGCCGGACGACCTCGACCAGGCCATCCGCGACGCCTACGCCAAGCTGTGCAAGGACGCCGGCGCCGACGACATCGCCGTGGCCGTGCGCTCCTCCGCCACCGCCGAAGACCTGCCCGACGCCAGCTTCGCCGGCCAACAGGAGACCTTCCTCAACGTGGTCGGCATCGAGGACGTGCTGCACAAAGTGAAGGAAGTCTTCGCCTCGCTGTACAACGACCGCGCCATCGCCTACCGCGTGCACCAGGGCTTCGCCCACGAGAACGTGTTCCTCTCCGCCGGCGTGCAGCTGATGGTGCGCTCGGACGTGGGCGCCTCCGGCGTGCTGTTCACGCTGGACACCGAGTCGGGCTTCCGCGACGTGGTGTTCGTCACCGGCAGCTACGGCCTCGGCGAGATGGTCGTGCAGGGCGCGGTGAACCCCGACGAGTTCTACGTGTTCAAGCCCACGCTGAAGGCCGGCAAGCCGGCGGTTCTCCGCCGCAACCTCGGCGCCAAGCAGCTGCGCATGGTCTATTCGAACCAGCCCGGCGAGCGCGTGAAGACCGAGGACACACCCGCCGAACTGCGCCACAAGTTCTGCATCAACGACGCCGACGTGGAATCGCTGGCGAAGCAGGCGCTGATCATCGAGCAGCACTACGGCCGCCCGATGGACATCGAATGGGCGAAGGACGGCAACACCGGCAAGCTCTACATCGTGCAGGCGCGCCCGGAGACAGTGAAGTCGCGCGCGCACGCCACCCAGCTCGAACGCTTCCATCTCAACGAAAAGGGCAAGGTGCTGGCCGAAGGCCGCGCCATCGGCCAGAAGATCGGCGCCGGCAAGGCGCGTGTGATCCGCTCGCTGGCCGACATGAACAAGGTGCAGCCCGGCGACGTGCTGGTGGCCGACATGACCGACCCCGACTGGGAGCCGGTGATGAAGCGCGCCAGCGCCATCGTCACCAACCGCGGCGGCCGCACTTGCCACGCGGCGATCATCGCGCGCGAACTGGGCGTGCCGGCCGTGGTGGGCACGCACAACGCGCTGGACACCATCCCCGACGGCGCCGACGTCACCGTGTCCTGCGCCGAGGGCGACACCGGCACGATCTACGCGGGCCAGCTGAAGTTCGAACGCGTCACCGCCGACCTCGGCGCGATGCCCGAGGCGCCGCTGAAGATCATGATGAACGTGGCCAACCCCGAGCGCGCCTTCGACTTCGGCATGCTGCCGAACGCCGGCATCGGCCTGGCCCGCCTGGAGATGATCATCGCCAGCCACATCGGCGTGCATCCCAAGGCGCTGCTGGAATACGGCAAGCAGGACGCCGAGACCCGCGCGAAGATCGACGAACGCATCGCCGGTTACCCGGGCCCGGTGGAGTTCTACGTCGATCGCCTCGCCGAAGGCATCGCCACCATCGCCGCCTCGGTGTACCCGAAGCCGGTGATCGTGCGCATGAGCGACTTCAAGTCCAACGAGTACGCCAATCTGCTCGGCGGTTCGCGCTACGAGCCGCACGAAGAGAACCCGATGATCGGCTTCCGCGGCGCCAGCCGCTACGTCGACCCCAGCTTCGCCGAAGCCTTCGGGCTGGAGTGCAAGGCGGTCAAGCGCGTGCGCGAGACGATGGGCCTGGACAACGTGTGGGTGATGATCCCGTTCGTGCGCACCCTGGAAGAAGGCCGCAAGGTGGTCGAGGTGCTGGCGAAGAACCACCTCAAGCAAGGCGAGCACGACCTCAAGATCATCATGATGTGCGAGGTGCCCTCCAACGCCCTGCTCGCCGAGGAGTTCCTGGAGATCTTCGACGGCTTCTCGATCGGCTCCAACGACCTCACCCAGCTCACCCTGGGCCTGGACCGCGATTCCTCCATCGTCGCCAACCTGTTCGACGAGCGGAACCCCGCGGTGAAGAAGCTGCTGTCGATGGCAATCAAGACCGCGCGCGCCAAGGGCAAGTACGTGGGCATCTGCGGCCAGGGCCCCAGCGACCACCCCGACCTGGCCGAGTGGTTGATGGATCAGGGCATCGAATCCGTGTCGCTCAACCCCGACACCGTGGTCGATACCTGGTTGCGACTGGCGAAGAAGAAGGCCGGCTAAGCCTCACGGCAGCCGTGGCAAGCCGACTCTCGCGCTTGCCACGGCCCCGGCCAGCACGTAAAATCGCCGGCTCGCGCAGACCACGCGACACTTTTTGGAGAGGTGGCAGAGTGGTCGAATGTACCTGACTCGAAATCAGGCGTACGTGTAAGCGTACCGTGGGTTCGAATCCCACCCTCTCCGCCAATGAAATCAAAGGGCTGTGCCGAAAGGTGCGGCCCTTTTTCTTTGCCTGACAGCCAGTCCATTTTCGGCCGTGTACGGCTGGTATATGAATTTCGTACGGGCTCGCACGCGGTGCGACGCGCCCAGGTCTGCAGCGATTCGCCTACGCGCAATCAGCATTGATTGCGCTGTGCAACGTGTGCCCGCAGCCCTGCAACCCACAAGCCGGTGATCGGTCGGTAGAACCGATGCTGTTTCTATCTCCCTTCCTGATGCACCAGTTCAACTCATCACCAGTCGTACTTGACTCTCGACTTCGAGCACGCCCGGTTGTGCTGATTTCCGCACCCCGCGTCCCCATAAATCACAAGACACCCCCTGGATAGCGGTACAACACTGCTGGGAATTCCATGGGGCGTTATGAACCTCCGCCTGGTACCAGGCCTTCATTCCGTCGAACTTTGGCCCCTTTCCAGTTGCGAGGAATACGCGAACAGTGTTCGTAGCGGGGCCTGCAGCGTTCTGCCAAGTTGGTATCGAGCCGGCAAGCATGAGCGCCGAGCCAGCCAACGGTCTACACACCCGATACGATCAGGGCGAACAAAGACTTCGACATGCCGATCCTGCCGAATCAAACCCATGGCTGCGGCAGTGGTACGCCATACGTGACGCGCCGGCACCGGGTTGCTTTGTCAGGTATCTGGCTGGCAATACGCCGCCGCATGAGTCCGAAATGCCAGCCCGGAGCGGAAGATATCGACCGCGGGATATCTGGTCAGCACGGCGAGGACGCCATCACGATTTTCAGTATCGAACGGGGTGAAAACTTCATGAGTCAGAAAGCTGTTGCGATTCGCACCCGGCACGGGCAGCCCGCGAGCCGTTGCGCGAGCGCGCTCGGGTTGCGGCGCCTGGCCGTCTTGGGCGGAATGGTGGGTGCGTTGATCCTGGCGATTCCGTCCGCCGCCTTCGCCAATCACCAGGCCCCCATCGATGCTACGGGCGCACAAACACAGGGACAGGCGCAAGACGGGAGCACTACCCCACCCTCCTCCGCCTCTGCCTCGCCCCCCGCCACCTCTGCGCGGGAACAGCAGCGCATGCAGCTGCAGCAGAAACGGCAGCAGATGGAAAAGCAGCTGGGGATCGTGACTCCCCCCGCCACGCGGGACGAGATGCTACGAGGGGCCAACGGCCCGTATCGGGTGAACAACGACTTGCTGTATTACCACCTGAACATACGCGTTGATCCCCAGGCGAAGACCGTCAGTGGCTTGAACACGATCCGTTTCCGCATGCTGGAAGACGGCAACCGTATTCAGATCGATCTGCAGCAACCGCTGGCCGTGGACAAGATCGTTTTCGAAAACACGACCCTGAAGTACGACCGTCTGGACCGCGCGGTATTCATCGATTTCCCACAGACACTGCACAAGGGGGAAACGTATTCGATCGATTTTTACTACTCCGGGCATCCCGTGCACCACGGGAGGTTCGGCGACTTTACGTTCGGCAAGGACCCGGCTGGGAACGCCTGGGTCTACACCGCCGACGAGGGCGGCGACGGCGGCGCCAGCACCTGGTGGCCGAGCAAGGAGGAGTGGCGCGACAAGCCTCAGGACGGCATGGAAATCAGCGTGGCCGTGCCGAATGGGCTGACCGACGTCTCCAACGGAAAGTTCGCGGGCAAGGTTGACCTGCACGACGGCTACACGCAATGGAACTGGAAGGTCCGCAACCCGATCAACAGTTACGACGTATCGGTGAATGTGGCGAACTACGTGCACTTCTCGGACAAATGGGGCAACTACTACGTCCTGCCGCAGGATCTCGCAAAAGCCAAGGAACAGTTCAAGCAGGTGGGAGGCATGATCGAGGCCTACCAACACTACTTTGGCCCATACCCGTTCGCGGACGATGGCTACAAGCTCGTCCAGGTGCCCTATGCCGGCATGGAACACCAGAGCGCCGTCACGTACGGGAACGGGTTCAAGAACGGCTATCTGGGGATGGACTGGGGCGGTACGCCTTATGCGCTGAAGTTCGACTTCATCATCATCCACGAGAGCGGCCATGAGTGGTTCGCCAATGGCGTCACGGCATCGGATACCGCCGACATGTGGATCCATGAAGGCTTTACCACCTACCTGGAAAGCCTTTACGTCGAATACCACTGGGGCAAGGCCGCCGCGCTCGAGTACGTCAACGGCTATCAATCCAAGGTCGAGAACCTGCGACCGATCATTGCGGAATACGGGGTCGCCGCGGAGCCACCCGAAGACCAGTACTTCAAGGGTGCATTGATGCTCAACACGCTCCGCAGCGTGGTCGACAACGACCAGCGCTGGTGGGAAGTGCTGCATGGGCTGTTCCAGCACTTCAAGTACCAGAGCATCTCCACCGACGACGTGATCACCTATTTCAACCAGCACACCGGCATGGATCTGACGCCGATCTTCGACCAGTATCTTCGGCACTCGCACATCCCCACGCTGGATCTCCTGTTCGGAGAAAGCCCGGGGCTGGTGATGTACAAGTGGGATGCCAATGTCGACAATTTCGCCATGCCTGTGCGCGTCGGCGATCCGGCCCACTGGCAAATTATTCACCCCACCACACACTGGCAGTGGATGAAAACGCCACTGACGAAAGATCAGTTCAAAGTGGCCACTGATCTGTATTACGTGAATGTCGACAAGCAGTAGTCGTGGCAGGAGATCGGTTCGAAACCCGGGTCAGAGTGGAATTTTCAAAGCATCAACATCAACGAAAGGGCACTCTGACCCTGTTTTTACTCTCACGCTCGCCGTTTTCGTTTCGACCGCCAAGCGATGGCCCAAGCCAATGTCTAACCTATCCATGTCAGCCCAGCCAGCGGGCAGTCTAGCCGGGGGCTAGACTTTGGGCGCACGTCCTGCGCGCCTGGCCGCTACTGCGGCGAGTCATCGGAGAGAAAAGAGAACAGCGGGGACGTGCGCTCCCACCGCTTTCGCTTACAAGAATGGGAAGGCCCCAGGCGTAATCGACACCCAACACGAAGGCAAGGCAGCAAAACGGAAGCAATCTTTCATGATTTTGGCTTCGCACCCTTCGCAAGTTTCGATCTTTGCCGCCTAAAGATGATTTGAACCTCCAGAGCCAGATCTGGGTCGGCTCCAAGCTCCATCAGCGCCGCGCGCGCTTTGGGGTCAGAGGATCGCGCAAGCGCACTCAGCAGCAGCAAACGGCTGCTTCCCTGTTCACGATCTTTGGCTAGCGCAATTAGCTCGTTCAGTACGCTCTGATCGGCAGCTGCAGCAATCGCCACGGCAAGACCATCTTTCGCGCTATCAGCCTCTTCGTGACGGTAAAAGCGCACTAGATCGTGCCATGCAAACCGTGACTGCGGGACAGCCAACGCGCGGGCAATACCTTCGCGTACCGCCGGCGGATAAGCGCGGCCCAAATGCCGCAGCAAAATTGGCAAGGCTTCAAGGTACGGGCGAACGCGCTCTTTCTTGTTCCAAACCTGCTTCCGGTTGAACAGATCCGACGCGCTTTCGACATCAAAGCCCGCCGCACGAAGATCCTCAACCAGCGGTTGCTCCGCTTGACGCAACTCGGCTGCCTTGCGATCAATCTCTAACCAGCGCCTTTCGTTAATTGCCCGCAGCCTTGATTTCTCATCGTCTGTGAGCTTCAGCTTCGCGAACTCATATGGAGTCAGTCGTCCCAACTCCTCATCTGTAAAGGGCAATCGATCTGAAACGTTTTTGCGAGTAGTCATTGTGCTATGTCAGTCCCGGATCACTAGCTGCGGGATATCCACCCGGCGGATAACTCCAGAGTCTACGGCCTCCTGCAGTGGTCTGCTTAACTTCGTATCCGGCCTTGCTAAATTCGGATCAGCGTGGATTTTCAAAACCTCAAAATAAAGCACCCGTCGAGTCTCCTTTTTATCCCACCCAAAAACGAATAACTACCCCATTAATCACCGAGTGGAAGATGACAAAATAAAGTCCCATTCCTACATATTTATTCCATTACCTGACAGATTTTCTTTTTCTCTCCACTTATTATGAAATCGCCAAGGCGCCATCGCCTCGGCCGGAGAAAAATCACACCTCCAAACCAACGCGGGCCGCATGGGCTGTCACCCATACGACCCGCTGACCACCACCAACTTACGAGGAGTTGATCATGGCTAAGCCCGATCATACGGCAGCTGCACACGCCGCTGCGTCCATCCCCACCAACCCGCTCTCGCGCCCCTACTGGACCCGCGCCGAGGCCAGCCCCGACGAACACGACGCCGCCACCCTGGCCGGCCTCGCCATCGCCATCCACGCCCTCGCCCGTGTGCTGACCAACAGCGAAGCCTTCCGCGACCAGCACGCCAACAGCCAAAGCGACACCCTCAACCCCGGCTGCAACCCCCTCGACGCCCCCACCACCGAAGGCCTCTTCGCTGCCCTGTACTTCCTCAGCGAACAAACCGAACAGCTCAGCCAGCCACCGCTGCCCGCGCCACCCCATCCGGGTGACCTGCCGTACTGACCGGCGGAGCTCACAGCTCCACCAGCCAGCCTCCGAACTCGGGCTGCCGAGCAAAAAGCTCGGCAGCCCGAGAAAAAAGCTCGACGTGCCGAGTTCAGTAGCCCGGACGGTCGAGAAAAAAGCTCGGGCCGCCGAGCTTTTTGCTCCACCGGCCGAGCTCAAAGCTCGGCGGCTGCAGCTCGGAACTCGGCACGCCGGGTTATGCGGGTGCCGCAGGCACAAAAAAGCCCTGCTGATGCGGGGGTTTGCCTGCATGCGCAGGTCGACGTGGCCTACGTGTCAGGGATACCACCCAACTCGTACACACACACCATGCAATCACTCCGGCATCCTGCGAAGACAACCTCATGTCTGCCCGCATTGCATGCCCGAGGAATACTCCACCACGTCCGCCGCCATAGATCGCCAGCCATCCCTTGACTCGCTGGACGACGAGGCCCTGCTCGACCATCTGCAACGCGCCGCCTGCGACTATTTCGTCCAAGCAGGCAATCCGCGCAACGGTCTGGTGGCGGATACCTCACGCGAAGGCTCGCCATCAAGCATCGCGGTGACGGGCTTTGCGCTGTCGTGCTACCCGATAGCCGTGGAGCGCGGCTGGATGTCGCGCGCCGAGGCATTGCAACGCAGCCTGACAGTGCTGCGTTTCTTTCACGGCAGCGAGCAGGGCGATCATCCGGACGCCACCGGCTACAAGGGCTTCTACTACCACTTCCTCGACATGCACACGGGCCGTCGTACCTGGTCGTGCGAGCTGTCGATGATCGATACCGCCCTGCTCGTCGCCGGCATGCTGGTCGCGCGCGAGTATTTCGACACGGACGCGGATGACGAACGCGAGCTGCGCGAACTGGTCGACGCGTTGTACCTGCGCGTGGACTGGCGCTGGGCGCAGGACGGCGAGCCAACGATGCGGCAGGGCTGGAAACCCGAGAGCGGTTTCCTGCACTACGACTGGGACGGCTACAACGAGGCGATCGTGCTGTATGCGCTGGCTGCCGGTTCGCCCGTCCATGCCGCCTCCGACGCGTGCTACCGCGCGTGGACGCTCACCTACCAGTGGGAAAACCTGTACGGCCACGACTTCCTCTACGCCGGGCCGCTGTTCGTGCATCACTACTCGCATGCATGGATCGATTTCCGCGGCATCCGCGACCGCTTCATGCACGAGAAAGGCTGCGACTATTTCGAGAACAGCCGCCGCGCGGCCCTGGTCCAGCGCGAGTACGCCCGGCGCAATCCGAACGGCTTCGCCGGCTACGGCGAATCGTGCTGGGGGCTGTCGGCCTGCGACGGCCCCGAGGGCGATAGGCTGGATGCCTCCGGCGAAACGCGGCGCCTGTTCGGCTACTCGGCGCGCGGCGTGCCCTACGGGCCGGACGACGGCACCGTGTCGGCACCGTCCGCGCTGGCCTCGCTGCCGTTCGTGCCGGAGCTGGCATGTCAGGCGCTGCGCCACATGCTGGCGCGGTATCCCGGGATGCTGCGCGAAGGTCGCTTGGCTGCCAGCTTCAATCCCTCGCTGACCGACGCCCAGGGCCGCCCCTGGGTATCGGACGGACACTACGGGCTGGACCAGGGCATCGTGGCGATGATGATCGAGAACCACCGCAGCGGCCTGCCCTGGCGGCTGATGCGCCGCAGCCCCTGGCTGGTGCGTGGACTGCGCCGCGCCGGCTTTCGCGGCGGCTGGCTGGAGGAAGCCGCGCCGGAGACCGCCCCATGACGCAGCCCGGCACCACCCCTTCTCTGCCACAGGACGAGATCGAGTGCTGTCGCGTCGAGCACCTCCACCCGACGGACTGGCGCAACCCCGAACCCGCCGCTCGCTATCACCTGGTAGTGATCGGCGCCGGTCCAGCCGGCGTGGCCGCCGCACGCACGGCCGCCGCGGCAGGTGCGCGGGTCGCGCTGCTGGAGCGCGCACAGCTCGGCGGCACCAGCCTCAACACCGGCTGCGCGCCATCAAAGGCGCTGATCCGCACCGCACGCCTGTGCGCGGACCTGCGCGACGCCGCGCACTACGGTGCACGCATCGATGACACGGGGCCGCCCGACTTCGCACGCGCGATGGCGCGCATGCGGCGCATCCGCGCCCGCCTCGCCGACGACACCAGCGCGCAACGGCTGGCCGCCGCCGGCATCGATCTGTTCTTTGGCGAAGCGCGTTTCGCGGGCACGGATTGCGTGCGCGTCGGCGACACGCTGCTGCACTTTGGCAAGGCGCTGATCGCCACCGGCGCGCGACCGAGCATCCCTGCAATTCCCGGCCTGGCCGAAGCGGGCTACCTCACCCATGAAAATGTGTTCGATCTCACCGCGTTGCCAGCGCGCCTGCTGGTGATCGGCGGCGGACCGCTGGGCTGCGAGATGGCGCAGGCCTTCTGCCGGCTGGGTGCGAGGGTCACCCTGGTGCAGGACCGTCCCTTGTTCCTGCCGCGCGAGGAACGTGACGCCGCGCAGTTGCTCTCCGATGCGCTGGCCCGCGACGGCATCGCCATCCGCCTGAACACCCGGATCACCGCCGTACATGCCCAGGGCGATGTGCGGCGCGTCGAGATGATCAGCGACAACTACCACACCATCGTCGAGGTGGACGCGATCCTCACCGGCATCGGCCACGTCGCCCGTGCGGAAGGGCTGGATCTGGAACGCGCGGAAGTCGACTTCAACCGAACCTCCGGCGTGCTGGTGGACGATTTCCTGCGCACCAGCAACCCGCGCATCTATGCCGCCGGCGACGTGTGCATGGAACACAAGTACACGCACGCCGCCGTGGCTGCCGCACGCATCGCGGTGTGCAACGCGCTGTTCCGCGGGCACGAGCGCCTCAGCCGGCTGGTGATCCCTTGGTGCACTTTCACCGATCCGGAAATCGCCCACGTCGGCCTGTACGTGCGCGAGGCCAACCGCCGCGGCATTCCGGTGAAGACCTATACCGTGCCCATGCACGAGATCGATCGCGCGGTCATGGACAGCGAGCAGGAAGGCTTCGCCAAGATCCACGTGCAAGACGGCACCGATCACATCCTCGGCGCCACCGTGGTGGCCCGCCATGCCGGCGAAATGATCAACGGCATCACCCTGGCGATGGAGTCCGGCTTGGGCCTGCGCGGGCTGGAGCGCGTGATCCACGCCTACCCTACCCAGGCCGAAGCGATCCACGCAGCCACCGATGCCTACCGCGCCTCACGCCTCACCGCACGGGTGCGAGCGCGGCTGGCTCGGTGGCTGGACAACGCCTGATCCAGCATCGCTGATGGTTGCCGGTACATGCCTTCCGGCGAGCGCTGCGCAACGGCACGCCCGTGCCGATACCACGCTTACCGACGAAACACCTCGACGCGATGGTCGCGGCCGTCGTCCACCAGCGCGATGGCGTCGTCGTCTTGCTCGTGACCGTCAAGCACGCAGCGCTCGGCTTCGCCCTCCTGCACGCGATGCACCTCGATGCGGTAATCGGTCTCGCGGAAACGGTAGTCCATCGTGAACGTGTCCCAGCCTTGCGGCAGCAAGGGCAGCAGCCGCAGGCGCTCGCCTTCCACGCGCAGGCCAAGCAGCGAGTCCACGATCAGCCGGTACAGCCAGCCCGCCGAGCCGGTGTACCAGCTCCAGCCACCACGCCCCACGTGCGGGGGCCTGCCGTAGACGTCCGCGGTCACCACGTAGGGTTCCACCTTGTAGGTGGCGATGCCTTCGTCCTTGCCGTGATTGACCGGATTGATGAGGCCGAGCAACTCCCACGCGCGCGCGCTGTCGCCCAGTTCCGCGAAAGCCATCGCCGCCCATACCGCCGCATGCGTGTACTGGCCGCCGTTCTCGCGCACGCCAGGCAGGTAACCCTTGATGTAGCCCGGGTCGAGGTCGGACTTGTCGAACGGCGGGTCGAGCAGTTGTATCAGGCCGGCGTCGCGGCGCACCAGGTGCTCATCCAGCGCATCCATCGCCTGGTGCCTGCGTTCGGCATCGCCCGCACCGGACAAGACCGACCAGCTCTGCGCGATGGAGTCGATGCGGCACTCGGGATCGGTGGCCGAGCCCAGCGGCGTGCCGTCGTCGAACCAGGCGCGGCGGTACCAGTCGCCATCCCAGGCGTGCTTGTCGAGGTTCTCGCGCAACGCCGCGGCCTCGTCCACACATTGCTGCGCGAAAGCCTCGTCGCCGCGCTGGCGCGCCAGCGGCACGAAGCGCTGCAACACGTGATACAGGAAGAAACCCAGCCACACGCTTTCGCCACGACCGCCTTCGCCGACCTTGTTCATGCCATCGTTCCAGTCGCCGCTGCCCATCAGCGGCAGGCCGTGCGGACCGCGTGCGGCGGCACGGCCGATCGCGCGCTTGCAGTGCTCGTAGAGCGACTCCCGCAGCTCCGCATGCGTAGGCAGGTCGTAGTAGGACTCTTCGCCCTGCCCCAGCGGCCGCCCTTCGATGTAACCCACCTGCTCGTCGAGCACGCCGGTGTCTGCCGTGACTTCCACGAAGCGGCTGGCGGCCAGCGGCAGCCACAGGAAATCGTCGGAGCAGCGCGTGCGCACGCCACGATCCAGCGGCGGGTGCCACCAGTGCTGCACGTCGCCTTCGGGAAACTGGTGCGCGGCGCACAGCAGCAAATGCTGGCGCACGGCATAGGGCGAGGCGTAGACCATCGCCATCGCGTCCTGCAACTGGTCGCGGAAACCGATCGCGCCACCGGACTGGTAGTAGCCGCTGCGCGCCAGGAAACGGCACGCGATGACCTGATACATCAGCCAGCCGTTGGCCAGCACGTCCACGGCCGGATCCGGCGTGTGCACCTGCACCTTGCCCAGCGTCCAGTGCCAGTGCATGCGCACCGCCTCCAGCGCGGCAGCGGCGGTGCCGCGCCGGCGGAAGCGCTGCACCAGGTCGCTAGCCGCCTTGGCATCGGTTGCTGCGCCAAGGCGGAAGATCACTTCGTATTCGTCGTCATCGTCCAGGTCGAAGACGACTTGGACCGCACCGCAGGGATCCAGGCCGGCGCCGACCTGGCCGGACAACCGCGCGTTCGCCATCGCCGCAGGCTGGCGCAGGCTGCCGTTGCGGCCGAGGAACTCCACGCGGTCGCCGCTGATGCTGCGCGCAGGATGGTCCACGTCGATGAAGGCCACGCGGCCGACGAACTCCTCGTTCCAGGCGTTGCGCGCCATCAGCGCGCCGGTGGCGGGATCGGAGCTGGTGACCACGTGCATCGCCGCCTTGTCGCGCAGGTCGCCCAGCACCCACTCCACGTAACCGGTAGCGCTGAGCCGGCGCGTGCGGCCGCTGGTGTTGCGCACGCGCAGCACCGAGAACTTCACCGGTGCGTCCTGCGCCACGTACACCCACAACTCGCTGCGGATGCCGTCCTGCTCGTGTTCGAACACGCTGTAGCCGAAACCGTGGCGGGTGCGGTAATCACCCAGGCCGCGGCATGGCAGCGGCGTGGGCGACCAGAATTCGCCGGTCTGTTCGTCGCGCAGGTAGATGGCCTCGCCGCCCGTGTCGGTGACCGGGTCGTTGCTCCACGGCGTGAGCCGGAACTCGTGCGCGTTCTCGCTCCAGGTGTAGGCGTTGCCGCTTTCGGAAATGACGGTGCCGAACTGCGCATTGGCCAGCACGTTCGCCCAGGGCGCCGGCGTGGCCTGGCCGGGTGACAGCGTCACCACGTACTCGCTGCCGTCCGGTGCGAAGCCGCCATAGCGGTTGCGCAGTGCCAGCTCTTCGTGCGCCGCCGTTTCCGCCGGTGCGAGCAAGGCGGCGGGTCGCACCTCGGCGGCCCGGAACGGCGCAGGCTGCGATTGCACCCGGCGGCGCCCGATCTGCTCGGCCAGACCACCGAGCTGGTCGCTCAGCACCAGCCGCGCGGACGCCTGCATCAGCAGGCGTTCTTCACCCGACAACTGCTGCGCGGAACGCACGAAGATGCCGCCGGGGCGGTCGATCAGGTTCGCCTCCACGCCCGAGGCGATCAGGCCCATGATCTGGTCGCGCAGCTGCTGGTGGTAGCCGGCGTGGTCCTCGTTCCAGATCACCAGGTCCACCGCGAGGCCTTTCAGGCGCCAGTACGCATGGGCCTGCACGAGCTGTCGCACCAGCTCGATGTGCGCGGGATCGGCGATGTGCAGCAGCACGATCGGCAGGTCGCCGGAGACCGCCTGCCCCCACAGCCCGGACTGCCCGCGCCGGTTGGCGCGCAGGATGCCGGGATCGGCGCGCAGCGAAGGGTTGGCGTACACGATGGACGTGGCCATGTGCTCGTACAGCTGCGCATCGGCAAGGCTGGCATTGAGCTGGCGCAGCAGCACCTGGCTGTGCGTCCAGGCCAGGTCGAACACGCGGTCGGCCAGGTGGCGGTCGCGGTATTTCTCGATCAGGCGCAGGCAGGCGTCGCGGCTCTCGCCCATGCCGGTGACCAGGTCCACCCGGGCCGACTGTTCCGGTTCCAGCGTGATGCGGCAGCGTATCGCCACCACGGGGTCGAGCACCGGTCCCTCGCTGTCGCTGAGCTTGCGGTGCGCCTCGCCCGGCGCCAGCGCCTGCGGCGCCGCCAGGTTGCGGTTGCGGCCGATGAAGCGTGCACGGTCGGTCTCGTAGGAGATCTCGTCGATGTCGGCACCGTGCACCGCGAGCAGGTGGCACATCCACGGCACGTGATCGTCGGCCGAGCGCGGCCGGCGCGTGCAGACGATGGCCTGCAGCGCGCGCACCAGCTCGGTCTGCACGAACAGCTTGCTGAAGGCCGGATGCATCGCGTCGTCTTGCGGCTTCGCCAGCACCACTTCGGCATAGCTGGTGATCTCGACGGTGCGCCGCGTGCGCGAGCAGTTGGTGACACGCATGCGGCGCAGCTCGATGTCGTCCTCCGGCGAAACCACGATCTCGGTATGCGTATCGAAGTCGCGTTCGCGCACGCGGAACTCGGCGCGGGCGTCGGAGAAGATCGCTTCGTGGAAATCGACGCGGCGCCGCACGGGCTGATGCGCGGCGGACCAGAACACGCCGCTCTCCACGTCGCGCAGATAGCAGAACTGTCCCCAGTCGTCGCGGCTGATGTCCTCGTGCCAGCGCGTCACGGCCAGCTCGCGGCAACGGCTGTAACCGCCGCCGGCGCTGCTCACCATGACGTGGTAGTGGCCGTTGGAAAGCAATTGCACGGCAGGCCGCGGGCGATCCGGGTCGGCGAACACGCGCAACCTCGTCCCCGCCCCGCGCACCAGCGCCTCTGGCGCGGGCGCCGATGCGGTGTGCCGGTATTCGGCCGCGCTGCGCGGGACGCGCTCCTGCAGCAGCAGCAGGGCTGACTGCAGTGCGGGATCGGCGGCGAAGCGGCGCTGCATGGGCTGGTCGCACAGCAGGTGGTCCAGCGCCAGCAGGCTCATGCCCTGGTGGTGCGCCATGTATGAGCGGATGACCGCGGCTTGTTGGCCGTGCGGCAGCCGCGCCGGCGTGTAGTCCACCGCTTCGTGCAGGCCATAGCGGCCTTCCAGGCCTTCTTCCGCCAGCCGTTGCAGGTTGGCGCAGGCGGCTTTCGGCGCCACCATCAGCGCCAGCGCCGTGGCATACGGCGCCACCACCACCTCTTCGCCCAGGCCGCGCTTCAGGCCCAGCCCTGGCACGCCGAAGGCGCGGTACTGGTAATTGAAATGGACGTCCATCGTGTTGTAGCCGGACTCGGACACGCCCCACGGCAGGCCGAGCTGGCGGCCGTACTCGATCTGCCGCGCCACCGCGGCGCGACAGGTCTGGTCGAGCAGCGTGCCTCCGTAGCTGGGCATCACCAGCATCGGCATCAGGTACTCGAACATCGAACCGGACCAGGACAGCAGCACCGGCTCGCCGCCCGTGACGGTGAGCAGGCGGCCGAGCGCAAACCAGCTGTCCTGTGACAGCTGGCCCTGCGCGATGGCCACGAAACTGGTGAGCCGCGCCTCGGAGGCGAGCAGGTCGTAAAAGCCCGCGTCCAGCCGGCGCTCGTCCACGTTGTAGCCGATCGACAGCAGCTCGCGCTTGGCATCGTGCAGGAAGCCGTAATCCATCACCGCCAGCGCGCCGCTCTGGCCGGCCAGCCGCTCGATCACGGTGAGCAGCCCTGCAGCGCGGCGGCGCGCCTCCAGCAACGGGATCGAAGCTTCCGCCTCGTCGATATGTGCCAGCTGGCGCAGCGACGGTATCGCCAGGTCGCCCTCCTCCGCTGGCCAACCGATGAAGGGGCGAAGGTAGTCGCGGGCGTCGATGCATTGTTCGCGCAACGCCTGCAGCCACACCTCCGCATCGCCGTTGGGGGCCACCTCGATGCCGGCTCCGGCGAGATCGGCCAGACGCTCCATGCAGGCAACGGCGTCCTTCACGTTGGCCGGCGGCTGGGCCAACGTGGCGTCCAGTTCGCGACGCAAGTCAGCCAGTACATCGATGCTTCGATTCTCCGCAGTCAGCGCGCGTTCGAGCAGCTCCAGCGTGTCGGCCAAACCGTCGAGCTGGCGGCGTTCGAACAGCGGCGCATCGGCCAGCTCCAGCAGACCGGTACGCAGAGTGATCAGATGGCCGGCAAGGTTGCCGCTGTCCACGGTGGACACGTAGCGCGGCGGCAGCGGCTGCAACGACAGCGTGTCGTACCAGTTGTAGAAATGGCCGCGATAGCGCGGCAGGTTCTGCATGGTGCGCAGGCTGCCGTCGGTACGCTGCAGCAACCGGTCGACGCTCACGTAGCCGAGGTCCCACGCCGAAAGATTCGCCAGCAGCGCCATGCCCATGTTCGTGGGCGAGGTGCGATGAGCGATCATCACCTCCGGCTGCTCCTGCCGGTTGTCCGGCGGCAGCCAGTTTTCCTGCGCACCGACGTGGCTCTCGAAGAATGCCCAGGTCTTGCGCGCCAGCCGGCGCAGGAAGCGGACATCGGTGGGCGTCGCATCGAAGTGCTGCGCTGGCTGCGGCCGGCTGATCCGCCAGGCCACCGCGGGCGCCAGCAGCCACAGCAGCAGGAACGGCGCGGCCACGCCCAATGCAGCCGGCCGTGTCCACAGCAAGGCCGCGCCAACCAAGATGCCCAGCAAGGGTGCGATCCACATCGCGCGCCACAGCACCCCCGGTTCGTCGCGCCCGGCGCGCGTGGCCTGGCGCGAGGGTGCCCACTGCAGCAGGTTCCGGCGGCTGACGAAGAGCCGCCACAAGGTGCGCAGCGCCGCATCGAGGCTGTACAGGGCTTCGTGCGGCAGCCATACCAGCCCCAGCGCGGCACGCGCCGCGTGCTGTCCCACGTCGCGCATGGCGGCACGCAGGTGCTGGTCGAGCACCGCATCGCGCGGCTTCTGGAACAGCTCCAGCAGCGAAGCCAGCAGCAACGGCACCAGCACCACCATCAGCACGGCGATGGTCCACGACGGCTGCACCGCATGCGACAGCCAGCCGAACAACAGCAGCACCAGCAGCGAAGGCGGCACCAGGCTGCGCCGCAGGTTGTCCAGGATCTTCCAGCGCGACAGCGCGGTGAGCGGATTGCGACGCCAGCCGCCTCCGCGCGCCGGCGCCCACGGCAGCAGCCACGGCAGCAGTTGCCAGTCGCCGCGGATCCAGCGGTGCCGCCGCCTGGCGTCGTCGATATAGCGCGCGGGGTATTCCTCGTAGAGCTGCACGTCGCTGATCAACCCGCTTCGTGCATAGCAGCCTTCGACCAGATCGTGGCTGAGGATGTGGTTGTCCGGAAAGCGGTCGCCGAGCACCTTCTCGAAGGCATCCAGGTCGTAGATGCCCTTGCCGATGAAGGACCCTTCGTCGAACAGATCCTGGTAGACGTCCGACACCACGCGCGTGTACGGATCGATGCCCGCGTCGCTGCCGAACAGCCGCGCATACGCCGAGCGCATCGCGCTGGAGAGGCTGATGCCCACCCGCGGCTGCAGGATGGCGTGACCCGCGACGACGCGGACGCCTGCGGAATCGAACACCAGGGTGTTGAGCGGATGCGCCATCGCGCCCACGAGCCTGCGCGCCGAATCGCGCGGCAGCTGGGTATCCGCATCCAGCGTGATCACGTAGCGCACGTCCGCCAATACTTCGGTGCGGCCCACCACCAGCGCGAAGGCGTCGCGCGCGCCGCCGCGCAGCCATGCGTTGAGGTCGGCCAGCTTGCCGCGCTTGCGTTCGCGCCCTCCCCAGCTGCGCTCGGAGGGATTCCACAGGCGGGGACGGTGAAACAGGAAGAAGCGATCCGTCTCGGCATCCGCGTAGGTTGCGTTCAACGCCTCGATGCGCTCGCGCATCATCTCCAGCAGCCCTTCGTCCTGTGGCTGGCTTTCGGCTGCGGCATCGGCGAAATCCGTGAGCAGCGCGAAATGCAGGTGGCGATCGCGATTGGCCAGGTAGCGCACCAGCAGGCCTTCGGCCAGTTCGTCGACGTCGTCCGCATCCGTCAGCATGGCCGGCACCGCCACCACGCTGCGCTTGTCGGATGGCAGGCCGCCGTCGTAATCCATCCGCGGCAGCGCGCGCGGATCGGTGACCACCGTGGCCAGCCAGTTCACCAGGCTGATGGCCAGCTGGCTGCTTACCAGCACCACCGGTATCGCCAGCAGCAGCCAGGGCCAGCGGCGCCCCGAATCCAACGGCAGGTTCTGCACCAGCGGCCACGCCAGCAGCACTGTGAGCAGCGCGATCAATCCCAGGTAGAGCACCAGCGGCCGGCGCCCGCGCAGTACCAGCCGCCGCCACACACGTGCAGGAGTCGCACGCGCACCGACGCGCGCTTCCAACGCCTCCAGCCCGCTGTCCACCAGATAGAAGCCGACATGGCCGCGCGCTTCGGGCCGTTCGCCGCTGCCGCCTTCGCGCGCCAGGGTCACCGCGGCCTCGGCCACTTCCAGCTCGGACAGCGCGGAGTTCCGCGCCAGCTGCTCCACCGCGCGGCGGTATTGATCGCGCGTGGCGAAATCCATCTGCGCATAGGCGCCTGCAGGCTCTTCGCGCAGCGCGCCTTCCACCAGGCTGGTGCTCTCCACGAAACCGCGCCAATCCATCGCCGATAGCGTGCGCAGGCTGCCGATGCTGTTGCCGATGGAAACCTGGTCGGCTGCCTGCTGCTGCGCCTCCATCCGCACCAGGTGTTCGATGCTTTGCCCCGACTCGGTCAGGCGCTGCTCCACCCAGGTCAACGGCAGCACCAATGCGGGACTCTGCCCCTGCAACCGGCGCGCGAGCTCGGCCACGAAGGGGCTGACCATCGGCGGATTCGAGCGCGCCATGTCGGCCACCGCCAGCACGACGCTCTTGGGATCGCGTTCGGCCACCTCGCTCATGCGGTTGGCCCAGTGCACGGCGAGGCGGCGGTCGCCCCAGTCGGTCATCACGCTGGCGGCCACGCGGCGCAGGTTCTCGATCAGCGCCAACCGCAGCATGATCGGGATGGCCCACAGCTCGCCCAGGGTCAGCGGCGCCACGGTCTGGTACGAAGCGACGAAGCGGCGCAGGCTTTCGACCTCCACGTGGCCGTCGCCATGCGCGATAGTTTCCTGGGCGATTTCATAGACCCGCGGCAGGCCCGCGCACGGCCCGTTCAACAGCACCGGCAACTCGCGGCTGTAGCCCTTGGGCAGGTGGCGCTGCGCAGTGCGGACCTGTTCCTCGATCAGGTAGTAGTTGTCCAGCAGCCACTCGGCTGCGGGAGTGATGCGGCGACCATCGCGCATGGTCTGCGTGAACAGGTCGCTGGCCTCGCCCAGCAACGCGTGATTGCTGGACAGGCGCGCCAGCAGCGCATCGGTGCGCGTGTGCGCGCTGGTGCGATGCCGGCTGGCCAGCTCGGCGCCGTACTGTCCCATCTGGTCGGCGCTGAACAGTTCCGCGCGCAGCGCCGATTCCGGTTCGGCCGCCCTGCGCCGGCGATAACGCAGACGCGCACGCAGACGATGCAGCAGGGGAATGGACAGCAGGCCGTTCTTCAAGAGCGGGCGTTCCTTCGGCTGGAGCGCGCGGCGGTACCGCATCGCACGGATGCGCCTCGCCCACACGGAGCGGCCATGGATTCGACCCTGCACCTCCTTAGATAGCGGGCGGCACGAATGCATCGCGTGAAGGAACCCGCGATCGCGCGTTCACAGCATGAGCGACGAGCGGCCTCTATCGCGCGCGGTGCATGCCGAATCCCGACCGGCCACTTTCGACCATCCTGCTCCCGCCGCAGACCTGTACGCCGATTTCACAGCCCAGAGATTCTTTGCACCTCCTCTCGACATCCGTCATGCTCCGCGCATCAGCCCTACCCTGCCTCTCATGATCGAATTCGGACACGGCACCCACGTTGGCCTGCGCCGCACGCGCAACGAGGACACTTATTACGCGGATGCGACGCTCGGCCTGTTTCTGGTGGCCGATGGCATGGGCGGTCACCTGCATGGCGAGGTGGCATCCGCCGTGGTGCGCGACAGCGTGGTCGAGCTGGTGAGCCGCGGGCACAGCCTGGCCGAGGCCATCCGCGGCGCCGACGAGCACTTGATGGCGCAACTGCACGACCATGCCAGCCCACTGCCGATGGGCAGCACGATCGCGGCCTTGCGCCTGAGCGACGATGGCTACGAGGCGGCATGGGTGGGCGACAGCCGCATCTACGCGATCGGACGCGAATTGCGCCAGGTCAGCCACGATCATTCGCTGGTACAGGCACTCGTCCAGGCCGGACGGCTGGACCCCGCGCACGCCGCGCGGCACCCGAACCGCAGCGTGCTCACGCAGGCGCTGGGCGTGACGGCCGCGGCACAACTGCACATCGGCATGGCGCGCGGCCGCATCACGCCGGGCATGGGTTTCCTGTTGTGCAGCGACGGCCTGGTCGAGGACCTCGACACGGCGTCGATCGCCCGCACGGTGGCGCGTACCGACCTGGCCGCGCAGGAATGCGTGGATCAGCTGCTGCTGAATGCCCTGGATCGCGGCGGCACGGACAACATCACCGCGATCCTGGTGCGCTCAAGCTGAGCCGGTTTCCAGCTGCGCCTCGGGCGCATCCAGCTTGCGCCAGACGCTGACGCCGCCCACGCTTTTGTCGAGCGCATCGAGGCGCTGCTCGTGCATGGCGGTTTCTTCGGCGGAAGCGCGCAGCACACGCGGGCGGCCGCGCAACACCAGCGGCGCACCCACCGCCGAGGCCTTCGTCGACTCCTGCGGCTGCTCGAAGGCCAGGTCCATCGCCACCTGACCGGAGGTCATCGCGAGATAGACGTCGGCCAGCAGCTGCGCGTCGATCAGGCCGCCGTGCAGGTCGCGCCGCGAGTTGTCGACGCCGAGGCGCTTGCACAAGGCATCGAGGCTGTTGCGCTGGCCTGGGTAGCGTTCGCGCGCCATCGCCAGCGTGTCGAGCACGCTGCAGCGGTCGCCGATGCGGCCGAAGGCATCGCCCAGCCGCGCCAGTTCGGCATTGAGGAAGCCCACGTCGAAGCTGGCGTTATGGATGATGAGCTCGGCACCGTCGATGAAGGCGAGGAACTCGTCCACTTTCTCGGCGAACAGCGGCTTGTCGACGAGGTGCTCGTCGCGGATGCCGGTGACCTGGCTGGCGCCCTCGTCCATCGCGCGCTCGGGGTTGAGATAGGTCTGCCAGTAACGGCCGGTGAGGCGCCGCCCCACCATTTCCACGCAGGCGATTTCCACCAGCCGGTGACCTTGGCGCACCTCCAGGCCGGTGGTTTCCGTATCCAGCACCACCTGCCTCATGCCTGGCTCCTGTATTGCTCGGCCTGTTCGCGCGCGGCCTGATCGACGCGCTCGTTTTCGGCGTGGCCGTTGTGGCCCTTCACCCATTGCCAGCGCACGCGATGGTTGCCGGTGGCGGCCGAAAGCCGCTCCCACAGATCCTGGTTCTTCACCGGCTTCTTGTCGGAGGTGCGCCAGCCGTTCGCGCGCCACTTAGGAAGCCACTGCTCGATGCCCTGCATCACGTAGCGCGAGTCGGTGGTGAGCACCACGGCGCAGGGCCGGGTCAGTGCTTCCAGGGCACCGATCGCCGCCATCAGTTCCATCCGGTTGTTGGTGGTGTCGGCCTCGCCGCCCGCCAGCAGGCGCTCATGCCCCTTGGCGCGCAGCAGGGCCGCCCAACCGCCGGGGCCGGGATTACCAAGGCAGGCACCGTCGGTGAAAGCCAGTACTTCATCAGTCGTCACACATGCTTCCTGTCAGGACACGGAATGCCGCCGCGTGCCCGGTGACAGGCGCGCATTGACCGGCGCGCGTGCCGGCAGCGGCCGCAGTTTCATGGGTATGGCTGCACGCCGGCGCTTGCGCGCCAGCAGCAGATAGGCGCCTCCCCAGCGGCTGTCTCCCGCCAGCTTGGCCCCCGGCCGATGGGCGCCCAGTCGGCGGAGGTTCTCGAATTCCAGCCCTTCGCGCTGCAGGTGCAGACGCAGGCGCCACGGCCACTGCAGGGTTTGCCGCTGTCCACGGGCACGCCAGTAGAACCATGGCGCCCAGCCGCTCAACGGATGCACCGCGGTCACCGCCAGCACACCGCCGGGCGCCAGCACGCGGCAGGCTTCGGTCATCAGCGCGGCGGCTTGCGACGCCGGCTCCAGTACATGCTGCAGCCAGACGAGATCGAAAGCTTCGTCGACGAACGGCAGCGGCTCGTCGACGCGACCGCGCACGTCGCCGCGGTAACCATCCGGCGCAAGCCACAACCGCGTCCACGTCACGCCGGGCAGCGACGGTACCGCATCGTCATCGGCGACCCCGATGCGTAGGGCGCGCCGCCCCGTCTCGCGTTGCAGCAACGGGGCCATGCTGCGCCATTGCCCGCTGCGCAGTCGGCGCAAGGGAGCACTGGAATGAATGTCGCGGTCGCGTTGAAGCGGCATGCACTCGATCCGGCGCGGCGGTCGTTGAAATCCAACCGCGAGTGTAACGTTTGCGGATATCGAATGCGCCGCAGGTCTTTGCGGATGGGCGGGCATCGCTGAACCACCGCCGCCGCGTTAACGACATGCTAACGAGCCGCCGCGGAAGCCTGACTATAGTCGGTCGCTTAACGCACGCCTGGATGGCCGTGTCGCACGTTCTCGACCATCGCAGCGGAGTTAGCCGTGCATCTCCAATCGCTACCGGCACTGGCCGACAATTACATCTGGCTGCTGCACGACGATGACGGCAACGCCATCGTCGTCGATCCCGGCGAAGCCGTTCCGGTGGAGCAGGCCTTGGCCGCACGCAAGCTGCAATTGCGGGCCATCCTGCTGACGCATCACCACAACGACCACATCGGTGGCGCGGCGGTCCTGCGCCAGCGGTACGACGTGCCTGTGTACGCGCCTGAGGACGCGCGTATCGAGTCGGCCACGGTGCGCGTGCACGACGGCGACCGCATAACTCTGTCGCAGCCACCAGCCAGCTTCGAGGTGATCGCCGTACCGGGGCACACGCAGAGCCATGTGGCCTATTACGGCGAAGGCGTGCTGCTGGCCGGCGACACCCTTTTCAGCATGGGCTGCGGTCGCCTGTTCGAAGGCACGCCGGCGCAGATGCTGGCCTCGCTGGATCGTCTCGCGGCACTGCCTGCCGACACCCTGCTCTGCTGCGGGCACGAATACACCGCCGCCAACGGCCATTTCGCGCAGGAGATCGAGCCGGGCAACGCCGCCGTGTCGGCGCGCCGGCAGGAAGTGGCTACGCTGCGCCAGCAGCAACGGCCCAGCCTGCCGGTGACCATGGCCAGCGAGTTGGCGACCAATCCTTTTCTGCGCACCGACGCGCCTGCGGTGGTCGACTGGTGCGAGCGCGAGGCCGGGCACAACCTGGATCGCGTCGCGCGCTTCGCCGCCGTGCGGGCGGCCAAGGACGCGTTCCGCGCATGAACAGTCCCCTTCGTCCGAAGCTGCTGCTGCCGCTGGCGCTTTCCACTCTGCTCACGGCTTGCGCCACCACTCCGCCGCTACGCCCTGCGCCTGCACGACCGTCTGCGTCCCCCGCGACCGCGCCTGCCGCCGCTTCGACGACGACAACCGCACCGGCCGCCACGCCAGTCGCGCCCGCCCCTGCGGACAGCGGGAACGTCTGGGACCGGCTGCGCAGCAGTTTCCAGATGGCCGACTGCGACGACGATCCCGGGGTACTGGCCTGGGCCAAGCGCTACACCAGCAACAAGGAGCGTTTCGAGGAGCAGACGCGCGATGCCCTGCCCAAGCTGGTCTACGTGCAGGAGGTCGCCGCCGAACATGGTGTGGCCGGCGAGTTCGCCTTCCTGCCATGGGTCGAGAGCGGCTACCGGCCGATCCCCGGCCGCAGCGGCCGCCCCGCCGGCATGTGGCAGATCATGCCGACCACGGCAGCGGCGATGGGCCTGCGCGTGAACGGCCGCTACGACGGGCGCCTCGACATGCAGGACACCGCCGATGCGGTGATGAAACTGCTGAATCGCTATTACGAAGAATTCCACGACTGGCGCATTGCGGACTACGCGTACAACGCCGGCGAATACAAGGCCCGGCAACTGGTGCAGAGCCACGGCCTGCCGCCGCAGCTGCCGGTGATTCCGCGCTGGCCGGTGCACGACATCACCCGCGAACACCTCACCAAGCTGCTGGCCATGGCCTGCGTGGTTCGCCAGCCGGAACGTTTCGATGTCAGCTTGCCCGTGCTGGCGCCCAGCCAGCACCTGGTCAAGGTGCAGCTGCCCCACTCGATGCCGCTGGCGCGCGCCGCCGACCGTGCCGGCATGCCGCTGGATCAGCTGAAGGATCTGAATGCCGCCTTCCGCAACGACTTCGCCGATGCCAACGCGACCTCCTACCTGATGATGCCGGCCAGCCACGCACAGCAATTCCAGGATGCGCTGCTCAACCAATCGGAAGGTGTCGACAATTTCAGCCGCGCGGACTTTGCCGGCGACACCGCGTCCATCGCCAGCGATGCCGCCACCTCATCCGACAGCGGCACGAAGTCGAAGCATGCCTCGAAGGGACCGCGCACGCACCGCGTGGCACAGGGCGAAACCCTGTGGCAACTGGCCCGCCATTATTCGGTGAGCGTGCGCGACCTGCAGCGCTGGAACAACCTGCACGAACAGAGCATCCACCCGGGCCAGTTGCTCAAGATCAGCGCGCAATAGGCACCGCAGGCGGGGCAACGCAGCGGACACAAACGACAAAGGCGGCCTTGAGGCCGCCTTTGTCGTTTGCTGCAAACCGCTCGTGACTTACATGCGGTCCTTGGCGATCTTGACCTCGGTGCTGTTGCGCAGGGTCTTGATCAGCTCCTGCGTCATCACGGCGCCGTAAGCTTGCGTCATCTGCTGGCGCAGCATGTCCTGATCCTGGGGCGTGAACTTGGAAAGATCGGCGCCCTGCACCTTGTCCACGGCCAGCAGCGCATAGCTGCCGTCCTGCATGTCCACCGCAGCGTACTGCGGCTTACCGCCGGCCGGGTGCGGCAACAGGAAAGCCTGGTCACGCAGTGCCGCAGGCAGGTCCGGCTGGACGCGCACCACGTCCGTCACACTCTTCACGTCGGCATGGTCGGAAGCGGCCACCGCCGCCAGCGTCTCGCCCTTGTTCAGGCGTGCCAGCAACCCGTCGGCCTGTACCTTCGCGGCCGCGGCGATGCGCTGGTCGAGAATGATCTTCGCGATGGCGGCGTGCACTTCAGCCAGCGGCTTGGCCGCGGACGCCACATGCTGCGCCACACGGAGCACCACGGCGTCGTCGTTGCCGAGCTCGACCAGGTTGGAATTGTTGCCCTGCGCGAGCACGTCGCTGCCGAAGGCCGCCTTGATCACCTTGGGATTGGCGGCAATGCCCTGGCCGCCCTGGCGCGGGAACAGCGCCGTGGTCTGAATCGGCAGACCCAGCGCCTGCGCGGCAGGTTCCAACGACGAGGGGTTCTGATAGGTGTTGTCCGACAGCTTGCCGGCCACTTCGTTGTACTTGCGGTCCTTATCGCCGGCGGTGGCTTCGGCCAGCAGCTGGTCGCGCACCTCGGCGAAGGCCTTGGCGTCGCCGCTGCGGACATCGCGCAGCCAGAGGACGTCGTAGCCGTCCGGCGTCAGCACCGGCTTGGAAATCTCGCCCTTCTTCAGGGCGAACATCGCCGTGTCGAAGGCGGCATTGGTCACGCCCTTCTGCAGCCAGCCAAGGTCGCCGCCCTGGCGCTTCGAACCCAGGTCGTCCGAATCCTGCGCGGCCAGCTTGGCGAAGTTGTCCGGCGTGGCTTCGGCCGCGATCTTGTCGGCCTTGGCCAGCGCGGCCTTCTGCTGGTCGGGCGTGGCGTTGGCAGGCACGTTGACCAGGATGTGCGACACCTCGCGCTGCTCGGGCTGCACGAAGCGCTGCTTTTCGTTCTCGTAGCGCTTCATCAGGTCGGCGTCGCTGGGCGGCGCGTCCGGCTTGAGGTCGCTGCCCTTCACTTCGATGTACTGCAGCGACACCTGCTCGGGGTTCATGAAATCCGCGAGATGTCCCTTGTAGTAATCGGCGATCTGCGCATCGGTGACATTGGCGTCGGCGGGCTGCGGCTTGGGCAGCACGGCGTAGCTGATGTCACGGCGCTGCATGCGCAGGTCGAGGTAATGGTTCATTTCCTCGTCGGTGACGATGGTGCTGGCGTCGACCGCGTTCGGCAGCGCCTGCGTGGCCAGCGAAGCGCGGATGTCGTCCTGGAACATGTCCGGCGTCTTGCGCTGCTCGGCCAGCACGGTGCGATACATGTTGGGGTCGAACTGGCCGTTGACCTGGAATGCGGGGATGTTGGCGATGTAGTCGCGAATGGACTGGTCCGGCACGCGAATGCCCCAGTCCTCGTTCGCCTTCAGCAGAAGCTGCTGGTCGACCATGCCGTCCAGCACCTTCAGCTTCATGTCCGGCTTCTCGAACGCATCCGCGTCGAAGCTGTCGCCCTGCTCCGCGCTCATCTGCTGGCGCAGCTGGTTCATGCGCTCCTGGAAGTCCTGCTGGCTGATCTCGTGCTTGCCGACCTTCGCCACGTAGGTGTCGGCGCGCGACGCGATGTAGCCCTCGATGCCGAAGAACGACATCGCGAAAGTGGCGAGGCCGAGAAGGACGGCGGCGGGCCATCCGTGCATCTTGTTACGCATTGCCTGCAGCATTGCCTACCCCTACCTTCCTGCCACTTGTTGACCTGCGCACTCGGCGCCGTTGCACGAACCAGCCTGCGTCGGCCGGAAACACATCCGGCCGGATTCCAAACAACAAGGGCGCCGCTGGGGCGCCCTTGCAAACCGTGGCGGAGCGGACGGGACTCGAACCCGCGACCTCCGGCGTGACAGGCCAGCATTCTAACCGACTGAACTACCGCTCCACGAATTTCTGGTGGGTGCTGTAGGGATCGAACCTACGACCATCGCCTTGTAAGGGCGGTGCTCTACCGCTGAGCTAAGCACCCGAAACCGAGCGTAAGCTGCTCAGTTTAGGGCGTCCTTGAGCGTCTTGCCAGCCTTGAAGGCGGGAACCTTCGAAGCCTTGATCTTGATCGTCTCGTTGGTACGCGGATTGCGACCGGTACGGGCGGCACGCTTGCGCACGGTGAAGGTACCGAAACCCACCACCGACACATCCTCGCCCTTCTTCAGGGACTTCTGCACGACTTCGACGAACGCGTCGAACGCACGACCGGCATCGGCCTTGGTCAGTTCGGCCTTGTCGGCGATGGCATTGATCAGATCGGTTTTATTCATTGATAGCTCCCTTATACGTTTTGCGGCAGGCCCGCCCCGCGACAGGGGCGCACTCAGTCGCCATGGATGGTTGGTACCCGCTGGGCGCCGTAACGCAACCCCGCATCACGGACACATGCAGCAGGCGCCGGGATTGCGGTTTCACCTTTATACCAGCGCCTCGCCGAACACCGCAATACAAGCTGCAGCAAGGTTTTCAGGCCACGTGCAGCGGTTGCGGAAACTCTGCCGCCGACTCGTCGAAAAATGCCTCACGACACTTGCGGAGTTTTCGGAAGACATGAAAGCATGAGGCGCCGCGAACCGGTACACGATTCGACGGCGCCTGCACCGGCAACCGCTTCAATGCGGACGGATGTGCGAATCCGACTCGTCGCCGTCCGATGGCTGCTCTTCGTGCGTGGCGTGCGATTCCGGCTTCGCCTCGTTCGGCTGCAGCGGACGCTCCAGCGCGATGTCGAGCACTTCGTCGATCCAGCGCACCGGATGGATTTCCAGCGACGAGGTGATGTTCGCCGGCATGTCGGCCAGGTCCTTCTTGTTGTCCTCGGGAATGACCACCGTGGTGATGCCGCCGCGATGCGCGGCCAGCAGCTTTTCCTTGAGGCCGCCGATCGGCAGCACGCGGCCACGCAGGGTGATCTCGCCGGTCATCGCCACTTCCGAACGCACCGGCACCTTGGTCAGCGCGGACACCAGCGCGGTGCACATGCCGATGCCGGCGCTGGGGCCGTCCTTCGGCGTGGCGCCTTCGGGCACGTGCACGTGGATGTCGAATTTCTGGTGGAACTCGGGGTCGATGCCCAGCCGGTCCACGCGTGCGCGCACCACGGACAACGCGGCCTGGATCGATTCCTTCATCACGTCGCCGAGCTGACCGGTATGCACCAACCGCCCCTTGCCGGGCACCACGGACGCTTCGATGCTGAGCAGCTCGCCGCCCACCTGCGTCCAGGCGAGGCCGGTAACCAGGCCCACCTCGTTCTGCAACTCCTTGCGGCCGAAGTCGAAACGGCGCACGCCGAGGTAGTGGTCGAGGTTGGACGAGTCCACGCGTACCGCTGTCACGGCCTTTGCCTTGGCCTTGGCGGTCTTCTTGGCCGCCGCCGGTTTCGCCGCCTTGCCCTTGGCCTTTTGCACCTCGCCCAGGGTGAGTTCCTTCACCACCTTGCGGCAGATCTTGGACACCTCGCGCTCGAGGTTGCGCACGCCGGATTCGCGCGTGTAGTAGCGCACGATGTCGCGCACGGCCTCTTCCGCGATGCTCACTTCTTCCGGCTTCAGGCCGTTCGCCTTGATCTGCTTGGGCAGCAGGTACTTCTGCGCGATGTTGAGCTTCTCGTCCTCGGTGTAGCCCGGAATGCGGATCACCTCCATGCGGTCGAGCAAGGGACCGGGGATGTTCAACGAATTCGCGGTGGCGACCCACATCACCTCGGAAAGGTCGAGGTCAACCTCAAGGTAATGGTCGTTGAACGCGTGGTTCTGCTCGGGATCGAGCACTTCCAGCAGCGCCGAGGACGGGTCGCCGCGGAAGTCCATCGACATCTTGTCGATCTCGTCGAGCACGAACAGCGGGTTCTTGCTGCCGGTCTTGTTGAGGTTCTGCACGATGCGGCCCGGCATCGAGCCGATGTAGGTGCGGCGGTGGCCGCGGATCTCGGCCTCGTCGCGCACGCCGCCCAGCGACATGCGGACGAATTTCCGGTTGGTGGCCTTGGCGATGGACTGGCCGAGCGAGGTCTTGCCCACGCCGGGCGGCCCGACCAGGCACAGGATCGGCCCCTTCATCACCGACACGCGGTGCTGCACGGCGAGGTATTCGAGGATGCGCTCCTTGACCTTCTCCAGGCCGAAGTGGTCGGCATCCAGCACTTCCTGCGCCAATGCGAGATCCTTGCGCACTTTGCTGCGCTTCTTCCACGGCACGCCGACCAGCCAGTCCAGGTAGTTGCGCACCACCGTGGCCTCGGCCGACATCGGCGACATCTGGCGCAGCTTGCCGAATTCCGCGCGCGCTTTCGCCAGCACCGCCTTGGGCATGCCGGCGTTCTCGATCTTCTTCTGCAGCTCCTCGACCTCGTTCGGGCCGTCCTCGCCCTCGCCCAGTTCCTTCTGGATCGCCTTCATCTGTTCGTTGAGGTAGTACTCGCGCTGGCTCTTCTCCATCTGCGACTTCACGCGGCCGCGGATGCGCTTCTCCACCTGCTGCAGGTCCATCTCGCCGTCGACCAGGCCGATCAGCAGCTCCAGCCGCTCGCCCACGTCGGCGGTTTCCAGTACCTTCTGCTTGTCGGCCATGCGCACCGACAGGTGCGCGGCGATGGAATCGGCCACGCGCGAGGGATCCTCGATGCCGGACAGGCTGGCCAGCACTTCCGGCGGCAGCTTGCGGCTCTGCTTCACCAGTTGCTCGAACAGCGAGATCAGGGTGCGCGATACCACGTCCAGCTCGCGCTCCTTGGCGCCATAGACGGGCTCGATCACACGCGAACGCGCCACCAGCATGCCGCCGTCTTCATGGCAGCCCTCGACGGAAACGCGCGACTGGCCCTCGACCAGCACCTTCACGGTGCCGTCGGGCAGCTTCAGCAGCTGCAGCACGCTGGCCAGCGTGCCGATCTGGTGCAGGTCGCCCACCGCCGGATCGTCGATGTCCGGGCTCTGCTGGGCCACCAGCAGGATCTTCCGCTCGCCTTCCATGGCGCGCTCCAATGCGCGCATGGATTTGTCGCGGCCCACGAACAGCGGGATCACCATGTGCGGATAGACCACCACGTCGCGCAGCGGCAGCACGGGCAGCGCATCGAGCATGACGGGCGTAGGGGTGTTTTTGGCCATGGGGCTTTTCTCGCGGAATCCGATGGGACGAGCCCGACACTGCGCCGGGCATCATTTCACGTCAAGTGGAGGCGATGCGGGGATTACTCAAGCGATGCCGGTCCTGCGAACGTCCTTGTTCACGAGAATCGGGCAAGCCGTGGTCCACCCTGCACTTTCTGTTTTTTGCGATCGCGCATGGCCGCGAAAATCCGACGGATGCTCCGCACGCCGATAAAACAAAACGGCCCCGGCGCGGACGCCGGAGCCGTGTCTGTGGACACACGGTGCGATCAGGCTGCGTCGCCGCCCTCGCCCGCCGCGCGCTGCTGCAGGTTGCCGCGATAGATCAGGTAGGGCTCGGCCTGGCCTTCGATCACCGCGTCGTCCACCACCACCTTGCTGACGTGTTCCAGCGAAGGCAGCTCGTACATGGTGTCCAGCAGCACCTGCTCGAGGATGGTGCGCAAGCCGCGGGCACCGGTCTTGCGCTTGAGCGCCTTGCGGGCGATGGCCTGCAGCGCTTCCGGGCGGAACTCCAGCTCCACCTCTTCCATCTCGAACAGCTTCTTGAACTGCTTGGTGACGGCGTTCTTCGGCTCGGTGAGGATCTTCACCAGCGCCGGCTCGTCCAGCTCCTCCAGCGTGGCGATCACCGGCAGGCGGCCGACGAACTCGGGGATCAGGCCGAAACGCACCAGGTCCGCCGGCTCCACGTCGGCCAGCACCTTGCCGAGATTCTGCGTGCGCTCCTTGCTGCGCACTTCGGCGCCGAAACCGATGCCGGTGTTCTCGGAACGCTGCTGGATGACCTTCTCCAGCCCCGCGAACGCGCCGCCGCAGATGAACAGGATGTTCTTGGTGTCCACCTGCAGGAATTCCTGCTGCGGATGCTTGCGCCCGCCCTGCGGCGGCACCGAGGCCAGCGTGCCTTCGATCAGCTTGAGCAGCGCCTGTTGCACGCCTTCGCCCGACACGTCGCGAGTAATCGACGGGTTCTCGCTCTTGCGCGAGATCTTGTCGATCTCGTCGATGTACACGATGCCCGACTGCGCCTTCTCGACGTCGTAGTCGCACTTCTGCAGCAGCTTCTGGATGATGTTCTCGACGTCCTCGCCCACGTAGCCCGCTTCGGTCAGCGTGGTGGCGTCGGCGATGGTGAACGGCACGTTCAGCAGGCGCGCCAGCGTCTCGGCCAGCAGGGTCTTGCCCGAACCAGTGGGGCCGATCAGCAGGATATTGGACTTGCCCAGCTCGACGTCGTCGCCCTTCTGGCGGGACTCCATGCGCTTGTAGTGGTTGTACACCGCCACCGCCAGCGCCTTCTTGGCGCGGGCCTGGCCCACCACGTACTGGTCCAGCGACTCGCGGATTTCCTTGGGCTTGGGCAGCTGAGTGCGGCCGGAGGCGGCCTTCTCCTCCAGCTCCTCGCGGATGATGTCGTTGCAAAGCTCCACGCACTCGTCGCAGATGAACACGGACGGACCCGCGATCAGCTTGCGCACCTCATGCTGGCTCTTGCCGCAGAAAGAGCAGTACAGGATCTTGCCGCTGTCGCCGGAACGCCCCTGTCGGTCGTCGCTCATACTTTCGATTCCGCTGGTAAAACTGTGGGTGATTCAGGTTGCGGCCCGAGAATAGCACAGGGCTCCGCGCCTGCCCGCAGACGCGAAGCCCCTTGTCCCTAGCTCAAACCATGGCGAGTGCGGCCATGAATGGCCGCCCGTTTGATCTTCGCGATCAGGGATGATCGCAAAAGTTAAGCCGATTTGACCGTCTCGACGGTGCGGCGGTCGAGCACCTGATCGATCAGGCCGTATTCGCGGGCGGCCTCGGCGCTCATGAAGCGGTCGCGCTCCATGTCGCGCTCGATCTTGTCCAGCGGCTGGCCGGTATGCTGCACGTAGATGTCGTTGAGGCGACGGCGCAGGTAGAGGATTTCCTGGGCCTGGATCTCGATGTCGGTGGCCTGGCCGCGGGCACCGCCCGACGGCTGGTGGATCATCACGCGCGAATTCGGCAGCGAGAAGCGCTTGCCCTTGGCGCCGGCCATCAGCAGCAGCGACGCGGCACTGCAGGCCTGACCGATGCACATGGTGCTGACGTCAGGCTTGATGTACTGCATGGTGTCGTAGATCGCCAACCCCGCGGTGACCGCACCACCGGGGCTGTTGATGTACAGGTGGATGTCCTTGTCCGGATTCTCCGACTCCAGGAACAGCATCTGCGCGACCAGCAGGTTCGCCACCTGGTCGTTCACTTCGCCGACCAGGAAGATCACCCGCTCCTTGAGCAGGCGCGAATAGATGTCGTAGGAGCGCTCGCCGCGGGCGGTCTGCTCGACCACCATCGGCACCAGGTTGAGGTTCTGAATCGGTTCCACGGTCTGTGCGCTCCCGGAGTTGGTGTGCCTGAAGTTATGCCGTCGGGCCTGGCCTGCGCCAGCCCCGACGGCTCGGCGCCCGATATCAGGCGCCCGTGGGGCGCATCACCTCGTCGAAGCTCAGGTCCTGCACGGTGGTGTTGGCGTGTTCCGCCACCCACTCGGCCACCTGGTCTTCCATCACGCGGTTCTGCAGCCCAGACATCAACTGGGGGTCGCCGTTGTAAAGTTCAACGACCTTTTCCGGCTCCTCGTAGGTCGAGGCGATCGCGGCGAGCTGCTCGGCCACGCGCGTGCGGTCGATCTTCAGCTCCTGCTTGCGGGCGATCTCGCCCATCAGCAGGCCGGCGACCACGCGCTTGCGCGCCATCGGCAGCGCGGCTTCGATCAGCTGCGGCGGCGGCTGCTGACCACGCGGCACGCTGCCCGCGGCCATGGCCTGCGCCTCGGACTGCACCATCAGCTTCGGCACGTCCAGCGAGCCGTGCTTGTCGGCCAGCTGCTCGGCCACTTCGGACTTCAGGCGTGCCATCAGC
Organism: Rhodanobacter sp. DHG33; assembly: GCF_014843005.1. Classification (GTDB taxonomy): domain Bacteria; phylum Pseudomonadota; class Gammaproteobacteria; order Xanthomonadales; family Rhodanobacteraceae; genus Rhodanobacter_A. The sequence goes on along the minus strand of NZ_JACYXM010000002.1, from coordinate 448,313 downwards.
GCGGCCTTCAGCTCGCGGTCGAGGTTCGCGCGCACTTCCTTGCGGAAATGTTCCAGGTCGCCGTCGGCAATGCCGAACAGCTTGGCGAACTCGGCGTCGATCTCCGGCAGCTTCGGCTCCTGCACCTTGACGATGCGGAAGTCCACCTTGGCGGTCTTGCCGGCCAGGTTCTCGTTGCGGAAATCCGCCGGGAAGGCGACGTCGGCCTCGTAGCTGTCGTCGGCCTTGCGACCGGTCAGCGCCTCGTCCAGCGCCTTGAACAGGTTGCCCGAGCCCAGCACGCTGCCCGCACGCTCCTGGCCTTCGGCCGGGAAGCGGTAGTCGCCGACCTGCGCGGCGTATTCGAACATCACGAAATCGCCCTCGGCCGAAGCGCGCTCGACCTGCTCGAAGCTGCGACGCTGCTGACGCAGCGTTTCCAGCATCTTCTCCACGTCGGCGTCGGTCACCGTCGCGTGCGGGCGCTTGATCTCCAGCGCGGCAACGTCGACCGCCGGGAACTCCGGCATCACCTCGAACGTGGCGGTGTAGGCGATCTCGCCGTTTTCCGGCTTGCCGGTGGTATCGATGGCGGGATTGGCAACGGGCTGCAACTTCTCCTGCGTCACCGCTTCACGAAGGGTGCTGCCGATCAGGTCGGACAACACTTCGCCACGGACTTGGTCGCCGAAACGCTGCTTGATGACAGCCACCGGCACCTTGCCCGGACGAAAACCCTTCAGGCGCACCGTGCGCCCCAGCTCAGCGATACGCGCGCTCACCTGCGTTTCGTAACGCTCGGCCGGGAACTTCACCGTGAGCTTGCGCTCGAGCGTGCCGATGCTTTCAACCGAAACCTGCATGTCGTCTCCTGGAACCTGATTGTTGTGACGCCCGGCAGGGCATCATGGCTGCAATCCCGCAGCGCATGGAAATCACGACGTGGTGCGAAAGGCGGGACTCGAACCCGCACGGGGGTTACCCGCCAGAACCTAAATCTGGTGCGTCTACCAGTTCCGCCACTTTCGCCTGTCGTGCCCAGCTTTCAGGACATTGGCGGCACCGGCCGCCGTGTCCTGGCCAGTCATCGTCTAAGTCGATGATTACCCAGCGCTAAAGCGGTTCATTGTACGGGTGCGCCAAGGCGCAGCACAAGCACGCAACGCACCACGATTTTCCGCTTCCACAAAGCGAAACGCCGACCACGGAGGTCGGCGTTTCGGTGTTGGTGGGCCGTGTAAGATTCGAACTTACGACCAATTGATTAAGAGTCAACTGCTCTACCAACTGAGCTAACGGCCCTGAAACCTAAATTTTGGGGTGAACGATGGGACTCGAACCCACGACGACCGGAATCACAATCCGGGACTCTACCAGCTGAGCTACGTCCACCATGGAAAGCGTTAAGTGGTGCGCCCGACAGGACTCGAACCTGCAACCGTCGGCTTAGAAGGCCGATGCTCTATCCGGTTGAGCTACAGGCGCGGACGCCGATTGCAGAACAGGCAGTGGTCGGGGCAGAGGGATTCGAACCCCCGACTTTTGCGTCCCAAACGCAACGCTCTACCAGACTGAGCTATACCCCGAACGAGCCCGCGACAGCCTTCATCAACGGAGCCTTGGAATGTTACGGTTGACCTTACCACCCGTCAAACCATGAGCATCGCCCAGGACACCTTGCCCACCATCCCCCGGATCGGTCATTGCCCGTTCCGGGGATGCAGAGCGAAGCGCGGATGCTTCGCCTTGCAGTACAAAATGGCGCGCCCGGAGAGATTCGAACTCCCGACCACCTAGTTCGTAGCCAGGTACTCTATCCAACTGAGCTACGGGCGCGCACTGAAACTTGCCTTCCGCGACCCGATTTCCCGAGCCGCCGAAGCGAGGAGCGGAATTATTCAGGGTCGCGCATCGAAGGTCAACACTTTTCGTGAAAAATTTTCACGCATCCCGCCGGTGCGTTGACCCATCCGCTGGTCCATCCCGCGAAGAACCCGGCTGACCGCATGCACGCCGCCGTCCGTTCGAAACGACGAAGGGAGCAATGCCATTGCTCCCTTCGCGTAATCAACCGCCCATTTCCGTTTGGACGCCCAGACGTCCGATTCAGGCATCCAGGCCCGAGCGGTTCTGCGTCGCCGGATCGCCCATCTTGCCTACCGTGGAGTCGCCGCTCTTGGGCGGCGGAGGCGGCGGCGTGGAACCACCACTGGCGTTGCGGTTCCAGTCGGCGGGCGGACCCGGCAGGCGGCCAGCCATGATGTCGTCGATCTGGCGCGCATCGATGGTCTCGTACTGCAGCAGCGCCTCGGCCATCGTGTGCAGCTTGTCGATGTTGTCGGTCAGCAACTGCGTGCTGCGCGCATAGGCGCGATCGAGGATGCTGCGCACCACGCCATCGATCTTGCCCGCCGTCTCGTTGGAGATGCTCTTGTGCTGCGTCACCGAACGACCGAGGAACACTTCGTCTTCGTCTTCGCCGTAGGTGATCGGACCCAGTTCGTCGGACAGGCCCCACTTGGTGGCCATGTTGCGTGCCATTTTGGTGGCGCGCTCGATGTCGTTGGAGGCGCCGGTGGTGACCTTGTCCGTGCCGAAGATCAGCTCTTCGGCCACACGGCCACCGTACAGCGAGCACAGCTGCGACTCGATCGCCACGCGGTTCATGCTGTAGCGGTCACCTTCCGGCAGATACATGGTGACGCCCAACGCGCGACCGCGCGGGATGATCGTGACCTTGTAGACCGGGTCGTGCTCGGGCACAAGGCGACCGACGATGGCGTGGCCCGCCTCGTGGTAGGCGGTGAGCTTCTTCTCGTCCTCGCTCATCGCCATCGAGCGGCGCTCGGCGCCCATGAGGATCTTGTCGCGCGCCTTGTCCAGATGGACCATGCGCACCTCGCGCGCGTTCTCGCGCGCGGCGAACAACGCCGCCTCGTTGACCAGGTTGGCGAGGTCGGCGCCGGAGAAGCCCGGCGTACCGCGCGCAATGGTCATGGCATCGACGTCGGCAGCCACCGGCACCTTGCGCAGATGCACCTTGAGGATCTGCTCGCGGCCCTTCACGTCGGGCAGGCCCACCACCACCTGGCGGTCGAAGCGGCCCGGACGCAGCAGGGCCGGGTCCAGCACGTCGGGGCGGTTGGTGGCGGCGATCACGATGATGCCTTCGCTGCCCTCGAAGCCGTCCATTTCCACCAGGAGCTGGTTCAGCGTCTGCTCGCGCTCGTCGTGTCCGCCGCCGAGGCCGGCACCGCGATGGCGGCCGACCGCGTCGATTTCGTCGATGAAGATGATGCAGGGCGCGTGCTTCTTGGCCTGCTCGAACATGTCGCGCACGCGGCTGGCGCCGACGCCCACGAACATCTCCACGAAATCCGAACCGGAGATCGAGAAGAACGGCACCTTGGCCTCGCCTGCGATGGCCTTGGCCAGCAGGGTCTTGCCGGTACCCGGCGGGCCCACCATCAGCACGCCGCGCGGAATCTTGCCGCCCAGCTTCTGGAATTTGCCGGGGTCGCGCAGGAACTCGACCAGTTCGCCGACCTCTTCCTTGGCCTCGTCGCAACCGGCCACGTCGCTGAAATTGACCTTGATCTGGTCCTCGCCCTGCAGCTTGGCGCGCGAACGGCCGAAGCTCATTGCGCCGCGCCCGCCGCCGCCGGACTGCATCTGGCGCATGAACCAGATGATGACGCCCACGAAGAGGATCATCGGCAGCCAGGTCACCAGCAGGCCGACCAGCGAGAAGCTTTCGGCCGGGTCCTGACGCACTTCCACGCCCTTGTCCTGCATCTGCTTCACCACCGCATTGGTGGAGAAGCCCAGCATCGGGGCCACGGTGCGATAGCCGGAACCGTCCTTCAGCTTGCCGCTGATCTCGGCCGGTTGATCGGCGCTGATCACGGCGCTGGAAACGTTGCCGTTGTCCACGCTCTGCACGAAGGCGCTGTAGGCCATGTTGGAGGACCCGCCACCGTGCGGGTTGAAGCTCTGGAACACGGTGAACAGCACCACCGCGATGATCACCCAGAGCAATACTTGTTTCGCTGTTTCGTTCATGCGCGATTCCCGCCCGTTTGCGCCGCGACCGGCTTGCGGCCGATCGCCAGCGCGTACACCTCACGCGAACGCGCGCGCGAGGCCTTTGGTTTACGCATCGTCACGCGCGAGAAGTCCGCGCGCAAGCTGCGCAAGTAATCATCGAAGCCCGCTCCCTGGAACAACTTGATCAGGAACGCGCCCCCCGGTTTCAGCCATTGCCGGGAAAAATCCAGCGCCAACTCGGCCAGCGCCATCGCCCGGATCTGGTCGGCCATGGCCACACCACTCATATTGGGGGCCATGTCGGACAGTACAAGATCCACCTTTTGCCCTTCCAACCGCGCCTCCAGCGCCCGCAGCACGCTCTCTTCACGGAAGTCGCCTTCGAGGAAATCCACCCCGGCGATGCCCTGCATCGGCAGGATATCCAGCGCGAACACCTTGCCGGTGTCGCCCAGCCGCTGGCGCACCAGTTGCGACCAGCCGCCCGGCGCCGCGCCGAGATCCACCACGGACATGCCCGGCTTGAGCAGGCGGTCGCGGTCGATCAGCTCTTCCAGCTTGTAGACGGCACGCGAGCGCACGCCCTCGGCCTGCGCCTTCTTCACGTAGACGTCATTGAAATGTTCACGCAGCCAGCCGGCGCTGCTTTTGCTGCGGCTCATGGGACAGCATCGCTACAGGGGGATGGTTGCGCATGATACCCTTTGCCGCTCACTCCCCGCGAATCGAAGCCGCCGCATGGCCCTCTCCCCCTCGCAGATCCGTTACCTGCGCAGCCTTTCCCATGGCCTGAACCCGGTCATCCTGCTTGGCAACAAAGGCGCCAGCGAAGCCGTGGTCAAGGAACTGGGCCTGGCGCTGGAGATCCACGAGCTGGTCAAGGTGAAGCTCTCCGGCGGCGACAAGGAAGACCGCCAGGCGCAGCTCGACACCCTGCTGTCCGGCACCGGCGCCGAAGCGGTGCAGCAGATCGGCCATGTCGCCGTGCTGTTCCGCCGCAACGCGGACGAACCGAAGATCGCCCTGCCCCGCTGATGGACCTCTCGCTCGACCGGCCCGAGGGTTACCTGTTCGTGCGCCGTGTTGGCGAGAACGGCATCACCCTGATCGACCGCGAGCTCACCGACAGTTTTCTGCTGGCCCCGGACCGTGCCGTCGAGCACTGGCCCGTGCATGAAGCCGGCACGCTGGATGCCGGACACGTCGACGCCCTGCTGGCCCTGCAACCGGAACTGGTGCTGCTGGGCACCGGCGCGCGCCAGACGTTCCCGCCCGCCGCCTTCATGGCCGGTTTCCTGCGCAAGGGCATCGGCGTCGAGGTCATGGACAATGCCGCCGCCGCGCGTACCTACAACCTGCTGGCTGGCGAAGGGCGCCGCGTGGTCGCCGCATTCATGCTTGGCTCTTGCGCTCGTCCCTGAGCGCGAAAGTCACACGGGCGGCCATCCATGGCCGCCCTTTTCATAAAAGCCGCGTTACTTCGCCGGCAGGTAACTGAGCGGATCGACCGGGTTGCCGTCTTTGCGGATCTGGAAGCCCAGTTCCACGCGCGAGGCGCCACTGGATCCCATCTGGGCGATCACCTGGCCGGCGCTGACGTGCTGGCCTTCCGTCACCAGGCGCTTGCTGTTGTGCCCATAGGCCGAAAGCAAACTGTCGTTGTGCTTGATGATGACCAGCTCGCCGTAGCCGACCAGGCCATTGCCGCTGTACACCACCACGCCGTCGGCCGCCGCGCGCACCGGGTCGCCGGCATTGCCGGCGATCTCGACGCCAGGCACCGCATCGCCGGGGGTGAAGCGCTTGATGATCTGGCCGTCGGCCGGCCAGCGCCACGTCACGCCACCCGCCGAGTTCGAACGGCCGCTCGCGATCACCGGCGTGGGCGCCGGCGGCGGTGGCGCGACGGGCTTGGGCTCTCCCGCCACCGGCACCACGGTGCCCGCAGCCGCCGGTGCCACAGGAGTCGATGCCACGCTCGGCGCGACGGCCGCTGGGGCGGCCTTCGGCGGCGGTACCGCAGCCACGCTCGCCGCTCCAGCCGCGGCTGCCGCTATCGGCGCAGCATGATTGCCGGGTTGCGGCGGCGCAGGCTGAGGCTGGGCCGATGTCTGGGCCTGCACGTTCTCGAACACAGGCGCGGACGGTGCGGCTGGCGCGGTGGCAACGTGAGGCGGATTCGCCCTGGCCGTCGTCGCCACTTCCGGAGCCGGAGCACTGCCGTTCGGCGGCGACAGGCGCAGCTTCTGTCCCGGCCAGATCGTGTATGACGTGTCGATGCCGTTCCACTTCGCAAGGTCGCGGTAATCCACGCTGTTGCGGAAGGCGATCGAATACAGCGTGTCGCCCTTCGCCACCACGTAGCTGCCGCCGGGAATCGGGGTATGCGCCGGGACCGCTGCAGGCACGATCCGCGCATCGTGGTTTTGTTGTCCCGATGCCGGTTCCACCACCACGGTGCTGCATGCGGACAGCGCCAGCCATGCGGTGGCGGGCAGCAGAAGGGAAAGGTATCGGTTCATGCGCGCCAGCATAGCGAGGCCTCCCTGTATTTTCATGCGCTCAACGCCGCCAGATCCACCACGCCAGCAACGCGGCCAGCGCCACCAGCACGGCCCAGCCTATCCACTCGATGTACTTGTGCAGGACGTGCTCGGCGCGTTCGCCGAACAATCTGATCAACAGCGCCAGCAGCCACACGCGCTTGCCGCGGCCCAGCGCCACGCAGCCAAGGAAAGGCAGCACCGGCACGCCCACGATGCCCGAGGCCCAGGTCACGAATTTCATCGGCACCACCGGTTGCAGCGCCGCGAGGATCAGCACGCCAAACAGGCCCCAGCGATGTTGCGCCATCTGCGTGCGCAGGCTCTGCACGCCCTGCTCGATCGGCGCCAGGAGATGCAGGGTGCCGAGCAGCGGCTTCAACGCCTCGAACGCCCAATGCCCCAGCAGGTAGCCGACCAGTGCGCCAAGCAGCGAAAACGCCAGGCTGATGTTCGCGTAGAAGAACGCCTTGTGCCGCTTGCCGAGCATCATCGGCGCCAGCATCACCTCCGGCATGACCGGGAAGATGAAGGCCTCGACGAAGCTGAGCGCGCACAGGTAGCGAACGGCGTGGGGATGGCGCGCCCACGTCAACGCGCGGGCGTAGAGCTTGCCGAACAAACGCATCAGCCGATGCCTCCAAGCAAGGGCACGAAGCTGACCGCGCCGAGTTCTTCCTGGACGAAATCGCCCTGCCCGTCGCCGCGCAGGCGGATCAGCACCTGGCTGCTGGGCGACCCCACCGGGGCCACCAGCACGCCAGTCGGACTGAGCTGCTCGAGGATGCGGCTGGGGATGCTGTCGCCCGCAGCGGTGAGGATCACCGCATCGAACGGCGCCTCGTCGGCCCAGCCCAGCTTGCCGTCGTCGTGCCGCGAACGGATGTTGGTGAGGCCTAGCTGGCGGAAACGACGGCGCGCCTGGCGCAGCAGTTCCTCGATGCGCTCCACCGTGTAGACCTGCTCCACCAGCGCAGCCAACACCACCGCCTGGTAACCGGAGCCGGTGCCGATTTCCAGCACGCGGCCAGGCTTTTCCTTGCGCTCGTCGAAATGCTCGAGCAGCGCCTCGGTCATCCGCGCCACCACCCAGGGTTGGGAGATGGTCTGGCCGTGGCCGATGGGCAGCGCGGTGTTTTCGTAGGCGCGCGAATGCAGCGCCTGGTCGATGAAATGGTGACGCGGCACGTTGCGGATCACGTCGATTACCCGCGCATCGCGGACGCCGCTTTCCTTGAGCTGCACGGCGAGTCGGTCGCGCGCGCGCTGCGAGGTCATGCCTTCGCCTTTCAGTGCCGATGGGGGCAGCGTGTGCATGTTCATCGCTCAGGCCGCCTTGTGGCCGGGAGCGGTCTTGTCGTTGCCCAGCGACTGCACCCAGCTGCTCACCTTTTCCAGCGCCTGATAGCGGGTGAGATCGACATGGATGGGCGTGACGGAGACATAGCCGCGGCGCACCGCATCGAAGTCCGTGCCGGGGCCTGCATCGTCGGCTTCGCCTGCCGGACCGATCCACCAGATCGGACGGCCGCGCGGATCGGTCTGTGCGATGCACGGCGCGGCGCGATGACGGCGCCCCAGCCGCGCGACCTCGAACCCGTGGATTTCCGACCACGGCCGATCCGGCACGTTGACGTTGAGGATGGTGTCGGCCGGCAGCGGGTCGACCAGCAGGCGGCGCATCAGCAGCAATACCGCGGTGGCCGCCGAGTCGTAGTGCTCGCCGCGATGGTCGTCGCTGGCCAGCGACACCGCGATGGCCGGCAGGCCGAGGAAACGCCCTTCCATCGCCGCCGAGACCGTGCCGGAATAGATCACGTCGTCGCCGAGATTGGCCGAGTTGTTGATGCCCGACACCACGATGTCCGGCTCGTGCTCGAGCAGGCCGGACAATGCCAGATGCACGCAGTCCGTAGGCGTGCCCGCCACGCGATAGCGACCGTCCTCCATCCGCAGTACGCGCAGCGGCGCATCCAGGGTCAGCGAATTGCTGGCGCCGGAACGGTCGCGGTCGGGCGCCACCACCGTCACCTCGCCCACTTCGCGCAAACGCGCGGCAAGCACATGGATGCCCCGCGCATCCACGCCATCGTCGTTGCTGACAAGAACTCGCATGCTGATCCGTGTTGTATCGACCACAGCGCACGTCAATCGACGTACACACCCTGCAACCACCCGAGTTTACCGGAGCGAATCCGCGGTTTCACGGATCGACGGCGCATTGCGCGCGAACCGTCGCTTGCTAGCATCGGGTCATGAAACGCCGCCCGCCTGCCCCGATCAGCGAAGACGACGCCCGCTTGTTCCGCGAGGCCATCGGCGAGGTGCGCCATTTCGATGCGCAGGCCGCGCCGCCATCGGCGCCCAAACCCGCGCCGCAACCGCGCATGTTCGAAGCCGACGAAGCCGCCGTGCCTGGCGAATTGCTGGATATGGCTTTCGACCCGGCCATGCTGGAAGTGGGCGAGGAACTGAGTTACCTGCGCGACGGTTATCCGCCGAAGCTGCTGCGCCAGCTGAAACGCGGCCAATACAGCGTGCAGGACGAGATCGATCTGCACCAGATGAACGCCGCCGCCGCGCAAGCCAGCATCGCCGACTTCCTGGCCGAGGCAAAGCATCACGGCTTGCGCTGCGTACGCATCATCCACGGCAAAGGTCTGCGCTCGAAAGCCCATGGTCCGGTATTGAAGACGCTCGCCGACCGGCTGTTGCGGCGCCGCGACGATGTGGTGGCTTTCGCTTCCGCACGGCCTGCCCAAGGCGGTACGGGCGCGGTAGTCGTATTGCTCAAGGGTTGAGAGAGACGCTACGGATCCACCAAGCACCGCGCTCTTGTTTCTTTGCAGAACCGTTGCCCGTACCGATGGCTATCGATGCTTGATCCATTGTTTTGGGGCTCGCTTTCTGCCGGCGGCATCCGCAATGGGATGCACCCGTTGTCTCAGGGCAACCTTCGTTTCGAGTTCGCGTGCTTTCCGCTGCGCTTGCCTGCCACGTCCACCAGCCTCCGAAACGTCGGGCACTCCATATGCGAGGGCGCAGGGCAATCGGCAACATGCCGGAGCGTGTTGCGCAGTGCCGTCAGCTCGCGGATTTGCCGGTCGATCTCGTCGGCCTTCTGGTGGAGCGCGGCACGCGGCAGATCCGGCAAGCCGTTCCTGCCGAACATGCCGGCGATCTCATCGAGCGAAAATCCGGCCGACTTGCCCATGGAAACCAGCTTGAGCTGCAAAAGCACCTCGGGCAGGAATTGCCTGCGCAGTCCATGCCGCGAAACCGCTGCAATCAGCCCGACTGCTTCGTAATGGCGCAACGCCGAAGGCTTGATTCCGCTCTTTGCCGAGACCTCCCCTATATCCAGGTATTTCATGCTTGACCTCAAGTTGACTTGAAGTCGTAGCCTGCTCCCGAACCGCAATTACGGCAAGAGAGCAGCACGATGGAACAGGCAAAAGCACACACATCGGAGAAGAGACAGTCGGCCATCACGATCACGCTGGCGCTATCGATGCTGCTCGCATCGCTAGGAACCAGCATCGCCAATATCGCGCTGCCGACGCTGGCCGAAGCGTTTTCCGCACCGTTCGCGCAGGTGCAGGCGGTCGTCGTCGCCTATCTCGCGGCCCTGACGGTCTCGGTCATCGTCGCCGGCCAGCTTGGAGACAGGCATGGATTGAAACCCATGCTCATGACGGGCTTGGGATTATTCACGGCTGCTTCGCTGCTGTGCGGCGCAGCGGCGAACCTTTGGCTCCTGATCGGCTTCAGGGCGCTCCAGGGCATCGGCGCGGCCTTCCTGATGACACTCTCCATGGCCTTCATGCGCGAGACCGCCATCGAAGCGCGCGTGGGACGAGCCATGGGCTTGCTCGGGACCGTATCGGCACTGGGAACGGCGCTCGGCCCGTCGCTGGGAGGACTGCTGATCCCGGTGACGGGATGGCGCGGCATCTTCTGGATTCAGTTCCCGCTGGCAGCCGTCGCCTTGATTCTTGCCTACGTGACGTTGCCGGATGCCTTAAGTCGAATAAGGCCGTCTTCGACGAGCCTGTGGTCGGTGTTGAACTGGAGTCTCGCGCCCAATCTCTTCGTCAATCTTCTGGTCGCCGCGGTGATGATGACGACGCTGGTGGTCGGCCCCTTCTACCTCAGCCTCAGTCTCGGCCTGAAGGCAACGCAGGTCGGGTTCGTCATGGCGATCGGTCCCGTGATCTCCATCGTCAGCGGCGTTCCCTCAGGGCGGCTCGTCGATGCCCGTGGAAGCGCCGCCGTGCTCGCTCTCGGGCTTGCCTTCATGGTGGCGGGGACTTTCCTGTTGGCGATCGTCCCGAACATGATCGGCGTCATCGGCTACGTACTTGCCGTCATCGTCCTGACGCCGGGCTATCAGCTCTTCCAGGCAGCCAACAATACGGCCGCGCTGGCAAACGTCCCCGTCGATCGACGCGGCACCGTCTCCGGCTTGCTCGGACTGTCGCGCAACATCGGTTTGATCACCGGCGCATCCGCGATGGGCGCCGTCTTCGCCTTCGGCGTCGGAACCGAAGCGTTCGCCCATGCAAACGCTTCTGCCATCGCTGCGGGGATGCGGATGACCTTCCTGCTGGCGGCAGGCATGATGGTCGCCGCTCTCTGGGGGGCGCTCGGGCAGAGCGTCCGCACCGAACGCCCGCGGTGATCGCCGGTGCTTACACCGCAAGTGACGCAGCAGCCACCTCGCGCGCCACGACCGTAGCGTAGGCGCCGGCGGGCAGCTCGAACGACAGCTCCAGCGCATCATCGGCCAACCAGCGCCAACGCAGGTCCTTCGGCAGCAGGCGCAGCGGGCGGCGCTCCTGATCCATGCGCGCGGCAGCGATGCCTTGCGCCAGATCCTCGTGCGCAGCGGCAGCTTCGCGTTCGAGCGCACCGGCTTCGCCCGTGGCAGGTGGTTCGCCCAGCCCCCACAACGGACCCGAGGGATGGATATCGCCGCGTGCCAGGCGCTCGGCCAGCACGTCGCTGTACGGCTCCGGCCCGAACCACGATCGCGAGCCGGCCAGCGACCAGATTTCACCCTCCAGCGGCGCATCCCACGCACCGCGCTCTACACGCGTCGCGAGCACGCTGTTGAAGATCTGCGAGCGGGCGGCGGAAAGCAGGAAACCGCGCTTGTCGCGATCCACCCGACGCCCCGCGAACATCGCGCGCGCCTGATCCAGATTGCCGCCTTCGCGGCCGAAGCGCTGCTCGCCGAAATAATTGGGCACGCCGCGTGCGGCGATGGCGGCCAGTACCTCCTCGGCGCGCTCGCGCTCGCCCTGCACCTCGCGCAGCACCAGCACGAAACGGTTGCCGCGCAAGGCGCCGCGCTTCAGCTTTCGGCTGTGGCGCGTGGCGGCCAGCACTTTCACGTTCTCGTGCGGGAAGGCCGACCAGTCGGGATCGGGTTTGCCGGCGAGCTGCACGGTGAAGGCCTGGCGGGTGACCGCGTGGCGATCCTTCAGGCCGGCGTAGCCCACGGCCAGCGGCGGCACGCCCGCGAATTTCGCCAGCTCCTTCGCCAGCCAGTCGGTGTTGGCGCCACGCTTCTCCACCCACAGCAGGGCGTGTTCGCCGCTGCCGTCGGCGTCGTAGCCGAGGATTTCCTCGACCACGAAATCTTCCGGGGTGCTGCGCAGGCGGCCTGTCAGCGGAGGGGTTTGGCCGTGGGCGAAGGGGAGTTCTTGGGTTGTCATGGGGTGACAAGTATCCGGATGTTCGCGCCCTCTCTCCTTTTGGAGAAGGCTGGGGTGAGAGGCAGGTGCTCGCGGCAACCTTACGTTTGCGCACCTTGTTCGCCTGCGGGCTTTCTTGATGATGTTTGCCGCAAGGAACAAGGCGGTTTCGGTCGCCTGCCGGCGCCCGAGTTACTTCTCTTTGCTGGCCCAAAGAGAAGTAACCCAGAGAAATGGCCTTATTCAATCCGCCGGAACTACAAGCAAGTTATGTCGAGGAAGTTGGAACTACATTCGTCGACACGTCCTGCACCGCGGCCACACCTCGCCGTATCTGGGAACTGAGTTTTGAAATGCCTGCGCTTCAGCGCCTTTCGAGCAGCACGCAAGCTTGTGCAGCGATGCCTTCCTCGCGGCCGGTGAAGCCGAGTTTCTCGGTGGTGGTGGCCTTGACGCTGATCTGATCGAGCTGGCAGCCGAGGTCGGCGGCGAGATTCTCGCGCATGGCTTGCGCGTGCGGGCCGATCTTGGGCGACTCGCAGATCACGGTGATGTCGGCGTTGCCCAGCGCATAGTCGTGCAGCGCCATCAGCGATGCGGCATGGCGAAGGAACTGGCGGCTGTCGGCATTGCGCCAGCGCTCGTCGGAAGGCGGGAAATGCTTGCCGATGTCGCCCATCGCGAGTGCGCCGAAGATGGCGTCGCACAGCGCGTGGATCACCACGTCGCCGTCGGAGTGCGCGACGAGACCGCGCACATGGGCGATGTGCACGCCGCCCAGGGTGACGTGGTTGCCTTCGCCGAAGGCGTGCACGTCGAAACCGTTGCCGATGCGCATGTTCATGCCGTCCTCGTCAGCAGGAATTCGGCGAGCGCGAGATCCGCCGCCGTGGTGACCTTGATGTTGTCCTCGGCGCCTTCGACCAGCAGCGGCCGGAAGCCGGCCAGCTCCATCGCCATGGCCTCGTCGCTGACCGCGCGGCTGTCGCGCGATACGGCGCGCAACGCGGCGACGAGTTCGCCGCGACGGAACATCTGCGGCGTGAACGCACGCCAGCGCTGATCGCGCGGCTCGGTGGCAAGGCTGAGGTCGCCCTCGCTGGCGCGCTTGAGCGTGTCGCGCAATGGCGCGCCGAGCAGACCACCGTCGACTTGCGCAGCGCGCTCGATCAAGCGCGCAATGTCCGCGGCACGCACGCAGGGGCGTGCGGCGTCATGCACCAGCACGAAGTCGGCCTCGCCCACTTCGGGCGGCAGCGCTTCAAGACCGGCCCGTACCGAATCGCTGCGCTCGGCGCCGCCCAGTGCAGTACGCACCGGCTTGCCGTGCAAGGTATCGATGCCGGGCCAGAATGCGTCCTGTGCGCCGAGCACGACCATCAGGCCCGCGATGCAGGGATGCGCGGCCAGCCGTTCCAGCGTATGCGCGATCAGCGGCTTGCCGCCCAGCGACAGGTACTGCTTGGGACGATCCGCGCCCATCCGCGCGCCGCGCCCGGCGGCGGGCAGCACGCACCACAACGGCGCCGGGCTCATGGCTTGCCGCCGCCGGGCCGGGCCGGCGGCGGCAAGGGCAAGGTGCTGCTGGCGCCCGCGGGCTGGTTGTCCACCTGGTAGAACACTTCGCCGGCCTTGATCAGACCCAGTTCCGTGCGTGCGCGCGCCTCGACGGCCTGGTCGCCGTGCTTGAGGTCGTCCACGTCGGCGGCCAGGGCCTGGTTGCGCTGCTGCAGCCGGGTGTTCTCGTCGGTCTGCTTCTTGATGGACACGCGCAAGGCGTCCACCTCGTGCATGCCGCCATGCGCGGACCACAGTTTCAACTGCAGTCCGATCAGCAGCAGCAACAGGACGAGCGCGACCCAGCGCAGCATGGGCGGAGCCGCTCCCGTCAGCCCGGCAGGTGGGCGAGATTCGGGAAGGCGTGGCGGCCGGCGTAGCGTGCCGAAGCGCCCAGCGCCTCCTCGATGCGCAGCAGCTGGTTGTACTTGGCCACGCGATCGGTGCGGCACAGCGAACCAGTCTTGATCTGGGTGGCGGTGGTGGCCACCGAGATGTCGGCGATGGTGGTGTCTTCCGTCTCGCCCGAGCGGTGCGACACGATCGCCGCGTACTTCGCCGCGTCGGCCATGGCGATGGCTTCCAGCGTCTCGGACAGCGTGCCGATCTGGTTGACCTTGATCAGGATCGCGTTGGCGATCTGCTTGTCGATGCCTTCCTTGAAGATGGCCGGGTTGGTCACGAACAGGTCGTCGCCCACCAGCTGCACGCTCTTGCCGATCTTGTCGGTGAGCAGCTTCCAGCCGTCCCAGTCGCCTTCGGCCATGCCGTCCTCGATGGTGACGATGGGATACTGCTTGGCCCAGCTCGCCAGCACGTCCACCCACTCATGCTGGGTATAGACCTTGCCCTCGCCTTCCAGGTCGTACTTGCCGTCCTTGAAGAATTCGGAACTGGCGACATCCAGGCCCAGCAGGATCTCGCTGCCCACCTTGTAGCCGGTCTTGTTGACGGCCTCCAGGATGGTGTCCAGCGCTTCGATGTTGGAGCGCAGGTTCGGCGCGAAGCCGCCTTCGTCGCCCACGGCGGTGTTGAGGCCCTTGCCCTTCAGCACGCTCTTCAGCGCATGGAAGATCTCCGCGCCGGCGCGCAGCGCCTCGGCGAAGCTGGGCACGCCCACCGGCAGCACCATGAATTCCTGCACGTCGACATTGTTGTCGGCATGCGCGCCGCCGTTGATGATGTTCATCATCGGCACCGGCAACGCGCCGGGCTTGCCGGTGGTGCCGTTGATCTCCGCGAGGTACTGCCACAGCGCCTGCTTGCGTTGCGCCGCCACCGCGTGCGCGGCGGCCATCGACACGCCGAGCAGCGCGTTGGCGCCCAGCTTGCCCTTGTTCGGCGTACCGTCGAGGTTGATCAGCTTGGCATCCAGGCCGCCCTGGTTGGCCGCGTCGAAACCCTTCAGCTCGCTGGCGATGGAGTTGTTGACGTTGGCCACCGCGTTCTTCACGCCCTTGCCGAGGTAGCGCGACTTGTCGCCGTCGCGCAGCTCCACCGCTTCGCGCGTGCCGGTGCTGGCGCCACTGGGTACCGCGGCGCGACCGAACCCGCCGCCCGCCAGGGTGACCTCGGCCTCCAGCGTGGGATTGCCGCGCGAGTCGAGGATTTCACGGGCGTGGATGCGGGTGATGTCGGTACTCATGCGGCTGCAATCCTTCAAAAGTTTTGGAGAGGGGACGATCCGGGGCTTACAAAGTGTTTTCGAGGAAACCGTGGCGCTTGGTTACGGTGTCCAGTTCCAGCAGGGTTTCCAGCAAGGCTTCCATCTTGCCCAGCGGCCACGCGTTGGGGCCGTCGCTGAGCGCCTTGGAAGGATCGGGATGGGTCTCGGCGAACAGACCGGCCACGCCAGCCGCCACGGCGGCGCGCGCCAGCACCGGCACGAACTCGCGTTGGCCGCCGGAACTCGTGCCCTGCCCGCCCGGCAGCTGCACCGAATGCGTGGCGTCGAACACCACCGGGCAGCCCGTGTCGCGCATTGCGCTCAGGCTGCGCATGTCGGAAACGAGGTTGTTGTAGCCGAAGCTGGCGCCGCGCTCGCACACCATGATGGCGTCGTTGCCCACGTCCTTGGCCTTGGCGACCACGTTCTTCATGTCCCACGGCGCGAGGAACTGACCCTTCTTGATGTTCACCGGCTTGCCGGCGCGGGCCACGGCCTGGATGAAATCGGTCTGCCGGCACAGGAAGGCCGGCGTCTGCAGCACGTCCACCACCGAGGCCACTTCGGCGAACGGGGTGTACTCGTGCACGTCGGTGAGCACCGGCACGCCGATCTGGCGCTTCACCTCGCCGAGGATGCGCAGCCCTTCTTCCATGCCCAAGCCGCGAAAGCTGGTGCCGGAAGAACGGTTGGCCTTGTCGAAGCTGGACTTGAAGATGAAATGGATGCCGAGCTTGCCGGTGATCTCCTTGAGTCTGCCGGCGGTATCCAGCTGCAACTGCTCGGATTCGACCACACAGGGGCCGGCGATCAGGAACAGCGGCTGGTCGAGGCCGACTTCGAACCCGCACAGCTTCATGCCACGGCTCCCTGCGCCAGCTTCTGCCCGTCGCGCACAGCCTTGTACTCGCGCGCGGCGTGCACGAAGCCGATGAACAGCGGATGGCCGTCGCGCGGCGTGGAGGTGAATTCCGGGTGCGCCTGGCAGCCGAGGAACCACGGATGCTTCTGCCGCGGCAGCTCGACGATCTCCACCAGCAGGTCGTCCATCGACTTGCCGGAGATCACCAGGCCCTGGTCCTCGAAGCTCTGGCGGTAGCGGTTGTTGAATTCGTAACGGTGGCGATGGCGCTCGCGCACCACTTCCTGGCCGTACATCTCGCGCGCCAGCGTGCCGGCCTTGAGGCGGCATTCCTGCGCGCCTAGGCGCATGGTGCCGCCGAGGTCCGAGCGCTCGGTGCGCTGCTCGACTTCGCCGGCGGCCGTGGTCCACTCGGTGATCAGCGCGATCACCGGGTTCGGCGTGTTGCGGTCGTTCTCGCTGGAGTCGGCGTCGGCCAGGCCGGCCACGTGGCGGGCGAAATCCACCACCGCCGCGTGCATGCCGTAGCAAATGCCGAAGTACGGCACGCCATGCTCGCGCGCGTACTTCGCGGCCATGATCTTGCCCTCGAAGCCGCGCTTGCCGAAACCGCCCGGCACCAGGATCGCATCCATGCCGCCAAGCACCTTGGCGGCGCCTTCGGCTTCGACCTGCTCGGAGTCGATCCACTGCAGGTTCACGCGCGTCTGCTGCTTGATGCCGCCGTGGCGCAGTGCTTCGCCCAGCGACTTGTAGGCGTCCTTGTGCTCCACGTACTTGCCGACGATGGCCACGTTGACCTCGTCCTTCGGGTGCACCACGGCATCCACCGTGCGCTGCCAGCCGGAAAGATCGGCCGGCTTCGCGTCGAGGCCCAGCCGCTTCACCACGATCTCGTCCAGACCCTGCTGGTGCAGCCACAACGGCGTCTTGTAGATCACGTCCACGTCCACCGCGCTGATCACGGCGTTCTCGGGCACGTTGGTGAACAGGGCAATCTTGCGGCGCTCGCCCTCGGGCAGCGGCTGCTCGCTGCGGCACAGCAGGACGTCCGGCTGGATGCCGATGGAGCGCAGTTCCTTCACCGAATGCTGGGTGGGCTTGGTCTTGATCTCGCCGGCGGCCTTGATGAACGGCACCAGGGTGAGGTGCATGAACAGGCACTTCTCCGGGCCGTGCTCGATGCGCAGCTGGCGGATGGCTTCGAGGAAAGGCAGCGACTCGATGTCGCCCACCGTGCCGCCGATCTCCACCAGCGCCACGTCGAAGCCGCGGGTGGCCTCGTGGATGCAGTGCTTGATCTCGTCGGTGATGTGCGGGATCACCTGCACGGTGGCGCCCAGGTAGTCGCCGCGGCGCTCCTTGCGGATCACGCTCTCGTAGATCTTGCCGGTGGTGATGGAGTTCTTGCCGGTGAGGCGGGTGTGGACGAAGCGCTCGTAGTGGCCGAGGTCGAGGTCGGTCTCGGCGCCGTCGTCGGTGACGTAGACCTCGCCATGCTGGAACGGGCTCATGGTGCCCGGATCCACATTGATGTAGGGATCGAGCTTCATCATGGTGACCGAAAGGCCACGCGCTTCCAGGATGGAGGCCAGCGACGCCGCGGCGATGCCCTTGCCAAGCGAGGACACCACACCGCCGGTGACGAAAATCAGGGGGGTCATGGGATGCAGCCGTGCTGGAAATACGCATTCTAGCGGCAGACGGCCGCCGCCGCGAGATGTCCGGGCGATCGGATTCATCCGAAATTGCTATTGCCGCCGATCCCGGCCGCGCCAGGCCGGCGGCCTACGGCGAGGCGCCTGCTAAAGTGCGGCGCATGAACACCCACATCCCCGACCGGATCGCCGCACTGCGCGCGGCCATGCAGCAGCACGGCGTCGCCGCCGTGATCGTTCCCAGCGCCGACCCTCACCTGTCCGAATACCTGCCCGAGCGCTGGCAGGCGCGGGCGTGGCTGTCCGGCTTCACCGGTTCGGCCGGCACCCTGATCGTCACGCACGGGCACGCCGGCCTGTGGACCGACTCGCGCTATTTCTCGCAGGCCGAGCAGCAGCTCGCCGGCAGCGGCATCGCGCTGATGAAACTGCACGTGCCGCACACGCCCGAGCACATCGAGTGGCTGACCGCACACTTGAAGCACGACGACGTGCTGGCCGTGGCCGGCGACAGCCTCTCGCTGGCCGGCCTGCGCTCGATGGAAGGCAAGCTGGCCGGGCACGGCGTGCGCGTGCGCACCGACCTCGACCTGCCCGGCGCGGTCTGGAGCGATCGCCCTGGCCTGCCGCATGCCCGCATCGTCGAGCACCCCATCGCCTGGGCCTGCACCGCCCGCGCGGACAAGCTCACGCGTGTGCGCAACGCCATGCGCAAGCACGGCGCCACCCACCACCTGCTCTCCAGCCTCGACGACATCGCCTGGCTCACCAACCTGCGCGGCAGCGACGTGGAGTGCAACCCGGTGTTTCTCGCCCACCTGCTGGTGGCGGCCGAGGGCAAGGCCACGCTGTTCGCCGAGCGCGGCAAGTTCGACGACGCGCTGGTGGCGCAGCTCGCCGCCGACGGCATCGCCATCGCGACCTACGACGGCATCACCGGCGCGCTCGGCGAACTGGGCAAGGCCGATACCCTGCTGTTCGATGCCGGCCGCGTGGTCTGCGCCATCAGCAACGCGATCCCCGCCGCCGCGCGCCGAATCGAAGCCGCCAACCCCAGCACCGCGTTCAAGGCGCTGAAGACGGCCGCCGAACTGGATCACGTGCGCGAAGTGATGCGCCGCGACGGCGCGGCACTGGCCGGCGCCTTCCGCGAGATCGAACACCAGCTCGCGCAAGGCAAGCCGCTCACCGAGCTGGACGTGCACCGCCTGGTGCACGCCGCGCGCGCCGCGCAGCCGGAGTTCATCGGCGAAAGCTTCGCCACCATCGCCGGCTACCAGGCCAACGGCGCGCTGCCGCACTACCGCGCCACGCAGGAATCGCACAGCGCGCTGCAGGCGAAAGGCCTGCTGTTGGTCGACTCCGGCGGCCAGTACCTCGGCGGCACCACCGACATCACCCGCGTGCTGGCGCTGGGCGAAACCACCGCCGAACAGCGCCGCGACGCGACGCTGGTGATGAAGGGCATGATCGCGCTCTCCCGCGCGCGCTTCCCGAAAGGCGCCAGCGGCCCGCAGCTCGACGCGCTGGCGCGCGCACCGCTGTGGGCGGCCGGCTGCGACTACGGCCACGGCACCGGCCACGGCGTGGGCTACTTCCTCAACGTGCACGAAGGCCCGCAGTCGATCCGCCCGCCGGTTTCCGGCGGCGCGCTGGTGGCGCTGGAGCCCGGCATGATCTCGTCCATCGAACCGGGCCTGTACAAACCCGGCCGCCACGGCATCCGCCACGAAAACCTCGCGGTGGTGACCGAAGCCGAGCGCACCGAGTTCGGCGACTACTACGCCTTCGAGACGCTCACCCTGTGTCCGTTTGACCGCCGTGCGCTGGAGCCCGGTTTCCTCAGTCCCGACGAACGCGCCTGGCTGGACGATTACCACGCCACCGTGCGCGCCGCGCTCGCGCCGCTGCTGGAAGGCGCCGACCTCGCGTGGCTGGAAT
This sequence comes from Rhodanobacter sp. DHG33, assembly GCF_014843005.1. Classification (GTDB taxonomy): domain Bacteria; phylum Pseudomonadota; class Gammaproteobacteria; order Xanthomonadales; family Rhodanobacteraceae; genus Rhodanobacter_A. The sequence goes on along the minus strand of NZ_JACYXM010000002.1, from coordinate 428,361 downwards.
GGCACTGCGCGCCGCTGTGAGGCGCCATTATTGGTTCCGGCAACAGCCGCACGCTCCAAAAAACAATGCCGCCTCGGGGCGGCATTGTTGTCTTGATCGCTCACCCGGACCGACGACCCTTACTCCACCTCGTCCGACCCTTCGTTGACGCCCTCGAACAGGAAGGTGGAGAGGTAGCGCTCGCCGGTGTCCGGCAGCATGGCCAGCAGCACCGAGCCCGCAGGCGCGGCTTCGGCGACCTGCAGCGCGGCGGCCAGGGTGGCGCCGGAGGAGATGCCGGTGAAGATGCCTTCCTTCTGCGCCAGTGCGCGCGAGGTGTCGCGGGCCACGGTGTCCTCCACCGTCACCAGCTGGTCGACCACCTTGGGGTTTAGCACGGCGGGCACGAAGTCGGGAGTCCAGCCCTGGATCTTGTGCGGCTGCCACTCCTTGCCGCCGAGCAGCGAGGCGCCTGCCGGCTCGGTGCCGATCACCTTCACTTGCGGCCGCGCCACCTTGAGCACCTCGCCCACGCCGGTGAGCGTGCCGCCGGTGCCCCAGCCGCTGACGAAATAATCGAGGCGGCGGCCGGCGAAATCGCGCAGGATTTCCGGTGCGGTGGTCTGGCGGTGGTAGGCCGGGTTGGCCGGGTTCTCGAACTGGTTGGCCAGGAACCAGCCGTGCTTGTCGGCCAGCTCCTGCGCCTTCGCCGCCGCACCGCTGCCGCGCAGGGCGGCGGGCGTGAGCAGCACCTTGCCGCCGTAGGCACGGATCAGCTTGCGCCGTTCGATGGAGAAGGATTCCGGCATCACCGCCACGAAGGAGTAGCCGCGCGCCGCGCACACCGCCGCCAGCGCCACGCCCGTATTGCCCGAGGTGGACTCCACCACGGTCTGGCCGGGCTTGAGCACGCCGCGCCGCTCGGCGTCCAGGATGATCGCCAGCGCAAGGCGATCCTTCACCGAGCCTGCGGGATTGAACGCCTCCACCTTCACGTACAGCTCGACATGCTTCGGGGCGAGGCGATGCAGGCGGACGATGGGCGTGTTGCCGATGGTGTCGAGGATGCTGTCGTAGATCATGGATGGCTCCGGATGATGGCTGCACGCGATCATGCGCGCGGGTCTGCAAGGTTTTCGTCAAGCGCGGCGGCGCAAGGGCTCGCCGGCGATCTGCGCCGTTCGCGGCGGCCGCAGGCGTGGCGGCGAAACGACGGCATCGCCCAGTGGCGGGGCGCCGAACCAGGCCAGCCGCTCCGCCAACGCGGCCACTTCGCCCAGTATCAGCAGCGCGGGCGAACGTACCGCATGCGCCACGGCGCGTCCGGGCAGGTCGGCCAGCGAGCCGGTGACCACGCGCTGATGGGCGCGCGAACCGTTTTCGATCAGGGCGAACGGCGTGGAAGCTGCGCGTCCGTGCGCCAGAAGCTGCTCCTGCAGGCGGTCGAGGCCGGCCACGCCCATGTATACCGCCAGGGTCTGGCGCTCCTGCGCCAGCGCGGCCCAGTCCAGCGTGTCCAGCGATTCGCGGCAATGGGCGGTGACGAAGCGCACCGACTGCGCGTGGTCGCGGTGCGTGAGCGGCACGCCGGCATGCGCCGCGCAGGCCAAGGCGGCGGTGACGCCGGGCACCACTTCATAAGGAATGCCGTGGTCGCGCAGGAACTCCAGCTCTTCGCCGCCGCGGCCGAACACGAAGGGATCGCCTCCCTTCAGCCGCACCACGCGCCGTCCGGCCTGCGCATGCTCGAGCAGCAGCGTATGGATCTCGTCCTGCGTGGCGTGATGGTTTCCCGCCTGCTTGCCCACCTCGATGCGCTCGGCGTCGCGGCGGGCGAGCTCCAGCACCTCCGCGCTCACCAGGCGGTCGTGCAGGATCACGTCGGCCTCGTTCAATGCGCGCAGTCCGCGCAGGGTCAGCAGGCCGGCATCGCCGGGACCGGCTCCCACCAGCACGACCGAACCGGCCTGCCCGGCGGGCGCGGCGCGCAGCGCCTGCTCGGCGGCGGCGGCGGCCTGCTCCGGCTGCCCCTTGCGGAGTAGCGCAGCCACCGGCCCGGTGAAGAGTTCCGTATAAAAGCGGCGGCGTGCGGCGGGGTCGGGATGCCGGCGGCGGATGCGCAGGCGCAACCGCGACGCCAGCTGGGCCAGCGGCCCCAGCGAATGGTCGAGCAGGGTTTCCAGGCGCTCGCGCACCAGCCGCGCCAGCATCGGCGCCGCGCCGCCGCTGGAAATCGCCACCACCAGCGGGGAGCGGTCGATCACGGCCGGTACATGGAAGCTGGACAGCTCCGCGTCGTCCACCACGTTCACGAACACGCGCCGCAAGCCGGCCAGTTCCGCGACCTGCGCGTTCAACGTACGGTCGTCGGTGGCGGCCACCACCAGCCACGCGTAATCGAGCCAGCCCGGCGCGAATCCGCCGGACCGGTGCGCGATGCGCCCCTGCCGCGCCCAGCGTTGCAGTTGCGGCGTCAGCTCGGGCGAACCCACGGTCACCTGCGCTCCCGCCGCCAGCAGGGCGGCGGCCTTGCGCTCCGCCACGGCGCCGCCGCCCACCACCAGTACGGCGCGGCGTGAAAGGTCGGCGAACAGCGGATACAGCTTCATGGCGCAGGCTTCGATGATTCAGATATGGAATGGGCCACGCTAGGGACCACCCGCCACCGGCGGAAATGACTTTCGCGCCGGCACATATGCCGATGTGGCATGAATCGCCCCGAAGCCGCAGGAAACCGCACCCATGTGCGCCATCATCCACGCCAACGCCGACGCGTTCAGCGAGATCAGGAAATCGTGAATCCTATATTTGAACGTCTATACGTATAGACGTCCGAACAAAAAAGCATATAGACTCATGGACATGGCCTTAACACTTGCCACACCCGGACCATCCAGAACCTGCCTCCAGCAAGGCCGGACGATGCGATGTATGCGCGCGGAACACATCCGTTCGCCGCAGACACCATCGCCATAGATCACTGGATAGCCATGACCCTTACCCAACTCCGCTACCTCGTCGCCATCGCCGATTGCCGGCTCAACATCACCGCCGCCGCGGAACGCGTGCACGCCACCCAGCCCGGCGTCAGCAAGCAGCTCAAGCAGTTGGAGGACGAACTCGGCCTGCTGCTCTTCATCCGCAAGGGCAAGAGCCTGGATTCGATCACCGACGCCGGCGTGCGGGTGATCGAGCGCGCGCGCATCATCCTCGCCGAGTCGCTGAACATCCGCTCCATCGCCGCCAACCTGCGCAACGAAGCGCACGGCGAACTGCGCATCGCCACCACGCACACGCAGGCGCGCTTCGCCCTGCCCGCTTCTATTGCCGCGCTGAACCGCAGCTACCCGCAGGTGAGCGTGCACCTCCAGCCCAGCGGCGACGCCGAAGTGCTGGATCTGCTGGAAAGCGGACGTGTCGACCTGGCCGTGGTGAGCACGTCGGGCGCCGCTCCGGCCGGCGGCATCGCTTTCCCCGCCTATCGCTGGAGCCGCGTGGTGCTGGCACCGCAGGATCACCCGCTGGCGAAGCCGGGCCGCACGCCCACACTGGACGAACTGGCCGCCCTGCCGCTGGTGAGCTACGACTCCTCGAAACGGCCCGAGTCCTCGCTGCGCCGCGCTTTCGCCGCTTCCGGGCTGGCGCCCCAGATCGCGATGACCGCCGCCGACGCCGACCTCATCAAGACTTACGTGCGCGCCGGGATGGGCGTGGGCGTGCTGGCCGAGATGGCGCTGCAGCCGGGCGAAGACACCGACCTGCGCGTGATCGAGGCCGATGCGCTGCTGCCCCTGTGCACGACCTGGATCGTGCTGCGCAAGGACAGCGTGCTGCGCGACTACACGCTGGAATGGATCGCGCAGTTCGCGCCGCACCTCGACCGCAACGATGTGCGCCGCCAGCTCACGCTGGGCATCGCGCCGGAGAAGCCGCCGCGCGTGCCGCACTGGCGCGAGCGGCTGGCGGCCACGCCGATCACGACATCTCGTGCAGCCCGCATTCGCGCTTGAGCCCGAAGAACCGGGTGTCCTCGGCATCCATGCCAGGCTCCCAGCGCTGTGTGGTGTGCGTGTCGCCGATGGAGATGTAGCCCTGCTCCCATAGCGGGTGGTAGGGCAAGCTGTGCTTTTGCAGATAGCGGCCCACGTCGCGGTCCGTCCAATCGGCGATCGGGTGCAGCTTCCAGCGGTCCTGCCGCCATTCCACGAAATCGATGGTGCGGCGGCTGCGCGACTGGCCGCGGCGCAGGCCGGCGAACCAGCCCTGCACACCCAGCTCCGTCAGCGCGCGCTGCATCGGCTCGACCTTGCGGATGCGGTTGTAGCGGTCCAGCCCTTCGATACCCTGCTCCCACAATTTTCCGTAACGCGCCTCGGCCCAGGCACGACCGATCGCGGGCCGGTAGACCTTGAGGTTGAGCGACAGCCGCTCGCTGAGCGTATCGACGAACTGGTAGGTCTCGGGAAACAGGTAGCCGGTGTCGATCAGGATTACCGGGATGTCCGGCTCCTGGCTGCTCAACAGATGCAGCGACACCGCTGCCTGCGCACCGAAACTGGAAGAGAGCGCATGCCCGCCCGGCACGTGCTTCAGCATCCAGCGCACGCGCGCTTCGGCATCCTGGCCGCCCAGCCAGTCGTTGAGCGCGCGTAGCGCTTCGGCGTCATGGCCATCCGCGGGGAGTTGCGGCGCACTCATGCCACCACCTCTGCGGCGATCTTCCTGTTCTTCAGCACGCCGCTGCGCAGCAGGAAGTCGCCGAAGTGTTCGCCGGGCGCCCGTTCCGCGGCGTAGCGGGCGAACAGGGCGTCCAGCGCTTCGAGCAGGGTCGCCTCGTCTACGTTCTCGCGATAGACCTGGTTGAGCCGCTGGCCGCTGAAGTCCGCGCCCAGTCGCAGGTCGTAGCGGCCGATCGCCCGCCCCACCAGCGCGATCTCGCCGAGATACGGGCGCGAGCAGCCGTTCGGGCAACCGGACAGGCGCAGCAGGATGGGCGCATCGAGCAGGCCGTGACTGTCCAGCAGCGACTCCAGCCTGGGCAGCAGCTGCGGCAGGTAGCGCTCGCTCTCGGCCATCGCCAGCCCGCAGGTGGGCAACGCCACGCAGGCGATGGCATGCTGGCGGATGCCGCTGTAGCGGCGGTAACCGCCCATGCCATGTTCGGCCACGATGGCATCGATGCGTGCGCGATCCGCCTCGGCCACGTTGGCGATGATGAGGTTCTGGTTGCAGGTGAGCCGGATGTCGCCGGTATGCACGCGCGCGATCTCGCGCATGCCGCTGAGCCAGCGCGCCTCCCCATGGTCCACGAGGCGCCCGGATTCCACCTGCAGGGTGAGGTGCCAGCGGCCGTCATGGCCTTCGATCCAGCCGTAGCGATCGCCGTTGTGGTCGAAATGGAACGGCCGCTCGGCTGCCAGCGCGAAGCCGGCGCGCTTTTCGATTTCCGCCTTCACCGCAGCCAGTCCGCGGGTGTCGATGGTGTACTTGAAACGGGCGTGCTTGCGCTCCTCGCGATTGCCCCAATCCCGCTGCACGGCAATGATGGCTTCGGACAGTTCCAGCAGGCGGCCGGGCTCCACGAATCCGACCACGCTGGCGAGGCGCGGGTATGTCGTCGGGTCGCCATGCGAGGCGCCCATGCCGCCGCCGATGGCCACGTTGAAGCCCACCAGCTCGCCGCGCTCCAGTACCGCGATCAGGCCGAGGTCCTGCGCGAACACGTCGACATCGTTGAGCGGCGGGATCGCCACGCCGATCTTGAACTTGCGCGGCAGGTAGGTCGCGCCATACAGCGGCTCGTTCTCGGCTTCCGCCGCCTCGCCCACCAGCTTCTCGCCGTCCAGCCAGATCTCGTGATAGGCGCGCGTCTTCGGCTTGAGATGTTCGGACAGCCGCGCCGCCCACGCGTAGGCTTCGGCATGCGCCTGCGACTGCACCGGGTTGGTGTTGCACACCACGTTGCGGTTGACGTCGCCGCAGGCGGCGATGGTGCTGGCCAGCGCGGCATCAATGGCGGCGATGGTCGGCTTGAGGTTGGACTTGACAATGCCGTGCCACTGGAAGGTCTGCCGCGTGGTGATGCGCAGGCCGCTGGAGGCGTAGTCGCTGGCGATCCTGTCGAAAGCCAGCCATTGCGCCGGCGTCATCACGCCGCCCGGCAGGCGCGCACGCACCATGAAGGCATAGGCCGGCTCCAGCTTCTGTCTGCGGCGCTCCTCGCGCAGGTCGCGGTCATCCTGCTGGTAGCTGCCGTGGAATTTCAGGAGCTTGTCGTCGTCCTCGCTGATCGCACCCGTGACCGGGTCGGCCAGGCCTTCGACGATGCTGCCACGCAGGAAACGGCTGGCGGTCTTGATGTGTTCGAGATGGGAGGGCATGAGGGTGGCTTGCTTTTATTGAAAGTGCGCCATGAATGGCCGCTTCTTGATTCCCGCGTTCATGGAAGAACGCATTAATAGACGTCGCGGGCGTAACACCCTTTCTGCAGCAGCTCGGCCAGCCAGCCGCGCGCATCCTCGTCGGAGAGGCCACCGTGGGCGATGGCCACTTCGACCAGCGCTTCGTGCACGTCCTTGGCCATGTGCGTAGCGTCGCCGCACACGTAAAGGTGGGCGCCTTCGCGCAACCACGCGTACAGTTCGCGACCTTTCTCCTTCAGCCGGTGCTGCACGTAGGTCTTGGCCGCACCGTCGCGCGAGAAGGCGAGATCGAGGCGATGCAGCGCACCGTCCTTGAGCGCCTGCTGCCACTCGGTCTGGTAGAGGAAATCCTGCGAGAAGTGGCGGTTGCCGAAGAGCAGCCAGTTGCGGCCCGCGGCGCCCGTGGCCTGGCGCTCCTGCACGAAAGCGCGGAACGGTGCCACGCCGGTACCCGGACCGATCATGATGATGTCGCTGCTGCCGTCCTGTGGCAGGCGGAAGCGTTCGTTCGCTTCCACGAACACCGGCACGCGCGTGTCGTCACCCGCCGTGGCAAGGAAGGACGAGGCCGCGCCGAAGTGTTCGCTGCCGTGCGCGTGGTAGTTCACCACGGCCACGGTGACATGCACTTCGTCCTCGCCCACCAGCTTGGGACTGGAGGCGATGGAGTACAGCCGCGGCGTGAGCGGCCGCAGCGCAGCCACCAGCTGCTCCGCGTTCCAGCTCACCGGATGACGGCGCAGCAGGTCGATGGGCTGGTGCGTATCCAGCAGGCGCGCCAGTGCTTCGCGCTGCTCGGGCTCCAGCGCGCGCGCCAGTCCGGCGTCGCCGCTGGCGGCGGCATGCGCAGCCAACAGCGGGCGGCTGAGCTTGGTCAGCTCGCGCTCGTGCGTGAGCCAGCGCGACAGCGGCAGGCGGCGACCGTCGTGCGTCACTTCCTGTTCGCCGTCGAGGCGCAGGGCCCGCAGGTAATCCTCGACCAGCGCGGGCGCGTTGCTCGGCCACACGCCCAGCGCGTCGCCAGCCTCGTAACGCAGGCCCGAGCCCTGCAGCGAGAGTTCGATGTGGCGCACCTCGCGCGCACTGTCGCGCGAGACGATGCGCTGGTTCTCCAGCACCTCGGCGGCATACGGTTTTTCGCGGCCGTGCTGGGTGCTGTCCACCGCATGCAGCGCGACCGGACGCGGATTCGCCGTGGCCGCGGCCGGCGCGCGCAGTTCCTCGCGCGCCTTCGCCAGCACGCCTTCGCTCCAGCCTGCGCTGGGCACCTCGAAATCGACGTCGGCCTCGCCCAGTTCGGCGAAACGCTGCGCGCCCAGCTCGGCGAAGCGCGCATCCAGGCGGCGGCTCACCGCGCAGAACTGCGGGTAGCTGGAATCGCCCAGCCCCAGCACGGCGAACTTCAGTTGCGGCAGTTTCGGCGCGCGCTTGCCGTTGAGGAATTCGACGAATCCGATGGCGTCGTCCGGCGGGTCGCCGTCACCCTGGCTGCTGATGACCAGCGCCAGGTAGCGTTCCTGCGCCAGCTCGCGCACGGCGTAGGCGCCGGTGCGCAGCAGCCGCACGTTCAGCCCCGCCGCCGTGGCGCGCTCGGCCAGCCGTTCCGCCACGCGGCGCGAGTTGCCGGTCTGGCTGCCGTACAGCACGGTGAGCCGGTCGGCGCTACCCGCGTTCGCCGCCTCGGCGGGCGAGACGGCGGGCAGCGCGACGCGCGTGGCCTGCGCGGCCAGCGCGGCGGTCCACGCCGAAATCCAGTACAGCTCGGCCGGCGGCAGGCCCTCGGTCAGCCGGCTGAGCAGCGCAAGCCGCTCCACGGCCAGGGCCGGCGTCGGCAGTATCGGTCGCGTGGCAGCACTCACCTTCGTTTCCTTTTGGCCATCCATACGTCTATGCGTCCATGTTATTTACGTTAAACGGACACAAGAAAACACTTGTGGTCATGTGCTTATGCGGGGCGGTCATTTCCGGCATACAGGCACGCGTGATGACATGCACGAGCCCTTCTCCAGCGAGCACCGATGAGCAACCTGCCGGAATTCCTAGTGTTCGCCCTGGTCGGCGCCGGCGCGCAACTGGTCGACGGCGCGCTGGGCATGGCCTACGGCGTGACCTCGGCCGGCCTGCTGCTGGGGCTGGGCATGCCGCCGGTGATGGCCAGCGCCAGCGTGCATTACGCCGAGACCTTCACCTGCGGGGCTTCGGGGCTCAGCCACCTTGCGGCGGGCAACGTGCGACGCGGCCTGTTCCTCGCATTGGCGATCCCCGGCGCGATCGGCGCCTTGCTGGGCGTATGGCTCGCCGTGCACCTGCCCGCCTCGTGGCTGCGCATCGTGCTGACGCCCTACCTGCTGGGCATGGGCCTGTTCCTGCTCTTGCGCAGCGCGCGACGCCCCGGCGAGCGCACCGAACCGCCGCGCGGTACGTCGCTGCTCGGCATGGCCGTCGGCTTCGTGGACGCCATCGGCGGCGGCGGCTGGAGCGCGCTCACCGCCACCACCCTGCTCGCGCGCGGCATGCAGCCGCGCGTGGTGATCGGCAGCGTGCACCTGGCGAAATGCGTGGTGAGCCTCGCCGCCAGCGCCGCCTTCCTGTTCGGCATCGGCGCCGGCCACGTGATCGCGGTACTGGGCCTGATCGCCGGCGGCATTCTCGCCGCGCCGTTCGGCGCGCTCTTCATCCGGCGCGTTCCGGCCAGGGCCGCCACCGTGCTGGCGGGGCTGGCGGTGCTGGTGCTGGGTATCAACAATGTGGTGCGCATACTGCATTGAGAATCCGCCCGGGGGCGCCCGGCCCGGGCTTTCGCGGCAGCGCGCCTGCCGCCCGTGATCGGCCCCGCAGGGCGCCAATCGCGATCGCCCGCTTACAATGCGTGCATGAAACGCGCCCTCGCCCCCCATAAGCCCACCCCGCCCATCGAAGTCCGCGGCTCCGCCCGCCAACCCTTGGGCATGCCCCCCGCGCAATTCCTGCGCGATTACTGGCAGAAGCACCCCCTGCTGATACGCAACGCCTTCCCGGACTTCGTGCCGCCGATCGCGCCGGAAGATCTCGCCGGGCTGGCCTGCGAGGATGGCGCGCTGTCGCGCCTGATCCGCCACGACGAGGCGCGCGAGCGCTGGCAGGTGAAGACCGGCCCGCTGGCCGAGGCCGACTTCGCCAAAACCGGCGACGCCAACTGGACGCTGCTGGTGCAGGACGTGGACAAATGGGACGCCGACGTGGCCGCCCTGCTGGAGCCCTTCGCCTTCCTGCCCAGCTGGCGCGTGGACGACATCATGATTTCCTATGCCGAGCCGGGCGGCGGCGTGGGCGCGCACGTGGACCAGTACGACGTGTTCCTGCTGCAGGGACTGGGCCAGCGCCACTGGGCGATCAGTACCGATCCCGACGCACCCAGGGATTTCCGCCCCGATGTGGAGCTGAAGCAGCTGCGCGAATTCGAGCCCACCCACGAATGGCTGCTCGAACCGGGCGACATGCTCTACCTACCGCCCGGCGTGCCGCACGACGGCGTGGCCTTCGGCGGCCCGTGCATGACCTTCTCGGTAGGCATGCGCGCGCCCTCGCAGGCGGAGCTGACCGGCGACCTCGCCGACTACCTCGCCGAACGGCTGCACGAGGACCAGCGCTACGCCGACCCCGACCTCGCCCCGGCCAAGGCGATGGGCGAGATCGACGCGGAAGCGCTGGCGCGGCTGCGCCAGGCACTGCCGTTCGCCGCCGCGCTGGACGAGGAAACGCTGCGCGACTGGTTCGGCCGCTTCATCACCCGCTACCGCAACGCACAGACACCGGCCCTGCCCGACCGCGCACTGGACGAAGCCGCACTGCGCAAGCAGCTCGCCGCCGGCGCGCGCCTGCTGCGCCACCCGTGGTCGCGCATGGCGTGGAGCCGCGGCAAGTCCGGCTGCACCCTGTATGCGAACGGCCACGCATGGCCAGCACCGCTAACACTGGCGAAACAGCTGTGCGCGGAGCGCGAGATCGCGCTCGATGCCGCCCCTTCGGCTGCCACCGCCGATCTACTGCTGGCGCTGGTCAACGAAGGCTATCTGGTGCTGCGCAAGGCACGCCGCCGGTGAACAGCGACGACGGCGGCCGCCGCGCCATCGATGGCCGCGAAGCGCTGGCCGCCGCGCGCCTGCAATTGCTGGTCGCCACGCGCCACCGGCTGGTGCTGCACCTGCCCCTGCTGGGCAGCGAGGATTACGGCAACGACGCCGAGCTGGCCGAACTCAGGCGCATCGCCACCTCCGGCCGGCGTGCGGACATCCGGATACTGCTGCACGACCCGGCCGCCGCGCTGCGCGAAGGCCACCGGCTGGTCGGGCTGTTCCAGCGCCTCTCCAGCGCCATCGCCATCCGCACGCCGGTGGAGGACGTGGACCGCCAGCGCACCGGCGCCTGGCTGGCCAACGACACCGGCGGCTACCTCTACCTGCCCGACCCCAGCCAGCCGCAGGGCCGCATGGCGCTGGCCGATCGCCCTGCGCAGGTGCCGCTGCTGCTGCAGTTCGACGAGATCTGGGAGCGCTCCGCCCGTGCCAGCGAGCTGCAGGCGCTGGATTTGTAGCGCCCGCTGAACGCCGGGCCCCGGGCCATCCGCTTTTAGTCGCATGACCCCGAATCCGGCCCTTTCCGGGTTGCCGCGTCGCAGCAGCCCGAGGCTATAATTAACAGGATTTTTCGCCGACGATCCCGTCTCCCGGGATCGTGCTGCCTCCCTTCCCCAGCCGGTGGTGACGTGAGTACAAACCTGATCCGCGAGTTTTTCGAATCTTCCCAACTCGCTGGCGGCAACGCCGATTACGTCGAATCCCTGTATGACGCGTGGCTCGCCGATTCCGCATCGGTGCCCGCCGAGTGGAGCAAGTATTTCGAGACGTTCAAGGGCCGCGAGGCCGGCGACGTCCCTCACGGCGGCGCCATTTCGCGCATCGAGGCCGCGCAGAAGCAGCGCCACGTCGCAGTGGCCGCGCCGGTCAGCGACGAACACGCGCGCAAGCAGGCCGGCGTGCTGCGCCTGCTGACCGCCTACCGCTCGCGCGGCCATCTCGCCGCCAACCTCGACCCGCTGGGTCTCGCGCACAAGATGGAGGCGCCCGACCTCGGCCTGGCCTTCCACGGCCTTTCCGACGCCGACCTCGACACCGAATTCGACTGCGGCAACTTCGCCGGCGGCGGCCAGCGCATGAAGCTGCGCGAGCTGCTGGCGCGCCTGAAGAAGGTGTACGCGGGCACGGCCGGCACGGAGTTCATGCACATCTCCGACCACGCGCAGCGCAACTGGATCTACTCGCGGCTGGAACAGGCCAACGGCAATGCCGGGCTGGACAAGGCCGGCAAGCAGCGCGTGCTCGACGGCCTCACCGCCGCCGAAGGCCTGGAGCGCTACCTCCACACGAAATACGTGGGCCAGAAGCGCTTCTCGCTGGAAGGCGGCGACAGTCTGATCCCGATGGTGGACGACATCGTGCGCGCCGCCGGCGACAACGGCATCAAGGACGTGGTGATCGGCATGGCCCACCGCGGCCGCCTCAACGTGCTGGTGAACATCCTCGGCAAGCCGCCGAAGACCCTGTTCAACGAGTTCGAGGGCAAGTTCGAGCACCACCACGACGACGACGGCGCCCACTCCGGCGACGTGAAGTACCACATGGGCTTCTCCGCCGACGTGCGCACGCCGCAGGGCGGTACCCACGTGGCGCTGGCGTTCAACCCCTCGCACCTCGAGATCGTCAACCCGGTGGTGGCCGGCTCCGTGCATGCGCGCCAGGTGCGCCGCAAGGACAACGACCGCACCTCGGCGTTCGCCGTGCTGGTCCACGGCGACGCGGCGATGGCGGGCCAGGGCGTGAACATGGAACTGTTCAACATGTCGCAGGCCCGCGGCTTCAAGATCGGCGGCACCCTGCACATCGTGGTGAACAACCAGGTGGGCTTCACCACCTCGAACCCGCAGGACGCGCGCTCCACGCTGTACTGCACCGACCTGGCCAAGATGGTCAACGCGCCGGTGTTCCACGTGAACGGCGACGACCCGGAGGCGGTGATCCAGGTCACCCGCCTCGCCTACGAATTCCGCAAGCAGTTCCGCAAGGACGTGGTGATCGACCTGGTGTGCTACCGCCGCCACGGTCACAACGAGGCGGACGAACCCTCCGCCACGCAGCCGGTGATGTACCAGGTCATCAAGAAGCTGCCGACCACGCGCGAACTGTACTCGCGCGAGCTGGTGAAGCAGGGCGTGCTGGCCGACGGCGACGCGCAGAAGCAGTTCGACGCCTACCGCGACCGCCTCGAGGCCGGCTCGGCGATGACCGACCTGCACCCGTCGCTGACCAAGGACGTGGAAGTCGAGTGGACCCAGTTCCTCGGCAACAAGCTCGCCACCCCGGCCAAGACCGGCGTGGAGAAGAAGAAGCTGGTGGAACTGGCCAAGCGCATCCTGGACATCCCCAAGGACATCACCCTGCAGTCGCGTGTCGCCAAGATCTACGACGACCGCCGCAAGATGGCCGCCGGCGAGCAGCCGGGCGACTGGGGCTTCGCCGAGAACCTCGCCTACGCCACCCTGATCGACGAAGGCCACAACCTGCGCCTGGTCGGCCAGGACGCCGGCCGCGGCACGTTCTTCCACCGCCATGCGGTGCTGCACGACCAGAAGGACGGCCACACCTTCATGCCGCTGGCCACGCTGCGCGCCGACGCCGACGTGGAAGTGATCGACTCGCTGCTCAGCGAAGAGGCGGTGATGGCCTTCGAATACGGCCACGCCACCACCGACCCGCACACGCTCAACATCTGGGAAGCGCAGTTCGGCGACTTCGCCAACGGCGCGCAGGTGGTGATCGACCAGTTCATCAGCTCCGGCGAAGCCAAGTGGGACCGCCTCTGCGGCCTGGCGCTGTACCTGCCGCACGGCTACGAGGGCCAGGGCCCGGAGCACTCCTCCGCCCGCCTCGAGCGCTTCCTGCAGCTGTGCGCGATGGAGAACATGCAGGTCTGCGTGCCCACCACGCCGGCGCAGGATTTCCACATGATCCGCCGCCAGATGATGCGCCCGGTGCGCAAGCCGCTGATCGTGATGACACCGAAGTCGTTGCTGCGCCACAAGCTGGCCGTCTCCACACTGGACGAACTGGCCAACGGCAGCTTCCAGCTGGTGATCGGCGAGCACCGCGAACTCGCGGCGAAGAAGGTCAAGCGCGTGGTGCTGTGCTCGGGCAAGGTCTACTACGACCTGCTGGAAGACGCCGAGAAGCGTGGCGCCAACGACGTCGCCATCGTGCGCGTGGAGCAGCTCTACCCGTTCCCGCGCGCCGAGGTCGTGGCCGAACTGGAGAAGTACCCCTCCGTCAAGGAAGTGGTGTGGTGCCAGGAAGAGCCGATGAACCAGGGCGCCTGGTTCCAGATCCGCCACCACCTGCAGGCCTGCGTGGGCACCAAGCAGAGCCTTTCCTACGCCGGCCGCGCCCGTTCGGCCGCCCCGGCCGCGGGCCACCTCAACGACCACGTGGCCGAACAGGCCGCCCTGGTCGAACAGGCGCTGGTCGCACCGGTCGGCACCGACCATTCGGCAGAATAAAATCACCCAGTTCGACTTTCGCGCCCTGAGACGGACGCAAAAACCAACAGGATCAACCCATGTCCACTGAAGTCAAAGTCCCCGTTCTGCCCGAGTCGGTCTCCGACGCCACCATCGCCACCTGGCACAAGAAGGCCGGCGACGCGGTGAAGCGCGACGAGAACCTGGTCGACCTGGAAACCGACAAGGTGGTGCTGGAAGTGCCGGCGCCGGTCGACGGCGTGCTCAAGGAAATCAAGTTCGAGAGCGGCGCGACCGTGAACAGCCAGCAGGTGATCGCGGTGATCGAGGAAGGCGCGGCGGCTGCCGCCCCGGCTCCGGCTGCTTCGGCTCCTGCCCCTGCGGCACCCGCGCCTGCCGCCGCTGCGCCGGCCCCTGCCGCGCCGAAGGCCGCCGCGGCCGAGCTCTCCCCGGCCGCGCAGCGCGTCGCCACCGAGAACAAGGTCGATACGTCTAGCGTCACCGGCACTGGCCGCGACGGCCGCATCATCAAGGAAGACGTGGTCAACGCCGGCTCGCGTCCGGCGGCTGCGCCTGCCGCCCCGGCCGCCGCCACTCCGGGCGCCCGTCCGGAAGAGCGCGTGCCGATGACCCGCATGCGCGCCAAGATTGCCGAGCGCCTGATGCAGTCGAAGAACTCGATCGCCATGCTCACCTCGTTCAACGAAGTGAACCTGGCCGCGGTCAGCAAGATGCGCAAGGACCTCGGCGAGCAGTTCCAGAAGGAGCACGGCGTGAAGCTCGGCTTCATGAGCTTCTTCGTCAAGGCCACGGTCGAGGCGCTGAAGCGCCACCCGATCATCAACGCCTCGGTGGACGGCAACGACGTCATCTACCACGGCTACCAGGACGTCTCCATCGCCGTGTCCACCGACAAGGGCCTGGTCACCCCGGTGCTGCGCAACGCCGAGAATATGAGCTTCGCCGATATCGAAAAGGGCATCGCCGACTACGCCAAGAAGGCGCGCGACGGCAAGCTCACCCTGGAAGACCTGCAGGGGGGCACCTTCACCATCACCAACGGCGGCACCTTCGGCTCGCTGCTCTCCACCCCGATCGTGAACCCGCCGCAGAGCGCCATCCTCGGCATGCACACGATCAAGGAGCGCGCCATCGTCGAGAACGGCCAGGTGATCGCCGCGCCGATGATGTACCTCGCGATCAGCTACGACCACCGCATCATCGACGGCAAGGATGCGGTGCTGTTCCTGGTCGACATCAAGAACCAGCTCGAGAACCCGCACAAGATGCTGTTGGGCATCTGACGCATGTGAGCGCCCCCGCTCACATGCAAACAGGTGCGAAGCTCTGGCGGCGAACGTAAGCGAAAAGCACGCGTTCGCCGCATACCTCCCCCGCTTCACCTTGGCGCCCACACCCGGGCGTCATGCAGCAAGGAAATCTCATGAGCGACAAATTCGACGTCATCGTCATCGGCGCCGGCCCCGCCGGCTATGTGGCCGCGATCCGCGCCGCACAGCTGGGCCTGAAGACCGCGTGCGTGGATGCCTTCACCGGCAAGGACGGCAAGCAGGCCCTCGGCGGCACCTGCCTCAACGTGGGCTGCATCCCGTCCAAGGCGCTGCTGGATTCCTCGCGCCAGTACTGGAACATCGCGCACAACTTCCCGGTGCACGGCATCAGCGTGAAGGACGCCAAGGTCGACCTGGCCACCTTCATCGGCCGCAAGGACAAGATCGTCAAGCAGTTCACCGGCGGCATCGGCCAGCTGTTCAAGGCCAACAAGGTCACCGCGTTCTTCGGTACCGGCAAGCTGCTCGGCTCCAAAGCGGGCGACAGCAAGAGCGTGGAAATCACCGCAGCTGACGGCAGCAAGCAGACGATCAGCGCCACCAACGTAATCCTCGCCTCCGGCTCCATTCCGATCGAGTTGCCGTTCGCCAAGTTCGACGGCAAGAACATTGTCGACAACGCCGGCGCGCTGGACTTCACCGAAGTGCCGAAGCGCCTGGGCGTGATCGGCGCCGGCGTGATCGGCCTCGAGCTCGGCAGCGTGTGGCGCCGCATGGGCTCCGAGGTCACCATCATCGAGGCGCTGCCCGATTTCCTCTCGGTGGCCGACGCCGACATCGCCAAGCTTGCCGCGAAGGAATTCGCCAAGCAGGGCCTGGACATCAAGCTCGACGCCAAGCTCAACAAGGCCGAGGTGAAGAAGGACGGCGTGCACCTCACCTACACCGACAAGAGCGGCGAGCAGCAGTTGGTGGTCGACAAGCTGCTGGTGGCCGTGGGCCGCCGCGCCTACAGCACCGGCCTGCTGGCCGACGACACCGGCGTGAAGCTGGACGAGCGCGGCCGCATCGTGGTGGACGAGCACTGCCACACCGGCGTGGACGGCGTGTGGGCGATCGGCGACGCCGTACGCGGCCCGATGCTGGCGCACAAGGGTTCCGAGGAAGGCGTGGCGGTGGCCGAGTGGATCGCCGGCAAGGCCGGCCACGTCAACTACGACACCGTGCCCTTCGTGATCTACACCGAGCCGGAAGTGGCCTGGGCGGGCAAGACCGAGAAGGAACTGAAGGACGCCGGCGTGCCGTACAAGGTCGGCACCTTCCCGTTCGCCGCCATCGGCCGCGCCGTGGCGATGAACGAGGCCGTGGGCCAGGTGAAGATGATCGCCCACGCCGACACCGACCGCATCCTCGGCGTGCACATGGTCGGGCCGGGCGTGTCCGAGCTGATCGCCGAGTGCGTGGTGGCGATGGAATTCAAGGGCTCTTCCGAAGACCTCGCCCGCATCGTCCATGCCCATCCGACCCTGTCGGAAGCCGTGCACGAGGCGGCGCTGTCGGTGGACAAGCGCGCCATCCACAAGGGCAATTGAGCGCCCGCGCAACGACACATGGCCCGCTCGTGGCGACATGGGCGGGCCATGTCGTTTGAACTCCCCGTAATCTTCCCCGCCGTCATTCCGGCGAAGGCCGGAATCCAGTTTTAATGCGTTGTGCGAAGCACTCAAAAAAGCTTTGTGTCCTTCGGACGCATACGTGGACTGGATTGCGGCCTTCGCCGGAATGACGAGCTAAAAACGAGCCCTTCGCCATGCCCCAACCCACTTCCCTCTGCGTCTACTGCGGCTCCAGCCCCGGCAAGCATCCCGCATACGCCGAACAGGCGCGCGCCTTCGGCACCGAAATGGCGAAGCGCGGCATCGCCCTGGTATACGGCGGCGGCAACGTGGGCCTGATGGGCATCGTCGCCGACGCGGTGCTCGCCGGCGGCGGCAGGGTCGTGGGCGTGATCCCGCGCCAGCTGGTCGAGCGCGAAGTGGCGCACAAGGGCCTCAGCGAGCTGGTGGTGGTGGACACCATGCACCAGCGCAAGACGCGCATGTACGAGCTCTCCGATGCCTTCGTCGCCCTGCCCGGCGGCTTCGGCACCATGGACGAGATGTTCGAGATGCTGACCTGGGCGCAGCTCGGCCTGCACCGTTATCCCTGCGCCTTCCTCGACGTGCGCGGCTACTACGCGCAGCTGCGCAGCCTGATGGACCACATGGTCGTCGAGGGCTTCGTGCAGCCGGGGCAGCGCGACAGCGTGTGGTTCGGCGACTCGACGCCCGCGTTGTTCGACTGGATGGCCCAGTACGACGGCGGCACGGCGGCGCGCGTGATCGGCCCGTCCAGCATCAAGGCCTGAGAGGATGCCTGGAACACCTCCTAAAGAATCTGCCGTTCCCCGGAGACTGCCATGACCACCTTCAACGCCTTCCGCATCCACAACGACGACGCGGGCTACCGTACCGGCCTCGAGCGGATCGGCACCGACGCGCTGACGCCCGGCGAAGTGCTGGTCAAGGTCGCCTACTCCTCGGTGAACTACAAGGATGCGCTGGCCGGCACCGGCAAGGGCAGGATCTTGCGCCACTATCCGCTCAACGGCGGCATCGACGTGGCCGGCCATGTGGCCGCCTCCACCGATCCCCGGTTCAAGGAAGGCGACGCCGTGCTGTGCACCGGCAGCGGCCTTTCGGAAACCCGCGATGGCGGCTACGCCGAATACGCGCGGCTGGACGCGCGCTGGACGATCCCGCTGCCCGCGGGTCTCGGCCTGCGCGAAAGCATGATCCTCGGCACGGCCGGCTTCACCGCCGCGCTGGCGCTGCTGCACATGCTGGACAACGGCCAGACGCCCGCGCTCGGCCCGATCGCCGTCACCGGCGCCAGCGGCGGCGTGGGCCAGCTCGCCATCGACATCTTCAGCCGCGCCGGCTACACGGTGCATGCGATCAGCGGCAAGGCGGCACATTTCGATTTCCTGAAGTCGCTGGGCGCCGCGGAATGCATCGACCGCCACGCGCTCGCCTTCAGCGGCAAGCCGATGGATTCGGCCCGCTTCGGCGGCGCGCTGGACAACGTGGGCGGCGCGATGCTGGCCGGCCTGCTGCCGCTGGTCGCGCCCTACGGCAACGTGGCGATCTGCGGCAATGCCGGCGGCATCGCCTTCGACGGCACGGTGATGCCCTTCATCATCCGCGGCGTGAACCTGCTGGGCGTGGCCTCGGCCGGCACCGCGCGCCCGATGCGCGACCGCGTATGGCAGCACCTGGCCGGCGACTGGAAGCCGCGCCACCTGGAGCGCATCGCCACCCGCGAAGCCACGCTGGGCGAGCTCCCGGCCGTGTTCGAACGCATGGTGGCCGGCGACTCCTTCGGCCGTACCGTGGTGCGCGTCGCCGGCGGCTGACCGGGTGCGGCTTGGAAGCGCCGCGCCGCCGGAATAGAATCCACTGAAACAACAAGGGGGACACCCACATATGGCACGTATCCTGATCGTCGACGATTCGCCGTCGCAGCTGCTGGGCCTCAAGCGCGTCGTCGAGAAGCTCGGCCACGAAACCCTCACCGCGGAGGATGGTGCCGCCGGTGTCGAGGTGGCCAAGCGCGAGATCCCGGACCTGATCCTGATGGACGTGGTGATGCCCAATCTCAACGGCTTCCAGGCCACCCGCACGATCAGCAAGGATGCCGCCACGGCGCACATCCCCGTGGTGCTAGTGACCACCAAGGACCAGGAAACCGACCGCGTGTGGGGCATGCGCCAGGGCGCCAAGGCCTACGTCACCAAGCCGATCAAGGAAGAAGAGCTGGTGGCCACGCTGAAGGAACTGCTTCCGGGCTGAGCGGGTTTCCCGCTCGCGTCACGAAAAACGGCGCCTCGCGGCGCCGTTTTTCGTTGGGGCCTGGAGCGCACCCTCAGCGGCGCGGATCGTAACTCGCGAATTCCGTCCGCAGCGCCTCGTAGGCCGCCCGCTGCGCGTCGCTCTCCGCCGCAGGCGTGCGGATCGACAGTTCCACGAACTGGTCGCCCGGGTGCGTGCCGGGCATGCCGCGCCCCTTCAGGCGCAGCTTGCGGCCCGACTGCGAGCCGGGCGGAATGCGCAGCTCCACCGTACCGGCCAGGGTCGGCACCGGCAGGGTGGCGCCAAGCGCCGCTTCCCAGGGGCTGATCGGCAGCACGTGCAACACGTTGCGGCCGTCCAGCTTGAAGCGCGCATCGTCGCGTATGCCCACTTCAAGCAACAGGTCGCCGTTCGGGCCGCCGTTGCCGCCCGGATGGCCCTGCCCCGCCAGGCGGATCACCTGCCCCGGCTGGATGCCGGCGGGGATCTTCACCTCCAGCACGCGCTCCTCGCCGCGGCCATCGTGCATCGACAACCGGGTGCGGCCGCCGTCGAACGCGGTCTGCAGGTCGACGTCCACTCTCGCCTGCACGTCCTGCCCGCGCCGCGCACGCGGCTGCCCGCGCTGGGCGCCGGCACCGCGACCGCCGAACAGGCTCTCGAAGAAATCGCTGAAGTCGCCGTCGCCGAAATCGAAATGCTGGCCCTGCCCGCCGCTCCAGCCCGGTGGCGGCCGGAACTGCTCGCCGCCGCGATAGCCGCCGGCCCGCACCTGGTCGTAGGCGCGGCGCTTCTCGGGATCGAGCAGTACCTCCTGGGCCTCGTTCGCCTCCTTGAACTTCTCCTCGGCCCCGGCTTCCTTGTTCTTGTCGGGGTGGTACTTGCGCGCCAGCTTGCGGTAAGCGGCCTTGATTTCCGCTTCGCTGGCCTCGGGCTTGACGCCGAGAATCTCGTAATAGTCTTTGAATTCCACCGCCACTCCTTCGTACCGGCTGCATCAACGCCAAGCGGCCCGTGACGGATCATCGTCCGCCACGGGCCACACTCGCAAGTTGCACGCGTACGAATTCAGTGGGCGGTATCGACCACGATGCGGCGCGGTGCGCTCTCGGCCTTCTTCGGTATCACGATCTCCAGCACGCCGTGCCGGTTGCTGGCGGTGATGCGCTCGGCATCCACGCTGTCGGGCAGCGTGAAGCGGCGCAGGAACGCGCCGTGGGGGCGCTCCTTGTGCACGCCGTGGCTGGATGCATCGACGGCATCCGCCGCACGCTCGCCGCGGATCGAAAGCACGTTCTTGTCCATGCTCACGTCGATGGCCGCCGGGTCGATGCCGGGCACGTCGGCGCGGATTACGAAGCGCTCGGCTTCCTCATGCACATCCACGCGCGGCGACCATGCCACGGCGTCAGCGCCGGGGTTGTCGGCGGATTCCGCAAGGCGGTCGAACGCATGCCGAAACGCCCGCGCATCGCGCGGCAGGCCCCACATCACATGATGGTTCAAGCTCATCGGGAAACTCCTCGATTGGATTGCGGCACGTCGCCGCCTGACTGCAGAAATAGGTGCAGCGGCCCGCGATTCAAGGCGGCGCGCGCAACTCCTCGCCAGCGGGTGCGATCCGGTGCATGCTTGCGGTTCATGTTCAAAGCAACCGTGGAATGACCTGCATGCGTCACTTGATCGGATCGGGCCTCGCCCTTGTACTGGCCCTGCCCGCCGCCGCACAGACCGCAGCGCCGACGCCCACCGTGGGCGACCGCGGCGTGGCCGTCGCCGACGCGCCGGTGCCGCGCCCTGCCGGTACGCCCTGCATCGCGAAGCTTTATGCCGATGTCTCGTTCGACGATCACGGCGAGTCCACCTCGCGCGATGCGAAGCCGCGCGAATGGAACTATGCCCCGCCCGTGCAATGCGCCGGCCCGTGGGCCAAGGTGGTGCTCGAAGCGGATTTCTCGGTGGACGCCGGACGGCAGTACGACCGCACGGTCAGCCTGTGGCTCAAGGGCGTGAACCTGTACTACGGCACCACGCAGGAACCCGGCGCCAAGGTCGCGCCGCATTGGCATGTCGAGCGCGACGTCACCGACTACGCCAGCCTGTTTCGCGATGCCGGGCATGGCCAGGTCATCCTCAACAACTGGGTCGACGGCAAGCACGACAGCGCGATCCACGGCAGCGCGCGGCTGGTGTTCTATCCGGCGGCAGGCAACGCCGCTCCGTCGCCTGCCGACCTTGCCTTCGGCCTCGTCGGCGACAGCGGCGGCCATCCGGTGGATGTGCAGGACGAAAAGGCCGCGCTCTCGCGCACCTTCACCCTGCCGCGCAACGTCGAACGCGTGGCGCTGGACCTGATCGCGCAGAGCCAGGCCGTGGACGAGCAGTGGTACATGTGCATCGACGACGCCGACGTGGAGCCCACGCGCGAATTCTCGCTGGGGCCACCCAACGCCGGCGATCCGCTGGAACAGTGCGGCGGCGGCAACTACCGCGAGGTGGCCGTCAGCATCGACGGCCAACCCGCCGGCCGTGCGCCGGTCTACCCGTGGACCTATACCGGCGGCGTGGACCCCAACCTGTGGCGACCGACGCCGGACCTCCAGACGCTCAACTTCACGCCGTACCGCATGGACCTGACGCCCTTCGCCGCCCTGCTGGACGACGGCAAGCCGCACACCGTGGCGGTACGCGTGCTGGGCGCGCACGACTTCTTCAGCGTTGCCGCCAATCTGCTGGTGTGGCGCGACCCGAAGCTCGCCGTACTCGCGGGCAAGCTCATGCAAAACACGCTGGCCACGCAGCAGGACGCACTGCAGTCAAAAGTGCAGCGCCATTTCGCACGCGGGTCCCATGGCACGCTGCACGGCGAGGTCGATACCCTGCAGAGCGGCAGCTATGTCATCGCCGGCGAACTGCAGACCTCGGCCGGCAAGGTCGTCACGCGCGTCGCGCAGCACACGGACTTTGCCAATCGGCAGAGCTTCGACCACCCGTCGCAGGACCTCTACAACCAGCACATCGCCATGCGTACGCAGGTCGTCAACGAGGTGAGCACCACCACGGACGCCACCACGGTGCAGACCCGGCAGCGCCTCGACTATCCGCTGCTGATCGATATCCGCAAGCAGGTGCATGCCAAGGGCGACTTCACTGCCGACATCACGATGCGACAGGGTTATCAAGACAAGCGCCAGGACATGGGCGGAAACCATAAGGGCTTCTGGTCCACGTTGGACAACCAGCTCGTCAGCCACAGCAACACCGACTTCAACGCGGGCGGCACGGCCATTACCGGCTCGCGCGGACAACACGGTCGGCAGTCGTACCGCTTAAGCGATTCGCTGGGCAGCTGCTACGCACGGCGCGTGGAAACGCGCGATCAGGCCGTCGTCGCCGTCGAATCCGGCCAGGGCTGCCCGAACCAGACCAACCGTCTCGACGGCTCCTCCCAACTTTGAGGTTCGCACCATGAGCATCCAGATCGGACAAACCCTGCCTGACGTCGAAGTGCGCCTCGTCGGCGACGGCATCCGCGATGCCCGCACCGGCGAGCTGTTCGCCGGCCGCAAGGTGGTGCTGTTCGCGGTGCCGGGCGCCTTCACGCCCACCTGCTCGAACCGTCATCTGCCCGGCTATGTGACGCACCACCGCGATTTTCTCGAACGCGGCATCGAGGTGATGTGCCTGTCGGTCAACGACGCCTACGTGATGCAGGCCTGGGCTGCCGCACAGCACGTGCCGCACGACCTGCTGCTGATCGCCGACGGCAACGCCGCCTTCACCCGCGCGCTGGGCCTGGAGCTGGACGGCAGCGGCTACGGCATGGGCCTGCGTGCGCGCCGCTTCGCGCTGTACGCGGAAGACGGGGTGGTGCGCCAGCTGCATGTCGAAGCGCCGGGCGAGTTCCGCGTGTCCAGCGCGGAAGCCATGCTCGCGGTGGTCTGAGCAGGCATTCCGGAGAGGTCATCTCTCTGTCATCCACCCTGCCTAGGGTGGGTGACATGACGATTACACGACGCGCATTCCTCCGTGGCGCAGGCAGCCTGATCGGAGCTGGTGCACTGGCCGACCTCTGGCGCCCGGCGGCGGCGTCCGTCACCACCATGGCCATGCCGATGGCCGGCCGCACCTCGGCGGCGATGCTCGCCGCGCCGAAGGTACCGCTGATCAATCCCGTCTCGCTGGCGCGCTTCGTCGATCCCTTGCCGATTCCGCCGACGGCCCGTGCGACTGAGCAGCGCGCGCATCCGGCATTCCCCGGGCGGAAGCTGCCCTGCTACCGCATGCAGATGCGCGCATTCAAAATGCGCCTGCACCGTGATGTACCGCCCACCAGCCTGTGGGGCTACGACGGCTCGTTCCCGGGACCGACGATCGAAGCGAAGCGCGGCGAGCCGCTGCTGGTCGAATGGGCGAATGCCTTGCCGACGCAGCACTTCCTGCCGATCGACCACAACCTCCATGGCGCGGAGAAAAGCCACCCTGAGGTGCGCGCGGTGACGCACGTGCATGGCGCGCGCGTGCCGGCCCATGCGGACGGCTATCCGGAAGACTGGTACACGCCGGGCCAGTCGAAACTCTATCTCTACCCGAACGCACAGGATGCGGCCACGCTGTGGTACCACGACCACGCGATGGGTATCACGCGGCTGAACATCTACGCGGGCCTCATCGGCACCTATATCGTGCGCGACCCGGAAGAGCAGGCGCTCGGTCTGCCTACCGGTGACTGCGACGTCCCATTGATCCTTTGCGACCGCCTGTTGGCGCAGGACGGCCAGCTCTATTACCCGGTTTCAGACGATCCCGACGCGCCGTGGGTCATGCAGTGCAATGGCAACCTGCCGCTGTGCAACGGCAAGATCTTTCCGTATTTCGAAGTCGAACCGCGCAAATACCGCTTCCGCCTGGTCAACGCCGCCAACACTAGCTTTTTCGACCTGTCGCTTTCGCACGGCCAACCGTTCCAGCAGATAGCCAGCGACCAGGGCCTGTTGCCAAAGTCGCTGGAACGCGCGCGCATCGAGCTGTATCCCGCCGAACGTGCGGATGTGGTGGTCGACTTCGCCGAACTGGCCGGCAAGACCGTGCAGCTGCGCCATCAGTCGCAAGGCATCCTTGAATTCCGCGTGCGCGACGGCGCGAAGCGTGACGCTTCCGTACTGCCGGCGACACTGCGCGACGTGCCGCGCATCGATCCGGCCGGCGCGGCGCAGCATCGCGTGATGACGCTCAACGAAACCGACGATGCCAACGGCAATGCGCTGCAGATGTTGCTGGACGGCAAGCGTTGGTTCGACCCGGTCAGCGAAAACCCTCGCCAGCACAGCGTGGAAACCTGGAGCTTCGTCAATCTCACCGGCGATGCGCACCCCATCCATCTGCACCTGGTGCGCTTCCAAGTGCTGAATCGCCGGCCCTTCGACCTGTTCGCGTGGAACGCGCACCGGGAATTGAAATTCACCGGCCCCGCGCAGGCGCCCGAGCCGCACGAAATGGGCTGGAAAGATACCGTGCGCGCCGACCCCGGCATGGTGACGCGCATCGCCATGCGCTTCGAAGGCGAGCCGGGGCGGTATGTCTGGCATTGCCATTTCCTCGAGCACGAGGACAACGAAATGATGCGCCCGTACGACGTGCTTCCCGCGCATTCGTAAACACCTGCGCACAAACCGTGCGGCACGGCATGCGGCCTGTCGCAGCACTGTCATCGGGCGCGGTCGTCGTGTCGCGCCACTGCCAACACGGCGTCATGCACGCGGCGCATCCTGCCCCCGCTTGAGCAGGGCGGTTGCATGCGCAGGCGCAATCAGGGGGATCACTCGAGCAGGCTCGCAGAAAGCCGGCAGGAGAGACCAGTCATGTCCAAAAGATTAGGCAGTACCCGCTTGAAACCTTTCGTGCTGTGCATGCTGGCGACCGGCATCGTCGGCCTTGCCAATGCGCAGACAACCTCTTCGCAGAACGACGCCGGCTTCCGCACGAACGTGCCCAACACGTCCACCGCGCCGCGGCATGACCTGCCCGGCGGCATCGTGACGCTGCACATGCCAGGCGATGGCCAGGACGCCAGCAACCGTACGCGCACGCCGATCAAGCACGTGATCCTGCTGATCGGCGAGAACCGCACCTTCGACCACGTCTTTGCCACCTACACGCCGCCCGCCGGCCAGACCGTGAACAACCTGCTGTCCGAAGGCATCGTCAACGCCGACGGCACGCCCGGCCCGAACGTGGCCAAGGCGCAGCAGTGGCAGGCTCGCCAGACGGGCGACTACACGAATGCACCCGCACGCGTCGGCCCCTACGCCAACCTGCCGGCGATGAACACCGGCGGCGCGCCGACCCAGGCGTATCTCGCTTCCGCTGCGCAAGCCGCCGCGGTCGAGCCGGCGTTGCCGAGCGACGACTATGCCGAGCTCGCCGAAGGCGGCACCGGCCTGCCCAACGACGTCGTCGATACGCGTTTCCCCGGCACGCTGCCGAACGCGCCGGTCGATATGCACGCATCGATCAGCTACAACGATTACGCCAACAGCCCGGTGCATCGCTTCTTCCAGATGTGGCAGCAGTTGGATTGCAGCACGGCCAACGCCACCCAGAAGAACCCCAGCGGTTGCCGCGCGGATCTCTTCCCATGGGTGGAAACCACCATGGGCGCCGGCAACAACGGCAAGACGCAGCCCGCCGGCTTCACCGACCAGAGCACGGGTGAAGGCTCCACCTCGATGCAGTTCCTCAACATGGCGCACGGCGACGCGCCCTACTTCAAGCAACTGGCCGAGAAGTACGCGCTGAGCGACAACTTCCACCAGTCGGTGATGGGCGGCACGGGCGCCAACCACATCATGCTGGGCTTCGGCGATGCGATCTATTACGCCGACGCGGACGGCAATCCCGCCGTGCCGCCGACCAACCAGATCGAGAACCCGAACTCGCAGAGCGGCACCAACAACTGGTGGGTGCAGGACGGCTACAGCGGCGGCTCCTACGTCGACTGCGCCGACGATTCGCAACCTGGCGTGGGTGCGGTGCGCAGCTACCTGAAGAGCCTGCCCTACCACACCTTCCGCGGCACGGACTGCAAGCCGGGCGCGTACTACCTGGTCAACAACTACAACCCCGGCTACCTGGGCACCGGCGAAGCGGCCCCGCTGGGCACCGACCAGTACACCGTTCCGCCGACCAAGCAGGACAACCTGGCCTTGCTGCTGGCCCGCCATCACGTCAGCTGGAAGTATTACGGCGAAGGCTGGGCCAACGGCACGGAATCCGGCGAAGCCGGCACCTTCTGCAACATCTGCGACCCGTTCCTGTACTCCACGCAGGTCATGACCAACGCCAAGCTGCGCGCGAACAATCAGGACATCAACAACCTCTACAGCGACATCCAAAACGGCACGCTGCCGGCCGTGGCCATCGCCAAGCCGGACGGACTGCTGGACGGCCACCCGGCCTCGTCCAAGCTGGAGCTGTACGAAGGCTACGTGCAGAAGATCGTGCAGATGGTGCAGGCCAATCCGAAGTTGTGGAACGACACCGCGATCATGATCACCTTCGACGAAGGCGGCGGCTACTACGACTCCGGCTACGTGCAGCCGGTCGACTTCTTCGGCGACGGCACGCGCATCCCGCTGCTGGTGGTCTCGAAGTACTCCACCGGTGGCCACGTGGTGCACACCTACTTCGACCACGTGTCGTTCGACAAATTCGTCGAGGCCAACTGGGGAATCGACGAAACCATCTCCCGCCGCAGCCGCGACAACCTGCCGAACCCGATCCAGTTCCGCAACAACCCATACGTACCGGTCAACGCGCCGGCCATCGGCGACCTGATGGACATGTTCGACTTCCATCGTGGTTGGCGACCGGACGGCGGCAACGTCGCCTCGGCACCGAACTGAAAAACTCCGCCATGCACACCCCGTCCACTTCGGTGGACGGGGTTTTTGCCGTTGCCGCCCAGGAACCGCCTCATGAACCCGACCCTGCGTCGCGTCACGCGCCGCTCCCCCGCGATAGCCGCCCTGCTGCTGATCATCGCCGCCTGCACGCTAGGCCCCATCGCGCATGCCGATCCGGGCGATTTTCAGACCATGCCCGGCCTCTGGAAGATCACCCTGCGCACCATCGCGGATGGCCATGCCACCCAGGTCGGCGTGAAATGGAAATGCCTCTACGACGGCGGCGATCCGTGGACGACCTTCGTGGACGCGATGGCGCCCGATGCCGGTTGCCAGCGCAGCAACGAACACCGCGCCAGCACGGCACTGGCATGGCAAGTCCGCTGCGGCATGCGCTCGGGCCAGGGCCGCATCGCGCTCGACTCGCCCCAGCACTACACCGGCAACGTGACGTTGGGCGGACACGAGGTGCTGCGCGTCGAGGGCGTACGTGTCGCCGCCTGTACCAGCCCCAGCGACTGAAACCCCTGCCTGGCGCACAAGTGCGCTTGATCGGCCTCCTCCTCCTCGGAGTCCGCATCGACGGGTGGACTGCTAGACGTCCGCAGGCGGTTGCGACAGCCGCCTGAACCCGCTCACTCAAACGGGACAGACCACCCGCTGTATAGTCGGACCCGTCGCGCCGGTGACCGAGTCGGCCGCGACTGCCCTGACTCGCCGCGCCATGAGCCGTTCCATCCGTCGTTCGAGGGGAATCGCATGCGATACGCATTGTTCGAAAACCAGCGGGACGCGCTGCTTCTCGTCGCCCGTCTCCTGCTGATGCTGCTGTTCGTGCTGTTCGGCTTCAGCAAGCTCACCGACTACACCGGCACCAGCGCCTACATGGCGGCCGAGGGGCTGCCGCTGCCCATGCTGGCTGCGGCCGTGGTCATCGCGATGGAATTCTTCGTGGGCCTGGCGATCGTGCTGGGCTTCTGGACGCGGCCGCTGGCGCTGCTGCTGGCGCTGTATACGCTGGGCACGGCGCTGGTCGCGCACCACTATTGGACCATGGGCGGCGCCGACCGCATGGCCAACATGATCAATTTCTACAAGAATCTTTCGATCATCGGCGGCCTGTTGTTGCTCTGCCTCACCGGCCCGGGCAGATATTCAATCGACCGTCGGTAGGCACTCGCGCAGCGGGCGCCGTGGACGCTCAGAAATCCCGGCTCCCGCTCAACATGACGCTGCGCCCGCAATGCAAGGGTACGAAGGTTTCGTCGAACTCGACGTCGTGCAGATTGCGGTCGAGCAGGTTGCGCACGCCCAGCGTGACGGTCCAACGCTGTCCCTGCCATGACACATTGCCGTCCACCTCCGCCTGGCCCGGTATGGTGAAATAGGTCACCCCGTCCGACATCTGGCTGAGGCTGGCGCTGCGCACCAGCACGCCGCCGGCTACGCCCCAGCCGCGCAGCGGGCCGCCCTGCAGGCGGTAGCTGGTCCACAGGTTGAAGTGCTCGCGCGGCATGCCAACGGGCGGCGAACCATCGTGATTGCTCACCAGCGCGTTGCTGTAGGCCGCGCTCAGATCCCACCCGGGCGCCATGTTCCCGTTGAATTCCAGCTCGACGCCGCGGTTGGTCTGCCCCGGCCCGGGAATGCCGTAATACGGCGGCCGCGGCGAACTGACGTCGTTGCTGTGGTCAAGCATGATGCGATAGGTCGCCAGGGTGAGCATGGCGCGCTGGTCGAACAGCATCAGCTTCGCGCCGGCCTCCAGCTGGCGCGAATGCGACGGCTGCAATGGCTGGCCGTCCTTGCCCAGCACCTCGTTAGACTGGAAACCGCTGCTGGCGCTGGCGTACAGCGAGAGCAGCGGCGTGAGCTTGTACAGCACGCCGGCGTTGGGTACCCACTGCGACCGGTGCTGGGTCGTCGGATTGTCGTTGAAGTCCACGGTGGCGAGTTCATAGGTCGTGCGCCGCAGGGCCAGCAGCACGTTCCAGCGTTCACCAAGCGCGATCTGGTCCTGCAGGAATATCGCGTGATCGGTCGCCCATGGATCACCCGGCACATTCACCGGAAAACCCTTGTACGGGCCGGCCAGCGCCGACACCGGCGGCAGCGGCGGGCTCGTGTAGAGGTTGTAGCTGGATTGCTGCAGGAAGCCCAGCGTGTCGTCGACTCGGCCGGACTGCGATCGCGAATAGTCGAAACCGGCGACCAGCACCTGACGGATCGCGCCGCTGTCGAAGCGACCCACCATGTCGTTCTGCACGGTGTAGAACGCATCGCCGTAGTGATACCGCTGCGCCATCGGGGCCGCGTCGCCGTTCGGCGAGAAATCGTCCAGGTACCACTCCTGCACGCTGGAGCGCTGCCGCACGTACTGGCCGCGGCTGCGAAACGTCCAGGTCTCGTCGAAAGCATGTTCGAACTCATACGACAGGCGCGTGGTCTGGAACAGCGAGTGGTCGCCCGGGTTGCCGATCATCAGGCCAGGGGACGTCTCGCTGGACAGGGTGTCGCCCAGCATTACCGCGTAATCGGGGATAGGCTCGTGCCGAACCAGGCGTTCGACCGACACCACCAGCTTGTTCGCCCCGTTGCGCCAGCCGATGGAAGGCGCCAGGTAGCCGCCGCGCTGGCCGCGCCGGCCCTGCCGGGTCTGGTCCGCGTATTCGGTGGATGCCACCAGGCGGTACGTCCATTCGTTCCCGCTGCCCAACGGGCCGCCCAGGTCGATGCCGAGCTGGCCGTCGCCGTACTGGCCCATCGAAAAATAGAGTTTGTGCACGGGCGTTGCCGTCGGCTGCTTCATCACCAGGTTGATGAGGCCGCCGAAATTGTTGCTGACCGAGGCATCGCCGATGATGGCCTGCGGCCCCTTCAGCACCTCCACGTGATCGATGCCGATCAGCGGAGGAAAATCGCCATAGGACACGATGCTGTTGGGCAGCCCGTCGACCATGCCGTTGCCGACCTCGAAGCCGCGCACGAGGAATACCGGCAACGCATCCGAGCCATTCATGAACAACACGCCGGCCACGTTGCGCACCGCATCCGCCACATTGCTCGCCTGCTCGGAATCAAGCAGCGCATGCGGCACCTCGCTCACCGAGGCCGGCAATTCGAGCAGATCGGTGGCCGTGCGCGTGGCGCCGTCGCCGACACCCATCAGGTAGCTGCTCTGGTCGACCGCGCCGGTGGCCACAATCGGCGCCAGTTGCTGGACATCGAGCCGCGCGGAGGCCGTCGCGGCCGCTTTCGATGCGGCGAGCGCGGGTTTCACCACCACCGTCCCGGCATCGACGAAGCTGTAGGTCAGCCCCGTGCCTTGCAAAATTTGCCCCAGCGCAGTCGCAACCGTGCAATCGGCGCTGACGCCGTGCGAGTTCACGGCGTCGACCTTGCCGCCGGCCGTAAGCACCTGCACGTCCGCCTGCCGCCCGAACGCGATCAGCGCCGTGGAAAGCGTCTGGGGAGGAATCGCGAAATGCAGCGTGGCCGCCGCATCGGCAGCCCGGCATGGCACAGCCGCGGCTGCGAGGGCAGCCACCAATGGCAGCAGGCCAAACCGGCTCATGGCATCCACTTGTCCCCTGGCGAAAGCCGCGATTTTCGCATGCAGAAGAGACAAAGTGAGATGCCGCAGGTTCAACTCCCCAAAGACAATCCTGGTTTCGTGCCATCAGCCGTACGAAATCCCGGCCCGCACGAAGCGGCCGGCGCCGTACGAAGCGATCGGGACAAGCTCACGATGCAGCCGGCAGCGCGTCTCGTCCTCCAACGCGCCAATCATGGGGATTTCGCCGCATCCCGCTACTCAACGCCGCTGCACAGCCGCCTTTCTGGCCGAGAGCGTCACCGCATGCGCGCTCGTGTCCACCTGCAGCGGGAAAACCTGCGGCAAGGCACGCAGCCAGCCGTCGATGTCGTCGACATGGACGGTACCGGTGAAGCTGAGGGCGGCAAGCTCGGCACCCTCCAGCCGCACGGGTTTGTTGCTGTAGCGGTTGACGCTCGCGATTACCACCGGCAGCGGTTCGTCGACGAATTCGAGGTGATTGCTGCGCCAGCCTGCGGCCTGCTCCGGGGTGGTCGTGCCCAGGCTCAAGGCGTGCGTGGTCGCGTTCCACAGCACGCGTTGCTCGGCGCCTGCATCCAGCGTGCGCGCCGTATCGCCGGACACGGCCACCCGCACCTGGCCCTGCGTCACGGCCACCGCCACTTCGCCGTCGGTCCGGCGCACGTCGAAAGCGGTACCGATGTCGCGCACCGTGATGCCGCCGGCGCCGACCTCGAAGGGATGCTGCATGTCGTGCGCCACCTGGAAATACGCTTCGCCCGCTTCCAGCGCCACCTGGCGTTTGCCATCCGCGAAACGCACGCGCAGGCGGCTCGCACCGCCCAGGGTGACCTTGCTGCCATCCGCCAGCACGATGTCGCGGTTCTGTCCGGTAACGGTTGCGTAGGTCGCCTGCAGCATGCCGTCGTTGGTGGCATGGCCGCGCAGCAGGAAGTTGCCGCCGATGGCCAGCACCAAGGCGGCAGCCGCGGCGGCCGCACCCCACCAATGCCGGCTGGGTGTCGCATGGGGCGCGAATTCGTTCACCAGCTGACGGCGCGCCGTGGCGTCAAGCGTACCCAGCCGCTCACCGAAATCGTTGATGTATTCGAAAGCCGCCAGGTGGCCGTCGTCCTGCGCCACCCAGTCCAGCCACAGCCGCGTGATCACTTCGGAGCCGGTGCCCTGCGGATCGCGCAGGCGCGTCCACCAGTCGGCCGCTTCCAGGAGCAGGTGTTCGTCGAATGTTCGGGGAGTGTTGGTCATCACGGCATCTCTCTTTCTTCCACTCGTGCGCGGCAATGCGCCAGCGCGCGGGTGACGTGGTAGCGCACCATGCGTGCGCTGAGTTTCATGGTGTGCGCGATCGCTTCGAAATCGCGGCCTTCGATGGCGTAGAGCACGAAGGCACGGCTGGTCTTGGCCGGCAATTCGCGCAGCGCGGACTGCAATTCGCGCCATTGCGCGAATGCCGCCGCATGGCGCTCGGGCACCGGCGCAAGGTGCAATTCGTGCGCAGGCTCCGGCACTTCGTCGATGGACGGCGCCTCGCGCAGTTTGCGCATGCGCAGGCGGTCGACCGCAAGATTGCCCGCGATGCGGAACAGGAAGGCACGCGGCGAATCGATCTGCTCGGGGTGCTCCAGCGCCAGCATGCGCAGCCACGCTTCCTGCGCCAGCTCCTGCGCGTCCGCCAGCGACCCGAGCCGGCATTGCAGGAACGCGACCAGCGCGCGGTTGTGCTCGCGGAACAATTCCGCCACGCCGGCTTCATGCCGCGAGGGCATGACGGTAACGGTACTGTTGATGGTTTCAGGCTGGCTCATGACGCTTCCGCACAGACTCCATGGAACAGATGGCCAAAGTCCGATTTCGGGGCGTGTTGCTCATGCTGCCGGTGGCGTTCGGGCATCGCGCTCAAAGCATCCACCAGCAGCCGTTCGGCTTCCCTGCGGATGGCTTCGCGCTTCCGGAAGGCGGAACGATGCTGGCTGGGCACGTCCGCCTCGGTCTTGTGCCGCGGCTGCAGCGGCAGTTCGTACCAGCCGCCGTCGACCTCCGTGCCCTGCTGCTCCTGCCAGTACGCATCGTAATCCGCCGTGAAGCTGTGGTGCGGACGGCGCAGGGGATGGGCCGCATTGCCCACGGCCAACAGTCGCGACAGGCCCCAGTGTCGCGCCATCGCCCCGACCAGCGCCAGCATCAGGGAGCGCGGACGCAAGCCGTGCAGGTTTCGTGTCAGTTCGCGCACGATTTCCTTGGCATCGGCGCCGACCGGCCCCTGGATGCAGCCGATGGCCAGCGTCTTGTCGTCGATCACCGTTACCACGACGCGGTACAGCGGGTTACCGAGCTCGTCGGCCAACTGGACGCACAGCTCGCCCTCGCAACCAAAGAAGATCGGCGGACGCAGGCTGAGAACCAGTCGGCGGCTGTCCTTCAGCTTCAGCAGACCCAGCCGAGCAATGCCTTCCACATATACGGCACGGAACAGCGGCGCCGGCATCGCCGCCAGCACATGATGGTAGTGTCGGCGGATCGCCTGCAAACGCTGACTGCGATGCCAGCCGCGGTTGAGGTAACGATGCAGGTGGCGTTCCAGCATGCGCGGATCGCGGCGCCGGAACGCCCACAGCGCCGGCTCATTCTCGATAAAGGTGAGGAAATCGAGCTGTTCGCGCAACATCGCCAGGCAACGGGCAACGTACTTGGCGGCCATCCATGTGCGTTTGTCCGTGTTGCCGCACCAGTCGTGGCGACCGCGCAGCGAACGGAAAAAATATGTCATGGCATCAATCATCCCGGTCAGCCATGCCGCCGACCGACCGCCCAAGCCGACTGGCGACGGCCCTGGATAACATACCTGCAGGGACGCGCGTTCACCGAACATGACGGAAACCTCCATGCTGGATGGAGGGTTGTGCTTGTTGCTGGCCGCTGACTGCAGCACGACGCGCGAATGCCTGAGCCCAGGCTGTCGTCGCAACAATCTGCCCGGCAAGGAAAAGCTCATCCATAGGGTAATCATTCATTACGCGAGTCCCATCAAATGCATCACATATCCAACGAGGATCGATATGCAGATGCACACGAAAAGCCATCCGCCACGGTTGTTCTTGTGGGGGAAGAACCTCGTCTTGCGCCGCCCGGTAGATGAGCGGGAGCGCGACCGTCGCCCCCATGCAGTGCGAAGGGCCAACTGCATTTCGTTCAAGGTCACGCCCCTGTCTTGGTCGATCAACAACAAGACGTTTGCGCCCCTGGAAATTGAAATGCCTTCGCAAGAAATTCGCGCAAGCCATGCAAAAAGCCCCGGCCAGGCCGGGGCTTTTTGTCGGACAACCGCATCAGGCGGGCTTCACGCCTAGTCGGCGGCCACCTCGGGCGGCGTACCGCCGCCATCGGGCGCGAGGTCTTCGCCGCCCTCCTCCTCGGCATCCAGCCGCACCACGCTGACCAGCGATTCATCGGTCGGCAGGCGGATCAGGGTGACGCCCTGGGTGTTGCGGCCCAGCTGCGAAACCTCGGCCACGCGGGTGCGCACCAGGGTGCCCTGGTTGGAGATCAGCATCAGCTCGTGCGCCTCGGTCACCTGCACCGCGGCGACCAGCGCGCCATTGCGCTCGGAGCACTGGATGCCGATGACGCCCTGCGTGCCGCGGCCCTTCTTCGGGAACTCGTCGAGCACGGTACGCTTGCCGTAGCCGCGCGCGGTGGCGGTGAGGATGTCGCCTTCGGCCGCCACGATGAGCGAAACCACTTCCTCGCCCTCGGCCAGGCGCATGCCGCGCACGCCGGTGGCGGTGCGCCCCATCGAGCGCACGGTGTTCTCGTCGAAACGCACCGTCTTGCCGTTGGAGGCGAACAGCAGGATGTCGCTATTGCCGTCGGTGAGCTCGACGTTGACCAGCGCATCGTCCTCGTCGAGGTTGATCGCGATCTTGCCCTTCTGCAGCTGGAACGCAAATTCGCTGAGCGGCGTCTTCTTCACCGTGCCGTGCTTGGTGGCGAAGAACACGTAGCGATCCTCGCCGTATTCGCGCACCGGCAGCACCGCCTGCACCTTCTCGCCCGCAGTCAGCGGCAGCAGGTTGATGATGGGCTTGCCGCGGGCACCCGCTCCGGCTTCCGGCATCTGGTAGACCTTGAGCCAGTACACGCGGCCGGTGCTGGTGAAGGTGAGCAGGGTGTCGTGGGTGTTCACCACCCACAGCTGCTCGACGAAATCCTCGTCCTTCAGCGCGGAAGCGGAACGCCCCTTGCCGCCACGCCGCTGGGCACGATAGGTGCTGGCCGGCTGGCGCTTGATGTAGCCGGTATGCGACAGCGTGACCACCATGTCTTCCGGCGCGATCAGGTCGAGGACGTTGAGGTCTTCCTGCGAGTGCTGGATCTCGGTGCGGCGCGCATCGCCGAATTCGTTCTTGACCGTCTCCAGTTCCTCGCGGATCACCGCGAGCAGGCGCTCCGGATTCTCCAGGATCTCGATCAGCCCCTGGATGACCAGCAGGATCTCGCGGTATTCGTCGGAGAGCTTTTCCTGCTCCAGACCCGTCAGGCGATGCAGGCGCATGGCGAGGATTTCCTGCGCCTGCACTTCGGAAAGCTGGTAACCCTCGGCCTTCAGGCCGTCGCGCGGGTCCATGTCCTCCGGCCGCGAAGCCTCGGCGCCGGAGGCGGCGAGCAGCGCGCCCACCATGCCCGGCTGCCACTTGCGCGCCAGCATGCGTTCGCGCGCCTCGGTCGGCGAGGCCGAGGTCTTGATCAGCTCGATCATCTCGTCGATGTTGGCGAGCGCGACGGTGAGGCCTTCGAGGATGTGCGCGCGGGCGCGTGCCTTGCGCAGTTCGAAGATGGTGCGGCGGGTAACCACCTCGCGGCGGTGGCGGATGAAGGCCTCGAGGATGTCCTTGAGGTTCAGCAGGCGCGGCTGGCCGTCCAGCAGTGCCACCATGTTGATGCCGAAGGTGACCTGCAGCTGGGTCTGCTGGAACAGGTTGTTCAGCACCACGTCGGCCATCGCGTCCTTGCGGATCTCGATGACGACGCGCATGCCGTCCTTGTCGGACTCGTCGCGCAGTTCGCTGATGCCCTCGATCCGCTTTTCCTTGACCAGCTCGGCGATCTTCTCGATCAGCCGCGCCTTGTTCACCTGGTAAGGCAGCTCGTGGACGAGGATGGTCTCGCGGCCGTTGCTCTCGGTCTCGATCTCGGTCTTGGCGCGCACCAGGATGCGGCCGCGGCCGGTGCGGTAGGCCTCGACGATGCCGGAGGAACCGTTGATGATGCCGGCGGTGGGGAAATCCGGGCCGGGGACGTAGTGCATCAGGTCGTCGACCGACAGCGCCGGATCGTCGATCAGCGCGATGGTCGCGGCGATGACCTCGTTCAAATTGTGCGGCGGCACATTGGTGGCCATGCCCACCGCGATGCCCGCGGAACCGTTCACCAGCAGGTTCGGCACGCGGGTGGGCAGCACCAGCGGCTCGTGCTCGCTCTCGTCGTAGTTGGGTCCGAAGTCGACGGTTTCCTTGTCGATGTCCGCGAGCAGTTCGTGCGTGAGGCGCGACATGCGTACCTCGGTGTAACGCATCGCCGCCGCGTTGTCGCCGTCCACCGAACCGAAGTTGCCCTGGCCGTCGACCAGCATGTAGCGCAGCGAGAACGGCTGCGCCATGCGCACGATGGCGTCGTATACCGAGGCATCGCCGTGCGGATGGTATTTACCGATCACGTCGCCCACCACGCGGGCCGACTTCTTGTAAGGCTTGTTCCAGGCGTTGCTCAACTCGTTCATCGCGAACAACACGCGGCGATGGACCGGCTTCAGGCCGTCGCGCACGTCCGGCAGCGCACGCCCCACGATCACGCTCATCGCGTAGTCGAGATAGCTCTGGCGCATCTCGTCTTCGATGTTGACGCGGATGATTTCTTTGGCGAGTTCTGCCATTGAGTGGCTTCCCTGGAGGACTGAAAGGAGCGCGAAACGGGTGCGGCACGAAACACGCACGGGGTGCTGTCAGGTGCTGCGCCGAAGCCTCTCGCGCAATCTTGGGATCATAACACAGACGCGCATTTCGACAAAGCAAAACGCGCTTTCAATTCAATGACTTACGTGCGCTCTTTGGGCTTCTTGTAAAGCATCAGCCGAGCACTGGCGTAATTGACCACGGCGGCTACCGCCGAACCCACCGCGACGGCCAGCACGGGCCAGCGGTGCCAGGACGGAAACAGCAGCAGGCAGCCTGCGTAAGCGGCGTAATTGACCACGGCGCCGAAGCCCATCAGGGCCATCCAGTGCAGCCATTCGCCCAGCAAGGAACGGCCGCTGGAACGCGACGCGAAGGTGTGGCTGCGGTTCCACCACCACGTCACCGTGGCGGCGGCGAGAAAGGCAAAGACCTGCGCGATATACGGGTTGGCCCCGCACAACGACACCAGCGCCTGCAGAATCGCGGCATCGACCACGAAGCCGATGGCGCCGCCGATCGTGAACAACACCAGTTCGCGGCTGAGCTTCATGCGCCGAACATCGCGCGCATGGCGGCCTCGGTCGGTCGCTCGATCACGCCACGCTCGGTGACGATGGCATCGATCAGGTCGGACGGCGTCACGTCGAACACCGGGTTCCAGGCTTCGGCGCCTTCCACCACCACGCGCCTTCCGCCGACGGCGAGCAGCTCGGCCGGATCGCGCAATTCGATTTCGATGTGCTCGCCCGAGGCGGTGGCCATGTCCACCGTGGAAGACGGCGCGGCCACCATGAACTTCACGCCGTGGTGCTTCGCTGCGATGGCAAGCTGGTAGGTACCGATCTTGTTCGCGGTGTCGCCGTTCGCGGCGATGCGGTCGGCGCCCACGATCACCCATTGCACCGCACCCGACTTCATCAGGTGCGAAGCGGCCGAATCCGCGATCAGCTGCGCGGGAATGCCGTCGCGCACCAATTCGTACATGGTCAGCCGCGCGCCCTGCTGCCAGGGCCGCGTCTCGCCCGCGAACACCCGGGCGATGCGTCCTTGCGCCACGCCCGCACGGATCACGCCCAAGGCCGTGCCGAAGCCTGCGGTGGCCAGCGAACCGGTGTTGCAATGGGTGAGCACGCCCGAACCCGGCGCGATCAGCGCCGCGCCGAGGCTGCCCATGTGGCGGTTGGCGGCCAGGTCTTCGTCCTGGATGGCCTGAGCCTCGCGCTCGAGCGTCTGCGCATCGGCACCTGCGGCGATGCGCGCTTTCATGCGGTCCAGCGCCC
Source organism: Rhodanobacter sp. DHG33 (assembly GCF_014843005.1). Taxonomy (GTDB): domain Bacteria; phylum Pseudomonadota; class Gammaproteobacteria; order Xanthomonadales; family Rhodanobacteraceae; genus Rhodanobacter_A. The sequence continues at coordinate 390,517 of NZ_JACYXM010000002.1, read as the reverse complement.
ACATCAGGTTCACCGCAGTGGGCCGTGCCGCGCGCAACTGCGCCAGCGCGGCGTCCAGCGAGCCGCACTGTTGCGCGGCCAGCGCCACACCCCACGCTGCCGCAATGCCGATGGCCGGCGCACCGCGCACGGCGAGATCCTTGATGGCCTGCGTCACCGCGGAGGCATCGCGGCATTCGATCCAGCGCTCCTCCTGCGGCAGCAGGCGCTGGTCGAGCAAACGGAGGTGGTCGCCGCGCCATTGCACGGCGCGGACGCGGTCGTAACGGTCGTAATCCATGGAGAACTTCGTGTATTGGAACGGGAGATTCAGGGTGCTTCCGGCATCACCAGCCAGAAGATCAGATAGATCAGGATGCCCGATCCGCCCAGCAGGGTGAGGATGATCCACGCCACCCGCACCATGGTGGGATCCCAGCCGAGGTATTCGGCGATGCCGCCGCAGACGCCGGCCAGCGTGCGGTTCTGGCGGGAACGATAGAGACGTTTTTCCATGGTGGCTCCTGTCAGGTTCAGTCGCGTGCGCGCAGCCACTGGTGGATCGCCGGCGGCACTTCGCGTTGCGCACGGCCGGAAACGTAGATGCCGATGTGGCCACCTTTGAACGCCAGCTCGGTGTAGTCGTTGGTGCCCACGCGGTGCTTCAACGCACGCGAGGCGTCGGGCGGCACCAGGTGATCCTGCTCGGCGTAGATGTTCAGCACCGGATGGCTGACCATGCCGAGGTCCACCTCGCGGTCGCCGATGACCAGGCCGCCCTTCACCAGCTTGTTGCCCTGGTAGAAATCCTTGATGAACTGGCGGAAGGCTTCGCCGGCCTGGTCGGGCGAGTCGAAGATCCAGCGCTCCATGCGCAGGAAGTTCTCCAGCTCCGCAGGCTTGTCGAGGATGTCCACCAGGCCCACGTATTTCTGCTGGTTCAGACGCACCGGCTTCAGCGTGAGGTAGACCCAGTTCATCAGCATCGCCGGCACGTTGCCCAGCGTGTCGACGAACAGGTCTGCGTCCATCGCGCGGCACCAGTGCGAGAGCATGTTGTCCGGCGTCTGGAAATCCACCGGCGTCACCATGGTGACGAGGTTCTTCACCTTCTCCGGGTGCATCGCGCTGTAGCACAGCGAGAACGCCCCGCCCTGGCAGATGCCGAGCAGGTTGACGGCGTCGAGGCCATGGCGCTTGCGCAATGCATCCACGCAGCGGTCGAGGTAGCCGTTGAGGTAATCGTCCAGCGTCAGCCAGCGGTCGGCGCCGTCGGGATAGCCCCAGTCGATCAGGTAGACGTCCTCGCCCTGCGCGAGCAGGTTGCGCACCAGCGAGCGGTCGGCCTGCAGGTCGGTCATCCATACCGTGTTGACCAGGGCATAGACGATCAGCGTGGGGGTGCGCGTGCTGGGAGCGCGGTCGCCTTTCATGTGCCACAGCTTGAGCTTGTCCTCGGCATACACCAGCTCGCGCGGCGTGTTGGCGTAGGCGGGTTCGCTCATGCCGCGCAGATGGCCCATGCCGGCGCTGAGCTTGCGCTGGAACGTGCCGATTTCCTGCATCAGCCGCGCGGGGTCGAGATGGAGCGGGGTATCCATGGAGGCTCTCTCTGTCAGCGTTTGCGCGAACGGCTGGTGGAAGCGGTGGCCTTGGCACGAGCAGGCGCCTTTTTCGTCGCGGCGACACTGGCGCGCTTGGCAGCGGTCTTGGCCGGGGCAGCCTTCGCACGCACGGGCTTGGGCGCTGCCTCTTCGCGACGCGCGGACTTGCCCGCAGCCGCTTGCGCGTGCGCCGGGCGGCCAGCCAGTTCGGCCAATTCGCGACGCAGTGCCGTCACTTCACGGCGCAGCGCAAGGATTTCGTCGGCCGCCTCGCCATCGCCCTGCTTGCGCAGGTCGCGGCGCAGCTGCTGCAGCCGCTCGCCCAGCGACGAGACCTCCTCGCGCGTGGGAACGCCCAGTTCGCGGCATAGCTGGCTGGTCTGTTTTTGCTGCATCTGGCGCACGCGCATCTGGGCATTGACCATCTCGCCATAGGCCGCGCGGAATTCATCGGACAAGGCGATCTCGGCATAGGCGTCCTCGGCCGCATCCACCCACAGGTCGTACAGCGCCTTGAGCGATTCGATCGGCGCGCTGGATGCATCGCGCTTGGCGAGCGTCGCCTGCAGTCGCTCCAGACCCTGCGTGTTCGCGCGCTGGATCAGCTCCTGATAGCGCGCGTTCGCTTCCAGCGCAGCCTGCATCGCCGCCGCCAGTTCCTGCTGCTGCAGCATCTGCTCGCGGTGCAGTCCGAAACCCGGCACCGGACCGCCAGCCGTGAGCGGCATGGGGAAGCCACCGCCCTGCATCGACTGCAGCCACGCCTGCCACTGCTGCACGAAGCCCTGCGCGGCGGCGTTGTCGATGCCGTTGAAGGCCTGGGTGAACGGCTGGTTGCCGGAACCCGCCCAGGCGCGCAGCAGGGTCTGCCAGTCCGCATTGGGCTGGCTGGCGCCGGCCGCAGCCACGCCCTGCATCCAGTCGAAGCAACCCTTGAGGCCGGCCATCGTGCGCTCGAAGGCCTCGTTGCCGGGCGGCGATGGCGCGACGACCGGGGACGGCTGCAACTGGCGCAACCAGGCATCCCAGGATTGCTGGGCCAGCACCTGCCAGTCCTTGATGAAATCGCCTGCCTGTCCGCTCATCACGCACCCTCGTCGGCCTGTGCTTGCATCCTAGCAAAAGCATGTGACGCAAAACGCTCGAGAGCCTTGCCGCCGTCACCGATTGCGAGGGTCGTACGGGCAACCGTCCATGGCCGCACTACCTCGCAAACGAACGAGGCCCGGCATGGCCGGGCCTCGTTCGTTTGGCTTTCGCGCAAAACGGTTCGGGCGATCAGCCCTCGCCTTCCTCTACGGCCTTCATGGACAGGCGGATGCGGCCCTGCTTGTCCACTTCCAGCACCTTGACCTTGACGATGTCGCCTTCCTTGAGCTTGTCGGAAACCTTCTCGACGCGCTCGTTGGAGATCTGCGACACGTGCACCAGGCCGTCCTTGCCCGGCATGATGGTGACGAACGCGCCGAAGTCCATCAGCTTGGCGACCTTGCCTTCGTAGATGCGGCCCGGCTCGACGTCGGAGACGATCTGCTCGATGCGCTTCTTCGCCGCTTCGCCCGCGTCGCGGTTGACCGAGGCGATGATCACGGTGCCGTCGTCGTTGATGTCGATGGTGGCGCCGGTCTCTTCGGTGATCGAGCGGATGGTGGCGCCGCCCTTGCCGATGACCTCGCGGATCTTGTCCGGGTGGATCTTGATGGTGATCAGGCGCGGCGCGTACTCGCTCATCTCGGTGCGCGCGGTGCTGAGGGCCTTGGCCATCTCGCCGAGGATGTGCAGGCGGCCGCGCTGGGCCTGGGCCAGCGCCACCTTCATGATTTCCTCGGTGATGCCGTCGATCTTGATGTCCATCTGCAGGGCGCTGATGCCCTCGGACGAACCGGCCACCTTGAAATCCATGTCGCCGAGGTGATCCTCGTCGCCCAGGATGTCGGACAGCACGACGAAGTCGTTGCCTTCCTTCACCAGGCCCATCGCGATGCCGGCCACCGGCGCCTTCAGCGGCACGCCGGCATCCATCATCGCCAGCGAGGAGCCGCACACCGAGGCCATCGACGAGGAGCCGTTGGATTCGGTGATTTCCGACACCACGCGCAGCACGTAGGGGAACTCTTCCATCGACGGCTTCACCGCCTGCACGCCGCGCTTGGCGAGACGGCCGTGGCCGATCTCGCGACGCTTAGGCGCGCCGAAACGGCCGGCCTCGCCCACCGAGAACGGCGGGAAGTTGTAGTGGAACAGGAACGGATCCTTCGACTCGCCGGCCGGCGCGTCGATGATCTGCGCGTCGCGCGTGGTGCCGAGGGTGACCACCACCAGCGCCTGGGTCTCGCCGCGGGTGAACAGCGCCGAGCCGTGGGTGCGCGGCAGCACGCCCACGCGGGCCGTGATCGGACGGACGTCGTCGAGCTGGCGGCCGTCGATGCGGACCTTGGTCTTCAGCACGCCGCTGCGCAGGGTGTTGTACTCGATCTCGACGAACGCGTTGCTGATCTCCAGATCGGACCAGCCGTGCGAGGCGGCGGTCACGGCGATGCCGGCCTTGATGTCGCTCTTCAGCGCGGCGATGGCGTCGCGGCGCTCCAGCTTGTCGCGGATCGCGAAGGCCTTTACCAGGCGATCGCCGAGGATGCTCTCGATCGCCGAGAACAGGGCGTCGTTGCGCGCCGGTGCTTCCCACTTGAACGGCTTGCGGCCGGCCTCGGCCACGAAGGCGTTGATCGCGTCGATGGCGACCTGCATCTGCTGGTGGCCGAACACCACTGCACCGAGCATCACATCTTCGGAGAGCAGCTCGGCCTCGGACTCCACCATCAGCACCGCACCGGCGGTACCGGCGACGACCAGATCCAGCTTCGAGCCGGCCAGTTCGGAGACATCGGGGTTGAGCAGGTACTGGCCGTTGGCGTAACCGACGCGGGCAGCGCCGATCGGGCCCTTGAACGGGATGCCGGCGAGGGACAGCGCGGCGGAGGCGCCGAGCAAGGCCGGGATGTCGCCGTCGACCTCGGGGTTCATCGAGACGACCTGCGCGATGACCTGCACTTCGTTCTTGAACTCTTCCGGGAACAGCGGGCGCACCGGACGGTCGATCAGGCGCGAGGTCAGCGTTTCCTTCTCGGTCGGACGGCCTTCGCGCTTGAAGAAGCCGCCCGGGATGCGGCCGGCCGAGTAGAACTTCTCGACGTAGTCGACGGTGAGCGGGAAGAAGTCCTGGCCGTCCTTCGCCTTGGCTGCGGCCACGGCGGTGACCAGCACCACGGTGCCACCCATGCTGACCATGACCGCGCCGGACGCCTGGCGGGCGATTTCGCCCGTCTCCAGCGTGACTTGATGCTTACCGTACTGGAATGACTTGGTTACTTTCGCCACGATGATTTCCTGATTTGGAGAGTGCGGCCAGGGCTGGCCACTTCTTGATCTTCGCGTCCGCGCACGGACGCTTCAACCAAACAGCGCGGCCAGGATTGGCCGCTTCTCGATCTTCGCGTTCGCGGACGAACGCAGAAACCAACTCAGCGACGGAGGCCGAGGCGCTCGATCAGGCTCTGGTAACGGCCCAGGTCGCGGTCCTTCAGGTAGGCGAGCAGGCTCTTGCGGCGGTTCACCAGCTTCAGCAGGCCGCGGCGGGAATGGTGATCCTGCTTGTGCGACTTGAAGTGGTCCGTGAGATGGTCGATGCGGGCGGACAGCAGCGCCACCTGCACTTCGGTGGAGCCGGTGTCGTTCGGCACGCGGCCGAAGTCAGCGATGATCTTGCCGGTCTGTTCTGCGTTGAGCGACATGGTGATACCTGTTTCCTTGAAAAGACGATGCGAAGCTTGCGTTTGCGTCATCGGCGATGACACAAACGCAAGCTTCGACTATGGATGAAAGTGTCGGAATAACCTGTTTATTCTAACGGCTGCGCGGGCTTGGCAACAAGGGCGACGGGGCAAAACGGACGAATTCACGGCGGCGGCAGGTTGAAGCCGCGCAGGATGCGGCTGCGCCCGTCCGCATCCAGTTCCAGCAGCGCCAACAGGGCGCCGTCGCTGGCCAAGGCCGCGTGCGGCCCCCTGCCGCCCTCCACCACGATGGGCTGGCCGCGGGCGATGGCCTGGCTCTGCGCCTCGTCCAGCTGGAGTTTCGGCCAGTCGTCCAGCCCCGCCGTTACCGGCAACAGCCACGCCAGCAGGGCCTCGTCGCCCTGCACCGCAGCCTGCTCCAGCTCGGCCAGCGTGACCATGCGCGGTGTCCTGAACGGCTCCACCCACAGCCTGCGCAAGGCGGTGAGGTGGGCGCCGCAACCCAGCGCCTCGCCCAGGTCCACCGCCAGCGAGCGTACATAGGTGCCCGAGCCGCATTCCACTTCGAACACCAGGGTGTCGGCGGTACGGGATAGCAATTCCAGCCGATGGACGTCGACCTCGCGCGGCGGCGCCTGCACGCTTTCGCCGCGGCGCGCCTTGAGGTACAGCCGCTCACCGCCCTGCTTCAGCGCCGAATACGCCGGCGGCACTTGCACGATGCGACCCCGCAGCGGCGCCAGCGCCGCCTCGATGGCGGCATCGTCCAGCGTGGGGACCGGCCGTTCGAGCAGCGTTTCGCCCTCGCGATCGGCGGTGGCCGTGGTGACGCCCAGCCGGCATTCGGCCCGGTAAGCCTTGCGTGCGCCCAGCAGGTTGCCGGCCAGTTTGGTGGCCTCGCCGAAGCACAGCGGCAGCAGGCCGGTGGCCATGGGATCGAGCGCGCCGGTGTGGCCGCCCTTCGCGGCGCGGAACAGGCGGCGTACCGATTGCAGGACCTGGCTCGAGCTGATGCCTTCCGGCTTGTCGAGCAGCACGATGCCGTGCAGGTCGCGCCAGGCGATGCGTGGGAGCTTGCGGTTGCGGTGCATGGAACCGGGGGTTACGCCTCGTCGTCGGACGGCGTAGCATCGCCCGCATCGCGCAACAGCGCGTCGATGCGCTCGCCCTTGTCCACCGAGTCGTCGTACTTGAAGCGCAGCTCCGGCACGCGCCGCAGGCGCATGCTGCGCGACAGCGAGCGGCGGAACTCGCCCGCCAGCGTGTTCAGCGCTTTCACCGCCGCGGCCGATTGCTCGGGCAGCAACGCGGTCACCCACACCGCGGCGAAATCGAGATCGCGGGTCACTTCCACGTCCGAGACGCTGCACGACGGCAGGCCATGGTCGCGCACTGCGGCATGCACCAGCATGCCCAGTTCGCGGCGCAGTTCGGCGCCTACGCGGTCGGTACGTTTGAAGTCGCGGGAGGGCATGAAGGAATCAGGACTCGAATAGAAAAAACGAAGAGCAAAATCGCATTACTTATGCCAACCAAAGTGCAATCCTGCAGTTTGATTGGCTCGGTGCGACGGACATACGCCCGTCACACCTCCGCCGAAGCTGCAGCTTACGCTGCAGCTTCGCGTGCGGCCATCCGTGGCCGCGTGGCTCGCGTGCTTTGACGCTGGCCGCGTCAAAGCGTGCGAGCCACCTCGATACGCTCGAAGCACTCGATCTGGTCGCCGACCTTGACGTCGTTGTACTGCTTCACGGCGATACCGCATTCCATGCCGTTGCGCACTTCGTCGACGAGGTCCTTGAAGCGACGCAGCGATTCCAGCTCGCCCTCGAACACCACGGTGTTGTCGCGCAGCACGCGGATCGGCTTGTTCCGCTTGACCACGCCTTCGACCACCATGCAGCCCGCGACCGCGCCGAACTTGGAGCTGCGGAACACGTCGCGCACCTGGGCGATGCCGATGATCTCTTCGCGCACTTCCACGCCCAGCAGGCCGGAAGCCGCCTGCTTCACCTGGTCGATCACGTCGTAGATGATCGAGAAATAACGCACGTCCAGGCCCGCAGTGTCGATCACCTTGCGCGCCGAAGCGTCGGCACGCACGTTGAAGCCGATCACCAGCGCCTTGGATGCCGCCGCCAGGGTCGCATCGGACTCGGTGATGCCGCCGACGCCGGCGGCGATCACGTTGACCTTGACGTTCTCGTTGCCGATGGCGCTGAGCGATTCGCGCAACGCTTCGACCGAGCCCTGCACGTCGGCCTTGACCAGGATGTTGAGCGTCTGCTGGCCGGCACCCTGGCCCATCAGCGCCATGATGTCCTCGAGGCGGTTGGCCTTGCTGACCATGCGCGTCTCGCGGCGCTTGAGCTGGCGCTCGGCAGCCACCTGCTTGGCCAGCTTCTCGTCGGCCACCACCACGAAGTCGTCGCCCGCTTCCGGCACGCCGGAGAGGCCCAGCACCTGCACGGGGATCGAGGGACCGGCTTCCTGCACGGTCTTGCCGGTCTCGTCGATCAGCGCGCGCATGCGGCCGTACTCGATGCCGCAGACCACGAAATCGCCGCGCTTCAGCGTGCCCTGCTGCACCAGTACCGTGGCCACCGGGCCGCGGCCCTTGTCCAGGCTGGATTCGATCACCACGCCCGAAGCGGCGCCGTCGACCACTGCAGTGAGCTCCATCACCTCGGCCTGCACCGAGATCGCGTCGAGCAGCTGGTCGATGCCCATGCCGGTCTTGGCCGACACCGGCACGAACGGCGTCTCGCCGCCCCACTCTTCCGGGATCACTTCCAGATTGCCGAGACCCTGCTTGACGTGGTCCGGGTTGGCGTCGGCCTTGTCCATCTTGTTGAGCGCCACGATCAGCGGCACCTTGGCCGCCTGCGCGTGCTTCACGGCCTCGGCCGTCTGCGGCATCACGCCGTCGTCGGCAGCCACCACCAGCACCACGATGTCGGTGGACTGGGCGCCGCGGGCACGCATCGCGGTAAACGCGGCGTGGCCGGGGGTGTCGAGGAAGGTGATCACGCCCTTCGGCGTTTCCACATGGTACGCACCGATGTGCTGGGTGATGCCGCCGGCCTCGCCCGAGGCGACCTTGGTGCGGCGGATGTAGTCCAGCAGCGAGGTCTTGCCGTGGTCGACGTGGCCCATGATGGTGACCACCGGCGGACGCGGCTGCTTCTCGCCATCCAGCTCCACGCTTTGCGTATGCGCGGCCAGTGCGGCTTCGGCATTGTTGGCGTTGGACTCGATCACCTTGTGGCCGAGTTCCTCCACCACCAGCGTCGCGGTATCGCGGTCGATGGTCTGGTTGATCGTGGCCATGACGCCCATCTTGAACAGGGCCTTGACCACCTCGGAACCCTTGACCGCCATCTTCTGCGCCAGCTCGGCGACCACGTTGGCGTCGCCCACCACCACCTCGCGCACGACGGCGGCGGTGGGACGGGTGAAGCCGTGCGCACCGGCTGCCGGCGCGCCACCGCGCACGGCCTCGCGCACGGCACCCTTGGTCGGCTTGCCGCGCTTGCCGCTGGAGCGGCGGGCGCGATCGGCGTCGCTCAGGTGCATCTCGCCCGCGGCGAAACGCTTGCCGCCGGGCACGTCGTCGCGCTCGCGGACGCCGTGGCGGGTCTTGTTGTTGCGTGCATCGCCCGACGCCGCGGGCGCCGCGGCGCGCGCAGGGGCGGGCGCGGGGGCCGGCGCCGGAGTCGGCTTGACCAGCTTTTCGCGCTTGCGCGGCTCATGCACCTGCGGAACGATCATGCCCAGGCCGCGCGTGTCGAGGCGCTGCACCGCCGGCTGCGCATCTTCGGTGGCCTCGCTGGCAGCCACGGGTTCGGCCGGTTCGGACGCCGGTTCGGCAGCGACTTCGGGCACGTCCTCGGCGACAGCCTCGGCTTCCGCCTCGGCCTGACGGCGGCGTTCCTCGGCCTCCTCCTGTTCGCGGCGCTGCTCTTCCAACGCACGCTCGTGCGCTTCCTGCTTGCGCTGCTCGGCCTCGCGACGGCCCTGTTCTTCCTGCGCGCGCTGTTCGCGGGACTCGGCCAGCTTGCGCACGGCCTCCTCGCGCTCGGGCTCGACGCTGGCTTCCTCGGCGATCACGCTGCGCTTGACGTAGGTGCGCTTGGCGCGCACTTCGACGGACACGGTCTTGGCCGTGGGCGCGGTACCGCGGCCGCCCGGCGTGGAGACCTTCAGCTCACCGACCGTGCGGCGCTTGAGCGTGACCTGGCGCGGTGCGGTGTCGACCGTCTCCGCATCCAGTTCGCTCTTGCCGTGGGCGCGGCGCAGGAAACCCAGCAGCTTCACCTTTTCGGTGCTGCTGACCACCTGCTCCGGATCGGAGAAGTTCATGCCTGCCTCGGCAAGCTGGCTGAGCAGCTTGTCGACCGGCTTGCCCACCAGCTGGGCGAGTTGTTTGATTGTGATGTCCGACATCGTGTTGTTTCTCCGCCTTTCCCGCGCTTGTCGTCCGTACGGTCTGCACCGCGCGAACACCGCCGTCCGTGGTGGAAAGCCCTCGGCTTTCCTCGGCGCGCCCGTCCGGGGCGCGTCCGTTCGCGGTTAGCCGCCCTTCTCCAGTTGCTCGATCATCGGCGCGCGCGCCGCCATGATCAACGTCGCGGCACGCTCTTCGGTCATGCCTTCGATGTCGATCAGGTCGTCCACCGCCTGGTCCGCGAGGTCGTCCACGGTAGCCACGCCGCGCGCGGCCAGCGCATAAGCCGTTTCTTCGTCCATGCCCTTGAGCGTCAGCAGCTCTTCGCTGGGCTGGTGCTCGTCGATGTTTTCCTCGACGGCCAGCGCCTCGGTGAGCAGCGCATCGCGGGCGCGGGCGCGGAGTTCCTCGACGATGTCCTCGTCGAAGCCTTCCACCGCCAGCAGCTCGGCGCTGGGCACGTAGGCGATTTCCTCGACGCTGGAGAAGCCCTCCTGAACGAGGATGTTGGCGATCTCCTGGTCCACCTCGAGCTTCTCCATGAACAGTGCGCGGGCGGCTTCCTGCTCGGCCTCGCTCTTGGCGGCGACCTGGTCCTGCGTCATCACGTTGAGCTGCCAGCCGGTGAGCTTGCTGGCAAGGCGCACGTTCTGGCCGCCGCGGCCGATGGCCTGCGAGAGCTTGTCCTCGGCCACCGCAATGTCCATCGAGTGCTTGTCTTCATCCATGATGATGGACTGCACTTCGGCGGGCGCCATCGCATTGATGACGTACTGCGCCTGGTTCTCGTGCCACAGAATGATGTCGACGCGCTCGCCGTTGAGGTCGTTGGACACCGCCTGCACGCGCGAACCGCGCATGCCGATGCACGCGCCGATGGGATCGGTGCGGGTGTCGTGCGCCAGCACGGCGATCTTGGCGCGGTCGCCCGGATCGCGCGCGCAGCCCTTGATCTCGACCAGGCCCTGGCCGACTTCCGGCACCTCGAGCTTGAACAGTTCGATCATGAATTCCGGCGCTGCGCGCGACACGAACAGCTGCGGCCCACGCACTTCGGACTTCACTTCGTAGAGATAGCCGCGCACGCGGTCGCCCACGCGCACCGATTCGCGCGGAATGGTCTTGTCGCGCGCGATGAATGCCTCGGCATTGCCGCCCAGGTCGAGGTAGATGTTGCCGCGCTCGACGCGCTTGACGATGCCCGTGAGCAGTTCGCCTACGCGATCCTTGTAGGCGTCCACCACCTGCTGGCGCTCGGCTTCGCGCACGCGCTGCACGATCACCTGCTTGGCGGCCTGTGCGGCGATGCGGCCGAATTCGGCGTTCTCGATCTGCGTCTCGATGTATTCGCCCACCTGGGCGTCGGCGCGCTCGTCCACCGCGTCCATCAGGCGCAGCTGGTAGAACGGCGACTCCATCTCGCCGTCGTCGGCGATGACTTCCCAGCGACGGAAGGTCTCGTAGTCGCCGGTGTCATGGTCGATGGATACGCGGATGTCCGGCTCTTCCTCGGGGTAGCGCTTCTTGGCGGCCGAAGCCAGCGCGGCTTCCATCGCCTCGAAGATCACTTCGCGCGGCACACCCTTCTCGTTGGCAACCGCGTCGACCACCAGCAAAAGTTCTTTGCTCATTGCTGCAACTCCATGGGCGCCCCGATGGCGACCGCTCGGTAATTTTTCAGTAACCATTGCTCTCATCCCTGAATGCGGAACCATGAGGCAGTCGTTCCGTGACCGCGCTCTTCAATGCTTTTGCATCCTTCCGTGAATGCGAAATCCCAAGGCGACCATCCACTGTCGCCCCCTTCGATAGCTTCAATCAACCTTTTTCTTGCTGGGGCCCTTGCCGGGCTTGGGCTTGGGCGCGTAGCCCAGCTCCACCCAGTCCGGCACCACGCGGGCGCTTTCCACCTGGGCGTGGTCGAAGGCGAACACCTTGCCTTCGGCCTCCAGCGAAATGCGTTCGCCCTCCACCGAAAGCAGCTTGCCGCGCAGGCGACGACGCCCTTCCAGCGGTGCGCGCAGCAGCAGCTTCACTTCCTGGCCGACCACGCGCGCGAACTGCGCAGCGGTGAACAGCGGACGGTCGAGGCCAGGCGAGGAGACCTCCAACAGATAATGTCCCGGGATGGGATCTTCAACGTCCAGCATCGCGGAAAGTTCGCGGCTGGCCGCTTCGCAATCCTCGATGCCCACCTCGCGGCGCTCGCCATCGGCGGCGGCAACGCCCTCGGGAATGTCCAGGTAGACGCGCAGAGTGCTCTGCCCCTGCGAGGGCAAAAATTCCACGCCGATGCACTCCAGGCCGAGATCGGCCAGGACGGTGCTGAAGCGTTGTGCCAGTGCGTTCGTATCCATCATGCGTTTCCAAATCGCGAAAACAAAAAATGGGCTCGACGGCCCATTCCCTGCTCCTTGCCGGAGCGTCCTCGCCGATGTACCGACTCCAGGCGGCTCCTCAGACGCTTGCACGCAATGAGACCGCAGCAAGCGCGACGCCATCCTGGCGCCCAACAAAAAAGCCTCACGAGGAGGCTTTCTTGTTCTAAGAAAGATCTGGTAGCGGGGGCAGGATTCGAACCTGCGACCTTCGGGTTATGAGCCCGACGAGCTGCCAGACTGCTCCACCCCGCATCAGAGTCCGGAGAGTGTAGCGATGCGTCGCCACATTCGCAAGCCGCATTCATCCACTTCGTTCCGAAATTCTCTCCGCCGAGCAACCGGGTTCCATTCACCGGCACTCCCGCGGCACGTAGATACCTATGCGGCGAATCCAGCCTGCTGCAGCGCTCGCGCGCTCGCGATACGAGAAATGCCAGGATGGATCGACTGCCCCGCTTGCGCGGCGCTGAGCATGCTCAAGACCGCGCACGAAGTCTGCTGGTGCGCGAGGCAGGCTGATCGGCGCGACGGGGCAAGTCCACGAGTCGCTCTCTGCGCCCCGGCGCCATGTTCTAAATGTAAAATAATCATACTTATATGCTAGGGTAAAACCGCTCTATAGCGGTTTTTCCGATTCCGGCGGAAGACGGTTCCTGACCATGGCAAGCGCCATGCGCGAACAGGAACTCGTGCTAGCAAGGGGATACAACATGAAGTGGATTGCCCGCATCACCCTGGCCCTGTGCGCGTCCTTGGTGTGGCCATCGCACCGTGCCGCGGCAAGCGACGACGCGCGGTTATTCCGGTTGGACGATCTGCGCAACCTGACCCGCCTGAGCGAGCCGCAGATCTCGCCGGACGGCCAGCGCATCGCCGTGGTGGCGTCCACTCCGGACTGGGCATCCGACCAGCGACGCCAGCAGATCGACCTGGTCGATGCAGCCAGCGGCGCGGTACGTGTGCTGACCTCGCAGCGCAAACAACTGTCCATGCCGCGCTGGTCGCCGGACGGAAGCCGACTCGCCTTCCTCGCCGAGGATGCCGAGACCAAGCAAGTACAGATTTTCGTGTTGCCGATGGATGGCGGCGATGCTGCGCGCATCACCACGGCTGCCGAAGGCGTGGACGCCTATGGCTGGAGCCCGGATGGCCGGCAGATCGCTTTCGTCGGCGAAGACTCGCCAGCCAAGCCGGCGAGCGGCAAGCCGCAGGACGACGCCTTCCGCGTCGGGGACAACGACTTCCTGGCGCGATCGGCACGCGCGCCCTGGCAGCTGTGGGTGGTGCCGAGCCAAGGCGGCGAGGCACGACGACTCACGCAGGGCGACGGCAGCCTGTTCACCGAGCAGCAGGACCACGCGCTCGAGCCGATCTGGACCCGCGACGGGCGCCGCATCGTCTTTACCCGCTTCCCCAACGCCTACTGGGGGAGTTCGTTCAAGTCGGTGATCGCGAGCGTCGCGGCCGATGGTAGCCAGGACAAGCTGCTGGCGCCGGATGAAGGCAGCACGGACCCGGCTTACGCACCCGAGGGCGACGCGCTTGCCTACGCGCGGCCGCGGCAAGGCGACCGGAACAATGGCAACGCTGTCTATGTCGCCGTCGACGGCAAGGTCAACGATGTGACGCAGGGCCTGGCGCGCCATATCGAAACCTATGCATGGCTGCCCGACGGCCACGCCTTGTTGCTGGAGGGCGACGACGGCACGCGTACGTCGCTGTGGGAGCAGCCGCTGGCGCATCCAGCGAGAAAGCTCGATCTCGGCGACACGCTGGTCCATCCGCAATTGTCGGTGTCGAAGCACGGTGCGATCGCTTTCGTGGGCAGCACGGCCACGCACCCCGACGAGCTCTACGTGATGGCCTCGACCACCGCCAAGCCGCGCCGGCTCACCGATATCAACGCCTTCGTCGACGACTTGACCCTGGGGCGCAGCGAATCCGTGACATGGACGGGCCCCGGCGGATTCGCCGAGGACGGCGTGCTTACCTATCCCGTGGGTTATGCAGCAGGGAAGAAATATCCACTGGCCCTGGTTATCCACGGTGGCCCGCAGAGCGCTTCCAATGTGGCGTTTTCACCGCTGCCGCAATTGCTGGCGGCACGCGGAATCGCGGTGTTCCAGCCGAATTATCGCGGCAGCAGCAATCTTGGCGACGCCTATCAGCACGCGATCTTCCGCGACACTGCGACGGGCCCAGGCGACGATGTCATGGCCGGGCTCGCGGCCGTGGAAAAACTGGGGCTGGTCGACGAGCAGCGCGTAGCCGTCAGCGGCTGGTCCTATGGCGGTTTCATGACCGCCTGGCTCACCAGCCACTATAAGGTCTGGAAGGCGGCGGTGACGGGCGCGCCGCTCACCGACTGGGTGATGGACTACACCGTGTCCTATTACCAGCAGGGCGATGACTACTACTTCGGCGGCTCGCCGTGGACGGCTCAAACCTGGGACATTTGGCGCGAACAATCGCCGATCGCCTATGTCAGGGACGTCACCGCGCCCACCTTGATACTGGGCGACGTGGGCGATCCGGACGTGCCCCTGGTCAACAGCTACGAGTGGTACCACGGCCTGCGCGACAACGGCGTGCCGGTGGAGTTCTATGCCTACTCGGCCGACACGCACTTCCCTCACGACATCGTGCGCACCACCGATGTGTATCGCCGTTGGGTGGATTGGCTGGTGCGCTATCTGAAGTGAAGAGTGCGGGGGATTTCATCCCAGGGGCCTTGCCGCACCGGGCAGGAGCCGTCAAACACGAATGCACCCAACATCACGATCACCCGCAAACCGGCCCCTTCCCCGGAATACCGAGGAAGGGGCCAGCAACGCCAATCAGAAATCGTACGACACGTAGAAACGGACCATGCGCGGCGGCGTCATGCCCTGGACCAGACCATAGCCGGGGTTGGGCGTGATCGTTGTGCCGTATTGGTTTACCAGCTGGATCGGCGTCTGCTTGTTGAACACGTTAAACACGGCAAGGTTGAAGTTCCACTTGTGCTGCAACCATCCCGGGCTGTAATTCGCGTTGAGATCGAGCGTGTGGATCCACGGCATCGAGCCCAGCGAACCCGGCGACGACGGCTGACCGCCGCACCAGTGGTAGGCGCTGCCGTAGTCGACGGGATCCGACTGGCCGGGGCCGTAGTAACCAAGGCAGACCTTGGGGGTGCCGGATGCAATGTACAGATTGCCGCCGACCCGCCAGTCCGGGTTGATCTGGTAGAAGCCGTAGGCCTTCAGCGTATTGGTGCGACTGTTGGGTTGCGGGCCATACGAATATTCCATCAGCTCCCAGTGATCCCACTGCGGCGTCAGGGCAACCGATTTGCCGCCACCGCCACCGCTCAGGCCGGCGTAGGAATCCACCGGCCCCTCCGTGTTGCCCCAGGAGCGCGACCAGGTGTAAGTGATGCTGCCGTACCATGTGCCGTCGAAGGGGTGCTCCAGCGCAAGGTTGACCGCGTAATAGCGGCGCACGACTTCGCGCGGGAAGCCCTGGTCCTGCGGCGTAATCACCACCTTGTGCAGGTTGCCGTTGCCGTCGGGGATCAGGAGATCGTTGGTCTGGGTCGGGTTGATCAATACGAAGCCCGGCGCGACAGTGCTGCAGCTGGCAAGCCGCTGATCCAGTGTCGTGCCCGCGTACTGCAGCCCCTGCGCGACCGCCGCCCGGCACATGGCGGGGGTGTCGTCCCAGTCATCGATGATGTCCGGGCCCATGTCCTGGTACACACCATTGGCGCTGAAGACATACTTCGAGCCCAGCATCTCGAATTCCTGCTTCATACCCAGTACGAAGTTGTCGGAATACTCGGCCTTGATGTTGGTCGCCGCGGCGCTGGCGGCATCCACCGGCTGGCCGTAGGCGTTGAAGGAGGACACGCCCGCGTTGTCGCCGCGGCCGCCGTTGTTGTACGGGAGCAATTTCAGGCCTGTCGGCTCGCCGGTGACCGGGTCGATGCCGGAATAGGTGTAGTAAACCGAAGCCTGGTTCGCCGTCGCCGTGGCGTTCCAGGAAACCGCCGCCGGAAGCGCGAGGTAGTAGCGGCCCGCATTGCCGTATATCTGCAGGCTCGCATCGCCATGCACGTCCCAGCTGAAGCCGAGGCGTGGCGCCCATTGCGGCTTGGTCAGCCGGGCGAAGGGCTGACCGTCAGCGGCGTGGTTGACGAACTGGTCGTTGCGCAGGCCCAGATCCAGCAGCAAGTTCGGTGTGACCTGCCAGTTGTCCTCGATGTACTGCGCCTGCTGGGTCAGCCGCGTCGACGCCACCAGTTGGTTGTAGCTCTTCGTCACGTAGTAGCCACCCGGGTTGCCGCCGTACGAATCCGGCGCGCCGACGTAGGGCGGCAGGTTGGGATCGCTGCCGACGATGGGCGTGTTTGCGTCACTCTGCCCGTATGACCAGCCATAACCCGGCCCGGTGTTGACCGAACCTTCGTCGTGATCCCAGGTCTGCAGGTTGTCGATGCCGGCGCGCAGGTCGTGGTCACCCAACTTGTATTCCAGGTCGATGCGGTAGTTCATCTCCGTCGAAGTGTGCGCCGAATCGGAGATCGTTCCTTCGGTCTGGGTATTGGAGATCGGCCCGTTGGGTATGAAAGCCGGGTTCTCCAGCGAGGCACTGCCGATATTGGGCAAGGTCGGGTCGTATCCCGGGTACGGCTCCTCGATCGTCTGGTACCTGGCGCGAGTTTTGCCGAACATCGCATGCAGCGTGAAGTCGTCGGTGATGTAGGAGGTGTAGTTGGCCACCCACATGTCGTAGCTGGTCTTGCTGGTGAACGGCTTGGAAAGGAGGCTGCCGCTCTGCAGCGTGTCGTAATTGAAGTTGTAATCGGTTGACCAGACCTTGTTGGAGTTCTGCAAGGCGGACACGGTCAGTACGTTGTTCTCGTTGATGTTCCAGTTGATCTTGGCGTACACCTTCGGCTGGTGTTCGGTGGTTTGCGCGGTATACGGGAGACCTTCACTCATCGCGGAGGTCGCCGAGCTGGTGGTGTCGTCCCGTTCCATGCCCAGGAAGAACGTCAGCTTGTCCTTGATCAGCGGGCCACTCACGTACGCGTCGTAGATGTTCTCTTCCGACCGGTTGCCTGCTCTATAGGTGTTCAGATTTCCCGCCGTTTCCGCCGGATTGGCGGTATAAAGCGGATTGTTCCAGTAGTAATTGCTGGGATCGGCCGTCAACTGACCCGGCGCCCATTCGGCCTTGAAACCGAAATGCCACTCGTTGGTGCCGGGCTTGCCGATTTCGTTGATCACGCCGCCGATCGTGCGGCCATATTGGGCGCCATAACCGCTGGTCATGGTCTGCTGCTGGTCGATGGCGCCATACGGCAGCGGCACGCCGCCCTGCCCGGTAAGCGCATCGGTCGTATTCATGCCGTCGATGAAATACGCGTTTTCCGCAACCGATGCGCCGCCGAACGACAGCAGCGGATTGCCGAGTTGCCCTGTGCCCAGTGACGGCGCACCCATCCCCACGCCAGGCGCCAGCATGGCGATGGCTTCGGCAGTGTTTCCCAGCGGAAGACGGGCGAGCTGGGCGGCGGTGATCGTGGTCACCTGGTTGGTGGTCGTCACGTCGATCGACGGGACGGCGCTGGCGGTGACGACGACACCGCTCAATGCTTTCGGGTTGTCCGTTGTGCCGCCGGCGCTGGCAAAGCTGACGGTGGCCGTGCCCGAGGCCGCCGGGCTGATGTTCGTGCGGGATTGCACCGGCTTGCCATCACGCATCAGGGTGACGGTGTAGTTGCCGGTCGGCAGGATCATCGAGTACTGGCCCGACGAATCCACCGCTACGGTGCGATCGAACCCGGCCGTGCTGGTGATGCGTACGCTCTCGTTGGGAGCCACCGGCACGGTGCCGCGGATGGTGCCCGTGACCGCCTGCGCCAATGCGCCTTCGGCGCAAACGAGACAGAAGCAACTCCCGATCGCCAACACCAGCGCCTTGCGCGGCATAGCTCGGCAGCGCGATCCCTTACCCGACTCATGCTTCATGACTTCACCCTCCCCGGCAGCAGCCTGACGCCTAGATATCGTGCGGTTTACATCAATCTACGTACTCGTTGCAGTGTATTGGATTATATTAACACAAATACGACGATCGGCCGGCGATGTCAAGCGCAGGCGCGCGCCCATGGCGAAGATCGCCACGATGAGACACATGGTTCTGATGATGCCCGAGGTGCATGTGCGGAGCATCAGGCGAGCCGCACCGCGGCTCGGAATTTATCCGCCCACGAGGGAATGCCCCCTATGAGGTCTCGATCAACAATTCGCTGGGATGCATGCTTTTTACCGCCCTGGACGGAACGGTAAGCGTGGTTGCCGAGCAGCTAGTCCACCTTGTCGGTGAACGCGAAGGATAAGCGGGCGCGCGCCCACTTGTCGCGAGGGGCACTTGCACTTCGCTGCAGCACTATGGATATCGAACAGCCGCGGTCTGATGATCAGCGGCTAACTTGCCAGTGCTCACGAACGTATCGGCAAACCGTCTAGCCGGTTCGGTGTCGTTGCACCCGCCCGTGCCCGCTTCTCTTCGAGAGCCAGTCTTGTGCGACTGGCTCTCGGCCGCTCATTCACGAGCGGTCCGAGAGCGCGGAAATTTACAAACGCTCAGCCCAGGCCGAACGAATGGCGGCACCAGCCCAGCAACGGGCCCCAGTACACGCCGAGCACCAGCAAGGCCAGCGCGTTGATCGACAGCACCACGCGCAGCGAGGCATCGGCCTGCGGCTGGTCGGCGCCGCCCTCTTCCGGCTTGTCGAAATACATCACCTTGACCACGTGCAGGTAGTAGTACAGGCCGATGATGGCGAACACCGCGCCGACAATGGCCAGCCACAGCATGTGCGCGTCAATCGCCGCCTGCAGCACGAGGTACTTCGCGTAGAAGCCGAACAGCGGCGGCACACCGGCCAGCGAGAACAGCGCCAGCGCCATCAGCGCGGCGAACCACGGCGAGCGCTGGTTCAGGCCCTTGAGGTCGGAGATCTCCTCGCATTCGAAGCCCGCGCGGGCCAGCGCCAGGATCACGCCGAACGACACCGTGCTCATCAGCGCGTAGCTGATCGCGTAGAACATCGCGGAGGAATAGCCTTCCGGCCCCGCGTTGACCAGGCCCATCAGCAGGTAGCCCATGTGCGAGATGGTCGAATAGGCCAGCATGCGCTTGAGGTTGCTCTGCACGATGGCGACCAGGTTGCCGATCGCCATCGACAGCACCGCCACCGCGGCCAGCATCGGCTGCCAGTGCTGCGACAGGCCGCCAAGCCCGGTCTCCAGCAGGCGCCACGCCATGCCGAACGCGGCCAGCTTCGAGGTGGAGGCGATGAAGGTGGTGACCGGCGTGGAAGCCCCCTGGTACACGTCCGGGATCCACATGTGGAACGGCGCTGCACCCAGCTTGAAGGCAATGCCCACCAGCATGAAGATCAGGCCGAACACCAGCAGGTTCGGCATCGCGCTCTGCGTCGCCACGGTGTGCAGCTGGGCCAGGTCCAGCGAACCGGTGGCACCGTACACCATCGACATGCCGTACAGCAGCATGCCCGAGGACAGCGCGCCCAGCACGAAGTACTTGATCGCGGCCTCGGACGACAGCGAAGAATCCCGGTTCAGCGCCACCAGCGCATAGGACGACAGCGTCAGCAGTTCCAGGCCCAGGTAGACCATCACCAGGTTGCCGGCCGACACCAGCAGCATCACGCCGATCACTGCGAAGATCATCAGCGTGTAGAACTCGCCGATGAACTGCTTGCGCTCGCGCAGGTAGGGACGCGCGTAGATCAGCACCAGCACGGTGCACAGCAGCGCGAACACCTTGAGGATTTCCGAGACCTGGTCGCGCACAAACATGCCGCCGAAGGCGGTCACGGTAACCTCGGGCTGGCCCGCGACCACCATATAGGCGGCCACTAGCAGCACGACGATGGAAATCCAGTGCAGCCAGTGACGCTGCTCCGGCTTCATGAAGGCATCCAGCAGCAGCAGCAAGCACGCCACCGCCACCAGATAGAACTCCGGCAACAGGACCAGGATGTCGTTGAGATTAGGCATGTTCTATCCCGATCAGATCTTGTGGACGACCAGCTGCTGCACCACCTGCGTCACCGAGCTGTCCATCAGGTGGATCAGCGGCTCCGGCCAGATGCCCAGCGCCACCGTCAACGCGGCGAAGGCAAGCAGCACAAAGGTTTCGCGGCCATTGATGTCCTTCATCTCGGCCACGTGCGGATTGTGGATCTCGCCCCACAGCACGCGCTTGACCAGCCACAGCGTGTAGGCCGCGCCGATGATGAGGGTGAACGCGGCGAAGAAGGCGATCCACGGGTTGGCCTTGAAGCTGGCCAGCACCACCATGAACTCGCCCACGAAGCCGCTGGTGCCCGGCAGGCCGCAGTTGGCCATCGCGAACAGCACATAGAAGAAGCCGAACCACGGCATCACGTTGATGACGCCGCCGTAGTCCTTGATCAGACGGGTGTGCAGGCGGTCGTACATCACGCCGATGCAGGTGAACATCGCGCCGGAGACGAAGCCGTGCGAGATCATCTGCACCATCGCGCCCTGCATGCCCAGCCGCGCCGTATCCATGTCGCCGAGGCCGCGCGCCAGCATGAAGGCGATGAAGATGCCCAGCGTGACGAAGCCCATGTGCGCCACGGACGAGTACGCCACCAGCTTCTTCATGTCCTCCTGCACCAGCGCCACGTAGCCGATGTAGACCACCGCCACCAGGCTGAGCCCGATGACCAGCCATGCGTAGTGCTCGCCCGCATCCGGCACGATCGGCAGGATGAAGCGCAGCATGCCGTAGGTGCCCACCTTCAGCATCACCGCCGCCAGCACCACCGAGCCGCCGGTCGGCGCTTCCACGTGGGCATCCGGCAGCCAGGTGTGCACCGGCACCATCGGCACCTTGATCGCGAAGGCGAGCAGGAAGGCGAAGAAGATCCACATCTGCTCGGTGAAAGTCAGCGGCAGCGCCGCCAGCGTGTGCAGATCGAACGTGCCGGCCCGGTGGTACAGGTACAGCAGCGCGATCAGCATGAAGACCGAGCCGAGGAAGGTGTAGATGAAGAACTTCAGCGTCGCGTACACGCGGCGCGGACCGCCCCAGACACCGATGAGGATGAACATCGGGATCAGCATCGCCTCGAAAAACACGTAGAACAACAACGCGTCGGTGGCGCAGAACACGCCGATCATCACGCCCTCGAGCGCGAGCATCGCGGCCATGTATTGGTGCGGCTTGTTCTGGATCACCTCCCACGCGCCGACCACCACGAGGATGCCGACGACGGTGGTGAGCAGGATCAGCGCCACCGAGATGCCGTCCACGGCCAGGCCGTAGTGCACGTTCAGCGAGGCGATCCAGAGGTGGCTCTCGACCAGCTGCATGCCGCCCTGTGCCGCGTCGTACTGCGGCAGCAGGAACAGACTCGCCACGAAGGTGAGCACCATGAACAGCAGCGCGAGCCAGCGCGCCAGGTTGGGCCGTGCGGAACCGGCCAGCAGCACCGGCACCGCGCCGGCGATGGGCAGCCAGATCAGAAGGCTGAGCAAGTGATTGAACATGTTTGCTTGCTTCCCTTTATTGCGCAGCCGGCATGGAACCGAACAGCCAGTACCCGCCGAGCAGCAGGATCAGGCCGAGAATCATCGCGAAGGCGTACTGGTAGAGATAACCCGACTGCAACCGGCGCATGCCGGCGGCCACGCGATGCGTCAAGGCGGTGGTGCCGTCGACCATCACACCGTCGATCACCGCGGCGTCGCCGGCCTTCCAGAACAGGCGGCCGAGCTTCTGGCCGCCCTTGGCGAACACGGCGAAGTAGATGTCGTCGATCCAGTACTTGCGGTCGAGCACGGTCCACAGCGGATGCAGCGCACCCTTGATGCGGCCGGCCAGCGCCGGGTTGAACAGGTAGATGTAGGTCTGGATCAGGAAGGCCAGCAGCACCAGGCCGAACGGCACGCTCCAGAAGCCGTGCAGCGCCATGCCCAGCGCGCCCTCGAAGTGCGCGCCCATCTCGCCCAGCACGTTGTTCGCCTCGTCCACGTGGATGGCCGAACCGAACCAGCCATGGAACAGCATCGGGCCGGCGGTGAAGAAGCCCACCAGCAGCGACGGGATCGCCAGCAGCACCAACGGCAGCGTCACTACCCACGGCGACTCGTGCGGCGCGTGCGCCAGCTCGCCCGGCTTGTGGTGGCCGTGATCGTCGTGGTGATCGTCATGATGCCCATGGCCGTGATGCGCCACCACGGTGAAGCGCTCCTTGCCGTGGAAGGTGAGGTACATCTGGCGGAAGGTGTACAGCGCCGTGACGAAGGCGCCGGCCATCACGCAGAAGTAGGCGTAGCCCGAACCCCAGCGGTGCGACTCGCCCACCGCCTCGATGATCGCGTCCTTCGAGTAGAAGCCCGAAGTGAACGGGATCGCCACCAGCGCCAGCGAACCGATCCACATGGTGATCCAGGTGATCGGCATGTACTTGCGCAGGCCGCCCATGTAGCGCATGTCCTGCTCGTGGTGCATGGCGATGATCACCGAGCCCGCGCCGAGGAACAGCAGCGCCTTGAAGAAGGCATGGGTCATCAGGTGGAACACCGCGCCGGCATAGGCCGACACGCCCAGCGCCACCGTCATGTAGCCCAGCTGCGACAGCGTGGAGTACGCCACCACTCGCTTGATGTCGTTCTGCACGATGCCGATCAGGCCGGTGAACAGCGCACCGGTGGCGCCGATCACCATCACGAAGCTGAGCGCGGTCTGCGACAGCTCGAAGATCGGCGACATGCGCGCGACCATGAAGATGCCAGCGGTCACCATCGTGGCGGCGTGGATCAGCGCGGAAATCGGGGTCGGGCCTTCCATCGAATCGGGCAGCCACACGTGCAGCGGCACCTGCGCCGACTTGCCCATCGCACCGATGAACAGGCAGATGCAGATCACCGTGGCCGCGTCCCACTGCGTGTTAGCGGTGATCTGCAGGGTCTTGCCGGCCAGACCGGGCGCCGCCGCGAACACGGTGGCGTAGTCCAGCGAGCCCAGGAAATACAGCACCGCCGAGATGCCCAGCAGGAAGCCGAAGTCGCCCACGCGGTTGACCAGGAAGGCCTTGAGGTTGGCGAAGATCGCGGTCGGCCGCTTGAACCAGAAACCGATCAGCAGGTACGACACCAGGCCCACCGCCTCCCAGCCGAAGAACAGCTGCAGGAAGTTGTTGCTCATCACGAGCATCAACATCGAGAAGGTGAACAGCGAGATGTAGCTGAAGAAGCGCTGGTAGCCCGGATCGTCGGCCATATAGCCGATGGTGTAGACGTGCACCAGCAGCGACACGAAGGTCACCACCACCATCATCATCGCGGTGAGGCGGTCGACCAGGAAGCCGACGCTGCCGCTGTACTTGCCGATCGCGAACCAGGTGTAGATGTCCTGGTTGTAGTTGACCGCGCCGCCCCACACCAGCGAGTACAGCACGTAGAACGCGAGGCCGCAGGAAACCAGCAGGCCGAGGATGGTGATGCTGTGCGCGCCCGCGCGGCCGATCTGCTTGCCGAGGAAGCCGGCCAGCAGGCAGCCCACCAGCGGCGCCAGCGCGATCGTCAGCAGGATTGAAGTGGACAAAGGCATCGGATCAACCCTTCATGCTGTCGATTTCGGCGACGTTGACCGTGCTGCGGTTGCGGAACAACAGCACCAGGATCGCCAGGCCGATGGCGGATTCCGCCGCAGCCACGGTGAGGATGAAGAACACGAACACCTGCCCCGCCACG
The DNA here is from genome assembly GCF_014843005.1 of Rhodanobacter sp. DHG33. Taxonomy (GTDB): domain Bacteria; phylum Pseudomonadota; class Gammaproteobacteria; order Xanthomonadales; family Rhodanobacteraceae; genus Rhodanobacter_A. The sequence goes on along the minus strand of NZ_JACYXM010000002.1, from coordinate 366,508 downwards.
TCGTGGCCGAAGCGGGAGAACGCCACGAAGTTGATGTTCACCGCCAGCAGCATCAGCTCGATCGCCATCAGCAGCACGATCACGTTCTTGCGGTTGATGAACAGGCCGGCGACGGCGATGCAGAACAGGATCGCGCCGAGCACGATGAAGTGCGAAAGGGTAATCATGGCTGGGACTCCTGGGCCGGCGCGGCATCGACGGGGCGCTCGGCCGCCATCTTCACCACACGCACGCGATCACGCGGGTTGACCAGCACCTGCTGGCTGGCGTGCTGGTGCTTCACGCCGGTGCGCTGGCGCAGGGTCAGCGCCACGGCGGCGACCACACCCACGGTGAGGATCAGCGCGGCGATCTCGAACGGCAGCAGGTACTGCGAGTACAGCGCCTTGCCCAGCCACGCGGTGTTGGAATCGCCCGCGGGATTGGCGCCCAGCGTCTGCGCATGCATCACGCGCACGCCGATCAGGCCCAGCATTTCCAGCAGCATCACCACGGCGACCACCAGGCCCACCGGCAGGAAGCGCACGAAGCCTTCGCGCAGGCGCTCCAGGTCGATATCCAGCATCATCACCACGAACAGGAACAGCACCATCACCGCGCCCACGTACACCACGATCAGCGCGATGGCGAGGAACTCCGCCTCGGCCAGCATCCAGATGCAGGCCGTGCTGAAGAAGGTCAGCACCAGCGCCAGCACAGCGTGCACCGAGTTGCGCAGGGTGATCACCGCCAGCGCGGAAATCACCGTGACCGCGCCGAAGGCGTAGAAACAGATGAGTTGGAACAGGTTCGGATCGATCATGATGTTCCGTCCTCAGCGGTAGGCCGCGTCTTGCGCACGGGCAGCGGCGATGTCCGCCTCGAAGCGGTCGCCGATGGCGAGCAGCTGGGGCTTGGTCACCACGTTCTCGCCGCGGTGCTCGAAGTGGTACTCGTGGATGCTGGTCTCGACGATCGAGTCCACTGGGCAGCTCTCTTCGCAGAAGCCGCAGAAGATGCACTTGAACAGGTCGATGTCGTAGCGCGTGGTGCGGCGCTGGCCGTCGCTCTCGCGCGGCGCGGAGTCGATGGTGATCGCCAGCGCGGGGCACACCGCTTCGCACAGCTTGCAGGCGATGCAGCGTTCCTCGCCGTTCGCGTAGCGGCGCAGCGCGTGCAGGCCGCGGAAGCGGTTCGACTTGGGGATGTGCTCCATCGGGTAGCGCATCGTGTACTTGGGGCTGAACAGGTAGCGCCAGGTCAGGCCCAGGCCCTTGAGCAGCTCGATCAGCAGCAGGCTGTTGAAATAACTGATTACGCGTTTCATCGGAATTCTCAAGCCCCCGCGATGCCGTAGTACTTCATGCAACCGGCCACCAGCACCCACACGATCGCGATCGGAATGAATACCTTCCAGCCCAGTCGCATGATCTGGTCGTAGCGGTAGCGCGGGAAGGTGGCGCGCAGCCACAGGAACAGGAAGGCGAAGATGAACACCTTGGCGAACAGCCACAGCGGATTGCCGTGGCCGACCAGGCCCCAGCTTTCCGGGAACGGGCTGAGCCAGCCGCCCATGAACAGGATCGAGGCGAGGAAGCTCACCAGGATCATGTTGGCGTACTCGGCCAGGAAGAACAGCGCGAACGCCGAGCCGGAATACTCCACGTGGAAACCGGCGACGATTTCCGACTCGCCTTCCGCCACGTCGAACGGCGCGCGGTTGGTCTCGGCCACACCGGAAATGAAGTAGATGATGAACACCGGCAGCAGCGGCCACATGTACCAGCTGAAGATGCCCTTGCCGCCGGCCTGCGCGTTGACGATGTCGGTGAGGTTCAGCGAACCGGCCAGCACCAGCACGCAGACCAGGCACAGGCCCATCGCCAGTTCGTAAGAGATCACCTGCGCCGCGGAACGCATCGCGCCAAGCAAGGCGTAGCGCGAATTCGACGCCCAGCCGGCGAGGATGATGCCGTACACGCCGATCGAGGTCATCGCCAGCAGGTAAAGCAGGCCCGCGTTCGCGTTCGACAGCACCAGCTTGGTGCCGAACGGGATCACCGCCCACGCTGCCAGTGCCGGCACCAGCGCAAGCAGCGGCGCGAGGTAGTACAGCGCGCGGTTCGCGCTGCTCGGCAGGATCACTTCCTTCAGCAGCAGCTTCACCACGTCGGCGAAGGCCTGCAGCAGGCCGAACGGGCCGACCTTGTTCGGCCCCATGCGCACGTGCATCCAGCCGAGCACCTTGCGCTCCCACCACACATACAGCGCCACCGTGATCACCAGCGGCAACACGATGCACAGGATGTGGATGACCGGCCAGATGACCTGGTTGAGTAGCTGTTCGCCCATGTGCCTTACGCCTTGCTCAAGGTGATGGCTGCGCCGTAGGGCGGCAGCGTGGCGGTGATGTCCTGCGCAGCCTCGATCCACACGGCGCCGTCCGGCACGGTGCGGTCGATGGCCACCGGCAGCGTGGCGTCGCCGACGCGCACCGCCGCACCCTCGGCCAGACCGAGGCGCGCGGCTTCGTCCGCGTTGATGCGGGCAGCCGGCGCGCGGTTCAGCGGATGCGCGTTGAGCGCGGTGGCACGGCGCAGCACCGCGTCGCCGCGGTAGATCGGCCACGTGGCGATACGTGCCAGGCCGGCGACCGGCTTGCGCGCGGCCAGCGCATCGCGCGCCGCGGCGCCACGCGCCGCGATGCCGTCGCGCAGGCCGGCGAGGTCGTCGAATTCGAAACCGGCGAACTTCATCAGGCCGCCCAGCGCGCGCAGCACCTTCCAGCCCGGGCGGGCGTCGCCCGGCGCCTTCGCGCCGGCCTGCACCGCCTGCGCCACGCCGTCGACGTTCACCAGCGTGCCGTCGGTTTCCGGCAGCAGCGCGATCGGCAGGATCACGTTGGCCACCTCGCGCAGCGCGTCGCTGGCGTAGGCGCTGAACGCCACCACCTGCTGCGCGCCACGCAGCGCATTGAGCACCAGCGTGCCGTCGGCGAAATCGTGCGGCGGTTCCACGCCGTACAGCACGTAGCCCTTGCGCGGCTGCGCCAGCATGGCCTGCGCGTCCAGCCCGCCGTTGCCCGGCACCGCGCCGAGCTGGGCCAGGCCGACGGCGTTCGCGCCCACGGGCAATTCGTTGTAGCCGGCACCGGTAGCCGTGGCGACAAAGCGCGCGATGGCGCGCAGCCACGAGGCTTCCGGATGGGTGGCCGCGGCTTCGCCGAAGATCACCACCGCCTTGCCCGCCTTCAGCGCGGCAAGTGCGGCATGGTCGCCCTCGTCGCTGGCGGCGCCGTTGATCGCATCGGCCAGTGCGGCCGGCGCGGCGGCGCCTTCCGCCACCGCAGCGCGGGCCAGCGCCAGCAGCGCGTCGACCATGCCCTGCGGCGGCACGATGGCGGCGCCGGCGAGCTTGTAGTTGAACTCGAACGCAGCCGGATTGACCGCGTACACCTTGGCACCCTTCTTGGCCGCCTGGTGCAGGCGATGGTTGAGCAGCGGCATTTCGCGGCGCAGGTCGGAACCGACCAGCAGCGCGGCCTGCACCTGCGACACCTCCGCCACCGGCAGGCCGAAGCGGGTGGCCACGGCGTTGTCGGCGAAGTCGAGCTGGCGCAGGCGATGGTCGACGTGGGCGCTGCCCAGGCCGCGCGCAAGACGCAGCACCAGGTCGGCTTCCTCGTTGGTGGTGGCCGGATGCACCAGCACGCCCAGCTCGCTGCCCGGCATGCCCTTCAATGCTTCGGCGGCGACGGAAAGCGCGTCTTCCCAGGTGGTCTGCTGCCACTGGCCGTTGCGCTTGACCTGCGGCGCGCTGACGCGGTCCGCGGCGTACAGGCCCTGGTGGCTGTAGCGATCACGGTCGGACAGCCAGCATTCGTTGACCGATTCGTTGTCGCGCGGCACGGTGCGGAGCACTTCGCCGCGGCGCGTGTGCAGCCACAGGTTGGAGCCCAGCGCGTCGTGGTAGGCCACCGATGGCTTGGCGATCAGTTCCCAGGCGCGCGCCTGGTACTGGAACGGCTTGTTGGTGAGCGCGCCCACCGGGCAGACGTCGATGATGTTGCCCGACAGCTCCGTTTCGACGGTTTTGCCGATATACGTGCCGATCTGCAGGTTCTCGCCGCGGCTCATGCCGCCCAGCTCGTAGCTGCCGGCGATCTCGCTGGTGAAGCGCACGCAGCGCGTGCACTGGATGCAGCGGGTCATCTCGGTGGCGACCAGCGGCCCGATGTTCTCGTCGGCGATGGTGCGCTTGCGCTCGGTATAGCGCGACACGCTGCGACCGTAGCCCAGCGCCACGTCCTGCAGCTCGCACTCGCCGCCCTGGTCGCAGATCGGGCAGTCCAGCGGATGGTTGATCAGAAGGAACTCCATCACGTCCTTCTGGAACTTCAGCGCCTTGTCCGTGCGCGTGGTGACCTTCATGCCCTCGCCCACCGGCGTGGCGCAGGCCGGCTGCGGCTTCGGCATCGGGCGGCCGCCCATCTCCACGTCAACCAGACACATGCGGCAGTTGGCGGCGATCGGGAGCTTGCGGTGGTAGCAGAAGCGCGGGATGGCGATACCGACGGCGTCGGCCGCCTCGATGATCATCGCGCCCTTGCGGATCTGCACGGGCTTGCCGTCAACCTCGATGTTGACGACGTCGGGGGCAGTGCTGGTGGGCTGCGCACTCATGCAGCGACTCCACGGTTGGCGGCAAGCCGGTCTTCGGTCATCGACCGACCGTGCTGCACGTAGTATTCGAATTCGTCCCAGAACTTGGCGAGGAAGCCCTGCACCGGCCACGCGGCAGCTTCGCCGAACGCGCAGATGGTGTGGCCCTCGATCTGGCCGGCGATGGCCTTGAGGCGATGCAGGTCGTCCTGCGAGCCCTTGCCTTCCACGATGCGGGTCAGCACGCGGAACATCCAGCCGGTGCCTTCGCGGCACGGCGTGCACTGACCGCAGGATTCGGCATGGTAGAACTGCGCGATGCGATGGCAGGCCTTCACCATGCAGGTGGTTTCGTCCATCACGATCACCGCGCCGGAACCCAGGCCCGAGCCCAGCTTCTGCAGGCAGTCGTAGTCCATCGTGGCGGACATCATCTCCTCGGCGTTGAGCACCTTCATCGAGGAGCCGCCGGGGATCACCGCCTTGAGCTGGTTGCCGTTGCGTATGCCGCCGGCCATCTCGAGCAGATCCTTGAACGAGGTGCCGAGGCGGATCTCGAAGTTGCCCGGCTTGGCGACATGGCCGGAGACCGAGAAGATCTTCGGACCGCCGTTGTTCGGCTTGCCGAGGTTGAGGAACCACTCCGCGCCGTTGCGCAGAATCGCCGGCACCGAGGCGTAGGTCTCGGTGTTGTTGATCGTGGTGGGCTTGCCGTACAGGCCGAAGTTGGCCGGGAACGGCGGCTTGAAGCGCGGCTGGCCCTTCTTGCCTTCCAGCGACTCCATCAATGCGGTTTCCTCGCCGCAGATGTAGGCGCCGGCGCCGAGCGCGCCGTAGATGTCCACGTCGATGCCCGAACCCTGGATGTTCTTGCCCAGCAGGCCTGCCGCGTAGGCTTCCTTCAGCGCCTCTTCGAAATGCTCGAAGGGCTCGTGGTGGAATTCGCCGCGCAGGTAGTTGTAGGCCACGGTGGAGCCGGTGCAGTAGCAGGCGATCGCCAGACCCTCGACCACCGCGTGCGGATTGTAGCGCAGGATGTCGCGGTCTTTCGCAGTGCCCGGCTCGGACTCGTCCGAGTTGCAGAGGATGTACTTCTGCATGTTGCCCTTGGGCATGAAGGACCACTTCAGGCCGGTCGGGAAGCCCGCGCCGCCGCGGCCGCGCAGGTTGCTGTTCTTGACGATATCGACCAGCGAGGCGGGATCGGGCTTCTCGGCGAGGATCTTGCGCCACGCCTTGTAGCCGTCCACTTTCTCGTAGTTGTCCATCGCCCACGGCTTGTCGAAATGCAGCGTGGTGTAGACGACCTGGTGTTCCTGGGGTGCGGGCCCGACCGGACCGGTAGTGCTTGCCATGTCGCGCTTACTCCAACCCGTCCAGAATCTGGTCGAGCTTCTCGATGGTGATCCGCTCGTGGTAATGGCCGTTCACGGTCATCGCCGGCGCGTACACGCAGGCGGCGATGCACTCTTCCTCGCGCTTGAGGTAGATGCGGCCGTCCGCGGTGCTCTCGCCCAGCTTGATGCCGAGCTTCTGCTCGCAATGCTTCACCAGGTCCATGCCGCCGTTGAGCCAGCACGAGATGTTGGTGCAGATCGCCACGTTGTGGCGGCCCACCGGCTTGGTCTCCAGCATCGAGTAGAAGCTGGCCACTTCGTAGGCCCACACCGCAGGCAGGTCGAGGTACTTCGCCACCGCGGCGATCAGCTCGTCGGTGAGGAAGCCCTGGTTCTGTTCCTGCGCGGCGAACAGCGCCTGGATCAGCGCCGAGCGCCGGCGATCCGGCGGGAACTTGGTCAGCCAGTGGTCGATGTGGTGGCGCGTGTGCTCGTTGAGCACGGCGAGCGGATCGACGTTCTTGACCTGGTCGTAATGTCCGGTGGCTTTCATGCGTATCTCCGTCGTGCCGGCTCAGCGATCCACTTCGCCGAACACGAGGTCGTAGGTGCCGATCATCGCCACCACGTCGGCCAGCAGGTGGCCGCGCACGATGGAGTCGATCGATGACAGATGGGCGAAGCCAGGCGCGCGCAGATGCACGCGGAACGGCTTGTTGGCGCCGTCGGAAACGAGGTAGCAGCCGAACTCGCCCTTGGGCGCTTCCACCGCCGCGTACGTCTCGCCGGCCGGCACGCCGTAGCCTTCGGTGAACAGCTTGAAGTGATGGATGAGCGCTTCCATGCTCTCCTTCATCTCCGCGCGCTTCGGCGGAGCGACCTTGTAGTTCTCCACCATCACCGGGCCCGGGTTGGCCTTCAGCCATTTCACGCACTGCTTGATGATGCGGTTGGACTGACGCATCTCCTCGACGCGCACCAGATAGCGGTCGTAGCAGTCGCCCTGGACGCCCACCGGGATGTCGAAGTCCATCTCGGCGTACTTCGCGTACGGCTGCTTCTTGCGCAGATCCCAGGCGATGCCCGAGCCGCGCAGCATCGCGCCGGTCATGCCCCAGGCCTGCGCCTGTTCCGGCGAGACCACGCCGATGCCGACCGTGCGCTGCTTCCAGATGCGGTTGCCGGTGAGCAGTTCCTCGTACTCGTCGACCTTCTTCGGGAAGTCGTCGGTGAAGGCGTCGAGGTAGTCCAGCATGGAGCCTTCGCGCCAGCTGTTGAGGCGCTTGAGGTCCTTGCCCTTGTGCCACGGCGATTCGCGGTACTGCGACATGTGGTCCGGCAGGTCGCGGTAGACGCCGCCCGGACGGTAGTACGTGGCGTGCATGCGCGCGCCCGACACCGCCTCGTAGACGTCCATCAGTTCCTCGCGCTCGCGGAACGCGTAGAGGAATACCGCCATCGCGCCGAGGTCGAGCGCGTTCGAGCCCACCCACATCAGGTGGTTCAGGATGCGGGTGATCTCGTCGAACATGGTGCGGATGTACTGCGCACGCTCCGGCGCCTCGATCCCCAGCAGGTTCTCGATGGCGCGCACGTAGGCGTGCTCGTTGCACATCATCGACACGTAGTCGAGACGGTCCATGTAGCCGATCGACTGGTTGAACGGCTTGGACTCGGCCAGCTTCTCTGTGCCGCGGTGGAGCAGACCCACGTGCGGGTCGGCGCGGACGATGGTTTCGCCGTCCATCTCCAGCACCAGGCGCAGCACGCCGTGCGCAGCGGGATGCTGCGGGCCGAAGTTCATCGTGTAGTTGCGGATTTCCTGGGCCATCGAATCAGTTCCTGCGCCAATCGTCGGCGGCTTCGGCCTTGGCCTGCATGAGGTCGGCGTCGTCGCGGATCACGCGCGGCACCAGCACGCGCGGCACCACCGACGTCACGGGTTCGTACACCACCCGCTTCTGCTCGGGGTCGTAGCGCACTTCGACGTTGCCGATCAGCGGGAAGTCCTTGCGGAACGGATGCCCCACGAAACCGTAGTCGGTGAGGATGCGGCGCAGGTCGGGGTGGCCGTCGTAGATGATGCCGTAGAGGTCGAACGACTCGCGCTCGAACCAGTTCACGCCAGGCCAGATACCGCAGACGGACGGCACCAGCGGCAGGCTGTCGTCTTCGCAGAACACGCGTAGGCGCAGGCGCTGGTTGTGCTCGATGGAGAGCAGGTGCATCACCGAGGCGAAACGGCGCGGGCGGTTCACGTCGCGCGGACGGTCGGCCCAGTCGAAACGGCCCATCGCATCGCCTTCCACGCCACGCGAGAAGCCGGTGCTGGTGACGTCGGTGGTGTCCCACTCGGTCTGGCCGTAGCCGAGGTAGTCGACGCCGCACAGGTCGACCAGCTCGCTGAAGCGGAAGCCCGGTTCGTCGCGCAGCGCGGTGGCCACGGCGAGCAGGTCGGCGGCCGCCAGTTCGGCGGTGGTCTCGTTGCGCACGACGCTGATCTTCAGCGTGTCGCCGAACCGTGCGGCAAGGCGCTCGGCCAGCGAGGTCTTTTGCGTATCGGTCATGGCTCTGCCTTCAGCCGCGGGCAATGGTGCTGGTACGGCGGATCTTCTTCTGCAACTGCAGGATGCCGTGGATCAGCGCTTCGGCCGTGGGCGGGCAGCCCGGCACGTAGATGTCCACCGGCACGATGCGGTCGCAGCCGCGCACCACGGAATAGGAATAGTGGTAGTAGCCGCCGCCGTTGGCGCAGCTGCCCATCGAGATCACCCACTTCGGCTCGGGCATCTGGTCGTAGACCTTGCGCAGCGCGGGGGCCATCTTGTTGACCAGGGTGCCGGCCACGATCATCACGTCGGACTGGCGCGGCGACGGGCGGAACACCACGCCGTAGCGGTCGAGATCGAGGCGCGCCGCACCGGCGTGCATCATCTCCACCGCGCAGCAGGCCAGGCCGAAGGTCATCGGCCACATGGAGCCGGTGCGCGCCCAGTTCATCAGCGCGTCGACGCTGGTGGTGGCGAAGCCGCGCTGCATCACGGGGTTGTCGCCGGCCGGGCGCAGGATGTCATCAACCACGTTCAACGGCTGCGGGTTGTGCATCACCTTGTCGATGGCGGAGATCACTCCCATTCCAGTGCTCCCTTCTTCCAGACGTAGGCGAAACCGATCACCAGCAGCAGCAGGAACAGCGCCATCTCGATCAGCGCCACGATGCCGATCTGCTTGAACACCACCGCCCAGGGAAACAGGAAAGCGATTTCCAGATCGAAGATGATGAAAAGGATGGCCAGCAGGTAATAGCGCACGTCGAAACGCGCGCGTGCATCCTCGAAGGCCTCGAAGCCGCACTCATAGGGCGAAAGTTTTTCCGCGCTGGGCCGGTGCTTGCCGGCCAGCATGCCGATCACGAGCAGGACGATGCCCAGGCCGGCGGCCACGGCGATGAAAAGCAGTACAGGCCAATATTCGGCAATCACGATGCAACCTACCTCCGCGCCATCGGGGCGCATCAGCGACCGCGGGGAGACGGTCCGGCAATGCGTTTCGGGCAACCACGCTCCCATTCGGTGACAACCGCGGGCGCCCGACTCTCCACGATCCAAGTCGTGAACCGACGCATTGTATCAGCGCATGCCGACACCACAACAGCTTGACGTTCGTCGGATGCACGAAAATTCCGCACCCCGCGACGCCTGCGGAGGCGTCACATGGTGTTCGTGGGACGCTCGGAATTGAGCACGCCGGCGAGCATGTTCTCGATGCGCTGGCGCGCCACCTCGGCATCCGGCGTGTCGTTGAAGTGAATGCCGACGCCCGCGGTGTGGTTGCCCTGCGCACCGGTCGGGCAGATCCACGCCACCTTGCCCACCACCGACAGGCGTTCGCTCTCTTCGGCCAGGCTCACCAGCAGCACCACCTCGTCGCCCAGCGAATACGACTGGGCGGTGGGCGCAAACAGGCCGCCGTTGCGCAGGAACGGCATATAGGCGTTGTACAACGAGGCGGCGTCCTTGATCTTCAGCGAGATGATGCCCTGGCGGGCGGCGACGGGATTCATGCGGACTCCTGGACGGCTCTCGGCTGCCGATGCGATGGTACCCATGCTAGCGAGGGCCGCGCCCCGCGCAAAGCTTCACAGTTCACACCAGCCCCAATGGTCGAAGATCCATGGCGACGGCAGCGCCAGCGAAAGGCGCACGAAGCAGGAGCCCTCCGTCCGCGCTGCCGGCCAGTCCAACTGCCAACCGCCCTGCCCGTCCTGCCGCAGGGGTGCGGCGAGCCAGGGCCATTGCCGCGCTTCGCCGCCCGTGCTGGCAGCGGTCAGCCGCAGGCGCGGCCACAGCAGGGACGAAGGCCGCCATGGCAAGGTCCGCGCCGCGCCGGGCGGCGGCGGTTCGATCCGCATATGGCGCTCGGGGCGCTCCGCCCATTGGCGCAGCCGGCCGCCGCTCAAGGCCAGTTGGGTACCGTACGCCGCCAGCGCCTTCTGCTTGGCGGCCTGCCACGCCGGGGTGCCGGTGGATTCGAATACGGGCAGACCGCCTTCCTGGCCATGGATCAGATAGCCGAGCAGGGTCGCCGGACAACCCGACCTCGCCGCGGCCATGCGCGCCAGTACGTGAGCCGCTCCATGATCGGGATGACGGTCCGCCAGCGCGGGCATGGCAACCAGGTTGGGCGCGAAATCGTCCAGCACGGTCGTCAGCGTGGCCAAAGGCCTACCCTCCGGCTGCAGCAGGCAACCGAGCAGGCCCATGTCGGGCCAACCCAGCGGCTGCAGCGCCGAGGGCGGCACGCCCAATTGCCGCAGCGCCTCTCCGCATTCGGCGCGGCGGCGATGCCCCCAGCGCGCACGCTCGGCGGCACCGATGGACCAGCGCCGCTCCAGCCAGCGTTGCGGCCACGGATTGTTGTCGCCGTCGGTGAGCAGCAGCACGCGCACCGTACCGCCGGCCGCATGCACGCGCTGTATCAGCAGGCCGTTGGCGAGCGTCTCGTCGTCGGGATGCGGTGCCACCACCAGCAGGCGGGTCTGTGCCGTGACAGCGAAGAACTCGCCCGGCGCATTCAACGCCATTGCGCCAGCAACTCCAGCAGCAGCAGGTCGCCGCGCAAGGGGCCGCGCAAGGCATCGCGGGTGCGGTTGGCGGCGTCGTACCAATGCGCCAGGGCTTCGCCGTCCATCGCACTGGCAAGCGGCGGCGTGCTCTGCGAAGCCTGCGCACGCCGTTCGTCGATCACGGCCTGCGCGGCGAACCACAGGCGCTGCGCGGCTTCGTCGTCCAGCCAGCGCCGCGCCATCTCGGTGACCTGGCCGCGGCCGGCGGCCAGTGCGGCAAGGTCGCGACGCACTTCGGTACGACGGTCCAGCGCGCCTTCCTGTGCCCAGGCCAAGGCCAGGCCCGGGTTGCCCAGCGCTGCTTCCAGCGCCTTCTGCGCCTGCGCCACACCCTGCCCCTGCAGCCACGCCTGCGCCTCTTCGGGCGCCGGCACGTTGAATTCGATGCGCTGGCAGCGGCTGCGTATCGTCTGCGGCAAGCGCCACGGCGCGTCGGCCAGAAGAATCAGCATGGTGCGCGCGGCCGGTTCTTCCAGCGTCTTCAGCAGCGCATTGGCCGCCGCCGCGTTCATCGCATCGGCCGGATCGATCAGCGCCACCTGCCAGCCGCCGAACTGGCTGCTCATCGCCAGCCGCGCGGACAGGTCGCGGACCTGCTCCACCACGATCTCGGTGCGCGGTGTGCCGTCCTTGCGCAGGCCGAAGCTCAACGTCACCACGTCGGGATGCGTACCCGCATCCAGCAGCAGACAGCTGCGGCATTGCCCGCAGGCTTCGCCGTCCCGTGCGTGTCCGCACAAGAGGCCGCGCACGAAGCGCTGCGCGAATACCCGCTTGCCCAATCCGGCAGGGCCGCACAGCAGCAGGGCATGCGGCAAGGCATCGCGTTCGCGGCGCGCCTGCAGGCGCGCCCAGTCCGCCGCATGCCATGGCATCGCGCTCATGCCTTCGCTCCGAACAGATGTGCGGTGGCGGCCACGGCATCGCGCAGCACCGCTTCGGGCGGCTGGCCGGCGTCGATCACGCGGAAGCGCTGCGGCTCGGCCGCGGCGCGCGCGCGATACGCGGCGCGCACGCGCTCGAAGAAGCCGTCGGCCTCGACCTCGATGCGATCCGCCTCGCCGCGGCCGGCGGCCCGGGCGCGACCGTCCGCCACCGGCAGATCGAGCAGCAGGGTGAGGTCGGATTTCAGCCCGGCGCAGGCCCACTGCTCCAGCGCGGCGATGCGCTCGACCGGCTGGCCACGGCCACCGCCCTGGTAGGCGTAGCTGGCGTCCACGTAGCGGTCGCACAGCACCCAGCGGCCTGCCGCCAGCGCAGGCGCCAGCGTTTCGCGCACCAACTGCGCGCGCGAGGCGAACATCAGCAGCAGCTCGCTCTCCGCGCACATCGCGCGCTGCGACGGATCGAGCAGGATGCTGCGCACCAACTCGCCCAACGCGGTTCCGCCGGGTTCGCGCGCCAGCAGCAGATCGACGCCGCGGCTTTCCAGGTGCGCGCGCAGGCCCGCCAGCAAGGTGCTCTTGCCCGCGCCTTCGCCGCCTTCCAGCGTGATGAATCGGCCGCGCTCAGTCATTGCTGCAATGCTTCAGCTGGTAGCAGGCCACGTTGTGGTTCTGCTGATCGAGAGTGTCGGCAAAGATGTGCGTCCCGTCGCCGCGCGCCACGAAATACAGCGCAGTGCCGGGTTCCGGATGCAGCGCCGCCATGATCGCCGGTTTGCCCGGCATGGCAATGGGCGTGGGCGGCAGGCCCGGCCTGGTATAGGTGTTGTAGGGCGTATCGGTCGTGAGATCGACCTTGTGGATCTTGCCCTGGTAGCTGTCGCCCATGCCGTAGATCACGGTGGGGTCGGTCTGCAGCAGCATGTGGTTCTGCAGGCGGCGCACGAACACGCCGGCGATCTTCGCGCGCTCGTCGGCGCGGCCGGTTTCCTTCTCCACGATGGAGGCGAGGATCAGCGCGTCGTACGGCGTGGCCAGCGGCAGATCCTTGTCGCGCCCCGGCCACAGCTCGCCCAGCGTCTTCGCCATCGCCGCGTGAGCACGCTTGAGGATGTCGAGATCGCTGTCGCCCTTCACGTAGGCGTAGCTTTCCGGCAGGAAGCGCCCTTCCGGCTGTTCGCCCGTCGCGCCGATCTTCTGCATGATCGCGGCATCGTCGAGGCCGACGGTGTCGTGCCTGAGCTTCTCCGCCTTGGCCAGGGCCGCCCGCACGTCGCGGAAAGTCCAGCCGTCGACGATGGTGAAATTGCGCTGCAGCACCTTGCCCGCGACCATGTTGCCGAGCAGTTGGCGCGGCGTGATGCCGACAGGCGTGGCGTACTCGCCCGCATGCAGCTTGCCCGCGGCGTGCATCTGCACCGCCAGCAGGCGCCAGTAGAGCGGCGAGGCGCTGCTGAGATGCTGCTCGCGCAACTGCTTGACGATTTCCTTGAAGCTGCTGCCGCGGCCGATGTCGATGCTTTCGCCCTGCGCCTGGACGCGCAACGGCGCATCGCCGAAGCGGCTGAAATCGAGCCAGCCCCACACTGCAGCGCCCATCAGCGCCAGCAGCAGCACCAGGATCGTATTGCGCCAGAAAACGCGTCCGCGTGAGGTCTTGCCAGTCATGCCTGTTCCCTAGTGAAGCCAAGCCCACGCCAATGCACCTGCATCGCGCGAGCCACCGGGCCGGGAGTAAACACCCTATCGCCCACGGCCTGAACGGGCAGGATGCCGCGAACGCTGGAGCTTAGGAAGAGTTCGCCGGCCGCCAGGCACTCGGTCAGCAGCAGATCGCGCACTTGCGCCTGCGGCATGACGGCCAGCAGTTCGGCGCGCAGCACGCCGGCCACGCCGCAGCGATTCACGCGCGGCGTCACGGGCACGCCATCGATCACTGCGAACAGATTGGCAGCGGTGGCCGAGATCGCGTGGCCGTGCAGGTCGCACACCACCCCCTCGGCGATCGCCGGATCGTTCCACTCGGCGCGCGCCAGCACCTGCTCCAGCCGGTTGAGGTGTTTGATGCCGGCAAGCAGGGGCTGCTCGGCGAGACGCGTTTCGCACAGGTGCAGGCGCACACCGTCGCGGTACGCTGCCGTCGCCACCTCCGGCATGGCAAACGCGGCCACGATGCGGGTGACATGCGGTGCCCCGGGCATCGCGTAGCCGCGCGCGCCGACACCGCGCGTGAGCGTGATGCGCAGCACGGCATCCGCCAGGCCCTGCACCGTCGACTGCGCCTCGCGCCACAACAATCCGGCGTCAGGCGCTGGAAGGCGCAGCCGTTCGCAACTCTCCGCCAGCCGCTGCATGTGGCGTGGCCACAGCGGCGCCATGCCGTCGACGAAGCGGATGGTCTCGAACAGTCCGTCGCCATAGAGCAGGCCGCGGTCCAGCGCGTCGACCCTGCCCTGCGGCTGGCCATCGACCAGCATCATGCGTCTGCGCCCAGCGCGCGCAACAGGCCGCGGGCCTTGGCGCGGGTTTCGTCGAGTTCCTTTTCCGCCACCGAGTCGGCCACGATGCCGGCGCCGGCGCGCAGGCTCACCGTATCGCCAGCCAGGGTCAGCGTGCGGATCAGGATGTTGAGGTCGAGATCGCCATTGCGGTCGAGATAGCCCAATGCGCCGGTGTAGGCGCCGCGCGGCGCATCCTCCAGCGCGGAGATGATCTCCATGCAGCGCACCTTGGGGCAGCCGGTGATGGTGCCGCCGGGGAACACCGCGGCGATCGCCTGACCCGGCGTCACGCCTGCGCGCAGGCGTCCGCGCACGTTGGAGACGATGTGGTGCACGTGGGCGTAGCTCTCCACCGTCATCAGTTCGTCCACCTCGACCGTGCCGGGCACGCAGACGCGGCCGAGATCGTTGCGCTCGAGGTCGATCAGCATCACGTGCTCGGCGCGCTCCTTGGGATGCGCGGCGAGTTCGCGGATGCGCGCCGCGTCGTCGTCGCCGGCCGTGCGCGGGCGGGTACCGGCGATGGGGCGCGTCTGCGCGATGCCGTTGCGCACTTCCACCAGCCGCTCGGGCGAGGAGCTGGCGATCGCCCAGCCCGGCTGCTGCAGCAGGCCCGCGAACGGCGCGGGGTTGGCGCGGCGCAAAGCCAGATGCAGCGCCGCCGGCGTCGGCGGCTCGGCGTAATGCGCCCGCCATGCACGCGACAGGTTCACCTGGAAGATGTCGCCAGCGGAAAGGTGCTCATGGATGCGCGCCACGCCGTCGAGGAAAAGCTCTGGCTTGTCCTCGGCCAGTCGCGCCGGCGAAGGCAACAGCGGCGCGGATGTCGCGGGCGCCGTTGCCAGATCGGCCTCCAGCGCATCGAGCAGGTGCTCGCTGCCGGCCTCGGCCACCAGCACGGTGCAACCACGCGCATGGTCGACGATGACGGCGGCTGGGCAGCGCAAGGCCAGCGCCACCGGCAGCACGGCGTCGGTGCGCAGGCGCAGTTTCGGCTCGATCTCGCCGGCCAGCTCGTAGCCGAGCAGCAGCGCCCAGCCGCCGTGGAACGGCAGGCCATCCTCTTCGCGCGGCAGGCGCCCGGCCTGCCAGGCGGCATCCAGTGCGTCGAGGAAGCGCGCGCCCACCGCACCGCCGGAAGCATCGCGCACGACGCCGTCGGCAGCCAGCGTAAAGCTGCCCTGCGGAAACGCGAACAGGATGTCGTAGCGCGCCTGCGGCGTGCCGTGCAGCACGCTTTCGAGCAGGCAGGGATAGCGCTGCGGAAATGCAGCGGCCGGCGCGAGCAGGTCGCGCCGGCCGTGCAAAGTGCGACGATGCGTCACGTCAGATGCGACGGAACGCCAGCGTGCCGTTGGTGCCGCCGAAGCCGAAGGAGTTGGAGATCGCCACGTCCAGCTTCGTTTCGCGCGCGGTGTGCGGCACGAAGTCGAGGTCGCAGCCTTCGCTCGGCTCGTCGAGGTTGATGGTGGGCGGCAGCACCTGGTCGCGCAGCGCGAGGATGGTGAAGATCGCCTCCACGCCGCCGGCGGCACCCAGCAGATGGCCGGTCGCCGATTTGGTCGAGCTCATGGCGAGCTTGTAGGCGTAGTCGCCGAACACGCGCTTGGCGGCCAGCACTTCGCCCAGGTCGCCCAGCGGCGTCGAGGTGCCGTGCGCGTTGACGTACTGCACGTCGGTCGTATTGAGGCCGGCGTCCTTCAGCGCGGATTCCATGCTGCGCGCCGCACCCTCGCCGCCCTCGCTGGGGGCGGTGATGTGGAACGCGTCGCCGCTCATGCCGAAGCCCACGAGCTCGGCGTAGATCTTCGCGCCGCGGGCCTTGGCGTGTTCGTATTCCTCCAGCACCAGCACGCCGGCGCCGTCGGACAACACGAAGCCGTCGCGGTCCTTGTCCCACGGACGGCTGGCCTTGGTCGGCTCGTCGTTGCGGGTGGACATGGCCTTGGCCGAGCAGAAGCCCGCCATCGCGGTGCCGGTGGTGGCGAACTCGGCGCCGCCGGCAATCATCACGTCGGCATCGCCGTACTGGATCATGCGCGCGGCCAGGCCGATGTTGTGCGTGCCGGTGGTGCAGGCGGTGACGCAGGCGATGTTCGGACCCTTCAGGCCGTACATGATCGACAGGTGCCCGGACACCATGTTGATGATCGACGAGGGCACGAAGAACGGCGACACGCGGCGCGGCCCCTTCTCGTGCAGCTCGATCGAGGTGTGCTCGATGGTGTGCAGGCCGCCGATGCCGGCCGCCACCGCCACGCCGATGCGCGGCGCGTTGGCTTCCGTCACTTCCAGCCCGGAATCCTTCAGCGCCTGCGTGCCCGCGGCGATGCCGTAGTGGATGAAGGGATCCATCTTCTTGATCTCTTTCGGCGCGATCCACTGCGCCGGATCGAAATCCTTCACCTGGCCGGCGATGCGCGTGGCATAGGTGGTCGCATCGAAATGGGTCACCGGACCGATGCCGCTGGCGCCCTTGAGGATGTTGTCCCATGCCGTGGACAGGTCGTTGCCGACCGGCGAGATGATGCCCATGCCGGTCACTACCACGCGTCGCTTGCTCATGCTCTTTTCCTTCGTGTTGCGGGGAGCCGGCCCGTGGCCGCCGCCCTTCGTTCGCGAATGCCCGTGGCGATGGCGCACCATACGGGATCGGACGTTACGGATTGCAGAAACGAAAACTGCGCCGTGTCGGCGCAGCTTCCGGTACCGCTTGCGAAGCAATGGCGCATTGCGCCCGCCTGCATCGCTCGATCAATCCTTGGAGTGGGCCTTGATGTAATCCACGGCCTGCTGCACGGTGGTGATCTTCTCGGCGTCTTCGTCCGGAATCTCGGTTTCGAACTCTTCTTCCAGCGCCATCACCAGCTCGACGGTGTCGAGCGAATCGGCGCCCAGATCGTCCACGAACGAAGCGTTCGCCGTGACTTCATCTTCCTTCACGCCCAGCTGCTCGACGACGATCTTCTTGACGCGCTCTTCGATGGTGCTCATTGCAATCTCCCACGGGGAATATGTTGTGCGCCGGCTTGCGGCCGGCAAAGACCGGCGGATTGTAGTGGCTAAGCCGCGAGGCCGCCATGCATCCCGCCGATGTTGCGATGCCGGCCTCGCGGCCGATGCGAAAACGCGATTGTCGCCGAAAACTTGGTCTGAAGCGACAGTTTTGGCATGCGTTGCCGTATGGAATCGGCACCGTTTGAAACTGCCGCGCGGGGTGCTCAGGGCATGTACATGCCACCGTTGACGTGCAGCGTTTCGCCGGTGATGTAGGCCGCGGCGGGCGACGCCAGGAAGCCCACCGCCTTGGCGATGTCGCTGGCCTCGCCCAGCCGGCCCAGCGCGATCTGGTTCAGCAGGCCTTCCTTCGCCGATTCCGGCAGCGCGCGCGTCATGTCGGTGTCGATGAAGCCCGGCGCCACCACGTTCACGGTGATGCCGCGCGAACCGATCTCGCGCGCCAGCGACTTGGAGAACGCGATGATGCCGGCCTTGGCCGCCGCGTAGTTGGACTGGCCGGGGTTGCCGGTGAGCCCGATCACCGAGGCGATCGAGATGATGCGGCCCTTGCGCGCCTTCATCATGCCGCGCATCACCGCCTTGCTGGTGCGGAACACCGAGCTGAGGTTGGTGTCGAGGATGGCCTGCCAGTCCGCCTCGGGCATGCGCATGAGCAGCTGGTCGCGGGTGATGCCCGCGTTGTTGACCAGGATGCTCACGGCGCCGAATTCCTTGCCGATGCCGTCGATCAGCGCTTCCACCGCGGCGGTGTCGGCCACGTCCAGCACACGGCCATGGCCGCCGCGCGCGGCCAGCCGCTCGCCGATGGCGGCCGCGCCGCCTTCGCTGGTGGCCGTGCCGATCACGGTGGCGCCCATGGCCGCCAGCTCGTCCGCGATCGCCGCGCCGATGCCGCGGCTGGCGCCGGTGACCAGCGCGATTTCGCCTTGCAGTGATGAGGTCATGTCGTGTTCTCGTGATGTCGGTTGGTGCGGTCTTGCAAGACCGCGGGAATCAGGAAGTAACCGTCCTGGCTGCATGTTTGCCGGTGCGCTCATCCATGAGCGCGAGAGTCAAAAAGCAGCCATCCATGGCTGCACTCTTCAATAAAACCCGCGCTGTCAGCACCACTCGGTGAGGGCAGCTTCGAGGTCGGTCGGCGCACCGATGGCACGTGCCTCGATACCCTTGTCGATGCGCTTGACCAGGCCGGCCAGCACCTTGCCCGGACCGCATTCGGCGATGCGCGTGGCGCCGCCGGCGGCCAGCGCCTGCACGCATCCGGTCCAGCGTACCGGCAGGTAAAGCTGGCGCTGCAGCGCGCCGCGGATGTCGTCGATGGTGTCGTAGCGCTTCGCTTCCGCGTTCTGCACTACCGGGATCGCCGGCAGCTGCCACGCAATTGCGGCCATGCGCTCGCCCAGCCGGTCGGCCGCGTCGCGCATCAGCATGCAGTGCGAGGGTACCGACACGGCCAGCTTCACCGCCTTCTTCACGCCCAGCTCGGCGAGCCGCGCCAATGCGCGATCCACCGCTTCGGCATTGCCCGCGATCACCAGCTGGCCCGGCGAGTTGTAGTTGGCTGGCGCCACCACCTGGCCTTGCGCCACCTCTTCGCACACCTGTGCGATCTGCACGTCGTCGCCGCCGAGAATGGCCGCCATCGCGCCCGTGCCGGCCGGCACCGCTGCCTGCATCAGGCGGCCGCGTTCGGCCACCAGCGCCGCCGCGTCGTGCAGCGACAAGGCGCCCGCGCAGACCAGCGCGCTGTATTCGCCGAGGCTATGGCCGGACAGCTGCGCCGGCTGCGCGCCGCCGAGCTTCCGCCACACGCGCCACACTGCCACGCTGGCGGCGAGCAGCGCGGGCTGTGTGTTCTCGGTGCGGTTGAGCTGGCCTTCCGGGCCCTGCTGGCTGAGCGCCCACAGGTCCGTGGCTGCGCCTTGCGAGGCCTCGTCGAAGGCCGCCTTCACTTCGTCATGCGCTGCGGCCAGTTCGGCCAGCATGCCGACCGATTGCGAGCCCTGGCCGGGGAAGACGAAAGCAAGCGTTGCAGCGTTCATGGACAAGGCATCCCTCGAATGAAACCGCCATGGTGCCAGCATCGGCCGGCATGCGCAGCGGTATCGACCGCAGAAAGGCCGATGCCGCCTCGCGGGCGGCATCGGTGAAATGGCAAAGCGCCGGTATCAGTAGCGCAGCAGCGCCGAAGCCCAGGTGAAGCCGCCGCCGAAGGCTTCCAGCAGCAGGTTCTGCCCGCGCTGCACCTTGCCCGAACGCACGGCGTAATCCAGCGCCAGCGGCACCGAACCGGACGAGGTGTTGGCGTGCTGGTCGACGGTGACGATCACGCGGTCCATCGGCATCTCCAGCCGCTTCGCGGTGGCTTCGATGATGCGCAGGTTGGCCTGGTGCGGGATCAGCCAGTCGATGTCGGCCTCGTGCATGCCGGCGGCTTCCAGCGTCTCGCCGACCAGCGAATCCAGCGTCTTCACCGCGACCTTGAACACTTCGCGACCAGCCATCTTGATGCGCACGCCGTGGTTCGGCTCGTCCTTGAAACCGACGGACACGCCGACCGGATTCCACAGCAGTTCCTTGTAGCCGCCATCGGCATGCATGCAGGTGGCGTAGATGCCGGGTTCGCTGGAGGCTTCGAGCACCACCGCGCCGGCGCCGTCGCCGAACAGCACGCAGGTCTCGCGCTCGTTCCAGTCGATCATGCGGGTCAGCGTCTCGGCGCCGATCACCAGCGCCTTCTTCGTCTGGCCGCTCTTGATGAACTTGTCCGCGATACCCAGCGCGTACATGAAGCCAGAGCAGGCGGCGTTGACGTCGAACGCCGCGCAGCCGTTCGCGCCGAGGCGCTGCTGCACTAGACAGGCGGTGGACGGAAAGATGATGTCGGGCGTAGTGGTGCCCACCACGATCAGGTCGATCTCGGCGGCCTTCACGCCGGCCGTTTCCAGCGCACGCTGCGCGGCGAGGAAAGCCAGATCGCCCGTGGTCTCGCCGTCGGCGGCGATGTGGCGCTGGCGGATGCCGGTGCGGCTGCGAATCCATTCGTCGCTGGTGTCGACGATCTTCTCCAGATCGGCGTTGCTGACGGCGCGCTCAGGCAGGGCGCTGCCGGTGGCGATGATGCGGGAGTAGATCGGGGCCATTCCGTTTTCCGTGGGACGCAAACCATGAATTGAACGCCCTGCGCGGCGCATGCGCAACCGTCAGGACATCCACTCGAAACCCTGCAACGCGAAACGGCGCGTCGCCGCGCCGTTTCGTTCGATGCTTCAGGCGGATTCCGCGAAGGAACCGCTGGCGCGATCAGTCTTCGACCGACACGGCACCCTTGGTCTCGACGACCTTCTTGCCGCGGTAGAAACCGTCGGCGGTGACGTGGTGGCGCAGGTGCACCTCGCCGCTGGTCGGGTCGGTGGACAGCTGCACGGTCTTCAGCTTGTCGTGCGCGCGACGCATGCCGCGGGTGGACGGGGTACGGCGGCTCTTGGCAACGGCCATGGTAGTTCTCCAACTGAACCTGTTTCGTTATTCGCATGATCGGGGCTGCATGCCCCGACCGGTTTACTTTTTCAGCTCGCGCAACACCGCGAACGGATTGTTCTCTTGCAACTGCACCTCGTCCTGTTCCGACTCGCCGCGATCCACCAGCGCGTCGGGCAGGCTGCTGTCCGGGTTCACCGGCACCAGCGGCAAGGCCAGCAACAACTCGTCCTCTACTACATCCGCCGGATTCAGGCGACCGTCTTCGGCCACCAGCAGCGGCTCACAACCCGGCGGCAGACCCGCCTCGTCGCGCTCCTGCCGGATCAGGCCGAGCCGGCTGTCCACCGTCACCGGCAGCACGAACGGCTCAAGCGTGCGCTGGCAGACCATCGTCAGCGGCGCCTGCGCATGGACATCCACATAGTCCGTGCCCAGCTCGTCGCGGCCGAAATCCAGCCGGTAACGCACCTCGCCTTCGTTGTCGGCCAGCGCGCCACACAGGCGCCCGAACGCGGCAACAGGCATCGATCCCTCGAACGAACGCCGCGCCGAGACCATGCGCCATGCGTCCACGGACTCTGGCAACGTCACGGACATAATCGGCGAATGGTAAGTTCACGGTCGGCTGAAGTCAACCGACAATCAAGCGCTTGCGTCATCCCTTTCGCGCATTTTGCCTGATATGGCCCGCTTGCGGCAGACTGCATGCCCATCCCACTCCCGCCGAGCGCTGCCGCGTGAACCTTCCCCTGACGCTCGGTGTGGTCGCCTTGCTGATCCTGGTCGTCGCATCGGTCTGGGCGCTGACCTCGCGCCGCTGGCAGAACCGGCGCACCGCCGGCCTGCAGCAGCTGCTCGACCTCGCCGACCGGCTGGAGAACGACCTGAAAAGCTGCCGCGCCGGCCTGCAGCAGGCGCACGCGGTCATGACGACCAACCCCGACCTGCCCGCCGCCGGCGAGCAGGACGCCCGCCACGCGGTCGACGCCGGCCTGCAGGCCCTGCTGCGCCAGCGCATCTGGATCCGCGACCACGCGGCCCGCGCCAGCCAGCATGAATTGGACGAAACCGCCGCCGCCATGCGCGCCAGCCGCGACCGCCTGCAGCCGCTGCTGCAGGCCCTGAACGCCGCTCAGCGCGACCTGGACAGCGCCATGCGCGAACACATCCACCGCGACACCTGATGGACACCGGCACGCCCCGCATCGTCCTCGCTTCCACCTCGCGTTATCGGGCCGAGCTGCTGCGCCGCCTGCTGCCGGAATTCGCGCAGCGCGCACCCGGCACGGACGAAACCGCCCTGCCCGGCGAAGCGCCCGACGCGCGTGCGGCGCGGCTCGCGATCGCCAAGGCAACGGCCGTGGCCGATGGCCTCGCCGGAGCGCTGGTGATCGGCTCCGACCAGGTCGCCGAGCTGGATGGCGAAACCCTGGACAAACCCGGCAACGCTGCCAACGCCCGCGCGCAGCTCGCCGCCAGTTCCGGCCGCGTGGTGCATTTCCGCACCGCGCTGTGCCTGCTCGACACGCGCGACGGCCGCCAGCAACTGCACGTCGATCGCACCGATGTGCACTTCCGCGCACTGAGTGCGGCGGAAATCGAGCGTTACGTGGCACGCGAACAACCGCTGGATTGCGCCGGCAGCTTCAAGTGCGAGGGGCTGGGCATCAGCCTGTTCGAGCGCATCGCCAGCGAAGATCCCAGCGCCCTGATCGGCCTGCCCTTGATCGCACTGGCCAGGATGCTGCGCTCGGCAGGCGTGGCCGTGCCGTAACCCCCGATGCCGGTGACAGCCCGCGCGGGCTGCCGCTAATCTGCCGGCATGGACTTCAAGGGGGAGCATCATGAGCACGGAAACGACCTGGTATTACGCGGACCGCAACGGACAGCAGCAGGGCCCGGTGTCGCGCGAAGAGTTCCTGCATATCATCGGGCGCGAGCGGCTGTCGCCCGATACGCTGGTCTGGCGCGAAGGACTGGCGCAATGGCAGCCGCTGTCCTCGCTGGCCGATGAACTGGGCCTAGGCCAGCCCACCGCGCCACCGCCGCCGCCACCCGCAGTTCCGCCGCCGCGCTTCAGCACGCCGGCTCCGTTCGCGGCGGCGTCCGCGGATGTGGTCTACGCCGGCTTTGTGCGCCGTGCAGCCGCCTACCTGCTGGACGGGCTGATCCTCGGCGTGATCAATTTCGTGCTGATCTTCGTGCTCGCGCTGATGGTTGGCCTGTCGTCGCTGGCGCATGCGGGCAATCCCGATCCGTCCCATGCCTTGTGGATCCTGCTGGTCTATCCGATCGGCTTCGGTGTGGCCCTGCTTTACTACTCGCTGCAGGAAAGCTCGGTGCACCAGGCCACGCTGGGCAAGCGCGCGCTGGGCATCAAGGTCACCGACCTGGAAGGCCGGAGGATCAGCTGGAAGCACGCCATCGGCCGCTGGTTCGCCGCGGCGCTGTCCCATCTCACGCTGGACATCGGCTTCCTGATGGCCGCTTTCACCGAACGCAAGCAAGCCCTGCACGACATGGTGGCGAGCACGCTGGTGACGGATCGCTGGGCCTTTACCGACCACCCGGAGCGGCAGAACCGGCAGTCGTCCGGCTGCCTCATCCTGCTGGTGGTCGGCGTGTTCCTGATCGTGCCGGTGATCGCGATACTCGCAGCCATCGCGATTCCTTCCTATCAGAACTATCTGCAACGCGCGGAGGTCGTCAACGCCATCGCACAGGCCGAACCGCTGAAAGCGCAAGTCGTCGAGGCATGGCAAACCAGCGGGAAGTGCCCGGTCAACGGCGAAGCCGGCATCCGCGACGCCGACAGCTATGCCAGCAAGCAGTTGCAATCCATCACGGTCGGCAGCATGAAGGACGGCGGCAGCTGTGCACTGGAGCTCACCTTGCACGCACCGAACCAGTCCATGCTCGACGGCAAGCGGATCTGGCTGACGATGGACAAGGACAGCGGCGTCGCTCCGACCTGGCGCTGCAGCTCGGAAGTGGCCGACCGCTCCCTGCCGATGAATTGCCGCGAGCCAAGCCAGCGATGAGCCAGCCCTTGCCGACCCAGCCTGCCGCCGACGAGCTGCGCCAACGACTCGCCGCCGCCGAAGCGCAACTCAACCGCGTCGTGCTGGGCAAGGCGCGGCAGGTGAAACTGGCGCTGGCCTGCCTGATTGCCGGCGGCCACCTGCTGCTGGAAGACGTCCCCGGCGTGGGCAAGACCACGCTGGCGCACGCGCTGGCCGCCAGCTTCGCGCTGGAATTCCAGCGCGTGCAGTTCACCAGCGACCTGCTCCCCTCGGACATCCTCGGCGTCAGCGTGTACGAGCGCGAAAGCGGCCAGTTCCGTTTCCATCCCGGCCCGATCTTCGGCGGGCTGCTGCTGGCCGACGAGATCAACCGCGCCACGCCGAAAACGCAAAGCGCGTTGCTTGAGGCGATGGCCGAAGGCCAGGTCACCGTGGACGGCCAGACGCACGCACTGCCGCAGCCGTTCTTCGTGGTCGCCACGCAGAACCCGCTGGATCTGGCCGGTACGTTCCCGTTGCCCGACTCGCAGCTCGACCGCTTCATGTTGCGTCTGTCGCTGGGTTATCCCGACTCCTCCGCCGAACGCGAACTGCTGACCGGCACCGACCGCCATGACCTGCTGGCCACGCTGATGCCTTCGCTGGATGGCACCGCCCTGCTCGCGCTGCGCCGGCAGGCGCAGGCGATCACCGCCAGCCCTGCCCTGCTCGATTACCTGCAGGCTTTGCTCGCCGCCAGCCGACGCCATTCCGACATCCGCACGGGCCTGTCGCCACGCGCCGGCCTTTCGCTGCTCGCCGTCGCGCGCACATGGGCGCTGCTGCACAAGCGCGCCTATGTCTTGCCGGAAGACGTGCAGGCGCTGTTCGTGCCGCTGGCCGCGCACCGACTGGTAGCGGCGCGCGGCGCCAGCGGCGACGCCCTGGCGCGCCAGTTGCTCGCCGAGGTGGCGGTGGACTGATGCGCGCCGCATTACGCAGGCTCGCGCAACGGGCCGAACGCCGCCTGCCCGCACTCACCCGCCTGCGCAAGCCCGAGCCGCTGCCGATCGAACTGGACCGGCGCCGCATCTACATCGTCCCCAGCGCGTTCGGGATGGCCTTCAGCGTGCTGCTGCTGGTCATGATGGTGGGCGCGCTGAACTACGCGAACAATGCCGCGCTGCTGCTGACCTGCCTGCTCGGCGCGGCTTGCGCATCCAGCATGCTGCTCGCCTTCCGCACACTGGACGGCCTGCGCCTGCGCGGCATCCGCGCCGGCCACGCGATCGCCGGCGACCCGCTGGAACTGGCGCTGGATTTCTCCGCGCCACGCATGCGCGAAGCCGTGCGGCTGGACTGCGACGGGGAAACGCATGCATTTGCCGTGGATGGCGTGGCCGAATTGAAGCTGCGCCTGCCCACGGCGCAGCGCGGCTGGCTGGAACTGCCCCGGCTGCGCGTCTGGAGCACTTGGCCGCTGGGATTGTTCCGCGCCTGGAGCTGGCTGCATCCGCAGCAATCCGTGCTGGTGTGGCCGCGGCCGGAACAGGCAGGACCGCCGCCGCTTCTTCCGGCCGACGCGCCCGGCCGCCTGCGTCCGCAAGCGGGCGAGGACCTGGCCGCGTTGCGCGACTACCGCCGCGGCGACGCGCCCCGCCACATCGCATGGAAAGCCAGCGCCCGCCATCACGATCTCCTGGTGAAGGATTTCGATCGCCCGCAGCCGCGCGAAACCTGGCTGCTGGATTGGCATGCCTTGCGCTCGCTCGACCGCGAAACGCGCATCGCCCGACTGGCCCGATGGCTGGGCGAGGCCGAAGCGCAGGGCCGCCGTTACAGCCTGCACCTGCCGGACGAACGCATCGACACCGGCAGCGGCCCGGCGCACTACGCGCGCTGCATGAGCGCGTTGGCGGTATTGCCATGAGCGCGGCTGCGACCACGCCGCTGGACCGGCGCAGCTTCGACCTCGCCGCGCTGTCCACCGCCGTGGTGATAGCGCTGCACATGCCCCATCTGCCGTGGTGGCTCGGCGCGCCGCTGATGCTGATTCTCGGCCTGCGCTGGTGGCAGCGTCGCAACCACCGCGCGCACGCGCCGGCATGGCTGAAACTTCCGCTCCTGGCACTGCTGGTGCTGGCCGTCGTCGAACAGTACGGCAACCTGTTCGGACAGGAGCCCGGCACCACGCTGGCCATCGGCCTGCTGGTGATGAAGCTGCTGGAAACCGAAACCGTGCGCGATGCGCGCGTGGGCATGGGCTTCGCCTGCTTCGCCCTGATGGCCGCGCTGCTGTTCGACCAGGGACTCGCCGCCACCGGCGCGGTGGCCTTGGGCCTGCTGCCGCCGCTGGCCACGCTGCGCTCGCTGGAACCGGGACGCCGCGTGCCCGCCACCCTGTGGCGCGAACTCCTGCCCGGCATCGCCCTGCTGGCCATTGCGCTGCCGCTGGCCATGCTGGCTTTCCTGCTGGTGCCGCGCTTGAGCTCGCCGCTGTGGGGATCGCCGAACCGCAGCGAACAGCGCAGCGGCCTGGCCGACAGCATGACGCCATCCGGCTTCAGCCAGGTGCTGCTCGACGACAGCCCTGCCTTGCGCGTGAGCTTCGACGGACCGCCGCCGCCATCCGGCCAGCGCTACTTCCGCGCTTATGTCTTGGGCTTCTACGACGGCACCAGCTGGACGGCAGATCGCGGTATCGGCGGCCAGCCGCCCGCATCACTGCAAGCCGCCGGCACCGTCCGCTATCGCGTCAGCCTGGAGCCGACCCACCAGCGTGTACTGCCCTCGCTGGACATGCCGCTGGCTGCACCGGCCGATGCCAGCCTGCTCCGCGACCGCGTGATCGTCGCCGACAAACCGGTGGACAGCCTGCGCGACTATTCGCTGACCTCCGCCACCCATTACCTGTTGGAGCCGCAACCCGGCCGCGGCCAGGCGCGCTGGCTGCAACTGCCGGACGGCTTCGATCCGCGCACACTGGCGCTGGGCCGGTCATGGCGGCGGCAACAGGGCGACGATAATGCCGCCATCGTACGGACCGCATTGGCGCTGTTCCACGACGGCGGCTTCCGCTACACGCTGGCGCCCGCGCCGCTGGGGCGCGACGCGATGGACGATTTCCTGTTCGGCACCCGCGAGGGCTTCTGCGAGCACTACGCGTCGGCCTTCACCCTGCTGATGCGCGCCGCCGGCATCCCTGCCCGCGTCGTCACCGGCTACCAGGGCGGCTACTGGAACGCGATGGGCAGCTACCTGCTGGTGCGCAATTCCGATGCGCACGCATGGAGCGAGGTGTGGCTGGCCGGCCGCGGCTGGGTGCGCGTCGATCCCACCGCTGCCGTGCGTCCGCAACGCATCAGCTTGGGTGCCGATGCGGCCACGCCCGGCCAACTACCGTGGTACGAAAACGGCTGGCTGCAATCGCTGCGCAATCGCTGGGACATCGTCAACCGCTGGTGGAACCTGGGCGTTAATGGCTTCGACGCGCTGCGCCAGCGCGGGCTGTTGAAGCCATTCGGCATCAGCGAGGTGGAGACGTCCACGCTGGCGTTGCTGCTCGCCGCATCCTGCGTGCTGGCCATGCTGATCGGGCTGGCGTGGGTGTGGCGGAAGCGCGAGCCGGAAGATGCCGCACTCGCCGCGCTGCATCGGCTCGAACGCAAGCTGGCGCGGATGGGCGTAACGCGACGGACAAGCGAAGGTCCGCGCGATTTCCTGCAGCGCGCCGCCCGTTCGCTGCCCGCACAACACGGCAGGTTGATGGAACTGATGCATCACTATCTCGAACTGCGCTATGCCCATAACGAACCCAAGACTGAATCCTTGCGGGCACTGCAACGCGGGGTGCGGGATTTTCCTGTCAGCCGCGTGGTCAAATAAGCGTTAACCGGGTTGTGCCCCCATATTCACGTGATGGAGAAACCGCCATGTCGCTGTACCGTCCACTCGCGCTAATCACGGCCGTCGCCCTGCTGGGCGGCTGCGCGACCATGCCGCAACCACTCCAAGGCAACTACGCCAACGTCACCAGCGTCTCGGTCCAGCCCGGCGGCGCCAGCGGCACCCGCGTGCGCTGGGGCGGCGAGATCATCAAGACCGAGCCGGGTCCGCAGGAAACCTGCTTCTACATCCTGGGCCGTCCGCTGGATGGCCAGGCCCGTCCCGAACTGGGCAACGCGAGCGACAGCCAGGGTCGTTTCGTGGCCTGCCACAGCGGCTTCTACGATCCCGAAGTGTTCACCCGCGGTCGCGAGCTGACCGTCACCGGCACCATCAACGGCACGGTGACCAAGAAGGTGGGCGACTACAGCTATCCCTACCCGCGCGTGGAAGCCGACGTGGTCTATCTGTGGCCGAAGCGCCCGGTGTACGTGGGTACGCCTTATCCGCCCGGCTTCTACGATCCGTACTGGGGTGGCCCCTGGGGTTATGGCCCATGGGGCGGCTGGGGTGGCGGCTACTGGGGCGGTCCGCGCGTGATCGTGGTGCGCCCTGCTCCGCCGCCCGGCAAGTAACAAGTAACCTGCATGCGCACGAAAAAGCCGGCCACCTGGGCCGGCTTTTTCGTGCGCGCCGTTATTGCCGGCGATCAGCCCGGCGGCCAGCCCATGCGGCGCCCGGCAAGCACATGCAGGTGCAGGTGGTACACGGTCTGCCCGCCGTATTCGCGGCAATTGTTCACCACGCGATAGCCCTGCTCGGCGAAGCCCTCGCGCCGGGCATAGTCGGCGACGGCCAGCAGGAGACGCCCCAGCAACGCGGCATCTTCCGGTGCGGCATCGTCCAGGGTGGGGATGGCCTTCTTCGGAATGAAAAGCACGTGCACCGGTGCCTGCGGATTCAGGTCGCGGAACGCCAGCAGTTCATCGTTCTCGTAGACGATGTCCGCGGGGATTTCGCGCCGGACGATCTTGTCGAAAATGGTGTCAGCCATGTCGTTGTCCTGATCTGAAGAATGCGGGCAGGGAGGACCGCCCGCTTGATTTTCGCGATCATGGATCGACCGCAAGGCTTAGAGTAGCTGGCGGCCACCGAACGCATGCGCCAGCGTGCCGCGGTCCACGTATTCCAACTCGCCGCCCAGGGGCACGCCATGCGCCAGCCGCGTGGGCCGCACGCCGCCGGCACGGGCCAGCTGCGCCAGATAGTGCGCCGTGGCCTCGCCTTCCACGGTGGGGTTGGTGGCGATGATGAGCTCTTCCACGTCGCCCTCGCCCAGGCGCTGCGTGAGCTGCGCCAGGCCCAGCTCCTCCGGCCCCAGGCCATCCAGCGGAGACAACCGGCCGTGCAATACGAAGTAATGCCCGCGATAGCCGGTGGCCTGCTCGATAGCCGCCAGATCCACCGGCGACTCCACCACGCAAAGCAATTGGCGGTCGCGGCTGCTGCTGGCGCAGATCGCGCACAACGGCTCCTCGCTGAAATTGCGGCAACGTGTGCAATGTCCGATGCGCTGCATCGCTTCGCGCAGCGCATCGGCCAGCTTCAGGCCGCGCTCACGGTCGCGCTCCAGCAAATGGAAAGCCATCCGCTGGGCGCTCTTGCCGCCTACCCCGGGCAGGCAGCGCAGCGCCTCGATGAGGCTGGACAGGAGGGGAGAGGAAGACATCGCCCTCTCAGAACGGCATCTTGAAACCCGGCGGCAGGTTCATGCCGGCGGTGACGTTGCCCATCTTCGAGCGGCTGGCTTCGGCCACCTTGTTCACGGCGTCGTTGATCGCGGCGGCGACCAAGTCCTCGGCCATCTCCGGATCGTCGGCGAAGGTCTGGCGATCGATCACCACCTTGCGCACCTCGTGCGCACCGCTCATGGTCACGCTCACCAGACCGCCGCCGGCGCTGCCGGTGACTTCCAGCTTGGCGATCTCTTCCTGCGCGCGCTTCATGTCTTCCTGCATGCGCTGGGCCTGCTGCATCAGCTGGCCGATCTGACCTCTCATACTGCTAACTCCGTCATCAACTGCCAAAGGGTTTCACCGACTGCGGCACCACGCGGGCGCCGAAGTCGCGTTTCATGGATTGCACGAAGGGATCGTCGGCAATGGATTGCTCCGCCGCCGCCTGCGCCGCGTCGCGCGCCTGCGTGGCGCGTGCGGCCGGCGTGGCGGCGGCCGCCGACTTGTCGATGTCGACGAAGCGCAGCTTGATGCGTTCGCCCAGCGCGCCGCTGATGCGTTCTTCCATCTGGCTGAGCATCGGTTCCACCGCCATGCCCATGTGCGCCGGCTGCAAGGCCAGCACCAAGGTGTTGCCGTCGCGTTCGCGCAGCACGGCGTTCTGCGCCAGCACGCCGAACGGACCGCGCAGGCCGGCCTGCTCGATCAGGCTCTCCCAGTTCGGCAGGCCGTTGGCATCGCGCCGCGGCGGCACGGCCGGGGCAGGCTCGCGCACGGCGGGTGCCGGTGCGGCGACAGGCGCGGCAGCCCGGTAGGCCGGGGCCGGCGCGGCGGCTGGGGCCGCACTGTGCGCGGGCGGCGGCGCAGGCCGGGGAGCAGGTGCCACGCGCTCGGCGGCCGGGCGCGATGTCCCGTCGCCGGGGCGGAACGCCAGCATGCGCAGCAGTGCCATCTCGAAGCCGGTGCGGGCATCGGGCGCCAGCGCGAGATCGCGGCGGCCGCCGATGGCGATCTGGTAGTAGAGCTGCACGTCCTCGGGTGCGATGCGTGCAGCCAGCGCATGCAGCGCTTCGCCGTCGGAGTCGTCGTCGAGCCGGTAGCCGGGAATCAGCTGGATGAGCTGCAGGCGATGCAGCACGCCGGCAAGGTCATCCAGCACGCCGCCGAAATCCGGCGAGTACGAGGCGATCTGCGCGCACTCGGCGAGCAGGCGCGTGCCGTCGCCGTCGGCCAGCGCATCGAGCACGCCCAGCACTTGGCCGCGGGCCACGCTGCCCAGCATGGTGCGCACGTCGTCGGCATGCAGCGCGCCGCCGCCGTAGGCGATGGCCTGGTCCAGCAGCGACAGGCCGTCGCGCAGCGAGCCGTCGGCGCCGCGCGCCAGCTCCTCGATCGCGGCATCCTCGTAGGCGATGTTCTCGGCGCCGAGGATGTGCCGCATCTGGCCGGCGATCTGTTCGGGCAGCAGGCGCTTGAGGTTGAACTTGAGGCAGCGCGACAGCACCGTCACCGGCAGCTTCTGCGGGTCGGTGGTCGCCAGCAGGAACTTCACGTGCGGCGGCGGCTCTTCCAGCGTCTTCAGCAGCGCGTTGAACGCCGGCTTGGAGAGCATGTGCACCTCGTCCACCAGGTACACCTTGAAGCGGCCGCGCGACGGTGCGTACTGCGCGTTCTCGATCACCTCGCGCACGTCGTCCACGCCGGTGTTGCTGGCCGCGTCGATCTCCAGCAGGTCCACGAAGCGGCCTTCGTCCACCGCGGTGCAGACTGCGCACTCGCCGCAGGGATCGGCCGATTCGCCGCGCTCGCAGTTCAGCGACTTGGCGAAGATGCGCGCGATGGTGGTCTTGCCCACGCCGCGCGTGCCGGTGAACAGGTAGGCGTGGTGCATGCGCCCGGTGTCCAGCGCATTGGTGAGCGCGCGCACCACGTGCTCCTGCCCCACCAGTTCGGCGAACTTGCGCGGGCGCCATTTGCGGGCGAGGACTTGATAGGACATGCCTGACTACCTTGGGGCGAAGGTTGATTGTGCCAAGGCAGGGGCGACAAGTCAGTAAAGCTGCCGGAGCAGCCGCAAGATTGGCCCCTCATCCCAACCGTTCTCCCGGAGGGGAGAATGGGCGAACGTGCCATGCGGGTTCGCTTTTGCCGGCCATCGGCAAGCGGATGGCACGGGGCTCTCGACGCGAGTCTTTTGGAAAGGCCGGCTCCAAATGGCGGCGGCCCCGCCAGCCACACCCCGGCACCCGAATCATCCACTACCGTTGCTTCCTTCCGGACCTGGCGGGGTTTGCGGACTATCGTCGCGGGGGGACCGACGGGGCCACCATGGACGTTGGGCTTTCAAGCCCTGCGCGCCGGCCGAGACCGTCGCACCTTTCGATCAATTGGCGGAGAGGGCGGGATTCGAACCCGCGATACGGGGATAAGCCGTATACACACTTTCCAGGCGTGCTCCTTCAACCACTCGGACACCTCTCCGCAAAGGTGAACCCCTTGCCGGACACGCTAGTCCCCGGCAAAGAAGCGGAAGGATAACGGGCATGGGCCACCCAGACAAGACGGCGGCGCGCGATCCGGCTCACTCCGGCGGCACGTCGCGCAGGAAAACCGGCAGGTCTGTCGTGGGCGGCTTGGCGGGTACCTGGTAGAACATGTCGGCCACGAAACCCCGGTGGTACGTGGCATGGTTGACCACGTGCAGGACGATCTCTTCCCTGCTCATCCGCCCCGCTCCCCCGCCGACGAATTCGAACGTCACCGCTTCGGCGGCCTGTTCCGGCGTCAGCCCGTGCGTGTATTCGGTGTACCACGCATTCATTGCCTGCTGCCGGCGCCACAGTTCGTCGAACGGCAACGGCTCGGGTGTGTTGCGGCTGGTGTAGCCGTGCGGCTGTCCTTGCAGGTGCGCCCGGAAGATATCGTCCACCACCCAGGTATGGCTGAGCGTGCGCAGCATGTTGCCGAAGATGGTGGCGCGCGACACAGTCGCCGCACCCTCCGGCAACCCCGCCACGGCTTCGTAGGTGAGGCGATCGGCCCAGGCTCGGTAGCGCAGCATTTTGTGCAGATGGTCCAGCGGCATGGCGCGCTTCCTCGGGTGGATCGGATCAACCGGCGTCCGGGTGCGTCGGCAGCGGCGCCGGCAGCGCGATGCGCTCGCCCGGCCGCGCGACGAGATAACCGCGCCCGGCCAGGGCGTCGCCATCGGCAACGCTGCCGTAGTGATACAGCCGCAGGCGCGCGCGCCATGCCGGCGGGTACTCGCGCTCGATATCGTCGATGCCGGTGTGCGACGGGTTGCCGTGCAGGCCGCAGTCGTGCGCGATCAGCTCTCCCCGGCCCGCATACCGTTCGAGGGCCTCGGGGATCGGCCGCGTGTCGCCGGTGTAGGCGAAGCTGCCCGCCAGCGCCAGACCGAACGAGGTGTCGGGGCGATGGTGGCGCGTGGCGAACACGTCGAACCACGAGCCGTCCAGCCAGAAGCCGCGCGTGCACGGCACAAGGCGGAACGCCTCCCAGTAGTTAGCGCCGCCCTCGGCAAGCACGCCGGGGTAGTCGGCCACGCGCGCCTGCAGCCATGGCACCAGGGCGGCATGGCAGAAGATGCGGATGCGTCCGCGCGTGGCCTCGTCGAACCACACGCGGGTGAACAGGCGCTCCATGCCGCCGATGTGGTCCATGTGCGTGTGCGTGAGGTAGATCGCGCGGGGCAGATCGCCATAGGCCGCGCGGTAGCGATCCAGCGTGTCCGGTCCGCAGTCGATCAGCAGCAGCGGTTCGCCGTCGCGCTCCAGCACGACGGCCGACGAACCGAGCTCCACCGCGTGCGCCGCGCCCGTGCCAAGGAAGTGCAGATGCCAGTTCATGCGCCGAAGGTCGCCTCGTAAGCTTCGATGAGGGGTGTCCACACAGTCGCGCGGAACGCTTGTTCGCCGTGCGCGGCCGCGCCGAGCTTGACCAGCGAGCGATGCAGCCGCGCGAGGTTGGCGAGCCGCCACGCTTCCGCCGGCTCGCGCACGCGGCCCCGGTCGAAGTCGATCAGGTACAGCTCCGCCGTCGCCACCAGCACGTTGTGGGCGTTGAGGTCGGCGTGCCAGATGCCCGCGCGGTGGAAGCGCGCCACCAGCGCACCCACTTCGCGCGCCAGCTCCGCATCCAGCCGACCGGCCGCGAGGCACTCGGCCAAGGTCCGTGCGTCCGCGATGCGCCGGGTGACGAGATCGGCTCGATAGAACAGACCATGCCGGCGATAGTGCGCCGCCACCGGCGCCGGCCCCGGCAAACCCAGCCGCGCGATCTCCGCCAGCAGGCGGAATTCGGCGAAGCAGCGCGTGGCATCGGCACCGCGCCACAGGTAGCGGTCGCCCATCAGCTTCGCCACCACGCCGCCACGGCGGTAGTGCCGCAGCACGCATTCGCCGGCCGGCGTCGCGATGATCTGCACGCCGCCGCGCCCCCCCGTCTGCGAGCGCAATGCACCGCGTCCGCGCCAGTATTCCGGCACGAACCAGTCGGCGTCGACTTGTGGCGATGCCTCGGCGTCGAACAGAATCGCGCCATCGGCCTCTTTGCGCAGTTGTTCTTGCATCGGTGCTGGTGCGTCTTCGTCAGCTCCCAGCGATTCTACATGCCCACTCTCGATTCCATCTGCCTGCTGCGCACTTCCGCCATCGGCGACGTCACCCACGTGGTGCCGCTGGTCCGCACGCTGCAGGCGGCGTGGCCGCAGACCCGGCTCACGTGGATCGTGGGCAAGCTGGAGCGCAGGCTGGTGGGCGATCTGCCCGGCGTGGATTTCGTCACCTTCGACAAGGCGGCAGGCTGGGCCGGCATGCGCGAGGTGTGGACGCCGCTGCGCGGCCGGCGCTTCGACGCGCTGCTGCAGATGCAGGTGGCCTTGCGTTCCAACTTGCTGAGCCTGGGCATCGGGGCGGATCGGCGCATCGGCTACGACCACGCGCGTTCGCACGACGGCCATGGGCTGGTGATCCGCGAACGCATCCCGGCCCGCACCGGCGAGCACGTGCTGGACGCCATCGGCAGCTTCGCCGAACCGTTGGGCCTGAAGCAGAGCGCGGTGCGCTGGGATATCCCGCTGCCCGACGAAGCGCAGGCCTGGGCCGAGCAACAATTGCCTGGCGACGCCCCTACCCTGCTGGTCAGCCCGAGCTCCAGCCACGCGTTGCGCAACTGGCTACCCGAACGCTACGCGGCGGTGATGGACCATGCCGCCGCGCGCGGCTGGCGCGTGGCGCTGGTGGGCGGCCCCTCGGCCGGTGAGCGCGCCATGGCGGATGCGGTGCTGGCTGCGTGCAGGCATGCGCCGCTCGACCTCACCGGCAAGGACACCCTGAAAAAACTTCTCGCCCTGCTTTCGCGCGCACAGCTGCTGCTGACGCCGGACTCCGGCCCCATGCACATGGCGAACGCGGTGGGCACCAAGGTGCTGGGGCTGCACGCGGCGAGCAACCCGAACCGCTCCGGCCCCTACTCCGACCGCCGCTGGTGCGTGGACAAGTACGACGAGGCCGCGCGCACCCTCCTCGGCAAGCCCGCCAGCGAACTGGCCTGGGGCACGAAGATCGAGAAGCCCGGCGTGATGGAGCTGATCGCCGTGGACGATGTGGTCGAACGCTTCGACGCGGTGAGTGCCCACCTCGGGATCGACTGAAGCCGCGCGCCGCCTACAACTCCCGCAGCTTGATGTCGCGGAACTGCAGCCGGATCGGCGTCTCGCCCTTGTCCTCCGTGCCCTGCAATGAAATATGTCCCTTCTGGAACGTGCCGAAGTCCGGCCATGCCTTGAACTTGGTGGACGCGACCAGCTTCTTCCAGTCGTCCGTCCACAGCCAGGTGTCGATCACCTTGTGGCCGTTCTGGAAGAACTGCAGGTGTCCGTGGTCGGCGATGATCTCGAAGCGATTCCACTGCGGCGCCTGATCGACCCATTCCACCGGCGAGGAGATCAGGTCGAACAGGTCGCCCGAGCGCTCGTTCAGCACGCGGCTGTCCGGCTTCGTGCAGGCCAGATCGGCGATCTGCATCTCCGGCCCGGTCTCGTAGGGCTGCGCGTACTTCGGCGACTCGTTCACGTAGAACATCACGCCGCTGTCGGCGCATGGTGTCATGCGCCATTCCAGCTTCAGGTCGAAATTGGCGTATTCGCCGGCGGTGACCAGGTCGGCGAAATCCTCCGGGCGACCGTTCCGTCCGCGCTGCAACTCGATGCTGCCGTCGTGGACCGACCAGTCCCTGCCCGGTGCCTTCTGCAGGTAGGAATGCCAGCCGTCGAGATTGCTGCCGTTGAACAGCAGGTGCCAGCCCTGAGCCTTCTCCTGGGGAGTGAGCGTATTGGGCGTCTGCGCGTGCGCGGCTCCGCAGGCCAGACAGGCCGAGGCCATGAACAGCATGTGTCGCTTCGTGGGCATGGAGTGGTTTCCCTGGTGGAGTTCGGCCGGCTCAGGAACCGGAGTGCCCGGCGCCGGGCGGAAAGGATGGCGGTGCGGCATGCAGGTCGCTGCCCCAGGCCTGGTCCGGCATTTCCTGCAGCGAGAAGTGCAGCTGGCCGCCGTGCGCGACGAATGTCGCCGGCAGCCACGGGCGCGCGTACGGCTTGCCGTCGACCTCCAGGGCGTGCACGTAAGGCATCGTGGCCGAAGCACCCGGCGCATCGATCACCACGTCGCCACCGCTGCCGCGGACGACGGCATGGTCGAACAGCGGACTGCCCACGACCAGGTCCGCGCTGCCGGGAATCTCGGGATACAACCCCAGCGCCGACCACACGTACCAGGACGACATCTCGCCCAGATCGTCGTTGCCAGGAATGCCGTCGGGCGTGTTCTTCCACAGTGCGTTGACCACCGCACGCACGGCCGCCTGGGTCTTGTACGGCTGGCCGGCGAAATCATAGAGCCAGGGCGTCTCCACCGACGGCTCGTTGTTCAATTCCGCATGCAGCGGCCCGGCGTTGGTGAAGGCCCACTGCCCTTTGTCATCGTGGAAGAAGCTGTCCAGGCGCGCCGTTGCCTTGTCGTAGCCGCCCATGGCATCGAACAGGCCGTGCAGGTCGAACGGCACCATCCATACGTAGACCGCCGCGCTGCCCTCGACGAAACCGTCGTCCGCGGATGGCGTGAAGCTGGCCCAGCTGCCGTCGGCGTTGCGGTTCTGGATATAGCCGCCGTCGGGCGCGGCCTTGGGATTGAACAGGTTGCGCCAGTAGCCGGCACGCATGCGGAAGCGCCGCTGCCCTTTCCGATCGCCCACGTCAGCGGCGAGTTCGGACAGCGCGAAGTCCGCCGTCGCGTCTTCCAGCGTTTCGGCTGCACCGCCCCAGGCATGCGACTGGGTAGCGATGTAGTGCAGCTTCAGCCACTGGTCGAGCGATGGCCGCTCGCCCACGCATTCCACGTTGCAGCCGTCGTCCGACGCGTCGTGCGCGGTAGGCACGGTGGCGGCACGTACCAGCGAGGCGTAAGCGCCGCGCAGGTCGAAGTCCTTTCCGCCGAAGGCATAGATGTCCGCGAGCGCGGGAACCGCGGGATCACCGCTCATCACATGGGTGCCGCCGCTGTTGTGTGTCCAGCGGTCCCATTCGCCCTGGTTCTGCTGCGCCTGGTTGTAGAGCGACTGGGCGATGTCGCTGCCCACCTTCGGCATCAGCCAGGTCACCAGCTGCAGCTGCGAGCGGTAGACGTCCCAGCCGGAGAAGTTGGCGTATTGCGCCTGCTGGCTGTCCTGCACGCGATGGATCGCTCCATCGAAGCCGCGGTATTCGCCGTCGACGTCACTGAACACGTTGGGGTGCAGCAGGCTGTGGTACAGCGCTGTGTAGAACACTGTGCGCTGGTCGGCGCTGCCGCCATGGATCTGGATCTGGCCCAGTGCCTTGTTCCACGCGTCGCGCGCACGCTCCCGCACTTGCGCCAGCGTGGCGGTTTGCGGGATCTCGGCATCGAGGTTGGCGCGCGCGTTCGC
Source organism: Rhodanobacter sp. DHG33 (assembly GCF_014843005.1). Classification (GTDB taxonomy): domain Bacteria; phylum Pseudomonadota; class Gammaproteobacteria; order Xanthomonadales; family Rhodanobacteraceae; genus Rhodanobacter_A. The sequence continues at coordinate 328,911 of NZ_JACYXM010000002.1, read as the reverse complement.
CAGACTCACGTAGGAGATGCCTACACGCATCCCGACCGGGCCGTTGGCCGGATCGAAGGACACCCACACGCCCGAACCGTTGCCCGCGGTCGGAAAGCCCTTCGCGTCGTAACCGGTGCCGCCCTGCGCAGTGCTGGCACCGTCGTGTACCGCCGCATCCTGCCAGGCGCCGGTCGCGGTGAACGGCTGGTCGAAACGGGCCACGAAATAGAGCGTGTAGTAGCTGCGCTGGTCGGCCTTGGCCAGATAGCCGCAGAAATTGCCGCTGGTGACCGAACCGCTGATCGTCTGCTGCGCCGAATCGACCTGCGCCTCGGCCGCACTGCTGCCCACTTCCGAATCCGAAGTGCGGACCAGCAGGTTCGCCGCCTTCCCCACGGGAAAGATGAAGTTCGCGATGCCGCTGTGCATGGCCGCAGCCAGTTCCAGTCGCACGCCATTGGCCAGCGCCAGCCGGTAGTCGCCCGGCGTCGCCTGCTCGTCATCGTGGCGGAAGTCGACGGCGTAACGCGTGTCGTCGGCATCCGCCGAAGGGGACGCCGTGACTGGCTCGGTGATCGGCATAACGGGGATGTCGCCGCTCGCCCCCGCGCAACCCGCCCCCGAGAGATGGGTGAGGCTGAAGCCGCGGATGCGCCGCGCATCGAACTGATAGCCGCTGGGCGAGGCCGTGCGCGTGTGATGTCCGCGCGTGTTCTCCGGACTCCACTGCAGCATGCCGAACGGCATGACGGCGCCGGGATAGGTATTGCCGCCGTTGCTGCTGCCGATCAGGGGATTGACCGCATCGGCAGGCGACGTATCCGTCGCCACGGCGCAAGCCGCCGTCATCGCAAGCAGGCCCGGTACGAGCAGGCATGCAAGAAGGAAAAGTTTCGGCTTGGTGCCGTTCCGCTTGCGCTTGGACATGGATTAGCGTCCCCTCGAGGCGATGACTGGACTTTAGATCGATCTAAAGAAAGACCGGAATCTATCCCAGGGCCTGCCGGGAATCCAGTTGCAGAGCAGCATCGCGGAGGACGCACCGGCAAGGGTGCATCGCGGTTTCCGGACACAGGCGCCGGCGAGCGGCATCCGAGACACGATCCGCCGCCTGCACGATCCGGTCTTCCGGATCGTGCAGAAACATGGGCGTGGGATGCTTATGGGTGCGACACGGCTCAGCCGCGCATTGGCACTGCTTCAGGCGCCGGCGCGGTAGTCCTGGTACGACTTCTCTTCGACCAGCTGCGAGCCGAGCTTCACGTTGATCTCGCGCTTCACCGCCGCGCGCTCGTCGTTCCTGAAATACACCGAGCGCGCCAGTTCGATGAACTCGGCATCGAAGGCCTGCGCCTTTTCCTTGAGGCGGATATCGTCTTCGATCACCCACAGCGCTTCGTTCACCGCGAGCAGGCGTGCGCGTTCGTCGCGGATGTCGGTCTTCGAGGCGGGGTGCGACATCCACGTCGCATTGAGCAGATCGAGCTCGGTGCGCACGTTGGCCAGCTTGGCGGGATCGCCGATGCGTTGCGACTTGATTTCGAGAATGGTGATCTTGTCGATCAGCTCGCCGTAGGACACCGGGGTCTGGATCAGGCTCATGGGTAACTCCTAGGGTCAGGCCGCATGCGCGGGGTGGAAGACACCCTGGCGCACGAGTTCGCAGATGGTGCGCACGTCGCCGTCCAGCGCGCGGTCGCGGTGCAGGAAGGCGATGCTCTTGCGCAGCGTGGCGTGGGCACGGCGCACGTCGGTGCCGGCGTGGAAATCGCTGCTGGCGGCCAGCGCCTCGGCCAGCTGGCGCGCCTCGGCGACGAACTGCTCGTGGTGCGGCTGGCCTTCGCGCGGCGCGTTGGACACCTTGGCCGCCAGCGCCTGCCAGCCGCCGCGCTGGGCGAGGCGGCGCGCGGCGTTGAGCATTTCCTGGCGATAGTCCAGTGCCTGCGCGGCGGTATACAGCTCCAGCGCGATCACGTGGCCGAGGTCTTCGATCATCTCCAGCACGTGGCGCGCCTCGTTGGCGCCCATCGAGACATGGTCCTCGGCGTTCGCGCTGGTCGGCACCGAATACACGCTGGCCGGATGCGCGCGGGTGGCGAGGTCGTTGACCAGCGCCGCGGCGGTGTACTGCACGATCATGAAGCCGGAGTCGGTGCCGTCCTCGTTGCCGCTGAGGAAGGCCGGCAGGCCGTCGTTGGTGGCCGGATCGACCAGCTTGTTGAGGCGGCGCTCGGAGATCGAGGCCAGCACCGGGATCGCCGCCTTCACGTAGCTCATCGCCAGCGCCAGCGGCATGCCGTGGAAGTGGCCGGCGGAAATCACCTGCTCCTCGATGAAACGGGCGCCTTCGGCATCGGGGAAGATCAGCGGGTTGTCGGTGACCGCGTTCAATTCGATGTCGAACACGCGGCAGGCCTGCGCCCACGCGTCGCGCACCGCACCGTGCACCTGCGGCATGCAGCGCAGGCAGTAGGCGTCCTGCGGCTGATGTTTCTTGCCGCCCTTGAACGGCAGGAAGCGCGCGTAGAACGCCTCGCGGCCATGGCGCTGGTTGGTCGGCACCCAGTCCCAGCCGATGTCGAAGCTGAGCGCCTGGTCGTCCGGCTCGCTCCATGCCTCGACCGTCCACGGCTTGAAGCGCGGCACGAGGTGGTAGGGGATGTCGACCAGGGTCGAGCCCTGCAGCACTTCGCGCACATGCGCGGCTACCGCGACCTGCCCCGGATGCGGACGCAGCTCGTGCACTTCGGGCCGCAGCGCGCCGCTGCGGCCGGCGAAGGCGTCCAGCGTCATCGCCGCGGCGAGATCGGCGGCATCGAGCAGGCGTTCCAGGTCGTGCAGCGCCAGCGTGCCGGTGGCCAGCATCTGCGCAGTACCGTTGTTGAGCGCCAAGCCTTCCTTGAACGACAGGCGCACGGGCTCCAGGCCCGCGCGCTTCAGCGCCTCGCCGCCCGGCAGACGCTCGCCTTCGTAGAACGCTTCGCCGCCGCCCAGCAGCACGATAGCCAGGTGCGAGAGCGGCGCGAGGTCGCCGCTGGCGCCCACCGAGCCCTTCCCCGGCACCACCGGCACCACGCCCGCATTGAGCATGGCGGCCAGCGCTTCCAGCGTGGACACGCGGATGCCGGAATGCCCGCGCATCAGGGTGTTGATGCGGATGGCGAGCATCGCGCGCACCACGTCCGCGCCGAACGGCTTGCCCACGCACACCGCGTGGGTGGTGATGAGGTTGTGCTGCAGCTCTTCCAGCAGCGTGCCTTCCGGTACCTCGGTGCGGCTGCCCGGCAGCTCGTCGCGCACGCGGTGCGCACCCAGCAGCTTGTCGGCATTGCTGCCGAAGCCGGTGGTGACGCCATAGGTCGGTTCGCCGCAATTGACCTTGTCGGCAAGGAAGTCCGCCGCGCGCTGCACGCGCGCCAGCTGTTTCGCGTCCAGCGCCACCTTGGCGCCGTCGCGTGCCACGGCCACCAGCTGCGCCCGTGAGAGGCTGCTGCCGTCGAGAAGAATGGTTTTGCTCACAAATGCTCCAACAGGTTCATGCAATGACTGCCGCATTCCGGGATGCGACGGCGACGGACATCAGCCCATCGCCGCGGCCTGCTCCAGCTCCACCCGCAACGTCTTGACCAGTTCGGCGCGCGCCACTTCGAACTGGTCGCCGCGGCGCAGGTCCTTCACCGTCACCACGCCCTTGGCCAGCTCATCCTCGCCCAGCACCACGGCGAAGCGGATGCCGGCGCGGTCGGCGTACTTGAACTGCTTGCCCAGCTTGCCGGCTTCCAGCACCGCCTCGGTGGCGATGCCGGCGGCGCGCAGTTCGCCGGCCAGCGCGAGATAGGCCGGCAACTGCGCCTCGTCCATCTGCGTGACCAACACGTCCACCGTGCTCTGCGCCGTGGCGACGAGGCCGGCTTCGCGCAACTGCCAGTACAGGCGGCTGAGGCCGATGGAGATGCCCACACCGGGCAGGTGCGACTTGGTGTACTGGCCGGCAAGGTTCTCGTAGCGGCCGCCAGAGCAGATCGAGCCGATCTGCGGATGCTCGTTGAGCGTGGTCTCGTAGACCGTGCCGGTGTAGTAGTCGAGGCCGCGCGCGATCGACAGGTTGAGCGCGTAATGCGTCTCCGGCACGCCGAGCGCATGGATCAGGCCCAGCACTTCCTTCAGTTCCGCACGGCCCTGCTCCAGCGCCTCGGGACCGGCGCCCAGCGCGTCGAGCCGGTCGAAAGCATCCTGCAGCGAGGTGGAGCGCACCTGCACGAAGGCGAGGATCTTCTCCACCGCCTCCGGCGCAAGGCCGAAACCCTCGCCGGTGAGCGTATCGCGCACGTAGTCGGCGCCGCGCTTGTCCAGCTTGTCCACTTCGCGCAGCACCAGCATCTGCTGCTCGGCATCGGCCACGCCCAGGCTCTCGAAATAGCCGCGCATCAGCTTGCGGTTGTTGAGCTGGATGGTGAACGGGCCGATGGCCAGTTCGCGGAACACGCTGTAGATCACCGCCGGTAGTTCGGCGTCGTAGCGGATCGACAGGCTGTCCTTGCCGATCACGTCGATGTCGCACTGGTAGAACTCGCGGAAGCGGCCGCGCTGCGCGCGCTCGCCGCGGTACACGCGCTGCATCTGGTAGCGGCGGAACGGGAAGCTCAGGTCGCGCTCGTGCTCGGCCACGTAGCGCGCCAGCGGCACGGTGAGGTCGAAGCGCAGCGCCAGCTCGGGCTTCTCTCCCTGCTCCAGCGAACCGGTCGACTGCACGAAATACACCTGCCGCTCGGTCTCGCCGCCGGTCTTGGTCAGCAGCACGTCGGCGTATTCGATCGCCGGCGTTTCCACCGGCAGGAAACCGAAGCGCTCGTAGTTGCGGCGGATGGTATCGAGCATGCGCTGGAACGCGACCTGGTCGAGCGGCAGCAGCTCGAGCACGCCAGGCATGGTGCGGGCCGGGGTAAGCGCCATGAAAACCTCTGTGGACGGGGAGAACAGGCCATCGGTCGAACCGACACGCGGCAGCCTTCAAGATTAACAGATGGCCATCCATCGGCCGCAGCCGCCGCCCCGGCTTTGCGCCGGATGCGGAAACTGTTGCCAAGCTTTCCCGCCGTCATTAAGATACGCGGCTCCCACGGGGTGTAGCTCAGCCTGGTAGAGCGCTACGTTCGGGACGTAGAAGTCGCAGGTTCAAATCCTGTCTCCCCGACCAGTACAAATTCCCGAGTCCATCGGCCTCCGGAACAGAAAAGCCGCCCTTTCGGGCGGCTTTTTGCTTTCCAGGACCTCGCACGTGCTAACACGCTCGAATCAGATCGCGGGGCAGCATCCCCTCAAGTCTTCGAAGCCGCGGCATTCGGCATGAGGCCGAAACGCAGCATCTCCAGCTGCCCGTTCGCGCTGCAGGCAGCCTCGGCCCCCACCTGCCCCTTGTCGAACTGCATCGGAACCAGCACGACGGTATAGCCCTGCATCATCTGGCCCTTGGCCGCGCCGCCGACCGACTTGGCGTTGCCGTACTGCTTCGTCAGCGAACCCCAGGCCTGCTGCAACTTGTCGCTGTCGGGCTTGTGCTCGGGGTCGAACGATTTCGTCGCCCCCTTGAAGTCGCCCTGATTCATGGCCGTGATCGCCTTGTTCGCCACGTTGCCGCAGCTCGTCGTCTGCTCGGCCGATGCCGGCCCCGACTGCGGCATCGTCTGCGGTTGTTGTTGCTGCGGCTCTGGCTGCGGTTGCTGCTGCGGCATCTGTTGCGGCTGCTGCGGCGGAGATTGCTGCGCAGGCACCATCTGGGCCTGCACGCCGCTGAAGGCCAACAGCATGGCCGGAAGAATGAAAGTAATGGCCTGTTTCATGTCGTCTCCTCCTCGTGGGGATGGAAGCGCGACGGCAAGCGATTCAGTCAAGGGGAAGACATCAGACCGAGGCGCGGTGCCTGCAATGAAATGGCCAGGGCCGTCGCGGAGGGAGCGCCGTCTGCGCGACGCCAACCCATCCTCGTGAGCCGGGATGCTGCTGTCAAACCGGGTGCCGGCGAATATTCAGCAACATGAGCATCCGGTGTTCAAAATAGGCTGCAGTTTCGTCTCTCAATAGACGCGGCGGCGTGACCATTCGCAGCTAGCTCGTCTGAACGCGCATTGCCCCTGCCATTCTGCATCGTAGATTTGGCCACCGCGTTTCTTGCCTCCCGCCCAAGGGTTCAACGAAAACGGCCGCCTCATGGGCGGCCGTTTTCGCTTCCTGAAAGCAGCGGTCATCGACCCTGCAGAACGAACGCATCAACTACCCGATGCCGCAGCGCAGTGATCGTTCGGGCAAGCGAAATCCACTTCCGCGCCACGCCCCGCCGTCAGCGGAATGTTGGTGCGCGTATCGACGGCCTTGCCATCCTTCAGCAAGGACACCGTGTAAACCGACAAAGACAGATTGAACAGGTTGTAATGCCCATCGGCATCGACGGTGGCGTGGCGATGGAAGCCGTTGTTGCTTTGCGCGACAACGGTTTCGCCGGCAGGCGCCTGGCCGAAGATGTGTGCCGTGGTGCTTTGCGCTCCCGCAGGCAGCGACAACATACCGCCTGCTATCGCCAAGCCCGCAATCGATGCCAGGCGGAACGCCATGCGTCCGCTGCGAATCGCACGCAAGCGGCGGCCTGCGCGTCCAATGATCGTCATGTTCCCCTCCTTAGATATCCCTCTGGAATGGGAATACTGCCCACCATGTCGATAAGGCAGCTCCCCCTGTCACCGCCCGCTGGACCATGCCAGCATCCCGTTCATCCCGGGCGGCATCCCAAGCTAGCGATAAAAGGCAACGCGCCGCAAGTGGAACGGGCCCACTGCCTCAACTTGCCACGGCCAGGGCCGTCAGCCTATCCAGCTCGGCCTCGACAAAGCCCGCCTCCAGCCGCGCGGGGCGATTGAACGGACCGCGCAGGCTGACGCCGAGATAGTCGCGCAGCAGGCCGAAGAAATGCTCGAAGGGATCGATGCCGTCGCGCTCGCAGCACCAGCGATACCAGCGCGTGCCCGCGGCAACGTGGGCCACTTCTTCGCGCAGGATCACTTCCAGCACGGCGATGGTGCGTTCGTCGCCGGCATGGCGCAGGCGTTCGATCATGCCCGGCGTCACGTCGAGCCCGCGCGCTTCCAGCACCCGCGGCACCAGGGCCATGCGCGCCGTGTCGGAATGCGCAGTCTTCTCGGCCATTTCCCACAAGCCGTTGTGGGCGTCGAAGTCGCCGTAGGCATGGCCGAGTTCGGCGAGCCGTGCGGAAAGCAGCGCGAAGTGGCGCGCTTCGTCATGCGCGCAACTCGCCCAATCGCGGTAGTAGTCGTCGGGCATGCCGCGAAAGCGGTAGACGGCGTCCCACGCGAGGTTGATCGCGTTGAACTCGATGTGCGCCACTGCGTGTACCAGGGCGGCGCGGCCTTCTGCACTGCCCAGGCCGCGCTGCGGCACCTGCCTGGCGCTGACCAGTTGCGGCCTGCCGGGGCGACCGGGGGCAGCGATGGGCTCAGGCAGCGGCGCGGCGCGGTCGGGACGCAACTCGCCCGACTGCATGGCCGACCATGCAGCATGGCTCAGGCGGAGCTTTTCCGCCGGATCGGTGGCGTCGATGCAGCGCCTGGCGGCGGCGTGGAGGTTGGTCATGACGTCTTTTGCGGGCACCGGCCCTCACGCTCCCTCTCACCGAAGGGAAAGGGAGCAACGCGGCATCACGCGCTGCGGCGCGCGGCCTTGGCGTCGTCCGAGCGCAGCATCTCGATCTGCTCCAGGTAATGCCGGTCAAGGCCCGTGACGTATTCGCCGTTGAAGCAGGAGGAATCGAAATGCTTCAGCGATTCGTTGCCGTCCTGCACCGCCCACACCAGATCCTGCAGCTCCTGATAGATCAGCCAGTCGGCGCCGAGCATCTGCTGCACTTCGTGTTCGGTCTTGCCGGCGGCCACCAGTTCGGTGGCCGAGGGCATGTCGATGCCGTACACGTTGGGATAGCGCACCGGCGGCGCGGCGGAGGCGAAGAACACGTTCTTCGCACCGGCATCGCGCGCCATCTGGATGATCTGTTTCGACGTGGTGCCGCGCACGATGGAATCGTCCACCAGCAGCACGTTCTTCTTGCGGAACTCCAGCTCCACCGGATTGAGCTTGCGGCGCACCGATTTCACGCGGTCGCCCTGCCCTGGCATGATGAAGGTGCGGCCCACGTAGCGGTTCTTCACGAAGCCCTCGCGGAACGGCACGCCCAGCGCTTCGGCCAGCGCGCTGGCCGCGGTGCGCGCGGTGTCGGGGATCGGAATCACCGCGTCGATGCCGTGGTCGGGCCGTTCGCGCAGGATCTTCTCGGCCAGTTTCTGGCCCATGCGCAGGCGCGCCTTGTACACCGAGACGTTCTCGATCATCGAATCGGGACGCGCGAGGTACACGTATTCGAAGATGCACGGCGCATGCACCACGCTTTCCGCGCAGTGACGCGCGAAGAGCTGGCCGTCGTCGGTGATGAACACCGCCTCGCCCGGCGCCACGTCGCGCAGGCGCTTGAAGCCCAGCACGTCCAGCGCCACCGATTCCGAAGCCACGGCGTACTCGCGGCCTTCGCCCGTGACGCGCTCGCCCAGCACCAGCGGACGGATGCCGTTGGGATCGCGGAACGCCAGCAGGCCGTAGCCCAGCACCAGCGCGATGCAGGCATAGCCGCCGCGCGCGCGCTCGTGCACGCCGGCCACGGCCTTGAAGATATGGTCGGGCGTCAGCGCCATGCGCTCCTGGATCTGCAGCTCGTGCGCCAGCACGTTCAGCAGCACCTCGGAGTCCGAATCGGTATTGATGTGGCGGCGGTCGTCCTCGAACATCTCCTTGCGCAGCGTCTCGGTGTTCACCAGATTGCCGTTGTGCGCGAAGGCAATGCCGTAAGGCGAGTTGACGTAGAACGGCTGGGCCTCCTCGGCGCCTTCCGAACCCGCAGTGGGATAACGGCAGTGGCCGATGCCGATGCGCCCGCGCAACCGGCTCATCGCCGCCTGGTTGAACACGTCGCGCACCAGGCCGTTGCCCTTGTGCAGGCGAAGCCGCGCGCCGTCCACCGTGGCGATGCCGGCTGCGTCCTGACCGCGGTGCTGCAGCACCGTGAGGCCGTCATAAAGCGCCGATGCCACTTCGGTGGTACCGACGATGCCGATGATTCCGCACATGATGGATGGCCTGCTAAGGGTGATTCGAAGGAGAAACGGTAGTGGCCGGCGCAGGCGTCGCGCCCGGCGTGGATATGGTGGCCGGCAGCCGGCTGCGCAATGCCTCGGGCAAGGACGCGGGATTCAGGCTTCCGTGCAGGGCATTCGACAGCGCCGGCGAATCCAGCTGCCCGCGCAAGGTGCTCGACACCGACGCCGGATTCAGGTGATCGCGCAGGGCTTCGGTCGCGCTCGAGGCATTGAGATGTTCACGCACGCTGGGGGGCACCTGCTGGCTCAGCCAGATGGTGGCGCTCTGGAACGACGGCAGCAGCACCGACTGCCGCCACATCGGCTCGCGGGTGAAGCTGGTGAACTGGCACAGGAACACCAGTACGCACACGATCAGCGCACCGCGCGCGAACCCGAACACCATGCCGAACAGGCGATCGGTGCCCGACAGGCCTGTGCTCGCCAGCAGCCGCTGCACGAAGAAGCGCAGGAGCGCTCCCAGCACCAGCACCAGCACGAAGCACAAGGCATAGCCTGCCGCCAGCCGCAGCATGGGCATGGTGATCACCACCAGATGCGCCGACACCGCCGGTCCGAACAGCGATGCCACCCAGAACGCGGCGACCCAGATCACCAGCGCCAGCACTTCGGATACCAGGCCACGGAACAGGCCGATCAGCACCGACAGGCCCAGCACGCCGAGTATGGTGAGGTCGATCCAGTTCATGCAGACAGGCTCAGGCTAATGCGCGGCTCAGGGAACGCGAACCACGTTGCCGCTGATGCCGAACTTTGCGTTGATCTGGTCGCGCACGCGCTCGGCGTCGGCACGCTGCGTCTGCGGGCCGGCGCGCACGCGCCACAGCTGTTTGCCGTTCGCGTTCACGGTGTCCACATAGCCGTCGAAGCCATCCGCGCGCAGCTTGTCGCGCAACGCATTGGCATCGCCCTGGTTGCCCATCGCCGCCAATTGCACGGACCAGCCACCGGCACCCTGGGCAGCGGCGGCAGCCGGCGCGGGGGCACCGGCCGCAGGCGCCGTCGCCACCGGCGTCGAGGCGATGTTGGAGTCGGCATGGCCCAACCCCTCCACCAGTTTCGCCGGCACGCCGGGGATGGACTGGGTGATCTTCAGGCGCGCCGCCTCGGCGCTGGTGCGCGAGTCGAACGGCCCGGCGGTCACCAGAGTGAGCTGCTTGCCGGCCTGGGTGATGACGCGCGTAAGCACCGGATAACCGAAACCGCGCACGCGCCGCACCAGCCGGTCCACGCTGTTCGCGTTCGCATAGGCGCTGAGGTTGAGTACGTACAGCGAGCGGCCTGTCGCACCGGCGGTTGCCGCTGGCGAGGCCGCCGGCATGGTCGCCGCCGGCGCCTGGGGCTGTGACGAACCATGGGTCGCCGCAGCGGCGACTGCACCCGCGGCCACCGCACCGGCGGCTACCGCCGTCGTGGATACGCCGGACGAACCGCCCTGCAACGGGATCACCGGTTGCGCGGGCGAAGCACCGGAACCCATCGTTGGGCCGTTCTGCTGCGCCTTGGGAGCTGCGGCATCGGTGCCCACGTCCTTGGGCCGGTTGGACGGAATGTTCACCGCGGCAAGCTGACCGCTCGACGCCGGCGCCTGGGTAGATGCCGTGGCGGCTGCGCTGGGAGCGCTGGCAGCCCGAGCCGGCGCAACCGCCGAGCCGGAGCCTGCCGGTGCGCCCGGAGTCAGGCTCATGGTGCGCGTCTGCAGGTTGTTGTCCTGGGCGGGCGGAATCGCCAGGCTCACCGACTGATCGCCGCCAGCCGCCGTTGCCGGCGACGGATTGCTGGAGAAGAACATCGGTACAAAGATGACGAGCAGGGCTATCAGTACCGCAGCACCCAGCAGACGTGTTTTCAAGAGTTCGCTCCGAGACGGCCGGCGCGGCCCGCAATCCGGCGATTATACCTGCCCAGCCACATGCACCGCCTGCACTACGCCGAGCGCGCCCTGAACGGGCGCTCGTGCAAGCAGCTGCGAGACCCCCTCGCCGATTCCACGCCCGATGCAGGCTGCGCTGAAATCGGCGCTAGGGACCGCGTTCCGCCATCGCCGCGGCGGCGACGAAGAACGAGCCGAACGCGAGGATGCGCTCGCCCGGCACAGCAGAGGCGCGCGCAGCCGCCAGCGCCGCAGCCACATCGGCGTGCCGATCGAAATCGGCGTCCGGCAGCGTCTGTTGCAGAACGCCCGCCAGTGCATCCACCGGCAGCCCGCGTGCAGTGGCGCCATCCAGCCCGGCGAGGTGCCAGCGAGTGATGCGCGTGCCCAGCGCGACGATCACCCCGGCCACATCCTTGTCGGCCAGCGCGCCATACACCGCATGGGTGCGCATGGGCGGTTGCGCATCCAGCCAGGCGGCCAGCGCGCGCGCGGCTTGCGGGTTGTGGCCCACGTCCACGATCAGCGGCGGATCGCCACCCAGCAGTTGCAGGCGTGCGGCCACCTTGGCATGGCGCAGGCCATGGCAGGCCGCCGCATAGATGGCCTGCGACGCCAGTCCAAGGCCGGCCGGGGCCAGCGCACGCAGCGCGGCAATCGCAGCGGAGGCGTTCGCGAGCTGCACCGGCGCAGCCAGCACGAGCAACGGCAATTCCATCGCCGTGCCGTCGCGATGCCGCCAACGCCAGCCATCGGCATGCCGCTCCGCGCTGAAATCCACATTGGCGCGTTCGATCTTTGCGCCGATGATGGCAAGCGCATCGAGCAGGCCCTGCGGCGGGTCGGCATCGCCCACGATCAGCGGCCGCCCGGCGCGGGCGATGCCGGCTTTTTCGCGGCCGATGCTGTCGCGGTCCGCGCCCAGCCAGTCCATGTGGTCGAGATCCACCGTGGTGACCACCGCCACGTCGGCATCGACGATGTTCACCGCATCCAGCCGGCCGCCGAGGCCGACTTCGAGTATCGCCAGGTCGAGCTGCGCGCGGGCGAAAATATCCAGCGCCGCCAGCGTGCCGTATTCGAAATAGGTAAGTGGGATATTGTCGCGCGCCGCTTCGATGCGTTCGAAGCTGGCGACCAGGGTGGCATCGTCCACGTCCACGCCGTCGATGCGCACGCGCTCGTTGTAGGCCAGCAGGTGCGGCGAGGTGAAGGCCCCCGTGCGCAGGCCAGCCCCCTGCGCCATCGCTTCCAGCAATGCCACGGTGGAACCCTTGCCGTTGGTGCCGCCCACGGTGACGACGCGACGCGCCGGCGCCGGTGCGCCCATCCGCTGCCACACGCTGCGCACGCGTTCCAGGCCCAGCTCGATGCTGCGCGGGTTGACGTGTTCCTGATAGGTCAGCCATTCGGCAAGGGAGCGGGACATGCTCGGCTTCGCACACTTAAGAGAGTGCGCGAAGCTTAGAGTCTGTTCGATATCTCCGCACCATGGAGCCGCGCTCTCGGCCCGCAGGGAGGAATATGGATGCGATGCGAAGCCATGCACATGCACGGCGAGGTCCAGAACACTACCTCAGACCAGCGGATGGATGAGTCCGCACAGCGACCAGACGAGAACGGACGCGATGAGCGCGCTGGAAAACAGCGCCAGCAACAGCGGCGCAACGCGATCCATGGTGTTGCGAATCAGGGGAATCGTGTACATGTGGCATCTCCTTCGACCCGTGATTGGGTGCGAGGGAAATGCTCCTCGGTTGGTCGGCGGCGTGGCAGGGGCGCCCGTCAAGCATCGCTGGTGACAACCGTCACAGCGCCGCGCGACGCAACCGCAAGGCGTTGCTGACCACCGACACCGAACTGAGGCTCATCGCCAGCGCCGCAATCATCGGCGACAGCGTGACGCCGAACACGGGATACAGCACACCCGCCGCCAACGGCACGCCGATGCCGTTGTAGACGAAGGCGAAGAACAAGTTCTGACGGATGTTGTACACGGTGGCAAGCGACAGCCTGCGGGCACGCAGGATCGCGGCCAGGTCGCCCTTCACCAGGGTCACCTGCGCGCTCTGCATCGCCACATCGCTGCCGTTGCCCATGGCGATGCCCACGTCGGCGGCGGCCAACGCGGGCGCGTCGTTCACGCCGTCGCCGGCCATCGCCACTTTGCGCCCTTGCGCGCGCAGGGCGTTCACCGCTGCGGCCTTGTCCATGGGCGTGACGTCCGCCTGCACCTCGGCGATGGCCAGTTCGTTCGCCACTGCCCGCGCGGTGGTGGCGTTGTCGCCCGTGAGCATGACGATGCGCATGCCCGCTGCCTTGAGCTCCGCCACGGCTTGTGCCGCACCGGGCTTGATGCGGTCGGCCACCGCGAACAGCGCGGCCAGCCTGCCATCGATGGCGAGATACATCACCGTGGCGCCCCGCTCGCGCATCGCGCCCAGGTGCCTGTCCGCCGCCGCATCATGAGCGATGCCGAGCTCATCCAGCAGCTTTGCATTGCCCAGCGCCGCGCGCATGTTTTCCACCGTGGCGACCACGCCACGCCCGGGCAGCGCGCGGAATCCGCTGGCCGTGAGCGACGGCACGCCTTCCTCGTCGGCCGCACTCACGATGGCATGCGCCAACGGGTGTTCGCTGGGGCGCTCCAGCGCAGCGGCCAGCGCCAGCAGGTGTTCCCGCGACCGGCCATCCAGCGCCAGCAGTTCGGTGAGCACCGGCCGGCCTTCGGTGAGCGTGCCGGTCTTGTCCAGCGCCAGCGTATCGATGCCTTGCAGCGCCTCGATCGCCGCGGCGTCCTTGAACAGCACGCCATGCTGCGCGCCGCGGCCACTGGCCACCATGATGGAGATCGGCGTGGCCAGGCCCAGCGCGCAGGGGCAGGCGATGATCAGCACCGACACGGCCGCGATCAGCGCATGCGCGAGTTGCGGCGACGGACCGAACGCCGCCCATGCCACGAACGCCAGCACAGCCACCGCCACCACCGCCGGCACGAACCACGCGGCCACCTTGTCGGCCACGCGCTGCAACGGAGCCTTGCTGCGCTGCGCCTGCGCGACGAGGCCGACGATCTGCGCCAGCAGGGTTTCGCCGCCCACTCTTTTCGCGCGCATCAGCAGCGCGCCGTCGCGGTTCAAGGTGCCGGCCGCCAGCGCATCGCCCTTTCCTTTCGCCACCGGCATGGGTTCGCCGGTGAGCATCGACTCGTCGACGTAGCTCTCGCCCTCCACCACTTCACCATCCACCGGGACTTTCTCGCCGGGACGCACGCGCAGCACGTCGTCCACGCGCACCTCGTCCAGCGGCACATCGGATTCGCCGCCGTCAGCCAGGCGACGCGCCGTCCTGGGCGCCAGTCCGAGCAAGGCCTTCAGTGCCGAGCCGGTGCGGCGGCGCGCACGCAGCTCGAGGAAATCGCCCAGCGTCACCAGGGTGACGATCACGGCTGCCGACTCGAAATACACGCCCACGCGGCCATGCATGTCGCGGAAGCCTGAGGGGAACAGGTCCGGCGCGAGAAACGCCACCGCGCTGTACGCCCATGCCACGCCGGTGCCCAGCGCGATCAGCGTGTACATGTTGGGCGACCATGGCCTGAGCGAACGCCAGCCGCGCGCGAAGAACGGCGCCCCGCCCCACAGCACCACTGCCGTGGCAAGCAGGGCCTCGATCCAACCCACGGCGCTGTCCCAGGGCGGCGGCACATGCCAGCCGGAGAGGTGCGGCCCCATCGCCAGCAGGAACACCGGCAGAGTGAGCGCAAGCAGCACCCAGAAGCGGCGCGTCATCGCACGCAACTCGCCGCCATCGTCCTCGTCCAGCGTAGGCATCATCGGTTCCAGCGCCATGCCGCACTTGGGGCAGTCGCCGGGGCCCTGTTGCTGGACTTCGGGGTGCATCGGGCAGGTGTAGATCGCGCCGACCGGCGCAACGGATGCGGGCTTGCGCTCGCCGAGATACGCCACGGGATCGGCTGCGAACTTCTCGCGGCAGCGCGCGGAACAGAAGTGGTAGTCGTGGCCTGCATAGGCAGCGTGGTGTGCCGTGGTTTGCGGATCCACCGTCATGCCGCAGACCGGGTCCTTGGCCGAAGACGCACGGTCATGCTCCCCATGGTCACCATGACTCTGACCGCCGGCCGTCGAACATTCTCCACTGGCATGGCTTTGCCGATGGTGGGACGCATGGTCGTGGCGCGCATGCGCCGGTGCCTGAACATGCAGCGCCAATGGCATCGCCTTCGGCGCACAACAGTCGCCAGCCGCCCGCCCACCATCCAGATACTTCGCCGGCTCCGCATCGAACTTCGCCTTGCAGCCTGCACAGCAGAAATGCACCTCGCCGCCCGCATGCGTGCTGCGATGCTTCGACGTGGCCGGGTCGACCATCATCCCGCACACCGGATCGTGCGCCGCAGTCTTCGCGCCGCTCTCCGATGCGCAGCAGCCACCCTGCCCGCTCATGCGTCCAGCTCCACATCGGCCAGGGCCCGCAGGATCGGGCACTGCTCCGGTTTGCCGTGGCCGGGGCACGAGGTCACCAGTTGCGCCAGTCCGTCGCGCACGCGCTGCAATTCGGCGATGCGTTGTTCGATCGCCTGCAGGCGCTGCTTGGCGCGTTGCTTTACCGCTTTCACGCCGTGCTGGCGATCCGCCGACAACGCCAGCAGCTCGCGGATTTCCTCCAGCGTGAAACCCAGATCCTTGGCGCGACGGATGAAGCGCAACTGCGCGATGGTCCCTTCGCCGTAGCTGCGATACCCGGAAGCTCGCCGCAGCGGCTCGGGGAGCAGGCCCTCGCGCTCGTAATAACGGATCGTGTCGATGGCCACGCCGGCGCGCTTGGCGACGGCACCGATGGTGAATTGGGCTGTTTGCGTGTTCATGGGCAAAGTCTAGACCTTTGATCTAGGTCCAGAGTCAAGCCCGCATCCGGCGAATTACACCGGCAACTCCGTGGTCCGCTTCACCGTGCGCAAGGCCAGCGTGGATTGCACGCGCACCACACCGGGGAGCTGGGTGAGGATGTCGGTGTGGATGCGCTCGAAGTCGGCGGAGTCGGCGTAGGCCACGCGCACCATGTAATCCGCCGCACCGGCGAGCAGGCAGCATTCGGTCACTTCCGGATGGCGCTGGATCGCCGCTTCGAAAGCATCGAGCGCGGTGCGGCCCTGCTGGTCCAGCGTCACCAGCACGAAGGCCGTGCCCGGCAAACCCACGGCCTTTTCGTCCAGCAGCATCACGTAGCGCGAAATCAGTCCGCGTTCCTCCAACAGCTTCACCCGGCGCAGGCAGGCCGAGGGCGAAAGATTGATCTGCTGAGCCAGCTCCAGGTTGGTCAACCGGCCGTCCTGCTGCAGCAGTTTGAGGATGGCGCGGTCGCGTTCGTCGAGGGCGGGATCAAGATGCTGCATGAAATTTCATTCCATCGGGATTTTTCACGTGACAAATTCTACATGAAGGCCGTGACACCACAGAAATTGGCGAGTAATTGCGTAACACAGTCGTCATACTGCCGCCCATCGGCAGGCAGCACGCCGATCCGCCTTTCACTCCAAATCAGAGAGTCATCGCCATGCGCATCGGTGTGCCGAAAGAAATCAAGAACCACGAATACCGCGTGGGCCTCATCCCCTCGTCCGTGCAGGAACTAGTGCATCACGGCCACCAGGTGGTGGTGGAAACCGGCGCCGGCCTGGGCGCCGGCATCAGCGACGCCGACTACGTCGCGGCAGGCGCGACCATCGCGAACGGCCCCGATCCGATCTTTGCCGAAGCCGACATGATCGTGAAGGTGAAGGAGCCGCTATCGGTGGAGCGCAAGAAGCTCCGCAAGGGCCAGATCCTGTTCACCTACCTGCACCTCGCTCCCGACCTGGAGCAGACCAAGGACCTGATCGAATCCGGCGCCATCTGCGTCGCCTATGAAACGGTGACCGCCGCGAACGGCACGCTGCCGCTGCTGACGCCGATGTCCGAAGTGGCCGGCCGTCTCGCACCGCAGGTGGGCGCGCACTCGCTGGAGAAGGCGCAGGGTGGCCGCGGCGTGCTGCTGGGCGGCGTGCCCGGCGTGCCGGCGGCGGAAGTGGTGATCCTGGGCGGCGGCGTGTCCGGCACCCACGCGGCGACCATCGCCGTGGGCATGGGCGCCAAGGTCACCGTGGTCGACCGTTCGGCCGACGCGCTGAAGCGCCTCGCCGCGCAGTTCGGCACCGCGATCTCCACCGTGTTCTCCACCCGCGCCGCGATCGAGGAACTGGTGCGCCGCGCCGACCTGCTGATCGGCACCGTGCTGATCCCCGGCGCCGCCGCGCCGAAGCTGGTCACCCGCGACATGCTGAAGACCATGAAGCCGGGTTCGGTGATCGTGGACGTCGCCATCGACCAGGGCGGTTGCGTCGAGACCTCGCACGCCACCACCCATGCCGAGCCGACCTACGTGGTCGACGGCGTGGTGCACTACTGCGTGGCCAACATGCCGGGCGCCGTGGCGCGCACCTCCACCTTCGCGCTCAACAACGTCACTCTGCCCTTCGCGCTCTCGCTGGCCAACAACGGCTGGAAGAAGGCGCTGGCGCAGGACGCGCACCTGCGCAACGGCCTCAACGTGTGCGAAGGCAAGCTGACTTGCGAGCCGGTGGCCGAAGCGCACGGCCTGCCGTACGTGAAGGCGGAAACCGCGATCGGCATGTAAGGCCGGCATCCCGCTGCATCGATGCAGCGACGTGCGGCATCAAAAAGCAAAAGGCCACGCGAGCGCGTGGCCTTTTGCTTTCCGAGGCGCCTGACGATCAGCTGTCGCTGTGTCGCCCGATGACGATGATCTCGACGCGCCGATCCGGCGCCAGACAGGCGATCAGGGCGGCGCGGTCGTCCTGGCTGCAGTCGGTGGTCACCGGAGCCACCGAACCGCGGCCTTCCGCCACGATCAGGCGCGACGGCACGCCGTGCTGCATCAGGTATTCCATCACCGTGTAGGCACGCTTCTGCGACAGCCGGTCGTTGTGGTCGTCGCTGCCCAGGCGGTCGGTGTAGCCGATCACGTGCACCATGCCCAGTTCCTGGCCTTCGCCCGTGATCTGCGCGGCCAGCTTGTCCAGCTGCGTGCGACCGTCCGGCTTGATGTCTTCCAGGCTCGACTTGTCGAACGCAAACAGCGCATCGGCGGACAGGGTGAAGTGCTGCTCAGCCGCCGCAGCCACGGGCGCTGCGGGCGTCGCCTTCAGCATCTCGGCACACGACGCAGGCTTCCAGTAAAAGCTCTGCGCCAGCTTGGCGTCGTCGAACAGCACCTTGTACTGACATACCGTGTCGGGGTGATCCGCGGTGCGGAAGTGGAACAGGTAGTTCCACTCGCGCACGGCCACCACGCCTTCGCTGAAGTGCGGGAAGCCGATCAGCGCGGCGATCTGGTTCTTGCTCTCGCCGGCATGCACCTGGCGCAGGCTGTCCAGCGTGGGCCAGGTGCCGTTGGCGTGGATCGGCGTGGTGTCGCCGGGCTCTGGCCACACCAGCTCACCGGCGCTCTTGCCGTCGTTGGCTACCCGATGACTCACATTGCCGCAGCCCGACAGCACCAACAGCACCATCAAGACCGCCAGAACCATGAAGACCATCAGCAGGCACGTCGCCGCGGTCGATTTGCTGAATGTCGCTTTCATGTTGCCACCCTTTCTGTTGCGTGCCCCGCGCGTTGCGCCGGGGCATAGCTGTTCCTGTTCCCCGCATCCGGGCGCGACCGCGTCCGGATGTCCTTACCTCGCCCTTACCAGACCACCGCCGCGCCCACGCCCACCCCGGCGCCGCCACGCGTATCGCTGGAGGCATTGGCCTTGAAGATCAGGCGGCCGCTCTCGGAGATCGTGGATACGCCCACCGAAATCGCCGATTCGCCGTGGAAGTTGCCCAGGCCCACGCCGGCCGAGCTCTGGTTCGGCTGGTAGGCCTGCGGCACGTTGGCTGTCGCAATCGCCGACGCCACGCCTGCAAAGGCTTGGTGTCCCAGGTTGTTGACGGCCTGGTCGGTGTAGCTCTTCGACCAGTTCTGCACCGCCTGCATGCCCTGTTCCACTTGCCCCACGTTCGCCGCATCTGTCGGGGCCGTTCCCGGCGCCACGTTGTGGATGGCGGTGGGCGAGCCGTTCGGGTTCAGCGTGATGCTGTCGTAGTTGATGCTGCCGTCGGCGTTGGTGTCGTACTTCACGTTGCCGGCCTGCGCCGCCTGCAGCTGACTGACGTTCACTGCGTCGTTCGCCGCCGTGCCGGCCGCCACGTTGGTGATCTGCTGACCACCGGCGTTGACGCCCGACGTGGTCACGCTCGGGCCGTTGGCGATGGTCATGCCGGTCGAGCCGTACGTGGTGCTGTTGGTGCCGTCGTTCACCGTCACGCCGTTGGTGTTCACCGTCGTGTTGCCGGTCGTCACGCTGGTCAGCCCCGTCAGCACCGGGTTTACCCCGATGGCCACGTCCGCACCGTTCTGCGTGGTGACGATGTTGTTGCCGGCGGTGATCGTGGCTGTCGCCCCCGGCGCCACCTTGGCCACGCTGCTGCCGTTGGCCACGCCCGTGCCGGTGGCCGCGGTGGTCATGTTCCAGCCCGCGCTGGCCGTGGTGCTGACCGCGTTCAACGCGTCGTTGACGCTGGTGTAGGTGTTGCCACCTACGCTCAGGTTGGTGGTGAGTTGGCCCGTGGTGCTGTTGTACGTGCTACCACCGCCTAGACCCGCCGCCGTGCTGTTGCCCAGGTTGGTCACCGTGGTTCCCACCGCCGTGATCGCCTGGTTGGTGGCGTAGAGCTGGCTGCCGTTCACCGCATCGGTGCTGGTGGCCGTGACCTGGCCCGCCGCCACGTTGGTGACCTGGCGTTCGTTGCCGGCGCTGCCCACGCTCACCACGCCGGCCGGGGTGCCGCCCGCGTACTGGTAGGTGGTGCCGTTGATCGTGCCGCTGCCCGTCGGCACGGCGGCGGACGCCACCGTCGAGCCCTGGCCCAGAGCCACGTTGCTGCCTGTGGTGCCGGCTGCGATGCTCGCACCCTGGCCCAGCACGGTGGAGTTGGCCACGCCGTTGTCGGTGGCGTTGTTGCCCACCACGGTCGAGGCCACGCCCGTCGCGCTGGCACCGAAGCCGCCGGCCGTGGCGTTGGTGCCGGAGGCCACCGGGGCGGTCGTGGTGACCGAGTTGTCGGACTGGAACGGACCGGCCTTGCCGTTGGTGATGTTGGTGATGCTCTGGTTGGTGGCGTAGAGCTGCGAACCGTTCACCGCGTCGGTGCTGGTGGCGCTGACGTCGCCCGCCGCGACCTGGGTGATCTTCTGGTTGCCGGCGGCGATGCCGGCCACGGTCACGCTCGGACCGTTGGTGATGCTCAGGCCGTTCGCGCCGTAGGTCGTGCTGTTCGTGCCGTTGTTGACCGTCACACCACTGCTGTTCATCACCGTGTTGCCGGTGGTGACGCTGGTCGCCGTCAGGTTCGGATTGGTGTCGACCGTCAGGTTGCCGTTCGTGGCGTTCTGGCTCACCGTGATGTTGCCGCTTGCACCCGGCGACACGTCCACCGTCGCCCCCGGTTTGATGTTCACGCCGGTGCCACCGTTCGCCGACAGGTTCCAGCCCGCGTTCGCGGTATTGCTCACCGCGGTCAGTGCATCGTTGACGGTGGTGTACGTGTTGCCGCCCACGTTCAGCGAGGTGACCACCGTGCCCGTCGTCGAGTCATAGGTGCTGCCGCCGCCCAGCCCGGCCGCCACACTGTTGCCCAAGTTGGTCACCGTAGTTCCCACGGCCGTGATGGCCGTGTTCGCGGCATACAGCTGGCTGCCATTCACTGCATCCGTGCTGGTGCTGCTCACCTCGCCCGCCGCCACGTTGATGATCTGGCGTTCCGCACCCTTCGCGCCCACGCTCACCACGCCATTGGCTGCCGAGCCCGGACCGGCATAGGTGTAGGCCGTGCCGTTGATCGTGCCGCCCGTCACCGCGGTCGCTGCGCGATCCGTCGAAGCATTGCCCAGCACCACGCTGTTGTCCTGTGTGGTGGTGACTCCGTTGCCGACCACGAAGGTGTTGTTGTTGGCGACCGTGTTGTTGTTGCCCACCGAGTACGAGCCCGTGCCCGAGACCGTGCTCGGATCGCCGAACGCACCCGAGTTCGCACCCGACACCACGTTGCCGTTGCCCACCGAGATCGACGAGGCACTCGTCGCCTGCGCGCCATTGCCGATAGCGGTGCTGCCACTGCCGGAAGCCACCGCACCCACGCCAGCGGCCAGCGCGTTGGTGCCCGTGGCCCCGTTGTTGTTGTAGTTGCCGCCCTGCGTGCCGCCGTCGTTGACGCTGTAGTAGTGCGTCGTCGCCGCCGCCTGCGCCGCCTGCAACTGGCTCAGGTTCACCGCATCCGTGCTGCTCGTGCCGGCTGCCACGTTGGTGATCGTGTTGCCGCCGTTGTTCAAGCCCGTGTCGGTCAGGCTCACCGGATTGGTGCCACCGCTGACCGTCACGCCGCTGCTGTTCACCACCGTGTTGCCGGTGGTGACGCTCGTCGCCGTCAGATTCGGGTTCGTGTCGATCGTCAGGTTGCCGTTCGTGGCGTTCTGGCTCACGGCGATGTTGCCGCTGCTGCCTGGCGACACATCCACCGTCGCACCCGGTGCGATGTTCACGCCCGCCCCGCCGTTCGCCGACAGGCTCCAACCCTTGCTGGCCGTCGTATTGATGGCTGTCAGTGCGCTGTTGACGCTGTTGTAGGTGTTGCCGCCCACATTCAGCACTGTGGTCACTTGACCCGTGCTGCTGTTGTACGTGCTGCCGCCACCCAGTGCCGATGCCGTGGTGTTGCCCAGCTCGGTCACCGTGGTGCCAAGCGCTGTGATCGCCGTGTTCGCCGCGTACAACTGGCTGCCGTTCACCGCATCAGTGCTGCTGCTAGTCACCTGACCCGCCGCCACGTTGGTGATCTGGCGCGTGTTGCCGGCACTGCCCACGCTCACCACGCCATTGGGCGTTCCACCGGCATAGCTGTAGGTCGTGCCGTTGATGACGCCAGTCGCCGTCGGCACGGCCGCTGCGGCCACCGTCGAGCCCTGGCCCAGCGCCACGTTGCTGCCGGCGGTACCGCTCGCGATGCTTGCACCCTGGCCCAGCACCGTCGCATTCGCGTTGCCGTTGTCCGTCGCCTGGTTGCCCATCACCGTCGACGCCGCGCCCGTCGCGCTCGCTCCGAAGCCACCCGCCGCCGCGTTCGCACCCGACGACACCGGCTGTACCGCCGTCACCGACTGGTCCGACACGAACGGGCCAACCTTGCCGTTCGTCAGGTTGCTGATGTTCGTGGTGTTCGTCGCGATGTTCGAGGTGTTGGTCGCGATGTTGGTGGTGTTGGTGCTCACCTGCTGGTTCGTCGCGTACAGCTGCGAACCGTTCACCGCTTCCGTGCTGGTGCTGCTCAGGTTGCCAGGCGCCACGTTCGTCAGCGTCACCGGCGTGGTGCTGCCCACGCCGCCCAGCGTCACGCTGGTATGCGTGCTGTCGTCGTACTGCACCGCGTTGTTCAGGGTGTTCTTCGTCGCCGACGACAGGTCCACCGCGTAGTCGGTCACGTTGTTCGCGTTCGGCGTACCCGCTGTCACGTTCACCGCCGAGGAACCGGCCGAGACGCTGGCGCCATTGGCATTGACCGTATAGATGGTGTGGCCGTCCGCCGCCGTCGTTGTGCCCACGCTGGCCACATTGGTGCCCGCGACCACGGTCGAAGCCGCCGCCGCTTGCGCCGTCTGCAGCTGGCTCAAGTTCACCGCATCCGTGCTGCTCGTACCCGACGCCACGTTGGTGATCTGCGTGTTGCCCGCATTGATTCCCGTCGTCGTTACGCTTGGGCCGTTGGTGATGCTCATTCCCGTCGAGCTGTACGTCGTGCTGTTCGTGCCGTCGTTCACCGTCACGCCGCCGGTGTTCATCACCGTATTGCCGGTGGTGACACTCGTCGCCGTCAGGTTCGGGTTCGTGTCGATCGTCAGGTTGCCGTTCGTGGCGTTCTGGCTCACGGCGATGTTGCCGCTGCTGCCCGGCGACACATCCACCGTCGCACCCGGCGCGATGTTCACACCCGTGCCACCGTTCGCCGACAGGTTCCAGCCCTTGTTGGCCGTCGTGTTTGCCGACTGGATGGCCTGGTTCGTCGCATACAGCTGGCTGCCGTTCACCGCGTCCAGCGATGTCGAAGTCACCTGACCGGCCGCTACGTTTGTGAGCTGACGCGGCGCACTCGCCGTACCGATGCTCACCACGCCGTTGGGGGTTCCGCCGGCATAGCTGTAGGTCGTGCCGTTGATGACACCAGTCGCCGTCGGCACGGCCGCTGCGGCCACCGTCGAGCCCTGGCCCAGCGCCACGTTGCTGCCGGCGGTACCGCTCGCGATGCTTGCACCCTGGCCCAGCACCGTCGCATTCGCGTTGCCGTTGTCCGTCGCCTGGTTGCCCACCACCGTCGACGCCGCACCTGTCGCGCTCGCACCGAAGCCACCCGCCGCCGCGTTCGCACCCGACGACACCGGCTGTACCCCCGTCACCGACTGGTCCGACACGAACGGGCCGACCTTACCGTTCGTCAGGTTGCTGATGTTCGTGGTGTTCGTCGCGATGTTCGAGGTGTTGGTCGCGATGTTGGTGGTGTTGGTGCTCACCTGTTGGTTCGTTGCGTACAGCTGCGAACCGTTCACCGCATCCGTGCTGGTGCTGCTCAGGTTGCCCGGCGCCACGTTCGTCAGCGTTACCGGCGTGGTGCTGCCCACGCCACCCAGCGTCACGCTGGTATGCGTGCTGTCGTCGTACTGCACCGCATTGTTCAAGGTGTTCTTCGTCGCCGACGACAGGTCCACCGCGTAGTCGGTCACGTTGTT
The DNA here is from genome assembly GCF_014843005.1 of Rhodanobacter sp. DHG33. GTDB lineage: Bacteria > Pseudomonadota > Gammaproteobacteria > Xanthomonadales > Rhodanobacteraceae > Rhodanobacter_A. The sequence goes on along the minus strand of NZ_JACYXM010000002.1, from coordinate 304,944 downwards.
CGCGTTCGGCGTACCCGCTGTCACGTTCACCGCCGAGGAACCGGCCGAGACGCTGGCGCCATTGGCATTGACCGTATAGATGGTGTGGCCATCCGCCGCCGTCGTCGTGCCCACGCTGGCCACATTGGTGCCCGCGACGACCGTCGAGGCCGCCGCCGCCTGCGCCGCCTGCAGCTGGCTCAGGTTTACCGCGTCCGTGCTGCTCGTACCCGACGCCACGTTGGTGATCTGCGTGTTGCCCGCATTGATTCCCGTCGTCGTTACGCTCGGGCCGTTGGTAATGCTCATCCCTGTCGAGCTATACGTCGTGCTGTTAGTGCCGTCGCTCACCGTCACACCGCCGGTGTTCATCACCGTGTTGCCGGTGGTGACGCTCGTCGCCGTCAGATTCGGGTTCGTGTCGATCGTCAGGTTGCCGTTCGTGGCGTTCTGGCTCACGGCGATGTTGCCGCTGCTGCCCGGCGACACATCCACCGTCGCACCCGGCGCGATGTTCACACCCGTGCCACCGTTCGCCGACAGGTTCCAGCCCTTCGAGGCCGTCGTGTTGATGGCTGTCAGCGCGCTGTTGACGTTGTTATACGTGTTACCGCCTACGTTCAGCACAGTGGTCAACTGACCCGTGCTGCTGTTGTACGTGCTGCCGCCACCCAGCGCCGACGCCGTGGTGTTGCCCAGCTCGGTCACCGTGGTGCCCAGCGCCGTGATCGCCGTGTCCGCCGCATACAGTTGCGAACCGTTCACCACATCCGTGCTGGTGCCGCTCACCTCGCCCGCCGCTACGTTGATGATCTGGCGCTCTGCGCCCTTTGCACCCACGCTCACCACGCCATTGGCTGCCGAACCCTGACCGGCATAGGTGTAGGCCGTGCCATTGATCGTGTCGCCAGTCACCGTGGTCGCAGTGCGATCCGTTGAGGCATTGCCCAGCACCACGCTGTTGTCCTGCGTGGTGGTGACTCCGTTGCCGACCACGAAGGTGTTGTTGTTGGCAACCGTGTTGTTGTTGCCCACCGAGTACGAGCTGGTGCCCGACACTGTCGTGGGGCCACCGACCGCGCCTGAGGCATTTCCGCTGACGTTATTGTCGTTACCAATGGCAATGCTTTGCTGACCGCCGGCCGTATTGCCATAGCCTGCGGCCAAGGCGAACTTATTGCTGGCGGTATTGGCCGTGCCTATGACGGAAGCCTGGTCCCCTGAAGCCGTATTGCCACTGCCCACTGCCGTACCTTGCACGCCGCCAACAGTGTTCGTAACGCCGATGGCCACACCGCTTTCGCCAGAGGCTGTATTTTGGTTGCCAAGTGCAACACTGTAGTCGCCCGAAGCGGCGTTCTGATATCCAGTCGCAGTTGCGAAGATGCCGCCGGCAGTGGAATTCACCCCTGCTGCCAAGGCATTCGTGCCCGTGGCGCCATCATTGCTGTAATTGCTGCCGGTACCCGTGACCGTGGAGTTCACACTGTAGTAGTGCGTCGTCGCCGCTGCCTGTGCTGCCTGTAATTGGCTGAGGTTCACCGCGTCCGTTGCGTTCACACCGGCCGCCACGTTGGTGATCGTGTTGCCACCGTTGTTCAGGCCCGTGTCGGTCAGGCTCACCGGGTTGCTGCCACCGTTCACCGTCACGCCGCTGCTGTTCACCACCGCGTTGCCGGTGGTGACGCTCGTCGCCGTCAGGTTCGGATTGGTGTCGATCGTCAGGTTGCCGTTCGTGGCGTTCTGGCTCACGGCGATGTTGCCGCTGCTGCCAGGCGACACGTCGACCGTCGCACCCGGCGCAATGTTCACACCCGTTCCGCCGTTCGCCGACAGGTTCCAGCCCTTGCCTGCCGTCGTGTTCGCCGACTGGATGGCCTGGTTCGTCGCGTACAGCTGACTGCCGTTCACCGCGTCCAGCGAGGTCGAGGTCACCTGACCGGCCGCCACGTTCGTGAGCTGACGCGGTGCACTCGCTGTGCCAATGCTCACTACGCCGTTGGGGGTTCCACCGGCATAACTGTAGGTCGTGCCGTTGATGACGCCCGTCGCCGTCGGCACGGCCGCTGCAGCCACCGTCGAGCCCTGACCCAGCGCCACGTTGCTGCCGGCGGTACCGCTCGCGATGCTCGCGCCCTGGCCCAGCACCGTCGCATTCGCGTTGCCGTTGTCCGTCGCCTGGTTGCCCACCACCGTCGACGCCGCGCCCGTCGCGCTCGCACCGAAGCCACCCGCCGCCGCATTCGCGCCTGACGACACCGGCTGCACCGCCGTCACTGACTGGTCCGATACGAACGGGCCAACCTTGCCGTTCGTCAGGTTGCTGATGTTCGTGGTGTTCGTCGCGATGTTCGAGGTGTTGGTCGCGATGTTGGTGGTGTTGGTGTTTACCTGCTGGTTCGTCGCGTACAACTGGCTGCCGTTCACCGCTTGCGTGGAAGTCGCGGAGAGCGTGCCCGGCGCCACACCGGTGATGGTGTTGTTGCCGTTGTTCAAGCCGGCATTGCCCAGGCTCACGGTGCCGTTGGCGCCGCCACTGACTGTCACGCCAGCGTTGTTCATCACCGTGTTGCCCGCGGTCACGCTGGTCAGACCCGTCAGCACCGGGTTCAACCCGAACGCCACCGTCGTTCCGTTCTGCGTCGCGATCAGGTTGTTGCCCGCCGTGAACGTCGCCGTTGCACCCGGTGCCACATTCGCCACGCTCGTGTTGCTGGCCGTACCCGAACCCGTCGCCGCCGTCGTCACGTTCCAGCCTTCCGAGGCCGTCGTGTTCACCGCATTCAGCGCGTTGTTGACGGTGGTGTACGTGTTGCCACCCACGCTCAGGCTGGTGGTCACCGCGCCCGTGGTGCTGTTGTACGTACTGCCGCCACCCAGGCCATTGGCCACGCTGGTGCCGAGGTTGTTCACCGAAGTGCCCACGGCATACAGCTGGCTGCCGTTGATCGCATCCAGCGACGTCGACGACACCGTGCCCGCCGCCACGTTCTGGATCTGCCGCGGTGCGCTCGACGTGCCCACCGACACCACGCCCGTGGTATCGGAAGTGCCGGCCGGCGTACCGCCGTTGATCGTGTAGGGTCCGGTCGAAGGCGCCGATGTCGTCGAGTTCTGGCCCAGAGCCACATCGCCGGCATTCGTCGCCACCGCGCTTGAGCCCAGAGCCACGCCACCTGCTGCTTTCACACTGGCCGCATCGCCTTGCGCAATGCCGTAAGCACCATTCACCGAGGCGCCGCGGCCAATCGCAATACCGGACGTGCCTGCGGCCACAACGCTGGACTGGCCACCAATGGCAATAGCGTTCGTTGCAGCTGCACTCGAACCTGCTGTGCTATTTCCACCGATGGCAGTCGCACCTGCTGCCGAAGCATTGGCGGATGCGCCAATAGCCGAGGCATTCGCTGCCGAAGCTTTGGAGTTGTAACCAATCGCCTGGGACTGGCCGCCCGTGGCCGAGGTTTGATTGCCGATCGCTGTATCGTTGGCCACCGTGGCGGAACCAGACACACCCGCCACAGCAGTGCCACCGAGGGCCAACGAACCGGTGTTATAAGCATTGACTCCGTTACCGATGGCCACCGCCGACTGGCCAGCAGAATTGGCCGATTGGCCGATCGCCGTGGATTGGTTGCCGGACGCACTCGAACCGGCCGATCCCGCATGACCGCCGATAGCGACCGCATCGGTACCCGTGGCAGTTGCGTAGTCGCCAATTGCGGTTTCTGAGCCGAGCCCGATTGCCCTTGCATTGTTGCCAATCGCGGTTGGCGATGCACCCGAGGTGCCAGTGACGATCGACTGCGCGCTGTTGCCAATCGCTACGCCTCCATTCATGTTGGCGTTGGTGGAAGTCACCTGCGCGTAAGAGCCCATCGCGACGTCGCCTGCTCCACCCGTCGCAGTCGTACCAACGCCAATGGCGACGCTTGGTAGCGTGGCACCGGTCGGGGTGTTCGCCACCGCTTTATTTCCCAACGCTATGTCGCCGGCCATGGTGGCTGAAGCGCTCGAGCCGATGGCTATGGCGTTGCCTCCGACAGCGTTGGCGGTGTCTCCAAACGCCAAACCGCCGGCTGCCGACACCGTGCTGCTGTTACCCAGCGCCACCGAGCCTTGCCCGATGGCAGTGTTCGAGTTGCCAATCGCCACCGCGCCATTGGCGGCCGTGGTACCTGCAGTGTTGCCCGCCGCAGTGTCGTTCGCGCCCAACACCACGGCGCCCGTGCCGTTGGCTGTGTTCGGGTCGCCGATCGCCACCGCGCCGTTGCCGGTGGCTGTCTGTTTCATGCCGATCGCTACCGCACCGCCCGTCGACGAACCTGCATTGGCGGTCGTGCCCGACGAACCGATGGCCACGTTCTGGCCGGTCGCCCCACTCGAAACGCCATCGCCCTCGGCGATGCCGTAAGCACCGCTCACTGTCGCCCCGCGCCCAACCGCAACGCCTGAAGTGCCTGCGGCAGCCACAGAGGATTGGCCTCCGATGGCAATGGCATTCGTTGCCGCCGCCGTCGCGCTGCCGCTGGCATTGCCACCAAAAGCCAAGGCACCTGCCGCAGAAGCCTTGGCACTGGGGCCGAGTGCCATGGAATAGCCGCCGGTCGCCGTCGCCTGATAACCCAGCGCCGTGTCGTAGGTCACGCTGCCGCCGGACACACCGGCTACGGCGTTGGAACCAAAGGCGGAGTCGTAATTGTTGTAGGCGTTGGCGCTGGGGCCGATCGCCATGGTGTTCGTGCCGGCTGCATTCGCACTGGATCCAATAGCGGTGGAATTGGCGCCAGTCGCCTGTGCACTTGGGGCGATAGCAGTCGAGTTGCCACCGGTCGCCTTAGCACTGACACCGAATGCCGTGTCGTTAGTCAATGAGGCACTGCCGGATACGCCAGCCACAGCGCCACTGCCGAAGGCCGCATCGTTCGTGTTGTAGGCGAAGGTTTTGGAGCCAACGGCCATTGAACTGCCGCCCACTGCATTCGCACTTGGGCCAATGGCTGTGGAACTGCCGCCAATCGCCATCGCACTGGCACCAAATGCCGTATCGTTGGTCAACGAGGTGCTACCGGACACGCCTGCTACAGCGCTATTGCCGAAAGCTGCGTCATTGGTGTTCCAGGCGTTGGCGCTGGGACCGACTGCCATCGAACTGCCTCCAGCCGCATTCGCGCTGGTACCGAAAGCCGTCGCATTGCCGCCCGTCGCCAGCGCGCTGGTCCCTACCGCCATGTCGTTGGTCAGCGTGGTGCTGCCGCTAACACCGGCGACGGAACTCTTGCCGAAAGCAAAATCATTGCTGTTGTTGGCCGTCGCACTGTCACCTTCAGCAATGCCGTAAGTACCGTTGACCGTGGCACCACGACCGATGGCCACACCCGAGGTGGCAGCCGATGCCACGTTGGTTTGTCCGCCGATGGCGACTGCATTGGTCCCCGCCGCGATGGCACCTGCCGTGCCATTGCCGCCGATCGCAATAGCGCCCGTGCCGCTGGCCTGCGTATAAGTGGCCGCGCTCGTGCCTCCATTGCCGATAGCCACGGCAAAGCTCTGGCTGGCTTTGGCAGACACGCCGAAAGCCGTTGACTCGACACCCGAGGCCTGAGCATTGGGGCCGATCGCGAAAGATGCGTCTGCCGTCGCATTCGCACCGGTACCTATAGCAATCGATGCAAAGCCGCCTGCACTGGCCTGCGTACCGATGGCGATATCGAACACACCTGTCTGGGTGAACGTCCCTTGATTGGGGAGGGGATTGTTATACGTACCTCCCGCCGTCGCCTGCATGCCCAGGGCTATGGAAGCATCGCCAGCCGTAGGGGCGTAGTAGACGCCCGGCGCAATCGCCGTGCTTCCTGTGAGAGCGGTGTAAAGGGTAGCGTTCGCCGTCGAACCCGCCGCATACGTTTTCCCATTGATGGTGGCGGCTTTCGCATAGGCTGTAGCCGATACGGCGTCCACGTCATCGCCACCTACCGCAATGCTGGAATTGCCATAGGCCATGGCGTCGTTGCCGAGCGCAGTGGATTGATCGCCCATGGCCCCGGCATACGCCCCCAAGGCAATGGACTGACCGTTGCCGCCGTAGCTCTTGCCGGCATAGACGCCTCCCCCGGTTGCCGTACGCGTGGCGGCGTAGGCGCCTTGCCCGATTGCCGTGTTTCCGTTGCCGCTAGAGCCGCTGTTGGCGTATGCAGTGCTGCCGATGGCGATATCGGTGACATTGCTAGCGGTGTTGCCAGTGCCGCAGACCATGCCATTACCAATGCCGGTGCCGGTGCAGTTGAACGTCGCAGCTACGGCCTTATCGGTCCAGATTGCATATCCGGAAAACAGCAGGGCCGTGACCACCAGTTTGAAAGTCGTCGAACTGATCGCTGTGTGTGCTTGGCCCGTGGTTTTGCCCCCGCTGCTGCTCGTGGCAAGCTCCGACGCCACTACCAGCTGCCCCAGGGACTTGTTCCACACCTTGCTATGAATTTTGTTCATGACCTGCTCCAGAAATTTCGCGACCGCAGATACAGCAAGGGCCCGCATAGAGATTTCCCATGCGAGCCCCAATCGAATCGGCCAAATCGTTTGTATGCTGCCGAGACCCTTGACGCCCCTTGTGGCACGCAGCCTCAGGCGTGATGCCCCCGTTCCAGATCGCTGTTCCAAGTCGCTGCGCAAGCCGAAATCGCCGCGCAGACTGAAATGAACCCGGCAAGGTTCTCCCAGGGGGTAGGAGACGTACCTTGCCGCCGACGCTGAGGTCGACACATGCGATCCTTCGCATGCGGGAGTCGGTGAACCGCCGAGATCAGGCCGTCAATGCGTGATCTGCATCACGGTTCATGGGATACAAAACTATTGACTTCAGTCGCAACCCGAAATAGGACGATTCCGAAAAGCGGCGTACGCACACGAATGGAAATTCCCCGGCCACGGGAATGCGGGGATGCCGATTGCAGGGGCGCACCTTGCATGCGCCGTCGGCATCACACTTCGATCAGGTCAAAACATTTCGCGCGCAGGAGGCCCCCTGCGCGGTTCCGCTCAATGCAGGCCGTTGGCCCGCGCGAACTCGAGAAGGTCGTGGTTGCTTTCCAGTCCGAGTTTGCGCATGGCATCGGACTTCTGCTTACTGATGGTCTTTACGCTGCGGTTGGTGGCATCGGCGATCTGCGTGATGCTCATGCCGCGTGCATAAAGGCGAACCACCTCCGCCTCGCGCACCGACAAGGCCGTGACCGGCAAGCCGGCAGTAGCGTCGGCACGCCGGAGCGTCCCGCCGATCTCAGCCTTGTGGCGGGCACTGACGTAACTGCGTCCGGCCGATACGGCCTGGGTCGCCAGCAGCAACTCGACCACCATCCCAGCCTTGTCCACGATGCCCTGCACGCCCAGCTTGAGCATGCTCTGCAGCAATGCCGGGTTGCGCACCATCGTCAGCACGATGATCAGCGTATCGGGCCATGTCGCCCGCAACCGGCGCAACATGCTCAGGCCGTCGTCCTGATGACTTTTGCCCGGCATGGAGAAATCCGTGATGACCAGGTCGCACGGTTGGTTCGCGAGCAGTTCCAGCAATTGCTGGCCGCTGTTCGCCTCACCGACTACCTGGAAACCGTCACCATGGCTCGTGAGAATGGTTTTTACGCCCATCACCACTATCGGGTGGTCATCGCAAATCACTACGCGCATTCGACAGCTCTTCTGTTGCCCCTGCGGCCCTCAACGCTCCATTTCGGGCCAAGGTCACCATACAACAGCGCGCGCAATAATGTCTCTCGATGTTTTCACATCGGCGCTTGAAATATTCCGACTCATGTAACGACGATGAAAATCCATTCTTCCACGAGCCATGACAGCGGAAAATTTTCACCTGACACCGGTGTATCTTGCCCGAGTCTCGCCAGGCGGTAGGCTATCGAAATGAAACTGGCCTCCTTCGTTTCACCTGGCACTTCCGACTGGTTGCATACCGCCAGCGGACCGATGTCGGCATCCACGCTGCTGCTGGCCGCCCTGCTTGTGGCGATGGCGTTGCTTGCGCTGGGCGTGCTGCGCTATCTCCACGGACAGCGTCAGGCGATACGCAGCGCCTGGCACAAACTCGGAGCCGAGCGGAGCCTGCGCCGCATCGCCGGGCACGTACCGGTAGCCATCTTCACGCTGCACGACACTGCGGAAGCACCCTCCCGCCTGGATGTCATAACGGGCGATCCGGCTGCCCTGATCGGGCTCGATGCGGTGCACCCGCTGGGCGAAGGCGATCCGTTGAGGGACCCCGCATTCCGCCAGCGCATCCCCCCCGAAGACCTGTCAGCACTGGACCGGTTGCTGGAATCCGCAAGCCACCCTGACGACAAGGATCGACCGCAGGCCCTGGACTTCCGCGTGCGCGCACCCGCCGGCCTGCGCTGGATGCACCTGACGCTGGCGCCGTCGGATGGCGATGCGCAACGGGTCGGCTACATGTACGACACCACGCGCACGAAGGCGCTCAACGAGGAGTTGCGCTCGGCACGCGACGCCGCCGAACGCGCGGCCAAGGCCAGGTCGGATTTCCTCGCCACCATGAGCCACGAGATCCGCACGCCCCTGAACGGCGTGATCGGCATGCTCGAACTGCTCGGCCACACGCGCCTCGACGCCGAGCAGAAGCAGATGCTGCATTCGGTGGAGGATTCGGCCGGCGCCTTGATGCAAATCCTCAACGACGTGCTGGATTTCAGCAAGCTGGCCGCCGGCGGCCTGCAGCTGGAAAACGAGGCCTTCGACCCGCGCGCGCTGGTGGACAACGTGATCGGCGCGGTGGCGGCGCCGATGCAGCGCAAGGGACTTCGCGTGGACGTGCTGGTCGAATCGACCGTGGCCAGCCGGTTGATGGGCGACGGCATTCGCATCCGGCAGGTCCTGTTCAATCTGCTCAACAACGCGACCAAGTTCACCGCACAGGGAAGCATCGCTCTGATGTGGCGGGTGATCGGCGACGGTGACGGCGCACAACGCAGCTTCATCAGCGTGCGTGACACCGGTATCGGCATACCGGCAGACAAGCAGGCCACGCTGTTCACCCCGTTCAACCAGGCCGAAAACTCGACTACGCGCCATTACGGCGGCACCGGCCTCGGGCTGGCGATCTGCAAGCAGCTGGTCGAGTTGATGGGGGGCCATGTCTCGCTGCAAAGCGCCCCCGGCGAGGGCACCACGGTGACGCTGGAATTGCATCTGCCCATCGTGCATCGCGCCGTCGACGCGTTGCCGGGCGCCGCGCAGAAGCACGCGATCCTTCGCCTGTCGGACGAGAGGATCGCCATCGAGCTGGCCGAGCAGCTCATTGCGCTGGGTTTTACCGTCGAACGCATTCCGCCGTCGCAGTCCATGCGCCCAGGCATGGTCGCCAACGTGCTGTTCGTCGATGCGGACGACCTGCAGAGCGCTACGGAAATCGCAGCACGTGTGGTGGCCGTGGGCAAGGCGCTGCGCTCAGAGCCATCCATCCCGAACGACGAGCGCATTCCGCTGGAAGTTGCGCCCTTACGGTGGCAGTCACTGGTTCAGGCCTGTCGGCTGGCCCTGGAACCGCCGGTGTCTTCACGCCGTAAGGCCGCGGTGGCGACCGACGCAAGCGCGGCCGCCATTGTCGCGAAATCGTTTTCCCCACATACGCAGCGCGTGCTTGTGGTGGAGGACCATCCCGTCAGCCAGCAACTGGTGCGGCGCCAGCTCGACCTGCTGGGCTGGCCTTGCGACATCGTGGGCAACGGCGTCGATGCGCTGGCTGCGCTGCATGACGGCGACTACGCCATGCTCGTCACGGACTGCAACATGCCGCGCATGAGCGGCTACGAACTGGCCACGGCGTGGCGAAAGCACGAGGCGGAGAGTGGCGCGGCCACTCGCCTGCCCATCATCGCCATGACGGCCAATGCATTCGATGGCGAGCTGGCGCGCTGCCGCGAAGCCGGCATGGACGACTACCTCAGCAAGCCGCTGCAGCTGCAGCCGCTCGAGCGCAAGATCGAACAATGGATGCCGCGACGCGGCCCCGATGCCGCCCAGGCCGCCCCCGAACCGTCGCCCGCGGCCGACATGGAAGCCTCGCAAGCCCTGCGCCAGTCGCTGCTGCCGATGCTGGTCGACGCCACGAATGCCGACCTGGATGCGCTGGGTGCCGCCGCCATCGCCGGCGACGCCAAGATTGCCGAGCAGCGCCTGCATCGCATGCTGGGAGCCCTGCAGCTGTTCACCGACGATCCCTTGCTGGCCGAAGGGGAGCGATACCTCGAAACCCTGCATGCCGGCGGAACCGATCCCCTGCGCAGCCTGCCGGGCTATGTCGGGGCGTTGCGCCAACTGCTTGCACGCCTTGGCTGATCCGGGCGCACGAAGCGCCTCACCGCGCCCCCGGCAGATTAGGTTGCCTTCTGGAAGCATGCATTCCGCAGCCTGCTGACGGGCGTCACGTGGCAATAGCGCGTGACATGCCGCAAAATACGCACCGTGTGTCTAGCCTGGGTTTCGCCATTGGAATGGCGTTTCAGGGCCGCTCCGTCGTACGGGGCGAAGGGGAGTCCTAGCATCGTTTACAGGCCGCACCATGCCCTCCGTACGTCGCATCTCTAGCCGTCCCCGCCGATTGGCCGCCTTCGCCCTGCTGTCGATCGGCATGCTGCCTTTCGCACACGCCGCGGACTGGACCTACCGGGTCCGCCCCACCGACAACATCTGGGATGTGTCGCGGCGCTACCTGAAGCACGACGTGTCCTGGCAGCAATTGCAGACTTACAACCAGGTCGCCGACCCCTATCACCTGCCGCCCGGAATGCGCTTGCGCATCCCCGTCGCCTGGCTGGCGGTACAGCCGGCCAATGCCACGGTGGTGGCGGAGATCGGCAGCGCGCATGCGCAACAGGGCGACCAGGGAACGCCCCAGGACGTCAAGGTGGGCATGTCGTTCGGCATGGGCACGCGGCTGACCACCGATGCCGACGCCAGCCTCACGCTGCAGTTCGCCGACGGTTCGCGCGTGTTGATGCAGCACGACAGCGTGCTCGAACTGAACCGCCTGAGCGCCTATGGCCATACGGGCATGGCGGATACGCGCCTGCGCCTGCAACGCGGGCGCACGGTCAACGACGTGACCCATGTCGATGGGGTCGCGCACTTCAGCGTGCAGACGCCGAGCTCGATCTCCAGCGTGCGCGGCACGCATTTCCGCGTAGGCACGGACGGATCGGATCACTCGCAGACGGAGGTGCTGGGCGGCCGCGTCGATGTCAACGGCGACGGGCGCCATGTGCTGATCGCCGGCGGCAAGGGCGTCGCGGTGGCTGCCGGCGAGCGTCCCGGCACGCCGCAGGTATTGCTGGACGCACCCGTCCTGCACTGCCCGGAACAACCCGTCGGCAGCACTTCCTACCCGCTGGCGTGGACGGCCCTGCCGAACGCGACGCACTACCGGGCGCAGGTCGCGCCGAACGCACGCTTCGAAGCGCTGCTGATGGATCGCGTGGTGACCGCGGCAGGCGTCAACCTGCCCGACCTGCCCGACGGCAGCTACGCGATCCGCGTGCACGGCATCGATGCGCAGCAGTTGGAAGGCCAGGACGCGACCTGCACCATCCAGCTCAGCGCGCATCCGCAACCGCCGCTGGTGGTCGAGCCGCAACCCGGCAGCAAGGTGCGCGACACCCGTCCGCATTTCGGCTGGACCGAGAGCACGGAAGCCGCTTCGTATGCATGGCAACTGGCCAGCGACGCGAATTTCCAGCAGCTGCTCGGGTCGCAGGATGCGCTCACCGGCACCAGCGCGCGTGCGCCGCATGCGCTGCCCCTCGGCCGTTACTGGTGGCGCATCGCCACCCGCGACCGCAACGGCAAGCTGGGGCCGTACAGCGCCCCGATGCCGTTCGACCTGGTGGCCGAACCCCCCGTGCCGGCGGCTAACAAACCGAAGCATGCCGGCAAGAACATGGACTTCAGCTGGCAGACCGGCCTGCCCGGACAGCATTACCAGGTGCAGATGTCGCGCGACCCGGATCTCGCGCACCCCACCCTGGACGAAACGCTGGCGCAGCCCCAGCTCGAGATTCCGAAACCGGCACATGGCACCTGGTACCTGCACGTCCGCACCATCGACACCGACGGCTACGCCGGCCCGTGGAGCCCGGTGCAGAAGGTGAAGCTGCCGTGCATCGCCTGCCGTATCGCCGTGGCAGGCGGCGGTGCCGCTGTGTTGTGGCTGCTTCTGTAAAAGCCCCATGCACAACGCTGCCGCACCGAGCCGCCACGACGCATGACCCGTCCCGACCCGTTCGTCTGGATGGTGCGTGGCGCGCTCTGGGCCCTGGCGGTCGGACTGCTCGCGCTGCTGCTGGCCAGCGGCCGCAGCACGCGATTGGACCGTGCGTTCTACGACCTGCACATGCGCCATTGGCAGTACGCGCCGGGCAATGACGTGGTGATCGTGGCGATCGATCCGGGCAGCCTCGATGCGTTGGGCCGTTGGCCATGGCCGCGGGCCATCCATGCGCGCCTGATCGACCGCCTCACCGCCGACGGCGCCCGCGGCATCGGCATGGACGTGACCGTGGCCGAACCCGACGTGGACCAGCCGCAGAACGACCAGGCACTGGCAGCCGCCATCGCCCGCAATGGGCGCGTGGCGATGCCGGTGTTCGCCGAGGCGCAGGATCTGGGCGGCATGTCGGCGGAAATCCTGCCCATACCCGCCGTGGCGAAGGCCGCCGCCGCGATCGGCCAGGTCGATGTCGGCATGGATGACGACGGCATCGCGCGCGGCGCCTATCTCATGGCCGGCCTGGGAAGCCCGTACTGGCCTTCGCTGGCGCTGGCGGTGAAACGGATCGGCCAGCCCGAGGGCAAAGCATCGGCATCGCCCCTGCCCGGGCTGCGCGACAGCTTGAACGACCCGCGTTCGCCCTACCTGTGGGAACGCGACAACCTGGTCCTGCTGCACTACGCCGGAATCCGGGGAAGCTTCGGCCGCCTCTCCTACGCCGACGTGTTGAACGACAAGGTGCCCCCCTCGCTGCTCAAGGGGAAACTGGTGCTGGTCGGCGCGACCGCCGCCGGCATGGGCGACATCACCGACACGCCCGACGGTCCGATGCCCGGCGTGGAGTACCAGGCGAACATGCTGGAAACGCTGCGCCGCGGCCTGGCCATCCTGCCGCTGGACATCACCGCACAATTCCTGCTCGGCAGCGCGGTCCTGCTGCTCCCGCTGCTGCTGTACGGCCTGCCTGGCCTGGCGCGCGCATGGCGGGCAGCGGCGGCCTCCATCCTGGCCACCCTGCTGTTCAGCATCCTGCTGTTGCGGCTTGCCGGCGTCTGGTGGCCGCCCAGCGCCTGCGTCCTGCTGATGCTTGGCGGCGCGGCGCTGGCATGGCCGCTCGCGCGGCTGGACGCGTTCATGCGCGCGCGGCGGCGCCTGCCCGAAACCGCCTCGCGGGCCCTGTGAGCCTGGCTGCACCCCGATCCGGCCGCCGTGCTGCGTCGCGCCACAGCCCATTCACGCCCGCGTATTAGAATGGTCGACTGGATTTGCCGCACCGACCCGTTCGGGACGATGAATCCAAGCCTATGCCGTTACCCGGCGGTCATCGCTGCGATGCCGCCATTCCTGGATGCCCGCGGGCACCTCTCCACGGAGTCGCCGTTCCAATGATTTTCGAAACCCTCGCCAAAACCGGTCACGAAGAAGTCGTCTTCTGCCACAACAAGGACGCCGGCCTGAAGGCCATCATCGCGATCCACAACACGGTACTCGGCCCCGCGCTGGGCGGCCTGCGCATGTGGCCGTACAAGACCGAGCAGGATGCGGTGAACGACGTGCTGCGCCTGTCGCGCGGCATGACCTACAAGAACGCCGTGGCCGGCCTGAACCTGGGCGGCGGCAAGGCGGTGATCATCGGCGATCCGAGCAAGGACAAGTCCGAGGCGCTGTTCCGCGCGTTCGGCCGCTTCGTCAACTCGCTGGGCGGCCGCTACATCACGGCCGAGGACGTGGGCATCGACGTCAACGACATGGAATACGTGTTCCGCGAGACGGAGTACGTCACCGGCGTGCACCAGGTGCACGGCGGCTCGGGCGACCCCTCGCCGTTCACCGCCTACGGCACGCTGCAGGGCCTGATGGCCGCGCTGCAGGTCAAGCACGGCAACGAAGACGTGGGCAAGTACAGCTACGCCGTGCAGGGCTGCGGCCACGTGGGCAGCGAGTTCATCAAGCTGCTGCGCGAACAGGGCGCCAAGGTGTTTGTCACCGACATCAACAAGGACGCCGTGCAGCGCTGCGTCGACGAGCTGGGCTGCGAGGCCGTGGGCCTGGACGAGATCTACGACGTCGACGCCGACGTGTACTCGCCCTGCGCACTGGGCGGCACGCTCAACGAGCAGACGATCGACCGCATCAAGGCGAAGATCATCTGCGGCGCGGCCAACAACCAGCTCGCCACCGACTCCATCGGCGACGAACTGACCCGCCGCGGCGTGCTGTACGCACCGGACTATGCGGTCAACGCCGGCGGCGTGATGAACGTGTCGCTGGAGATCGACGGCTACAACCGCGAGCGCGCCATGCGCATGATGCGCACCATCTACTACAACCTGGGCCGCATCTTCGAGATCAGCAAGACCGAGAACGTGCCGACCTACAAGGCCGCCGACCGTCTCGCCGAGGAGCGCATCAACGCCATCGGCAAGATCAAGCTGCCGCACATGGGCAACGGCAGCACCCGCTTCCAGGGCCGCATGCGCGGTCAGTAAGCCGGTTCGCCCGTGTTTCAGCGAGAGGCCGCCGCAAGGCGGCCTCTTGTTTCGGAGGCACGCCTCGGCCGCGGCGCCGCTCTGTTACACTCGCGGCGGCGGTGCGCCGGCACGATGGGCCTCCGCCATACAGGGGAATCACTTCGTCGGGAAACTGCCAGCCAGGCCAACGCCGCCACCGGCGCGTGGTCGTGCCGCAGCGAAAACAGCCCCGGAAGGCATCACGGTACGCACGGAACAACGAGAGCAGAACGCGATATGAGCACCATCCTGGCCGCAGGCATCAGCGATACGGACATCCTCGAACGCCTGCGCAAGGTGCTGCACGACACGTTCGAGATCGAGCCTGCGCGCGTCACGCCGTCCGCCCACCTGTTCACCGACCTCGGGCTGGACAGCATCGACGCGGTGGACCTGGCCATCCAGGTGCAGGAGATGACCGGCATGCGCATCAAACCGGAAGATTTCAAGAACGTGCGCACCGTAGGCGACGTGGTGAGCACCGTGCACGGCCTGCTCGAACGCTGAGCCCGGCCATGCCGGACGCCCTCGGCCGCTTCGCCCCCTGCGCGCTGATCCCGATCTACAACCACGGCAGCACCATCGCGCGCACCGTGCATGCATTGCGCGCGCACGGATTGCCCGTGCTGATCGTGGACGACGGCAGCGACGAACGTACCCGCCAGGTGCTCGACGTGCTCGCGCGCGACACCGGCGGCGTGCGCCTGCTGCGCCTGCCGTACAACCAGGGCAAGGGACGCGCCATCGGCGCCGGCCTGCTCGCCGCGCGCGAGGCCGGCTACAGCCACGCCTTGCAGATCGACGCCGACGGACAGCACGATACCGGCGATGTCCCGCGGTTCCTCGACACCGGCCGCGCGCACCCGCAGGCACTGGTCTGCGGCGCGCCCGTCTACGACGCCAGCGTGCCGCGCGCGCGCCTGTACGGGCGCTATATCACCCACGTCTGCGTATGGCTGGAAACGCTGTCGCTGGCCCTTCGCGACTCGATGTGCGGTTATCGTCTGTATCCGCTGGAAGCCGCCTGTGCGGAGATTGCGTGCAAACCGCCGCCCGCGCGCATGGACTTCGACACCGAGATCGCGGTACGACTGATGTGGCGCGGCGTACCGGTGGCCAACCTGCCCACCCGCGTGATCTATCCGGAAAATGGGTTGTCCCATTTCCGCATGTTCCGCGACAACCTGCGCATCTCGGCGATGCACACGCGGCTGTTGCTTGGCATGCTTCCCCGGGCGCCGCGATTGTTGTGGCGCCGATTCCGTGGAGAAACCGCATGCGTCGCCTGATGATCCTGCTGTTGCTGTGCTGCCTCGCGCCGTTCGCCCGCGCCCAGGCGGACAACATTCTGTTGCAGAACGTGCTGGCCGAACTGGGCAAGCACGCCGCGGTGCGCGCCGATTTCACCCAGACCCGCAGCAACCCCGCGCTGGACAAGCCGCAGGTGAGCGAGGGCCGGCTGCTGTTCGTGCTGGGGCACGGCATGCTGTGGCAGACCACCACGCCCTACCAGGAAACGCTGGCCCTCACCGGCGATCGCAGCGCGCGCATCGATGCGGAGGGTCATGCCACAGCCATGCATGGCGACCGTGGCGTCAGCCAGGTGTCGCAGATGCTGCAGGGCCTGTTGGGCGGCAAATTGGACGAGGCGCAGCGACAGTTCGACGTCGCGGCCAGCGGCACACCCGCACAGTGGACGCTGCGCTTCGTGCCCAAGCAGGCGCGCATGGCGCGCGTACTGGGCAGCATCACGCTGAACGGCGACGACTTCCTGCAGGGCATCGCCATCGCCATGCAGGACGGCAGCCGCACCGAGATCCACTTCGAGCACACCCGCGACGCCGGCCCGCTGACCGCGCCGGAGCAGCGCGCACTCGGCCTGCCATGACACCCCGCCTGCTGAAACTGCGCGCCGCCCTGTTCGCCATCGCCACGCTGGCGATGGTCGTCCTGGGCGCGTGGCTGCTGTTCGGGCGCGGCCCGCTGCCCATCCAGACCGACCTGCTGGCGATGCTGCCGACCACCGAGCAGAACCCGCTGGCCGAAGCCGCGGTGGAACGCCTCGCCCATGCCAACGGCGACCGCGTGGTGCTGCTGGTATCGAACCGCGACGACGCGCGCGCCAAGGACGCAGCCCGCACGCTGGGCAAGGCGCTGGCCACGCACGCCGTGTTTGGCGACGTCACGGCCGAACTGCCGCCGTTCGACCTCGCGCAGGTCACCGCGCCCTACCTTGCGCACCGCGACTGGCTGCTCACCGAGACCGACCGCGCCGTGCTTGCGTCCCCCGGCTTCGATCCCGCACAGGCGCTGGCGCAACGGCTCAACGAACCCTTCCTCACCGGTGTGGGCGTCCCGCTGGCCGACGATCCGTTCGGCTGGCTGCAGCACTGGCTGGCGCAGCAGCCGTGGAGCCGCTCGCCGTTGCTGCCGGAGGACGACCTGCTGGTGGCGCATCGCGGCGACAAGACCTACGTGCTGGTCACCGCTGCGCTCAAGGGATCGTCCTATGACGACGGCGTGCAGCGCCGCGCACTGGATGCGCTGCAAGACGCCGAGTCGCAGATCGAACGCCACTATCCCGGCACCACCGTCCTGCACACTGGCGCGGTGTTCTACGCGTCCGCTGCGCGCGCTAACGCGAAACGCGACATGGATCGCGTGGGCTGGATCTCCGCGCTGGGCATCGCACTGCTGCTGCTCGCCGTCTTCCGTTCGCCCGGGTCGCTGCTGCTGGCCTTCCTCTCCACCACCGTCGGCGTGGTGGCGGCTACCACCGTCTCGCTGCTGGTGTTCGGCCAGATCTACCTGCTCACCCTGGTGTTCGGTGCGGCGCTGCTGGGCGAGGCCGTGGACTATTCGATCCAGTACCTGAGCGCACGCGCGCACGCCGGCCCGCGCTGGCAGGCGGGTGCGGGGCTGCGGCAAGTACGCCCTGCCCTGCTGCTCGCGCTGGGCACTTCCCTGCTGGGTTATGCGCTGCTTGGCCTGGTGCCGTTCCCGGCATTGCGCCAGATGGCGGTGTTCGCGATCAGCGGCATGGTCGCCGCCTGCCTCAGCGTGTTCTGGCTGCTGCCCGCCCTGCTGCAGCGCCCCGCGAAAGCGGTCACGCCGGTGCTGGTGCGCGGCGCGCATGCCATGCAGCGGACGCTGGCCGCACCTGCACGTGGTTGGCGCGGCGCAGGGCTCACTGTGGTGTTGCTACTGGTCGCGCTCCCGGGATGGATGCGTCTGCATCACGACGACGACGTGCACCACCTGATCGCGCAACCCGCCGCGCTCACGGCGCAGGAGCAGCAGATCCGCGAGATCAGCGGACTGGGCAACGCCAGCCAGTTCTATCTCGTGCAAGGGAAGGACAAAGAACAGACCCTGCAGCACGAGGAAACACTGGAAGCGCGCCTGCAAGCGCTGGTGAACGAGGGCAAGCTCGAAGGCTGGACGGGCCTCGCCGGCATGGTGCCTTCGCAGGCACGGCAGGCGCACGATCACGCACTCCTGTCCGCGCTGTTCAACGATCCTGCGCACTTGCGCCAAATACTCGTCGATGCCGGCTTCCGCGCCAGTGCTATCGACGCCTACGTCGCCGCATGGCCCGGCGCGCCGCTGCCACTGGACGACTGGCTCAAGACGCCGCTCTCCACTCCGTTCCGCCAGCTCTGGATGGGCTGCGATGCACAAGGCTGCGCCTCGCTGGTGCTGCCGCAGGGCGGCGACGAAACCGCGCTCGCGCAGGCCGCCGCAGGATTGACCGGCGTGCAGCTGGTGGACAAGCCGGCCAGCGTGTCGCAACTGTTCGGGCGCTACCGCGGCTACGCCAGCGTGTGGCTGCTCGCGGCGGTGCTGCTGATCGTGCCGGTGTTCGGCTGGCGCTACGGCTGGCGCCGCGCGCCGCGCGTGCTGGCGCCGCCAGTGCTGGGCATTGCGCTGACCCTCGCTGCGCTGGGTTACCTTGATCAGCCGCTCACCCTGTTCCACGGCATGGCGCTGATGCTGGTGCTGGGCGTGGGCGCGAACTACGCCGTGTTCCTGCACGAAGGCGAACCGCACACCGCCGACAAGCCCGGTGCGATGTACGCCAGCGTGTTGCTCTCCGCGCTCACTGCACTGCTTTCCTTCGGTCTGTTGTCGCTCAGCTCGATGCCAGCGCTGCGCGACTTCGGCCTCACCCTGCTGCTGGGCATCGCCTTCACCGTGCTGCTGGTGCCGGCGAGCCGGGCCACCACGGACACCACTGCGAGACTGCCACGATGAAACGCGTCGTCGTCACCGGCATGGGCGGCATCACGCCGCTGGGCCACGACTGGGCCAGCATCTCCGCGCGCCTGCGCGAAGGCCGCAATGCCGTGCGGCGCATGCACGAATGGGATTACTTCGACGCATTGAACGGCCGCCTCGGATGCCCGGTGGACGACTTCGTGCTGCCGCCGTGGCCACGCCAGAAAACCCGCTCGATGGGCCGCGTCTCGCAGTTCGCGGTAGCCGCCAGCGAGCATGCCCTGCGCGACGCCGGCCTCGCCGATGACGCCTCCATCCGCGACGGTCGTATGGGCGTGGCCTACGGCTCTTCCGGCGGCAGTGTGGAACCGGTACGCGTGATGGGGCGCATGCTGGACACCGGCTCCATGCACGGCGTCACCGCCACCAGCTACATCCAGATGATGGCGCACACCACGGCCGTGAACGTGGGCGTGTTCTTCGGCCTCAAGGGACGCGTCATCCCCACCTCCAGCGCATGCACCTCGGGCAGCCAGGCGATCGGCTACGGCTACGAGGCGATCCGCTACGGCAAGCAAAAGCTGATGCTGTGCGGCGGCGCGGAGGAACTCTCCGGCCCCGGCGCCGCGGTGTTCGACACGCTGTTCGCCACCAGCACGCGCAACGACGAACCGCAGCTCACGCCGCGTCCATTCGACGCCAAGCGTGACGGCCTCGTCGTCGGCGAAGGCGCCACCACGCTGGTCCTCGAAGAATACGAACACGCCAAGGCGCGCGGCGCCACGATCCACGCCGAGGTGATCGGCTTCGGCTGCAACTCCGATGGCGCGCACATCACCCAGCCCACCGCCGAAACGATGGCGATGGCGATGCGCCTGGCGCTGGAAGACGCGCAGCTGCCGGCCAGCGCCATCGGCTACGCCAGCGCCCACGGCACCGCCACCGACCGCGGCGACGTGGCCGAAAGCCACGCCACCGCCGACGTGCTCGGCACGCGCGTGCCCGTCAGTGCGATGAAGAGCTACGTGGGCCACACGCTGGGCGCCTGTGGCGCGCTGGAATCGTGGTGGGCCATCGCGATGATGCGCTCGGGCTGGTTCGCGCCCACGCTCAACCTCGACGAACGCGCAGGCGACTGCGCCGAACTCGACTATCTCACTGGCGCCGGCCGCGCCATCGCCACCGACGTGGTGATGAACAACAACTTCGCATTCGGCGGCATCAACACCTCGCTGATCTTCAAGGCACTCGCCTGATGCGGCTGCGCGACGCCAACGGCCTGCCGCGCGTGGTGGTCACCGGCATGGGTGCGGTGAGCTGCGTGGGCGCGGGCACCTCGGCGCTGCTTGGCGCATTGCGCGAGCGCCGCCACGGCCTGCACCGCATCGATGCCTTCGCCGCGCTCGGCATGCGCGGCCAGGTCGGTGGCCCGGTGGATGCCGACATCCTGCAACCGGAACCGCCGCGCAAACTGCGCCGCTTCCTGGCTGCACCCGCGCGCTATGCGTGGCATGCCACGAACGAAGCGCTGGCACAGGCCGGGCTGCCATCCGAGCGGCTTGCGGCAGCCGACTGCTGCCTCGTGCTGGGCGGCGGCGCGGCACTCAGCGAGCACGAGGAAGCGCTGGACCACCATCGCCGGCGAGGCATCGCCAAGGTGTCGCCCTTCACGGTGCCGCGCGGCATGAGCGGTGCACTGTCCGCCAGCCTTGCCCATGCCTACGGCATCGGCGGCACCAGTTACACGCTCAGTTCGGCCTGCACCAGCAGCGCGCATGCGATCGGCCAAGCGATGGAGCTGATCCAGTGCGGCCGGCAGACCGTGGCCATCGCGGGAGGCGCCGAGGAACTGCACCCGAGCACGGCGATGTGGTTCGATGCCATGGGCGCGCTGTCGCCGCAACCCGATCCGATGCGGGCCTCGCGTCCGTTCCATCGCGAACGCGATGGCTTCGTGCTGGCCGCCGGTGCCGGCGTGTTGGTGCTGGAATCGCTGGAACACGCGCGCGAACGGGGCGCCCCTATCCTGGCGGAGCTCGCCGGCTACGGCAGCGCCACCGACGCCGCCAGCATGGTCGGCTCCGGCGCCGAGGGCATCGCCCGTGCGCTGGGCCAGGCAGTGGATCGCGCGGGCACGCTGCCCGGCTACGTCAACGCGCATGCCTGCGGCACGCAGGGCGACCTCGCCGAGTGGCAGGCCATCCGCGCCGTCTTCGCCGCGCGCAACGCGCCGGTGCCGCCGCTGTCCTCGGTCAAGGGGCTGATCGGCCACGCTCCCGGCGCGGCCGGGGCGCTGGACGCCATCGCCTGCCTGCTGATGCTGCAACGCGGTTTCCTCGCCGCAGGCGCGCCGCTGGACGACGTCGATCCCGATTTCGCCGATGCCCCACTGCTGGCAGCGAATCGCGAGCAACGCGTCGACGCGGCGCTAAGCGCCAGCCACGGCTTCGGCGGCAGTTGCGCTGCGCTGTTGTTCCGGCGCGTCGAGGAGGCCGCAGCGTGATCGCGTTCCGCCTCGAAGGCTGGCGCGCATGGGCGCCGGGACTGGAAAGCGCCGACGACTGGCAGACCTGGGCGCAGTCGCCGCGCGTCATGCCCGATGACGCGCAGACGCAACCGTCCTGCGCCTTCCTTCCCCCCTTGCCGCGCCGCCGCCTGAGCCGGCTGGCGCGGATGACGCTGGAAACCGCGTGGCCGCTGTGCGGCGAGGACGAGCAGCTGCCCTTCGTGTTCGGCTCGCGCCATGGCGAAACATCGCAGACGCTCACCCTGCTTTCCGACATCGTCGAGCGGCAGCCGCTGTCGCCTACCCGCTTCGGGCTTTCGGTGCACAACGCCATCGCGGGCCAATGGTCGATCCTGCGCGGCCAGCGCGGCGAGTCCTCGGCCATCGCCGGCGAAGCGGACACTTTCGAGCACGCCGTGCTGGAAGCCGCGCTGCAATTGGATGCCGGCGCATCGTCCGCCCTGATGGTGGTGGCCGAGGAACTGCCGCCGCCCACCTACGCGCCATGGATCGCGGACGTGCCCTTCTCCTATGCTGTGGCCCTGCGATTGGGGAAGCTCGACGCAACCATGGAAACGCCCACGGGGGATCACTGGCAACTGCGGCTCGACCGTGCACGGGGCGACTCGCCCTGTGCGCTGCCGCATGCGCTGAATTTCCTGCGCGCCCTGCTCACGCACGAAACCGCTTTCGAACACACATGGAAGACACGCCGATGGAACTGGCAACGCACCCGGTGAACTTTCGCCGCGATTTCTGGGCCTGGCGGCTGCTGGCCACCGGCGCCAGCTTCGTGCTGTTCGGGCTGGGCGGCCTGCTGCTGCGCGTGCTGATCCTGCCCCTGCTCGGCTGCCTGCCCGGCACCGCGCTGGAGCAGCGCCGACGCGCACGCGCCGCCATCAGCAGGGCGTTCTGGCTGCACGTGCAGTTCATGTACCGCACGCGCGTGCTGGACTTCGTGATCGACGGCGCCGACCGCCTGGGCCGCCCCGGCCAGCTGGTCGTGGCCAACCATCCCTCGCTGATCGACGTGGTGTTCCTGATTTCGCAGATCCGCGACGCGAACTGCGTGGTGAAGCAGGGGCTGTTCGACAACCCCTGCACGCGCGGTCCGGTGCGCACCGCGCAGTACATCGGCAACGACGGCAGCATGGAGATGCTGGAACGCGCCGCCGACGTGCTGCGCGAAGGCCAATGCCTGATCGTGTTCCCCGAAGGCACGCGCACCGTGCCCGGCCGGCCGCCGCAATTCCACCGCGGCGCGGCGGCCATCGCACTGCGCGGCGCACGCACGGTGACGCCGGTATTCATCGACATCGACCCGCCCACCCTGACCAAGGGCACGCCGTGGTACCGCATTCCGCACTGCCGCTTCCGTGCCCGGCTGCGCGTGGGTACCGACATCGACCCCGCACTCTTCAACGCCGACGCGCCCATGCCGATCGCCTCGCGCCGCCTCAACGACCACCTGCACCAACTCTTCCTCAGGGAGCTCGCCACCCCGTGAACGCCTCGACCCACGCCGCGCTGGAGCAGGAGATCGCCCAGCTCATCATCGACACGCTGAACCTGGAAGACCTGCAGGCCGCCGACATCCCTCCGCAACAGCCGCTGTTCGGCGAAGGGCTGGGTCTGGATTCCGTGGACGCGCTGGAACTGGCGCTGGCGCTGCAGAAGCGCTACGACATCCGCATCGCCTCGGACGATCGGGACGCGCGCCGCCATTTCGCCACCGTGGCCAGCCTCGCCGCCTTCGTCGCCAGCCAGCAGGCCGCATGCGCGCACTGATCAAAATCCTGCTGCCGTTGATCGGCATCCTGTATCCGTTCCTGGTCTACTTCGGCATGGAAACGGTGCCGCCGCCCGTGTTCGCGCTGGTCTTGGCGGCGGCATGGCTGCTGCGCGCGCCGTTCCTGCTGCGCGAACCGGGCGGGCGCTGGATGCTGGTCGTGGCGCTGGCCTATTGCGCGCTGCTGGGCGTCAGCGGCGAATCCGCGCTGCTGCGCTGGTACCCCACCCTCATCAGCCTGTTCCTGCTGCTCACGTTCGGGCTCAGCCTGGTCTATGGGCCGCCCTTGGTGGAGCGCATCGCCCGCGTGCGCGAGCCGGATCTGCCGGACGCGGCGATTCCCTACACGCGCAAGGTCACCTGGGTCTGGGTGGGCTTCTTCGTATTCAACGCCGGCATGTCCGCCGCGCTCACGCTGTGGGCGCCGCTGAAATGGTGGACGCTGTACAACGGCCTGCTCGTGTACTTCATCATGGGCCCGCTGTTCGTGGGCGAATGGCTGCTGCGCAAGCGGCTGCGGGCCAAGGCATGAATACGCGCCGCCTCGATCCCGCGGTCATCGACGAGCAGCGCGACGGCGACGAATGCACGCTGCGTCTCGCCGTGCCGGCGGATCTGGATTATTTCCCTGGCCATTTCCCGCAGGCCCCGGTGCTGCCCGGCGTGGTGCAGGTCGCCTGGGCACTTCGACTGGCCGCCTCGCGCCTCGGCACGCCGCCGCACTGCCGCGAGATGGAGGCGCTGAAGTTCCAGCGCCTGCTGCAGCCGGGCAGCCGCGTGACCTTGGCACTGCGTTTCGACCGCGCGCGCAGCAAGCTGCACTTCGCCTATCGGGATGGCGACGACACCTTCTCGTCGGGACGCCTCGTGCTGGAGACTGGCGAATGAGCGAAGCGCAACTCGCCACGCCACGGCACTGGTCCGCGCAGCGCGAGCGCGGCAACCTGCTGCTGATGCGCTTCACCGCCTTCGCGGCGCGCCATTGCGGACGCCGCCTGCTGTCGCCGCTGCTGCACCTGATCGTGCTGTACTTCTTCCTCACCGGGCGTCGCGCCCGGCGCAGCATCAGCGACTACCTGCAGCATCTCGCTGCATGGAGCGGGCGTACCGAGTTGCGCCCCACGCCACGGCGCGTGTTCGCGCAGTTCATGGCCTTCGCCGAGTGCCTGCTGGACCGTCTCGACGTGTGGCGGGGCGCATTGCGATTCGAGCAGGTGCGCGTACTCGATCCCGACGGTCTGCGCGCGCAGCTGCTGGCCAGCCGCCACGGCGGCCGCGGACAGCTGCTGGTGGGCACCCATCTCGGCAACCTCGACGTGTGCCGCGCGCTGGCCGAACTCGGCGAGCAGGTGCCGCTGAACGTGCTGGTGCACACACACCATGTCGCCCACCTCAACCGCCTGCTCGGCGAGGCCGGCGAGCAGCGCATGCGGCTGATCCAGGTCAGCGAACTGGATGCCGCGCTGATGCTCGACCTTTCGCAGCGGCTGGAGCGCGGCGAATGGCTGGCGATGGCCGGCGACCGCGTGCCCCTGCACGAAGGCCGCCGCGCCACCGTGGATTTCCTCGGCCGCCCCGCCCCGTTCGCGCAGGGGCCCTGGCTGCTGGCCGGCCTGCTCGGCTGCCCGGTGAACCTGATGTGCTGCCTGAAGATCGCCGGCCAATACGAAATCCGACTGGAACGTTTCCTCGATGCCCCCGCCTGGGCGCGCGGCCAGCGCGATGCGACCATCGCCCAATGGGCGCAGCGTTACGCCGACCGCCTCGCCGAGTGGTGCCTGCTGGCGCCGCAGCAGTGGTTCAATTTCTATCCGTACTGGGATGCCGCCGATGCGTAGCGCTGGCGTACTGCACGCGGACGTCGAGGTCGTGGTGCCGTTCTTCGACGTCGATTCGATGGACGTGGTGTGGCACGGCCACTACGTGAAATACCTGGAGGTCGCCCGCTGCGCCCTGCTCGACCGCATCGGCCACAACTATGCCGACATGAAGGCGGCCGGTTACGCGTGGCCGGTGATCGACCTGCAATTGCGCTATGCGCGCGCCGCGCGCTTCGGCCAGCTCCTCGTCGTGCGCGCCGGCCTCGTCGAATGGCAGAACCGCCTGAAGATCCACTACGTCATCACCGATGCCGCCACCGGCGAACGCCTCACCCGCGCCAGCACCGTGCAGGTGGCGGTGAACCTGGCCGACGGCGTCATGCAGCTGGTCTCGCCGACGGTGTTCACCGACGCCGTGGAGCGCTGTATTTCAGGAGCCCATCCGTGATCGCGAAAATCGAACGGACGGCCATCCGCGCATCCGCATTCCCAGCGCCCGCCCACCGGCGTGAGCATCCTGTGGCGGCCCTCGACGGCCGCATTTCCGACGAAGCGCCATGAACTACGCCAGCCCCACCTACGTCGAAGAAACCCGCATCGGTTTCCGCTTCCTCGCCACCCATACGTGGCAGCACCACGTGCTGCGCGTGGCGATCAACGACCTGAAGCGCCTGATCGGCGAACCGCTGCCGCGCGGCGGCGTGCTGCTCGATGCCGGCTGCGGCCAGGGCAAGTCGTTCCGCATGCTGCAGGCGGCCTTCGCTCCCGACCGGCTGATCGGACTGGACGCCGATCCGCACAGCCTGGCGCTGTCGCGCAACGAGGCGGAACGCGAAGGCATCGACGCGGAGCTGATCGCCTCCGACTGCGCGCACATCGATCTTCCCGACGCCAGCGTGGACGTGCTGTTCTGCCATCAGACTTTCCACCACCTCGTCGAGCAGGAGCGTGCGCTGGCCGAGTTCTGGCGGGTATTGAAACCCGGCGGCTGGCTGCTGTTCGCCGAATCCACCAAGGCCTATATCGACACCTGGGTGATCCGCTGGTTCTTCCGCCACCCCATGCACGTGCAGAAAAGCGCCGAGGGTTACCTGGACATGCTGCGCATGCAGGGCTTCCAGTTCGGCGACGCGAACGTTTCGCTGCCCTACCTGTGGTGGAGCCGCTCGAAGGATTTCGGATTGCTGGAACGCTGGGGCCTGCGCGCGCCGCCGCCACCCGGCCAACGCGAGGAAACCCTGGTGAACGTGGCCGCGCGCAGGCCGCTGCACGCATGAGCGGGATTTTCCTCAATGCGCTGGGGCTGGTCTGCACGCTGGGCGCCGGCAAGGCGGCGGTGGCCGAAGCGCTGTTCGCCGGCGACAGCCGCGGACTGCGCGACGAGGCCGGCTGGATTCCCGGCCATGCTCCGCCACTGGGCGCCGTGCGCATCCCGCTGCCGCCCATTCCCGCGACACTGGCAGTTGCCCGCGACAACCGCTGCAACCGCCTGCTGCTGGCCGCGGCCCAGGAAATCGAGGCGGACATCCGGGCGGCCATGTCGAGATACGGCAACGGGCGCATCGGCGTGGTGCTAGGCACCAGCACCGGCGGCATCGAGGAGGCCACTCATGGCCTCGCCGCGCAGCGCAGCGAAGGGGCATGGCCCGCGGATTACCGTTACGAGCACCAGGAATTGGCCGGCCCTGCCGAGTTCCTTGCCGAATGGCTGGAGCTGGACGGCCCCTGCTACGTCATCTCCACCGCCTGCACCGCCGGCGCGCGCGCCATCATCAGCGCGCAACGACTGTTGCAGGCCGGCCTCTGCGACGCCGTGATCTGCGGCGGCGTGGACACGCTCGCGCGGCTGCCGCTCAACGGCTTCCACGCGCTCGGCGCGATGGATCCCGCGCCGTGCAACCCGTTCTCGCACGAGCGGCGCGGCATCAACATCGGCGAGGCTGCCGCCCTGTTCCTGATGACGCGCGAACGCGGCGCCGTGCAATTGCTCGGCACCGGTTCGAGTTCGGATGCGCACCACATGTCCTCGCCCGATCCCGCAGGCCACGGCGCCATGGCGGCGATGCGCCATGCGCTGGCCGAGGCGCGGCTCGACGCTCCGCAGATCGACTACCTCAACCTGCACGGCACGGCCACCACGCACAACGACGCGATGGAAGCGCCGGCGGTAGCCACGGTGTTCCCGCACGGCGTGCCCTGCTCGTCCACCAAGTCGCTGACCGGCCACACACTGGCCGCCGCGGGCGCGTTGGAAGCGGCCTTCTGCTGGCTCAGCCTCCACGACGGGCGGCTGCCGCCGCAGCGCTGGGATGGCCACGCCGATCCGAGCCTTCCTTCATTGTCCTTAGTCGACGTGGGCGCGTGCTTGCCGGCCGCAAAACCGCGCCGGCTGATGAGCAACTCCTTCGCCTTCGGCGGCAACAACGCCTGCCTGATCCTGGGAGACGCCGCATGACCGCGTGGCCCATCGCGGAGCTGCTGCCGCACGCCGGCGAGATGATCCTGCTGGACGCCGTGCTGGAACACGGACCCGAACACGCGCTCTGCACTCGCCGCGTGCCGAACGACGGCCTGCTCCACGACGCCGACGGCACGCTGCCCGCCTGGGTGGGCGTGGAGCTGATGGCACAGGCCATCGCCGCCTGGGCCGGCTGCCAAGCCAGGGAAACCGGTGCGCCGGTGCGTTTGGGTTTCCTGCTCGGCACGCGGCATTACACCTGCAATGTGGCTGCATTCGTCCCCGGCACCGAGCTGCGCATCGAGGCGCGGCGCGATTTCCACGACGAGAGCGGCATGGGCGTGTTCGCCTGCCGCATCGAGGCTCCCGGCGTGCTGGCAGAAGCGCGCCTCACGGTCTTCAGCCCACCCGACGCCAGTGCCCTGTTCCCCTCATCCGACACGGAATCCCGCCATGGCTGACAGCATCCTCGTCACCGGCTCCAGCCGCGGCATCGGCCGCGCGATCGCGCTGCGGCTGGCCCAGGCCGGCTACGACCTCGTCCTGCACTGCCGTTCGAAGCGCGACGAGGCGGAAGCCGTGCGCGCGGAGATCGAGCGCATGGGGCGCGCCGCACGCGTGCTGCAATTCGACATCGCCGACCGCGCCGCCTGCCGCGCCGCGCTGGAAGCCGACGTGGCGCAGCACGGCGCGCCCTACGGCGTGGTGTGCAATGCCGGCCTCGCCCGCGACGGCGCGTTTCCCGCGCTCGCGGACGAAGACTGGGACCAGGTGCTGCGCACCAACCTCGACGGCTTCTACAACGTGCTGCATCCGCTGGCGATGCCGATGATCCGCCGCCGCGCACCGGGACGCATCGTGTGCATCACGTCGGTCTCCGGCCTGATCGGCAACCGCGGCCAGGTCAATTACAGCGCCTCGAAGGCCGGCGTGATCGGCGCGGCCAAGGCGCTGGCGGTGGAGCTTGCCAAGCGCAAGATCACCGTGAACTGCGTCGCGCCCGGCCTGATCGACACCGACATGCTCGACGCCGACGTGCCGGTGGAGGAAATCCTCAAGGCCATCCCGGCGCAACGCGCGGGCACGCCGGAGGAAGTGGCCGCCGCGGTGGCTTTCCTGATGAGTCCCGAAGCCGCCTACATCACCCGCCAGGTGCTCGCCGTCAACGGCGGCCTGTGCTGAGCAGTTTTCCCAGTCCGCAAGGAGCAACGCCATGCGCATCCAGACTCTCGCCTTCGCCGCCCTGCTCGCCGCCGCGCCCGTGGCCAGCCACGCCACCGACAAGATCGTGCACCTGACTTTCGACAACGCCGTGAAGGCCGCCACCGCTAGCGGCAAGCTGGACGGCAGCGTGAAGTTCTATCTTGCGGGCAACGCACCCAGCGGCGACGTCAGCGTGGTGGACGACAACGTGGACGTCTCCCGCAAGACCAACGGCTTCGGCAAGCGAAGCCAGGTCAGCTGCGACTGGGTGCTGCAATCGGTGCTGATCGCGTTGCAGGACGACGCGAAGAAGGCCGGCGCGAATGCCGTCATCGACATCGTGAGCAACTACGACGGCAATGAATACCGCGACGCCCAGAACTACGAATGCCACGTGGGCTTCCTGATGTCCGGCGTGGAGCTGAAGGCCAAGCTGGCCAAGGTCCACTGACCGGACCAGCGCGTTCCCCGAGGAGCGCGCGCCGTACTCAGGCCACGCCATCCTCCACCGCCACGAAGCCGCCGGTCTGCCGTTTCCACAGCCTGGCGTACAGACCATCGCGCGCCACCAGTTCGGCGTGCGTGCCGGTCTCGACGATGTGTCCCTTGTCCAGCACCACCAGGCGATCCATGCGCGCGATGGTGGATAGGCGATGCGCGATGGCGATCACCGTCTTGCCCTGCATCAGCAGGTCCAGGCTTTCTTGGATCGCCGCCTCGGCCTCGGAATCCAGCGCGCTGGTGGCTTCGTCCAGCACCAGGATAGGCGCGTCCTTCAGCAGCACGCGGGCGATGGCGATGCGCTGGCGCTGGCCACCGCTTAGCTTGACGCCGCGCTCGCCGACCAGGGCCTCGTAGCCCACGCGTCCTTCGCCGTCGACCAGGGTGAGGATGAACTCGTCGGCGCGCGCCTTGCACACGGCGTCCTCGATCTGCGCTTCGCCGGCGTCGGGACGGCCGTAGAGGATGTTGTCGCGGATCGAACGGTGCAGCAGCGAGGTGTCCTGCGTCACCACGCCGATCTGCGAGCGCAGGCTTTCCTGGGTCACCTGCGCCACGTCCTGCCCGTCGATGGTGATCTGGCCGCCTTCGAGGTCGTACAGGCGCAGCAGCACGTTCACCAGGGTGGACTTGCCGGCGCCGCTGGGGCCGACCAGGCCGATCTTCTCGCCCGCGCGCACGGCGAGGTCGAGGCCGGCGATCACGCCGCCCTTCTTGCCGTAGTGGAAGTGGATGTCGTGGAAATGCACCGCGCCGTTGGCCACCGCCAGCGGCATCGCGCCCTCGCGGTCCTGCACCGCGCGCGGCTGCGCGATGGTGGTGATGCCGTCCTGCACGGTACCCACGTTCTCGAAGATGCCGTTGACCACCCACATGATCCAGCCGGACATGTTGTTGATGCGGATGACCAGCCCGGTGGAAAGTGCGATCGCGCCCACCGTGACGTGGCCTTCGTTCCACAGCCACAGCGCCAGCCCCGTGGTGCCGGTGATGAGAAAGCCGTTGAGCGTGGTAATGCCGATGTCCATCGCCGTAGTGACGCGGGTCATCCGGCGCAGCTTGTCGGTCTGCTCGCCCATCGCCTCGGCCACGTAGGCTTCCTCGCGGCGCGTGTGCGCGAACAGCTTCAGCGTGAGCACGTTGCTGTAGCCGTCCACGATGCGCCCCATCATCTTGGAGCGCGCCTCCGACGCCTTCCACGAGCGCTGCTTGATGCGCGGTATGAAGAACCAAAGCAGCCCGACATAGGCGAACACCCAGACCACCAGCGGCGCGGCCAGCCATACGTCGGCACGGGCGAACAGCGCGATGGCGCTGCCGGTATAGATCACCACGTACCAGAGCGCATCCACGATCTGCACCGCCGACTCGCGCAGCGCGCTGCCGGTCTGCATGATGCGGTTGGCGATGCGCCCGGCGTA
Source organism: Rhodanobacter sp. DHG33 (assembly GCF_014843005.1). Lineage (GTDB taxonomy): Bacteria > Pseudomonadota > Gammaproteobacteria > Xanthomonadales > Rhodanobacteraceae > Rhodanobacter_A. The sequence continues at coordinate 274,247 of NZ_JACYXM010000002.1, read as the reverse complement.
GTCGTTCTGGAAGAAGCCCAGGCTCTGGCGGATCACGTAGCGATGGTTCTGCCAGCGGATGCGGTTGGTGAGGCTGGGCACGATGGCCTGGTTCACCAGCAGGTCGTGCAGTCCGTTGAACACCGGGCGCGCCACCAGCGCCACCAGCGCCATGCCCAGCAGCTCGCGCCCGTGCTGGTGGAAAAAGTCGGCGGCTGGGAGTCCCTTCGCCAGATCCACGATGCGGCCGATGAAGCCGAACAGCGCCACTTCGATGATCGCCACCAGGAAACCGACCACGATGACCGCCGCGAACACCGGCCATGCCTGGCGCAGGTAGAACGCGTAGAAGCGCCACACCGATTTCGGCGGCATGGCGTCGACCGGTTCCTTGAACGCGTCGATCAGGGATTCGAACCAGCGGAAGATCATGGGGAATGCACGAAGCGGGTAGGACACTAGCGTGGGTGCCCGACAGCATGTTCGCAAGGGCACGGCAAGCACAAGCCGTTTCGCCGCACGGCGAAACTTCTGCTGCCACCATGCTGACAGCATGGTCACCGCAAGATGCACCAGACATCCGGGATCACGCATGCCTGCCACCACCATCCACCGCGCACGTCCACTCGGCCTAGTCATCCTCGCCACCAGCCTCGGTTTCCTGGTGGTGCAACTAGACGTGTCCATCGTCAACGTGGCGCTGGTGCGCATCGGCCATGCGCTGCATGGCGGCATGGCCAGCCTGCAATGGGTGGTGGACGCGTACACGCTGGCCTTCGCCGCCTTTTTGCTTTCGGCCGGCGCGCTCGGCGACAGGCTCGGTGCGCGACGCGTGTTCGTGCTGGGGCTGGGCGTATTCGGCGCCGCTTCGCTGGCCTGCGCCCTGGCGCCCAATTTGCCGCTGCTGATAGCTGCACGTGCCGTGCAGGGACTTGGCGCGGCGCTGTTGATGCCATGCTCGCTGGCCGTACTCAACCACGCTTGCGGCGACGACGCGCCGGCGCGCGCACGCGCTATGGGCCTGTGGACCGCAGCCGGCGGCGTGGCGCTCTCGGCGGGGCCGCTGGTGGGCGGCGTACTGATCGAGCGTTTCGGCTGGTCCAGCATCTTCTACATCAATCTGCCGGTGTGTCTGCTCGGCGTGGCGCTGGCATGGCGCTATCTCGACGAGACGCCACGCCACCATCACGAAGGCAGTCTCGATCTAGCCGGACAATGTTGCGCGGCGGCGATGCTGCTCGGCGTGACCGGCGCGGTGATCGAAGCCGGCGCCCTGAGCTGGCATGCGCCGCGTACGTGGTTGCTGCTGGGCCTGGGCATGCTGGCCGGACTTGCCTTCCTGTGCATCGAGTCGCGCAGCCGTGCGCCGATGCTGCCCTTGGGGCTGTTCCGCCGCCCCGCCTTCTCTGCCGCCACCGTCGTGGGACTGGTAGTGAACTTCGCGCTGTACGGGACGATCTTCGTGCTGAGCCTGTACTTCCAGCACGTGGGCGGCTACTCGCCTTCCGCCACTGGCGTGGCCTTCCTGCCGTTCATGATCGCCGTCACCGCAGCCAATGTGCTGGGCGGCCGGCTTGCCTCGCGCATCGGTCCGCGCATGCCGATGACCGTGGGCCTGTTGCTCGGCGCAGCGGGTTTCGTCCTGCTGCTTGGCGTGGATGCCACGACCCGCTACGCCGTGCTGATGGCGCGGCTGCTGCCGATCCCGGTCGGCGTGGGCATGGCGGTGCCGTCGATGACCGCCACCGTGCTGTCCAGCGTGCCGCGCACCCGCTCCGCACTCGCTGCCGGCGTGCTCAACACCGCGCGCCAGGCAGCCGGTGCGGTGGGCGTGGCGGCCTTCGGCACGCTGGCCGGCGGCGACATCGTTCGCGGCCTGCACATGGCTTCCCTGCTGTCCGCCGCATTGCTCGTGCTGGCCGCACTGACGACGATGCTGGGCCTGCGCCCGTCGACGACTCCTTGAAACAGCAGCTGAGTACTCGGCGCGCGACCTGCAGCTAGGTCGTGGCTCCGCCTGCCGCCAGCCACGAGGGATGTCCTGTAGCACTCGCGCCGGTCACATTTCGGCCTGAACGCCAACCATGTCCCCGCCCACCCTTCAGTTGACCCCTCGCGGCGCGGCCCGGATCATGCCGGAATGCTTACCTTGCTGCGCCGCCTGCCCTCGCTTCCCGCCCTCCTGCTGGCCCTGGCCTTCGTCGCCGCGCCCATGGGGGCACGTGCCGACGTGGACGCCACGGCTCCCGCCCCCACGCCGGCGCAAACCCTGCAGCAGTTGAGCACGCAGCTGAATACCGTGAAGTCCGCGCTGAACACACAGCCGGGCAAGCTCGACAGCGCCGCGCTGAACGACCTCCGCGCACGCGCCATGCAGGTGCAGGCCGGGGCAAAAGCGGTGGCCGACAGCCTCGCCCCGCAGATGAGCACGCTGCAGGCGCAGCTCACCGTGCTCGGCCCGGCACCAGCCAAGGGTGCGCCGCCGGAAGCGCCGGAGGTGGCCGCGCAGCGCCGGCAACTGGACAAGGCGCAGACCAACCTCAACGCACAGATCGTGCAGGCGAAGTCGCTGGGCCTCGACGCCTTGCAGTCGGTGGAACAGATCAGCGGCCTGCTCAGCGACCAGTTCCAGGCGCGGCTGGCGGAACGTGCCGACACGCCACTGGGCCACGCGTTCTGGGCGGACCAGGCGCGCTCGTTGCCGGGCGACATGCCGCGCATCCAGCGCTTCGCCACGAACTGGGCCCAAGGCTTGAGTGACGCCTGGCAGCCCCCGAACCGTACGCCTCTGCTGCTGTGCGTGGCCGCCGCCGTGCTGCTCCTTGCTGGAGGACGGCGGGGACTGCAGCATTTGTGGCAATTCGTCGCGACGCGCTGGCTGCCGGACGGCCATCTGCGCCGTAGCGCGATGGCGGCGGTGATGGCACTGTCCACCACGCTGGTGATCGGAGTGGCCGCGAAGCTGGTGCACCTGGGCATCAACTGGAACGACACGCTGGATACCGACCTCGACCAGCTGGCCACGTCGACGATGCGCGCCGTGATCATCTCCTCGCTGATGGCCGGCCTGGGCAGCGCCTTGCTCTCTGCGAAGCGCGCGTCGTGGCGCCTGCTGCCGCTGTCGGACATCGCGGCGCAACGGCTGCGCTGGCATCCATGGCTACTGGGTGGAGTGGCGTTGCTGACCGGCCTCACCGAACACATCGTTCGAAGCATCGGCTCCAGCCTCCCGGCCACGGTGCTGTTGCATGCGCTGTTGGCGTTGCTGATCAGCGGATTGGTCGGCTCGATGCTGTTGCGCCTGCGTCGGGCCCGGTACGAAGCCGATGCGGCAGCCGGCAACAAGACGCGCCGGCCGCTATGGGTAGGCATGCTGAGCTTCGCCGCCGCCTTGAGTGTGGTGCTGTGCTGGCTGTCGGTCTGCACGGGCTTTATCGCACTGGGCTTCTTCGTAGCGGTGCAGATGCTGTGGACGGGCCTGGTGGTTGCCAGCTTCTATCTGCTGATCCAATTGGTGCGCGATCTGTTCGAGACTCTGTTGTCGCCCCAGGGCCGCAGCGGTCAGCATTTGCAGGCCGGCTTCGACATCTCCTCCGAAACGCTTGAGCAGGCTTCCACCGTACTCACCGGGGTCACCCGCGTGCTGCTGGCTCTGGTGGCGCTGTCGATGGTGCTTGCGCGATTCGATGCCGGCCCCGCGGAACTGGCGCAGCGCACGTCGCAACTATTCAGTGGACTCAAGCTGGGCCAGTTGCCCATCAGCCCCGGCACCATACTTGGCGCGATCGCGGTGTTTGTGCTGGGTCTGGTGGCTTTGCGCGCCCTGAAGAACTGGCTGCGCGACCAATTGTTGCCCACCACGTCGATGGACGCGGGCATGCGCGATTCGGTGGTCACCCTGCTCGGCTACCTGGGCGGCGTGTTCGTGTTCGCGCTGGCGCTGGCCGCGATGAACGTGAGCCTGCAGAGCATCGCCTGGATCGCCAGCGCGCTGTCGGTGGGCATCGGTTTCGGCCTGCAGCAGATCGTGTCCAACTTCTTCTGCGGCCTGATCCTGCTGGTGGAACGGCCGGTGAAGGTGGGCGACTGGGTGAGCCTTTCCAGCGACGTGGAAGGCGACATCCGCCGCATCAACGTGCGCGCCACCGAAATCCAGCTGTGGGACCGCTCGACCCTGATCGTGCCTAATTCGCAACTGATCGCCCAGACCGTGCGCAACGTGACCCACGGCAGCGCGCAGGGCCGCGTGCGCATCATGCTGCCGATGCCGCTGGATACCGATGCCGACCGCGCGCGCCAGATCATGATGGAGGCGCTGAAGGGGCACCCCTCCACGCTGGGCACGCCCGCGCCGGTGGTGCGGCTGGACAAGATCGACGCGAGCTCGATGACCTTCAGCATCACCTCCTACGTGCGCAGTCCGCGCGACGTGACGGCGGTGAAGAGCGACATGCTGTTCGACATCCTGGCCCGCCTGCGCACGGCGAACCTGCCGCTGTCCACGCCGACGAGCATGGTGGTGCGCAACCTGGGGCCCCTGCCGCCGCTGGGCGAGGACAGTCCGGCAGCGCCGTCCCAGCCGGGTTAGCGCGCCGCCGCGTTTCCGGCCCTCATCGCTCCAGGGCCGATCAAGGGACGTCCGCACAGGCAACGCGTCCTTGCCACCCAGACAAACGAAGGCCGGCTTGCGCCGGCCTTCGCACATCACACAGACGCAGCGTCACGAATTACGAACAGGCCTTGCCATGATCGGCATGGTTGCCCTTGGCCTTGGCATCGGCTTCGCTCATGTACTCGCCGTGCTTGGTCTTGCCGTACCACTTGTCGCCCTGGCAGTGGTAGACCTTGCTGCTGTCGTTGACCCACACCATGCCGGGGCCACCGCCCGGCGCAGCGGTTGCGGAAGCAGCCGCGGAAGCCTTCTTAGCCGGAGCGGCAGCAGCTGCCGGGGCAGCGGCGGCGGCCGGAGCGGCGGCAGCGGCAGGGGCGGCAGCGGCCGCCTTGGACGATGCACTGCTGGCGGCGTACCAGTCCTTCACACCCTTGTGGCCCTTGCAGGCGCCGCGCTTGGTGGCCGTGCTGGTATAGCTGCCGTCCTTGCACTGGCCGGTGGAGCCGGCAGGCGCGGCGGACGCACCGGTTGCAGCGGCCGCGGATGACTGCGCATACACGGCAGGCACGGCCAGCAGGCATCCAAACGCCATGGCGAACACGATAGACGCTTTCATCTTCAAACTCCTTCTTGCGCGATGGTGGTCTCGGTGGCGGCCGGCCCTGCCCTCGCCTCAGGACACCGCGCCGCTCGCCCGTTGCACGCATCGCCCCGCAAGGCGAAAACGGCTGCATGCATCGTGGCGCCCAAACGCGGGAAACTCCGCGTTGGTGGCGCCACTATGCAGCAAAACCATGACGATGCAATGAGAAGCCCGTAGCTCGTTCAGCGTTGCGTCGGCGGCTTCAGCGTGGAGTGCGGCCGCGCCACTTCGTACATCTGCCAGCTGATGTCTTTCAGCAGGCCCTGGCGGTCGTTGCCGATGCCGTACAGGTCGAAATGGGTGCGGTCCGGGATGAAGCGGATGTCGGATTTCGCATGCAGGCCATCCAGCACCGTCTTGAGCTTGTGCGCGGCCCCGTCGAGGTAGAACGTGTCGGCGGTGCCGACGTAGAGATGGATCTTGCCGTCGAGGTCGGGGGCAAGCTCGGACCAGTGGTGCGCGAGGCGGTAGGCGATGTCGTAATGGTCGCGCCAGTAGTCCACCACCACCGGGTCGACGTCGCCGGTGTCGCGATCGAACATCGGTTCCGGCCGGCCGTCCTTGCCCTTGGGCGAGAACACCCACTCGAACGAGGCCATCTGGCCGCCGTACGGCCCCATCACGCGCTCGAGCTGGGCGAACTGCTGGAAGGTGGCCAGCACCTTGCCATGGTCGCGCACCAGCGGATACGGCGAACCATCGGCCTTGCGGTAGACGTTGGCCTGCGGCGCATAGAGATCCACGCCGGTGAAGTCGTGGAAATCGCTGGGGTCGGGCGAAGTGGACCAGGTGCCGCCGAAGATCTTCGGATAGCGCGTCTCCAGCCACAGCGTGGCCCAGCCGCCGGAGGAATGGCCCTGCAGGAAGCGGCCGCTGGACTTCGCGTCCATCCGGTAGGTCTTTTCCAGCTGCGGGATCAGCTCGGTGGTGAGCGCCACGCCCCACGGTCCGTTGTTCACCGAGTCGGCGAACTCCGTGGTGCCGGTGGGGCTGGATTCGTCGAGGAACACCCAGATCATCGGCGGCATCTCGCCCTTGGCCATCGCCGCGTAGACGCTGGCCAGCGCGCCGATCACGCGGTCGTTGCTGCCGCCATAACCCTGCGTGTAATACACGGTGGGATAGGTGGTCTTCGCGTTGGCGTCGTAGCCCGGCGGCAACAGCACGCGGCCGCGCATGTGCATCGGGCGTCCCCAGAACGCGGTGAGCGCGGGGCTGGTGAAGTCGATGTCGCGCGCATGCTCGCGGGCCGCGGGCAACGCTGCCTGCATTTCCGGCGAGGCGCGCTTGCCGAGCTGCCACGGATCGTGCGCAGGCAGGGACTGGTCGAGACTGAGCGCGGGCATGTCCGCGGCAGGCAGATGCACCTTCACCACCGAGCTCACCAGGTCGCCCGCGTCGCGCCCCGAGTAGTTGTAGTCGTGGTGCACGTCCAGCACCGCCTGCACGTAGTAGTCGCCCGCCGGCAGCTGCGACCAGCCCTGCGGGAACGCGGTGTGGTCGGTGTCGATGTCGATCGACTGCCCCGGTGCAAGCCGGCTTACCTCACGCGCGGCCACGGCCGTCTGGGTGGGGAAGAACGGGCTGGTGTCCACCTCGTCCACCTTGCCGTCGCCGCCGTGTTCCTTCGCCGCGGCTTCGGCATCCTTCGCGTCGATGGCGAACAGCAGCAGCCGGCCGGACACCGCCTGCGTCTCCGCACTGCCCAGCTGCACGTGGAAGAAACGATGCGCCGGCACGGCGGGCGCGGCGTCGCGCGCAAGCGTGGCGACGGAGAACAACAGACCGCAGCCCAGCATGGCGGCGGCAAGACAACGATGACGCATGATGATTCCCCTCTGCTCGGAAAGCCGGCTTCAAACCCTGCCTACTCCCTGCAGAGCAGGCTCATCAACACGAAACGGCGCCGCAAGGCGCCGTTCCAGTTCAACTCAGTGTGCCGCACTGCCCGGCGGATGCGCGTGGCCGTGCTGGATTTCTTCCTCGGTGGCGTCGCGCACTTCCTGGATGCTCACGTCGAAGTCCAGCGTCTTGCCGGCCATCGGGTGGTTGAGGTCGACGTCGATGGTGCTCATGCCGACCTTCTGCACCGTCACGGCGCGATGGCCGCCCTCCTTCAGCGCCAGCACGGCGGTCATGCCGGGTTTGAGGTGCTTGGCGTTCTGGAAATACTTCTTCGGCACGCGCTGGGTCTGGCCTTCCTGGTGCTCGCCGTAGCCGTCGGCCGGGGCGATCGTCGCCTTGACCTCGTCGCCGGCGCCGTGGTCTTCCAGCGCTTTTTCCAGACCGGGGATCAACTGGCCGTGGCCGAACAGGATCCACAACGGTTCGCCGTTGTCGTGCGAGCTTTCCACCTTTTCGCCGTCCACGTGCAGCGTGTAATGCAGCGCGACGACTTTGTCCTTGCCAGCCTTCATTGCCTGTCTCTCGAATGGTGCAAAGTGGCGATTCTATCAGGTGGACTGCTTGCCGAAGCCCACCCCGCGGGCCTCCGGCCCCAGCCACACCAGCAGGGCCAGCACCACGGCCACCACCGCGATCCACAGCGACATCGCCCAGGCGAAATCGCCGCCGTGCCGGTGCGCCAGCCAGGTCTGCGCGGTGGCGGTGCCGGCCGCGAGCAGGTTGCCGAGCTGGTAGGCGAAGCCCGGCAGGGTGCCACGCACCGCGTCGGGCGAGAGTTCGTTGAGATGGGTGGGCACCACGCCCCACGCGCCCTGCACCATCACCTGGATCAGGAAGGCGCCGAGGCCGAGCAGCCACAGCGAGCCGCCGTACATCCACAGCGGGATCACCGGGATCGCCAGCAGCGCGGCGATGATCATCGCCTTGCGCCGCCCCACCCGCTCCGACCACGCGCCGAAGCACAGGCCGCCCGCCAGGGCACCGAGGTTGAGCAGCGCCACCAGCAGGAAGGCCGTGCCCGAGCCGGTGGGCAGGTGCAGGTTCACTTCCTCGAAGGTGTGGTACATGTCCTGTGAGCCGTGACTGAAGGCGTTGAACGCGCACATCAGCACGATCATGTACGCGAACAGTTTCCAGTGGCCGCGCATCGCCTGCCACACGTCCGTGCGGGCATGCTCGTGCTGCCCGGCCTGCCACACCGGCGACTCCGGCACCTTGCGCCGGATGTACAGCACCAGCACCGCCGGCAGCGCGCCCACCACGAACAGCCCGCGCCAGCCGATGGCATCGACCAACAGCCAGTTCGCCAGCGCGGCGAGGAAGAAACCGCAGGGGTAGCCGCTCTGCAGCAGGCCGGAGACCAGGCCGCGCGACTTCGGCGGTATCGACTCCATCGCCAGCGAGGCGCCGATGCCCCACTCGCCGCCCATCGCCACACCGAACAGGAAACGCAGCACCAGCAGCATGGTCAGCGAAGTGGAGAACGCGGTGGCCAGCTCGAACACCGAAAACAGGATCACGTCCACCATCAGCACCGGCCGCCGCCCGTAGCGGTCCGCCAGCCGGCCGAAGACCAGAGCACCCAGCGGGCGCGCGGCCAGCGTGAGGAACAGGCCGTAGGTCACCGCACTGTTGTCGGTATGGAATTCCTTCGCCACGCCCACGATCACCAGGGTGAGCAGGAAGTAGTCGAACGCATCCAGCGTCCAGCCCAGGAAGCTCGCCAGCACGGTGTGGCGCTGCTCGTGGTTCAGTTCGCGCAGGGACGACAGCAGCGACATGGTGGGCACTCCGCGAGGCGATGGCGCAGGCTAGCATGCGGCGAAAATACGGCCGCCACGCTTATCGGTTACACTATGCGCACGGCCTCCCGGCCGTCGGTGGCATTGCCGCCCCCAATTCCCTTTCAAATACCGCAACACGGTCCTGCTTGAACGCTCCGGGTTGCACAGGAGTCGTTCCATGTCTTTCGAATCGCTGGGCCTTGCGCCCGCGTTGCTGCGTGCGCTTGCCGAACAGGGCTACGCCGAACCCACCCCGGTGCAGGCCGGTTCCATCCCGCTGGTGCTGGCCGGCCACGACCTGCTCGCCGCCGCGCAGACCGGCACCGGCAAGACCGCCGCGTTCGCGCTGCCGCTGCTGCACAAGCTGATCGACGCGCCCCCCACCGTCACGCGCCGCCCGCGCGCGCTGGTGCTCACGCCCACCCGCGAGCTGGCCGCGCAGATCCTCGACAACGCGCAGACCTACGGCAAGCACCTGCGCATCAGCGCCGCCACCATCTTCGGCGGCGTCGGCATGGGTCCGCAGATCAACGCGCTGCGCCGCGGCGTGGACATCGTGATCGCCACGCCGGGCCGCCTGATCGACCACATGCAGCAGCGCACGATCGACCTTTCCGGCATCCAGACGCTGGTGCTGGACGAAGCCGACCGCATGCTGGACATGGGCTTCCTGCCGGCGCTGAAGCGCATCCTCGGCGCCGTGCCCAGGCAGCGGCAGACCTTGCTGTTCTCCGCCACCTTCGCTCCCGAGATCAAGTCGCTGGCGATGCAGTTCATGCGCGAGCCGCGCGAAGTCACGGTAACGCCGCCTAACACCGTGGCCGCCACGGTGAGCCACCACGTGCATCCGGTGGACGCCGAGCGCAAGCGCGACCTGCTGCTGCACGTGCTGGCGCAGGACAGCCGCCGCCAGACCCTGGTCTTCAGCCGCACCAAGCACGGCGCCGACAAATTGGTGAAGTACCTGGAGCATGCCGGCCTGCGCGCGGCGGCAATCCACGGCAACAAGAGCCAGAACGCCCGCACCAAGGCGCTGGGCGATTTCAAGAGCGGCCGCATCACCGTGCTGGTGGCTACCGACATCGCCGCGCGCGGCATCGACATCGACCAGTTGCCGATGGTCATCAACTACGACCTGCCGATGGTGGCCGAGGATTACGTGCACCGCATCGGCCGTACCGGCCGCGCCGGCAGCGAAGGCATGGCGGTGTCGCTGGTGAGCCACGACGAATCCGGCCTGCTGCGCGACATCCGCAAGCTGCTCAAGGACGAGATCGCCATCGACCACGTGGCCGGCTTCGAACCCTCCTCGCCGCTGCGCCTCGACGCCGGCGCGCCGCGCCCCAAGCAGGGCGGCCAGCGCCAGTCGCGCGGACCGCAGCGCCCGCAGGGCTCCCAGCAGCAGCGTTCGCAAGGCTCGTCGCAGTCGCATCGTCCGCACGGACATGCGCAGAAGAGCAATGGCGAGCACGCCGCGGGCAACCGCAAGCGCCGCCACCGGCCGCGCCCGGCCGCCAAGGCCTGAACAAACCTCTAAAACCCTGTTCAAAATCTCCGCAGCCGTACAGATGGCGAGCTGGAAACTCCTCAGTTTCCAGATACGGCGAGGCGTGGCCGCTGTGCAGGACGTGTCGCCGTGAGTGGTTCCAACGTCCTCGACACCACCCGCTTGTAGTCCCGGCGGATTGAACCAGGCCATTTCTCTGGGTTACTTCTCTTGACTCCGGGCATCCTGCCCTCCACCCTTCGGGCCAGCTTCGCTGTTCGCCACCGCTCCCAGCGGTGGCGTGGGCCAGCAAAGAGAAGTAACTCGGGCGCCGGCAGGCGACCGAAACCGCCTTGTCCCCAGCCCGGCGTCACCACGTTCGTTCGGCTTCCTTCACCGGATGGGCGACACCGTCACGCGACCGCCACTTCCGTTCGCTCCTTGGGAAACGGACGGAACATCGTCGCGATCAGGAACGCGCCGAGGCCGATCGCGGACGACCCGATATACAGGCCGCCGTAACTGCCGAACGTGTCAACGATCAGGCCGCCGGCGACCGGCCCCGTAGCCATGCCCAGACTGCCGGCCATAGCGCAACCGCCGATCACGGTACCTATCATCCGCAACGGAAAGTTTTCGCGCGCGAGCACCGAGTACAGCGGCATCACGCCCGCGTAGATGAAGCCGAACAGCGTCGCGACCGCATAGAAACCGTCGAGCGTATTCACGAAGTAGTAACCGAGCGCGCCGAACGCCTGCGTGAGCAGCCCCGCCACCAGCATGCGCTTCGCGCCCACGCGGTCGCCGAGGAACCCGAACACGATGCGCCCGCCCATGCCGGCGAGCCCTTCGACGCTGTAGATCGACACCGCGGCGATCAACGGGATGCCGCAGGTCACCGCATAGCTGACCGTGTGGAAGATCGGCCCGGAATGCGTCGCGCAGCAGAAGAAGTTGGTCAGCAGCAGGATGATGAACTGCGGCGAGCGCAACGCGTCCCCGATCGACATCGCTGCGGGCCTACCGGCAGGCGCCGGCATCGCCTGGGCGCCTTCGAGCGCGGGCGCACGCCGCACGAGCAGCGACGCAGGGACCATCACGACGGCCGCCAGCGCGGCGATGACCAGCATCGAGCTGCGCCAGCCGTGCGCCGACACCAGCCACGCGGCCAGCGGCGACATGGTCATCGGCGCCATGCCCATGCCGGCCGACACCAGCGACACCGCGAGGCTGCGGTGCGTATCGAACCAGCCGGTGACGCACGCCATCATCGGCGCGAACACCGCGGCCGTCGAACCGCCCACGGCGAGGCCGAAGACCAGTTGGAACACGGGCAGCGACGGCGCGCGGCTGGCCAGCGCGACGCTCGCCGGCAGCAGGACCGCCCCCGTCATGACGACCGCGCGCGTGCCGATGCGGTCCGACAGGCTGCCCCATGCCATGCTCCCGAACGCCATCGCGATGAAGGCGAGCGTCATCGCGGCGGAAATGCCGGTCATCGACCAGCCCGTATCGCGCGCAATGGACCTCAGGAAGACCGGCAGCGAAAACATCGCGCCGATCGCGACGCAGCCCATCAGGCCGCCCGCGGCGACGATCACCCAGCGGTATCGGGAATCCTGCATGTGGCACCTTCCATCTTCGTATTGGCAACCCTCGGAAACCGGCTCCGGTGGCGACGCACGGCGGCTTGCCGGCCGCCGCGTCAACGCCGTTCCGGACCCGGCAGACAGGAATACGACGGACGACACACCGCGAAATCGACATGCACGGCGCACGCCTCATCCACGCGGAAGCAACACCCGCCCCGTGACGGCCCGGCGACGACCGAAGCCCGATACCCTTGCGGCGCTACGGCTCCTCGGGCCGGACCCGCGCGGTGAGCACGTGGTCCTCCCACGCACCGGCGATCTGCAGGTAGCGCTTCGCGTAGCCCTCGCGCTCGAAGCCCAGCCGCACCAGCAGGCGCGCGCTGCGCTCGTTGCACGGCATGTAGTTGGCCATCACGCGGTGCAGGTCCAGCACGCCGAAGGTCCAGGCCAGGCCGGCCTGCAGGGCTTCGTGCATGATCCCCTGCCCTTGCGCGCGCTCCGCCATGCCATAACCCAGATGACAGGCCTGGAATGCGCCCCGCACCACGTTGGCGAGATGGAACGTGGCGAGGAGTTCCCGGTCGCCGCGGTCGAACACGAACAGCGGATAGCCGCGATCCAGCCGCGCGCGTTCGCGGCCTTCGGCGATGGCCTGCACGCAGTGCTCCAGCGTGAAATAGGACTCGTCGCGCAGGGGTTCCCATGGTGCGAAGTGCGCCCGGTTCGCCACGCGGTAGCGCAGCAGCTCCGGCGCATCCGCTTCACCGGCGAAGCGGATGCAGGTGCGTGCGGTGTGCAGTCGCGGCGCCAGCTCCACGGCGTCAGCGTTCCTGGTCGGTCGGGCGTATCAGCATCTCGTTGACGTTGACGTGCGACGGACGGCTGACGCAGAAGGCGATCGCCTCCGCGATGTCCTGGCTCTGCAGCTGGCGCATGCTGTCGGCCCAGGCGTTGAGCGCATCCTTGGTCGCGGCGTGGCCGATGTGGTCGCGCAGCTCGGTTTCGACCACGCCGGGCTCGATCACGCTGACGCGGATGTTGTCCTTGTACACCTCGCGGCGCAGCGATTCGGAGAACGCCACCACGCCGAACTTGGTGGCCGAGTAGCCGCCCGCGTTCGGATTGGCGACGCGGCCGGCGGTGGAGGAGATGTTGACGATGTGGCCGTCGCGCCGCGTGCGCATGCCGGCCAGCGCCGCCTGCGTGGCGGCGATCAGGCCCAGCACGTTGAGTTCCAGCATGTGCCGCCAGCGGCCGAGGTCGGCCTCGGCGACCGGTTCCAGGTACATCACCCCGGCGTTGTTGATCAGGATGTCCAGACGGCCGAAATGCCGTTCGGTCTCGTGCACGATGCGCTGCGCATCGGCCTCGTCGGCCAGGTCGGCCACCAGCACCAGCGGCTCGGCGCCGAGGGCCGCCAGTTCCTTGGCCAGCGCATCCAGTCGTTCGCGGCGGCGTGCCGCAATCGCCACCCTGGCGCCCTGCCGGGCCAGTTCCAGCGCGGTGGCTTCGCCGATGCCGGAAGAAGCGCCGGTCACCAGCGCGATACGGTCTTTCAAACGGTTCTGCATGGCTCTCTCCCGATGGGATGGCGTGGGGACTGGTACAATGCCGCCCATTCTCCCGCATGCCGCCGCGCATGCCACCCCTGAGGTTCCCCATGTCCGCCCCGTCTCCCGATTCCGCCCCGGCTGCCGCCGGCTTCGGCGCGCTCGCGCTTTCGCCCGAGGTGCAGAAAGCGCTGGCCGACGTCGGCTACGAGTCGCCCTCGCCGATCCAGGCCGCCACCATCCCGCCGCTGCTGGAAGGCCGCGACGTGTTGGGCCAGGCGCAGACGGGCACCGGCAAGACCGCGGCGTTCGCGCTGCCGATCCTGTCGCGCATCGACCTCAAGCCCGGCAAGCCGCAGGCGCTGGTGCTGGCACCCACGCGCGAACTGGCAATCCAGGTGGCCGAGGCATTCCAGCGCTACGCGGCACATTTGCCCGGCCTGCAGGTGCTGCCGATCTACGGCGGCCAGAGCTACGGTCCGCAGCTGCATGCGCTGCGCCGCGGCGTGCACGTCGTCGTCGGCACGCCGGGCCGCGTGATCGACCACCTGGACAAGGGCACGCTCGATCTTTCCGAACTGAAGTACCTGGTGCTCGACGAAGCCGACGAGATGCTGCGCATGGGCTTCGTCGACGACGTGGAGAAGGTGCTGGAAGCCACGCCGCCCACCCGCCAGGTGGCGCTGTTCTCCGCCACCATGCCGGTGCCGATCCGCAAGATCGCGCAGCGGCACCTGAAGGAACCGGTGGAGATCGCCATCAAGGCGGCCACCACCACCGCGTCCAACATCCGCCAGCGCTACTGGTTCGTCAGCGGCATGCACAAGCTGGACGCGATGACGCGCATCCTCGAGGCCGAACCGTTCGACGCGATGATCGTGTTCGCGCGCACCAAATCCGCCACCGAGGAGCTGGCCGAGAAGCTGCAGGCGCGCGGCCTCGCCGCCGCCGCGATCAACGGCGACATCGCCCAGCCGCAGCGCGAGCGCGTGATCCAGCAGTTGAAGGACGGCAAGCTCGACATCCTGGTCGCCACCGACGTGGCCGCGCGCGGCCTCGACGTCGAACGCATCAGCCACGTGATGAACTACGACATCCCGTACGACACCGAAAGCTACGTGCACCGCATCGGCCGCACCGGCCGCGCGGGGCGCAGCGGCGAAGCGATCCTGTTCGTCACGCCGCGCGAGAAGGGCATGCTGCACGCGATCGAACGCGCCACCCGGCAGAAGATCGAGGAGATGAAGCTGCCTACCGTGGAAGCGGTGAACGACCATCGCATCGCCAAGTTCAAGCAGGGCATCAGCGACAGCCTCGCCATGGGCGAACTCGATCTGTTCCGCCAGCTCATCGAGCAGTACGAAACCGAGCACAACGTGCCCGCCATCGAGATCGCCGCCGCCTTGGCGCGCATCGCCCAGGGCGACCGCCCGCTGCTGCTCACGCCGCCGCCGAAGCGCGAATACGCGCCACGCGAACCTGCGCCACGCGAGCACGCGAGCCGCGAGCGCCACGGGAAGCCCGAACGCGCGCCGCGCGAGCAGGCTGGCCGTGAGCGCAGTGAACGTGCTCCCGCACGCGACTTCGCCAACCACACGCCGCGCCCGCACCCCACCGAAGCCGGCAAGATCACCTACCGCATCGCGGTCGGCCACGACCACGGCGTGAAGCCCGGCAACATCATCGGCGCCATCGCCAACGAAGCCGGGCTGGACAGCCAGTACATCGGCCGCCTCAGCATCCGCGGCGACCACAGCCTGGTCGACCTGCCCGAAGGCATGCCGAAGGAAATCTTCACGCACCTCAAGAAGGTGTGGGTGGCGCGCCAGCAGCTGGACATCAAGGAATGGGACGGCCAGGACGACACCAGCGGCGAGCCCGGCACGCACCCTGCCCGCCGCCCCGGCGGCACCTTCCGCAAGAAGGACACCGGCTTCAAGCCCGGTCCGCGCAAGCCGCGCTCGCACGATGGCAAGCCGCCGCGGGGCAAGTGACCCGCTTCCGCCCTTGCCTCAATCCGCATGATGGCGCCGAGCCTCGGCAGCGCGCCGTATCCGCACCGGGCGCAGTAATGAAAACGCCGGAGGGGTTTGATCCCCTCCGGCGTTTTTTCATCCGGTAAAGCTATCGCTGTTTGCAGCGATCAGTTCGATTCGGTGAACTGGATGTAGGGCGAGGAGCCGCCCACAGCGCTGCACGAACCGAGGTTCAGGTTGTTGGTCTCGCCGGTCGTGCCGTCGTTGGCCGCGCAGCCCGGGGCGCTGGTGCTGTTGTCGTTCACCTGCAAGTTCACCGTCACCGACGAACCGCTGTTGAACGTGGCCGCCGAGCCGCCGCCGTTGCCGACGATGTTGAACTCGGACTGGTTCCAGACGTGGGCGGCGCCCAGCGTGCTGTCGGGCTGGCTGACCGCATAGGCCTCGGTACCGTTGGTGAAGGTCACCGTATCGTTGCCGTTGGCCACCACCGAACCGGCCAGCTTCAGGTTGCCGAGCTGGGAAGCGGGAACGGTGACGCTATTCACGGCCGTGCTGTTCTTGTAGCAGCCGTTGTACGAGCTGGTCTTGTAGGACGTCCAGCCGCCGCTGCGCGGGCAGCGGGAACGCGACGGAATGAACATCCAGTCCTGCATGAACACCTGCGCTACGCCACCGACATAGCTCGAGGAATAGATGAACTGCTGCCAGACCTGGCAGCTCGAATAGCCATAGCTGGCGCAGGCCGGCGAGGAGCTGGACAGGTTGGTGTTGAGCTGCAGCGTATAGCTGTTGGCGGTGCCGCCGTCGGTTTCGCTGGTCACGCCCGTCACGACCGGGAAGCTGCCGGTGGCCGAGCTGGTCAGGTTGGTCGTGGTGGCAGCGTAGTCATCGCCGTTGCCGACGGTTTCCGCCATGCCGTTCTTCAGCTTCACATGCGGATTGGAGCGATAGCTGGTGGCTTCGCAGGTGGCTTTTTCCCAGATGACGCTGGGGAACGAAGCGTGGAAACATCCTTCCATGGGCGGCGCCATTTGCCGCATTGTCTGGTGCCAGGTCTTGAGCGCCTGAGCCTGCGCGTCGGCGGCGATGTCGGCCGTCGATGCCGCAAC
This sequence comes from Rhodanobacter sp. DHG33, assembly GCF_014843005.1. Lineage (GTDB taxonomy): Bacteria > Pseudomonadota > Gammaproteobacteria > Xanthomonadales > Rhodanobacteraceae > Rhodanobacter_A. The sequence goes on along the minus strand of NZ_JACYXM010000002.1, from coordinate 257,608 downwards.
AGGCAGGAATGAAGCGGCGCCGAGAAGCCCAGCCACCGATACGATCTTGGCAATGCGACGAATGCCGAATGCGTTCTTGGACTGCATTACACCCTCCTAGAAATTGGTTTAATTGAAGGTTGTTGAACAGGAAAGACAGGCACGGCTGCGCTTTCAGCATGCAGATATCAGCAGGCGCCGTTACGCGCAGGCAGATACCTCGCAACCGCGATAGCCCTTGAGCGTCCTCTGAATCTCTCCCTATCCGCGGCCAAGGATCCGACTAGCCTCCCCAGGAAGTCTCGTGTCCGCGGATGCACCGAGCCTATCGGTAACGACCGGTGAAAAAAAGGTGCTCGGCAACATGCATTTTCTTGCGACAAGCAACCGGAGAACCCGCTCACTAAAGAGGCCGCATGGGTGGCTGGGCTGCCTTCGGAACCGGGCTGCCCATCGACATGTCCGGCGGCGATTACAGCCGCGCCGCCGGGCAAATGCGAGGAACGATATCGCGCGTGCTCACGGGCGTTTCCTGCGGGCAACGCTGCGTTCCCTGTTTCGCCGCTGCAAACCGCGCGAACGCCACTATCTTGGACACGTTCCCACCGAGGCGACCTGCAATGTCCACCCTGCCCAGCTTGTACGTTTCCCACGGCTCGCCGATGACTGCACTGCAGCCCGGCGCCACCGGCACGCGCCTGGCGGAACTGGCACAGGCGATGCCGCGTCCCAAGGCCATCGTGATCGCCAGCGCGCACTGGCTGGCGCATTCGCCGCTGGTAGGCGGCGCGGCGAAACCGGAAACCATCCACGACTTCTCCGGCTTCCCGCGCGAACTGTACGCGCTCGACTATCCCGCGCCGGGCGCGCCTGCGCTCGCGGCGCAGGTGGTCGAACTGCTCGACCAGGCCGGCCTCGCGCCGCAACTCGATCCGCAGCGCGGACTGGATCACGGTGCGTGGGTGCCGCTGCGCCTGCTCTATCCCGCCGCCGACATCCCGGTGGTGCCGGTTTCCATCCAGCCCGGGCTCGGCCCCTCGCACCAGTACGCGTTGGGACGCGCCCTGGCGCCACTGCGCGAGCAAGGCGTGCTGCTGATCGGCTCAGGCAGCATCACCCACAATCTGCACGACCTGCGCAGCGGCTACAGCGCGGAGCGCGAGGCGCCTTACGTGCGCCCCTTCATCGGCTGGATCGAACAGAAGCTCGCCGCCGGCGATGTCGACGCCCTGCTCGACTACCGGCGCCAGGCGCCGTTCGCCCAGCACGCGCATCCCACCGACGAGCATCTCCTGCCCCTGTTCTTCGCGCTCGGCGCGGCGGGCGATGGTGCCCGCGCGCAGCGCATCGATGCGGGCATCGACCTGGGCTTTCTGGCGATGGACATCTACCGCTTCGATTGACCGTCCTCAGCGCGCATGCCAACGTGCGCGCCACGCAAACAGGGAGAGGCGGCGATGGCGGCAACGAAGCTGGGCGGCATGCTCGGTTGCATGGTCGTGGCGGGCGGCTTCCTGCTCTGGCACTACGGCCGCAACGCCACCATGCCCACGCTGGCCGAAGAGACTGGCCGCGCGCCATCCCCGCAAGCGACACGCGTGGACTTCAGACCTGGGGCATGGGGCTGCACCGCAGAAGAATTCAGGCTGCAGGTGCTCGACGGCAAGCGCTATTACGCCAGTCCGGTGGCGGTGAAGATCGTCGGCGGCCCGCCGGAGTTCTGCCGCGAGATCGACAGCAGCCACGACTACGCGCTGCAGGCGCCGGCCGCAGCCGACACGGACAGCAGCGGCCCATGTCCGGACCGCAGCTGCGTGGCCTTCGTCGCACGCGTCGCCATCGACGACCGTGCGGGCGACTGGACGCTCTACGCGCCGAACAGCTTCATCGCATCCGCGCACTGAGCGCCGCATGCCGGCCGTCATTTCACGATGACGGTTCCGGTCATGAACGGATGCACCGTGCAGTAATACACATAGGTGCCCGGCTTGCCGAACGTGGCCGCGTAGCTGTCGTTGCTGTCCAGCGCTTTCGACGGCGCGAACTGCCCGTTCGCGCTGACCACGGTGTGCGGCTCCTCGTCGCGGTTGATCCATTCCACCCTGGCGCCCACCGGCACGACGAGCGTCTTCGGCGTGAACATGAAGTTGCGGATCTCGATCCGGTTCGGCTTCTCCGCGGGCGAGCGGCTGCTGGCGGCAACTGCCGGCATCGCCAAGACGGCCAAGGCCGGCAGCAGACAGGCCACGTACGCAAGACGATTCATGCCATCACCTCTTCGGTGACGGCCAACGCATCCTTGCCCTGCACGTGGTGCACGCCGCGGATGCCAAGGTAGCTGTGCAACCGATCCGGCGTCACGCTCTTCAGCGGCCCCGGTGCCGGTCCCGCGCCGGGTGCCGGCTGCGGATAGGCCGTCGAACGCGCCGTGTAGAACGTGATGTTGCCTTCCACCTTCTGCTGGATCTGGTGGATGTGGCCGTTGAGCACGCTGACCGAACCGAAGCGGCGCAGGTAACCCATGGCCTCCAGGCTGTCGTCCGTGCCCCAGCCCCAGGCCGGATACAGCGACCACATCGGCATGTGCGCGAACACCAGCACCGGCGTCTCGGCGGAGAGCGGCGCCAGGTCCTTCTTCAGCCACGCGAGCTGCTCGGCACCCAGAAAACCCAGCCCACCCGCCTTGAGGCCGAGCACGTTGATCAGGCCCACGAAGTGCACGCCGCGATGATCGAAGCTGTACCAGCCGCCCGGCTGCTGCCGCTCGCCGAAGTGCCGGAAGAACTCGGCACCGTTGTCGCCGATCACGTCGTGCTCGCCCGGCACATAGAACACCTTGCCCTTGCCGGCGCGCGATTCCTGCATCAGCCCGGCCAGGGTGTCGAACTGGTCCGGGCGCGAGAGATGGGTCAGGTCGCCGGTATGCAGCAGGAAATCCGGGCGCACCGGCAATGCGTCGACCTGGGCGAGCGCGGCGCGCAGCGTCGATGCCGGGTCGGTGTTCGGCGCGGCATGGAAGCCGATGTGCGAATCGCTGATCTGGGCAAAACTGAAAGTGGTGTCCTTCGCCTCCGCGCCCGCGTCGGCGCCCAGGGTGCGCGCGTGCAACACGCCGCCCTTCATCATCAGCAGGGTGCCGGCCCCGGCCCAGGCCATGCACTTGAGGAAGCTGCGGCGGTCCAGATTCCCGTCGTCATGCTGGTTTGTCATGTCGCTCACTCCATGGCGGGTGCGGAAGGCACCCTTCGCCATGCATTACCGTGCGCTGCGGCGCCCTATTCCGGTTTTTCCGGGCCGGGAATAAAGTCGCCGCCAGCGCGGTAATTCCCTTATGCCCATCGAAGCGTCCACCGCATCGCCACCCTTGCAGCCCGCCATCAGCGCGCGCTTCGAAGCCGTGGTGCTGCCGTGGCTGGACGCCGCGTGGAATCTCGCGCGCTGGCTGGCCCACAACGATGCCGACGCGCAGGACGTGGTGCAGGAAGCGATGCTGCGCGCGCTGCGCTACTTCGACAGCTTCCGCGGCGGCGATGCGCGGGTATGGCTGCTCGCCATCGTGCGCAACACCTACTTCACGCTGAGCGCGAAGACGCCTCCCGGGCATCTGCTCGAACCGCTGGACGAGGACCTCCATCCGCTGGTCGACGAGCAGGCCTCGCCGGAAGCGCTGACCCTGCTGGCGGTCGACGTCGGTTCGCTGCGGCAGGCGCTGGAGCGGCTGCCGCCGCCATGGCGCGAGGCCATCGTGCTGCGCGAACTGGAGGAATGTTCCTACAAGGAAATCGCCACCATCACCGGCCAGAAGATCGGCACCGTGATGTCCCGGCTCGCCCGCGCCCGCGAGCGGCTGAAACTCGAATTGTCCGGTCAATCCGGGGAGGCGCCATGATCTGCGCTGACGCCCGACTGCTGCTGCACGCCTATATCGACGACGAGCTCGATGCCGCGCAGAGCGCCGCCATAGCCGACCACCTGCAGGGCTGCGCCGCCTGCAGCGAACGCGTGCGCGAACACGAACGGTTGCGCCGGGCGCTGGCGCAGCCGGAACTGTACCGGCACGCGCCGGCGGCACTGCGCGAACGCTGGACGCCGCAGCACACCGCCGCCGATGCCCGCCCACCCACCGCACGCCCGCGGCGGGCGCCGCTCGCATGGGCGATGGCGGCGGGTTTCGCCGGTGCGCTGCTGCTGGCCACGCCGCTGTTCTACGCCCTGCAGCAGCACGGCGTGGCCGGCGATGCGCTGGTCGACGAAGTGGTCTCCAGCCACCTGCGCGCGCTGCAGCCGCAACACCTCATGGACGTGGTGTCGACCGACCAGCACACGGTGAAGCCGTGGTTCGACGGCAAGCTGGACTTCGCGCCGCGCGTGGTGGATCTGGCCAATGCAGGATTTCCACTGGTGGGTGGCCGCCTCGATGCGCTGGACGGGCGCAGCGTCGCCGCGCTGGTGTATCGCCGGCATCTGCACCTGATCAGCGTATACGAGTGGCCGGCCACCACGCCTGCCGCCAGTGCCGACCCGCATGAATCGCAACAGCACGGCTACACCGTGTTGCGCTGGACCGAGGACGGCATGCACTACGCCGCGGTCTCCGACGTCGATCCCGTCGCCCTGCGGGAGTTCGCGCAGGATCTGCGTCAGGCTCCAGGCAGCGGCGAGCTGCGCTAGGCGTCTTTCGGCGACGAGGGCTGGCCCGAGTCCGCGGCTTCGATCCAGTCCGCCGGCGTCAGTGGCACCAGGCCATGCGCGATGCGGCCCTTGTCGCACTGCAGGCTGTGCCGGCCGAATTCCCACGACGGCTCTACTTCGCGGCACACCGAAGGCTTGATCGGATGGATGCCGCAGTGCGCGGCCACGCCGATCTCGCCCACCAGCGCCACGCAGCGCGGCGTCTTCGACTGTGTGCCGCGCATCACCACGCGATGCGGATCGAGCTGCTCGGTGAGCTCGGCGGGCACGGTGCCGCCCAGCGCCGGATCGGTCTCGGCCCAGTGAAAGGCGATGCGGAAATAGGCGCAGCAGGCGCCGCAGGTAAGGCAGGGGTGGGTCATGCCGCGGATTATGACGGGTGCGGGTCCGCGGGGCGCGGCTGCGCCCCGCGGGAGCGCCATCAGGGGTCGCCGGCGAACGTGTTGCAGCTGTTGATGTCGCCGCTGTCCATGCCGGCCTTGAACCATTTCACGCGCTGCGCCGACGTGCCGTGGGTGAAGGTGTCGGGCATCACCCGGCCTTGGGTTTCCTTCTGCAGCGTGTCGTCGCCTACCGCGCTGGCCGCATTGAGCGCGGACTCCACGTCGCCTGGCTTCAGCCAGTCGAGCCGTTGCTGCGTGCGGTTGGCCCACACGCCGGCGAAACAATCGGCCTGCAGCTCCTGCCGCACCGAGAGGCCATTGGCGCCGTCCATCGGATAACCCTGCTGCTGCAGCTGCTGCACCTTGTCGAAGACGCCGAGCAGGTCCTGCACGTGGTGGCCGACTTCATGCGCGATCACGTAGGCGCGCGCGAAATCGCCGGAGGCATGGAAGCGGTCCTGCAGTTCCTGGAAGAAGCCGAGGTCGAGGTAGACCTTCTTGTCGCCCGGGCAGTAGAACGGCCCCACCGCGGTGGAAGCTGCGCCGCAGGCCGTCGCCACCTCGCCGGTGAACAGATGCAGCTTGGGGTCGACGTAGGTCTTGCCCATCGCGGCGAAATAGTCGCTCCAGGTTTTCTCGGTGGAACCCATGATGTGGCACGCGAACGACACCTGTTCGTCGGTGGCGTTCTGGCAGTTGACGGCCTGCGTGGGCTGCGTGGGCTGCGCCTGCCCGCTGGTCTGCTGCACTCCGGCATCGGTGCCGCCCAGGAACGGCGTCACCAGGTCGCGCTTGAAGATCAGGCTGAGCACGACGAGGATCAGGATGCCGCCGATGCCGAGGTGGACCCCGCCCGGCTGGAAACCGCCGCCGCCACCGCCACCGCTGCCTTCCTCGACGTTGTCGCTGTTCTCGCCCTTCTGCCAATCCATGTCCTCTCTCCCTTTGCCGATGACGGAGCGACGATAGCGCCTCGCCAGCCGTTGCGCCAAACCGCTACATTGGCGCACCTTTCCCGACGAGACGCGCCATGCTCCAGCAACTGCCCGCCCTGGTTGTCCTGCTTGCCGTGCTGCTGCAGTTCGGCACGATGTTCGCGGTGGGCAGCGCCCGCGGCAAATACGGCATCAAGGCGCCGGCCGTCACCGGCCACCCTGACTTCGAACGCGCCTACCGGGTGCAGATGAACACGCTGGAAGCCGTGCTGCTGTTCCTGCCCACGCTGTGGGTGGCCGTGCATTACGGCTACGGCGGCTGGGCCGGCGTGGCGGGACTGGTGTGGTTCGTCGGCCGCGCCTGGTACGCGGTGGCCTACCTGCAGGATGCCGCGCGCCGCGGCGGGGGCTTCGTGCTGGGCATGCTGGGCTGGGGAGCCGTGCTGCTGATGGCGCTGGTGGGCCTGGTCCGCGCCCTGCTGCTGAGCTGATGCCGTGCGCTTCGACGGCAGCAGGCCACCGAAGAACGCCAAAAGCGCCTGGTTGCCGGCAGGCGATCGGAGCCGTTCTGCCGCTTGCGATACCTCACCATTCGCAGGGGATCGCAAACTCCGAACAGGCCACTAGGCGGCCCCGACCCGCAACTTCTCGATGCGGGCCCCATCCATCGCCACCACCTCGAACCACAGGCCCTCGCTGGTGAAGCGCTCGCCGGCCGCCGGCAAACGGCCCAGCTGCTGCAGCGCATAGCCGGCAAGGCTGGCGAAACCGTCGTCGCTGCCCAGACGATGGCCGAGCAGCTGTTCCACCCGGCGCAGGTCGAGGCTGGCGTCGAGCAGCCAGGCACCGTCGCTTTCGCGGATGGCTGCGGGATCGCCGCCCTCGGCATCGGGAAAATCGCCGGCGATGCTCGCCAGCACGTCGGCCGGCGTGACCAGCCCGAGCACGCTGCCGTATTCGTCCACCACCAGCGCCACCTGCAACGGCGAGCGGCGGAATGCGTCGATCAGGCGCAGCACGCTCAACGATTCCAGCACCGTCATCGGCTTGCGCACCACGCGGTCGGTGTCGATGCGGCCATGTTCGAGCAGGCTGGCCAGCAGGTCGTGCGAGGTCGCTATGCCGATCAATTGGTCGAGATCGTCGCCGGCCAGCGGCACCCAGTGATGGCCGCAGGCGGCGACTTCGGCGCGCAGCTTGGCGGCGTCCTCGCGCGGGTCGATCCAGCTGATCTCCGGGCGCGGGGTCATGATGGAGCGCACCGGGCGATGGGCGAGATCGAGTACGCCCTGCACCATCGCCAGTTCGTCCTGGCCGAACACCGCGCCGCCGTTCTCCGCCGTCGTCGCAGGGGCCGCCTCCTCTTCCGCGCCGCCGGTGCCGAGCAGCCGTAGCACCGCCTGCGATGTGCGTTCGCGCAGCGTGTGTGCGCTGGCGAGCAGACTGCGCTGGCGGTTGCGGCGCATGGTCTGGTTGAACGCCTCGATCAGGATCGAGAAGCCGATCGCGGCGTACAGATAGCCCTTCGGGATGTGGAAGCCCAGGCCTTCGGCGACCAGGCTGAAGCCGATCATCAGCAGGAACGACAGGCACAGGATCACCACCGTGGGCCGCGCGTTGATGAACGCGGTCAGCGGCTTGCTGGCGCCTATCATCAGCAGCACGGCGATCACCACGGCGATCATCATCACCGAGAGGTGGTTCGCCATGCCCACCGCGGTGATCACCGAGTCCAGCGAAAACACCAGGTCCAGCACCACGATCTGCGCCACCACCAGCCAGAAGCGCGCCTGCGCGCGGTTCCCCGGGCCGTGTTCGTCGCCGCCCTCCAGCCGCTCGTGCAGCTCCAGCGTGGCCTTGAACAACAGGAAGGCGCCGCCCGCGAGCAGGATGATGTCGCGCCACGACAACGATATGCCGTGCCACACGACGATGGGCGTAGTGAGCTGCACCAGCCACGACATCGCGGCCAGCAGCAGCAGCCGCATCACCAGCGCGACGCCCAGGCCCAGCAGCCGGGCGCGGTCGCGCCGCGGCGGCGGCAGCTTGTCGGAAAGGATCGCGACAAACACCAGGTTGTCGATGCCCAGCACGATCTCCAGCACCACCAGGGTGAGGAGGCCGGCCCAGGCGGCGGGATCGGTCAGCCAGTCGAATGCGAACATGGGGGCGCGGCAGCAATATCGTGCGGTCGGTGCCTGCGACTATATCAAGCTGAGCCATGCCGTACGGCGCATTGCCAACACCCGCATGCAGCCGCGAAGATGCGGCTTCGGAGCGCGGCGCCGCGCGCACCGGCGTTTTGCCAGCCAGGCGCTAGGGTTCTTCGCTCAATGGATGCACCACGCCACAGCCTGCCGCCCGGATTACCGCCGACCTACGCTGCTTCACCCTCACCCCATGCGCCGGGCATTGCCCAGGCGCTCGGCATGATCGTGCTGTATTTCGCGCTGCAGGTGGCTTTCGGCATCCTCGTGAGCCTGCTGCTGGGCTTCGTCTACGGCATCGCGCATCCCGGCGCCGCGACGAACGACGTCCAGCTGGCCATGGTGGACGCAAACGCCAAATGCGTGCTGGTGGTGCTCGTGCTGGTCGGCGCGGCCGCCGTCACGCTGTGGCTGGCGCACCGGCTCTGGCCGCGGCTGTGGCCGCAGGCGCAGCCGCCGGGCTTCGGTTTCGCCGTTCCCTCGTCCGCAGCCTGGTGCGCCATCGCCGTGGCGGTGGGGCTGATGATGCCGCTGGTCGGCGGCAAGCTCACCGAACTGCTTGCGCACGGCCACGCCGTGCCGCAGGACGTGAAGGAGCTGGGCGGCGACGCCGGGTTCCTCTTCCGCGGCGCGCTCACGCTGGCCGTGATCAGCATCGGTCCGGCGGTGGAAGAACTGCTGTTCCGCGGAGCGCTGCTCTCCGCCCTGCTGCGTCGGCTGCGCGTTGGCTGGGCCATATGGGCCAGTGCCGCGCTGTTCGCGCTGGTGCACCTGCCCGACCTGCACTGGCTGTGGTACGCCCTGCCCAACCTCGCCCTGCTGGGCGCGGCGCTGGCGTGGCTGCGGCTGCGCTCAGGCTCGCTGTGGCCCGCGGTCATCGCGCACGGCTGCAACAACCTGCTGGCGATGGCGGCGCTGTTCGCGTCGCTGCATCACCCGGTGTAGAGCGCCGCCTCGCGCAGCAGTTGCGCCGTCTCGAACAGCGGCAGGCCCATCACGCCCGAATAGCTGCCTTCCAGGTGCTCCACCAGCGTCGCGCCGCGCCCCTGGATGGCATACGCACCCGCCTTGCCGAAGGACTCGCCCGTGGCGACATAGGCTTCGATCGCGGCCTCGTCGAGCTCCGCGAAACGCACGCGCGACACGCTGCAGGCGCTGCGCTCGCCCCGCGCGTCGACCAGCCATACCGCCGAGATCACCGCATGCGTGCAGCCCGAGAGGCGGCGCAGCATCGCCGCGGCATCGTGCGCATCGCGCGGCTTGCCGAACACTTCGTCGTCCAGCACCACCTCGGTATCCGCGCCCAGCACCGTGGCACCGGCGCTACCGGCGAGCGCGGCAAGCCCGGCGCGCGCCTTGTCGCGGGCCACTCGGTTCACGTATTCGCGCGGCGACTCCTGCGCCGCGCGCAGTTCGGGCACGTCCACGTCGACCACGTGGAAATCGACGCCGAGCTGCGCCAGCAATTCGCGTCGGCGCGGCGACTGCGAGGCGAGATGGAGCATGCGGCGATCCTTCAAAGCGTGAGGCTGTATTCGCGGAACTGCAGGTCGCGCTGCCAGCCCAGCGACTCGTACAGCGCCTGCGCCGGCAGGTTGTCGTGCGCGGTGGAGAGCGTCAGGCTGGCTGCGCCCAGCTTCTTCGCATGCGCCACCGCCGCTTCGAGCAGCGCCTTCGCCACGCCTTGCCGGCGCGCATGCGCCGCCACAAACAGGTCATTGAGCAGCCACGTGCGCACCATGCGCACCGAGGAAAAGAGCGGGTAGAGCTGGGTGAAGCCTAGCGCCGCGCCGTGTTCATCGCGCGCCAGCAGGATCAGCGATTCGTTGAGGCGCAGGCGCGCGATCAGAAATTCGCGCGCGCCGTCTTCATCGGCGCTCTTGCCGTAGAACTGCCGGTAGCCGTCGAACAGCGGCACCAGTGCATCGAGGTCGTGAAGGGTGGCCGGGCGGACAAGGAGGGTCATGGCAGCTTCGCAGCGATAACGACGATCCAGCCTAACCGATGCCGTCCCGGATGGGGCGCCTGCGCCATGCGGCCGGGCACCGGTTGCCCGACCAAAGCAGCCACGCTTCTTTCGCGTTGTGCAGCACCGCCCCGAACGCGAACAGCCAGCCAAGCAGCGGCAACGACATGGGTGGGCTAGGCCCGGTGATAGGGGTGACCGGCCACGATGGTCGTGGCGCGATACAGCTGCTCGGCCAGTACAAGCCGCACCAGCATGTGCGGCAAAGTAAGCGGCCCCAGCGACCAGCGCTGATCGGCGCGTTCCAGCACCGCGGGCGCGTGGCCGTCGGGGCCGCCGATCAGGAAGGCCAGGTCGCGTCCGGCCATGCGCCAGGTCGCGAGCTGCCCGGCCAGCTCCTCGCTGGACCATGGCTTGCCGCGGCCATCCAGCGCCACGACGTGAGTGTCGCGCGTCAGCGCGGCGAGGATCGCGGCGCCTTCGTCCAGCATCGCCTTCGCATCGTCGCGGCCCTTGCCGCGCGTGCCGGGTTTCAGTTCGATCAGTTCAAGCGGCAATTCGTGCGAGAGGCGCTTGCGGTATTCGGCGAAGCCTTCCGCCACCCAGGCGGGCATGCGCTCGCCGACGGCGATGATGCGCACGCGCATCACTGCCGTCCAAGAATAAAAGCCGGCGCACCGCGCCTGCGTTCACCTCCTCTCCCCGCCGGGGAGAGGATTGAGGTGAGGAGTCTAGGCTTGCGGAGGCGCGCAACGACGCGTCTTTCCGCTTCATTGCCGGGCGGCCGCGGGCTTGCCCTCTCACTCCGGCTCTCTCCCTGGCGGGCAGAGAGCGAAAACAGGTGCCTTCCCCGCAAAGGAGCGGAAGAAAGCGGCTTGCTCACCCGACGCTCGCGGCGTCGTTTTCCGGCTCGCGGTCGCCCACCGTCCACAGCCGCTCCAGACCGTAGAACTCGCGGATGCGCGGCAGCATCACGTGGACGATCACGTCGCCCAGGTCCACCAGCACCCATTCGGCTTCCTGCTCGCCTTCCACGCCAAGCGGCATCACGCCCGCTTTCTTGGCGAACTTCACCACTTCGTCGGCGATGGATTTGACGTGGCGCGCGGAGGTGCCGGAGGCGATCACCAGCAGGTCGGCGATGGAGGTCTTGCCGCGTACGTCGATTTCGCGGACATCCTTGGCCTTCAGTTCTTCCAGTGCGGCGATGACGGTCTTGCGCAGTTCGGCCGTGGAATCGGCCTTGGTCTTGCGGCTAGTGCTCAAGAGGGGGTGCCTCGGTGCGGAATCGCGCGCCGGTGCGGCGCAGCAGCAGTATAACGCCCGCTGCCTGCACCGACGTCAATGCGGCGCCAACGCCCGCCGCGCCAGTCGGTATTCGTGCATCAGCCGCGCCATCAGTTCGGTGGCAGGCTGCGGGCGCACCCGCGCGGCGGCCTGGCCGCACCACTCGGAAACCAGGTCGGCGCGACCGGCTGCCGCCGCCGCGCGGCGCAGAGGCGCGGTGAGCGCGTTGAGCACGGGATAGGCCGGCAGCTCGCCTGCCATGCCCTCCATCGCCTCCACGTAGCGGTTGCGCAGCCCGCGCGCGTCGCGGCCGGAGAAGCTGCGGATGGTGGCGACGCGGTGGTCTTCCGCGGTTGCCAGGTCGCGCTTCCACGCTTCCGCCGCGGCGGATTCCGGACAGGCGAGAAAGGCCGTGCCGAGCTGGCTGGCCGCCGCGCCGAGCGCTTCGGCGGCAAGCATGCCGGCGCCATCCATGATGCCGCCGGCGGCAATCACCGGCACGTCCCTGCCGCAGTCCGCGACGGCATGCACCGCCAGCGGTATCAGCGCGAACAGGCCGATCAGCGGTGTCTCGCCCGCATGTAAAAACCCGCCGCGATGACCGCCCGCCTCGGCACCCTGCACGCATACCGCGTCGGCGCCGCGCTCGGCCCAGGCGCGCGCCTCCGCTGCCGTGGTGGCGGTGCCGATCACGTAGATCTCGCGGCGCTTCAGTTCCTGCATCTGTGCCTGCGTCGGCAGGTCGAAGGCGAAGCTGGCCACCGCCGGCCGGGCTTCGCACAGTGCGGCGAACTGGTCGGAGAAGCGCGGCGCCCAGCGCACCGGCAAGGTGGTGCGCACGTCCAGCCCCTCGCGCTCCATCAGCGCATCGAGCCGTTGGCGGGCGCGCTCCACGGCCGCCATGTCCGGTTCGACATCGTCGGGCAACACGAACAGGTTGAGCGCGAACGGGCGATCCGTCAGCGCCCGGACGCGCGCAGCCTGATCGAGGATGGCCTGCGGTTCGGCATAGCCCACGCCCAGCGATCCCAGGCCGCCGGCGATCGACACCGCAGCGGCCAGCTCCGGCGTGCTGGCGCCGGCCATCGGCGCCTGGATCAGGGGATGCTCGATGCCGATCTGCTGTACGAAGGAGGCCATGCGCGTCGCCGGTGACGGATGATCCGTCCATTATCCGCCGTCGCGCAGCAACGCGGTGTGACAGCACGCGACCGCTGGACGCCGCGCATGCGGGGCGCCGCATGCAGGCACGCAACCGATGTGCTCTTTGCAGGACGGGCCGCGCAAGTACGCGGCGAGCGCGACATGGCAGGCAATGCAGCCCGCCATGCCGCCTTCAGATCAGCCGCCACTCATCGCGCCGCCCGCATCGCTCTTCATCGCATCGTCTTTCTTCATCTTCATCGCATCGTCTTTCTTCATCTTCATCGCGTCGCCTTTCTTCATTTTCATCGCGCCCGGCTTCATCGCCGCGCCGTCCTTGTGCATGGAATCCATGGGCTGCATGGCCTTGTGCGGCATGGCGCTGCTGGACGAAGCGGCCATCGCATCCTGCGCGTGGACGGGAGCGAAGGCGAAAGCGCCGATGGAAGCGGAAAGCGCGAGAACGGCAAGCGTGCGTGCGTTCATGGGTGTGTCCTTGGGTGGGCAAAGGGAAGGAAGCGGCCGTACCGCCTCCACCCTTTCCTTCGCCGCACAGATGCGGGCGGTTACCTCGACAGCAGCCGCCCGCCCATCGCCGCATTCGCCACCACCACGATGAGCACTGCCAGCGCATGCGTGAGCAGGTCGGTGGCGGCTGCGTCGTAGGAGTGGCAGATCTCCAGCAGGCAGGCCGAGGCGGCGGCGCTGGCCAGGCCGACCAGCAATGCGGTGAGCACCGGGCGCAGCGGGCAGGCGCGGCGCAGCAGCCAAACCAGCAACACCGACAGCGGGATCGAGAAACTGATGATGAAGACCAGGCAATCGGCCGACTGGTGCAGCGTGGCGATGCTGGTATCCGGCGCCAGCCAAGTGCGCAGGCAACCGAGTCCGCTGGCGCCAATCCACAGCAGCGCGGGCGGCAACGGCAGCCACGCCCACAGGCTGGCGCGCCCAGGCACGGCCAGCGCGAACGCGGCCCATGCGGCCGTGATCGCGGTGAGCACCGCGCCCAGCGCAGCCCAGGCCAGATCCGGCGCACCGGCCCAGCGGCGCAGCATGGGCCGGTCGCCGTAATGCACGAACAGCAGCGCGGCGAAGACCGCCACCAGCGCCAGCCAGCCCAGCGTGCGCAACCACGGCGGCAGCAGGCGCCGCACCGGCACCAGTTCGGCACCGAGTACGTCGATCAGAGCGTGGTGGCGTGGCTTGGGCATGATGCTCAGGAATCTCCATGCATGCGGCCGCGCAGGGCCTTCAAGGCGCGGTGCAGGTTCACTTTCAGCGCGCCGGCGTTGCGGCCGGTGCGCGCGGCGGCCTCGGCCAGCGACTGCTCGCGCAGGCCGAGCTGCTCCACCGCTTCGCGCTGGCCGGGCGGCAGTTGCGCGATGGCTTCGCGCAAGCGCCGCGCCTGCTGGCGGCGTTCGGCATCCATGCTCGCGTCGTCGCGGTCGGGGTGCTGGTCCAGCGCGATGTCGTCGTGCAGCTCGCGCCGGTCGCGCCGGCCGTGGCTGCGCAGCGCGTCGATGGCGCGGCGTCCGGCAATGGCGCTGAGCCAGGCATCGTAGGAGCGCGCCGGATCGTAGGTGTGGCGCACGCGATGCACGGTGAGCAGGGTCTCCTGCACCACGTCGTCCAGCGCGTCCGTACCCACGCCCTGCCGGCGCGCCACTGCGCGGATCAGCGCCACCGAATCGGCCAGCACGCGCTCGTAGGCCCGGCGATCGCCCGCCTGCGCGGCCGCCATCCATGCGGCGCGCTTGCGCTCGGCCGGCTCGCTGGCGTTGGCGGGTTCGGCAGACACGGGGGCGCGGTCATCCGGTAGCAGGACAAGGCCGCCATCCCATACCAAGCTGCCGTCTGCGGTCAAGTGCGGATCTCCGTGCCTCGCGGTTGCATGGAGCGATTCGCCGCCGCCGGCATCACGGTTACCTTGCGCGGGTGATGTAACCATCCGCGGCGTGGCAGCGAATCACCAGCACACACCCACCGGACGATCGCCATGCTCCTGCTGATCCTTGCCTACCTCGGCGGTGCGCTGACCATCCTCAGCCCCTGCATCCTGCCGGTGCTGCCGTTCGTGTTCGCGCGCGCCGACCGACCGTTCCTGAAAAGCGGCCTGCCGATGCTGGTCGGCATGGCGCTCACCTTCGCGCTGGTCGCCACGCTGGCCGCGGTGGGCGGCGGCTGGGCGGTGCACGCGAACCAGTACGGCCGCGCCGTGGCGCTGGTGGTGCTGGCCCTGCTCGGGCTCACCCTGCTTTCCGCGCACGTTGCGGAGTGGCTGACACGGCCGTTCGTGGCACTGGGCAACCGGCTCTCGCAACGTTCCGACGGCGACGGGTCGATCTGGGGCGCCGTGGGCCTGGGCATCGCCACCGGCTTGCTGTGGGCACCGTGCGCGGGGCCCATCCTCGGCCTGCTGCTGACCGGCGCGGCGCTCAAGGGCGCCAGCGTCACCACCACCCTGCTGCTGCTCACCTACGCGCTGGGCGCCGCCACCTCGCTGGCGCTGGCCTTGGCCGTGGGCGGCCGGGTGTTCGCGCTGATGAAGCGTTCGCTGGGCGCGGGCCAGTGGCTGCGCTGCGCGCTGGGCGCGCTGGTGCTGGCCGGCGTGGCCGCCATCGCGATGGGCGTGGACACGGGCCTGCTCACGCGTGTCTCGCTGGCCAGCACCAACGGCCTCGAACAGAAATTGATCAATGCCGTGCAGCCGATGCCCACCGCCGAGGCTTCGCCCGCGCCGAAACCGGGCGAGGCGTTGCCGGTGGAAGGCACCCTGCCCTCGCTCTCCGGCGCCACCGGCTGGATCAACAGCAAGCCGCTCACGTCTGCCGCGCTGCACGGCAAGGTGGTGTTGGTGGATTTCTGGACCTACTCCTGCATCAACTGCCTGCGCTCGCTGCCCTACGTGGAAGCCTGGTACGACAAGTACAAGGACCACGGCCTGGTGGTGATCGGCGTGCATTCGCCCGAGTTCGCCTTCGAGAAGGACCAGGCCAATGTGCAGGCCGCCGTGCAGCGGCTGGGCGTGCGCTACCCGGTGGCGCTCGATTCCGATTACGCGATCTGGCAGGGTTTCAACAACCAGTACTGGCCGGCGGAATACTTCATCGACACGCAGGGACGCATCCGCCACCACAGCTTCGGCGAAGGCGGCTACGCCGAAGACGAGGACGTGATCCGCCAGCTGCTGGCCGAGGCCGGCAACGCCAACCTGCCCGGCGGCTACGTGCAGCCCGGCGCGAAAGGCGCGGAGGCGGCGATCTCGAACGACGACGACCGCTCGTCGGAAACCTACGTGGGTTATGCGCGCGCCGAAGGTTTCGCCAGCGGCCAGGTCGCCCACGACGAAGCCTTCGACTACCACGCACCTGCACAACTCGCCAGCAACCAGTGGGCGCTCGCCGGCCGCTGGATCGTGCAGCCGCAGGACGCTGCGCTGGACACGGCGGGCGGTTCCATCACCTACCGCTTCCGCGGCCGCGACCTGCACCTCGTGCTCGGCCCGGGCAAGGACGGCAGGCCGGTGCGTTTCCGCATCACGCTGGACGGCCAGTCGCCCGGCGCCGACCACGGCATGGACACCGATGCGCAGGGCAACGGCACCGTCACCGCGCAGCGCCTGTATCAGCTGGTGCGGCAGGCCCACGGCAACGGCGAGCGCACGTTCACCATCACCTTCCTCGATCCCGGCGTGCGCGCTTACGCGTTCACCTTCGGCTGAGCCACCCCCGATAGGAGCGCACCCCGCGCGCGATGGCTTCGCTCGTCGTGGCTGAGAGCATTCGCACACGAAGTGCACTCCTATCGGGATCTTCCATCCGCATTCGCGTCATCGGAGGCCGTCATGTCCCGCACCGACGAAACCACCGCGATGGATCGCCGCCGTTTCCTGCGTGCCGCGCTGGGCGGCGGCACCCTGCTCGCCGTCGGCGGCAGCTTCGCCCTGCCTAGCCTGTTCGCCGCCGGTGTCGCCGGAGATCGGTCGGCGCCGGCCCATACCGAGGCGGGCGACGTACTGCTGGAGTGCTTCGCCGACAACGGCCGCGACCTCGGCACCTGCCACGTGCAGCGGCTGGTGCTCACCGATGCGCAGTGGCAATCGCGCCTGTCGCCGCTGGCCTTCGAGGTCATGCGTCGCGACGGCACCGAGCGCGCCTTCAGCGGCCAACACGAACGCCCCGCACCGCACGGCCTCTTCCGCTGCGTCGCCTGCGCCACCGCGCTCTACGACGCCGCCACCGAATTCGACTCCGGCACCGGTTGGCCCAGCTTCTGGCGCCCCATCGCGAAGCGCAACGTGATCGAAATCCGCGACGACAGCCTGGGCATGGAGCGCACTGCCGTCAGCTGCGCCGGCTGCAACAGCCACCTGGGCCACGTATTCGATGACGGCCCACCGCCGACCGGTTTGCGCTATTGCATGAATTCGGTGGCGCTGCGGTTTATCCCGAGGGCGGCATGAGCTGACGCACGCCGTCGGCTGGGCGGATAGACGCGTGCCCGGTGCCGGTCGCTCGCTGCGGTTCGCTATGGCATGCTCGATATCTCGCGATCATCGACCAGGCCTGCGCCATGCAAGCTGCACGATCCGATGCCCATGACACCCCGGTGCTGATCGCCGGCGCCGGCCCCACCGGCCTCGTGCTGGCGCTGTGGCTGACCCGGCTCGGCATTGCCGTACGGATCATCGACAGGACCGCCGAAGCAGGAAGCACCTCGCGCGCCTTGGCGGTGCAATCGCGCACGCTGGAGTTTTACCGGCAGATCGACCTGGCCGATGCGGTTGTCAGCCGCGGCGTCCAGATTGCCGGCGTCAATCTGTGGGTCAGAAGCAGCAAGGCCGCACGGGTGCCTTTCGGACAGATCGGCAACGGCCTGAGCCCGTTTCCGTTCGGACTGGTCTTTCCGCAGGACGCCCACGAACGACTGCTGATCGAACGGCTGGAGGCGCTGGGAGTGACGGTGGAGCGTCAGACCGAGCTGCTCGCATTCGATCAGTCGCATGACGGCGTACGCGCCACGCTCAGGCTGCCCGATGGCGCGGAGGCAACCTGCCATGCGGCCTATCTTGCCGGCTGCGACGGCGCGCGCTCGGCGGTCAGGAATGGGTTGGGGCTCAGCTTTCCCGGGGGAACTTACACACAGCGGTTTTACGTCGCTGACATACAAGCCCATGGCCCGACCACCGACCATGAGCTGCATATCGATCTCGACGACGCCGACTTTCTCGCGGTCTTCCCGCTCAAGGAACAGGGCTGCGTACGCCTGGTCGGCACCGTGCGCGAACCCGCCGATGAAAACGGCGAACTGACGTTCGACGACATCAGTCCACGAGCAATCGCACATCTCGGACTCGAGGTCGTGAAGGTGAACTGGTTCTCGACCTACCGCGTGCATCACCGGGTGGCACCGTCCTTCCGGCAGGGGCGCGTGTTTCTGCTGGGCGACGCCGCGCATATCCACAGTCCGGCCGGCGGCCAGGGCATGAATACCGGCATCGGCGATGCGGTGAACCTGGCATGGAAACTTGCCGCCGTGTTGAACCATCACGCCACCGAGAGCCTACTCGGCACCTACGAGGTTGAACGAATCAGGTTTGCCCGTCGACTGGTTGCCACGACGGATCGTGGCTTTACCCTGGCCACCAGCGAAGGCCGGCTCGCACGGCTTGTCCGCACGCAACTGATTCCAGTGATTGCACCCCTGTTGTTCCGATGGTCGTCAATGCGGCGATTTCTGTTCCGCACGATGTCGCAAATCGGCATCGAGTATCGGCACAGCATGCTGAGTTCAGGCAAAGCCGGTGCCGTGCACGGCGGCGATCGCTTGCCATGGGTCCGCATCCCAGCGGCACGGGACAATGTGCAGCACGACAATTTCGGCCCGCTCGAATCGTTGGCGTGGCAGGTGCATGTCTACGGTGCATTGCACGCGGACCTGGGTGCGACATGTGCCGAGCACCAGCTTTCGATCCATGTATTCGCGTGGAACGCCGACATGAAACGTGCTGGCTTCAAACGCGATGGGTTCTACCTGATTCGCCCCGATGGCTACGTCGCGCTTGCCGCTCCAGACCAAGATCCACGGCGATTGCACGACTATTTGCATGCACACGGCATGCAAAAACAATGAGCGAGCCACGGACGATTAGTCGCGATAAGGCGCCAGCAATGCGGGGGTGTCGAACAGACCTGTCGGCAGCAGGTAACGGGGATCGCGCCCAGCGGCAAGCAACTCACGGATGCGCGTCGCGGAGATTTCCAGCGGCGTGGCCGTCAGCTCGATCACCATGCCGGCCGGCTGACGGCGTAGAGCATCGACATCATCGCTACGGCGCGGCAGCACCTCATGCAGCAACTCGTCGGAAAGCACCGCCGGAACACCCGGCCGGCTCAGCACGCCGATGTGTGCGACGTCGAACAATTCGCGCCAACAGTGCCACGTCGGCAATCCCGCAAACGCATCGGCGCCAAGCAACAGCACCAGTGGGCGGTCATCTTGCTCCGCGCGTAGCTCGATCAACGTATCGATGGTGTACGAAGGTCCGTCGCGCTCCAGCTCGCGCGCATCCAGCACCAGCCGCGACTGCCCGGCCAGCGCCGCGCGCAGCATCGCCACCCGCTCCGCGGCGGAAGCCAACGGTGCCGACCGGTGCGGCGGCACGTTGGCCGGCATCAACCTTACCTCCGCATCCAGCAGCTCGGCGGCCTCCCACGCGACGGTGAGATGGCCGATGTGCACGGGGTCGAAGGTGCCGCCGAAGATCGCAAGCGGGCGGATGCTCATCGCACAACCTCCGCTGCAACTGGTGCGAGCCGAAGTGCGATCATGAAGGATTGTCGCGAGCACGCACCGCTCACCCCAGCGTGGAGAGGGAGCAAGGCAGACGGCGCGGCCATCATGCGAGCGCCCGCGCCACCCGCGGCTCGGCCATCGCCGCGATCAGGCGCTCGGCCTCGCGCCAAGCTTCGCCCTGCTCTCGCCCCTTGGCGATGCGATCGATGCGCGAAGCCCGCGCCAGGCAGGCCAGCCAATGTTCGCGCGGCGCGCGGCGCAGCGCCTTGCGGAACAGCTGCTCCCGCGCCGGCCACAGGCGTTCGGCGCGCGCCTGCGCGGCGAGGTCCGGCGCGTTGGCCAGGCGCAGCGCAAGCTGCAACTGGTTCACCAGCCAGCCCATCATGGCGATCAATTCGTCGCCCTCCGCGCGCAGGCCGGCGAGAATGCGCAGCGCACGCGCGCCCTCGCCCGCCAGCGCGGCGTCGACGAGCTTGAACACGTCGTAGCGTGCGCTGTCGGCCACCAGGCTTTCCATCGCGTCCGCATCGATGCGGCTGCTGTCGCCGGCACGGAGCACGGCAAGCTTGTCCACTTCCTGCGCGGCGGCGAGCAGGTTGCCCTCCATGCGCTCGGCCAGCAACGCCGCGGCATCCGGCGTGGCGCCGAGGCCGCGCGAGGCGAGCCGCGCACCGATCCATGCCGGCCATTCGTTGGGCCTGGGGGCGTTGAACACCACCATGGTGCCGCTGGCGTCCAGCTTCTTGCTCCATGCGCCGTCGTGCTTGCTGCTCCACTCCATCGCGGTGATCAGCAAGGTGACGTCGGGCGGCGGATTGGCGCAGAACTCGTTGATCGCCTTGGCGCCATCCACGCCCGGGCGACCGGTGGGCAGACGCAGGTCGAGCAGGCGGCGCGTGGCGAACAGCGACATCCCTGCAGCGGCACGCGCGAGATCATCCCAGTCGAAATGCTGGGTGACCTCGAGTACTTCGCGCTCGGTGTAGCCGAGCCTTTTCGCCTGCGCGCGCAGCGCGTCGGCGGCTTCCAGCACCAGCAATTCCTCACCCGCCAGCAGATACACCGGCGCCAGCTGATCGGCGGCCAGCGCCTTCTGCCATTGCGCGGGGGCGAGCGGCATCAGGGTTTGCCGGGAGCGGACGCTGCTGCCGGCGCGGCTTGCGCATGACGGCCGATGGCCTCGAGCCGGAACATGACCGCCTGCACCGTGTCGTCGACCAGGCTGTCCTGGATCTGCGTCACCTGCGAGGCATTGCCGATGGTGTCGGTGGAGTCGTAGCTGTATTCGTGCTGCAGATCGATGCTCTGGTGCGGCAGCACGACCTTGCCCTCGCCATCGGCGAGATCGAGTTCGGTGTGCATGCGCACCGCGTATTCGGTGATCTGCACGTAGCCGCCCTGGGACAGCGACTGGGTCTGGAACGTGGCCACGGGCACGCGCAGCTCGGCGATGCCGGCGCCGCCGTTGTCCTCGACGGTGACGTCGGCGTTCTGCAGCGCGCGCGTCAGCTTGCGCTGCAGCTCGTCGTTGCCGGACACGACCACGTGCATCCGGCTGATCGATGCAGGCAGCGGGGCATTGCGGCGCAGGTGGAAGCCGCAGGCGCTCAGCACGAATGCGATGGCGAGCAGCGGCACGACACGGAGCATGCGGTTCATGGATTTCATCCTGCGACGATGTTGACGATCTTGCCGGGCACCACGATCACCTTGCGCACGGTGAGCTCCTTGAGGAAGGCGGCCACGTGCGGTTGCGCCAGCGCCAGCGCTTCCGCCTCTTCCTTGCCGGCATTGGCGGGCACCTCGATGGTGCCGCGCAGCTTGCCGTTGACCTGTACCGCCAGGGTAAGACTGTCGCGCACCAGCGCGGCTTCGTCCACGCCCGGCCAGGACTGGTCTTCCAGCACGGTCTCGGCGTGGCCTAGCACCTGCCACAGGTGATGGCTGACGTGCGGCACCACCGGGTTCAGCAGCAGCACCATGGTTTCCAGCGCCTCGTGGCGCACGGCGCGGCCCTGTTCGCTCATGTCGGTGAACTTGTTCACCGCGTTGAGCAGTTCCATCAGCGCGGCGATGGCGGTGTTGAAGGAGTGGCGGCGGCCGAAGTCGTCGCTCACTTTCTGGATGGTCTCGTGCAGCTGGCGGCGCAGGTTTTTCTGCTCGCCGTTGAGCTGCGCCGGGTCGACCACTGGGTGGTCCGGCTGCGCCGCATGCGTGGTGACCTCGCGCCAGAAACGGCGCAGAAAGCGCGCCATGCCTTCCACGCCGGCCTCGTTCCATTCCAGGGACTGTTCCGGCGGCGCGGCAAACATGGAGAACAGGCGTACCGTGTCTGCACCGTACTTGCCCACCATGGCCTGCGGGTCGACGCCGTTGTTCTTGGACTTGGACATCTTCTCGGTGCCGCCGATCTTCACCGGCTGGCCGTCGGCCTTGAGCAGCGCGCCGACCACGCGCGCCTTGTCGTCGCGCTGGATCTCCACGTCGGCGGGATTGATCCAGTCCTTCGAACCGTCGGCGTTGTCGCGGTAGAAAGTCTCGGCGATCACCATGCCCTGGCACAGCAGGTTGCTGGCGGGCTCGTCCGACTTCACCAAGCCCGCGTCGCGCATGAGCTTGTGATAGAAGCGAAAGTAGAGCAGGTGCAGGATGGCGTGCTCGATGCCGCCGATGTACTGGTCCACCGGCAACCAGTAGTTGGCGCGGTCGTCCACCTGCGCATTCGCGCCCGGCGAGGTGTAGCGCGCGTAGTACCAGCTCGACTCCATGAAGGTGTCGAAGGTATCGGTCTCGCGCTCGGCCGGGCCACCGCATTGCGGGCACGTGGTCTTGCGCCACTCGGGATCGGCCTTGATCGGCGACTGCACGCCGCTGAAGGCCACGTCCTCGGGCAGCACCACCGGCAGCTTGTCTTCCGGCACCGGCACCGCCTCGCACTTCGGGCAGTAGATGACGGGGATCGGACAACCCCAGTAGCGCTGGCGGCTGACGCCCCAGTCGCGCAGACGCCAGTTCACGCGGCGCTGGCCCTTGCCCTCCATCTCGAGTGTGGCGGCGAGATGGTCGAAGGCGTCGCGGTAGTTCTTGCCGTCCAGCGCGCCGGAGTGGATCACGCGCATGTCGGCGCGCGTCTTGTCGCCGTACCACTCCTGCCAGTGGGCAGGGTCGTAGGCCTCGTCGCCGGCGGCGATCACCTGTTTGATCGGCAGGTCGTACTTGTGAGCGAACTCGAAATCGCGCGCGTCGTGGCCGGGCACCGCCATCACCGCACCGGTGCCGTAGCCCATCAGCACGAAGTTGGCGACCCATACCGGCAGCTTGTCGCCGGTGACGGGGTGGATGGCGAACAGGCCGGTGGCCATGCCGCGCTTTTCCTGCGTTTCCAGCTCGGCTTCGGAGACGCCGCCCTGCTTCAGTTCGTCGAGGAAAGCAGCCAGCTGCGGGTTGCGCTGCGCCGCCTTCAGCGCGAGCGGATGTTCGCCCGCAATGGAGACGAAGGTGACGCCCATCAGCGTGTCGGGACGCGTGGTGAAGACGGTGAGCGGCGTGTCATCGCCTTCCACCGCAAAATGGATCTCCAAACCCTCGCTGCGGCCGATCCAGTTGCGCTGCATGGTCTTCACCGCGTCGGGCCAGCCGGGCAGCGTGTCCAGGCCGCTTAGCAGCTCCTGCGCGTAGTCGGTGATGCGCAGGAACCACTGCGGGATCTCGCGCTTTTCTACCACGGCGCCGGAACGCCAGCCGCGGCCGTCCAGCACCTGCTCGTTGGCCAGCACGGTCTGGTCGACGGGGTCCCAGTTCACCACGCTGTTCTTGCGGTAGGCCAGGCCCTTCTTCATCAGCCGGGTGAACATCAGCTGTTCCCAGCGGTAGTACTCCGGGCGGCAGGTGGCGAACTCGCGGCTCCAGTCGATCGCGTAGCCCAGCGACTGGAGCTGGCCGCGCATGTGCTCGATGTTGGCGTAGGTCCACTTGGCCGGCGCGGTCTTGTTCTTGATCGCGGCGTTTTCGGCGGGTAGGCCGAACGCGTCCCAGCCCATCGGCTGCAGCACGTTCTTGCCCTGCATGCGCTGGTAGCGGCTGATGACGTCGCCGATGGTGTAGTTGCGCACGTGGCCCATGTGCAGCGCGCCGCTGGGGTACGGCAGCATCGAGAGGCAGTAGAACTTCGGCTTGGCCGGGTCTTCCTTCACCTCGAACGCGCGCTGCGCGCCCCAGTACTGCTGGGCGGCGGATTCCACCGCCTGCGGCTGGTAGTCGATTTCGTTCTTGCTGGCTTCTTGGGTGTCTTGCATGGGTCTGTGGCGGGCTGCCGGGAGAACGGGGCAGATTAGCAGAATGGCCGCCGTTCCCCGCCCTCAGCAGCCTCAATCGGCCGGGCAAGCCGGCCGGTTGCCGGCTTCGTAGGCACGCGCGGCGCCGGCGATGCGGTTGGCCAGCGAAGCCACTGCCTGCTGATGGCCCGCCACCAGCGCGTCGTAGCCCGCGCCCACCGTTTCGCGGGCCACGCTGACGCAGGAGAGCGCGTCCTGCCCGCCGGACGTGCCGGTCATGTGCAGGCTCCACGCCGCCTCGATCAACGCATGGTCGCCGGGCACCGATTCAAAACGGCGCACATCGAGCGTGATGCGCAGGCGCGGCTGGCCGTTCCCGGGCAGCCCGCTCATGTCCGCCACACCCAGCGCCTTGGCCAGGTCGGCGGAGAGCGCGCCGCGGATCTCGTCGCCCAAGGGCGCGATCCAGCGCTCGCCGTCCAGCGGCTGCATGCCCTGGCCGCCCGTGCGCACCACCAGCTGCGGCACGTCCACCTGGGCCGGCACGTTCACCGGCGACAGTTCGAAGGGATACGGCACGGGCGCGATGCGTTCGGCAGGAGCACCCTGCGCCGTCAGCGTGTAGTAATGCATCGGCGCGGAAGCGCAGCCCGCAAGGCCCAGCGCAAGGGCTCCCGATATCCATGCACGCAGGCGACTCATGGCTGGCTCCTGTTCGGTTGGGCGGCAGGCGGCTGTTTCGGTGCGGCCGGCGCGGGATCGGCCTGTCGCCCGCGCAGCAACGCCTCGGGATGCACGCCGAGGTAATCGGTGAGCACGCGCAAGGAACGCATCGTGCGCTGCAGTTCCTGCATCGAGTTGCCCAGATTCTTCTGCAGCGGCGAGTCGGCGGAGAACGTGTCGTTGGCCGCGCCCAGCGTCTTGCGTGCGTCGTGCAGGGTGTCGTTGAGCGACGGCAGGGTCTGGCCGTTCACCTGCTTGAGCGTGGCGTCGAGGTTGGCCAGCGAATCGTTGAGGTGGTTGCCGATCTGGTCGAACGGAATCTTGTCCAGCTTGCCCACGATGTCGGCCATCTGCTCCTGCAGCTTGTCGAAGCTGCCTGGGGCGGTGGGGATTTCCAGCGGGCGCGCATCGGGGTTGTAGTTCGTCTTGGGCGCGTTCGGCAGGAAGTCCATCGCGATATACAGCTGGCCGGTGAGCAGGTTGCCGGTGCGTGCCTGCGCGCGCAGGCCGTGGTCGACCAGCGTACCGACCATGTGCGACAGGTCGGCGTTGTCGCCGCGCTGCTTCGCCAGCGCTACGAGCTTGTCGTGCGCCTGGCCCAGCCGCTCGGGATAGACCACGGCGCCGACGATGAACGGGAAGCGGTGGGCCTTCTCGTCGTAGTCCATGCGGATCGACACCACCTTGCCGAAGTTCATGCCGAGGAACTCCACCGGCGCGCCCACCGCCAGTCCGCGCAGGGACTGGTCGAAGCGCATCCGGATGTAGCTCGGCGGGCCATCCGGCGGCGCCATCGCGGTGGTCTGGTCGGCGAACAGCTGGAAGCTGGTGCCGTCGGCCACGGGCGTGGTGTCGTGCGGCCCCGTGGGGTCCTGGAAGGCCACGCCGCCGGCCAGCACGGTAGCCAGCGATTGCGTGTTGAGCTTGAGGCCGTCCGCACCTAGCGAGACGTCCACGCCGCTGGCGTTCCAGAAGCGGGTGGAACTGTTCACATAGCGGTCGTTGGGGCTGTCGATGAATACCGCGAAGGTCACGCCCTTGCCGTCCTTGTCCAACTGATAGGACACCACGCGCCCCACCTGGATGCGGCGGAAATAGACGGACGAACCGATATCCAGCGAGCCGAGGTCGTCGGCATGCAGGGTGAAGCTCTTGCCGGGCTCGCCATGGGTCACGGCCGGCGGCGTTTCCAGACCCTTGAAGTCGTATTGTTCGGTCTGCGAATCGCCGGTGTCCGCGCCGATATAGGCGCCGGAGAACAACGTGTCCACGCCGGACACGCCACCCAGGCCGATGCGCGGGCGAACCACCCAGTAGCGCGTGTCGCTGGTGGCGAACGAACTGGCGCTCTTCTCCAAATTCACCTTCACCAGCACGTGGCTGCGATCGGCGCTGAGGCGGATCTTGCTCACCATGCCGATCACCACGTCCTTGTACTTCACCGGCGTCTTGCCTTCGGCCAGCCCCTGCGCGGTCTGGAAGCTGATGGTGATGCCTGGCCCGGCCTGCAGCCACGCGTTCACCACCAGCGAGATGCCCACGATCGCCGCCAGCACCGGCACCAGCCAGATCAGCCAGGCGCTGTTGCGCCGCTTGCGCAGCACCGGGCGCGGCAGGTTGTCGGCTTGCTTGTCAGTCATCGGAATCTTCCTTGCCGTCCCAGATCAGCCGGGGGTCGAAACACATCGAGGCGAACATGGTCAGCACCACGGTGAGGCCGAAAAACACCACGCCCGGCAATGGCTCCACCAGGCTGAAATAGCCGAAGCGTACCAGCGCGGTGAGCAGGGCCACCACGAACACGTCGAGCATGGACCAGTAGCCGATCAGCTCCACCAGCCGGTACAGCTGCGCACGCTGCCGCCGCGCCCAGTTGCTGCCGCGCTGGCAGCTGATGAGCAAGGTGCCGAGTGCGAGGAATTTCAGCATCGGCACCATGATGCTGGCGCAGAACACGATCACCGCCAGCCCCGGCGAACCCTTCACCCACAGCTCCACCACGCCGCTGAGGATGGTGTTGTCGTCGATGTCGCCCAGGCTGGCCGTGCGCATGATCGGCAACACGTTGGCGGGGATATACATCAGGAATGCGGCTATCAGCAGCGCCCAGCAGCGCGCATAGACCGCCGGCTTGCGCCGGTGCATCGCCGAACCGCAGCGCGGACAGGCCAGCGCCTCCGCATCCTCGCTTCCCAGGCTGCAGACCTGGCCGCAGACGTGGCAACCGATCAGGCCCAGTTCGTCGGCGCGCGGCAACGCACTCATGGCGCCGCTCCCGCGTCCTCGTCGCTCGTCTCGTCCCACAGCCGATCGAGGTCGATGCTCGCGAACAGGGTGATCAGCAGCATCAGTACGCCGTAGGCATAGATGCCCGGATCGGGGATCACGTCGAAATACAGGTGCGCCTTGACGATGGACACCAGCGCGCCCAGCACGAACACCTCGCTCATCGTCCACGGCCCGAGATGGTGCAGCCCTACCATCAGCGGCCTGAAACCTGGCGCGCGGCGCCCGTTGCGCGCAT
The DNA here is from genome assembly GCF_014843005.1 of Rhodanobacter sp. DHG33. Lineage (GTDB taxonomy): Bacteria > Pseudomonadota > Gammaproteobacteria > Xanthomonadales > Rhodanobacteraceae > Rhodanobacter_A. Next base: position 230,697 of record NZ_JACYXM010000002.1, on the reverse strand, counting down.
ACAGCAGCAGCCAGCCGAGGGTCAGGATCTTGATCAGCGGAAACACGAACAGCGTGGCAGCCACCAGCACCGCCACCACCTGCGAGTGGTCGTTCCACATGATCTGGACGACGTTCCACAGCGTGGCGTGCACGTGCTGGCCATTGAGGCCCAGCGTCACGATGGGCCACAGCGTGGCCTGCACGAACACCACCAATGCGGTCAGGAGCATCGCCAGCATGGTGCCCGCGCGCATGCCGCGGCAACGCTCCAGCACCGCACCGCAACGCGCGCACCTGGCCACCTCGCCCATGGCGAGCGGACAACGGTGGTGCACGGTGTCGCAGTGCTCGCAGATCAGCAGCGGATGCACTGTCGAGACGGCGTCAAAGGTATCTGGCGGGGACAGAGCCATCCGGTGATTCTCGCAAATCCGATCGTGTCACGGGCGATGCGGCATGGGCTTGATATGCTGGGGCGCGCACTCCATTTCAACTAGCTTCACCCTTCCTCCGGAACCCGCCGTGACCGACGCCAACCTCGCCCACGTCTTCGACGTCACCGAACAGAACTTCGAGGCCGATGTGCTCAACGCCTCGCTGGACACTCCGGTGCTGGTGGATTTCTGGGCCACCTGGTGCGGTCCGTGCAAGACGCTGGGCCCGTTGCTGGAACAGCTCGCCGCCGAATACAAGGGCGCGTTCCGCCTGGGCAAGGTGGACGTGGACAAGAACCAGCAGCTCGCCGCGATGTTCGGCATCCGCAGCGTGCCGACGGTGGTGCTGGTGAAGGACGGCCAGATCGCCGACGGCTTCGCCGGCGCACTGCCGCTGGGCGAGTTGCGCGAATTCCTGGGCCGCCACGTGCAACCGCACGAAGGCGACGCGGACGAGGTCGAGGAAGTCGCCGCCCCCGCCGAAACGCCGGAAGCGGCGATCAACCGCCTGCAGCAGGCCATCGCCGCCGAGCCCGAACGCGCCGAGCTCAAGCTCGAACTTGCCGCCGCGCTCGCCCAGGCCGGCCATAGCGACGCTGCCGCCACCGAACTGGACGCGCTGCCCGCCAACCTCGCCACCGACGCGCGCGCCGTGCGCCTGCGTCACCAGCTCGAACTCGCCCGCGCGCTGAAAGACGCTCCCGCACAAGCCGAACTGGAACAGCGCGTACAGGCCGATCCCGCGGACTGGACCTCGCGCGACCTGCTGGGCGTGCGCCTGCTGCTGGGCAACGACCCGGCCGCCGGTCTCGAACAATTCCTCGCCGTCCTCGAGAAGGCCCGCGACTGGAACGACGGCGCGGCGAAGAAGCGCCTGATCGCGGCCTTCGCCACACTGGACGACGCCGAACTGGTGGGCCGCTACCGCCGCCGCATGGCCTCGCTGCTGTTCTGAAATCCGCGGCCCCGCTGGCCGCCTTTCATTCCATACGCTAAAGTACGGAACACCTCCGACGCTCCGTGCCTCCATGCGTGCATCCACCTTCCGCCGGCTGCTGAACCTCTGGCCGCCGTTCCTGTTCAACAGCATCCGCGTGCAGACGCTCAGCGAAGACTACGCGCGGGCGAAGATCGTGCTGCGGCTGCGGCCGTGGAACCGCAATTACGTCAAGAGCCAATTCGGCGGCAACCTGTTCGCGATGGTGGATCCGTTCTGGATGCTGCTGGCGATGCACCGGCTCGGTCCCGACTATTACGTGTGGGACAAGGCCGGCAGCATCGATTTCGTGGCGCCGGGGCGCGAGGATGTCTACGCGCATTTCCACATGGACGACGCCACGCTCGCCGAGTTGCGCGAAGCCGCGGCCAGTGGCGAGAAAGTGCTGCGCTGGTTCGAGAACGACATCACCACCGCCTCCGGCGAAGTAGTCGCACGCGTGCGCAAGCAGCTCTATGTGCGGTTGAAGCCACGCGCGCGTTGAAGCACCCGCCTTCCGTCTTTTCGATGTGCCGCTATTCGTGCTCGAAGCGGGCGATCTCCGCCAGCGCCGCCTCTACCTTCATGATCGAGCTGCCCGCAAAATTGTTCTCCAACCAGCGGCGACGGCCGAACCTGCGCAGCACCACGTAGGCCAGCGCGACCAGTCCCAGCGAAACGGCGCCGCTGAGCAGCATCCACAGCGTCAGCCCCGGCGCCTTGTCCCACCACCGGGGCACACCCGCACGGTCGCAGCTGTACTGGATCAGCATCAGCATCGCGGGAATCCAGATCACGCTGCCCAGCACGGCGAACACCGGCGCTTCCACCTTCACGCGCCATGCGCGCATCTGCGCCAGCCGGCGCTGGATGGCCAGCACCGGTGCGGCGTAGTCGAGGCCTTGCTGCATCGACAGCAGGCGCGCCGGAAAGATCAGCGCCAGCGTGCCGAAAGCCTGCATGGCGATGCCGCAGGCCATCGCCTGCCACAGGCCCACGTGCGTGGACCAGAAGCTGATGCCCCACAGCATCAGCACGATGCCCAAGGCGATCTGCAGCGATTGTCCCCACACCAGCGGGCGCAGATGGCGGCGCAGGCGATCGGCCTGCCCCTGGCGGAACAGCTGCTCGCTCAACGCATTCTGTCGCTCCAACTGCCGCCCCAGCGTCTGCCACGCCAGCTTCATTTCGTCGAGTTCCATGGTCATGCTCCCGTCGTGGTCGCAGCGGTCATCTGGCCGCGCAGCTTCTGCTTGATGCGGTTGATCTTGGTAGCCACGTTGGTGGCGCTGATGCCGAGCACTTCTGCTATCTCGGTGTAGTTCCGGTCTTCCAGGTAAAGCAGGATCAGCGCGCGATTGAGCGCGTCGAGTTCGCCGATGAAGGTGTAGAGCGCCTCGACGCGCTCGTCCGGCTCCGCGGCGGGTTCGCCGGCGATGGTGTCCAGGTGGCTTTCCTCCAGCGGCTCGAAGCGGCGGGATTCGCCGCCCGCACGGCGCAGATGCGAAATCGCCACGTTCAACGCGATGCGGTAAAGCCATGTGCTGAACTTCGCGCGCCGCTCGTCGTAGCCGGCAAAGGCGCGCCACAGCTGCGCCCCGATTTCCTGCACCAGGTCGAGCCGCTCTTCGGCACCGCGCGCATAAACGCCGGCCACCTTGAGCACGATGCCGCGGTGCTCGCGCCATAGCGCCTCGAAGCGTTGCTGGTCTGCCGTGCCGCCCATGTCCGTCCACGTATCCCCGTTGTTGCCAGCATGATTCGCACGGACGCGAAAAAAATCACAGGGCGTCACCGTGCGGCGACATCGGCGGCTCGCATAATCGCCACAGGGAGCCACGGAATCCGCCGGAGGCAAGCATGGCACTGGCCGACAACCTGTTGATCCGCGTGCGCCGCCTCGATCCGGGCTGCTTCGCGCTGGTGATGGCCACCGGCATCGTATCGGTGGATGCTGGCCAGCACGGCCTGCCAAGGCTTGCCCTGGCATTGTTCGCGCTCAATCTGCTGGCCTACGCGTGGCTGCTGGCATTGAGCCTGCTGCGGCTGGCGCGCTTCCGCCACGAGATGGTGGCTGACTTCACCGATCCCTCGCGCGGCGCCGGTTTCCTCACCCTGGCGGCAGCTACCTGCGTGCTGGGCAGCCAGTGCGTCCTGGTGCTGCCGCTACCCGCGCTGGCGGCAACGTTGGCGGTGACAGGTGCGGTGTTGTGGCTCGCACTGATCTACCTGTTTTTCGCCGCCACCATCACCGCACGCTTCAAGCCCGGCTTTACGCGCAGCATCAACGGCGGCTGGCTGGTGGCGGTGGTATCCACCCAGGCGTTGTCGACCCTGCTGACCCTGGTCGCGGCAAGCCGCGCCGATCCCGACCGCCTGCAGTTCGTCGCGCTCAGCCTGTACATGCTGGGCGCGGCACTCTATCTGCTGATCATCACCCTGGTGGTGTACCGCATGGTGTTCTTCCCGTTGCGCGCGAGAGAGTTCACTCCGCCATACTGGATCGACATGGGGGCGCTGGCGGTGACCACGCTCGCCGGCAGCCTGATCGTGATCCACGCGCCCACCGGCGGCGCGCTGGCCGAACTGCTGCCGTTCGTGAAAGGTTTCACCCTGTTCTTCTGGGCCACTGCCACCTGGTGGATTCCGCTGCTGGTCATCCTGGAGATTTGGCGGCACGTCTGGCGCCACGTGCCGTTGCGCTACGAGACGGACGACTGGGACATCGTGTTCCCGATCGGCATGTACACCGTGGGCACGTTCGAACTGGCGCAGGCGCTGCATGCCGATTTCCTGTTGGCGATCCCCGCCGTCGGCGTGTACGTGAGCCTACTGGTATGGCTGCTGGTGGCGCTGATCGGCCTGCGCCGGCTGTACCGCAAGGGGCTTCGGCATGGCGCGCACGCGCAACGCTGAGACGTTCCCTACAATGGGGCGTCCCCTTCCCTGCGTATCGCCATGCCTCCCTTGCGAATCAAACGCTATCTGATCACCGGCCTGCTCACCTTCCTGCCGCTGTGGGTCACGGTGCTGGTGTTCAAGTTCGTGCTGGGCCTGCTGGCCGGCATCGGTGCGCCGGTGGTGGCGGCGCTGACGGAAGCGCTGGGGCTGGTGGCGCCGCACGTCGCGGACACGCTCAACAAGAGCGGACTGGTGTTCGTGCTGGCCCTGCTGCTGACGCTGGGCGGGTTGTATGCCGTGGGCTGGCTGGCGAACCGCGTGATCGGCAAGCGCCTGCTCGATGCCTTCGACGCCCTGCTGCAGCGGATACCGCTGGTGCAGACGATCTACGGCGGCACCAAGAAGCTGACCGCGGTATTGCAGAACAAGCCCGGCGGCACGCAGCGCGTGGTGCTGGTGGATTTCCCGCGGCCGGGCATGAAGGTGGTGGGCTTCGTCACCCGCACGCTGATCGAGGAAGGCACCGGCCGCGAGATGGCGGCGGTGTACATCCCCACCACGCCCAACCCCACCGGCGGCTATCTGGAACTGGTGCCGATGAGCGAGCTCACGCCCACCGACTGGACGATGGACCAGGCGATGGCCTTCATCATCTCCGGCGGCGCGGTGGCGCCGGACAGCCTGCCCGCCGCGCAACGCCTGCCCACCGACACGCCATAAGTGCGTGCAAGCAGCTCCGGGCGCACGGCGCCCGGAGATCACGAACAGGTTCTGACATACCGGGGGAATTCCCATGCCGAAATGGCCGCTACTCGCCCTGCTCGCGTTCGCCGCCACGGGCGCGCACGCCACCGACTGGACCACGCCCGCCGAGGCCGCGCATTTCCGCACCACGCCGAGCTATGCCGACACGCTGGCCTATCTCGAGCGCCTGCAACACGCGGCACCCGGCAAGATCAGGCTGGAAACCTTCGGCACGACGCCGGAAGGCCGGCCGATGACGGTGGTGATCGCCAGCGGAGACGGCACGTTCACCCCCGAAGCCGCGCGTGCCACGCACAAGCCCGTCGTGCTGGTACAGGCCGGCATCCACCCCGGCGAGATCGAGGGCAAGGACGCAGGCCTGATGCTGCTGCGCGACTTCGCCATCGCCGGCAAATACCCGCATCTGCTCGACCATGCCGTACTGGTCTACATCCCGGTGTTCAGCGTGGACGGCCACGAGCACAGCTCGCCGTATAACCGCATCAACCAGAACGGCCCGGAGAGCATGGGCTTCCGCGGCCAGTCGCAATACCTCAACCTCAACCGCGACTACGTGAAGGCCGATGCGCCGGAAATGCGCGCATGGCTGAAACTGTGGCAGGCGTGGCTGCCGGACTTCCTCGTGGACGTGCATACCACCGACGGCGCTGACTACCAGTACGACCTCACCTGGTACACCGAGGATCCGCACAAGCTCGATCCCGTGCTTGCCGACTGGCAGAAACGGCTCACCGACACAGTGATGCCCGCGTACGACAAGCGCGGCCACCTCGCCTCGATCTACCTGGAGTTCAAGAACGGCGCCGATCCCACCAAGGGCATAGAGAATTTCGGCTCCGGCCCGCGCTTTTCCACCGGCTACGCAGCGCTGCAGAACCGTCCCGCCTTGCTGATCGAAACGCACATGCTCAAGCCGTATGCGGTGCGCGTACAGGCGGCATACGACCTGATCGAACTGATGCTGGCCGACATCGACGCGCATCCGGCCGCGCTGCTCGCCGCCACCGCCAAGGCCGACGCCGACACTATCGCCCGCGCACACGATGCGCAGGCCAGCGTGCCGCTCACCTTCAAGCCCGATCCTGTTTCGACGCCCTACGCGCTGAAGGGCTACGCATACACGCTGACCCACAGCGACATCTCCGGCGCCAACTGGATCCAGTACGACCCGCATACGCCGAAGACCTACGACATCCCGAACTGGAACGGCCTGCTGCCCGACCTCTCGATCATGCCGCCCGCCGCCTACGTGGTGCCCGCGCAGTGGACGACGATCATCGACCGGCTGGATGCGCACGGCATCCGCTACCGGCGCCTGGACCATGCCGTGACGATCACCGCGCAGGGCTACCAGCTGGACGACCCGAAGTGGGCGACGAAGCCGTTCGAGGGCCACCTGATGCTGCGCGACTTCAAGCTCGCCAGCGTGCAGCGCACCGCCACCCTGCCGCCCGGCTCGGTGATCGTGCCCATGGACCAGCGGGCCGCCAACGTGGCCATCGAGCTGCTGGAACCGCAGGCGCCCGACTCCCTGCTGCAGTGGGGCTACCTCGACGCGATCTTCGAAGCCAAGGAATACGGCGAACCGCGCGTGCTGGAAAAGCTGGCGCGCGACATGCTGGCGAAAGACCCGTCGCTGCAGGCCGAATTCGACAAAAAGCTGCACGACGACCCCGCCTTCGCCGCCAACGGCTATGCGCGCCTGGCGTTCTTCTTCCAGCGCTCGCCCTGGTACGCCGTGCAGGGCGTGGGCGCCTACCCTGTGCTGCGGCTGGACGCGGCCGGGCTGCGGCAGCTTGCCGGCGGCACCCCTGACCTTTGACACTGGGCCGGCCATGACGAACGACCTAGCGTGGGCGGTCATGGTCGGAGGGGGCTAACACCGAGGCCCGGCCAGCTCACGCAGAACGCCGCCACGGCGGCACCACACACCGCTAAAGAGAGGGAAATCCATGACCCAGCAATTCCTGAAGCCCATGGCGCTGGCCGCCGCTGTCGCGCTGGCGCTGACCGGTTGCGGCAACAGCAGCGACCAGTCCGCCGCTCCTGCGCCGGCCAAGTCGGCCACCGCCGCCGCGCCGGCCCCGGCCGCCACCACGGCCGCCGCTGCCGCGCCGACGAGCGTGTTCGACATCAGCGAGCTGGGTCCGGGCACCGAGGCCTGCACGGACTTCAACAGCTTCGTCAACGCGAAGTGGGTCGCCGCCAACCCGATCCCGTCGGATCGCACCAGCTGGGGCGCCTTCAACCAGCTGGCCGAGAAGAGCCTGGAAACCCAGCACGAGATCGTCGAAGACGCCGCCAAGAACGCCGACAGCGCCAAGGCCGGCTCGGTCGAGCAGAAGATCGGCTGGCTGTACAAGTCCGGCATGGACGACGCCGCCATCGAGAAGGCCGGCTTCGATCCGATCAAGCCGAAGCTCGCCGCCATCGACGGCCTGAAGAACACCACCGATATCGTGAACTACCTTGACCAGAGCGCCGCCGACGGCGATGGCCAGGTGTTCGGCTTCGGCTCCGGCGCCGACTTCAAGGACGCCACCAAGCAGATCGGCTTCGCCATGCAGGGCGGCCTGGGCCTGCCCACCAAGGACTACTACTCCAAGCCGGAGTACAAGGACCTGCGCACCGCCTACCTGGCCTATATCGCCAAGACGCTTGAGCTGACCGGCGTATCCGAAGCCGACGCCAAGAAGCAGGCCGACGCAGTGATGAAGTTCGAGACCTCGCTGGCCGGCGCCTCGCTCGCCCCCACCGAGATGCGCGACCTCGACAACCAGTACCACTTCGTCAGCGTCAAGGACGCCGACAAGGTCACCCCGCATTTCAGCTGGGAACAGTTCTTCAAGACCCAGGGCGTGACCATCGACAACGGCTTCTCGCTGTCGCAGCCCAAGTTCTTCGCCGAGTTCGACAAGCTGCTGGCGACCGCGCCGGCCTCCGAGTGGCAGGCCTACCTGCGCTTCCACGCCATCGACGATGCCTCCAGCTCGCTGTCCAAGGCGTTCCGCGACAACAAGTTCGACTTCTACGGCAAGACCCTGGCCGGCCAGCCCGAGCAGAAGGCACGCTGGAAGCAGGTGCTGGGCGGCGTCAACGGTGCGATGGGCATGGGCCTTGGCCAGCTGTACGTGGCCAAGGTGTTCACGCCGGAAACCAAGCAGCGCGCCGAGGAGCTGGTCACCAACGTGCGCGACGCGCTGAAGAACCGCATCGAGCACCTGGACTGGATGAGCGACGCCACCAAGGCCAAGGCCATCGACAAGTGGAACAAGTTCCTGCCCAAGATCGGCTACCCCGACGAGGGTGAGTGGCGCGACTGGTCGGGCCTGACCATCAGCCAGGACAACTGGTACGCCAACCTGCAGGCCGCGCAGAAGTACAACTACCAGTACGACCTGTCGCACATCGGCAAGGCCACCGACCGCAAGGAATGGGGCATGACCCCGCAGACGGTCAACGCCTACTACGACCCCAGCACCAACACCATCAACTTCCCGGCCGCGATCCTGCAGCCGCCGTTCTTCTATGCGAAGGGCGACGACGCGATCAACTACGGCGGCATCGGCGCGGTGATCGGCCACGAATCCAGCCACGGCTTCGACGACCAGGGCAGCCAGTTCGACGGCGACGGCAACCGCGCCAACTGGTGGTCGCCGCAGGACAAGACACAGTTCGATGCACGCACCAAGGCGCTGGTCGATCAGTACAACGGCTACGCCCCGATCGCCGGCAAGCCCGACCTGCACGTCAACGGCAAGCTGACCCTGGGCGAGAACATCGCCGACCTGGGCGGCCTCAACATCGCCTACGACGCGCTGCAGACCGCGATGAAGAAGGATCCGTCCGAAGCCGACAAGAAGATCGACGGCTACACCGAAGATCAGCGCTTCTTCCTCAACTGGGCGCGCGTGTGGCGCGGCAGCGTGCGCGACAAGCAGGCCGAGCTGTACCTCAACGTCGACCCGCACTCGCCGATCGCGGTTCGTGCCATCGCCTCGCCGTCGGACATGAGTGCCTTCGCCACCGCCTTCCAGTGCAAGCCGGGCGACGCGATGGTGCGCTCCGGCGACAAGCAGGTGAAGATCTGGTAACCCCCTGCGAGCCGCGGCGCCCCGTCGCCGCGGCTCGTGCTTCTTCTCGTCGCCGCGCATCTGCGCGGCGTTTTTTTGCGTCGCCGATCGCCACCCTTCGGGTATCCATGGTGCGGCACAGCCGCCGATGCGCCGTGGACCATCACCACGAGTCTTGGCCCCCGCGGCACAACCGATGCTGTGGCGGAAATCGACCGTGCGATGCCACCTCTTCGGCACCTTGTCCGTATCATTTCCTGAAATCAGTTATTGCGAATCATTCTCATACAATTTATCCTCGCCGCCGATCCGCAGAGAGTTGCCGCATCCGGCACGCCTGCCGCCGTCATCAGCATCAGCGAGGAGTTTTACCGATGGGCTTCGTCAAGAGCCGCAAGCATCCCGTAGCGCGCCGCAGCGCCACACCCGCGCTCACCGCCGCCACCCTGGCTACCGGCCTCGCACTGGCCCTGCCCGCCATGGCGACCGATGCCGCATCACCCACCACGGATGCACAGACCTCCCAGGCCAAGCACCTGCAAGGCGTCACCGTGGAAGGCGCCGCCGCCACGGCGCAGCTCTCCTCGCCCAAGTTCACCCAGCCGCTGGTGGATACGCCGCAGACCATCCAGGTCATCAGCAAGGACCTGATCCAGCAGCAAGGCGCCACCACGCTCACCGAAGCGCTGCGCAACACGCCCGGCGTGGGCACGTTCTTCCTGGGCGAGAACGGCTCCACCAACACCGGCGACGCCGTCTACATGCGCGGCTTCAACACCACCAGCAGCATCTTCGTGGACGGCGTGCGCGACCTGAACACCATCTCTCGCGACGTGTTCAACATCGAGCAGATCGAGGTGACCAAGGGTCCGGACAGCACGGAATACGGCCGCACCGCGCCCTCCGGCGCCATCAACATGGTGACCAAACAGCCTACGCTGAAAGATGCGGTATCCGGTTCGGTGTCCTACGGCAGCTACGATCAGAAGCGCGCCACCGCCGACTGGAACCAGCGGATCGGCAACGGCGCCGCCTTCCGCCTCAACGTGCTCGACCAGAACAGCGGCGTGCCCGGCCGCCATGACGTGAAGAACGATCGCTGGGGCGTGGCGCCCTCGCTGGCGCTGGGTCTGAACTCGTCGACGCGCGTCTACCTCGACTTCCTGCACGTGAAGCAGGACAACGTGCCCGATGGCGGTGTGCCCACCGTCGGCCTGCCCGGCTACTCCTCGCCCGATCCTACGCGCCCGTTCATCGGCAATGCGCCTGCGGTCAATCCGGCCAACTTCTACGGCACCGACCAGGATCACGACCATGTCGTCGAGAACATGTTCACCGCGATCCTGCAGCACGACTTCTCGGACAACGTGACGCTGCACGACACGCTGCGCTGGGGCCGCACGCAGGAGAACTACCTGCTGACCTCGTTCACGGCCACCGCCGCCAACCTGAAGACGCCCGATCCGACCGATCCATCCACCTGGACCCTGGCGCGCAGCAATCCGAATTTCGAGGACCAGATCAACCGCATCGTCGCCAACCAGCTCAACCTCACTGCCGATTTCGAAACGGGCGCCGTCACCCACAGCCTCAGTACCGGCATCGAGCTCAGCCAGGAAAAGCTCAACACCACCACGCTCGCCGCGCTCAACGGCAGCACCTGGCCCGTGGCCAACCTCTACGACCCGAATCCCGACGTCGGCAACGCGTTGCTCTATGGCCCCAACGGCGGCTGGACCAACGGCAGAACCAACACGGCAGCCGCCTATCTGTTCGACACGATGAAGTTCGGCGAGCAGTGGCAGGTCAACGCCGGCGCGCGCCTCGACCATTACGACACCGACTTCGACAGCGCCGTCGCCTGCGGCGCCAAGAGCGGCCCCGCCTGCGGCAGCCTGGCCACCGGCACCATCGTGCCCGGCCTGGATGCCGACACCTCCGGCAACCTCACCAGCTGGCAGCTGGCCCTGATCTACAAACCGGCGGCGAACGGCAGTGTCTACGCGGCCCTTTCCACTTCCGCGCAGCCGCCCGGCGGCAACAGTCTGTCGCTGAGCAGCTCCACCAATAGCGCGGACAATCCGCTGCTGGAACCGGAGCGCGCGCGCACGGCGGAAGTGGGCACCAAATGGAACCTGTTCGACGAGCGCTTGCTGCTGAGTGCCGCGCTCTACCGCACCACGGTCAGCAACGACCTGGAGCAGGATCCCACCACCCTGCTGTACTACCAGATCGGCCAGAAGCGCGTGCAGGGCGTGGAAATCACCGCCGTCGGCCAGATCACCCCGAACTGGGCAGTCAATGCCGGCTTCACCAGCATGCACACCAGCCTCAGTAGCGGCGGTGTGAGTAGCGCCACCTCCTCCTCAGCCCCCGCCGCCGACGGCAGCAACGTGCTGGCCTATACGCCCAAGAGCGCCTTCACCAGCTGGACCACCTACCGCCTGCCGTTCGGCCTCACCATCGGCGGTGGCGCGCGCTACTCCGGCGAAATGCAGCGCGGCGTCGACGGCGCCATCGGCACGCCGCAGTACGCCAAGTCCTACTGGGTGTTCGACGCGATGGCTACCTACACCATCAACCAACACTTCGATCTGCAGCTCAACCTCTACAACCTGTTCGACAAGACCTATGTCGCGGCGATCAACAAGAGTGGCTACCGCTATATCCCGGGCACGCCGCGCTCCGGCATGCTGACGGCGAACTTCCACTTCTGAGGCGTACCAGGGCCGTCGCGGTTTGAGGCACACTCGAAGGCCTTCCCGCGGGAAGGCCTTCCGCGTTGAGGAATCACACCATGCTGTTGCACATCCCCGACATCCTGGACCGCGAACAGATTCGGCAGCTGCGCTCCGCCCTCGATGCCGCCGACTGGACCGATGGCCGCGAAACCGTAGGCGCTCAAGGCGCGCAGGTGAAACGCAACGTACAGCTGCCCGATGCCTCGCCGCTGCGCAAGCAGCTTGGCGAAACGGTGCTCGCCGCGCTGGCGAAGAATCCGCTCTACCATGCCGCCACCTTGCCTCTGCGCACACTGCCGCCACGCTTCAATCGTTACGAAGGCGGCGGCGAATACGGCATGCACGTCGACGGCTCGGTGATGGCGATGCCCAACGGCGAACAGCTACGCAGCGACATCTCCTGCACGCTGTTTCTGAGCGAGCCGGACGATTACGACGGCGGCGAGCTGATCGTCAGCGACACCTACGGCGAGCACGAAGTGAAGCTGCCCGCCGGCGACGCCATCATCTACCCCTCGAGCAGCCTGCACCGCGTGCAGCCGGTGACACGTGGCGCGCGCATGGCTGCATTCTTCTGGGTGCAAAGCCTGGTGCGCGACGACGGCCGCCGCCGCCTGCTGTACGAACTGGATGCCTCGATTCAGCGCCTGGTCGCCACCGGCGCAGACCGCGACGCCGTGCTGCAGTTGACCGGTACGTACCACAACCTGCTGCGGCAGTGGGCCGAGAGTTGACCGCAAGGCCGCCTTCGCCTACGCCACAATACCCGTCTCTGCAGGATGGAAGACGGCAACGGCCAACCCGGCCTTGAACCTGGGCAGCATGGTTCTGCCAACAGCTGGGACTTCGCCGGGGGAGCATGGCCACATCTGCAATCGGCACCCGCACCCAACTCATCGCCAACGCTGATGGTGTGACACATCGCACATCCGGCCGATCGGCACCATGGCGCCCTCCTTTAGGCCCCGACCAGCGGCTGCAAATCGCTGACGAGCGGCACACAAACACGAACGCCGGCCGCGGATAATCTCCATTGCCTATGCCGCGTCGGCGCATTGCCGCGTACCCAGGGGGAAAACATGCGAAGCCCAATACGCCAGCGCGGCGTCTCGCTGATCGAGGTGCTGGTCGCCGTAATGATCTTCAGCATCGGCCTGATCGGGCTGGCGGGCCTGCTCATCATGTCCACGCGCTCCAACCAGGCGGCCTATCTGCGCACCCAGGTCGCCTTCCTCGCGCAGAACATGGCCGATCGCATGAGCGCGAACCCGATGGCGGTATGGGATGGCACCTACAACAGCAGCAGCTACCCGATAGCCAGCACGGGGGCCTCATGCGTTGCGACCTCGCCCTGCACGCCGGATGACTTGGCCACGTATGACATGCAGACGTGGAGCACTCAGCTCACCACGTTCCTGCCCAGTGCCAAGGCGACGATCAACTGCGACGCGAGCAGTGCCGGTTATACGCCGACCTCCGCCCAGTACGGCATGCGCCCACCTTACGGCGGCAACTGCACGATGACCATCACCTGGACGGAACGCGGCGTCGGCGATTCGACCCACAGCGCGGCGCTGTCGCAAGTCTTTACCTGGGAGTTCCAGCCGTGATGCGCCAATCCCTCCATCGCTTCACTCAATCCGGCCTCTCCCTGATCGAGTTGATGATCGCCATGGTGCTGGGCCTGCTGGTGGCAGCCGGCATCATCAGCGTGTTCATCTCCACATCCAGCAGCAACCGCGTGCAGACCCAGCTCGCTGCACTGCAGGAAACCGGGCGCTTCGCGATCAACCGCATGAGCAGCGACCTGCTCATGGCCAACGGCCAGTACTGCACCAACAGCGGCGGCATCGCCACGCCGATTGCCACCAGCGGAGGCACCTATCTGGATGGCCTGCGCGCCCCCACGGTCTACGCCAAGAACCTCACTGCGGGCATGTACGACGTGACCACGCCGATGGGCGGCAACAGCGGCGGCAACACCTACCCCAGCGCCCCCTCGTCCAGTTCCTATACCTTCCCCTCGTTTCTCTCGATGCGAGGCTACGATTGCACCACTTCGTCCTGCACGCCTGTCAACCCGAGCAGTTCACTCACCGCCATCCCTGCCATGGCCCCCACGCTGAACGACCGCGTACCGGGCACCGCAGTACTTACCGTGCGCTACATCAACCCCTCGCGCGGCTGGGCCATCGGTCGCCCAGGCTACACATACATCACCCCTGCCACCGCTGGCAGCACCTCCTCGGTAAGCAGCATCACGATCGCGCCGGACAGCAGTGTCGGTGAGCCGCCGGCCAGCGATTTCAGGTCAGGGGACCTGGCCATGCTGGCCGACTGCTCCAACGCACAGATCTTCACCGCCGACGACACGGGTGGCGTCATCAGCGTCAACACCTCGAAAAACAACGGCACGCCCGTACTGCAGCAGCCCTCATCGGCTCCAAAGCTGTTCGACTTCACCCGCGACTACCAGACCGTCACGTATTACGTGAAGCTCGTTAGCCTCAACAACAATGGCGCCGCTCCCTATACCGGCGCGCTGATGCGTCGGGTCAATGGTGGCGCCAGCAACCCCGGCGGCTCCGAGGACGAGATCGCGCAAGGCGTCGAACGGCTGGATTTCAAATACGGCGTCGAAGACGGCAATGGCATGACCAGCTTCCTCACCGCAAAGCAAGTGGACTCGGGCGCAGTTGCCTGCCCGCCATCCGCCCCTAACCCGCTGGGCAGCGACCCGGGCTGTTTGTGGCGCGCGGTAAAAAGCATCGAGATCAACATCCTGGTGGATGGCCAGCAGCCGCTCTATACCCTGACCAGCAACGACATGAGCTACGTCTACACCGTGGACCCCAGCAGCACTAAGCCTGCCGCGCCAACCGACGCTTCCCATGCCATCCATCCCACCGACCAGGGTTTCGTCAATCAGTTGCTGCGCCGCCAATTCACCACGCTGATTTCATTGCGCAACTTCAACCCCTGAGGCGCGAAGAAAACATCATGACTGCTCCGTTCCGTCACCTCGCGTCCGTCCAGCACCCGCCACAAAACCAACGTGGCGCTGTGCTTCTTGTGGCTCTGATCTTCCTGCTGCTGCTCACCATGCTTGCCATCAGTGCCTCCGGGCGCTCGCTGCTTCAGGAGCGCATGGCCGGTGGCCTGCGCAACGCACAGCAAGCGCAAATGAGTGCAGAAAACGCGGTGCGTGGTGCCGAGTGGACGCTGTGGATGAACACCACCAACCTCACCGGCACGCCGTTGCTGTGCGGCACCGGGATATTCGCGGGCAGCTGCTACAAGTACGACCCGACCAATACGACCCTCTACGGCAATACCGGCACCGTGACCCAGTTCCGCCACGGCCAGGGCTGGATCACCAGCGGTGCCGCCACCTATACCGGTCCCTCCGGCAGCGTGAACTACGCCACGTCGAGCGGCACCGCCCAGCTGGCGAACAACCCGGTGTACATCATCGAGGATCTCGGCGTGGAGCTGCCCGCAGGCGTAAGCAGCGGCCTGCACGAAGCCGGCGCCACCGGCCCCACCGGCAGCGGCTACAGCAGCACGACCCGGCACATCTACCGCATCACCGCCCGCGCTACGGGCGGCAACCCCAACACCGTGCGCGTGCTGCAAAGCACGTTCGCCGCCAAAGGCAACTGAGTCGGAGCCACAGGCCATGACCCACCATCGCTTCCTGCGCGAACGTGCCCGCGCCTTCACCCCTACGCTGCTGCTGACACTGGCCGGTGGCCTTGGCGCGGCGATTCCCGTACAGGCCGTACCTACCTCCACGCTGCCGAACGTTGCCGCACTGGCGGCAGCTCCTGCCGCCAGCAGTACAGCCCCGGCGACGGCCAGTACCGCTGCACTCGCTGGCGAGGTGCAGCTCAGCTATACGCCGCCGAACCAGACGCAATCGGTGCCGCCGAACATCGTGATGACATTCGATGATTCGGGCTCAATGCAATCCAGCCGAGTGAACGACCAGCCTCCGTGGACCACCAACACCAGCGGCAGTCTGCTGTCAGGTCTTCCAGACTGGGGCAACGGCACAAACGATACGAGCACGACCGACGGCGGCGGCGGCCCATGGCGCTGCGCCGGCGTCATCAGTCCGGCAGCCACTTCCGGCATCGGCATGCACGTGATGAACGGCGTGTACTACAACCCCAACATCATCTACAACCCGCCGGCCAAGGCCGACGGCACGATTTTCTCGAAGGCGGACTCCACCCTGACCAAGGTCTGGGTGGATGGCATTGCGGTAAACCGCCCGTTGAGCCCAGTCACCCCAAGCACCACTGCCAATTACAACAACAACCCGGATCTGGATAAACCCTCTGCAGGTGCACTGACCGACCTGACCGGAACGGCGCAATACACCTATCCGACAATCACCACCTATTACGCCACTTTCGGATCCACCTGCGCTGCTAACGCTGATGCGGGAACGTGCGTTACGACAGCTTCCGGTACCAGCGGCTCAGGCAGCTCGAAAATCTACGTTTATTACGTCAACGTCATTACCTCGACTGGAAGCGGTACGTCCACGGTCTACTTCGGCACTGGCCTGAAAGCCCGCAACAGTTCCAAATCCGGCTACACGATGGTCTCCGGGGATAAAACCAGCGTCACAAACAGCCCTACCAAGAACTTCTCCACTTGGTCCGTAACCGTAACGAACACTTCGGCCACCCCCATCTTGGGTGCGGACAACCGCTGGCAATGCGGTAGCGGCCCTGCCACCAGTGGCGGCGGCGGCGACCTGTGGAATGCCGCCAGCCCCATGGACGGTCAATCGCACACTCTGAGCGATGGCACCACCATCACCTACCCGAACGGCGGCCCGTACTACTACCGGCTGAAACAGGGGGTGACCATCGCCCAGGACTCGGCAGGCAACCCAACCTACACCGGCAACGGCAACGACGGCGCGACAACGCTTTATACGGCCAGCAATTGGGAAGCCGTGCCCGTCACCAACACCACCGTCACCATCAATAACGTACAGGTCAACCAGTGGCAGAACTTCGCCAACTGGTACGCTTATTACCGCACTCGCAACCAGATGGCTCGCACGTCCATTTCGCGGGTATTCGGTACCGGCGCGCTGGCTACCAAAATCACCGACCCTGGCAACTGGGACGATGGCGGCTTCGGCAGCTCGATCCGCTTGGCCTGGCAAAACCTCGATGTATCGACGTACAACCTGCCCAGCACATCCATCATCAGCAGCCTGATCGATACCAGCAGTTGCACAGCAACTTCCACGACTGCCAGTCCATCTGGCATCCAGCAGTCAGGCGCAATAACCACGCCTCCCAATTGCTATCGCAGCGCCTTCTTCAACTGGATCTTCCAGGTACCTGCCAGCGGCGGAACGCCAACTCGCAGCGTGGTCGCCCGCGCCGGCAAATTCTTCACGCGCGGCAACGGCAATACGACAGCCAATGCTCAAGGGAATCTTGAAGACCCTTATTGGCAGCCGCCTGCGTCTGGCAGCGGCAACGGCAACGAACTCACTTGCCGTCAGAACTATCACATGCTGGTTACGGACGGCCTATGGAACGGTGACACGGTAAGCTCCAGCACCTACGACGGCCCTAAATATTCCACTTTGACGCTGGCGACTTCCGGCCTGACGTTGCCGGATGGCGTTACGCTGCCCAACCCCGCTTCGGCAGGTGTAACTTCCATCTATGCACCCGTGCATGATGCGAGCACCAGCTACGCCTCGCTATCGGACATTGCCTTCAACTACTGGGCAACCAACCTTCGCCCCGATCTTTACACCACGGCAAAGTCGACCGGCGGCTACGTAGTGCCCTATATGCCGGATCAGAAGGTTGGTGTCGTCAGCACCACTACGCTGACCGGTACGACCGGGGTGCTGGCTACGACTGGCATCAACCAGGAAATCTACTTCAACCCGAGCAACGACCCGGCCACGTGGCCGCACATGTCCCAATACCTGGTGGGCCTGGGTGTCAGTGGCCAATTGAACTTTTCGGCCGATACCGATTGCACCGGAACCAGCCCGGATACGTCCGATGCCTGCATGCTGCGCAAAGGACAAACCAATTCCAGCGGGAGCATCGGCTGGCCAACGCCGAACGGAAACGGCCAAGGCATCGCCGCCAACGTCGACGATACCTGGCACGCGGCGTTGAACGGCCGTGGCCAGTTCTTCAGCGCAGGCAACCCGCAGGACCTGATCAATCAGTTGAGCAACATCCTTACCAGCATCACTGCCCGCAGCGTACCTCCGGCCACCAATACGCTGAACACCAGCGTGCTGGTACCTGGTGCACTGGCTTTCGTCACCGGCTACAGCTCGGCCGACTGGAGCGGCACGATGCAGGCGGTGCAGGCCAATACCGACGGCACGGTGGGCACCACCCCGCTCTGGGATGCAGGCGCCCTGTTGACCGATGCCTCCGTCACTCCCCCTGCTTCGCGCAACATCCTTACCGCCAAGGAAAACACCGATGGCAGTTTCGGTGGAGGCATCTCGTTCGAATCGACCACCACGTTCGACTCGAGCGCGCAAGCACTGCTGATGTTGCCGGCTCCCACCGACACCACCAACGATACGCTGGCCAACCGCATCAACTATCTGCGAGGTGTACGCACAGAAGAAACCGGCAGCGTCATGCGCACGCGAAGCACATTGCTGGGAGCAATCATCGATTCGCAAGCGATTTACGTAGGTTATCCAGCCAGCGGCTATTCAGACAATTGGCCGGCAGGCTCACCGGAAGCCACCGCGATCACCACCGCCGCCGCCGCCAGCGATACCGGCGACGACGGCAGCTACGAGCAATTCGTGCAAAACCACCTCACGCGCAAACCGGTGGTGTATGTGGGCGCCAACGACGGCATGCTGCATGCCTTCGACGCTTCAGAAGCGCAGAACACCGATACCCCCCCGAAAATCGTGCCCACGTCCACGGCAGGCGAAGAAGTATTCGCGTACGTGCCGCGCTCGGCCTATACCAACCTCGGCAATCTCACCAGCGCCAGCTTCACGTTCAAACCCACGGTGGATGGCACCCCGGTAACCAGCGACGTGTTCTTCGACGCTGCAACCACCACTCCCGCCACCACCAGCGCCGGTTGGCACACCATTCTGGTGGGCAACCTGCGTAATGGCGGGCGCGGCATTTACGCACTGGACATCACCGACCCCACCAAGGTG
This sequence comes from Rhodanobacter sp. DHG33, assembly GCF_014843005.1. Taxonomy (GTDB): domain Bacteria; phylum Pseudomonadota; class Gammaproteobacteria; order Xanthomonadales; family Rhodanobacteraceae; genus Rhodanobacter_A. Next base: position 211,625 of record NZ_JACYXM010000002.1, on the reverse strand, counting down.
ACCGAGGCGAATGCGGGCAGCAAGGTGTTGTGGGAATTCAACTCGGATACGCCAGCGCCCAGTACCGGCTGCTACTCGAACTACGGCAGTTGCAATCCTGCCGACCTCGGCTTCACGTACGGCCAGCCGAACATAGGCCGCCTTGCCGATGGCAAATGGGTGGTGCTCGTGCCGGGCGGCTATTTCCCCAACTGCAGCAAGGCACCCTATAACGCCACCAATTGCCCCACGCCATCCGGCGCTCCCACCGCGGGCAGCCCGGCGGTGGCCTTCAGCTCGCTGTTCGTGCTGAATGCGCAAACCGGGGCGATGATCGCCGAGCTGAAGACGCCCACCAACATCAGTGGCGTCACCAGCTACGGCCTGAGCTCACCCGTATTGGGCGATTACAACAACGACCAGATCGACGACATCGCCTTCGCCGGCGACCTTGCCGGCAACCTGTGGCGCTACGACCTGACTTCCGCCAGCCCCTCGGGCTGGAAGATAACGTTGGCTTACAAACCCACCACCCAGGGAGCGCAACCGATCACGGTGATGCCACGGCTGTTCCCCGATCCCGCCACCGGCCGTTTCATCGTGGTGTACGGCACCGGCAAATATCTAGGCCCCAACGACAACACCAGTACCGGTGTGCCTACGCAGGCGCTGTACGGCATCCGCGACCTACTGGACAGCAACGGCAATCCGGTGACCGTGAGCGGCACCAGCAATCTGGAACAGCAGGTGATGTCCCAGGCCACCACCTCGGCCTACAACACCGTACGCGGCATGACGAACAATGCGGTGAGCGCCAGCCAGGATGGCTGGTATGTCAACCTCAACATCAGTAGCGACCCAGGCGAACGCGTGGTGGTGACGCCCGGTGCATTATTCGACACCAACCGTGTGATCTTCACTACGCTGATTCCTGCCACCAACGATCCTTGCACAGCCACTATCACGGGTGCGGTGATGGTGCTGAACGCGGCCACTGGCGGCTCCGGGGGCGGCATCGGCTCGCCCGCTTACACAGGGTGGAGCATCGGAACCAGCACGGTAGGTGCCTTGGTCAACAACCCACCCACCGGGGGCACGGTACCTGTGGCTACCGTGGTCGGCGGCGGCAGCCTGCTGCTACCGGGCCTCAGCCTCTCTGGAGGAGGTGGCACATTGACGATCCCGGATGCAGTATGGCGTCGTCGCTCTTGGGGGGCGTTGGACAATGAGCAATAAGCAGGAACCACTCATGACACGCGCACGTGGCTTCTCATTGATCGAACTGCTGATCGTGGTGGTTATCATCGCCATACTCGCGGCCATCGCGATTCCGGCCTATAGCCGCTATACCTTGCGTTCGCGACGTGCGGATGGTCAGCAACTGCTGCTGACCATCGCCAATGCCGAAGAGCGCTACTACGCCACCTACAACAAATACGGTGCACTTACCGACATTGGTTACAGCACCAGTCCTGCTCCGTCGGCGAACCAGTTCTACAATGCCACGGTAACCATCCCTGCCAGCGGCAGTTCGCAGTCCTTCACTGCCACGGCGTCTCCAGTAGGCGTGCAGAGCACGGATCTCTGCGGCAACCTGGCTGTAAACAGTGCCGGGCTGAAGACACCCACACCAGCCAGCGCATCCTCCAACGCCAACGGCAACTGCTGGTGATGGTCATGACCCACGTCTGGAAAAAAAACCAAGGCTTCACCCTGATCGAACTGATGGTGACATTGGTGATACTGGCCGTCCTGACGATGATCGCCCTGCCCAGCTTTCGCGACACCATCCGCCGCAGCCAGGTCAGTGCAAGCAGCAACGCACTGCTGGCCGACATTTCCTACGCCCGCTCCGAAGCCATCGACCGCGGGCAGGTGGTGACGATGTGTCCCAGCACGACCGGCAGCGCCTGCACCACCAGTGGCACGACTTGGGGGACGGGTTGGATGGTGTATAGCTATCCTGCCGGGGCGGCTTCGACCAATGCGGCATACACGACGGGTAATCTCCAGTTGCGCGTCACCACCCAGCAGAACAACATGTCGATCTGGGCTGCACAGACCACCTACCCCAGCTTCGGCCAGCAAGGTCAACTCCTACCGAGCAGTTCCACCCTGCGCTTCGTAACCTGCTACACCGATAGCAGCGGCAACACGGTCAACACTGCGACTGTCCCGGGCGTCGAGCTGGATGTGAATGGTTCGGGCACCGTCACCAGCAAGCCGCTAGCTACCGGCGCATCCTGCTCAAGCTAAACCTTCCAGGACCGTTTCGCCTCCTTCGCTGTCCATCCACGCCCGCAACGCGGATAATTGCCAGCCCTAGAGTCAAACAAGCTGCGCAATGTTCGTACCTGGTCAACGCTGGATCTCCACCGCCGAGCCGGAACTCGGCCTCGGTACCGTGCTGCGCGTGGAAGGGCGCGGCGTACAGGTGCTTTTTGCCAAGGCCGGAGTCCTGCGGCCCTATGCGGTGGATTCCGCTCCCTTGGTGCGTGCGGAATTCCGCGCCGGCCAGCGTGTGGCCGGCAAGGGCATCGCGTTCCTGGTGGAACAGGTGGAGATCCGCGAGGACCTGCTGATTTACCGCGGCGAAGGTCGCGAACTGCACGAAGGCCAGCTCGACGACGAACAGAGCGTGAGCCAGGCGGACGACCGCCTGATCGGCGGCCGCACCGATACCGTGGCCCAGTTCGAACTGCGCGTGGAAGGCCTGCGCCGCCGCGCCGAGGCACGCCGCTCGCCGGCCTGGGGCCTGGGCGCCGCACGCATCGGCCTGGTGCCGCACCAGCTGCGCGTGGCCGGCATCGCCGCCGCGCGTCGCCCGCCGCGCGTGCTGCTGGCCGACGAAGTGGGCCTGGGCAAGACCATCGAGGCCGGCATGATCGTGGCGCGCCAGCTCGCCACCGGTCGTGCCGCACGTGCACTGCTGCTGCTCCCTGACACCCTGGTCTACCAGTGGTTCGTCGAGTTGCTGCGCCGCTTCAACCTCAGCTTCGCGATCTACGACGAGGAACGTTGCGAGGCCCTGACGCTGAGCGACGAAGGCAAGCCGACCGGCGGCAATCCGTTCGAAGACGAACAGCTGGTCATCGCCGATTTCGCCTTCCTCGAAGCGAACCCGAAGCGCGCGCAGCAATTGCTGGACGCGCCATGGGACTTGCTGGTGGTCGACGAAGCCCACCACCTCGCATGGACACCCGAAGCCGCCAGCCCGCGCTACACGCTCGTGGAACAGCTCGCGGCGAAAACGCCCGGCGTGATCCTGCTCACCGCCACGCCCGAGCAGTTGGGCCGCAGCGGCCACTTCGCGCGCCTGCGCCTGCTCGATCCGCAGCGCTACCACGACCTCGATACCTATCTCGCCGAAGCCGAACGCTTCCAGCCGTTGTCGCAGGTAGCTGACAAGCTGCTCGACGGCGAAGCGCTGGACGAAGTCGAACTCTCCATGCTGCGCACTGCCTTCGCCGGCGACACCGCGCTGGAGGCACGCCTCGCCGATACCACCCGGTCCGAGCACGCGCGCGAAATCCTCGCCGCGCTGATCGACCGCCACGGCACCGGCCGCGCGATGTTCCGCAACCGTCGCGCCGGCATCGGCGGCTTCCCCCAGCGCATGCCGCAATGGCACGTACTCGACGCCGGCAATCTCGACGAAGCCACCCGCCAGTCGCTGCTCGCCGAATTCCACGCCGACATCCAACAGCCGTCGCCGGTGCTGGAGCACGATTACGCCAACGACCCGCGCCTGGACGCGCTGGTCGAATTGCTCGATGCCCACCCGCAGGACAAGTTCCTGCTGATCTGCCGCAGCCAGGCCAAAGTGCTGGCGCTGGAAGAAGCCCTGCGCACGCGCACCGGCGCGGGCATCGCGCGCTTCCACGAGGGCCTCGGCATCGTGCAGCGCGATCGCAACGCGGCCTACTTCGCCCAGCCCGACGGCGCGCGCCTGCTGCTGTGCTCGGAGATCGGCTCGGAAGGCCGCAACTTCCAGTTCGCGCACCGCCTGGTGCTGTGGGATTTGCCGCTGGATCCCGATCTGCTGGAACAGCGCATCGGCCGCCTCGACCGCATCGGCCAGAGCCACGACATCAGCATCCACATCCTCGCCGTGGCGGACAGCGCGCAACACGTGCTGACGCGCTGGTACGACGAAGGCGTGGACGCCTTCCGCCACAGCCCCGCCGACGGCCGCGAACTGCTGCGCCGCTACGGCGACACGCTGGCGCAACTCGCCGACCAGCACGCGCGCGGCGACGATGGCCGCGACCAGGAACTGGACGTGCTGCTCGCCGAGACCCTCGCCGCACACGAGCAGATGGCCGAACTGATCCGCGCCGGCCGCGACCACCTGCTGGAACTGGCGGCCAGCCGCGATCCGCACGCGGACGAGCTGGAGCGCGCCTTCCGCCGCGAGGACGACGATCCCGCACGCGATGCCTTCGTACAGCGCCTGCTGGAAGGCTACGGCATCCACGCCGAGGAGCTGGGCGGCAAGGTGCTGCTGCTCGATCCGCAATACCTCTCCACCGATGCCCTGCCCGGCTTCGCCGAAGGCCCGCAGTCGGCCACCTTCAGCCGCGCCGTGGCGCTGGCGCGCGAGGAACTGCCGCTGCTGCGGCTCGACCACCCGATGGTCGCCGGCGCGCTCGACCTCGCACTCTCCGGCGAACAGGGCAATGCCGCCTTCATGGTCGACGACGCGCTGCCGCCGCGCAGCGCCTTGTTGCAGACGGTGTTCGTGCTGGAATGCGTGGCCGACCGGCGCCTCGACGCGGAGCGCTTCATCCCTGCGTTGCCGATCACGGTGACCATCGACACGCGACTCGCCGAACGCGCGGATTTCCAGCCCAGCGACATCGCGCTGCGCAAGGCCGCCGACCGCAACATCGAGGTGCCGCGCTACCGCAAGTTCCTCGCCAAGCTGGTGCCGCCGATGCTGGAGAAGGCCGAAGCTGCGGCACGTGCCCGCGCGCAGGCCACGATAGACGAGGCCACGGCCGAAGCCACCGGAGCGCTGGACGCGGAGCTGGCGCGCCTGCACGCGTTGCGCTCGGTGAATCCCTCGATCAGCGCCGGCGAAATCGCCACGGTCGCGGCGGAGCGTGAAGCCCTGCTCGCCGCGTTGCCGCAATCGCGGCTGCGGCTGGATGCGGTGCGCTTCGTGGTCAGTGCGGATTTCCTCGCGCTGCGCTGACCACGGAACACCATCGACTCCTTGAGCCGTCATCCCGGCGCATGCCGGGATGACGGGCCGGACAAGGGTTTGCTCAACCCTTCAACTTCAGCCCTTCATCGCCCGCGCGTGCCAGGCGATGTGTTCGCCGATGAAGCTAACCACGAAGTAATAGCTGTGGTCGTAACCAGCGTGCAAGCGCAGGGTCAGCGGATGGCCCACTGCGGCACAGGCGGCGCGCAGCAGATCCGGACGCAACTGGCTGGACAGGAATTCATCGCCCTCGCCCTGGTCCACCAGCAGCGGTAGCCGCTCGCTGGCCGTCTTCAGCAATTCGGTGGTGTCGTGGCGCATCCATTGCGCGCGATCCGGCCCGAGATAGGCCGTGAAGGCCTTCTCGCCCCAGGGCACCTGGGCGGGCGCGACGATGGGCGAAAAGGCCGACACGCTGCGGTAGCGTCCCGGGTTGCCAAGCGCGATCGTCAACGCGCCGTGCCCGCCCATGGAATGCCCGCTGATGCCACGCGCATCGTTGGCGGGGAAATGCGCCTCGACCAGCGCGGGCAACTCGTCCACCACGTAGTCGCGCATGCGGTAATGCGCCGCCCACGGCTGTTCGGTGGCATTGAGGTAGAAGCTCGCACCCTGTCCCAGGTCATAGGCCGGATCGTCCGCCACGCTTTCGCCGCGCGGGCTGGTGTCCGGCGCCACCACGATCACGCCGTGCTCGGCCGCATAGCGTTGCGCCCCGGCCTTGGTGATGAAGTTCTGCTCGGTGCAGGTGAGGCCCGACAGCCAGTACAGCACCGGCAGCCGTTCCTGCTCCGCCTGCGGCGGCAGGTAGACGGCGAAATTCATCGCACAGCCGAGCGCGGACGATTCGTGCCGGTAGACGTCCTGCCAGCCGCCGAAACAGGCGCGGTGTTCGAGGCGCTCCATCGCGCGCCTCAGTAATGGACGACCGAGCGGATCGACTTGCCTTCGTGCATCAGGTCGAAGGCCTCGTTGATTCGTTCCAGTCCCATGGTGTGGGTAACGAACGGCGCCAGCTCGATCTCGCCCTTCATCGCTTCCTCCACCATGCCGGGCAGCTGGCTGCGGCCCTTCACGCCGCCGAACGCGGTGCCCATCCACTTGCGGCCGGTGACCAGCTGGAACGGGCGCGTGGAGATTTCCTGGCCCGCGCCGGCCACGCCGATGATGATGCTCTGGCCCCAGCCGCGGTGCGCGCATTCCAGCGCCGCGCGCATCACGTTGACGTTGCCGATGCATTCGAAGCTGTGATCCACGCCCCAGCCGGTCATCTCTACGATCACCTGCTGGACGGGCTTGTCGTGATCCTTCGGGTTGACGCAATCGGTGGCGCCCATCGAGCGCGCCAGCTCGAACTTGGCCGGGTTGGTATCGACCGCGATGATGCGACCCGCCTTCGCCTGGCGCGCGCCCTGCACCACCGCCAGGCCGATGCCGCCGAGGCCGAACACCGCCACGCTATCGCCTTGCTGCACCTTCGCGGTGTTGTGCACCGCGCCGATGCCGGTAGTGACGCCGCAGCCCAGCAGGCAGACCTGCTCGTGGTCCGCCTGCGGGTTGATCTTCGCCAGCGACACTTCCGCGACGACGGTGTACTCGCTGAAGGTGGAGCAGCCCATGTAGTGGTAGATCGGCTGGCCGTTGTACGAGAAGCGCGTGGTGCCGTCCGGCATCACGCCCTTGCCCTGGGTGGCGCGCACGGCCACGCACAGGTTGGTCTTGCCGCTCTTGCAGAACAGGCACTCGCCGCATTCGGCGGTATACAGCGGAATCACGTGGTCGCCCGGCTTCACCGAGGTGACGCCCTCGCCCACTTCCACCACCACGCCCGCACCTTCGTGGCCGAGCACGCAGGGGAACAGGCCTTCCGGATCGTCGCCGGACAGCGTGAACGCATCGGTGTGGCAGACGCCGGTGTGGCTGATCCTGACCAGCACCTCGCCCTTCTTCGGCGGGGCGACGTCGATCTCGACGATCTCCAGCGGCTTGCCCGGGGCAAAGGCGACGGCGGCATGGGATTTCATGATGTTGCTCCTTGAATGTATCGATGGTTCGGCCAACGCCAAGGCGCCTTCAGGCCAGGAACTGCCCTAGCCCGCGGCAACCTCGCGCATGCGGCGCTCGATGCCGAAACCGTAATAAGCCACGGTGAGCAGCGCCAGCCATGCCACGCCGACGTAGATCGCCACGCGGGTGTCGGGGTTCCATCCCAGCATCACCCACACGAAACCGAGGAAGGCGAGGCACAGCACACTGGACAGCGGCCACACGCGCAGGCGGAACGCCAGCGGCTGCGCCTGCCGGCGGCGGAAACTCCAGTGCGCCACCAGTACCATGCCCCACGTCCACACCGTGTTGAAGGCGAGGATGGACATCATCATGCCGAAGATGCGTCCCGGCACCAGGTAGTTCATCACCACGCCGAACAGCAGGAAGCCCATCGTCACCAGCACGCCGCGCACCGGCACGCCGTGCTCGCTGGTGCGGCCCATCGACGACGGCGCCTGACCCTTGCTGGCGAGGCTGTGCAGCATGCGGCTGCCGCTGAAGGTCGTGGAGTTGAAGCTGGACAGCGCCGCGGTGATCACCACGAAGTTGATCAGCCCGGCCGCACCTGGGATGCCCAGCCGCGCGAAGGTGGTGACGAATGGGCTGCTGTTCGCATCCAGCTCGTTCCACGGGTAGATCGCCATGATCACGAACAGCGAGCCGATGTAGAAGATCAGGATGCGCCAGATCACCGAGTTCACGGCGCGCGGAATGGTGCGCTCAGGCTGCGCGGCTTCCGCCGCCGCCATGCCGATGGTCTCGATGCCGCCGAAGGAGAACACCAGCACGGGCAACGCCAGCACCATGCCGGTGACGCCGTGCGGGAACCAGCCGCCGTGGGCCCACAGATTGGACAGTCCCACCGGCGTGCCATGGTTGCCCCAGCCCAGCCAGATCATCGCGCAGCCGCCGAGGATCATCAGCACCACGGTGAGCACCTTGATCAGCGAGAACCAGAACTCCAGCTCGCCGTACACCTTCACCGCCAGCAGGTTGAGACCGCCGATCATCGCCACGCTGGCGAAGGCCCAGATCCATTGCGGCGTACCGGGGAACCACGTCTTCATGTAGATGCCCACCGCCGTGCTCTCGGCGATGCCCACACCCATCATCAGGATCCAGTAGTTCCAGCCGGTGAGGTAACCGGCGAACGGTCCCAGATATTTGTGCGCATAGGCGCCGAAGGAACCGGCGATGGGTTCGTGCGCGGCCATCTCGCCCAGCGCGCGCATGATGATGAAGATCATCGCGCCACCGAACATGTAGGCGAACAGCACCGAGGGGCCGGCCAGCCGTATCGTGCTGGCGGAGCCGAGGAACAGTCCGGCACCGATGCACATGCCCAGCGCCATGAAAGTGATGTGGCGCGGCGTGAGGCGGCGCTGCAGGTCGTGGCTCATGGATTTCCCTGTGGTTTCAGCGCAACAGCACGCGTTTCGGTTTGAACGGCAACTTGCCGCGCCAGTACTGGATCATCACATAGCCGCCGACCATGCCGCCAAGATGCGCGAAGTGCGCCACGCCTTCCTGCGTGCCGGTGACGCCCAGCACCAGTTCCACCAGCGCGTAACCGATCACGAACAGCCACGCCGGCATCGGTATCGGCAGGAAGAGCAGGAACACCTTCTCCTTCGGATACAGCATGCCGAAGGCCAGCAGCAGGCCGAACAGCGCACCCGAGGCACCGATGGTGGGATAGAAGCCGTGGGTGAAGTACTTCACCACGAGCAGCTGCGCCACCGCCGCCACGATGGCGCAGACGAAGTAGTAGACCGTGTAGTTGCGCGCGCCGAAGGTGCGCTCGATCACCCCGCCGAACATGTACAGGCCGAACATGTTGAACAGGATGTGTTCGAAACCGCCATGCAGGAACGCATAGGTGACCAGCTGCCACAGCCGGAAACCCGTGGTAATGACCTGGCCGCCAGCCACCGTTCCCGTCACATCCGGCCCCAGCGGCCACAGCGCGAAATACCGGCTCAGCGCGAAGGTATCCACGTCGTGCAGGAGCCATTGCAGCGCGAACACCAGCACATTGGCGATCAGCAGATAGCGGGTGACCGGCGGGAGATTGGGCATGAAGGATTCCGTCGATGCCTTCGCGGCAAGGGCAATGCGGTAGCGTAGCGATTGCCGCAGGCACTGGCCATGTGCCGGGCGTCGTGCACGCAGATGCTCATCCATGAAAAAGCCGCCTCGCGAGGCGGCTTTTCTCGAATACGGGGAAGGCCAGGATCAGCCGTTGCCGCCGCCGGACAGGGCCAGCATGCCCTCGGGACGCTTGGCGCCGACGAAATGCTTGGCCCAGTAGGCTTCGTCGAGGCTGGAGATCTGCACCCGCTTGCCATAGGTCGGCGCGTGGATGAACTGGCCGTTGGCGATGTAGATGCCCACGTGGCTGATGCCGCCGTGGCGGCGACCGCCGGTGTGGAAGAACACCAGATCGCCCGGCTTCATGTCCGCACGGTTCACCTTGAGGCCGGCGAGGAACTGCGAGGCCGAATTGGACGGCAGCTGCACGCCGATCGCATGGGCGAACACGTAATGCACGAAGCCGCTGCAGTCGAAACCGGTGGTCGGGCTGTGGCCGCCGCGCACGTAGCGCACGTTGCGCAGGTTCATCGCCAGCGCGACCAGGGCCTTGCGCAGGTCGGTGACCGTATCGACATCGCTGTCGACCTGGCTGGCATCGGGCTTGGCAGTCTCGGCCTCGGCCACGACCGGGGCGGCGACGACCGGTGCAAGCAGGCTGTGCTTGACGCCGAAGGCCGGGGCGGTTTCGCCGCCGAAACCCACCACGCCGGACGAAGCCAGCGTCGGCATCGGGCTGAGGGCAGGCAAGGGATTCAGCGACAGCGGAGAAGCGAGGATGCCACCGGTGACCAGCGAATAATTGCTGTCAGAAGAAGGACTTGTGACGGCAGCGGATGACGAGTGGGTGGACTTGGTGCGACGCGACTGAGCATGGTGGGTCGGCGCGTGGCGGTGCTGAACGTGCTTTTTCTGGACCTGACGGGTCACGGCATGCGAGGGAGTGGCCAGCAGCAGCATCGAAACGAGCGCGGCAACACCGGTCAATCGCTGGATTGGCATGAGGCGGTAACCCCCTACGGTACTCAAAGCCGTCACCTGTACGTGCAGGTGACGTGACGGAGGGGTGAACTTACCAAGACCACCCTGTCATGTTGTTGGATCGGGGTTAACTGAACCCTGTCGTTCGCAAACTCCGGTACGCCGCCCCCGGCAGGGAAGCTATAGGAAACGTCTGAAATTCCCTGGACGCGGGCCGGAACCGGCTCTACACGGCGCCCGCAGCGGCGCGGCGCCCGAAAATCGCACTGCCGATGCGCACCTCGGTGGCGCCCTCGGCGATGGCCAGGGGGAAATCCCCGCTCATGCCCATCGACAGCCGCGGCAGCACGTGGCCCCGTGCCTGCGCCGCGTCGCGCAGGTCACGCAACTGGCGGAAGCAGGCGCGCACCTCCGCCGGATCCTCACTCTGGGTGGCGAGGGTCATCAGGCCGCGCACGTGCAGGGTGTCGTAACGGGCAAGTTCGTCGAGGAAACTGGGCAGCTCGACAGGCGCCAGGCCGTGCTTGCTTTCTTCCGACGCGGTCTTCACCTGTACCAGCACGTCCAGGCCACGGCCCTCGAGCTGCAGCCGGCGGTGCAGCGCCTCGGCCAGGTCCATGCGGTCCAGCGACTGCACCTCGCTGGCCAGCCGCGCGACGTCCTTGGCTTTGTTGGTCTGCAGGTGGCCGATCACCACCCAGCTGATGCCGCAGTCGGCCAACGGGCCGGACTTGTCGCGGATCTCCTGCACCTTGTTCTCGCCGAAACGGTGCAAGCCCAACGCCACCGCAGCACGCACCACGGCGGCGTCGAAGGTTTTGCTGACCGGCAGGATGGAGACTTCGGAAGGGTCGCGTCCGGCGGCGCGGCAGGCTTCGTCCACGCGATGGCGGACATCGGCCCAGTTGGCGGCGAGGTGGGAATGATCCATGAGTACGGCTCTTTGCGTTCGCCTCCTCTCCCCCGGCTCTGATTTCATTTGGGGGAGAGGATTGAGGTGAGGGGTGGGCGCTCGCGGAAACATACTGTCGAAGCGCCTTTGGCTCCGCACAAATGCACTCGCGAACCTGGCCCCTCACCCCGGCCCTCTTCCCGACAGGGAGAGGGAGAAAACCGCATCAGCCCTTGGCGCCCTGCACGAAATGCTTGGCCACCACCTCGGCCACCACCGCCGACACCTTCTTGCCGGTGGGGATGTGCAGGAACTCGTTGGGGCCGTGGGCATTGGAGTGCGGCCCCAGCACGCCGGTGATCAGGAACTGCGCCTTGGGAAACTTCTCGCCCAGCATGCCCATGAACGGGATCGAGCCGCCCTCGCCCATGTAGGTGGCCGGTGCGCCGAACTGGTTGCGCGACGCCTCGTCCACCGCCTCGGCCAGCCACGGCGACAGCGCGGGCGCGTTCCAGCCGCTGCCGTCCTTCTCCAGGGCGAAGCTGACCGTGGCGCCGTAGGGCGGATCCTTCTCCAGCAACTGCTTGAGGAACTGGCCCGCCTGCTTCGCGTCCAGCGTGGGCGGCACGCGCAGGCTCAGCTTCACTGCGGTGAACGGGCGCAGCACGTTGCCGGCGCTGTCCAGCGGCGGAATGCCGCCGATGCCGGTGACCGCCAGCTGCGGGCGCCAGGTGCGGTTGAGCACCAGCTCGGGCAGTTCCTTGGTGACCGGCTGCATGCCTTCCGCCCACGGGAACTTGCCGTAGATGTCGCTGCCCAGCACGGTGGCCGCATGCTTCGCCTGCTCCACGCGCTGGGCGGGGATGTCGACGTACAGCTCCTTGGGCTTGATCGCGCCGGTCTGCGGGTCCTCCAGCCGCGAGAGGATCTCGCGCAGGATGCGGAAGCTGGACGGCACCACGCCGGAGGCGTCGCCCGAATGCACGCCCTCTTCCAGCACCTGCACGGTGAGGTTGCCGCCGGTCATGCCGCGCAGCGAGGTGGTGAGCCAGAGCTGGTCGTAGTTGCCGCAGCCCGAGTCCAAGCACACCACCAGCGAGGGGTTGCCGATGCGCGCGGCAAGATGGTCGACGTAATACGGCAGGTCGTAGCTGCCCGATTCCTCGCAGGCCTCGATCAGGATCACGCAGCGCGCGTGCGGCACGCCCTGCTCGTGCAGCGCCAGCAGCGCGGCCAGCGAACCGAAGATGGCGTAGCCGTCGTCGGCGCCGCCGCGGCCGTAGAGCTTGTCGCCCTTCAGCACCGGCGTCCACGGGCCCAGGCCCTCGGCCCAGCCGGTCATCTCCGGCTGCTTGTCCAGATGGCCGTAGAGCGCCACGGTGTCGTCGCTTGTACCGCTGGCCGGCACTTCGATGTAGATCAGCGGCGTGCGGCCTTCCAGCTGCACCACTTCCAGCGTGCTGCCCGGCAGCGCGGCGAGCTTGGACTTCGCCCAGTCGCTCATCAGCTTCACCGCCGCATCCATGTGGCCGTGCGCCTTCCAGTCCTTGTCGAACATCGGCGACTTGTTGGGAATGCGGATGTATTCCACCAGCCTGGGCACGATCTCCTCATCCCACAGGCCGCTGACGAAGCGGGAAAGGCGGGCGGTATCCATGGGCACTCCGGAAGCGTGGGAAAGACCGACATTCTAGCAAGCCGGCACCACGGCCCCGGCTACACTGGCGTCCCGCTCCAACCGGCCACGCCATGATCCTGCCGCGCTACCACATCGACGCCTCGCGCATCCCCGGCGCGGGCAAGGGCCTGTTCCTCGACGAGGCCGTGCGCGCCGGCAGCATCGTCACCGCGCCCGACGCCATCAACCAGACCTACCGCCATGCCGAATTCGACTCGCCGGAGCTGGCCAAGCTGAAATACGCCAGTGCCCGCTGGTTCGAGGACCGCTACACCGTGTCGCCGGACTGGCCGGACGAGTGCTACATCAACCACAGTTTCCAGCCCAACGGCCTGTGGCACCTCGGCTTCGTGTTCGCCCTGGCCGACCTGCCCGCCGGCAGCGAAATCACCGTGGACTACCGCCACCTGCTCCCCCCCGGCGAAACCGAGGATTTTGCGGATGCAGCAACTGGTGAGACAATCGTCGGCTTGTCCTGGACGGAAAGCCTCGCTTCGAGCACCCGCACCCTTGCGGCGCTGCTCAAGAATGCATGACGCGAGGCTTGGGCGCGGAGCGCTTGGGGGAGCACAGACAGGCTCCTAGGCACGTGACTTGCTTCTGATTCGGCATGATTGACATACCTACCATCGAAACGGCGCGCCTGCGCCTGACTGCGCTCACCGAACGCCACTTCGACGACTACGCCGCGATGCTGGCCGACCCCGCCAGCACCCGCTACATCGGCGACGGCCAGCCGCTGGACCGCACCAACGCCTGGCGTTCGCTGGCGATGTTGCTGGGCCACTGGCAGTTGCGCGGCTACGGCATGTGGGCGCTGGAACTGAAGGCCACCGGCGAGTTCATCGGCCGCGCCGGCCTATTCCAGCCCGAGGGTTGGCCCGACCTGGAACTGGGCTGGATGCTCAAGCCCGAGCACCGCCACCACGGCTACGCCACCGAGGCGGGCGACGCGGTGCTGGACTTCGCCTGGAACCGCCTGCATGCGCCGCGCGTGATCAGTCTGGTCCGCGTGGGCAACGAAGCCTCCGACCGCGTGGCCGAGCGCCTGGGCGGCGAGCACATCGAGGACAGGGATTTCTACGGGTGCGATACGCATGTGTTCGCGTATTACCCGCCGCATCGCGAGCTTCGGCGCGTCGCCTGCGGTTGAGGTTGCTCTCTTCTGCTAGCGAACGTTCGCGACAACCGCTTATTCCATAACTTTGGTTTGCATGCGGCTGGCTTTCTTGATGGCCGACGCGAGTAACAAACCAGTTCCGTGCGCCTACTGGCGCCCAAGTCCCTTCTCTTTACTGGCCTAAAGAGCAGGAACCAAGAGAAGTGGCCCCGTTTGATACGCCGGGGCTACAAGCAGCCTGTGTCGCGGGTTTGGGAGTCACTCCCGCCTATGCGATAGACGGTGCCGCATTCCGCACTACATCTGGAAAATGAAGGCATCCACGCTCGTCATTTCGGCGTGGCGGAACGCAAGCGCTTCGCAGCAGCGATTGCGTCGCGCAGAGCTCATTGAGCGCTCTTCGAGGAAACCTCATCCAAAACAGTTTCAATCGCCGAGATCACGGCATTCGGCTGATCGAGTTGGATGTAGTGACCGGTATTGGCGACCATTTGGCTCTGCCCTCTTGTCGAGCGAGAGGCGAGTTCGTCATGCATCTGTATCCAATTGCCCTGCAGGATTTTCCTCGACTCCTTCGTCTCGCCGGGACCAAGCGGCATTTTTCTGTCGCGATCGAGATCGCGCGTCAGCACGATCAGCGGCATGTCGCCGAAATCGCGATGCGCGGCGCGGACCTCGTCTTCGCTCACGCCGCCACGGACGCTTTTCAGCTCGGACGCCAACGCCTTTTGATAAGCCGGCTTGACGTACAAGGCTTCATGGGCCGAATTAATGGCATCGGACATGGTGTCGTCAGGTTTGGTTATGCATTGCTTATACAGCGGCGTGCCTTTCTCGAAGCCTGTTTCGGATTGCTTGATGCACGCATCGTGCTGCCGCAGCCAGGAGGCCAGCAGCTTGCTGTCGTAATCGGGAAACGCCTGGCGCATTGCCTCGACCTGTTTTTCGTTGGCCGGGTCCACCGCCACCATGCCGACGACCTCCGACCGGTACAGGCTGGCGAACAGCAACATGTTCAGCCCGCCGTATGAGTGCCCGACCAGGACATACGGCCCACGGATTCCCGCGTTGACCAGCAGCTTGTGCAAATCGTCCACGATGTTGGCGCTGGTCCCCGGACGTGTCGCAGGATCGCTGAACCCTATCCCCGCGCGGTCATAGGAACAGGTGCGCGTCCGTTTCGCGATCACCGGCTGCACAAAGCCCCAGACGCTGCTCTCGTCGCCTAGCCCGGAGTCGAAAACGACCGTCGGCGAGCCCGACCCCACGCAGAACAGATTGAGGCGCCGGCCATGCGCGACCTCGACCATTCGTTGCGCCTTCGCATAATGGCCGTCGTCGATCACCGGCTGCTTTGCAGCTTGCGCATGCAATGTCGAAAAGGCCAAGGCCATCAAGGAAAACGACAACGAGGTTTTGCGGCAGCGCATACTTGGGAAGCCTCCTCATGATTGGCCGATTTTGTGGCGTATTGAAACACTGCAGAAAGAGCGCTCGCATCCACAACTGTCACTCAATCTAGTGGCGCTTTTCGCTGCGGCCATGTGCTTAATGTCATGACACGGCACTGGGGAATATTTCGATGCGCCACTCCAGTATCGGAGTACGAAAAAACGTCCGCTTTGGATC
Organism: Rhodanobacter sp. DHG33; assembly: GCF_014843005.1. Classification (GTDB taxonomy): domain Bacteria; phylum Pseudomonadota; class Gammaproteobacteria; order Xanthomonadales; family Rhodanobacteraceae; genus Rhodanobacter_A. The sequence goes on along the minus strand of NZ_JACYXM010000002.1, from coordinate 195,997 downwards.
AAAAACGGACACTACGTGCAAACCTAAACCGCTATCGACAGGAAGTGCCAGCAATGGGCTTGCGCGTGTGTCGCGCGGTTAGCTCACACAGGAGAGAAACACTTCGGGCCGCTGAGCGGCCCGAAGAAATTGCCCTGCCAATGGTCGACGACGCAAAAACCGAAGCTCTCTCTCACTCACGAGTGAAAAACGAGAAAACAGGTTGCGTCAACGTATCGGCGCCAGCCGTGCCAACGCGAACAACCGCGCAACACGCATCCACCCCAACACCGCCACGATCAACTGGCTGAACAAAAGCGCCAGCCAGAAGCCGCCATCCACCGCTGTGGTGTGGATGCGCGCGATGCCCAGCGCGCCGGCGATCGCCAGCCCGATCAGGCTCACCACCAGATAGAACAGCAGGGTCTTCAGCGGTCGACGCAGAAGCTGCTTGATGCCACGGCCGAAGGCACGCGTGGCCGAACGCAGGCCGGTATCGGCAATGAAGGCGGCACGGGAAGATTCCACGATTGCCTGCATCAGCACGAACACCGCCAGCAGCACCCAGCGTGCACCGTGCGCAGCGGCATCCGCCTGCGATTCCAACACGGCCTGGTCGGCGTGCTTGTCGGCCATGTGCGAAGCGGCACCTGCAACCAAGGCCACCACCGCATACGGCAACAGCGACCACAGCATCACACGGAACATGCGGCCGTATTCGATCCAGCCGTTCTGCAGCAGCGGGCCGAAGCCCAGGCTGCGGCCGGCGCGCCCGCTGCCCACCGCCATGCCGTCGAGGAAGGGCGACAGTAGCAAGGTGAGTATCAGCCCCAGCAGCGCCGCCCCGCTCAGCCAGGCAGCATGGCTGCCCATCGCGAACGCCGTATCGCCGAACATCAGCGGGTCGAACTGATGCGCCCAGGCGTCGGCGTGCACGGAGTGGTCGAGCAGGTCGGCCAGCGAACGCCACAGCGGCAATGCCACCACCGTGGCCGGCAGCAGCATCAGCAGCAGCCAAAGCAGCAGCAAACGCCATTGCATGGCCGCGGCCATCGCGGAGAACAGGGCGCCGAAGCCGGCGCGCGGGGCAGTCGTCCTGGCCATCATCACAGCGTCACCAGCATCGAGTAGAAGGTCTGCAGCAGCGCGGCCGCGTCCGCCGTCCAGCGCTTGGAAGCGGCGCCGTTCGGCTTGGTCGCCAGGCTGTCGTTGAGTTTGTTGGCGTCGAGGTACACCTGCTGCGCAGGATCGAGCTCGGCGGATACCACCTTGCTGGCCTGCTCGAACTCGAAGCGCGCCCAGCGGCGGTCGTCGTCCCAGCGCACGTCTTCGTGGTGGCCGTCGGCAAAAGTGACGCGCAGCGTCTCAGGTACGCGCGCACCGTCACGCAGCACGGTCACCGTGCTGTGCCAAGGGAACGGACCGGCGCTGTCCGGCTTGCCGTCGGGATGGGCCTTCTTCCAGTCCGCGCGCTGCTTGTCGATCTGTTTGTCCAGTGCGGACTCGTCGGCCACCGGCTTGCCGTCCTGCCACGTCACGCCGGCCTGCGGCAGCACTTCGTGCGTGTCGATATCGGTCACGCGGTCATCGATGTGCGCCGTGCCGTAGACGACTTCGTCGAAGATGGCGTTCACGTCCTTCGCATCGCCGGTACCGTCGACCAGGGCCTGCTGAAGGTCAGCCACCGACGGGTGACGGAAGCTCCAACGCTGGTAGTACAGGCGAATGGCCTTGTCCATCACCGGCTCGCCGACACGCTGCTCCAGGTCATGCATGGCGGTAGAGGTGCGCGTGTACACCGAGCCATAGCTGGAACTGGAAAGCCTGTCCCAGCTGTTCTGCGCCAGCGGGTCTTCCGGGCGATCCAACTGGGCACCCAGGCGCTCCGTCTGGAAGCCGCTCATGGCAGGCGCAATGCCCAGCCATTTCATGAAAGGCGTGGCGAGCACGACGTCTTCCTTGCGGTCGCGCATCATGCGGTCGTCCCAGAACTCGTTCATGCCTTCGTCGAGCATGGGTTCCTCGAATTCGTTGGAAGCGAGGATGCCGTAGAAATAGCCATGGCCGAATTCGTGGATGTTCACAAAATCGCTGCCGTACTGGCTGAGGGTGCCCGGCGTGACCTCCTTGTAACCTTCGGAGGTGAAGAAGGTGGGGTACTCCATGCCACCCGCTTCCTGCGCGTTGTACGGCGGAATCACCGCGGTGACCGTGTGGTACGGATACGGCGCGATGGTCTGCGAGAAGTAAGCCAGCGAATCGATGGTGGATTTCAGCGTGGGCGCGGCACTGGCCACGTATTCGGCCGGATAGATCACGCGCACGGCCACCGTGGGACTCCCCTCGCCGGTGTAGGTGCCATCCATCGTCTTGTAGCCCTTGGCGGCCACCCACGCGAAGTCGTGCACGTCGCCCTGCATGTAGTGGTAGCTGGTGCGCCCGTTCGCCGACTGCGGCTCGCCCTGCAACTGGCCCACCGCGCCCACGGTGTAGTCGCTGGGCACGTTCAGATGGACGTCGTAGCTGCCGAAATCGGCGTAGAACTCGCTGTTGAAGTGGAATTCGTGCACGTTCCAGCGCGGCGCGGTAGCGCCGCGCTCGCCGGCCAGTTCCAGCACGCCGATCTTGGGAAACCACTGGCCGACCAGGTTGAAGTCGCCCCACCAGCCCGTGCGTTCCACCACGCGCGGCAACTGGCTGAGGAAGCCTATGTCCAGCGCCAGCGTGCCGCCCGCCGGCACCGGCTGGGCGAGATCGATGCGCACCACGGTGTGGTCGGTCGAGGGGCCGCCATCCGGGTGCACGAAGCTCCACTTCAGCGCCGTGCCGTCCTGCGCCACGTCCTGCAGACGAATCCAGCCCCACTGCCCGTCTTTCAGCACCGCGTTGCCGCGCGAGCGGCCGTGGGCGGTGAGCACCTGGCGCTCGGTGAACCAGGTGCTGCCGTCGCCCTCGAAGGCGTTGAGGTAAAGATGGAAATAGACATGACTGACCGGGCGGTCGCTGCGGTTGCGCCAGGTCATGTGTTCCTTGCCGGCGACCTGATGCTTGCCGGCATCGAGGCTGGCGTCGATGGCGTAGCTCACCACGCGGTCCGATAGCGTGGCTTCCTGGCCCGTGCGCTGGCCGCCCCAGGCGTTCGCCGCACTGGGCGTGGTGATGATGGTCTGGTGCGCCGGCGCAAACGGGATCGGGGCCATGATGTTGTCCGCCGCCAGGGGCGTCACCGTCACCTGCGCAGAAGTCGCGCTCGATGCACACCAACCGACGACCGCTGCGGCGAGCCACAGCCCGCCCCTCCTCTTGATCGACCCCATTCGCATGCTCCCCACTGGCAATCGCGCCAGACTGCGCCTTGGCGGCCCCGTCGTCATAGGCCAAAGGTCATGCCTGGCCGCCCCACCTGCTAAGCTGCGGGACGGGCAGTGCATGGCAAGCTGTGCACCCCGTAGCAGACACCCGAACCGCATGCGCATCCTGCTGGCCGAAGACGACCCCTCCATCGCCGAAGGCATCTGCGTGTCGTTGCGCCACAGCAACCACGCCGTGGACCACGTGGCCAGCGGCCAACTGGCCGATGCCGCGCTGCGCGAGCACGATTACGACCTGCTGGTGCTGGACCTGGGCCTGCCGCAGCTGGACGGCAGCGAAGTGCTGCGCCGGCTGCGCGGCCGCGGCGGCAGCGCGCCGGTGCTGGTGGTGACCGCGCGCGACGGCCTGGACGAGCGCATCCGCGTGCTCGACCTCGGCGCCGACGACTACCTCGTCAAACCCTTCGCGCTCACCGAGTTCGAGGCCCGCGTGCGCGCCCTGCTCCGCCGCAGCAGCAGCCAGGGCGTGCCCGAACTGAAGATCGGCCGGCTGCGACTGGACCTGCCGGGCCATCGCGCCTGGCTGGACGACGACCCGCTGGAACTCACTGCGCGCGAGTTCGGCCTGCTGGAGGCGCTGGCCACGCGCGCCGATCGCGTCACCAGCCGCGCGCAGCTGATCGAGGCGCTGTGCAGTTGGGACGAGGAGCTCACCGACAACGGCCTGGACATCGCCATCCACCGCCTGCGCCGCAAGCTCGAAGGCAGCGGCACCGGCGTGCGCACCATCCGCGGCCTCGGCTACCTGCTCGAAGAAACCACCGACGACGGCGGCCACGCATGAACCCGTCCCCGGCCCGCCGTCCCAGCTTGCGACGCCGCCTGCTGGGCTTCCTGCTGATTCCGGTGGCGATCCTGCTGGTGCTGGACATCCTGCTCACCTACGGCGTGGCGCTGAGCTATTCCAACCACGTGCACGACCGCGACCTCGGCAACGACGCGCTGACGCTCGCCAAAATGATGAGCAACGAACAAACGGGCGGCGAGCTGACTTCGCAGGCGCGGTTCCTGTTGCAGTACGACCCCAACGGCAACGGCTACTTCAGCATCGTCAGCCGCCAGCGCGGCTTCCTCGCCGGCAACGACCGGCTGCTGCCGGCGACGCGGATTCCCGCCGTGGGCGCGCCATCCGAATTGTTCGACATCCGCCTGGACGGCCATCAGCTTCGCGCGGTCACGCTGAGCACCACGGCCAGCGGCCATCCGGGCGACACCCTGGTCATCACCGTGGCCGAAACCCTGAGCGACCGCCACGCACAGGCGCGCAGCATTCTTTACCTGGCCATCCTCACCCAGTCGCTGCTGATCGTGTGCGTGCTGTCGCTGGTGTGGTTCGGCGTGAACCACGGCCTGCGCGTGCTCGATCCGCTCACGCGGCGGCTGGCGCGGCGCAACCATGAGCTCACCCCTATCGGCGGCCCGGACGTGCCCCAGGAAATCCTGCCGCTCACCCGCACCATCGACGCGCTGTTCGCACGGCAGCGCGGCATGCTGGCGCTGCACGACCGCTTCATCGCCGACGCCGCGCACCAGCTGCGCACGCCGCTGACGGGCCTCGGCCTGCATGTGGAGCACGCGCTGGCCAACCCCGACCCGGCTACCGTGCACGAGGCACTCACCCACATCCGTCGCCTCAACGAGCGCGCCGCACGCACCACCGCGCAACTGCTGGCGCTCACCCGCGCGCAGGCGCCGTCCACCGACGCCATCGAGCACATGCCGATGGACCTCGCACGCTGGGTGCCCGAGGCGGTGATGCAGCGCGTGCACGATGCGCTGGTCGCCGGCGTGGACCTCGGCTATCAGGGGCCTGAGCAACCGCTAAGCATCCACGGTCATGCTGCGAGCCTGCATGACCTTCTGGACAACCTCATCGACAACTGCATCCGCTACGCCGGCCGCGGCAGCACCGTCACGGTAAGCCTGCAGGCTCGCCCCGACGGCGGCGCCAACCTGGCGGTCGAGGACAACGGCCCGGGCGTGCCGCCCGAGTTCCTGCCGCGCCTCAGCGAACGCTTCTTCCGGGCACCGGGCAGCAGCGAGGAAGGCAGCGGCCTGGGGCTGGCCATCGTGCAGCGCATCGCCGAGCGCCACCATGCCGAGGTGATCTACCAGCTGGGCGAGGAACGCGGCCTGTGCGTGGAGGTGCAGTTCCCGGCGCCGCGGGCGCACGGCAATACCGCGACGTGATCCGAGTTGCCGACGACGCACTGACAGTCCCGGTACCCGGCCTGTATCCTTGTGCGGATTCGCACGGTCGTTATCCGTTGCTCCATCCACCACTGTTATGTGACTGACCGTGGACTTGATTTCGATTGACATCGCAGCGCGCCGTCATTGGCGCATCACCCTGCTGGCGGCGGCCATCGCGCTCGCCGGCTGCTCGGTGTCGATGCCCAAACTGAAGCCGCCGATCCCGGCGCAGTGGCAGCATGCGATGGCTTCGCAGGCAGCCGCACCCACCGACCTGCACAGCTGGTGGCGCGCCTTCGACGATCCGGCGTTGAACGCACTGGTCGACCGCGCGCTCGCGAACAACCTCGACGTGGCACAGGCGGCGGAACGGCTGCGCGCAGCACGCACCCTGCGGCAACACGCCAGCGATCCCTACCTGCCCTTCCTCAAGGCCAGCACCGACCAGGTGATCGATCCCGACGCCAGCGCGTCCTATCTGGTGGCCGGTTTCGATGCCAGCTGGGAATTCGGCCTGTTCGGCCGCGCCCAAGGCGCTCGTCGCGAGGCACAGGGCGACCTGGATGCCAGCGCGGCCGACCTGCAGTCGGCACGCGTGACGCTGGTCGCCGAAGTCGTGCGCAATTGGATCGAGATGCGCGCCGCCCAGCAGCAGGAAGTGCTGCTGCAGCAGATCGGCGATGTACGCAACCATCAGCTCGACCTGCTGAAGATCCGCCAGCAGCTCCAGTTGGCTCCGGCCGGCACGGTGGATCAGGCCGTCGCCGCTGCCGCGGAGGCGCAGGCCGCGCTTGCCGCGCCACGGCAAGCCATCAACGAAGCGGCGCAGCAGCTGGCCGTGCTAGTCGGCCAGAACCACCCCGACGCCGACTGGCTGCAGGCCGGTCCGCAGCCTCAGCTGGGAACCTGGCAATTGCCCGGCACGCCGGCCGACCTGCTGCGCACCCGCCCCGAGATCGCCCGCGCCGAAGCCGATGTGCTGCGCGCTGCCGGCGAGATGGGCCTGGCCCACGCCGACCGCTTCCCCAGCCTTGGCCTCGACGCTTCGATGGTCTGGGCCAACGACCTCAACAACAACCGCAAGCACACCGTGGACAACGGCCTGGTGTCGATAGGCCCGATGTTCAACATGCCGCTGTTCGACTGGGGCATGCGCGCCGCCGTCGAACATGCCAAGTCGCACGAACTGAAGGCCGCCGTGTTGGCCTACCGGCAGGCCGTGCTGCAAGGCGTGGCCGAAGTGGAAACCGCGCTCGGCACGCTGCAGCAGCAGGAGCAGCGCGAGCAGCACAGCCTGGAGGCATGGCAGGCACTGCAGCGCGTTGACGATTCGATGCAGACTCGCGTGAAGCTGCGACTGGACAGCCCGCTGGCGCTGGCCGACGGCCAACTGGCCACCACCCAGGCCGCGATCGCGCTCGCCGATGCACGTGCCAGCCACAGCCTCGCCTACGTGGCCTTGTTCAAGGCCCTCGGCGGCGCGCCGCTGCCGGCAGACGAAGCCCCCGGCGCAAAGTCCGGCAAGTCCGCTGAGGCGACGCACTGATGGTGGCCCTGGCGCGCAAGACCCTGGTGTACGAATGGCGGCGCTTCCTGCCCGCCATCCTCGCCGTGGGCTTCGCCGGACTGCTGCAGTTGCTGCAGCTGGCGCTGGTGCTGGGCATCTTCGGCGCCACCAGCGTCTACATCACCGGCTCCTCCGCCGATGTGTGGATCGGCTACCCCGGCACGCAGAGCGTGGGGTCGGGCCGCTCCATCGACGCCAACGTGCAGTCGCGCATCCTGATGGATCCCGCGGTGACGCGCGTGGAACCCTACGAATGGATCGACGGCGACTGGCGCGGCACGGGCGACACCGGCGGCGTGTCGGTGTTCGTCTCCGGCATCGACACTTCCGCCGACGGCCTGATGTTCTCTAAGGTATTGCCGGCCGCCTTGCGTACGCGGTTGGCCGAGCCCGACGCGGTGATCGTGGATCGCGCCGATCTCGGCAAGCTGGGCGTGACGCTGGACGGCACCGCCACCATCAACGGCCGGCGCGTGCGCGTGGTCGGCGTGAGCAGCGGCCTGCGCGGGCTGGGCGGCATCAACGTGCTCGCCTCGCTGGACACCGCGCGCAGGCTCGACACCGACGACGACGACGCGGGCCCCACCTATCTCGTCGCCAAACTGAGCGATCCGACGCAAGCCAATGCGGTAGCGCGACGCCTGCGCGGCAGTGCGGCCTTCGGCCCCTACACCACGTGGAGCGCCGCCGATTTCGCCCGCATCTCGGTGCGCTATTGGCTGTTCGATACCGGCGCCGGTGCCGGCGTGCTGTTCCTGGCCGGCATCGTGTTCCTGGTCGGCGCGGTCATCACCAGCCAGACCCTGGTGGGCGCGGTGCAGGGCTCCGTGCGCGAATACGCCACGCTCAACGCGCTGGGCGTGGGCGTGGGCGCGCTGCGCAAAGTGGTACTGGAACAAGCGTTCTGGGTGGGTGCGCTGGGCCTTGTCGGCGCCACTGTGTTGGGCGTGCTGCTGCTGCTCGCGGCTCGCGCCGAAGACGTGCCGGTCACGCTCGGCCCGATCGCCGCGCTGGCGTGCATCGCGCTGGTGATGGGCCAGGCTGCAGTGTCCGGCATGGCCGCGATGCGCAGCATGCGCCGCATCGATCCGGCGACCCTGCTGCGATGAACGCCACGATGCCCACCGCTGCCGCGACGCCGCGCGCCCCCATCCTGCGGGCCGACCATGTGTGCAAGGCCTTCGCCTCCGGCAAGCTGCACACGCAGGTGCTGAACGGCCTGTCGCTGAGCATCGACCCGGGCGAACTCACCCTGATCTCCGGCCCTTCCGGCTGCGGCAAGAGCACCCTGCTGGCCGTGCTCAGCGGCCTGCAGAAGGTGGACAGCGGCCACGTGCACGCCCTCGGCAGCGAACTGGGCCAGCTCGACCTGCGCGCGCTGGAGCACTTCCGGCTGCAGCACACCGGCTTCGTGTTCCAGGGCTTCAACCTGTTCCCCGCGCTCACCGCGCTGGAACAAGTGGAGCTGCCGCTCAACCACATGGGCCTGTCGAAGCAGGAAGCCCGCGCCCGCGCCCGCCGCTCGCTGGAAGAAGTGGGCCTGGCCCACCGCATCAAGCTGCGGCCCTCCGAACTCTCCGGCGGCGAGAAGCAGCGCGTGGCGATCGCGCGCGCCTTGGCCAAGGAACCGGAGCTGTTGTTCGCCGACGAACCCACCAGCGCGCTGGACGCCGCCAACGGCCAAACCATCATCGACATCCTGCACACCATCGCCCGCACGCACGGCACCACCGTGCTGTGCGTGAGCCACGACCCGCGCCTGGTCGCCCACGCCGACCGCGTGCTGGCGATGGAGGATGGCCGCATTCTCAGCGACAGGCGTCCCGACGCCAGCGCTTCCAAGGAAACCCCGCCATGACGCCGACCGCCCTTCGCTTGCCGTGTTTCGCCGCGTGCGCGCTGGCCGCCACGCTATCGCTCGCCGCCTGCTCGAAGAGCGCGGAGCCGGCTGCAACCGCCGCCGCCAGTCCGTATGCCGCAGTGGCGCGTGGCCGCGTCGACATCGAAGGCGGCCTGCTCACGCTCAACATGCCGCGCGAAGGCGTGCTCGCCAACGTGGCGGTGCACGAAGGCGATACCGTCAAGCAAGGGCAGTTGCTGGCCGCACTGGATACCCGCCCTGCCCAGCTCGCCGTGGATTCCGCGCAAGCGCAACTCGAACAGGCACAGGCACAACTCAAGCTGCTGGCCGTCAAGCAGGCCGCCGCCAAGCTGCGCGCGCAACGCCTCGCCGCCGCCGCCGCCGCCGGTGCCGGCGACGGCCAGAGCGCCGATGACGCCCACGAAGCCAGTGCGCAACTCGACGCCGAACAGGCCGCCGACCAAGCCGCCAGCGACATGGCTGCGCAGAAGCTGGCCGAAGCGAAATACGAACTGGCGCAACGCAGCCTGCATGCCCCCTTCGATGCCACCGTGGTGCACGTGACCGCCCAGCCCGGTGCCAGCGTGTCCTCCGCCGATGCGCTGTTCACCCTGCTGCCGGACAAGCCGCGCATCGTGCGCGCCGAGCTCAACGAGAGCTTCGTGGGCACCGTGCATCCCGGCATGCGTGCCGAGGTGGTCGCCAACGACGACGCCGAGAACGGCAAATGGAACGCCCACGTGCTGCGCATCGGCCAGGTCTACGGCCCGGCCACGCTGGAAAACGATCCGCAGACCCGCGCCAACGCGCGCACGGTGGAATGTGTGCTGGCTTTCGACCAGGCGGAGCAGCAACTGCGGATCGGGCAGCGGGTGATCGTGCGGTTCATGCCGGACGGCAAGCCCTGATCGGGCTTTTCCTCGGCGCTTAGTGACGCCCGCTTTCACGGGCACGATGTTTTGATCGTCGCCCCTTCTGTTCGCAAGGTACGAAGCGGTTCCGGGCGCTGGCGGATGGGCGAAACCGCCCTGCCGCTTGCGAAAGGCAGCAAAGGAGCTTCCCCCGGCAGGCATGGCTCGCCATACGCCCCCGTTCTCCCACTTTCCGCGTGCCCGCTATACTCCCGCCCTTTCATGCGATGAACCTCGGCGAATGAATCCCAACTTCCTCGATTTCGAACAACCCATTGCCGAGCTGGAGGCGAAGATCGAGGAGCTGCGCCGCACCAGCGACGGCCAGGCACTCGATATCGACGAGGAAGTCGGACGGCTGCGCGAAAAGCTCAAGCTCAAGACCAACGACATCTTCAAGAACCTCAGCTCGTGGCAGATCGCCCAGATGTCGCGCCACCCGGCGCGGCCCTACACGCTGGATTACATCGGCGTGATGTGCGAGGAGTTCCATGAGCTGGCCGGCGACCGCATGTATGCCGACGACGGCGCCATCGTGGGCGGCCTCGGCCGCATCAACGGCCGTTCGGTGATGATCATCGGCCACCAGAAGGCGCGCGACACCAAGGGCAAGCTCAAGCGCAACTTCGGCATGCCGCGTCCCGAGGGCTACCGCAAGGCGCTGCGCCTGTTGAAGATGGCCGAGCGTTTCGGCCTGCCCGTGCTCACCCTGATCGACACCATGGGCGCCTATCCCGGCATCGGCGCCGAAGAGCGCGGCCAGAGCGAAGCCATCGCCCGCAATCTGCTGGAAATGGCCGATCTCAAGACGCCGATCATCTGCACCGTGATCGGCGAGGGCGGCTCCGGCGGCGCGCTGGCGATCGGCGTGGGCGACCGCGTCAACATGCTGCAGTACTCCACCTATTCCGTGATCACCCCGGAAGGCTGCGCCACCATTCTCTGGCGCAGCGCCGAACGCGCCAAGGACGCCGCCGAGGCGCTGGGCCTCACCGCGCCGCGCCTGCTGGAGCTGGGCTTGGTCGACAAGGTGATCCGCGAACCGCTGGGGGGCGCCCATCGCAACCCGCACTCTATGGCGATCCGCTTGAAGGCCGTGCTGATGAACCAGCTCGACGAACTCACGCCATTGCCGGTCGACACCCTGCTGGAGCAGCGCTACCGGCGGCTGCGCAGCTATGGCGCATATCAGGAATAGAACTGCGCCGGCCAGCGCATGGAGGTTTCGGTGAAGACTCTCTTGCGCCACGCGCCGAAGATGCTTCTTTTCGTTTCCTTGATGTTCATCATGGTCGTACCGGCAGTTGTTGCTGCTGACCAGGCGACCGCGCACTCACTGCTCCCGATAAAGTCCAAGACGGATCTGACGCATTACCTGCGCGATACACCGGCCGGAACTTCGCCGCTGGACAAACTACCGCCGTGGTCGCGCAGACGGTTCCTTGCTCAGGTGGAATTTGGCTCGCGCGGAGCCACGAATATCAATTTCGGCGAGCCCATGGCCGAATTGACCCATCCGCAAATCGTCCAGGTCTTCGCCCTGTTCGGAAACGAGCAGGAAAAGCTTGCCCAAGGCATGGATATCGGTCTGACGCCGGCCGAACAATCCCGCATCGCACAGGAACGCGCTGAGGACGCCAAGGCGCGCAACTGCGCCCCGGAAAGCTGTCCCGAAAGTGAGATCGAACGACGTTATGACGATCTGATTCTGCAGGCATCCCCCTTTTCCGTTCCGACTGCAAAACGCGTTGTTCTCGATCGCCAACGCTACGACCGGCTGTTCTCTGAATACCAAACGCCGGAGCGATTGCGCGCGACCAGCAGTCCAGATCTGCGGCTTCTCATGCGCGCAACCGAGTACGCACTGCCGATGTTTGGCCCGCCGAGTGCGATTCATATCGCCCAGTTGCAGATCGACCTGGCCGAAATGCAGCGACGCGGCATGATTGAGGATCACGACTACGCCCACTTGTACAGACTGCTACTGTCAGACCGTCAATTCACCAAGGCTGCTGCACTGCTACACGAGCATCCCGGCTTGGGAGAAAGCGCCATGCCGACCGTCCGTGACCGTACCAACGACTCCAATCACCTAGCGACCACCGCACTGATCATCGACAAGCACGGCGGCATGACTCGCGAATCGTTTGATATTTCACATGCGATGCACATCGTGGCTCTCAGCGGCGACGGATGCCATTTCTGCGATGAAGCCGCACATGCCGTTGAAACGGACGCGCAACTGCGCCCGCTATTCGCGCATCACGCGATGTGGCTGGCCAGCCAGGGAGACGGTTTCGAATATGCCAAGACGTGGGACCACCTGTTTCCCGAACAGCCCATGCACATCGCCTGGCAGAACTCAGAATGGCCGATGCTTGGCAGTGATGCGTGGGGAGCGTTGCCGGCGTTCTACGTCTTTCAGGACGGAGTGTTGATCAAGAAATTCCTGGGCTGGGGTGACGTCAAGAAATTCAAGCAATCCCTGCACGAGGCCGGCGCGCTGTAGCTGCGCTGGCGCTACCATCGGTAGCACCATCAGGCTGCCGGAAATCCGCCATGGCCCACGACAAGCTCGCCGTACTGATCGACGCCGACAACGCCCGCCCGGCCATCGTCGAGGGGCTGCTCGCCGAAATCGCCAAATACGGTACCGCGCACGTCAAGCGCATCTACGGCGACTGGACCAAGCCGGACCTCAACGGCTGGAAGGATGCGCTGCTGCGCCACTCGATCCAGCCCATCCAGCAGTTCCGCTACACCGTGGGCAAGAACGCCACCGACTCGGCGATGATCATCGACGCGATGGATCTGCTCTACGCCGGCCGCTTCGACGGCTTCTGCATCGTCTCCAGCGACAGCGACTTCACCCGCCTCGCCTCGCGCATCCGCGAATCCGGGCTCACCGTGTACGGCTTCGGCGAGCGCAAGACGCCCGAGCCGTTCCGTACCGCCTGCGACAAGTTCATCTACACCGATGTGCTGGTGCGCGTCGACGAAGGCGAAACGGAGGCTGCGCCCAAACCGCGTTCGGCCAAGGAGCTGCGCGGCGATACGCGTCTGATGAACCTGCTGCGCAACGCCATCGAAGCCGGTTCCGACGAGTCCGGCTGGGCCGGCCTCGGCCCTGTCGGCAGCATCCTCAACAAGCAGTCGCCCGATTTCGATTCGCGCAACTACGGCTACGCCAAGCTCAGCGGGCTCATCAAGGGCATTGGCCTGTTCGAGACCGAGGAACGGCACATCGGCAACGGCAAGCACATCTACGTGCGGCCCAAAAGCGGCAAGAAGTGAAGCCATCGCTGTCCAGCCAACTCGACGACGCACTGGCGGAGATGCCCGAAGCCGCGCTCTGCGTGGCCTTCAGCGGCGGCCCCGACTCGACCGCCCTGCTGCATGCCCTGGCGCAGCTGCCCGCGGCACGCGCGCGCGGCCTGCGCGCGCTGCACATCGATCATGGTCTGCATCCCGACAGCGCGGCATGGACCGGACACTGCCGGCACTTCTGTGCCGCTCTCGGCCTGGACTGCGAGGTAGTGCGCGTGCAGGTCGAAACGCAGCGCGGCGAGGGCACGGAAGCGGCCGCGCGCCATGCGCGCTACGCCGCCTTCGTGGCGCATCTCCGTACCGGCGAGATCCTCGCGTTGGCGCATCACCGCGACGACCAGGCCGAGACCGTGCTGCTGAAACTGTTGCGCGGCGCAGGCCCGGAAGGCCTGGGAGGCATGCGCGAGCGCCGCCCGCTGGGGCGCGGCCAATTGTGGCGGCCGCTGCTGCAAACCGTCACGCGTGCGCAACTGCGCGACTACATCGCTCTGCATGACCTCGCGTGCATCGACGATCCCTCGAACGCGGACACCCGGCTGGCGCGCAACCACCTGCGCCACGACATCCTGCCTCGCCTCGCAGCACACTGGCCGCAGGCGGTGGATTCCATTCTGCACAGCGCCAAGCTCAGCCGCGCCGCCGCCGACGCATTGCGCGCGGAATGGTTCGCTGCCTTCACGGCATTGCATGACGTAGCCGATGGCAGCCTCGATGCGGACGGCTGGCTGGCACTCGCGCCCGCTTTGCGCGAACCGCTGCTGGCCCACTGGCTGCACGCACGCAGCCTGACCGCTCCCACCACGGCGCAACGCGCGCAGATCGAGCGGCAATGCGGCGCACGCGCCGGCCAGCTGCCCTGCATCCGTTGGCCCGGTGCGGAACTGCATGTCTGGAAAGCACGGCTCTGGGCACATTCGCCGCGTCCAGCCATCGCTGCGGGCTGGCAGGCCACCTGGCACGGCGAACCGCTCGCGCTGCCCGACGGCGGACGGTTGAGCCTCGAACCGGCTGCCCGGCTTCCTTTCGCTCTGAACGTGCGCATGCGCAGCGGTGGCGAACGCATCAAGCCTGCTGGTGATCGCCATACCCGCGAGCTGCGTGCGCTGTTTCAGTCCGGCATGATCCCGCCATGGCAGCGCGATGCCTGCCCCCTGCTCTACGAAGGCGAAAAGCTGATTGCCGTAGCCGATCGCTGGTTTGACGACCGCGCCGATACCCTCTTCGCCCAGATCGGCGCACGCCCGCACTGGCAGCCGGCCGAATAGATCCGGCAATCCAGGCCAACGTGGCCATTACGACTCCTGGCCAGCCTTACCGTTCAAATCCGACGCAGACGACACCATCGCACCACCTACCCGGCGGTTGACGAAATACATCAGCACCAGCGACAGCAGCGTGGTGCATACCAGCACGTCACCCAGCACATCGAAGTGCAGCAGGCGGCCGTCACTGGCTTGCATCACCACCATGCCGCCGAGCATGGCCGCGAGGCCGCCCGACATCTGCTGCAACGACGAGCTGATCGACATGTAGGCGCCGCGATCGGCCGGCTTCGGCAAAGCGGACATCAGCGCCGACGAGGAAATCATGCGCGAGAAGATGCCGATCTGCAGCAGCGCGCTCACCACGATCAGCATCCACAGACCGACGTTGGAGAGGCGCGTATAGATCAGCACCATCACGATGGTCGCCGCGCAGCCGAAGACGAACACGCGGAACTTGCCGAATGCGTCGCTGGCCCGCCCGATCAGCGGCCCCATGATCGCCGACACCAGACCCGTGATCAGGTACACCACCGACAACTGTTCTACCGGAATGCCGATGTTGTGCACGATGAACAGCGTGGAATACGGCATCAGCAGGAAACCGCCGATCGTCAGCATGGCCGTGGTGACGAAGCCGATCAGGTACGAGCGCTCGCGCAGCGTGTGCGACAAGTGATGCAGCGGGTGGCGGTCCGGCTGCAACGCCAGATGCGCATTGACGGGACGCAAGCGGCTGAAGATCGCTACGCCGACCACCGAGCACACCGCCACGACCATGAAGAAAGGCGAGTTCCAACCCCAGTGGCTGGAGAGTACCAGCGCTAGCGGCAGGCCAAGCACAGTGCTGGCTGCAAAGGCCGACTGTATGAAGCCCATCACGCGGCCGCGCATCGACAAGGGGAACAGGTCGGTGACGATCGCCATCGAAGCGGCACCGACCACGCCGGCGAACAGTCCGGTCACCATGCGCGCCAGCAGCAGCGCGACGTAGCTGTGCGACAAAGCGCAGCACAGCGTACCGATCATGAATCCCGTATAGAAAACCAGCAGCAGCTTTTTCCGGTCGAAACGGTCGGCGAATCCCGCAGCGGCGATACCCGAAACGCCCGCGGCAAAGGCATAAGCCGACACGACATCGCCGAATTGGCCCGGGGTGATCTTGAGCGCCGGGGTGACGATGGCACCCAGCGGCGCCAGCAGCATGAAGTCCAGCACGATGGTGAATTGCAGGAAGGCCAGCACGGCCACCACGAATTTCTGGTAGCCGGAAAAGCCCATGCCGGCCGTGTCGGCGGCAGGCGAAGCGGATGGATTGGGCACAAAAACTCCGTTGCCGGACCACGTCCGTGGTCCGGGCCGTTTGCAGGATGGACATAAGATAGTATTTAGATATATCGAAATCAAGCCTACCCAGAGTCACGATGCTGAATCGCAGGCTTCTGCCACCTGGACGCTGCATCACGAAGCACGGTGCCGGCGATTGATTCAGGGCCTGCGCTGCGTTAGTTTTGCGGCCCATGGCCAAGACCGTTTCCACCGCCGCCAAGACGCCGCCAGCTGCCGATTTCGAGCACTCGCTGGACGAGCTGGAACAGCTGGTAGCGAAGATGGAAGGCGGCCAGCAGAGCCTGGACGAATCGCTGGCCTCCTTCGAGCGCGGCATCGGCCTGTACCGCCACTGCCAGCAGGCTCTGGAGCAAGCCGAATTGCGCGTGCGCCTGCTGCTCGACCCCGAAGCCCCCGACAGCGCCGAACCGTTTGAACCCGAACATTGAACTGGGACCGGCACTGCAAGCGCTGATCCGCCGCGCCGAACAGGCGCTGGACGCCCACCTGCCCGACGCCGAACAGCCGCCCGTCGAACTGCACCGCGCCATGCGCTACGCCGTGCTCGGCGGCGGCAAGCGCCTGCGTCCCCTGCTGGTCTATGCCGCTGCCCACGCACTGGCTTGCGACAACGGCGCGCTCGATGCCTCGGCCTGTGCGGTGGAGCTGATTCACGCCTATTCGCTGGTGCACGACGACCTGCCCGCGATGGACGACGATGACCTGCGCCGCGGCCGCCCCACCTGCCACATCGAGTTCGGCGAGGCGATGGCGATACTCGCCGGCGACGCGCTGCAGGCACTGGCCTTCGAGCTGCTCGCCGCACCCGGTGCGGCGCCCGACACCCAGACCGGCATGCGCATGCTGCACGCTCTGGGCCGCGCCTGCGGCGCCGAAGGCATGGCCGGCGGCCAGGCACTGGATCTCGCCGCGGTGGGCAGAAAGCTCACGCTGGCCGAGCTAGAACACATGCACGCCTGCAAGACCGGTGCGCTGATCCGCGCCTCGGTGCAGCTCGGCGCGCTCGCGGCCGGCGCCGACGAAGCCGCCCTCGCCGCGCTCGACCGCTACGCCTCTGCCGTGGGCCTGGCCTTCCAGGTGCGCGACGACATCCTCGACGTCGAAGGCGAATCCGCAGTGATCGGCAAGACCGCCGGCAAGGACGCTTCCGCCGACAAGCCCACCTTCCCTTCGATCATCGGCCTCGACGCCTCGCGTGCGCGGCTGGCCGAACTCACGACGATCGCGCTCGATGCAATCGAGCCTTTCGGCACGCACGCCGGGTTGCTGGCAGAACTGGCGCTATACGCCGCTCATCGCAACCACTGAAATCAAAAGAGCGGCCGATGCCGCTCTTTTGTTCGACACGGTTGCGCCGCTCAGATCACTCCGGCCTTCGGATCCGGACCATACCGATTGCCGCCGGAATCGCCGGCAGTCGCGAACAATACGATGAGCCAGATTCCGCCAATCAACGGGATCAACTGGATCAGCATCCACCAGCCACTGCGTCCCGTATCGTGCAACCGACGCACACCCACCGCGATGCACGGCAGCAACGTGACCAGACAGTAGACGCCGCTCAACATGGGCACGTGGACCGCCTGGCCAATCGCCTCCGCCACCACGGTGACGATCAGATCGACCAGGGAAAACATCCAGAATTCCTCGCGTCGCGCGCGCCCCTCGAAATCCGCGTAATGCCCTTTGATGCAGTTCAGGTACCAATCAAAGAAATTCATGGCGCGCCTTTCGGTGAATTGACGCTAGGCATTTCTGCAACCCGATTCCTCCGTGCGTGGCGTACCTATGCACGGAGGAATCCTTGCTGGCTCAGCTCACCAAGCGCAACGCGAACGGATAGCGGTAGCTGCCCTCCGAGCTGACCCTGACGGCGGCGATGATGCAAAGCACGAGGTTGGCGATCCACAGCAGCCAGCCCAGCAGCGCGCCGATCAGGATGACCGCCAGCACGCCGCAGACGACGTAGCCGATCAGCACGGTGATCTGGAAATTCAACGCTTCCTTGGCTTCCCTGACGAGGTAGGCCTTGTCGGCGCGATCCTTGTGCACCAGCCACACGATCAACGGCACGATCACGCTGAGCAGGAAACCCGACAAGTGGGTGATCATGGCAAGGTTGCGGTCGTCGCTGCTGCCTTCGGTGGTGGCAGGTGGC
Source organism: Rhodanobacter sp. DHG33 (assembly GCF_014843005.1). GTDB lineage: Bacteria > Pseudomonadota > Gammaproteobacteria > Xanthomonadales > Rhodanobacteraceae > Rhodanobacter_A. The sequence continues at coordinate 178,018 of NZ_JACYXM010000002.1, read as the reverse complement.
GGCGGTGGCATCTGATCCGACGGCGTACTCATGAGCAATCCTCCCGGTGAGTGAAATGCGCGCATCGCGCATGGGTCAAACGCCCGTGCAGCATGCCGCAGGAATCAGCCGCCCGCCACTGTCATCCGTCCCACGAGCATGGAGCCGCAGAGGATGTGCGAGCGCGGATCGACGTCCGCACCGACGGCGCGGATGCCGGCGTACATGTCGCGCAGATTCGCGGCAATGGTGATCTCCTCGACCGGATAGGCGATCACGCCGTTCTCCACCCAGAAACCTGCCGCCCCCCGCGAGTAATCGCCGGTGATCGTGTTGACGCCCTGCCCCATCACCTCGGTGACCAGCAGGCCCGTGCCCAGCCGACGCAGCATGCCGGCGAAATCGCTGGCTTCGCCGTCCTCCGCGCCGGGCGCTACCTGAAGATTGTGGATGCCGCCGGCGTTGCCGGTGGATTGCAGGCCGAGCTTGCGCGCCGAATAGCTGCCCAGCACATAGCGCGCCAGCACACCGCCATCCACCAGGGTGCTGTCGCGCGTGGCCACGCCTTCCCCGTCGAAGTTGCCCGAGGCATGGCCGCGCTTCAAGTGCGGCTTCTCGTCGATACGCAGCCACGCCGGCATGATCGTCTTGCCGGCGTGGTCGAGCAGGAAGCTGGCACGGCGGTACAGCGCGCCGCCGCTCACCGCGCCGACCAGGTGGCCGATGAGGCCGCGCGCGATCTCCGGCGCGAACAGCACCGGGGTTTCGCGCGTCGTGAGCCCGCGCGCGTCCAGCCGTGCCAGCGTGCGTTCGGCAGCCTTGTCGCCCAACGCCTTCGCGCTCATGAAGTCGCCGGCGTCGCGCACGCTGTCGTACCAGTAGTCGCGCTGCATGCGATCGCCCTCGCCGGCGATCAGCGACAGCGACAGCGAATGCCGCGTGCCGCGCTCGCGGCCGAGGAACCCGTGCGAGTTCGCATAGACGGCCAGGCTTTCGCCCGCCTGCACGCCGGCGCCATCGGAATTGGCGATGCCCGCGTGCGCGCGGCCGGCATCCTCGATGCGCTGGCCCAGCTCGATGGCGCCCGCGGTATCGAGGGCCCAGGGATGCCACAGGTCGAGATCGGGAAAATCCTTGGCCATGCGCGCGGCGTCGGCCAGGCCCGCAGCGGAATCTTCCTCGGTGAATTTCGCGATGGCGCAAGCCTGGTCCAGCGTGGCCTGGATCGAGTCGGTGTTGAGGTCGGCCGTACTGGCCGAGCCCTTGCGCTGGCCGAAGTACACGGTGAGGCCGAAGCCGCGATCGCGGGTGTGCTCCACCGTTTCGACCTCGCCGAGGCGCACGTTCAAGTTGAGCCCGGTATCGATGCTGGCGGCCACCTCGGCAGCGCTGGCGCCGGCCGCGCGGGCACGGCGGATCACGTCCTCGGCAAGGTTGGCGAGGCGGTCCAGTTCCTCAAGGCTGCGGTCGTTACGGGTGGCGATCTCGCTCACGGGAAGCTCTCAGGCAGGTCAACGGGCTGGATTCAAACAGGTAGAATGCACGATCCGCGCCGTGCCGTCTCCACATGGGGGCGCTGCGGCCCAACCGCAACGCATCGCGAAGCCACCCATGGTCGTCCCGGGCCTCTACCGCCACTACAAGGGCCAGCACTACCGCGTGCTCGGCACTGCCCGCCACAGCGAGACGCAAGAATCGCTGGTGGTGTACCAGGCGCTGTACGGCGAACACGGCCTGTGGGTGCGCCCTGCGGGGATGTTCGCCGAAACCGTGATCGTGGACGGCGCGAGCGTGCCCCGCTTCGCGCTGGAACGGGCCGAACCGGGCCTACCCGAAAAACCGGGCCTGCTGGAAAACCGATGAACCGCAACTACACCGACGACCCCGACCACGACTACGGCCCTACCCGCACCCAGCAGCGGCGCGACGCCCTGGCCGTGCTGGAACTGGCCAACCAACTGGTCGAGCTGCCGCCGACGCGGTTGGCCAAGCTGGAACTGCCCGACGACGTGCGCGACGAGATCGCCCACGTGCGCCGCATCACCTCGCACATCGCACGCAAGCGCCAGCTGGCCTTCCTCGCCAAGGTGATGCGTCGCCACGACAACGAGGCCTTCGACTCGGTACGCGCCGCACTGGGCGAAAACCGCGACCGCCAGCGGCAGGAAACCGCCGCGATGCACCGCATGGAAGCGCTGCGCGATCGCCTGCTGGGCGACGACGGCGACACGGCGGCTTCCGAACTGATCGAGCAGCATCCCGACGTGGACCGCCAGCACCTGCGCGCGCTGATCCGCCAGGCGCGCGTCGAGAAGGCCACGCCGAACAAGCCGCCGCGCGCGTTCCGCGAATTGTTCCAGTTGCTCAAATCCCTGCAGGACAGCGAGGCTTAAACAGCGCACTCAGCGTGCGCGGGTCCGGGCCTCTGGGCCTCTGGGCCTTCAGCCCTCGCACACGTTGGGGATCATCCCGCACGCGGTGCGTGCCTATGGTCCAGGCCAAAAACCGCGTATCCCCGCCACGCCCTGCGCGCCTGAAGCACGAGCCTGCGGCAACAGCGCCGGCGACATACCGCCAAGCGCATAGACCGGCATCGCAGCAACTTCGGCCAACGCTTCGAAACAGCCCCAGCCCAGCGGTGTCGCATCCGGGTGGCTAGCAGTGGCCATTACCGGCGACAGCGTGGCGAAATCCGCGCCCAGCTCCAGTGCCATCGCCAACTGCGCGGCATCGTGGCAACTCGCGCCGACGGCTTGCCGCAGCGGCAGCGGGCGCGCGTCGAGCTCGGCCAGTTGTGCACCTGTCAAATGCACGCCTACGTCCAGCAACCGGGCACCTTCGATGTCCGAATTGAGCAACAGTTGGGTTCCGCATCTGCGCGCCAGAGGCAACAACGCTCCGGCGAGTTCGCGGACGGCATCCTTCGACCAGAGCGGCAGGCGCAATTGCACCAGGCGTTCGCCGGATTCGATGGCATGGGCGATGCGTTCGAACCAGGCATCGCGCTCTTGTTGCGGTACATCGGCCGGCGTGAGGAGGTAATGCGGCGGCAGGCGCAGCGCCTGCAGGATCGCGCGGTCGGCGGGCGCCAATGTCGCCAGGTCGACCTGCGATGGCAGGCACCACTGCAGGCCCTGCCCTTCCAGCGAACGCGGCTCGCCGCGCCATCGCGTCACGCGCCACGCATCCAGCAACAGCCCACGTTCGTGATAGCGCCATGGCACGCGGATCAGCGGCGCGGCTTCGACCAGCGCGATGCCGAGTTCCTCGTCCAGTTCGCGCGCAAGCGCCGCCAGCGGCGTTTCGCCGGGTTCACGCTTGCCTCCGGGAAATTCCCACAACCCCGCCAGATGCTTGCCGGCGGGGCGTTCGGCCAGCAGCACGCGACCCTCGCGGTCGCACAGCGCGCCGGCCAGCACATGCAGCGGCGCGGCGCTCATGAACGCGCTCAACTGCCGCGGACGTACTCGACCATGTCGAAATCGTGGGCGTGCTCGGCATCTTTCTTGTGATGCACGCGCGAGACCTCGGTCCAGTCGCTGAAATGCACGCCGGGGAAGAAAGTATCGGCGCCATCCACGGCCGCGCCGACCCAGGTCAGGTACAGCCGACGCGCGAGCGGCAGGGCCTCGCGATACACCTGTCCGCCACCGATCACCATCAGGCCGGTGCCATTGCAGCGGGCCAGCGCCTCGTCGATCGAGCGCACGGTGATCTGGCCGGGGAACGGCGCCTCGTGGCGACGCGACAACACGTAGTTGGTGCGCTCCGGCAATGCACGCCCCACCGACAGCGCGGTGTTGTAGCCCATCAGGATGTTCTTGCCCACGGTGAGCTGCTTGAACCAGCGCAGGTCGTCGGGCAGATGCCACGGCAGTTGCCCCTTGCGTCCAATGGCGAAGTTCTCGTCCAGCGCGGCGATCAGCGAAATGGCCATCGGTGCTCCAGGGGCAAATGTGGCAGATTGGGTGACACATGGGCGGCGCGGCGCGCTGCCCATGCTGACCGCACATTGTAGCCATTTGGGGGGACGAGGAGCATGGCGATCATCATGGGAATTCTGGCCACCGCACTGGCCACGACACCGGCGGCTGCACCGTCCGCCACTGCACGGGTGCTGCCTACGGTGTACGAAGCGGGGCACTTTTACGCGGTGCCGGAGACGGTGGATGGGCAGAAACTGAGGCTGATAGTGGATACCGGCGGTGGCGGCGGCGCGATCCGCCTGTACTGGGTCACCGCCGAGACTGCAGATCGGCTGCATCTGAAAACCCATACGTGCAAGCTCGACGACGGCTCCGCCACGGTAGCCGAGTTGCCCGAATACAAACCGAACCTGGGTCTGCCACCGCCAACATCGGGCCCTTGCGGCAAGGGGCTAATGGTCCAGGACGTTTCCAGAAATCCTTCTTGGAATGCCCACGACAGCGGCCAATTCAGCGGCAGCTACATGTATTCACAAGGCATCTGGACCTTCGACTATCCTCAGCGGCGCCTTGTGCTGCAAGGCCAACCATGGCGCCCCGATTCTGAAGCCCATGCGACACACCTTGGATTCCAACGCGACGATCAGGGGCGTGCGACCCTCGGCTATCCCCGCATCGTCATCCATGTCGATGGCCAGCCGCTGGACATGCTGCTCGATACTGGCGCCACTGCCCATCCAACCGCCGAAGGCGAGCAAGCCACCGACACACCCACGGTCAACGGCATCGGCGTGACCAGCTACATCACCACCAGCGTATTCAACCGTTGGCACCAGGCACACGCCAACTGGCGCGTCGTGACGAATGGCGACGATTACTTCGGGCCCAAACATCCCATGCGCTTGATCGAAGTGCCCAAGGTGGAAATCGCCGGGTGGTCGGTGGGGCCGGTTTGGTTCACCGAACGCCCCGACGCTCCCTTTCATGGAATGATGTCAAGCTTGATGGACAAGCAAGTCGAGGGCTCTGTCGGCGCCAATGTCTTCCAGCACTTCGTGATGACGCTGGACTATCCGGGCGAGAAAGCTTGGTTCCGCTGCGCGACCGGCTGCAAACCCGCCGCTACACCGCCACCGGCGCCTTGATCGCCGGGTACGGGTCGTACTCCTCGATGGCGATGTCCTCGTAGCGGAAATCCTCCAGCGCACGCACCCCAGGGGTCAGCACCAGGCGCGGCAAAGGGCGCGGTTTGCGGGTCAGCTGCAGCCGCGCCTGCTCGACGTGGTTGCTGTACAGATGCGCGTCGCCCAGCGTATGCACGAAGTCACCCACGCCCAGCCCGCAGACCTGCGCCACCATGTGGGTGAGCAGCGCATAGCTGGCGATGTTGAACGGCACGCCGAGGAAGATGTCGCCGGAGCGCTGGTAGAGCTGGCAGCTCAGCTTGCCGTCCGCCACGTAGAACTGGAACAGCGAATGGCAGGGCATCAGCGCCATCTTCGGCAGCTCGCCCACGTTCCATGCGCTGACGATCAGCCGGCGCGAATCCGGGTTGCGCCTGATCTCGTCCACCACCCAGCGGATCTGGTCCACCGCTTCGCCGTCGGCGGCAGGCCATGCGCGCCACTGCTTGCCGTAGACCGGGCCGAGGTCGCCGTCGGCATCGGCCCATTCGTCCCAGATGCTGACGCCGTGTTCCTTGAGGTAGGCGATGTTGGTGTCGCCTTTCAGGAACCAGATCAATTCGTGGATGATGGATTTGAGGTGCAGCTTCTTGGTGGTGACCAGCGGAAAACCTTCCGCGAGATCGAAGCGCATCTGCCAGCCGAACACGCTGCGCGTACCGGTGCCGGTGCGGTCGGCCTTCTCGGTGCCGTGCTCGAGAACGTGGCGCAGCAGATCGAGGTAGGCCTTCATTTGGCGTCCTTCGCAGGCATCGCCACGTCGTACAGCCGCAGTGTGGGCGCCTTGCGCGACAGCCACAGCAGCCACAGGCCCACGGCGATCAGCGGCAGCGAGAGGATCTGCCCCATCGTGAGCCAGCCGAAGGCAAGATAGCCGAGCTGGATGTCGGGCAGGCGCACGAACTCCACCGCGAAACGGAAGCAGCCGTACATCAGCGCGAACAAGCCGGAAACGAGGTAACGCGGCCGCGGCTTCATCGACACCAGCCACAGCACGGCGAACATCACCACGCCTTCCAGCGCCAGTTCGTACAGCTGCGACGGCTGACGCACGAGTCCGCCAAACTGCTGCAACTGCGCCTGCCACGCCGGGTGCGTGGCGACATAGGTCACGTCGTCGGCATGGGCGTTGGGAAAGATCATGCCCCACGGCAACTGCGTGGGCTTGCCCCACAGTTCGCCGTTGATGAAGTTGCCCAGCCGCCCCAAACCCAGGCCGATCGGCACCAGCGGCGCCACGAAATCCACCGTGTCGAAGAAGTGCAGCTGCTGCCTGCGCGACCACCACAGCCCCGCCACCAGCACGCCGAGCAGGCCGCCGTGGAAGCTCATGCCGCCGTCCCATACGCGGAACAGCGCCAGCGGATCGGTCCAGATCCAGCGCGGACCGCCCGCGTAATAGAACAGCATGTAGCCCACGCGCCCGCCCACGATCACGCCCATCATGGCGTAGAAGAACAGGTCGCTCAGCGCCTCCCGCGTCACCGGCAGGCGTCCCCGCCGCCGCCGGTACTCGCCCAGCAGTGCGCCGCTGAAGAAACCGACCAGGTACATCAGTCCGTACCAGTGCACCTGCACCGGTCCGAGGTGGAAGGCGACGGGGTTGATCTCGACGACGAAAGGAAGCGTCATGCGGTGCGATTTTTCAGGCAAACGATGCCCGCCAGTGTAGCGGGACACGCCCCGCTCCGCCGGCTACACTGCCAGCCACCCGGTCAGCGATGGTGCAGGGGCGCCACCGCAGCGGGACACACAATCAGGGGAGAGCAAGGATGATGTCGATGCGCAAGTTGCATGTCGCGCTGGTCGCGGCGTGCCTGTGTCTGCCGGCCGCCGCGGCCACGGCGGATCTGATTCCGGTGGAAACCTTCGCCCGCCACGCCAATATGTCGATGCCACGGCTGTCGCCCGACGGCAAGCACATTGCGTTGCGCGTGGACGACGGCAGCGACCATGCGCTGGTGGTCTACGCGGTGGACGACATGAGCCATCCGCTCAGCATGCTGCGCATGCCCGTCAATGAAGTGCCGGCCGACATGTATTGGGTCAGCTCGACCCGCCTGGTCGTGGAAAAGGGCAAACAGTTCGGCTCCATCGACGAACCCCAGCGCACTGGCGAAATCCTCGCCACTGACGTCGATGGAAGACACCAGGACTACCTGTTCGGTTACCAGTCCGGCTACGGCACCCGCAGCGACACCCGCCAGGGGGACGATGGCTGGGGCGAAGTGGACGGCTTGCCCGACAAGGCCAACAACCACTTCTACCTGGGCGCCCATCCGTGGAATGACGACAACCGCGACCGCAGCCAGATTTACGACATCGATGCAGTGAAAAACGTGCGTCACCTGATTGGCGATATCGGCGTGGGCCAAATGAGCTTCCTGGTAGACCCTGATGGCAAGGTGGGTTTCGCCTACGGCACCGACAACAACTTCGATTACGTGGCTTACCGGTTCATTGCCGGGCGCTGGGCTCAATTGCAGGCCGGCAAATACTTCGCTCCGTTCGCCACCGCATCTGATCGCCAGCACGTCTACGCCTTTTACAGCGCCCACGGCGGCCCCGACCAGTTGATCGAGCAAAGCCTCGATGGCGCCGACCGCAAGGTGCTGGCCCAGGACGATTTCGGCAGCGTCCACAATGTGCAGTGGACCGCCCCGCCACTGCAGCCGTTCGCGGTGATCACGGCCACTGGCACGCCACGCGCGATCTATGTGGACCCCAACCTCCCGGCGGCCAAGCTTTACATGGCGATCAGCCAGAAATTTCCCGGCGAGTTCGTTGACTTCATCAATTTCAGCGAAGACGGCCACGAACTGCTGTTCAGCGTGCGCAGCGACCGCGACCCGGGAACCTATTACCTGATCGACACCGAACACTACAAAGTGGTCAGGCTCTTCCAAAGCGCGCCATGGATCGATCCGGCCAAGATGGCCGAGCGCGTACCGATGCGCTTCAAGGCCAGTGACGGCACGGAGCTGGAGGCCATCCTCACCGTGCCGAACGGCGGGTCGATGAACAACCTGCCGATGGTGCTGCTGCCGCACGGCGGTCCGCACGGCGTCAGCGACGGCTGGTTCTTCGACGGCGACGCGCAGTTCCTCGCCAGCCGCGGCTATCTCGTGTTGCAGGTGAACTACCGCGGCTCAGGCAGTCGGGGCTCCGATTTCGTGCAGGCGGGTTACCTCAAGTGGGGCACCCGCATCCAACAGGATCTGATCGACGGCGTGAAGTGGGCCGAGCAACAGCAATACGCCGATCCCAACCGCGTCTGCGTGTACGGCGGGAGCTTCGGCGGCTACTCCGCGCTGATGTCGGTGATCCGCGCGCCCAAGCTGTTCAAGTGCGCGATCGGCTACGCCGGCGTCTACGACCTGGCGATGATGTACAAGAAAGGCAGCATCGGCGCGGACACCTTGGGCAAGAACTACCTCACCGCCGTAATCGGCAAGGACGACGCCGCACTCGCGGCCAACTCGCCCGACAAGCTGGCCGACCAGATCGACGTGCCCGTACTGCTGATCCACGGCGAGGCCGACGAGCGCGTGCCGTTCGCCCAGGCCAAGGCCATGCGCGCCGCGCTGGACGCCGCCCACAAGCCCTACGAATGGATGAGCAAGTCTGGCGAAGGCCACGGCTTCTATACGGAGGCCAACAACGTGGATCGCCTGAACCTCATGCAGACGTTTCTGGACAAATACATCGGCAAAGGAACGGCAACACCCTGACCTACAAGCCTCATTTGGAACTGAAGCGGACCCCTCAAGGGTCCGCTTTTTTTTGCGAAATAAGGCGTTATGAAATTGTTGACTGTCATAATTTCTTGCTATAGCTTCACAATTTCTTGCGAGACGGATTGGGTTCTGCAAGAGCCTTGCCCTCCGGCACCCGCCACTAGCAAGAGAACTTGAACGTCTTCCGTTTTCTTCATAGATCACTGTTTTCAAAGAACAAATGATCGAATCAACAACTTTCGCGCAACCATCATTTGGGGAGCTTGATGATGATCAACAATCACACTCGGCACGGGACCACCTACCGCCGAACCACCCTTGCTCTGGCACTAGGCATGGGCTTCAGCGGTCTGGCTTTCGGCCAGGCCACCACGGGTAACATTTTCGGCCAGGCGCCTGCGGGCGATACCGTGGTAGCGACAAGTGCAACTGGCGTACAACGTTCCGTCACGGTGGGTGCAGACGGTCGCTACACCATCAACAGCCTGCCGGTCGGCAGCTACTCGGTATCGCTGCAAAAGGATGGCCACGAGGTCAGCTCGCGCACGGATGTCACGATCCAGGTAAGCGCAGGCACCGATGTCTCCTTCTCTTCCGCTAAAAGCCTCGAGAGCGTCACCGTTACCGCCAATGCGCTGCCGGCGATCGACGTCACCAGCGTCGACTCGCGCACGGTGATTACCGCTCAACAGCTCAAGACCCTGCCAGTGGCCCGTTCGGCGGAAGCCATTGCCCTGCTGGCGCCGGGTGCGACCCAGGGCAGCAGCTTCTTTACCGGACCGACCGGCAATGCACTGGTGTCTTTCGGTGGCGCATCGGTTACGGAGAACGCCTACTACATCAACGGCATGAACGTTACCGACCCGCTGAACGGTGAGGGTGGCATTGATCTGCCATACGGCTCGATCGAGCAGCAGGAAACCCTGACGGGCGGTTACAGCGCGGCCTATGGTCGTTCCGATGGTGGCGTCATCAGCCAGGTCGGCAAACGCGGCACCAACGAATGGCATTTCGGTGCCCAAGCCTTGTGGACGCCCACCAGCCTACGCTCCGATCCCAAGAGCATCTACAACCCGGCCACCGGCAAGATCTACCAGTACCGCAACGACAACAAGGGTTGGAACACCACCTACGACGCTTACATCGGCGGCCCGCTGATCCAGGACAAGCTGTTCCTGTTCGCCTCGCTGGAAGCTTCGAAGTCGAAGGACACGCTCGTTTCCACGGCCTCGTCCAACACTGCATACAAGCGCAGCTTCCACGATCCGAAGTGGTACACGAAGCTTGACTGGAACATCAACGAGAGCAACATCGTCGAATTGACGGCTGCCTCCACCAAGCATCAGTACAACGGCGACGTCTACGCCTACAACACCCGCACCACCACCATGGGTGACCTTGAAGGCACCGACACGGGCACCAAGACGTCGGCCCAGATGTGGATTGCGAAGTACACCAGTTATATCACCGATAACCTGACGCTTTCTGCCCAGTACGGCAAACAGAAGACTCAGCTGTTCACTTCGGCTGGCGCCAGCATCGATCCTTCGATCATTCCGATCGCGGGTGCGGATAGTGAAAATCCGGCATACACGGGCGGCACACCCATCACCAATTCGCAGATCTCGGGCACCATCGGCGATCCCGCACACCAGACCAAGGGCGCGAATTACCGCGTCGACCTGACCTATGTGCTGGGCGATCACACGATCACGGCGGGTATCGACAACCAGCGTACCCAGGATCTGCATGACGGTGACTACATCCCTGCCGGCTACAACTGGGAATACGGCAAAGTCGCCCCGGGCTCGAATATCAGCCAGACCCCGTCGGGCGAGATGCAGGTGGACACGCCGTCCAACTATCCCGGCGGCGCCCAGGGCTATTACGTGGATCGTTACGAGTACAAGACCGCGGCCTCGGTCCGTGTGGAGCAGCGCGCCCAGTACATCGAGGACTCCTGGCAGGTCAATGATCGCTGGCTGCTGAAGCTGGGCCTGCGCAACGACCAGTTCACCAACTTCAACAGCAACGGCCAGCCCTATATCCGGCAGACCAAGCCGCAATGGGCCCCTCGCCTCGGTTTCAGCTGGGACGTGAATGGCGACTCCACCTTCCGTGTCTACGGCAATGCCGGCCGCTACTACCTTGCGCTGCCGACCAGCGTGGCCCTGCGTGGCGCATCGGGTTCGCTGTTCACCCGTACCTACTACACCTACACCGGCATCAATGCGAGCGGCTATCCGACGGGTCTGACCCCGATCAATACGGTCAACGGACCGGGGCAGCCGTATTCCGAGAATCTCGAATACGGCCAATCGCCGGACCCGAAGACGGTCACCGCCAAGTCGCTCACCGCGCAGTATCAGGACGAATACATCCTGGGCTTCGACAAACAGCTCACCAGCGAGTGGACCTACGGCGCCAAGGCGGTCTATCGCAGCCTGAAGAACGAGATCGACGACACCTGCCAGATCGAGCTGTTCACGGAGAAAGCTCTGGCTGCCGGGCTTGATCCCTCGAACTTGCGTGGCTGCTATTTCTTCAATCCAGGCCGCGCGGCCACCTTCACCATTCCTGATGGCAAGGGCGGCTACGGTGAAATCCACCTGAGCAACGACGAACTGGGCTTCCAGCACGCAAAGCGCAACTACTACGCCCTCAATCTCTACCTCAACCACCCGTTTGACGGGAAATGGTGGGGCCGCGTCGACTACACGTTCTCGCGCAGCTACGGCAACACCGAAGGCCAGGTGAAGTCGGACACCGGTCAGGCCGATATCTCGGCAACGCAGGACTGGGATTATCCGTCGCTGATGGAATATGCGAATGGCCTCCTGCACAACGACCACAAGCACCAGCTTAAGGTGCTCGGCGGCTACCAAATCACGCCGGAGTGGAATGTGTCGGGCGTCATCTCGATGGTCTCGGGTGCGCCGTATGATTGCCTGGGCGCCTATGGCCCGAACGGTACCTATCCGGCCTATGCAGGTCCGTACTACCACTGGTGCAGTGGCAAGCCGGTGCCAGCCGGCTCGGCGGGCCGACTGCCTTGGCAGAAGGTCGTATCGTTCAACGTGGAATATCGCCCAGCGTTTGCCGGCAACAAGCTGGCCTTCAACGCCGATGTGTTCAACGTGTTCAACTCGCAGCAGCCGACCTACATCTACGAGTACCAGAATGCGGGTCAGTTCGGCCGTGTCCGCGGTTACACCACGCCGCGTTACGTGCGGCTTGGCGTCACGTACGACTTCTAACTACAGTTCTAGCTAGTGAAAGCAATGGCGCTGGGAGCGATCCCGGCGCCATTTTTTTGGTGCTTGTCCTCAAGAAGCCGACCGTCCGGCGGCGATGCGCCAAAGCCCTGACATGATCAGGCAGCGAGCGTCGGATACATTCGGATACGAGATGTCGGATCAGAGCAGTACTGGCCGATCCGGCAGCTCGTCCTGCCGCGGCGTGCCATCGGCGGGAAAGTGGCGTTCGAGCAAGTCATGCACAGCCTCGATGCCGCGCAGGCTGCCTTCGCGCCACTGGCCGCGCGCATAGGCTTCGCGCATGTGGCCGCAGACGGCAGCCCACTCGCCGGGCGACACGTGACGGGCGATGCCCCGGTCGGCAACGATCTCGATGCGGCGCTCGGCCAGCAGCACGTAGATCAGCACGCCGTTGTTGTGTTCGGTATCCCACACGTGCAGGTGATCGAACACCTGCCTGGCGCGCGCGGGGGCATCGAGTCCGGCAAGCACGGCCAGCGGCGACAGGCGCGCTTCCACGGCAACGCGAACCTCGCCCAAGTGACGGCGTTCGCCCGCCGCAACCACAGTGGCGATTTCGTCGAGCAAACCGGCGGGGAAACGCCGGTGCATCTGGAACCAGCCTTCGCCGAGATTCATCAACAGGCGCTGCAGTCCGGCCATGTCACCAGCTCCCCGAAGCGCCGCCGCCGTTGAAGCTGCCGCCGCCACCGCTGAAGCCGCCGCCTCCACCGAAACCGCCGCCGCCGAAGCCGCCGCCTCCAAAACCGCCGCCGCCCCAGCCTCCGAAACCGCCCCAGCCGCCGCCACCGATGGAACGCCCGGCGCCGGCTGGCAGCAACATCAGCAGGCCGCCCACGATGCCGCCGAAGATCCCCATGCCGACGGAGGCCATCAGCCAGAACAGGCCGCCGATGACGAGTGCGCCAAGCGGTGCGCGCACGATGGCATGCGCGCGCCCCAGCATGCCGCGCAGGAAGAGCCACGCGAAGAATCCCACGGTAAGCAGGCCCTGCAGGTCCAACCCGCGCTGCTCGTGTGGCGCGCCTTGCACGGGCGGCGGCAGCGACTCGCCATCGATGAGCAGCGTCAGCGCGCCCACCGCATCGGTGATGCCGCCGTAGTAGTCGCCACTGCGGAACTTCGGCGCGATGTACTCGCGGATGATGCGCGCGCTGGCCGCGTCGGGAATCGCCCCTTCCAGCCCCGCTCCCACCTCGATGCGCACCTGGCGGTCGTCCTTGGCGACCAGCAGCAGCACGCCGTCGTCGATGCCCTTGCGGCCCACCTTGTTCGTCATCGACACGTCCAGAGAATAGGCATCGATGTCCTGCGGCTGGGTGCTTCCCACCATCAGCACCACGAGCTGCGCGCCCTTGGATTTCTCCAGCGCCGCCAGTTGCTCGTCGAGCTGATCCACCTGCTGCGCGCTCAGCGTGCCGGTAAGGTCGGTGACGTGCCGCGCCAATTTCGGCACGGCCACATCGGCATGCAGCAAGGCCGGCAGCAGCAGTACCGCTGCCAGCAGCCACGCCCTCCAGGCCCACGGACGGCGCGAGGTCATCTCAATGCGCCGAGGCGGCAGGTGCCGGCGCGGCACCGCCGAAGTCGACCTTGGGCGCGCTGGAAATCGCCTGCTCGTTCTGCACACTGAAGTTCGGCTTCACGGTGTAGCCGAACATCTTGGCGGTGAGGTTGTTCGGGAAGGTGCGGATCATCGAGTTGTAATCCTGCACCGACTGGACGTAACGCTGGCGCGCCACGGTGATGCGGTTCTCGGTGCCTTCCAGCTGCGCCTGCAGGTTCTGGAACAGGCCGTCGGCCTTGAGCGTCGGATAGTTCTCGCTCACCGCCATCAGGCGCGACAGCGCATTGCCGAGCTCGCCTTGGGCGGCCTGGAATTTCGCCAGCGCAGCAGGGTCGTTAGCCAGCTCGGGGGTTACCTGGATGCTGCCCACCTTGGCACGTGCGTTGGCCACCTGGGTGAATACCTGCTCTTCGTGCTGGGCATAGCCCTTCACCGTGGCGACCAGGTTGGGCACCAGGTCGGCGCGGCGCTGGTACTGGTTGAGCACTTCCGACCATGCGGCCTTGACCGCCTCGTCCTGGCGCTGCATGGCGTTGTAGCCGCAACCGCTGATTCCTATGGCGAGCAGCAACAGCACGAGATTGCGCAGCAGTTTCATGGCGGGTCTCCGTTCCGGTGATGAGGAAGCATTGCAGCACCCCGGACATGGCGGCGCAATCGACCTAGCGCAAGCCCAGCACCAGCCCCCAGCTGAGCACCGTCAGCACCATCAGCAGGAACACGGCGGCCGAGCCCATGTCTTTGGCGCGGCCGGCAAGCTCGTGGAATTCGGGGCTGACCTTGTCCACCACGGCCTCGATGGCGGAGTTGAGCAGTTCGGCGGACAGCACCAGGAAAGCCGGCGCCACCAGGGCGAGCTTCTCCAGCGCCCCCTGCCCCAGCCACAGGCCCAGCGGGATCAGCACCACCGCCAGCATGGCCTCCAGCCGGAACGAGGCCTCGTGCCGCCAGCACGCGCGCAGGCCCAGCATCGACCAGCGGAAGGCGTTCCAGAGTTGGCGCGGATTGCCGCGGAAGCCGGTGCTGGGCATGGGAAGCGAATCTCCGGAACATGTCGCCCGCATGGCGGGATCAGCCGGTGATGATGCCACAGGCCACCGCCAGGCTCCCATCGCATATTGCGCTGCAGCGGGGCCGCCGTGGCGGATGGGGTACGCTTCGTCGGTTTGGCGCCATCCAGCGCCACGACTCGCCGGCCGCGTTCGCGCGGCCGTTGTACTCATCAAGCACGGAACCGTTGTATGGCAACCCAGAATCCCCCCGTTTCGCGAACATGGTCGTTCAGCACCGTTTTCCTGATCGAGATGTGGGAGCGCTTCGGCTTCTACGGCATGCAGGTGCTGATGGTCACCTACATGATGAAAAAGCTGGGTTTCGTCGACACCCGCGCGAACCTGGTATGGGGTGCGGCGGCGGCGCTGATCTATGCCACCCCGGCCATCGGCGGCTGGGTGGGCGACAAGCTGCTCGGCACGCGCCGCACCATGCTGATGGGTGCCGTGATCCTCGCGCTGGGCTACGGCCTGCTGTGGATGCCGTCCGACAGCGCCGGCGCCACCTATTTTGCCCTCGGCGTGATCGTCGTGGGCAACGGCTTCTTCAAGCCCAATGCCGGCAACCTCGTCCGCAAGATCTATGAAGGCGACGAAACGCGCATCGACAGCGCATTCACCATCTACTACATGGCGGTGAACATCGGCTCGATGATCTCCATGACGGCGACGCCGTGGATCCGCGATCATGTCGCCAACGCGTTCGGCGACTCGATGGGCTGGCATACCGCGTTCGGCGCGTGTTCCGTGGGCCTGGTCGCGGGCCTGATCAACTACACCTTCATGCGCCGCATGCTGTCGCATATCGGCTCGCCGGCCGACCAGCGCCCGGTGGACTTCAAGCGCCTCGCCCTGGTGCTGCTGGGCGGCCTGGCCACGGTGTTCATCTCCGCCTTCATCCTGCAGAGCGAAACCGTGGCCAAGTGGTGCGTGTATGGCGCGGGCGTGGTCATCCTGGGCATCTTCGTACACCTGATCCGCAGCAGCCATTCCAGCGAACGCTCCGGCCTCATCGCCGCGCTGGTGCTGACGGTGCAGACCATCTTCTTCTTCATCTTCTACGCGCAGATGGCGACGTCGCTGAACCTGTTCGCGCAGAGGAACGTGAACCTGGATTTCAACCTGCTCGGCTGGCACATCACGTGGATTCCCGAGCAGTACCAGAACCTCAATGCGATCTGGATCGTGATACTCAGTCCGGTGCTGGTGTTCATCTACAACTCGCTCGGCCGCATCGGCAAGGATCCCTCGGTGGCCGCCAAGTTCGCGTGGGGCTTCGCTGCCGTGGCGCTGGGCTTCTTCATGTACGGCTTCGGCGCCAACTGGGCGGTGGACGGCAAGGTTTCGTCCTGGATCATGGTGTGGGGCTACGGCCTCTACTCGCTGGGCGAACTGCTGGTGAGCGGCCTGGGCCTGGCGATGATCGCCCGCTACGTGCCCGAGCGCATGGGCGGCTTCATGATGGGCGCGTACTACGTCGCGGTGGGCATCTCGCAGTACCTGGGCAGCGTGTTGGCCAACATCGCGCACATCCCGGACAACATCACCTCGCCGCTGCAGTCGCTCGCGATCTACACGCACCTGTTCAACATCCTCGGCTTCGTCGGCATCGGCTGCACCGCCGTCGCGCTGGCCATGCTGCCGCTGATGAAGAAGCTGTCGTCCAGCCATGCCGACATGGCGAAGCACGACGAGCCGCTGCCCGCCGTGCGCAGCGAGGAATTCGACACGCCCTGACCGCAGTCCACGGAGCCGCTGCGTGCGGCGGCTCCGTAGCGAGGAACGGCAGCGCATGCCGCATCGTCCCCTCAAGAACCGCATCGGCCCCTTCGCGCTGGCGCGCACGCTGGCCTGGCTGCGCCTGTGCGCCATCGGCGGACAGAGCATCGCCGTGCTGGTCTGCGCGCTGTGGCTGCACCTGCCGATACCGCTGCTGCCGCTGCTGGCCTGCATCGGCCTGCTCTCGGTGTTTGCGGTGTTGGCCGCGTGGCGGCTGAAGCAACCGTGGCCGATACGCGAGCTGGAGACGATTGCCCACATCTGCGTGGACACGCTGGTACTGGGCGTGCTGCTGTACTTCACCGGCGGCGGCAGCAACCCCTTCGTCACCCTGCTGGTGGTGCCTGTCGCCCTGTCGGCCGCGGCGCTGTCCATCAGCACCACTCTCGCGGTGGCCGTCATTGCCGGCACCACCTATCTGCTGCTGATACGTTGGCACGTGCCGCTGCCGATGCTGGGTGGCATGCACGACGACGGCTTCGGGCTGCACGTGGTCGGCATGGGCGTGAACTTCGTCGTCACCGCGCTGCTGCTGGGCTTCTTCATCAACCGGCTGGCGCACGCGTTGCGCATGCAGCAGCTCGCCATGCAGCGCGTGCACGAGCGCGCCTTGCGCGCCGAAGGCATCCTCGCGATCGCCACGCAGGCCGCGGGTGCCGCGCACGAACTCAACACGCCGCTTTCCACCATGCGTACGCTGCTGCCGGAGCTGCGCCGCGAACACGCCGCCGACCATGCGTTGGCCGAGGATCTCGCCCTGCTCGAAAGCCAGGTGGCCCGCTGCCGCGACATCCTGCGCGACATGGTGGCCTTCGGCCAGACCCAGCTTTCGCAGGAACCCGAGCGGCTGGACATGGCGAAATTCCTGCACGGCTGCATCGAACACTTCCAATTGCTGCGCCCCGAAGCGGAACTGGAACTGCGCCTGGATGAAGGCCTCGCGCACATGCCGCTGCGCGTGCCGCCCGGCCTTCGCCATGCCTTGCTGAATCTGCTGCACAACGCCAGCGACGCCTCGGCGCAATGCGATTCGCGCGAAGTGCGGCTGCAGGTCCAGCGCGAAAGCAGCTGGCTGCACTTCGTGGTGATCGACCGCGGCCCCGGCTTCGCCAGCACCGAGGACTACGCCCAGCTTGGCCATACGCAGAAGCTGACCGGCTTGGGCCTGGGCCTGGCTCTCGCCGAAGCCACGGCAGAACGCCTCAACGGCGAACTGCTGGTCCGCAATACCGGCGATGGCGCGGTGGTCTGCCTGCGACTGCCGCTGGCGGCGATTGCCTAGCGGCATTGAGCCGCACCCCCGGCGCGTGCAACCCGCGCCGCCTGCGGCGAAAATACGCGGATGAACGAACCCGCTCCATCCGCCACCGCGCGCCCCTTGCTGCTGGTGGACGACGACGCCACCTTCGTGCGCGTGCTGGGCCGTGCATTGGCCTCGCGCGGTTTCGAGGTGATCTCGGCCACCAACCCCGGCGACGCACTCGCACTCGCGCGCCGCCACCAGCCGCGCCATTGCGTGCTCGATTTGAAACTGGGCGACGAGAACGGCCTGCGGCTGATTCCCGAGCTGCACGGGCTGGTCCCGGACATGTGCATCCTGCTGCTCACCGGCTACGCCTCCATTGCCACCGCGGTGGAGGCAATCAAACGCGGCGCTCACGACTATCTTGCCAAGCCGGTGGATGCCGATGCCGTGGTGCGCGCCCTGCTCGACGGCGAGGGCACCGCGGAAGGCGAGGACGAAGAGCTGCCCGACGCACCCGAGGCTCCGCTGGCGCTGCGTCGGCTGGAGTGGGAACACATCCAGCGCGTGCTCACCGAGTGCGACGGCAACATCTCCGAAACCGCGCGCCGCCTCGGCATGCACCGCCGCACCTTGCAACGCAAGCTGGGCAAGCGCCCGGTGCGCGAACGTCCCCACAGCGACGGCTGACCGCCGCGACCGTGACAACTTCAAGAACCCTCATGCGCAAACTCGCCCTCGCCCTGCTCTGCCTGCTCTCTTTCGCCGTCGCCGCCCATGACATGCCCGGCATGCACATGGCCAGCGGTCCCGGGCTCGGAGCCAGCGCCGCGTTCGATGCCCATGGCCGCCTATGGGTGGTCGACGCCGCGGACGGCCACGTACGCATCCGTCATTCCGACGATCTGGGCAAGACGCTGAGCGCGCCGGTGGACGTCAACGCCGTCGCCGAACCGATCTACGACTCCGGCGAGAACCGGCCGAAGATCGCGTTCGGCCCCAAGGGCGAGTTGTACGTGAGCTGGTCGCAACCGCTGGCGAAACCGTGGTCGGGCTATGTGCGCTTCGCCCGCTCGCTGGACGGTGGCGCGCATTTCTCCGCACCGATCACCGTGCACCATGACCTCGCGGTGATCACCCACCGCTTCGACACGCTGGCGGTGGACGGCCAGGGCCGCGTGGTGCTCGCGTGGATCGACAAGCGCGACCTGGAGGCGGCGAAGGCCAAGGGCCAGCCCTACCTCGGTGCCGCGGTGTTCTACAGCTGGTCGAACGACGAGGGCAAGAGCTTCGTGCCCGAACGCAAGGTCATGGACAACTCCTGCGAGTGCTGCCGCATCACGCTGGCGCGCACGCCGGATGGCGGAATCGCCGCATTCTTCCGCGGCGTGTTCGGCGACAACATCCGCGACCACGCCTATGCCCTGCTGCCTACCGACGGCAGCGCACCTCACGCCGAACGCGCCACCTTCAGCAACTGGCATATCGCCGCCTGTCCGGAACAAGGCCCCGGCCTCGCCATCGGCGACGACGGCACTCGCCATGCGGTGTGGTACGAGGCCAGCCAGGGACCCGCGATCTGGTACGGCCAGCTCGATCCCGGCCATCCGCCGCAACATGCGCTGAAACTCGCCGGCCCCGGCGCCAGCCATGCCGATGTGGCCGCGCACGGCAGCACCGTATGGCTGGCATGGAACCAGGTGGACGCCAAGGGTTATTCGCTGATGTTGCGCGTTTCCCGTGACGGTGGCCTGCACTTCGGCGCGCCGAGCGCCATCGCATCGTCCAGCGCGGCCGTCGGCTCGCCCCAGCTGCTCGTGCTGCAAGACCACGCTTACGTGGCGTGGAACGCCGCCGATGGCTTCCGCCTGATTCCCGCCGAGGCACGCTGATGCGGTGCTCTGCGCTCGCTGCCGTGCTCGCGCTGGCGCTGCCGTCCTTCGCGCATGCCGGCGCGCCCACGTCCTTGTCCGCCGCCGAAGTGCCGGCACTGCTCAAGCCGCCCGCGCATGGCGTGCGCATCATCGCCATCTGGTCGCTGGACTGCGCGTACTGCGAAGCGAACATGCAGGCCCTGGCGAAGCTTCAGCACGCGCATCCGCGCGAGATCGAGCTGGTTACCGTAGCGACCGACGACATCGGACAAAGCGCGGCGATCGAAGCACGCCTCGGGGCCGCGCATATGGGTGGCTACCCGGCCCGGGCCTATGCCGAAGCCTCGCCTGGCCGCCTCGATTTCATGATCGACCCGGGCTGGGGCGGCGAGACGCCGCGTACCGAGATCATTCGCGCCGACGGGAGCCGTCAGGGCATCACCGGCGAAATCACCGAGACGCAGCTAGACAAGCTTCCATGAAGAAGGCTTCACGCTCTCTTTGAGGATGTCATCGGATCGAGGATGTCATCGAACGGCCAGGGCCTGTGCATGCGAGGCCCTGGCCACGAAGTTCAGCACCCGATGCCGGGCGTCATTTCCAGCTTGATGCCCTTGAAGCTGCCGTCCGCGCCAGCGGTATCACGCCCTATTTCGATCGTGGCGTTCTGCCTCGGCATGGTGCGCACCATGGGTTCCACCGGCTTGTCCAGCGTTCCGCCGTGGATCTCGGAGCGTATTTCTATCTCACCTTTTTCTGCAGGGAACATGGCAACCCGCCCCTGCCATGGCGGCACGTCCGTAGCGACGCCATTGATGCTCGCGTATTCGCCCGGCTTCAGACACATCTTCTTGAGCTGCTGGGCGGGCTTGCCGTCGAATGACAAACTCAGCTCCAGCGAATAGCGATCCGCCGTGACCACGGCCGGCACGGTGGCCGCATAGGCCACGCCCGCGGCCATGCCGGCGAACACCGACAGAGCAACACCGCCTACGCGACGGCGCAGGGTGGAAACCGGCTTCTGCTTCAACATGGCAATACGCTCCGTGAGTGGATGACGAGGGGACCACGCGCACCCCACCGGCAACGCAAGCGCCGGCGATTGGGTTTTCAACATCGCGTTCGCATAGCTGCGGCGTTGCGCGCCGCATTCGCGCAGCACGGCGGCATCGCAGGCGAGTTCCTGGTCGCGGCGCAGCGCGGCCAGCGCCCACCAGGCCAGCGGGTGGAACCACAGCAGCGCGACCAGCGCATGCGCGAACAGGCTCCACCAGCCGTCGCCGCGGCGCGCATGCGCGCTTTCGTGGGCCAGGATCAGCGCCTGCTCGGTGGCGTCGTAGCGCTCCGCAAAATCCGCCGGCAGCACGATGCGGCTGCGCCACGCGCCGACCAGTGCCGGGCCGACGCTTGCGTCGGCAGCGCGCAGTACCGGCCAGCGCAGCGATGTCGGCAGTGGAGTGGCGCCACGCAGCCGCCGGCGATAGCGGCGCTGCACCGCGACGGCGGACGCAAACACGATGACCGTTCCGGCCAGCCACAACAGCAAGGTGCCGATGCGCCAGTCGAAGCTGCCGGTGTTTTCTGCATGCGGCAGCGGCGCGGCCACTGCCGAAGTGATCGCATAGACCAACGGCGGCAAGCGTGCAGGTGTTGCCGTTGTATGCGGCAACTGGCTGACCAACATGGCCAGCGGCGGCAGAAGCCACAACTGGAACGCACGCTCCGGTCCGAACCAGCGGCGCGCCGGCCTGCGCAAGGCGGCGACGACCAGCACCGCCGCAGTGAATGCCAGCCCTGCCAGCCAGCCGCGCTCGGCCCATGCGGAGGCCAGCGATTCCAGACCCGGCATCTGAAGCTCACTCATCGTCCAGCTCCTTCAGCAGCTTGCGCAGCTCGGCGATGTCTTTCTTGCTGAGCTTGCGCTGTTCGGAGAAGTGCGCCACCAGGGGCGCCACGCGGCCGTCGAACAGGCGATCGAGCAGGCCCTTGCTCTCCTGCGAGACGTATTTCTCGCGGCTCAGCAGCGGTGTGTAGAGGTAACGGCGGCCGTCCTTCTCGGCCTTCACCGCCTTCTTCTTCAGCAAGCGGTTGAGTAGGGACTTCACCGTGCCTTCCTGCCAGCCCTGCGCCGGGCCGACCTCGGCGAGGATCTCTTCGGCGCTGCGCGGCGACGCGCGCCACAACACTTCCATCACTGCCGCTTCGGCTTCGCTGACTGCCATGACGCCACCGTTTACACGTGTAAGTGAATTAATGTTTACACGTGTAAATTGTCGATGTCAAGCACCCGTAAACCTCGTACAAAACGGCCGGCCGGCAATCCGTCGTATCCTTGGCGGCTGGTATCCCCCTGCATGAAGGCAAGGCAATGAACAAGGTCCACGCAACGGCGGCCCAGGCGCTCGACGGCCTGCTGTTCGACAACATGACGATTGCGGCCGGCGGCTTCGGCCTGTGCGGCATCCCGGAGAACCTGATCGCCGCCCTGCTCGCGGCCGGCACCAAGGGCCTCACCATCGTGGGCAACAATGCCGGCGTGGACGACTTCGGCATGGGTCCGCTGCTCAAGACGCGGCAGGTGAAGCGGGTGTACGCCTCCTATGTGGGCGAGAACAAGGAGTTCGAGCGCCAGGTGCTGGCCGGCGAACTGGAACTGCACCTGGTGCCACAGGGCACGCTGGCCGAGAAGCTGCGCGCCGGCGGCGCGGGCATCCCGGGCTTCTACACGCGCACCGCGTTCGGCACCCAGCTGGCCGATGGCAAGGAAACCAAGCTGTTCGACGGCAAGGAATACGTGCTGGAGGAGGCCATCCGCGCCGACGTGTCCATCGTCAAGGCCTGGAAGGGCGACCGCCTCGGCAACCTGGTGTTCCGCGAGACCGCGCGCAACTTCAACCCGATGATCGCCACCTGCGGCAAGATCTGCGTGGCCGAGGTCGAGGAACTGGTCGACGTGGGCACGCTGGACCCGAACAACATCCACGTGCCGGGCATCTACGTCGATCGCATCATCCAGGGGCCGTCGTACGAAAAGCGCATCGAGTTCCGCACCATCGCCGGCGCCAACACCGGCAAGGAAAGCCCGATGCGCACCGCGCTGGCGCAACGCGCCGCGAAGGAGCTGCGCGACGGCTTCTACGTGAACCTCGGCATCGGCATCCCGACCCTGGTGGCCAATTACATCCCGGAAGGCATGGACGTGGTGCTGCAGTCGGAGAACGGCCTGCTCGGCATCGGCCCCTTCCCCACCGAGGCGCAGATCGATCCCGACCTCATCAACGCGGGCAAGCAGACCGTCACCACCCTGCCCGGCTCCAGCTTCTTCTCCAGCGCGGAGTCGTTCGCGATGATCCGCGGCGGCCACATCGACCTGGCCATCCTCGGCGGCATGGAGGTCTCGGTCACCGGCGACCTCGCCAACTGGATGGTACCGGGCAAGATGGTGAAGGGCCCCGGCGGCGCGATGGACCTGGTCAGCGGCGTGCGCCGCGTGGTGGTGCTGATGGAGCACTGCGCGAAGGACGGCTCGCCCAAGATCAAGGACCAGTGCGACCTGCCCGTCACCGGCAAGGAATGCGTGGACCTCGTCATCACCGACCTGGCCGTGTTCGAGGTGGAGAAAGGCAAGGGCCTCACCCTGATCGAACTGCAGGATGGCGTGACGCTGGACGAGGTGAAGGCGAAGACGGGCTGCGCGTTCGCAGTGAGCCCGTCGCTGCAGAAGTAACCTTTACAACGCGCGCCGCGGGTTAGCCCGCGGCGCGCAACTTCACGCCGTGCGCGCCGACGCCACTTCCGCGTCGAGATCCGCGAGCCGGTAGCCTGCGGAATGGATGGTGTGCAGCAGCGGCCGTGGGAACGGCTTGTCGATGACGCGGCGCAGGTTGTAGAGATGCGAGCGCAACGTGTCGGAGTCGGGCAGCATGTCGCCCCAGATTTCGCGCTCGATGTCGCGCCTGCTCACTACGCGCGGCGATTCGCGCATCAGGATGGCGAGCAGTTTCAGGCCGATCGGCGACACGGTGAGCTCCTGCCCGGCGCGGGTCAGCCGCAACGTGGCGGTGTCCAGCGTCATGTCGCCCACGGTCAGCACCTCGGCGGAAACCTGGCGGCGATCGCGGCGGATCAGGGCGTGCAACCGCGCCTCCAGCTCGCGCACCTCGAACGGCTTCACGAGGTAGTCGTCGGCGCCGGCTTCCAGCCCGGCGAGCTTGTCTTCCAGCGTGCCGCGCGCAGTGAGCATCAGCACCGGCGTGGCCTTCTTGGCCTCGTGGCGCAGTTTGCGGCATATCTCCAGGCCGTCCAGGCCGGGCAGGTTCAGGTCCAGCACGAGCACGTCGTAGCTGCCGGTGACGGCAAGATGCAGGCCGCTGGAGCCGTCCGCCGCGTAGTCCACCGAGTAGCCGTTGCGCTCCAGGGCTGCGCCTACCGTTTCGGCGATCTGGCGGTTGTCTTCCACCAGAAGGATCAGGCCGGCCTGCTCTTCGAGTCCGCTCATATCGCTACTCCTGTGTGGCTTCACAAATGTGAAGAGCTAACCGGGCGCACGGTGACGATCATGTGAAAGCGCCGATCAACCGTTCAGCAACGGCTGCAGCACGCCCCATACGTTCTCCAGTACCCGGGGCTCGCCGGCGGCGGTGGGATGCAGGCCGTCGTCCTGCATCAGCGCGGGGTTCAGGGCCACGCCATCGAGCAGGAACGGCAGCAGCGCCGCGTGCTTTTGCTTCGCGAGATCGGCATAGACCGCGCGCAGGCCATCGCGGTATTGCGGGCCGTAGTTCACCGGCAGCTCGATGCCCAGCAGCAACACCCTGGCGTGCGCCGCCTGCGCGGCATCGACCATCGCGGCGAGGTTGTCGCGCAACGGGTCCAGCGGCAGCCCCTGCAGGCCGTCGTTCGCGCCCAGCTCGATCACCACCACGCCGGGGCGATACTTGGCCAGCAACGCCGGCAGGCGATTGCGCCCCGAGAGCGACGTCTCGCCGCTGATGCTGGCATTGACCACCGCCCATGGCGGCACCATCTTGCCAAGACGGACTTCCAGCAGATGCACCCAGCCCTGCTCCGTCGCAATGTTGTGCGCGGCGGAGAGCGAATCGCCCAGCACCAGCACGGTACGCGCGGGTGCGGCCTGCGCGGTGGCAACCACTCCGAATAGCAGCAGCAACAGCAAAGACAGGAAACGACGCATGAGCGACACGCCCCGATTGGTTCTCGATGTGCGCGATGTTAGCAAGTCGGTGCACGGCCCCGAAGGACGGCTGGACATACTCGACGGCGTCGGCCTGCAGGTGGAGGAAGGCGAAAGCTTCGCCATCGTCGGCGCCTCCGGTTCGGGCAAGACCACCCTGCTCGGCCTGCTCGCCGGGCTGGACACGCCCAGCGCCGGCAGCATCCGCCTGGCCGGCCATGCGCTGGAGAGCATGGACGAGGAAGCGCGCGCCGACCTGCGCCGCCGCCTGGTGGGCTTCGTGTTCCAGTCCTTCCATCTGTTGCCCGCGCTCAGCGCCGAGGAAAACGTGATGCTGCCGCTGGAACTGGAAGGCGATGCGCAGGCGCGCGACAAGGCACGCGCGGCGCTGGAAGCCGTGGGCCTCGCCGCCCGGCGCCGGCACTATCCGGCGCAACTCTCCGGCGGCGAGCAGCAGCGCGTGGCCATCGCCCGCGCCTTCGTCCATGCCCCGCGCCTGCTGTTCGCCGACGAACCCACCGGCAACCTCGACCAGCGCACCGGCCACCACGTCACCGACCTGCTGTTCGCGCTCAACCGCAATCACCGCACCACCCTCGTACTGGTCACCCACGACGCGCAACTCGCCGCGCGCTGCGGGCGACACATCGAGCTGCAGGAAGGCCGCGTGGTCGCGGAAGCGCGGGCATGAACCTGCTGCGTCTCGCCCTGCGCAACCTGCGCCGCGAATGGCGCCTGCCGGAGCTACGCACCCTGGCCGGCTCCCTGCTGCTGGCGGTGCTGGCGACGGGCATGGTG
Organism: Rhodanobacter sp. DHG33; assembly: GCF_014843005.1. GTDB lineage: Bacteria > Pseudomonadota > Gammaproteobacteria > Xanthomonadales > Rhodanobacteraceae > Rhodanobacter_A. The sequence goes on along the minus strand of NZ_JACYXM010000002.1, from coordinate 152,407 downwards.
GCCACGCTGGCCGCGCGGGTGGAGCGCGGCATCCTTGCCAGCGCAGCGGAACTCATCGGCGGCGACATCGGCATCTCCGCACCGCAGACCGTGCCGGCGGCCTTTGCCGATGAAGCGCGCCGCGACGGCCTCGCCATCGCGCATGCCGCCGGTTTCCCCAGCGTGGCTTTCGCCAACGGCCACAGCCAGCTGCTCGACGTGGAGGCCACCGACGACGCCTATCCGCTGCGCGGCAAGCTGGTGCTGGCCGATGCGGGCGGCCGTCAGCGCAACGCCCACGGCCCCGCGACGGGCACCGTGTATCTCGACCATCGCGCCCTGGTGGCTTTGTCGCTCAGGCCGGGCGATACGCTGCAACTCGGCGGCAAGGAACTGCGCATCGCCGCGGAGCTGGTGCAGCAGCCCGATGGCGGCTCGCTCGTCGCCCTGGCGCCGCGCGCGCTGATGAGCCTGGCCGATGCCGGGCAGGCCGGGCTGCTCGGTACCGGCAGCCGCGCACAGCATCGCCTGCTGCTGGCCGGCGCGCCGGATGCCGTACAGCGCTGGCGTGCATGGGCCGAGCGGCAAACCCTGCCGCAGGGCGCGGAACTGATCACGCCGGAGCAGACCCAGGAACGCATGCGCACGGCATTCGACCGCGCGGGCGCCTTCCTGCATCTCACTGCCTTGCTGGCGGCCTTGCTGGCTGGCGTGGCAATTGCGCTCTCCGCGCAGCGCTATGCGCGGCGCAAGACGCCTGAAGTGGCCCTGCTGCGCGCACTGGGCACGCCGCGCCGGCGCGTGCTCGGCCTGCTGCTGCTCACGCTCGCCGCCCTGGCGCTGCCGACCGCGCTGGTCGGCGGCCTGCTCACCCTGGGCGCGGCACAGCTGGCATGGCACTTCGCCAGCACCCTGTTCGGCGGCATCCCCACCGAGCTGCCGCTGCTGCCCGCGCTGGGCGCGGCAGCGATGGGGCTGGCCGTGCTCGCCGGTTTCGCCTTGCCGCCGCTGCTGCGGCTGGCTGAGGTGGCGCCCGTCGCCGTGTTCCGCCAAAGCCTCGCGCGCCGCATGCGGCGCTTCGACGCCTTGTACCTGTTGCCCGTCCTGGTGGCATTGGCCCTGATCTGGAGCCAGAGCGGTTCGCTGCAACTCGCGGGCATCCTCGCCGCCAGCCTCGCCGGCGTGGCGCTGGTGGCCGCGTTGCTGGCGGCCCTGCTGCTGTGGATTGCGCGGTACGTGGCGCCGGGCGCACATCCCGCCTTGCGGCTGGGCCTGGCCGCGCTGGCGCGCCGGCGCGGACTCAGCGTGGTGCAGGCCACCGCGCTCGCGCTGGGCCTCACCGCGCTGCTGCTGTTGTCGGTGGTGGCGCCTGCCCTGCTCGACGGCTGGCGCCGCGAGCTGCCCATCGACACGCCGAACTGGTTCGCGCTGAACCTGCAGGACGAACAGCGCGACAGCTTCGCGCAGACGCTCGCGCGCATCGGCGCCGACCAGCTCAACATGATGCCGCTGGCGGTGGGCAAACTCACCGCGATCAACGGCAGGCCGATGGACAGCCTGCATTTCGCCGATCCGCGTGCGAAGGAATGGGCCGACCGCCAGTTGCGCCTGTCGTGGGCCGACACGCTGCCACCTGCCAACCGCGTGATCGCCGGCCAGTGGTTCGCGGCCTCGCCAGCGCAGGCCCAGGTATCGGTGGACCGCATGTGGCGCGACATGTTCGGGCTGAAGCTGGGCGACACGATGAGCTTCGACGTCGGCGAAGGCCATGTCGACGCGAGGATCGCCAGCTTCCGCCAGGTGGACTGGAGTTCGTTCCGCGTCAACTTCTTCCTGCTGCTCGACCCTGCGCATGCGGGAGCGCTGCCGCATACCTGGCTGGCCAGCTTTCACCTGACACCGGGCCACGCGCAGGCCATGGCGCAACTGTCGCGCAACTACGCCAACCTCAGCTTGGTGGACGTTGACGACCTGCTGGCGCGCATCCGCCAGATCGTCGACCGGGTAGGCGATGCGGTGCGCTGGATCCTGGCCTTCAGCCTGTTGGCCGGCGCCCTGGTGCTGGCCGCCTCGCTGGCCGCCAGCGCCGCCGAGCGCCGCCACGAAGCCGCGCTGCTGCGTACGCTGGGCGCGCGCCGCGCGCAGCTGCGCGTGGCCGCCGCCTGCGAATTCGCCCTGCTCGGCCTGATCGCCGGGCTCACCGCCGTGCTGGGCAGCGCAGGCGCCGGCCTGTGGCTGGGCCACGCCGTGTTCCACATCGACAACTTCGTGCCGCCGCTGGCGCCGCTGATGCTGGGGGCGCTGGGCTGCGCCTTCGTGGTGATGCTGCTGGGGCTGGCGGGCACGCGTAAGGTGGCGCGCACTTCGCCGATGCGGCTGTTGCGGGAAGGGTGAGGCAACCGTCACCATCGGCGGGTTCGCACCACGACGCGGGGAACCCATGTATACGCTCTACTACTCTCCCGGCACCGCCAGCATGGTGGTGCACCTGGCTCTGCTCGAAATCGGCGCGCCCTATGAATTGCGGCTGGTTGATTTCGAACGCGATGCGCAGCACAGCGACGAGTACCTCCGACTCAATCCGCGCGGCGTGGTGCCCACGCTGGTGATCGATGGCCGGCCGCGCAACGAATCGGCCGCGCTGCTGGCGATGCTCGCCGAACGCCATCCCGAGGCGAAGCTGATCCCGCCGCCGGGCACGCCGGAGCGGGAGGCATGGATGCAGTGGGTGGTCTATCTCAGCAACACGCTGATGTCCGCCTACCGCTTCTGGTTCTATCCCGCCGACCTGGGCATGGCGGAGCACACGCCGGACGCGCGCGCGGCCCTGCAGAAGAAGATCGAGGCGGTGTGGGACCTGCTCGACGCGCAGCTCGCGAAAGACGGCCCCTACCTGCTCGGCGCGACGTTCTCCGGCGCCGACCTGCTGCTCACCATGCTGATGCGCTGGTCGCGCAACATGCCCCGCCCCGCCACCGGATGGCCTGCGCTGAAGCGGCTGGCCGACCTGGTACGCGCGCGGCCGAGCTGGCAGAAACTGTACGAGCTGGAAGGCCTGAGCGAATGGTGACGCACGTTTCCTTCAGGCCTTAACGGCGGAAGATCCATCTGTACCGTACCCATCTTCACGAGGACTCTCCATGGCTAACCAAGATCCGTCCGGCAAACCCGATCCTGAGCGTCAACGCAAGCTCGCTGCAGGCATCGCCATCGGCATTGCCATCGGCAGCGGTGTCGGCGTAGCCATACACAACCTTGCAGTGGGCATCGGCCTGGGCCTGGCCATTGGTGTCGCGATGGGCGCCGGCGGACGCAAGAACAACAAACCGGATCGCGAGTGACGCTTGCAGGCGCCATGGACGACTGGTGGGCCCAGCTGAAATCCGAATGGCTGTTGTTGCTGTTCGCCGCTCTGGCACTCGCGCTGGCGCTGCTCGATCCGCATCCGTTGGCGAACTATCGACGCTGGTTGCAGGTTCCCACATTGGCCGGATTGCTCGGCCTGATGCTGGCGATCCAGGGCATCCGCGACAGTGGCTTGGTGCAGCATGCCGCAGGCGCGCTGGTGGCGCGCGTACACAGCCTGCGCGCACTCGGCCTGCTGCTGGTGACCAGCACGGCGCTGCTCGCCACGGTGCTGACCAACGACGTGAGCCTGTTTCTGATCGTGCCGCTGACGCTGGCGATAGGCGCCATCTCCAACCTGCCGGTGGCACGCATGGCGGTACTGGAAGCGCTGGCGGTGAACGCGGGCAGCACGCTCAGCCCCATCGGCAACCCGCAGAACCTGCTGCTGTGGCAGCACTCGCAGTCGCCGTTCCTGCATTTCGTGCTGGCGATGCTGCCCGCGGCCGCCGTACTGTTCGCGCTGGTGGCGGCACTCGCGCTCGCGTGGCTGCCGAAAGGCCGCGCGGAGTTGCATCCCGCGCAGGTGGATGGCCACCCGGTCGCCATGCCCTTGGCGATCGCTTCGCTGCTTGCCCTGGTGCTGATGGTGCTGGCGATGGAACACGGCCATGCGCTGGCGGGGGCACTGGCACTGGCTGCTGCCTATGCGCTGGCCGCGCGGCATGTGCTTGGCCGCATCGACTGGCTGCTGCTGGCCACGTTCGCCGCGATTTTCCTGGGGCTTGGCCATTTCGCCGAACTGCCGCTGGTGCAGCACGGACTCGACCAGCTTGCGCTCGATCGTCCGTTGACCCTGTTCGCAAGCGGCATCGCAATCTCGCAGATCATCAGCAACGTGCCGGCGACCGTGCTGCTGCTGGATCGCGCGCACGACGCCACCGCGCTGGCGGTGGCGGTGAACGTGGGCGGCTCGGGGCTGGCCATCGGTTCGCTGGCGAATCTCATCGCCTTGCGGCTGGCGGATCAACCGCATGGGTTGCGATTGTTCCACCGCGTGTCGGTGCCGTTCCTGCTGGTGAGCGCACCGGCGGTGTATCTGGTGTGGCGCTGGATGGGCTGAGCGACACCCTTTCGCTATTCCGACCCAGGCGCCAGGGAATCACCGCAAGCTGCGAGACTGTTTTGGCACCCATCGCCAACGATGAAACGATTTCGGCCACCGGGAGGTGGCCGAAATCGCATGGTTCCTTGCGAAGCGGAAGAACGAATGCGCCATGGCGAAGCATGGCAAACGGAGCGCGATCAATCGTCGTCGTGCGGTACGTTGACCTTGCCCTTCACACCGCTCTGGTTGACGTCGCCGCTGCCCTTGGCGCCGAGGCTGAGATCGCCGCCGACGTCGTGCACGCCGAGATCGCCCGAACCCAGCGTGTCGGCGTGCACGCTGCCGCCCACGTTGCGCAGGGTCACGTCGCCCGAGCCGATGCTGCCGACCTTCGCGTCGCCACGGATGCCGCTGACCTTCAGGTCGCCCGAACCCACCGAACCGGCCTGCAGGCTGCCGACGTCGTCGGCGTCCACGTCGCCCGAGCCCACGCTGGTGTCGAACGCACCGGAAATGCTGGACACGTGCAGGTCGCCCGAGCCCACCGAGCTGTGCAACTGCTGCACGCCCCTCACGCTGGCGTCGCCCGAGCCCACGCGCACCGTCACCGGCAGTTCCGGCGGCAGCTGCACGTTGGCTTCGAGATTCGCGGAGAAGCTGCCGAACAGATGGAACGAGAACCCGTTCTGCCCACCCAGTTCGACGATCAGCTGGTCGCCCTCGCGGCGCTGGGTGATCTGCAGCTTGTCCAGCGCCGACTGGTCGGACGCGCAGGCGCGGCCGTTGACCACGCCCTGCTTCGTGCCCGGCACGCCGTTCACGTGCAGGTCGTAGCTGTTGACCTCGAACTGCACGCCACGCACGCCGGCGAGGTCAAGCGACAGGTTGCGCGGCGCCTGGTATCGGCATTCGTCGGCGGCGCAGGCGGCAAGCGGAGCAAGCAGCAACAGGGCGAGTACGGTGCGGCGCATGGCGGAACTCCAGGTTGGGTATCGCATGATCTGATGCAGCCGAGCGGCAAAAGGTTGCAAACCTGCGCAAAGGGCGATTAACGAGCCGGGCGGCGAAGGCTGCAAGCCCGCGAAAGAGTAGCCGAGGATGGCCGCCCGTTTGATTCCACGATCAAGGACGATCGCAGGAATTCAGCCTTCGTCCTGCTTGACGCGGCGCCACAGCGCTTCCTGCGCGACGAGGTCGCGCTCGGCCAGCACGCCACCCTCGCCGGCAGCCAGCTGCTCCATGCGGCGGAAGCGGCGCTCGAACTTGGCATTGGCATGGCGCAGGGCGCGGGAGAAATCCACGCCGGCATGGCGGGCGAGGTTGGCCACCACGAACAGCACGTCGCCGATCTCGTCCTCCAGCCGCGCCGGATCGGCGCCGGCGTCGAACTCGGCACGCACCTCGCCGATTTCCTCGGCCAGCTTGTCGAGCACCGGGCGATGATCGGGCCAGTCGAAACCCACCGTGGCGGCGCGCTGCTGCAGCTTGGTCGCGCGCTTCCACTCGGGCAGGCCGCGCGAGACGCCGGCCAGCGCGCTGCTGTCGTGCGCCTCGCCCTTGGCGGCGCGTTCGGCCGCCTTGAGTTCTTCCCAGGCCTGCTTCTGTGCAGCCAGATCCGCGTAGCGCGTCTCGCCGAACACATGCGGATGGCGGCGGATCATCTTGGCGCTGATCGCCTGCGCCACGTCGTCGAAATCGAAACGCCCCTGCTCGGCCGCCATCTGCGCGTGGAACACCACCTGCAGCAGCAGGTCGCCCAGTTCCTCGCGCAGGTCGTCGAAGTCGCCGCGGTCGATGGCGTCGGCCACCTCGTAGGCTTCCTCGATGGTGTAGGGCGCGATGCTGGCGAAATCCTGCTGCACGTCCCACGGGCAACCCTGCGCGGGGTCGCGCAGACGCGCCATGATCGCCAGCAGTTCGTCGATGCCGCGCCGCGGGGCGTCGCTCATGGCAGGCCGGCGTCGCGCAGCTTTGCGGCCCAATCGAGGCCGGCTTCGCCCACCGCGATGAACTCGGGATTGAGCAGCGATTCGCCGCGATCGTAGCGCAGCGGCTTGCCGTGCAGGTCGAGCACGGCGCCGCCGGCTTCCTCCAGCACACATTGCGCGGCGGCGGTGTCCCACTCGCTGGTGGGGCCGCGGCGCAGATAGACGTCCGCGCCGCCGCGTGCCAGCAGGCAGAACTTCAGCGAGGAGCCCAGCGATTGCAGCGTGTAATCCTCGCCGAGCATGCGGCGCAGGCTGTCCTCCTGCGATCCGCCGTGCGAGCGGCTGCCGGCGGCGATGGCCGGCCGCGCCAGCGCGCGGGTGCTGATGCGCTCCCAGTCGCCGCCCTCTTCCGCCTGCCACCACGCGCCGATGCCGCGCGCGGCGGCGTACAGGTCGCCGGTGACCGGCGCCAGCACCACGCCCAGCACGGGTTCGTGGTTGTCGATCAGGGCGATGTTGACGGTGAACTCGCCGTTGCGCTTCACGAACTCGCGCGTTCCGTCCAGCGGATCGACCAGCCAGTGGCGCGCCCAGGTGCGCCGCCGCTCCCACGATGCCTGGCTGGCCTCTTCGGAAACCAGCGGCAGCACGGGCTCGATGCGCGCCAGGCCTTCCGCGATCACCTTCTGCGCGGCGAGGTCGGCGGCGGTGAGCGGCGAGCGGTCGTCCTTCAGCTCGACGTCGAAGTCCTGGCTATAGACCTCGAGAATGGCTTCGCCCGCGCGACGCGCCAGCACGGCGATGTCGAGCAGCAACGGATGGTCGAACGGCAGGCTCACTTCAGTTGCATCCTTCCAGCAAGGTATTCGCGCGCCATGAACAGCGCGGCGATGGAACGGCCTTCGGTGACGTCATCGCGCGCCACCAGGGTGTGCAGGTCGGCGAGCTTCCACGGCACCACTTCCAGCGGCTCGGGCTCGTCGCCATCGAGGCGTTCGGGGTAGAGATCCTGCGCCAGCACCGCATGCGCCATATGGGTCATGTAGGACGGCGACAGCGAGAGTGCGTGCAACGACGTCAGGCGACGCGCGCCGTAGCCCACTTCTTCCTTCAGCTCGCGGTTGGCGCCTTCTTCCACCGATTCTCCGGGATCGAGCCGCCCCTTAGGCAGGCTCAGTTCGTAACGTTCCAGACCCACCCCGTATTCGCGCACCAGCAGCACGGTTTCCGCGTCCAGCATCGGCACGATGATGACCGCACCGAGCCCGCCCGGCTTCATGCGCTCGAAGGTGCGGCGCTCGCCGTTGGAGAACTCCAGGTCCACCTGCTCGAGCCGCAGGAAGCGGCTGTCGGTGACATCGCGCGTGGCGTGGATGATGGGCAGCTTGGGCATCGGCCGATTGTAACTTGGCTCAAGTCAGGGGCGGCGGGGCGCTTCGTGCCTGCGGGCGGCGGGCGAATGCCGCCCACACCAGCAGGCCGATCACCACGGCGTGCAATACGCTGCCGCACATGCCCCAGATCCCCATGAGCTGCGCGAAATGGGCCATCGTCCCGCCTGCTTCCCTGGAGGCAGGCAGCCACCAGCCCTGCAGCCAGACACCGAACGACGTCACCGCGAATTGCACGGCGCATGCGATCAGCACCAACAGCGCCGACCGCGGTGCGCGGCGCCAGAACACCAGGGCCACCACGCCGCCGATCAGCGCCGCGAACAGCACGGGGCTCGCCCCCAGCAGGATCATCAGGAAAACCATCGCGGCCCCCATCCGTTACGCCCCTCCAACGCGATCGCGCGAGAACCGCCGCAATGCTTCCGCATGAATCGCGGGCGTGCCGGCCAGCACGCTGCGCGTTTCCAGCGTCAATGCACGGCCTTCCAGATCGGTGAACACACCGCCGGCTTCGCGCACGATCACCGCCAGCGCGGCGATGTCGAGAATGTTCACGTCGGACTCGACCACGAGGTCCAGCGCGCCGCGTGCGAGCAGGTGGTAGTGGCAGAAATCGCCGTAGCCGCGGATGCGGTTGCTGTCGCGGATCATCGCGCCCAGCGCGGCCCAGCGCGCATCGCCGGTGAGCGTCTTCACGTTGCCGGTGGAGATCGATGCCTGCGAAAAATCCGCGGTGCCGGCCACGCGTACGCGCTCGCCTTCGAACCACGCGCCATGGCCCGCGCTGGCCCACATCGTCTCGCCATAGATCGGTGCGCTCGATACGCCCAGTACCAGCTCGCCGCGGTCCATCAGCGCGATCTGGGTGGAGAAGAACGGCGTGCGGCGCACGAAACTCTTGGTGCCGTCCAGCGGATCGACCAGCCACAGCAGCCCGTCGCGCGCGCCGTCGAGGCCATACTCCTCGCCGTAGATGGCCGCCTCCGGCAGCGCCGCGCGCAGCACCTTGCGGATCGCCTGCTCGGCCTCGCGGTCGGCTACCGTCACCGGCGTGGCGTCGCCCTTGATCTCCACGTCCACGCCGCGCTTCCAGTAATGCTGGATCACCTCGGCGGCAGCGGCGGCGGCTTCGCGTGCTGCGGCCAGGGCCTGCGCTGCGGTTTCGGCGTTCATTGCGCGGTTTTTCCTTTGATGGCGGCGGCCATTCCGCCGCTGCGTGCGATGTGGAGGGCGCCGTCGGCACCCGGCTTGCCCAGTGCCGCGATCCAGCGTTGCAGCGCCGGGTCGGCCCGCCGCGGCTGCAACTCGGCTTCGAGTCGCCAGCCCAGCAGGCTGAACTCGAGATCGCCGGTGGTGCGCAGCGGACCTTGGCCGTCGTCCTGCCATTGTGCATGGATCACGCCGCCCTGCGCGGCAAGCGTGCCATGCAAATCGCCGAGGGCCACATCATCGTTCTTCATATGCACTGCGGCTTGCCGCCATTGCCAGTCGGCCTGCAATTCCAGCGGCCAACCGCTCTGCAGCAAGGCATGCCGTGCGTTCAGCACGATTTCGCCGCGCGGCTGGCCCAGAGGCAAGCGCATGCGCGGATCGATCAACGCCGACAACTCGGCGTGGGCCTGCAAATCAGCCACGTCCACCTGGCCCGCGGGCAACTTCCGGATATGCCCGTCCATGCCGAACTGCGGTCCGGCGAAATCGAGCTGCAGGTCGGTTTGCCCGAACAGGGCCGTACGCGACAATTGCCACTGCACGCGGCCCAGCACGCGACCCGCCGGCGAGACCACCTGGTCCGCATGTCCCTCCCACAGCGTGCCGCCCACCTGCTGCAGGCACAGGCCATGTAGCGACGGCTGCAGCAGCGGCATTGCCCAGCGCGCGGGCAGCCACCACAGCAGGGCCGCCACGGCCAGCAGCAGAACGGCCACGGCCAGGAGAATTTTCTTGAGGATTTTCAAACAGGGTTTCCGCAGGTTTCGCAGGCGCACTTGAGCGCATGCCGGCACGCGTCGATCATAACCGGATGACGAACTCCCCCGACCGCAACGCCGCGCTCGCCGCGCGCGACCTGAAGCACATCTGGCATCCCTGCACCCAGATGCACGACCACGAAACCATCCCGATGCTGCCCATCGTGCGCGGCGAAGGCGCGTGGCTGATCGACGCCGAGGGCAGGCGCTACCTCGACGGCATCAGCTCGTGGTGGACCAACCTGTTCGGCCACGCCAACCCGCGCATCGCCGCCGCACTGGCGGAACAGGCGCGGACGCTGGAACACGTGATCTTCGCCGGCTTCACCCACCCGCCCGCGATCGAACTGGCCGAGGAGCTGGTGCGCATCACGCCCTCCGGGCTGGACAAGGTGTTCTTCGCCGACAACGGCTCGGCGGCGATCGAAGTGGCGCTGAAGATGAGCTTCCACTACTGGCTCAACCAGGGTCACGGCGAGAAGACCCGCTTCATCGCGCTCACCGGCAGCTACCACGGCGAAACGCTGGGCGCGCTGTCGGTAAGCGACGTGGCGCTGTACCGCAAGACCTATGCCCCGCTGCTGCTCACGCCCATCCTCGCGCCCTCGCCGGATGCCTATGAAGGCGAGCCCGGCGAGGCGCCGGCGCAGGTCGCCGTGCGCCGTCTTGCCGAACTGCGCACACTGCTGGAGCGCCATGCGCACGAGACCTGTGCGGTGATCGTGGAGCCGCTGGTGCAATGCGCTGGCGGCATGCGCATGTACCACCCGGACTACCTCGCCGGGCTGCGCGCGCTCTGCGACGAATTCGCCGTGCACTTCATCGCCGACGAGATCGCGGTGGGCTTCGGCCGCACCGGCACGCTGTTCGCGTGCGAGCAAGCCGGCACGTCGCCCGACTTCATGTGCCTGTCGAAGGGGCTGACGGGCGGCACCTTGCCTCTGTCCGCCGTGCTCACCACGCAGCACGTGTACGAGGCGTTCTACGCCGAATACAGCGCCGGCAAGGCCTTCCTGCACTCGCACAGCTACACCGGCAACCCCCTGGCGTGCAGCGCGGCGCTGGCCACGCTGGCGATCTTCCGCGACGAGCCGGTGCTGGAGCGCAACCGCGCGCTGGCGGCGCATCTCGCGCGCAGGCTGGAGCCGCTGCGCGCGCATCCGCACGTCGCCGAGGTGCGCCAGACCGGCATGATCGCCGCAGTGGAGCTGGTGGCGGACAAGGCCATTCGCCGCCCCTTCCCCGCCGAAGACCGCCGCGGCCTGCGCGTATATCTGCATGGCCTGCAGCACGAGGCTCTGCTGCGCCCGCTGGGCAACGTGATCTATTTCATGCCGCCCTACGTGGTGAGCGAGGCGGAGATCGATCACCTGGTCGCAGTGGCCACGTCCGGCATCGAACGGGCCGTGGTGTAATCCGCCCCATGCGCACCATCCGTATCCATGTCGACCTGCCGCTGGCTGCCGGAGTCGAAACGGCCTTGCCGGCACAGGCCGGCGAGCACGTGGCACGCGTGCTGCGCCTCGCGGCAGGCGACCCGCTGACGCTGTTCAACGGCGACGGCAACGACTACGCCGCAACGATAGCCAGCGTCGGCAAGCGCGAAGTGCTGGTGCGGGTGCTGGATCGGCAAGCCGTGGATCGCGAATCGCCGCTGCGCCTCACCCTTGCGCAGGGCGTGGCGCGCGGCGAGAAAATGGACCTGATCGTGCAGAAGGCCACCGAACTGGGCGTGGCGCGCATCGTGCCGCTGCTCACCGAACGCTCCGAGGTGAAGCTGGACGCCGCCCGCGCGGAAAAACGCCTGATGCACTGGCGCGCCGTGGCGGCCAGCGCTTGCGAGCAGTGTGGCCGCGCCTGTCTGCCCGAGGTTCTTCCTGCGATGCCGCTGCAGGCCTGGCTGTCCTCGCTGGATGGCGACGCGGCCCTGCGGCTGGCGCTGCTGCCGGAGGCCGCGGTTTCCGCGCGCGAAATGCAGCCGGTCCGCGATGGCGCGCTGCTGGTGGTCGGCCCGGAGGGCGGCCTTGGCGAGCGCGATGTGGCACTGCTGAGCGAGGCCGGCTTCACCAATCTGCGGCTGGGACCGCGCGTCCTGCGCACGGAAACGGCCGGACTGGCGGCATTGGCCGCGCTACAGGCCCTGCACGGGGATTTCTGACCGGCGGGGGCGAAGCTACTTCCGCGCCCGCGCCCAGAACACGACCGCGACACCAACGAACGCCGCCGCCGTGCCATAGAAGGCTGGCTGCCTGCCGATCACCGCTGCCACAAGCATCATCACACCGGCCAGCACGAACAGCACGCTGCTGACGCGTGCCTGGCGGCGGTCCGTCACGCGGTGCCGTCCAACGCTTCCGGCTCGCCGTGTTCTTCCGGCTTGTCCAGCGCCAGCAGTTGCACCAGCTCCGCCTCGATGCCTTCGAGGTCGGGGATCACGGCCACGTCGTCGCGCACCAGCACCTGCGCGCGCACGCCCGGCGGCAGCTCGTTGCCATCGTGGGTGGGGATGATCAGCTCGGCGTTGAGCGTGGTCAGGCGCGGGAAACCCTGCGTGAGCACGGCGATGAACGGCATTTTCGGATGCCCGCCCAGCGCCTTCAGCACGGCGACACGCACGGTGAGTTCGGCATCGCCCTCGCCCGCACCCGCCAGGCGCGCGAACGACACCAGCGGCACGCGCCAGCCGCGCCAGGCGAAGCGGCCAAGCAGCCACTCGGGCGCATCCTCCACGGATTCGTGGGCGGGCTGGGTGATGACTTCGGCTACGGTCGTGTTGGGCAGCAGCAGGCGCAGGCTGCCGGCCGGCACCAGCACGCAGCGGATTTCGCGGGGCAACTCGTCACTCATGGATAGACCTCGATCAGATGCGCTGCCAGTTCGTGCAGCGTTCCGGAATAGCTCACCAGCCGTTCGGCGAAGATGCCGCTGACCATGTCGGCGTAGTGTTCGCCGTTGGCGGACTCCACCCACACCTGGCCGCCGCGATCATGGATCGCCTGCGAACCCGCCACGGCGTCGGTGGAGCGGCCGGCGAACACGATGCCCAGCGCGTCGCGCCCGAAGGCGTTCGCCGCCATGGTGAAGCTGGTGTCGATCGACGGCTCGCGGTCTTCGCCGTGTTCGCGCAATTCGACCCGACCGTCGCGGCGCAGCTGCACCTGGCCACTCGCCGGCACCAGCAGCACTTCGCCACGGCGCGCGCGGCTGCCGTGCTTCGCCAGCTGTATCGGCAAGCTGGAATGGTTCGACAGACGCTCCAGCACCGCCTCGGCCGGCTGCGTGCCGAAATGCTGGGTAAGCAGAATCGTGTGCCCCGCGGAAGCAGGCAGGCTCGCCAGGAATGCGCAAACCGAATCCAGGCCATCGACCGCCGCTCCCAGCAGCACCACGCGGCTGAGCGCGTTGCCGAGGTCGTCCAGCAGCATCTCGTTGGAGGATTGCTGCTCCCAGGCGCGCGGCGCCACGGCCTCCTCCATCGACACCAGCTCCAGGCTCATCGTCGGCTGGAATTCCGCCTCGGCGGGCTCGACGTCAGGCGCAAGGAAATCGGCGGCGCTCAGCTTCTGGACGCCGAAGTTGGCGGCTTCCTCAGGCTCGGCGTTTTCGTGGGCGGCCGCGTCATGGTCGACCAGCGCCCAGCTGTCGGGCACCGAAGGCGCCTTGGCTGTTTCGGCACGCACCGGCGGGGGTGCGGTTTGGGCAGCGGCATGTTCGTCGCCAGTGTGCAGCGCAAAACTGAAATCGCCATCGTGCAGCGGCAGTTCATCGCGTACGGCAACCGGGGCAGGCTCTTCTTCCGGCAACAGCGATTCATCTTTGGCGAGCAGCGCGGCGAGTTCCGCCTCGAGGCCGGCCGAGACTTCGAGGTGGTGCGCCACGGATTCGTCGCCCGGGCCGGAATGCGCGGCCAGCTCGGCGCCCGACGGGTCCGCCGGAGCCGGTTCGGCAAGCAAGGCAGCCAGCTCAGCTTCCAGGTCGTTCGATGCAGCGAGGGTTTGCGCTGCCGGCTCTTCAGCGGCGTGATCCGGATGATCGTCGGAGAGCGGCATGTCGGAGCCCGCTTCCGGCGAAAAAGCCGCGACGGGTTCGGCCACCTGAGCCGCCACCGTAGGCACCGTCTCGACCGCCAATGCATCCGCCGGACGCGGCGGATCCACGTCGCCGCTCGCCAGCACCTTCATCGCCAGATGGCGCGCCCAGCGCGCACGGTCCCAACCGGCCAGCGCATGGCTGGCACGGGCATCGTTGAGCACCAGCCGCGGACGCTCGCCCTCGATCATGCCGAACAGGCGCTCGAAGGATTCGTCGTCGTCCTCGTCGAGGTTCACCACCAGCACGTCCGGATCGAGCTGCCGCAGCAACGCGCTGTCGAAACCCGCAACATTGCCCTCGTGCACGATGCGCGCGCCGCGCTCCTGCAGCGCCTCGCGCAGATGGCTGCCCAGTGCGGCATCATCGAACAGGAGTGCCACCGCGGGCAGCGCTTCAGCCATGGTGCGACTCCTGCGCAGCCTGCTCGGCGGCGCGCTGCTCCAGCACCTCCGTGATCTGCGCCAGCAGCTCGGCTTCCTGGTACGGCTTGCCGAGGTAGCGGTCCACACCGATGTCGAATGCGCGCTGGCGGTGCTTCTCGCCGGTGCGCGAGGTGATCATGATGATCGGCACGTCGCGCAGGCGTGGGTCGGCCTTCATGTGGGTGGCCAGCTCGTAGCCGTCCATGCGCGGCATCTCGATGTCCAGCAGCATCAGGTCGGGCACGCGCTCGTGCAGCTTCTCCAGCGCGTCCACGCCGTCCTTCGCCGTGCCCACTTCGTATTCGTGGCGCTCCAGCACGCGGCCGGTGACCTTGCGCATGGTGATCGAATCGTCCACCACCATCACCAGCGGCCGTTCGCGCTGTTCCTCGACCTTCGGCAAGTCGATCGCGGTGATGCCGTCCGCCAGGCGCTGCTCGCGACGCGCGATGCCGTGGCGGACCAGCGGAGCCAGGTCGAGAATCACCAGCACCGAGCCGTCGCCCATGATGGTGGCGCCCAGCACGCCCGGCACCGAACTCACCTGCGGGCCGACGGACTTCACCACGATTTCGCGCGAACCCAGCACCGCGTCGATGCGGATCGCCGCACGCAGGTCGCCCGCGCGGGTGAGCAGCAGTGGCGGCTGTTCGCCTTCCGGCGCCGCACCCGGCGGCAGGCCGAGCAGATCGGACAATTCGTGGATGCCGTACTGGCCGCCGGCGTGATCGAACACGGGATCGTGTTCGGCCATGCGCGCGATCAGTTCATCGGCGTCGACGCGCGCCACGCCCTGCACCGAAGTCATCGGGATCGCGAAGGTGTTCTCGCCGATGCGCACCAGGATGGCCTGGGTCACCGCGAGGGTGAACGGCAGGCGCAGCACGAAGGTGGTGCCCTTGCCCTGTTGCGACTCGATGGCCAGCGAACCGCCCAGTTGCTTGATCTCGTTCGCCACCACGTCCATGCCCACGCCGCGGCCGGCGAGCTGGGTGACGGTGCTGGCGGTGGAGAAGCCGGGCTGGGTGATGAGGCCGAGCAGCTGGTCGTCGTTCAGGCGCGCGTCGGCAGCGATGAGGCTGCGTTCCAGCGCACGCTTGCGGATGGCATCGCGGTCGAGGCCGCGGCCGTCGTCGGTCACGCGCACCACCACCTCGGTGGCCTCGCGCGTCACGCGGATGCGCACCGCGCCTTCCGACGGCTTGCCCGCCTTGCGGCGTTCCTCCGGCGACTCGATGCCGTGCGCCACCGCATTGCGCAGCATGTGCTCGAACGGCGCCTTGAGGCGGTCGAGCAGGTTGCGGTCCATTTCGCCGTGCGCACCGTCCACGTAGAGCTGGGCGTTCTTGCCTTCCTCTTGCGCGGCCTGGCGCAGGGTGCGGCGCAGGTTCGGCACCATGGTGTCGAACGGCAGCATGCGCGTGCGCAGCAAACCTTCCTGCAGTTCGGTACTGACGCGCGACTGCTGCACCAGCAGGTTTTCGGCCTGGCGGGTCAATTCGTCGAGCACGCCCTGGATGGACACCAAGTCGGAGACCGACTCGGCCAGCGAGCGCGAGTACTGCTGCAGCTGCGAGAAGCGGTCGAGCTCGAGCGGATCGAACGCGGTGATGCTTCCGGCCTCGCGATGTTCGCGCTGGAAGCGCGCGATGATCTGCGCCTCGGTTTCGATTTCCAGCATGCGCAGCTGGCTGCGCAGACGCTGCACGGTCTGGTCCAGTTCGACCAGGTTGAAGCGGTAGCCGGACACCTGCTGTTCCAGGCGCGAGCGGTAGATCGCCACTTCGCCGGCGTGGTTCACCAGGTTGTCGAGCAGCTCGGCGCGGACGCGGATCTGTTCCTGCGCCGAGGACGCGCCTGCACCGTGCTCTTCGGGCAGCAGTTCAGGCAGCGGCACGGCCGTGGCAGGCTGCACCGGCGGCGTCACCACACGGGCAGCCAGCGTCGCGTCATCGGCGAATTGCTGCTCGCCGGCCAGCGCCAGCAGGTGATCGATGGCGGACTGCGGGTAAGCCGGCATCTGCCCCTGCGACACGTGCTGCACCATGGTGTGCAGCTGGTCGAAGTTGGTTTCCAGCACGGCGATCAGCGGGATCGCCTGCGCCGCACCGGTCACCGGCTTCTCCAGCAGCGTCTCGATGGCGTGGGACAGATCGCCCACCGGCATCAGGCCGGCAATGCGTGCACCGCCCTTGAGCGTGTGCAGGTCGCGCTGCAATTCGCCGAGGTGGCTGACCGCGGCAGGCTCGGCATGCCACTGCGCCAGCACGCCGTCGGCGTGATCGAGGATTTCGCGCGCTTCCTCGACGAAGACCTCGAGCAGGTCGGCGTCGATCGGCAAGTCCGAATGGGCGGCTGCGGCGTCGACGACCGGTGCGGCGCGCACGGCTTCGGCCGCGGCGCGACGGGCTTCGGCCGCGGCGTGTTCCGCTTCCTGTCGCGCCTGTTCGGCAGCGGCGGCTTCCGCGGCGCGCTGCTCGGCAGCCGCTTTCTCGGCCGCGGCGCGCATCTGCGCTTCCGCCGCTTCGCGAGCGGCGCGCTCCTGGGCCAGCCGCGCCTGCTCGGCACGTTCTTGCTCGGCGCGCTCCTGCTCAAGACGCTCTTGGTCGAGTCGTTCCTGTTCGAGTCGCTCTTGTTCCAGGCGTTCCTGTTCGGCGTGCTGCGCAGCCTGTTCGGCGGCGGCGCGTTCAGCCGCCTCCTGCTCTGCGGCTTCGCGAGCGCGCTGCTCGGCTTCGGCACGTTCGGCCTCGGCGCGATCCGCTTCCTCATCGGACGGAGCCGCCTCGTGCTCGTGCAACTCGTAGGCGCCAAGGGCAGCCGTCAGCGCCCCCGCGTACTCGTCGTGGCGCTCCGTTTCCTCCGGTTGTTCCGTCGGATCGGGACGATCTGCTGCAGCCTCGTGCTCGTCCGCGCCAGCTTCCTTCGTCGCCGCATCGTCGGCATGGGCCGCATGCTCGAGCGGCGGCAACGCGGGTTCGGCATGGTGCTCGGCGGCGACATGCGCCACCAACGGCTCCGGATAGCGGTCGCGCAGCTCGGTCAGCTGCGTCGTGAGCTGGTCGATGTTGGGCAACTGCGGCGTGGCCACGTCGAACTGGGCCATCGTCTGGTCGACCACGTCGGCCGAACGGTCGAGCAGGCGCACGCCTTCCACCGGCAATGCCTGCCCGGCATGGCGCACGCGCTTGAGCAGACTCTCCAGCGGCGACAGCAGCTGAGTGAGCAGCGGAATCTCGACCATCGCAATGGCGCCGTGCAGGGTGTGCACGGCACGCAGCAGGTCTTCGCTCACCGGCAATTCGCCGCTGCCGCGATGGATCGCGGTGCGGATGGTCTGCAGGTATTGCGCGACTTCGCTGCGCAGGATTTCCAAAAGCACCGGATCGACCGACGGCAGCGGCGACACGGCCAGCATTGCCAGCGGCTCGGCCGGCTCGGGCGTGGCGACGCTGTGGGCATCGACGACGGCGGCGGACGGAATGGCGGCGGCGTCGAACCGCGGCACGCGGCGGCGCACGATGCGGCGCACGGTTTCCGTTGCGGCCGGCGTGTGATCCTCGATGCGTGCGGTAGCGTCGCCCGCGGCCAGCTTGCCGGCGGTCTGCATGATCGCCTCGACCGGCGCATGCGGCGCGCCTTCGCCCTTCAGCGACCCCAGCAGTTGCGGCAGCGCGTCGATGGCATGGCGCACCAGTGCCTGCACGCCCTCGTGCGGCTCGATGGTGTGGTCGAGCACGCGGTTGAGCATGTCCTCCACCTTCCAGGCGAATTCGCCCAACGCAGCGATGCCGACCAGCCGGCCGGAACCCTTGAGCGTGTGGAAGGAACGTCGGATAGGTGTCAGCGCTCCGAGCTGCGCGGGATCGGCCAGCCAGGTGGCTTCGGCGCCGCGCAGGTTGTTGATCTCCTCCTGCATCTCCTCGAGGAAGATCTCGCGGATATCGTCGTCGATACCCTCGGCATGCTGGTTGAAATGGAAGCCTTCGGCGAGCACGCCGCTGGCCGGCACCTGCTCTTCGATTTCCTCTTCGATCTCGATCCAGTCCGCATCTTCGCTTGCCATGGCAGGCGGCGCAGTGAGTTCGGTCTGCGCATAGCGCAGCCCTTCGACGTCGTGCGCTGGTACTTCGCGCGGCGTCTCCGGTGCGACAAACAGATGGCTGGGGTCATTGCCGGCATACAGGCTCACCGACTCGGTCAGCGCTTCGCCTTCGCGGTCGTGCGCAGACGCATCGGCGGATGCCCCCGGCAGCGGCGAGCGCTCGGCCGGCAACGGCCAGTAGCCGAGCTGGCCAAGGCTGTGCTCGGCCACGTCGATGATGTGCGCCAGGCCGCCGCGGTGCTCCTGCGCCGCTTCCAGGTAGTACTCCAGCGCGGCCAGCGCGTCGGCCAGGTGGTCCATCTGCGCGCCGCTCGGCACGCGACGGTCGACCAGCAGCTCGTTGTGGATGAAGCGGCCGATGCCTTCGGCCAGCTCGGCCGGGCGCTCGGCGGACAGCATGCGCGAGGCGCCGGCGATCTCGCTCATCCGGGCCGGCGCCTCGATCAGGCCCGTGTGGTCCCAACCGGATTCGACGAAACCGACGATGGCTTCCTTCACCTTTTCGGCGTTGCGGATCGCCTCCTGCATCACGGTGCTCAGGATGCTTTGCGCTTCGCTGCGCGGCAGCCCCGGTGCGACGGCATCGCCTTCGTGCGGCAATTCCCCGCCCGCGCCGAGGGTCTCGATGTGGTCGTCGAGCGATGCTTCCACGTACAGCAGCGCACCGGCCACGTCGAGCAGGCTTTCCTCGTCGACGGGGCGCAGCTTTGCGACGATCTCCTCGAGCACGCGGCGCTGTTCCTCGATCACCCGGCGCGGCACGGAGAGCGCCAGCATGCCCAGGGTGTCGCCCACGCGACCCAACTGCTCGCACTGCGGCGCCAGCGAAGCCGGATCGGCGCCCGGCTGGCGCTGGAACAGGTCGAGCGCTTCCTTCACGCGCAGCAGGTCTTCCTTCAGGGCCTTGGCCACCGAATCGAGCAGTGCGCGGTTGTGCCCGGCCATCGAGCCGCGGGCGTGTTCCAGTTCGTCGGCGTCGGGCAGCAGGCTGTCCAGCGCGTAGGTACGGCGCAGCAGCTCCATGTGCGGGCTGTGCTGGCGCGACTGCGCCACGATGTACAGCAGGCGGTTGCACAAGTCGTCGGCATCGCCGCCGCGCAGGCTGCCCTCGCCCTGTTCGATCAGCTGGCGGATGTGGCGATCCACTTTGCCGAGCAGCTGGCGCAGCTCGGTGGCGTGCGCCCCCAGCATGCCGTGCTCAAGTCCTTCCACCACTCCGGCGGCGATCCACCACAGGCGCCGTCCATGCACGTGATAGCAGCGCGCGGCGATCGCCTGCAGCGCCTTGCGCATGCTGGGCAACGACTGCGACTGCCCACGGAACCAGGCCAGCATGTGCTGCTGGAATTGCAGGCGCAGTTCGGCGAGTTCGCCGCGGCGCTCCGCGGCCTGCGCCTCGCTCATGGCGGCCGGCGCCTGCGAGGGGAGGAACGCGTCGAGATTGGGGCGGAACAGCGCCGCCTCGGTCAGTGCTTCCTGGTCACGGCTGGCACGCAGGTCGTTCAGCAGCGGCAGCAGCACCACCGGCACGTCGCGATGGCCGCCGGCGAGGCGCTCGAGATAGTCGGGCAGTTGCATCATGCCGCGCATCAGCGCGGCATAGGCCTCTTCGCGCTGCGTGACGTGGCCTTCCAGCAGCGCGATGGCGAGCATCTCCATCTCGGTCGCCACCATGGCCGGCCCGGGCAACTCGACCATCCGCAGCGTGCCTTGCACCTGATGCAGGTGGTCGGCACAGGCGCGCATGGCGTCCTGGCGGGCCGGGTTGTCGACGTAGGACTCCAGCGACTCGCGGGCGTCCGACAAGGTCTGCTCCAGTTCGGGACGAACCCACTGGAGGGTGGTGAAATCGATGTGGTCTTGAAGTCTCATGCACTTCCCTCAGCGGTTGCGCGGCGAATCGCCACGCCACCATCGAGACTGCCCCCAGTCAGTAAATGTCGCTGCCAAGGCATCAGCCCGGCAGCTTGAAGTGGGCCACCGAACGACGCAGGTCGCTGGCCAACTGCGCCAGCGTACCAATCGAATCGGCGGTACGGCTGGCACCCTGCGAAGTCTGCGAGGTAATTTCCCGGATCGCGTTCATCGATTGCGAAATGTCCGTCGCCGCCGCCGATTGCTGCCGCGCCGCGCTGGAAATGTTCTGAATCAGTGCCGACAGATCGTGCGACACGCGCTCGATGTCGCCCAGTGCACTGCCGGCGTCCTCCGCCTTGCGTGCACCGGCCACCACTTCGGCGGTGGTCTGCTCCATCGAGTTCACCGCTTCGTTGGTATCGGACTGAATGGTCTGCACCAGGGTCTCGATTCGCTTCGTGGCGCTGGTCGAGCGTTCGGCCAGTCGCTGCACTTCGTCCGCCACCACCGCGAAACCGCGGCCCGCCTCGCCGGCCGAGGCCGCCTGGATCGCCGCGTTCAAGGCCAGGATGTTGGTCTGCTCGGCGATGTCGTTGATGAGTTCCACGATGGAGCCGATTTCCTGCGAGGACTCGCCCAGGCGCTTGATGCGCTTGGAGGTTTCCTGGATCTGGTCGCGGATCGAGTCCATGCCGGAGATCGTTTCGCGCACCACCTCGGCGCCGTGCGAAGCGATCTGCACCGAACGTTCGGCCACGTCGGCCGATTCGGCGGAGTTCTTCGACACGTGGTCCATCGAGCTGGCGATCTGGTTGATCGCGCTGGTCGCGGTGCTGATCTGCTGCGCCTGCTGCTCGGCCGCGTCGGCCAGATGGCGCGCGGTCGTCTGCGTCTCCTGTGCCGACGAAGAGACCTGCTCGGAGGTCTCGTTGATCGTGGTCACCAGGGTGCGCAACTCGTCGATGGCGTAGTTCACCGAGTCGGCGATCGCGCCGGTGATTTCCTCGGTCACCGTGGTCTTCACCGTCAGGTCGCCTTCTGCCAGCGCGCCCATCTCGTCCAGCAGGCGCATGATCGCCTCCTGGTTGCGCTGGTTGAGCGAGGTGGACTCGGCGAAACGGCGGCGCTGGTCGCGCACCAGGCTGACCACCAGCAACAGGGCGAAGGCCACCGCGCCGATCGCGGCCAGCAGGCCCCACCACACGTTCGGGAACAGGCGGCGCAGCGGCAGCTTGCCGATCTGGTCGGCGAGGTCGTTGGCGCGCAGCAGCACCGACTGCGAGTCCAGCGAAGCCTGGGTGCCGGCCTGCTTCACCGCGGCGAGGTTGCCGGAAGCGGACACCAGCTTGGCCAGCGGGTCGGCCAGTTTGCCCCAGTTGCCCTGCATGTCGGTGAGGATCTTGCGCGCGTTGGCGTCGCCGATCGGCTTCACGCCGCTGCTCTGGTCGGTCTGGATCAGGCCCTGCAGCACCGTGCCGTACTGCTGCGCATCGCGCTGCAGGCCGTCGGCGGCGGCCTGGGCGTTGTCGCCGCCCTGCAGCACTTCCTGCACGCGGCGGATGATGCGGTCGGCCGACAGCATCTGGCGCGAGGTGCCCAGCATCTGGTCGGCGCTGCCGTTGCGCTGCTGCAGGATGGTGACCACCTGCTCCATGCTGGAGTTGAGCAGCGGCATCTGCTGCGACACGGTGGCCGCGTTCTGGCCGGAGTCGAGCACCACGGACTTGTTCGAGAGGATCTTGCCGATGTCGCCGTCCAGCTGCTTCCAGGCGCCGTCCAGCGAGCCGTAGGCGCGGCCGACCAGCGACGTGTTGTTGTCGGCGTAGGCATGCATGCCGGTGGTCGCATCGCCCTTGTTCAGCTTGCGCACGGCCGAGTCGATCGCGTTGCGGGTGCTTTCCAGCTCCTTGAACGAATCGGCGTTGCCGTCGGACGACTCCAGCGCGAATTTCGCGGTCTGCTGCGACAGCACCTGGATCTGCGTGGTCAACGCGACGGCCTGGCGGTCTTCGCCGTTCTTCACGTTGAGCTGCCAGAAATCCAGGGCCGCAAAACCGATCGCGACCAGCAACATGACAATGAGTGCGGTATTCCCACGCTCCTTGCCGACGCCCCCTGTAGTGCTCATGTTCACCTCACCCGTCTGCTTCGCCGGACCGGCCCCGGCACTACGGCCGGAACGGATCCTTGATCTTTGGAGTTTCCGGCCCCTTGCGGCACCGGACCTGCTGCATGCGCCCGTCGTGACTCAGTGGATCAGGCCGCGGCCTGACGGAAATCGGGGGCACGCACCAGCTTGCCCATGCTGAATATCGCCATCTGCTGCTCGCCGTCGCCCACCCGCTGCTCGGCGAAGCGCGCCAGCCGCGGATCTTCTTCCTGCCCTGCCGTGCGGCGCTGCTGTTCGTCTACCGTGCGCTGGCCGAACACTTCGTCCACCAGCAGAGCCACGCTGCCGCCGCCCTGGCGCACCACCAGCAGGCGCGCGCGTTCGGTCAGCGGCGTGCGCTCGTCGAACAGGAAACGGCCGAAATCCACCACCGGCATCAGGTTGCCGCGCACGTTCGCCACGCCGAGCAGCCAGGGCCGCGTGCCGGGCACCGCGGTGAGCGTCGGCATCGCCAGCAGTTCGTTGATCTCGCCGATCTCGCTGACCAGGGTACGCGAGCCCACGCGGTAGCCGATGCCGCGCCACAGGCCGGGCGCGTCCATCCGCTCGCGGGTATCCGAGGCATGCGCCAGAGACAGCCGCTCGTAGCGGGCCAGTATTTCGAACGGGGTGAGTCCGGACGTTGCGTTCATGCCGCGCTCGACAGCAGTTGGTTGATGCAGGCGAGCAGCTCGCCCTCGTTCACCGGCTTGGTGATGAAGGCACGCGCGCCCTGGCGCAGCCCCCACACGCGGTCGGTTTCCATGGCTTTGGTGGTGATCATCACGATCGGCACCTCGGCGGTGGCCGGATCGCGGGTGAGCGTGCGGGTGGCCTGGAAGCCGTTCATGCCGGGCATGATGACGTCCATGATGACCAGCGCGGGCGGCGGCGTGCTGCGCACGCGCTCGATGCCTTCCTCGGCGTTGCCGACGGAAGCGACCTGATGACCCGCGCGCTCGAGCAGCGCGGTCAGCACGCGCACGTCGGTCGGCGAGTCGTCAATGATGAGAATGTCGGCCACAGGTTCCCCCTGAAGAATCTGCGGTCAGCCGCCCGATACCGTGCTGACGTGATGATGGATGGCGCCAAGCAGCTCGTCGCGCGTGAATGGCTTGGTGAGGTACTGCTCGGCACCGACGACCCGGCCGCGCGCCTTGTCGAAGAGGCCGTCCTTCGAGCTGAGCATGATCACCGGCGTGGCGCGGAACTGCGGGTTGTTCTTGATCAGCGCGCAGGTCTGGTAGCCGTCCAGACGCGGCATCATGATGTCGACGAAGATGATGGCGGGCCTCTGGTCCGCAATCTTGGCCAGCGCCTCGAAGCCGTCCACCGCGGTCAACACGTCGCACCCCTCTTTCTTGAGAAGGGTTTCCGCGGTGCGGCGGATGGTCTTGGAGTCGTCGATCACCATGACCCGCAGGCCGGCCAGACCATTCGCGTTCAAATTCATCACTCCCCCCCTGTTGCCCAACGGCGGGCCCAGGATTGCCGAGCTAAGGCACGCAACAAGCGTGCCGCTGGCTTACATGACAAGAAACACCATTGTTGTTGCGACTTCGCGACACCCACTCTCCGGCAGGATGCGCAAGGCTTGCTGTTTACTGCCTGCCTGCCATCTCGTCAAGCAACATCGCGCATTAAGCGCGCGGAATGACGCTCAATGTGACCTCCTTCGACCATGTTGGCCCTGCCACAGCACATCGACGCCGGATGCGCTTGTCGCGACCGCCCGCGTGGGAGAACATCGTTTCTCCCCGTCGATGCCCCACATCGCAAAATCTTCCCTGGAGAATCACGATGCCACTTTCGGTCGCGGTGCTGATGGATCCCATCGGCGCGATCAAACCCGCCAAGGACACCAGCCTGGCCATGCTGCTGGAGGCGCAACGGCGCGGCCACGCCCTCCGCTACATGGAACAGGGTGACCTGGCGCTGCGCGACGGCGCGCCGTGGGCGCGGCTGCGCCCGCTCGAGGTGCGCGACGACCCGCGCGACTGGTTCACCTTGGGCGAGGCCCAATGGCGCGACCTGCGCGAGCTGGACGTGGTGCTGATGCGCAAGGATCCGCCGGTGGACGCACAGTTCATCTACGACACCATGGTGCTGGAAGCGGCCCAGCGCGGCGGCGTGAACGTGGTGAACGATCCCCGCGCGCTGCGCGATTGCAACGAGAAGCTGTTCGCGCTGCAGTTTCCGCAGTGCTGCGCCCCCACCCTGGTCTCACGGGATCCCGCCGAGCTGCGCCGTTTCGTGGCCGAACACGGCGAGGCAGTGCTGAAACCGCTGGACGGCATGGGCGGCCGCGGCATCTTCAAGGTCAAGGCCGGCGACAGCAACCTCAACTCCATGCTGGAAACCCTGCTGGCCGGCGGCCCGCACGGCGAGGGGCGGCAGCTTGCCATCGCGCAGAAATTCATTCCGGCGATCAGCGCCGGGGACAAGCGCATCCTGCTGATCGACGGCGAACCGGTGCCCTACGCGCTGGCGCGCATCCCGCAGGGCGACGAGTTCCGCGGCAACCTCGCCGCCGGCGGCCGCGGCGAAGGCGTACCGCTGTCCGAGCGCGACCGCTGGATCGCCGCCCAGGTGGCGCCGGAACTGCGCCGGCGCGGCCTGCGCTTCGTGGGCCTCGACGTGATCGGCGACTACCTCACCGAGATCAACGTCACATCGCCGACCTGCGCCCGCGAACTGGACGCGCAGTTCGGCCTTAATATCGCCGGCCTGCTGTTCGACGCCATCGAGAACGCCGCTCCGTGAGTTCCACTGCCGCACGCCCTGCCGCCGACCCCATCGGCGCGACCCTGCTGTTCTCGCTGCTGCTGCACGGCGTGCTGCTGCTGGGCATCACCTTTCATTACGCCAAGATCGACCCCGGCCTGCCCACGCTGGACATTACCCTGGTCAACGTCGCCAACCGCGAGGCGCCTGACCAGGCCGACTTCCTGGCGCAGGCGAACAACCGCGGCGGCGGCCAGAGCGACCACGCCGCGCAGCCGTCGCAGCCCGTTTCCGGCGCCCTGCCCAAGCCGCTCCCCGGCACCGCCATGCAGGCCGTGGACGCCGCCACGCCGCAGCCGCGCGAGGCCACGCCGCAGCGCATGGTGACCACCAGCGGGCAAAGCAGCTTCAGCGTGACCAGCGACACCGCGCACACCGAAGTGCCGCCGCAGGACGCGCCCAGCGCCGCGGACCTGCGCCGCCAGCAGGAAATGGCCCAGCTCGCCGCCGAAGTGCGCGACCAGACCCAGGCCTACGCCAAGCGCCCGCGCAAGAAGTACATCTCGGCGAACACCAAGGAATACGTCTACGCCGCCTACATGCGCGGCTGGTCCGATCGGGTGCAGCGGGTGGGCAACCTCAACTACCCGGAAGAAGCCCGCCGGCGCGGACTGCACGGCGACCTGCTGCTCACCGTGGGCATCAATCGCGACGGCAGCATCAACAGCATCAACGTGATCCAGAGTTCCGGCCAGCCGCTGCTGGACGCCGCCGCCGAACGCATCGTGCGGCTGGCCGCGCCCTACCCTCCGCTGCCCCCCGAGGCGAAAGTCGACCAGCTCTACATCACCCGCACCTGGCAATTCCTGCCCGGCAACGTGCTGCGGAGCAAATAACACCGGGCGGATTACAATGCGCGCATGAGCCGCACCGAACCGCCCACCCTCACCGGCCACTTCCTGATCGCCATGCCTGGCCTGGCCGAGCCGCCGTTCTCGCGCGGCGTGGCCCTGCTCTGCCAGCACAACGAAGAAGGCGCGGTGGGCCTGCTGGTGAACCAGCTCTCGCACTACCGCTTCGGCGACGTGCTGGCGCAGATGAAGCTGGAATGCAGCGACCCCGAACTGGCCGACGCGCCGGTGCTGATCGGCGGTCCGGTGCAGCAGGAGCGCGGCTTCGTGCTGCACCGCGAACCCGGACACTGGGAATCGAGCTACCGCATCAACACGCACTGGTCGGTGACCACCTCGCGCGACATCCTGGTGGCGATGGCCGCGGGCGAAGGCCCGCGCCAGGCGATCATGGCGCTGGGCTACGCGGGATGGGACGCCGGCCAGCTGGAGCAGGAGCTGATGGCCAACGCGTGGCTCACCGTCGAAGCCAGCGAGCGCGTGATCTTCGACACCCCGCTGGAGGAGCGCTGGAGCGCCGCCGCCGGCCTGGTCGGCGTCGATCCGCTGCAGCTCGCCGGCTACGCGGGCCACGCATGAGCTGCGCCTTCGGCTTCGACGTCGGCAGCAAGGTGATCGGCGTCGCCGTGGGCAACCGCTTCACTGCCAGCGCCCGTGCACTGGGCATCGTGGGGATGCGCGACGGCGCGCCCGACTGGCCCGCACTCGACGCCCTGCGCGCGCAGTGGCTGCCCGAGACCCTGGTGGTGGGCCTGCCGCTCACCCTCGACGGCGAAGAGCAGCCTGCCACGCGCCGCGCCCGCCGCTTCGCCGAGCAGCTCGAGGCCCGCTACGGCACCGCCGTGGCGCTGGTGGACGAGCGCCACAGCTCGCAGGAAGCCGCGCACCGTTTCGCCGGCGCGCGCGCCGCGGGCCTGAAGCGCCGCCGCGACGCCGCCGCCATCGATGCCGAAGCCGCCGCCGTGATCCTCGAACGCTGGCTCGCCCAGGCCCCTTCCGACCTTTCCACCCAAGCCACTTCGCCATGAGCCCACGCCTGCGCCACCTCACCACGCTGGAACACCTGCCGCGCGCCAGCATCGAGCGCCTGCTCGACCGCGCCATCGCACTGCGCGACGCCTGCGCGCACGGCACCCGCAAGCTGGACACGCTGGCCGGACGCACCGTGCTCAACCTGTTCTTCGAGCCGTCCACGCGCACGCGCACCTCGTTCGAACTGGCCGCGCGCCGGCTCGGCGCCGACGTGGTGAACTTCGACATCGGCTTCTCTTCGGCCAACAAGGGCGAGGCGCTGTACGACACCCTGCACACGCTGGAGGCCATGCACCTCGACGCGATCATCGTGCGCCATAAGGTATCGGGCACGCCGGACGAGCTGGTGCGCCACGCGATGAGCGGCGTGTCGGTGATCAACGCCGGCGACGGCAACCGCGCCCATCCCACCCAGGGCCTGCTGGACGCGCTGACCATCCGCCAGCACCGGCCGGATTTCGAGAACCTGGTCGTGACCATCTGCGGCGACATCCGCCACTCGCGCGTGGCGCGCTCCGACGTGCACGCGCTGGCCGCGCTGGGCGTGGGCGAAATCCGCCTGTGCGGGCCGGCCGCGCTGCTGCCGGAAGCCGACGAGTTGCCGCACTGCCGCCTCACCGAGGATTTCGACAGCGCCATCGCGGGCGCCGACGTGGCGATCATGCTGCGGCTGCAGAAGGAGCGCATGGCCTCCACCGACCTGCCCGACGAGGCCGCCTATTTCCGCCACTACGGCCTCGACCAGCGCCGCCTGGCCCTGGCCGCCAAGGGTTGCCTGGTGATGCATCCCGGCCCGCTCAACCGTGGCATCGAGATCGCCGACGACGTGGCCGACGGCGCGCAGTCGCGCATCCTCGAACAGGTCGCCAACGGCGTGTTCGTGCGCATGGCCGTACTGGGCGAACTGCTGGCGCGGTGAATTCCTGCGGCCGGTAGCCGCACACACCTTTTTGCGCCGCAACAGACCTTCAAAAACGGGCATAATGCCCGTAGTGGCATTCACCACCCGGGGAAAATCATGCAATCGAGGACGCGCTTCATCGCGCTGGGTCTGGCCTGTGTCGCGCTAGCGGCCTGTGCCCACAAGGACAAGGACGCACCGCTGGCCTTCGCGCCCGCGGATACACCCTACGTGGCCGCCAACCTGGCCGTGCTGGACGACGACACGCGCAAGGCGCTGCTCGCCCAGGCCGACCTGCAACTGCCTGCGCAAGTGGCGCAGATGGAAGCCTATGCCACGCGCCTGCAGGTCAACGATCCCGACGCGGCGAACCTCGTGCGCGCCTTCGCCGCGGAATACAAGGGCAAGACCATCGAGGGCTTCGCCCAGTCCACCGGCTTCGACCTCAAGGGCCGCTTCGCGCTGTACGGCGAAGGCATGGCGCCGGTGCTGCGCGTCGAGCTGGCCGATCCCAAGGCCTTCGAGGCCTTCGTGGGCCGGCTGGAGACCGCCTACGGCAAGAAGCTCGACACGGCCAACCTCGGTACCCAGAACTACCGCCTGCACGTGTTCACCGCCTCGGGCGCCGAGCTGGTGCTCGCCGTGGTCGGCAAGCAGATGGTGGCCGCCATCCTCCCGGCCGACGCCGCCACGCCGTTGCTGCGCCAGACCCTGGGCCTGGACCGCCCGGCGAAGAGCCTGCAGGACGACGGCCGCCTCGACACGCTGGCCAAGGACAAGGGCTACGCGAAATGGCTGGTCGGCCAGTTCGACCTCACCCGCGCGCTGCCGCTGGTGATTTCCGGCAGCGATCCGCTGGTCGCCTCGCTGGAAAAGGCCCGCGCCGGCGCCGAATCGGCCAAGACCGGCGAGCCGGTATCGAACCTGCTGCAGACCTCACCCGCCTGCGCGCCCGAGGCTGCACGCATTGCCGCGCGCGTGCCGTCGATGAGCTTCGGCTACACCCGGCTGGACGCCACGCACCAGGACGGCCGCTTCGACCTCGCGCTGGCCGACGACATCGTCAAGGCCTTCGGCGGCCTCAAGGTGGAGCTGCCCGGCCTGGGCGGCAGCGGCCAGACGGCACCGTTCGACCTCAGCCTCGCGCTGCCGGTGGTTTCTCTACGCACGTTCTGGTCGGCACAGGCCGACGCCGTGGCGGCCAAGCCGTTCACCTGCCCGATGCTCACCGACCTCAATGCCAGCTTCGCCAAGCTTGGCGAGTCGTTGCCGAAGACGGCGATCCCGCCGTTCGGCAACCTGCTCGGCCTGCGCGTCGCGCTGGACTCGCTGGGCACCGACAAGACCAGCAGCCTGCCGGACTTCACCGGCCGCGTCGTGCTGGCCACCAGCGACCCCGCCGGCCTGCTCGCCACCGGCCAGATGATGGTGCCGGCGCTGGCCACGCTGAAGCCTGCCGCCAATGCCGCGCCGGTGGCTCTCCCGCATGACGTGACCGGCATGCTCGAGCAGCCGGGCTGGCTCGCCACCAGCGACAAGGCGCTTGCCGTGGGCATCGGTGCGGGCGAAGACGCCAAGCTCACCGCCATCCTGCGCGAGCCGTCGGGCGACCCGGGCCAGATGGCCCGCATGCACCTCTCCGGCGGCATGTACCTGGACTGGCTGAAGTTCATGGAAGCGAAGTCCGACGGCCTCGCCGCCGCCGCGGCCGAGATGAGCAAGAGCGACGCTCCATCGATGGACGGCAGCACCACGCCCACCGACGAAGCCGCCGCCCAGGCTGCCGCCGACGCCGCCCGCAGCAAGGCGCAGTTCGCCGTGATGGAGGCGCAGGCGCAACGCGTGGACAGCATCGATGCCGAAATGCACGTGGACAGCAACGGCATCGTCGTCACCAGCCGCACCACGCTCAAGCAGTAACTTGCTTGGCTTTTGCGATCGGCCATGATCGCGAAGATCAAACGGGCGGCCATTCTTGGCCGCACTTTTCATAACCGAAACGAAGAAGGCGCCCCGATGGGCGCCTTCTTCGTTTCGGTTTCCGGTCGCCGCTCAGCGCTGCAGCAAGCCGCCGCCGAAGTTGTCGCCGCCGCGCGTCTGCTCCACTTCCACGCCTTCCAGGCCCTGCGACAGCGTGTGCGCGTCGCCGCCCTGCGCCAGCTTGATGCGCAGGCGCACCTCGTTCGCGCTGTCGGCGTGGCGCAGCGCGTCCTCGTAGCTGATCTCGCCGGCGTGGTACAGCTCGACCAGGCTCTGGTCGAAGGTCTTCATGCCGAGCAGGTTGGATTCCTTCATCACGTCCTTGAGCTTGTGGACCTCGCCCTGGCGGATGTAGTCCTGCACCAGCGGCGTGCCCAGCAGGATCTCCACCGCCACGCGGCGCGCCTTGCCGTCCGGCGTGGGAATCAGCTGCTGCGCCACGACGCCCTTGAGGTTCAGCGACAGATCCATGAACAGCTGCTGGCGACGGTCTTCGGGGAAGAAGTGCAGGATGCGGTCCATCGCCTGGTTGGCGTTGTTCGCATGCAGGGTGCACAGGCACAGGTGGCCGGTTTCGGAGAAGTTGATCGCGTGCTCCATCGTCTCGCGCGTACGCACTTCGCCGATCATGATGACGTCGGGCGCCTGGCGCAGGGTGTTCTTCAGCGCGTTCTCCCAGCTGTCGGTATCGATGCCGATCTCGCGCTGGGTGATGATGCAGCCTTCGTGCTTGTGCACGTATTCGATCGGGTCCTCGATGGTGATGATGTGGCCGGTCGAATTGGCGTTGCGGTAGCCGATCATCGACGCCAGCGAGGTCGACTTACCGGTGCCGGTGCCGCCCACGAAGATGATAATGCCGCGCTTGGTCATCGCCAGCTGCTTGATCACCGGCGGCAGGGTCAGTTCCTCGATGGTGGGGATCTTCGACTCGATCCGGCGCAGCACCATGCCCACGCAGTTGCGCTGGTAGAAGCAGGACACGCGGAAACGACCCACGCCCTGCGCGGAGATCGCGAACTGGCACTCGTGGGTCTTCTCGAACTCCTCGCGCTGCGAGGGCGTCATCACGTTGAGCACCATGTCGCGCGACTGCTGGATGGACAGCGCGCTCTGCGTGATCGGCACGATGCGCCCCTGCACCTTCATCGACGGCGCCACGCCGGCGGTGATGAACAGGTCCGACGCCTGCTTGTGCACCATCAGCTTGAGGAAGGAGGTGAAGTCGAAGTCGCTCATGGCTTTGCGTCCGGAATTCGGAAATCGGAATGGGAGGAGCGGGCCACGGCCTGCCCGCCGCCCGGGGAGCCCGGGAGACGGGGAAGCTTTGCGGGCTCCCGCATCACTTGAACAGGTCCTTGTTCTTCGCGTAGGTGCCTGCTTCCTGGCGCGACACCAGGCCGCGCTTCACCAGGTCCTGCAGGCACTGGTCCAGGGTCTGCATGCCGAACTGCTGGCCGGTCTGGATCGCCGAATACATCTGCGCCACCTTGTCCTCGCGGATCAGGTTGCGGATGGCCGGCACGGCCACCATGATCTCGTGCGCCGCGATGCGGCCGCCGCCGGATTTCTTCAGCAGCGACTGCGAGATCACAGCGCGCAG
The DNA here is from genome assembly GCF_014843005.1 of Rhodanobacter sp. DHG33. Classification (GTDB taxonomy): domain Bacteria; phylum Pseudomonadota; class Gammaproteobacteria; order Xanthomonadales; family Rhodanobacteraceae; genus Rhodanobacter_A. Next base: position 120,910 of record NZ_JACYXM010000002.1, on the reverse strand, counting down.
CGATTCGGACAGCATCGAGCGCACCATTGGCTTCTCGCCGGCGGGGAACACGTCGATGATGCGGTCGACGGTCTTCGCCGCCGAGCTGGTGTGCACGGTGGCGAACACCAGATGGCCGGTTTCCGCCGCGGTCAGCGCGAGGCGGATGGTTTCCAGGTCGCGCAACTCGCCCACCAGGATGTAGTCCGGGTCCTCGCGCAGCGCCGAGCGCAGCGCCTCGTTGAAGCCGTGCGTGTCGCGGTGGACTTCGCGCTGGTTGACCAGGCACTTCTGCGAGGTGTGCACGAATTCGATCGGGTCCTCGATCGTGAGCATGTGCCCGTATTCGTTCTTGTTGATGTGGTCGACCATCGCCGCCAGCGTGGTGGACTTGCCCGAGCCGGTAGGGCCGGTCACCAGGATCAGGCCCTGCGGCTGCTCGATCAGCTCCTTGAACACGCGCGGGCAGCCGAGGTCCTCCAGCGTGAGCACCTCGGACGGAATGGTGCGGAACACCGCGCCGGAGCCGCGGTTCTGGGTGAACGCGTTGACGCGGAAGCGCGCCAGCCCCGGGATCTCGAACGAGAAGTCGGTTTCCAGGAACTCCTCGTAATCGCGCCGCTGCTTGTCCGACATGATGTCGTACACCAGCGAGTGCACCTGCTTGTGCTCCAGCGCGGGGATGTTGATGCGGCGCACGTCGCCGTCGACGCGAATCATCGGCGGCAGGCCGGCGGAGAGGTGCAAGTCCGAGGCCTTGTTCTTCACCGAGAAGGCAAGCAGTTCGGCGATGTCCATCAGTGGTTCCCCTCGACCGGTCGTCAGAATGCTGTGGTGGTGCTGCGCCGGGAGGGCGATATGCGGGCGCGACCCGCCATACATGCGCGCGCCCCGGTCATCCGACTCCCCCTTGCAGCGAAGCGATACTACTCGCGGCGCGGGGCATGCGACCAGCCTTCGCGACGGTTTGCGCACCGCGTCACCGAAACCGCCGGGCGCATGACGCCGACGGCTCCGGTAAGGTATGCAGCCATCCCTAGCATCCCCAAGGTTTCCCATGACACGTATCGCCTTCGTCGGCGGCGGCAACATGGCGCGCAGCCTGATCGGCGGCCTGCTCGCCACCGGCCTGGCGCCCGCCGACATCCGCGTGGCCGAACCGATGGCCGAAACGCGCGACAGGCTGGGCCGCGATTTCGGCATCACCACCTTCGCCGAGAACCGGCTGGCCGTGGCCGACGCCGACGTGATCGTGCTGGCGGTCAAGCCGCAGGCCATGCCCAAGGTGCAGGCCGAGCTGCGCATGGCCGTGCAGGGCCGCCGTCCGCTGTTCATCTCGATTGCCGCCGGCGTGCGGCTGGACCAGCTCGAACGCTGGCTGGGCAACCTGCCGATCGTGCGCTGCATGCCGAACACCCCCGCGCTGATCGGCGCCGGCGCCACCGGCCTGTGCGCCAACAGCCGGGTCAGCCCCGGGCAGAAGGCGCAGGCGCAGCACATCATGGACGCCGCCGGCCTTACCCGCTGGATCGACGACGAGTCGCTGATGGATACCGTCACCGCCCTCTCCGGCTCCGGACCGGCCTATTTCTTCGCCCTGGTCGAGGCGCTGGAAGATGCCGCCGTGGCGCAGGGCATGCCGCGCGACACCGCCCGTGCGCTGGCCGCGCAGACCTGTCTCGGCGCCGGCCGCATGCTGGTGGAAAGCGGCGAGGCTCCGGCCGAACTGCGCCGCCGCGTCACCTCGCCCAACGGCACCACCCAGGCCGCGCTGGAAAGCTTCGCGGCCGACGGCCTGCCGCGCATCGCGGCCCGCGCCGTCGCCGCCGCCACCCGCCGCGGTGCGGAGCTGGCCGATGCGCTGGACCAGGAGCCGCACCCGTGAGCTACCTGCTGAACGCCATCGCCCTGCTGGTCGAGCTGGCCTTCGACGCCGTTGCCACGCTGTTCCTGCTGCGCCTCGTCGCCGAAGCCTGCCGCGCCGACTTCCACAACCCGCTCAGCCAGTTCATCTACCGCACCACCAACCCGGTGCTCGCCCCCCTGCGCCGCGTGCTGCCCAACTGGCGGCGCATCAACTTCGCCGCGCTGCTGCTGGCATGGCTGGCGATGCTGCTGAAGCGCTTCGTGCTGTTCGCGCTGGCCGGGCTGATGCCGCATCCGCTCGGCCTGATCGTGCTGTCCGTGGCTGACCTGCTGGACTTCACCCTGATGTTCTACCTGGTGCTGGTGTTCGGCTGGTCGCTGATGAGCCTGTTCGCGCCCGATCCGTACCACCCCTTGCAACGCCTGCTCGGCGCGCTCGTCGACCCTCTGCTGCGGCCGCTGCGCGGCAAGCTGGTGGTGGGGGCGATCGATTTTTCGCCGACGGTGGTGATCGTGGCCCTGCTGCTGGCGAGGATCCTGGTGGCCCAGCCCTTGCTCGATCTCGGGACGCGGCTGGCGATCATCGGCTGACCTGGGCCGCTGCCGCGACTTCTCACTCCCCACGCATTGCAGTCATACTTGCCAACGCCCAACGCTAGAGCCACACCCCATGACCTTTGTCGTCACCGACAACTGCATCAAGTGCAAGTACACCGACTGCGTGGAAGTCTGCCCGGTCGATGCGTTCCACGAAGGCCCGAACTTCCTGGTGATCGACCCGGACGAGTGCATCGACTGCACGCTGTGCGAGCCGGAGTGCCCGATCAACGCGATCTACCCGGAAGATGACGTCCCCGCCGGCCAGGAGGGCTTCGTGGCGTTGAACGCCGACCTGGCGAAGGCATGGCCGGTGATCACCGAGCGCAAGGACGGCCTCGCCGACGCGAAGGACTGGGAAGGCAAGCCGGACAAGCTCAAGCTGCTGCAGCGCTGAGACCCGGCACGACCTCGCGATCCGCCGTGATCGCGAGGATCAAACGACAGTCATTCTTGGCTGCCACACACAAGAAAAATGCCGCCCGAGGGCGGCATTTTCGTGTGCTTGCCGGAACAGCAGGACGATCAGCTGCCCATGCCCTTCTTCAGCGCATCGATCAGCTTGGCCACCGCACCCTCGTCGCCGCGCACGCGCACTTCGCTGGCGCTGCCGCCGCTGGGGTTCACGGTGACCTGCACCGCATGCGTGGCGGTGTCGGAGGCGCTCTTGTCGTGATGGAACATGCGACCGAAGAAGCCGCGCTTCTTCGCCACCGCTTCGCCGCCCACCACGTTCACCATATAGCTGTGCGAGGCGTCGTCATGGCTGGTCACCTGGCCCGCGCTGCCCGTTGCGGCCAGCTGCTGGCCCACCTTCTGGTAGGTGCTGTCGACGTCGCCCGACACCACGAAGGCATCCGAGATCTCGCCCGGCACCGGGGCCGCCTGGGTCTGGCCCGCACCCGACGGCGGGATCACCAGCGCGGCCGTGGCCGGCGGCGTGTCCATGCCCGGCGGGATTTCCAGCGGGGATTCCTGCTTGGCCGTTTCCCACGCCTTCGTGGATCGGAACATGCTGCAACCGGAGAGCAGCAGGCCCGCAAGGGCCAGTGCCGGCAAGGTCACGAGGAGCGAGGATTTCTTCATGCTAGGGAATTTCCGTGGAAGGGTCGTTGATGGCCGCCGGAGCGGCTTTCGATCAGGCAGCGTGTGCCAAGGATGCCAGACTGGACAGCGCTTCGCGCAAACGGGCGCGATCCGGGCCTTCGGCCAGCTCCACCAGCGGCAGCCGCGGCAGCGCCGAACCCAGCCCCAGTTCCGGCAGGCCTGCCTTCACTGCGATGGGGTTCGGTGCGCAGTTCAGCGCCTGCACCAGGGGCGACAGCGCCTCGTCGCAGCGTGCCGTGGCAGCGCGGTCGCCGCCAGTGGCCGCGTCGCACAACGCACGGAACGCCTTGGGCGCCAGGTTGGCCACCACCGAGATGGTACCGGCCGCGCCGGCCAGCATGGCCTGCCCGGCCGTGCCGTCGTCGCCGGAGAGATAGACGAAATCCGGGCGCACAAGTTCCGCCAGCGCCGCGATGCGCTCGGCGTCGCCACGCGCCTCCTTGATGCCGACGATGGCCGGATGCCCGGCCAGCTGCGCCACCGTCTCCGGCAACAGGTCGCAGGCGGTGCGGGCGGGCACGTTGTAGAGCAGCACCGGCAGCCCGCCGTGCTCGGCGACTTCGAGGAAATGCCGCCGCATGCCTTCCTGCGTGGGACGCACGTAGTACGGCGTCACCACCAGCGCGGCGTCGGCGCCCAGGGACTTGGCGCGGCGCGTAACCGCCACGGTCTTCGCGGTGCCCGCCTCGCCGGTGCCGGCGATCACCGGCACGCGACCGGCGACGTGTTCCACCGCGAAGGCAAGCAGGCGGTCGAACTCGTCGTGTTCGAGCATGTGCGCCTCGCCGGTGGAACCGGCCACCACCAGCGCCTGCGTGCCGCCGGCAAGCTGGTGGTCGAGCAGGCGTGCGAACGCCGGCAGGTCGAGCGCGCCGTCGGGCGCGAACGGCGTCGCCAATGCGCAGATGCTGCCGCGAATGTCCAAGGTCGGGTACCGCTCAAGAAACCAGCCCTGCATGTTACTTGCGGGCTTGCAGGAGCGGCAAGTAAGCTGGCCGACGCGATTCCCGCGTCGCGCGGGTTCCGGCACAGGCCATTCCATTGAAATCGACGCCCCCCGCCCGTTCGGGCAGCGACAATCAGCTGCTGATCCACGCACTGACCTCGGCCACCGACTCACCGCTCACCGCGCTGACCCGCCGCATCGCCGACGCCGGCTGCGCCCTGGCCGAATCGCGCGTGGCCACGATAGGCAACGAGGTGTCGATCATGCTGCTGGCCTGCGGCGCCTGGGATGCCCTGGCCAAGCTGGAGACGGCGCTGAGCAAGCTGGCGCGCGACGAGAACGTACGGCTGGCGCATTACCGCACCACGCCGCGCGAACCGAATTCGCATCTGCTGCCCTACATGGTGGAGATCATTTCCGCCGAGCGCCCCGGCATCGTGGCGCGCATCGTGGAGTTCTTCAGCCAGCAGGGCATCAGCGTGGAACAGCTGCACTCCACCCGCTACCAGGCCATGCAGACCGGGGCGGAGATGTTCCAGGCGCAGTTCACGATCGGCATTCCGTCCGACATCCACATCGCCGCCTTGCGCGACGATTTCCTGGAACTGTGCGACGGGTTGAACCTGGATGCCATCATGGATCCGGTGAAGTTCTAGGATGCGCCTGCGCGGGCTGCCTGACAAGGCTGTCTCCGTCACATTCATCGCGCTAGTCTCTCCACGCACAGCAGCGAAACCCCACCGGGTTTCCGGAGAGACCATGCCAGACATCGGAAAGAAGGCCCCCGCCCTGAGCGGCACCATCGGCGACGGCAGCACGCTCAAGCTCGCCGACCTCAAGGGCCAATGGATCGTGGTGTATTTCTACCCCAAGGACGCCACCCCAGGCTGCACCAACGAGGCGAAGGACTTCCGCGACCTCTACCCGAAGTTCCGCAAACGCAGCGCCGAGGTCGTCGGCGTCTCGCGCGACTCGGCGAAATCCCACGCCAACTTCGCCGCCAAGCAGGAACTGCCGTTCCCGCTGGTGTCCGACGCCGACGAAACCTGGTGCAAGGCCTTCGACGTGATCCACGAGAAGGTGCTTTACGGCAAGCGCCACATGGGCGTGGTGCGCAGCACCTTCCTGATCGCCCCGGACGGCAAGCTCGCCGCCGAATGGCGCGGCGTGAAGGTACCGGGCCACGCGCAGGCCGTGCTCGACGCCATCCCCGCCAAGTGACCGCACCCCTTCAAGACTCCACCGCCGCGGCATCCGCCATGCCGCGTCCCCTTCGTACTGTCCCACGCGAGGTTCCTGCCGCATGACCGCAAGCAAGCGCATCTACGTCCTCGATACCAACGTGTTGCTGCACGACCCCACCTCGCTGTTCCGTTTCGAGGAACACGACGTGTTCATTCCGATGACGGTGCTGGAGGAGCTGGACGAGAAGAAGAAAGGCGGCTCGGAAGTCTCGCGCAACGGCCGCCAGGTCAGTCGCTTCCTTAACGAGCTGATCGTGCGCGGCAACGGCCACGGCATCAGCAACGGGCTCGAGCTCGCCAACCCGCAGGGCGTCAACCTCAAGCGCGGCGCCGCGGTGGGGCGGCTGTATTTCCAGCAGCGCACCAGCGCCAACCACGGCAAGGCGGACAACCTGATCCTCGCCGCGGTGATCGAACTGCGCGACCAGAATCCCGAACGCTCGGTGATCCTGGTCAGCAAGGACATCAACCTGCGCATCAAGGCGAAGATCTACGGCATCGACGCGGAGGACTACGAGAACGACCGCGCGCTGGACGATTTCGCCCTGCTCTACACCGGCTCCAACGCGCTGCCCGAGAACTTCTGGGATTCGCATCCGGAAGTGGAATCGTGGAACGAGCGCGGCCGCACCTACTACAAGCTCGACCGTCACGAAGACGAGGACTGGCACCCCAACCAGTGTCTGTACCTGCCCGGCGAAGGCGGCGTGGAGCTGCGCGTGCTCAAGCTGGGCGACGACAAGGCCACGCTGGCGCTGATGGACGACCACAGCCACGCCAACCACCACGTCTGGGGCGTCGCCGCGCGCAACCGCGAGCAGAACTTCGCGCTCAACGTGCTGATGGATCCGGAGGTGGATTTCGTCACCCTGCTCGGCACCGCCGGCACCGGCAAGACCCTGCTGGCGCTGGCCGCGGGCCTGGCGCAGGTGATGGACCAGCAGCGCTACCGCGAGATCATCATGACGCGCGCCACGGTGAGCGTGGGCGAGGACATCGGCTTCCTTCCCGGCACCGAGGAAGAAAAGATGACGCCGTGGATGGGCGCGCTCACCGACAACCTCGAAGTGCTCGCTAACCCCGAAGAAGGCGGCAGCTGGGGGCGCCAGGCCACCAACGACCTGCTCGCCTCGCGCATCAAGATCCGTTCGCTCAACTTCATGCGCGGCCGCACCTTCCTGTCGCGCTACCTGATCATCGACGAGGCGCAGAACCTCACGCCCAAGCAGATGAAGACCCTGATCACCCGCGCCGGCCCCGGCACCAAGATCGTGTGCCTGGGCAACGTGGAGCAGATCGACACGCCCTACCTCACCGAGACCACCTCCGGCCTCACCTACGCGGTGGACCGCTTCAAGCAGTGGGAACACTCGGCGCACGTCACCCTGCGGCGCGGCGAGCGTTCGCGGCTGGCGGATTTCGCGTCCGAGGCATTGTGAGAAATGCGCCTCCCGTCGCCCTCACCATCGCCGGCTCCGACTCCGGCGGCGGTGCGGGCATCCAGGCCGACCTGAAGACCTTCCATGCCCGTGGCGTGCACGGGCTGTCGGCCATCGCCGCGATCACCTCGCAGAACACGCGCGGCGTGACCGCGGTGCACCCGGTGCCGCTGGCGCACATCCGCAGCCAGATCGCCGCAGTGTTCGACGACTTCCCCATCGGTGCCGTGAAGACCGGCATGCTGGGCAGCGCGCCCATCGTGCGGCTGGTGGCGCGCGAAATGGCCGCGCGCAAACCGGCATGGCTGGTGGTCGATCCGGTGATGATCGCCACCAGCGGCGCGCGCCTGCTCGACGAAAACGCCATCGCGCTACTGGTGAACGAGCTGATCCCGCTGGCCGACGTGCTCACGCCCAACCTGCCCGAGGCCGAGGCGCTGCTGGGCTATCCGATCCGCAATGCGAAGGATGGCACCCGCGCCGGCAACGAACTGCGCGAACTGGGCGCCCAGGCCGTGCTGCTCAAGGGCGGCCATGGCGACGGTCGCGAAGTGGTGGACCGCTACTTCGACGCGCGCGGCGTGATGGAACTGCGACATCCGCGGTTGAAACTGGAAGCCCACGGCACCGGCTGCACGCTGGCCTCGGCAGTAGCCGCCGAACTGGCCAAGGGCCAGTCGCCCCGCAACGCCGTGCGCCGTGCCGTGGCCTATGTACAGCGCGCACTGGCGCGTGGCTACCAGCCCGGTGGCGCGCCGCTGCGCGTGCTGGCGCATTGACCGCAGGCCCTGCGGCGATTCACGGCGCGGGCAGTAGAATGTCGCTTCGTCCCGCCGCCCTGCGCCACCCGAACCGATGACTCCGCGCCTCGTCCTGCTGACTCTGATCCTGCTGTTCGCGCTGTGCGTGCTGCTGGTGCACCTGCGAGGGCGCGCACGGCTGCGCTTCGACCGCCAGCTGGTGGACCACTCGGCGATCTTCGCGCCGTACAACCTGCTGATGTACGCGTTCTCCGCGGTGCCGGCACGGCCCATCCTCGACCGCCGCGGCTTCCCGCAGCTCGACCTGCTGCAGGCGAACTGGCAGACCATCCGCGAGGAAGCGCTGTCGCTGTTCGACGAAGGCCATATCCGCGCTGCCCATGGCGGCAATGACGCCAGCTTCAACAGCTTCTTCAAGCAAGGCTGGAAGCGCTTCTACCTGAAGTGGTACGGCGAGCCGCTGGCCTCGGCCGAGACGCTGTGCCCGAAGACCGTGGCGCTGCTGAAATCCATCCCCAGCATCAAGGCGGCGATGTTCGCCACGCTGGCGCCCAACAGCCGGCTCAACCCGCACCGCGATCCGTTCGCCGGTTCGCTGCGCTACCACCTGGGCCTGATCACGCCGAATTCGCGCGACTGCCGCATCTTCGTGGACGGCGAGGAGCACGCCTGGGGCGACGGCAAGGACGTGGTGTTCGACGAGACCTACGTGCACTGGGTGGAGAACAAGACCGACCAGACCCGGGTGATCCTGTTCGCCGACGTGGAACGCCCGCTGCGCACGCGCTGGATGAGCGCGATCAACCACCGCGTGGGCGCTTTCATGGGCAAGATCACTGCCTCGCCGAACACCGAGTCGCCGGAAGAGAAGACCGGCTTCGTCAACCGCGTGTTCGCGCTCAACCAGCGCAACCGCGAACGCAACCGCGCGTTCAAGAAAAAATATCCCAAACTGTTCCGCGCGCTGAAATATCTGGGCATGGTGCTGCTGGCATGGCTGATCGTCTGCGCGCCGTGGCCGTTCGTCCGCTGAAGCCGTAACGCCGGGGCTCCCTCGCGCGTCCTTGCTGCGATCCCTTCGAGGAAACCGCCATGGATACGCAAACCGCACTGTTCCAGCAGCACCGCCAGCGCCTGTTCGGGCTGGCCTACCGCATGCTCGGCACGCCCGCCGACGCGGAGGATGTCCTGCACGATGCCTGGCTGCGCTGGCATGCGCAGGACACGGCTACGCTGGACGATCCGGAAGCCTGGCTGGTCACGGTGACCACGCGCCTCGCGCTGGACCGCCTGCGCCGCGCAAAGACGGAGCGCGCGCATTACCCCGGCCCGTGGCTGCCCGAGCCGCTGGTGGAAGAGGATGCGCAGCCAGCCGCCGAAACGCCCGAGGCAATGCTGGAACGCGACCAGACCCTCACCCTCTCCTTCCTCACCCTGCTGGAGCGGCTGGGACCGGACGAGCGTGCCGCCTTCCTGCTCAACGAGGTGTTCGACTACAGCCACGCCGAGGCAGCGGCCATCCTCGGCATCACCGAGAACGCCTGCCGCCAGCGCGTGCATCGCGCCAAGGCGCACCTCCGCGAGGATCGCCCCCGCTTCAGCGTGGACGCCCGCGCCCAGCAGCGCCTGCTGCAACGCTTCGTGGCCGCGATGCAGCAGCCCACGCTGGAATCGCTGCAGGCATTGTTCGCCGAAGACGCCGTGCACGTGAGCGACGGCGGCGGCGTGGTCTCCGCCACGCTGCATCCGCTGCACGGCGCCGAACGGCTGGCGCGGCTGTACCTGCAGATCGCCCACAACACCCGCCTGCAGCCGCTGCGCTACGACATGCTCACGCTCAACGGGGCGCCGGCCCTGCTGGCCTGGTCCGGCAGCACGCTGACCACCGCCATCTGGGTCGAGGGCGACGGCGAGCGCATCACCGCCATCCACGCGCTGCGCCATCCGGGCAAGCTGGCGCGCCTGGCGGCGACGGTAACGAATCCGCAGCCCGGCACGTCCTTGCATTGAACGGCCGAACCCGGCCGCTATCCCCACTACCGAGGAGTCGCCCCATGACCCGTTTCTCCATCCAGCGCCACTACGCCACCATGCAGCCGCTGATCCAGCTCGGCCAGGAAATCCGCGAACGCGGCCACCTGGACGGCAAGCTGGTCGAACTGGTGCTGATGCGCTGCTCGCAGATCAACGGCTGCGCGTTCTGCCTGGACATGCACAGCAAGGACGCCCGCGCCGCCGGCGAGACCGAGCAGCGGCTGTACCTGCTGCCCGCCTGGCGCGAAACCACGCTGTACAGCGAAAGCGAGCAGGCCGCGCTGGCGCTCGCCGAAGAGCTCACCGAACTGCCCTCGCACGAGTCGGTATCCGATGCGCTCTACGAACGGCTGCGCCAGCACTTCGAAGAGGCCGCCGTGGTCGACCTGGTGCTGCTGATCGGCATGATCAACACCTGGAACCGGCTCAACATCGCTGCGCGCACCGTGGGCGGCAGCTACAAACCCGCCGCGCGCCACTGAAAACCTTCGGGCGCCTGCGCAGGCTTCAGCCATCCGTGCGCAGGCGCCCGAGTGCCGACCGGGCCTTGGCCTGCACCACGCCCGATATGGACTTCAGCCGGAGAACCGGCCGCTCGACCAGATGCCACGACAGCATCGCCAGCAGCATGGCCAGCGGCCAAGCCAGCAGAACATTGCCCGCGTGCGACAGTTGCGGAGCGAGATGCGCTACCAGTTGCTGCATCGGATAGCCCCACAGGTACAAACCATACGAGTAATCGCCGAAGCGCAGACAACCGAGCCATGGCGATGCGTAGCCGAACGCGAACACGAAAGCGGCCAGCGCCAGCGAGAAAACGAAGGGATAAAGCGGTGTCGCGCGCAACAGCCATGCCAGCAGCCCCAGCGCCGCCACGCACCACCAGCCCACGGGAACGCGCTTGCCATTGACCCAGCAGAACACGCCCAGCGCGAAACAGCCTGCCAGGCGCAGGAACGAAGCCAGTGGCACCAGCGGCACATGCGCAGGTGCCAGCAGCCCGCATACCAGCAGAGCGGCCAGCAACAGGTTGCAGCACCAACGCCGTGACAGGATGCCGAGCACGCCTGCCAGCGCCACCCAGAGGTACATGCGTACCTCGGCGGGCAAGGTCCAGATCGAGCCGTTGACGACCGCCAGTTTCGGGTTGTCCCTGAACACGCCCGGCAGTTCCCAGGCCATGCCCTTGCCCAGCTCGATGTTCTTCGACACGTAGTGCAGCACGTCGTGGCTGCGGTAGTAGTCATGCAGCGGCATGGCAGTGCACGCGGCGCCCAGCACGAAAGCCGAACCCAGCAAGCAGGCGATGTAAGCGGGATAAATGCGCAGTAGCCGCGCCCACAGGAAATCCGCCAGGTGCCGCCGGCGCAGGTAGCTGCCGGCGATCATGAAGCCGCTCACCACGAAGAACACGTCCACCGCCAGGTCGCCGGAGTAACTGCCCCAGCCCATCCGCACAAAGATGTCCGGCCAGCCCTGGCCGCCGGTGATGGCGGGGGCATGGCCGTACATCACCAGGCTTGCCGCCAGCAGCCGGAGCAGCAGGAAGTTGTCGCGGCCACCGTTCACGCCATCGGCAATGGTGGCCATGCCACGTCCCGCCGGAGGATGCCCTCCACCCCGCACGTTCGACAGCCACTTTCTTGCGTTCATGCACTTCCCTGTCGATCGACGCCCGGGCCAGTGGCGTACCGGCAGGCAGATGCGCATCTTAGAGCCTGTCCGCCGCATCCGACCGGCGCCTGACACGTCCGAACCGGCCGGATCGCACCTGCAGAAACCGTGCTGCCGTACGGTTCCGCCGCCTCGGACGAGACCAGCGACGCAGCACCGCATGCTTGCGCCCACCAACGCACGAGGGCTGCCGCATGCACGAACGATCCGCCATCCGTCCCTACCCATCCGTCGCCGCGACGGCAGCACAATCGTGAAACGAAGGAAGAGCCTCATGACCGCACGTATCCTGAAAACCGCCCTGGCTGTCCTGCTGGCCGTCCTGCTCCTTGGCGCGGCCTGGCTGGGCACGGCCGGCCGGCCCCTGATGCTCCTCGCCACGAGCTCGGTCAGCCACGGGCTGTGCGATGCCGTCTTCGTCAGCCATGTCGATCCCGAACGCGTGTTCCAAGAACAGCATGCGCCGCAGATGGACGGCATCGCGTGGGCGATACGCTGGCACGTGGATGCCGCACAACACGAGGCGAATGCCAGCGTGCTGGGCGCCTTCGGCGCACGCGCCGTATTCCGTCCCGGCCTGGGCTGCCTGCTGATGCATGGCGACGGCCCGGTGCCCGAGGCCGCGGGTTTCGAGCCCGCGCCCATCGCCAGCCCCTATCCGGAGCATGCGGTGGCATCGGACGACCCCGCCATCCGCCGCGCGCTGGACCGTGCCTTCGCCGAGCCCGATCCCGCGCATCCGCGCAACACCAAGGCCGTCGTGGTGCTGCACGACGGCCAGCTGATCGCCGAGCGCTATGCCACGGGCTACGGGCCGGATACGCCGATCTGGGCGCATTCGCTGACCAAGTCGCTGACCAGCGCGCTGATCGGCATCCTGGTGCGCGAAGGCAGGCTGCACCTGGAACAGCCTGCACCGATCCCCGGATGGCGGTCCGCCGGCGACCCGCACCAGGCGATCACCGTCGACCAGCTGCTGCGCATGGACAGCGGCCTGCCGTTCGACGAAACCGTCGGCGCCCTGAGCCCCATGACGCGCATGACCTTCCTGGAAGACGACATGGCCGGTTATGCGTCGCGGATGCCGCTGGCCCATGCGCCCGGTACGGCGTGGGGATACAGCAACCTGGGTTACGCACTGCTAGGCCGCATGGTCACCGATGCGGCGGGCGGCAGTGCCGTGGACGCCGAACGCTTCGCACGGCGCGAGCTGTTCGCTCCGCTGGGCATGACCCATACCACGATCCAGACCGATGCCGCCGGCACCCTGATCGGGTCGAGCGACGGCTACGGCACGGCGCGCGATTTCGCCCGCTTCGGCCAGCTCTACCTCGACGACGGCGTGGTCGACGGCAAGCGCATCCTGCCCGAGGGCTGGGTGGCGTACAGCCACTCGCAGACGCTGGACACCGGCTACGGCGCAGGCTTCTGGCTGAACATCAAGAACGACACCCGGGTGCCGGTGTGGGACGCGCCCTGGGGCATGCCGCAGCTGCCGAAGGATATGTACTACGGGCGCGGCGCGTTCGGGCAATACGTGGTGATCGTGCCGTCCGAGCGGCTGGTGGTGGTGCGCATGGGCATCTCGCTGGATTACGGCGACGACACCGGCGACCTGGTGGCCGCGATCATCGATGCCCTGCATCGTCGGCCGCAGCCTTGAGCGGTGCGGCCGTCTTGCGATAACTGCTGGGCGTGTCGCCCACCTGGCGCTTGAATGCGGCATTGAAGGTGGACTTGGAGGTGAAGCCGCAGGCATAGGCAATGTCGAGAATGCTGCGCGTGTCGGCGGCATCGGCAAGGCAGGCGCGTGACGCCTCTACGCGCAGCCGGTTGATGTAGTCCCAGAAGGTGCCGCCGAAACGGCGGTTGATCACCGCCGACACCAGGTACTCGGGATAGCCGCTGCGCTTCGCCACCTGGCCGATGGTCAGCGCAGGCTCCAGGTACAGCGGCGCAGCGCTTTCCATCAGCGCTGCGAGGCGCGCCTGCACCGCGTCGTAACGCGCATCGTCAGGTTCGCTGATCGTGGCGGGGGCGATGGTTTCGTCATCCGCGGGTTCGGCCTCCGGCTCGACCGCCAACGGCGGCTGCCCCAGGCTGAACCAGCCCACCACGCAGATCCAGCCTGCGATGGCGCCGAACAGCAGCCCGTAGTTGAGGATCGGCAACTGCACCAGAGCCTGCACGATGGCGATACACCAGATCACGACCTGGCATGCCGCCATGGTGTCGATCCAGCGCAGGGACAGTCGATCCGCGTCGGAACGCCGCTCGCGCAGGTACCGGCGATAGCGGTGCACCTGGACCAGCGCCGCCGCCACGTAGGACAGGCTGTAGACGAACAGCGCGAAATCGAACCAGTGGCCGATCGAGCGCTCGCCCGCGATCCAGCTCGCCGACATCGCCTGCAGCCGCGCCGTACTCGCCAGCAGCACGTCGCCGGTGGCAAGCACCATCGCCGCAAAACCGAGCAGGTGCCGCACGTCGCGCCAGCGGAAGCCCTGCCCACGGGTCAACGCACGCACGTAAAGGAAGAACAGGCTGCCATAGAGAAAAGGGAACAGCGCCACGAAGCGGTAGGCGCGGAACCATTCCGGCGACAGCGTGTGCCAGTAGGCCGCCTTCATCGCCAGATCGATGCCCGCCAGCGCCACCCACACCGCGAGCAGGCGGTTCGCCTCGCGGTTGGCGGAACGGCGCCACAAAGCCAGCGACAGCAGCGCGGCCTGCACGGCGGCAGCGATGTAGACGAAAACCCAGAACGCGATGTCCATCGGATGGTCTATGTAGAAGCAGCGGAAAGCAGGAAGCACCCATGCTAGCAACCGTTCCGCATGATCCAGAAACGGCAAGGCCGCGGGCGATGCCGCGGCCTTGTGTGTCGATGGCGCCGGTGCTCAGCCCTTGACGCGCTTCGCGATGGCCTCGCCGAAGCTGGAGGTGCTGCCCTTGCCGCCGAGGTCCGGCGTCACGCTGTCGCGGTCGTGGGTCATGGTGTCGCGGATCGCGGCGCGCAGCTTGTCGCCCTTCTCCACCATGCCGAGGTGGTCGAGCATGTCGGCCGCGGCCAGCAGCAGCGCGCAGGGGTTTGCGATGCCCTTGCCGGCGATATCCGGGGCGGAGCCATGGACGGCCTCGAAGATCGCCGCGCCCTCGCCGATGTTGTCGCCGGGCGCCAGGCCCAGGCCGCCCACCAAGCCCGCGCACAGGTCGGAGAGGATGTCGCCGAACAGGTTGGTGGTGACGATCACGTCGAACTGCTCGGGCTTCATCACCAGCTGCATGCAGGTGTTGTCCACGATCATCTCGTTGAACTCGATCTGCGGGTATTCCTTGGCGACTTCGCGCGCCACGTTGAGGAACAGGCCCGAGGCGGTCTTGATGATGTTGGCCTTGTGCACGGCCGTGACCTTCTTGCGCCCCTTCTTCACCGCCAGCTCGAAGGCGTAGCGCACGATGCGCTCGCTGCCCTTGCGCGTGTTGCGGATCATCGAGATCGCGGTCTGGCCGTCGTCGGACAGCGACTGCCCTTCCGCCAGATACGCACCCTCGGTGTTCTCGCGCACCGTGATGATGTCGATGTTCTCGAAGCGCGCCTTGGTGCCGGGGAAGCTGATCGCCGGACGCACGTTGGCGTACAAATCGAAGTGGCGGCGCAGGGTGACGTTGATCGAGGTGAAGCCGCCGCCGATCGGCGTGGTCAGCGGGCCCTTCAGCGCCACCTTGTGCTCGGCGATCTTGTCCAGCGTGGCCTTGGGCAGCAGGTCGCCGTGCTTCTCCAGCGCCACCATGCCGGCGTCGGCGAAGTCGTAGGCGAGGCCGCAATCCAGCGCGTCGAGCACGCGCAGCGTGGCGGTCATGATCTCCGGGCCGATGCCGTCGCCCGGGATCACCGCGATGGTCTTGCTCATGGGGGAAACTCCGTGGGGAAGAATGCCGTCGATGGCCGCTGCAGCATCCGCATGCAGGGATCGATATCCGCGCAATTATCGCCGATCCCCACGGAGGCGAACAGGCAAGGGCCGGCGCGCGGCGTTGAAAATCCTCGCATGGAGCGTTGCGGGAAATGGCATGCGCCTCACCCCCAATCCGCCATCCCGACTGCAGAAAGGCAACCGGGAAAGGGAAAAAACGCGTCAGCCGCGGTCGGCGCAGGCCGCGTCGGTGGCGGCCTCGCCTTCTTCCAGCCGGTCGAGGAAATCCACCGCGCGACGCAGGTGCGGGATCACGATGGAACCGCCCACCACCAAGCCTACGCTGAAGGTCTCGAAGAATTCCTCGCGGGTGACGCCGGCCTCCTTGCACTGCGCCACGTGGTAGCTGATGCAGTCGTCGCAGCGCAGCACCATCGAGGCGACCAGGCCCAGCAGCTCCTTGGTCTTCACGTCCAGCGCGCCGGGCTTGTAGGTCTGCGTGTCCAGCGCGAAGAAGCGCCGCACCACCTGGTTGTCCTCGGCCAGGATGCGCTCGTTCATGCGCTGGCGGAACGCGGTGAACTCGGCCACGCGATCCTTCTCGCTATCCTGCGTGCCGCTCATGCGGCTTCGCCCAGCAGTTCGGCCAGCTTGCCGCTGCGGTCGGCGGCCACCAGGTCGTCGTAGCCGCCCACCAGCTGGTCGTTGACGAAGATCTGCGGGACGGTGCGACGGCCGCCGCTACGCGCCAGCATGGCGTCGCGCTGCGCGGGGTCGGTATCCACGCGGATGTCTTCCCACGCCAGGCCCTTGGCCTTGAGTAGGTTCTTGGCCGCCACGCAGTACGGGCATACCGCGGTGGAATAGACTTCGATCTTGGACATCGCGAAACTCCGGTTGCCTGCGCAGGAGATGGGGGCAAAAGCCCATGGAACAAGCTTCAACGCGGGCGGTCAACTGAATAACGAAAGTGCGGCATGGATGGCCGCCGGCTGCTCCGGCGATCACGGAAGATCGCAAAAACATCCGGCCATGGCCGGCCGCGTTTACCTTCGCGACCACGCAAATCCATTCTACCTGCCGACTTCCCCGCCATGGCACCACGACGCCTGCTCACCGCCCTGATCCTCGCCGGCCTGGCCTTCGCCGCCGGCGCCCAGGACGACTCGCGCCTGCCCGACCTCGGCAGCTCGGCCAACGCGCTGATCTCGCCGCAGGAGGCACAGGATTACGGTGCCGCGATGCTGCGCCAGATGCGTGCGCTGGACATGGTGGTGGACGATCCGCTGCTGAACGACTACATCAACGACCTCGGCTTCCGGCTGGTCGCCGCCTGCGCCAAGCCGCGCGACCACTTCGAGTTCTTCATCGTCAAGGACAACGAGATCAACGCCTTCGCCATGCCGGGCGGCTATATCGCGGTGAACTCGGGCCTCATCGCCATCACCCGCAACGAGAGCGAGCTGGCCGGCGTGATGGCGCACGAGATCGGCCACATCACGCAGAACCACCTGCAGCGCGCGTTCGAGGATTCCAAGAAGGACGCGCCACTGATGGCCCTGGTGCTGCTGGGCGCGATCGCCGCCAGCACCGCCGGCCGCAGCGCCGGCGACGCGCCGATCGCGGTGCTGGCCGGCGGCCAGGGCCTGCTGGCGCAGAAGGAAATCAATTTCACGCGCAAGGACGAAATCGAAGCCGACCGCGCCGGCATCAAGACCCTCGCCAACGCGGGCTTCGATCCGGACGCGATGGCGGCCTTCTTCCAGCACATGGAGGACGTGATGAGCACGGGTGCGGGCGGCCAGGTGCCCTCCTTCCTGCAGGACCACCCGGTCACCAGCGACCGCATCGCCGATGCCAAGTCGCGCGCCGGCGCGCTGATCGCCGCGCAGAAACTGCGCCCCAGCGGCGACACGATGCTCAGCGGCCAGTGGGAGCAGGTCACCGCGCCGATGGCTTTCGTGCACGGACCCATACGGCTCGACGCGAATGCCGCCAACCCGGCCGGCCTCAGCACCTACGATTTGATGCGCGAACGTGCACGCGTGCTGAGCGGCAACCCGCAGCGGCTGGCCGACTATTACGCCGGCAACCTCAAGAACAAGCCCGACTTCGACACCCCGGCCAACCGCTACGGCTACGCGCTGGCGCTTACCCGCAGCGACCGCGGCGCGCAGGCCGTGGCGCAGCTCGAGCCGCTGCTGAAAACGCACGCCGGCAGCCAGATCCTCACGCTGGCGCTGGCCGACGCCCAGCTGCAGGCCGGCCAGCGCGACACCGCGCTGGCCCTGTACCAACAGCTCAACCGGCAGTCGCCGCGCAATCGCGCGGTGGCGCTGGCCTATGCCACCGCGCTCACCGAGCACGGCGACAAACCGCAGGCCGCCACCGCCGCCGACCTGCTGCGCCCCCTGCTGGAAAACAGCGACGACCCCGCGCTGTACACCGCCTATGCCCGCGCCGGCGACAAGTCCGGCGACGACGAACGGGCCGGCGAGGCGTGGGCCGACGCCAGCTACTACGCCGGCCGCCCGTTCGACGCGATGGAGCAGCTCAAGCGCCTGCTCAAGCGCGACGACCTCAGCTACTACGCCCGCGCACGCATCCAGGCGCGGATCGCCGAACTCACGCCGTTGGTGCTGGAACTGCGCAAGCGCAAGATCGGCACCCCGGACAACCCCGCCACCCCGGACGGTTCGCAACAATAGCGACATGACACGCCGGCGATGTCATCGCGGCGTAACATTCCTGCATTGCAATATCACGGTCACAGGCCAACGGATCCTGCCCGCGTGCATAAACGCATCCTGATCGTCGAAGACGAAACCTCGATCCGCGAGATGATCGCCTTCGCCCTGCGCAAGGCCGACATGGAGGCGATGCAGGCCGCCGACGCCCGCGCCGCCCAGCTCGCCATTTCCGAACAGGTGCCCGACCTGATCCTGCTGGACTGGATGCTGCCGGGCATGAGCGGACTCGAGCTGGCCCGCCGTCTGCGCAAGGAAGAGCTGAGCCGCGAGATCCCCATCATCATGCTCACCGCGCGCGGCGAAGAGATGGATCGCGTCAACGGCCTGGAAGCCGGCGTGGACGACTACGTGGTCAAGCCCTTCTCCACCCGCGAGCTCATCGCGCGGATCAAGGCGGTGCTGCGCCGTACCCACGGCGACGACGGCGACGGCGTGGTCGAACTGGGTCGGCTGCGCATCGACGGCCCTGCCCACCGCGTGTTCGCCGGCGAGGAGCCGGTGACCATCGGCCCCACCGAATACCGCCTGCTGCATTTCTTCATGACCCACGCCGAGCGCGTGTACTCGCGCGCGCAACTGCTCGACCACGTATGGGGCGGCAGCGTGTACGTGGAGGAGCGCACCGTGGACGTGCACATCCGCCGCCTGCGCAAGACGCTGGAACCGTGGAAGCTGGAAGACATGGTGCAGACCGTGCGCGGCAGCGGCTACCGCTTCTCCGCAAGCGTCTGACAAGATTGTTCCCGGCGACGTCGCTCCGCGAAACGGAGCGATACGCCAGCCGCACTGAGCGTTGACAGGCCGACTCCTTGGAGCCCGTCGGAAATCGACCTGGGCTCCGCTTCGCATGCATGGCGGCTCCGGCAGGAAGCTCGAAATTCGGGACAAGAGGCGTGGAAAAGCGGACACGCCTGTAAGCTCTACACCCAGCCTGCCAACCATCCGCCCTTCGATGTCCATCATCTTTCGCTGGAAAGCACCTGTCGCCTGTTTCGCCGGCCTGCTTGCCGGCGCACTGCTCGGCTGGCTGGCCGGCAACCACATCGCCGCGGGTGTGGCCCTTGTCGCTGTGGCGGAAATCGTCTTGCTGCTGTCGCGGGATGGTCACATGACGCGTCACATCATGTCGCCGACCACCATCACCGCGAAACACGACCGTCTCGTCATGCGCACCCAACGCCTCGCCTCCAGTCTGCGCGACCTGCGCCGCACCGCCAGCCAGCTACCCGACGCCGTGGTGCTGCTGGACCCGGACCAGCGGGTGCGCTGGTTCAACCACGCGGCCGAGAACCTGCTCGGCCTGCGCGCCCCGAACGATCGCGGCGCGCCGCTGGAAGAGCGCCTGCAGGCCTCGGAACTCGCCGACTGGCTGCGGCAGAAAGAGCACGAGCCGCTGCACGACACCGTGGCGCCGGGACGGCCCGACAGCCAGATCAGCGTCAGCCTGCTGCCGTTCGGCCGTCGCCAGCAGGTGCTGCTGGCACGCGACACCAGCCATGTCACCCGGCTTGAACAGATGCGCCGCGACTTCGTCGCCAACGTCTCGCACGAACTGCGCACGCCGCTCACCGTGATCCACGGCTACCTGGAACTGCTCGACCCCGCGGATGCTCCCGCGCTTGCGCCGGTGCTGGGCGAGATGCGCGCGCAGTCCCGCCGCATGGGCCAGATCGTGGAAGACCTGCTCACCCTGTCCCGGCTGGAAACCCAGCATCACGTGGAAGACGAGCGCGTGCCGATGGCGCCGCTGCTGGGCACGCTGCGCAAGGAAGCCGAGGCGCTCAGCCAGGGCCGCCACCACGTTTCGGTGGAGGCCGATGCCGACCTCGATCTGCTCGGCTCGCCCAAGGACCTGCACAGCGCGCTCTCCAACCTGGTCAGCAACGCGGTGCGCTACACCCCTGCCGGCGGCAGCATCACGATCCGCTGGCGGCGCAGTTCGGAAGGCGCTACCTACTCGGTCACCGACACGGGCTACGGCATTCCCGCCAGCCACCTCACCCGCCTCACCGAGCGTTTCTACCGCGTGTCCTCCAGCCGCTCGCGCGGCACGGGCGGCACCGGGCTGGGGCTGTCCATTGTCAAGCACGTGCTGAACCTGCATCAGGCACGGCTGGGCATCGAAAGCGAGCCGGGCCGCGGTTCCACCTTCTCCTGCTACTTCGCGCCCGAGCGCCTGCTCTCGGCCACGCGCAGCCGCGACGAAAGCTGAAGCGCCGCACGCCGCATCGCACATGGACCGGTGTGCATGCGCCAGAATGCACGCATGCGACGCACCGACAGCCCTACGGCCACCCCCATCATCGACCTTGCCGCGCCCGAGCTTTATCTCAGCCGCGAACTGGCCGCACTGGAATTCAACTTCCGCGTGCTCGCAATGGCGCGCGACACCACGGTGCCGCTGCTGGAACGGCTGCGCTTCCTGAGCATCGTGGCGAACAACCTCGACGAGTTCTTCGAGGTGCGCGTGGCGATGCTCAAGCACCATCACGCCTACGGCTCGGCGGCGCCGGGGCCGGACGGCCTGTCGCCGCCGGAGCTGCTGGCGCGCATCCGCAGCCGCGTACTGGAGCTGGTCGCCGAGCAATATGCGATCTGGCAGCAGGAACTGCGCCCGCAGCTGGACGCCGAGCGCATCCACATCCTCACCCGCACACAGTGGAGCGCACGCCAGAAACGCTGGCTGCAGGGCTATTTCGAGCACGAGGTGCTGCCCGTGCTGTCGCCGCTGGGGCTGGACCCGGCGCACCCCTTCCCGCGCATCCTCAACAAGACGCTGAACATCGCGGTGGTGCTGAAGGGACGCGACGCCTTCGGCCATGAGGGCCACATGGCGCTGGTGCGCGCGCCGCGTTCGCTGCCGCGCATCATCCGCGTGCCTGCCGAGGTGTGCGGCGAGGGCGACCACTTCGTGTTCCTCGCCGAGCTGCTGCATGCCTTCGTGGACCTGATGTTCCCTGGCTTCAAGGTGGTCGGCTCCTACCAGTTCCGGGTCACCCGCAACAGCGAGCTGATGGTGGAAGACGCCGAGGTCGAGAACCTCGCCCTCGCCCTCAGCGAGGAACTGGTGGGACGCGGCTACGCACGGCCGGTACGGCTGGAGATAGCCAACGACTGTCCGCAGTCCATCACCTCGATGCTCACCCACAACTTCCAGCTGGAAGAGGCCGACGTCTACCGCTGCGACGGTCCGGTCAACATCATCCGCGCCGGACTGATCTACGACTGGCTGGACCGCCCCGAGCTGAAGTACCCGCGCTTCACCCCGCAGCTGCCGCCCGGGCTGGAAGCGACCCGCGACAAGTTCGAGCAGATCGCCCAGCGCGACGTGCTGCTGCACCATCCCTACCAGAGCTTCGCCGCCGTGGTGGACCTGTTGCGCCAGGCCAGCACCGACCCCAACGTGCTGGCGATCAAACAGACCCTGTACCGCGCCGGCGAGGACACCCCGCTGGTGGATCTGCTGGTGGAG
The DNA here is from genome assembly GCF_014843005.1 of Rhodanobacter sp. DHG33. GTDB lineage: Bacteria > Pseudomonadota > Gammaproteobacteria > Xanthomonadales > Rhodanobacteraceae > Rhodanobacter_A. The sequence continues at coordinate 99,124 of NZ_JACYXM010000002.1, read as the reverse complement.
GCGGCGCGGCACGGCAAGGACGTCACCGTGGTGATCGAACTGCGCGCGCGCTTCGACGAGGAGGCCAACATCCGCCTCGCCACGCGCCTGCAGGAGGCCGGCGTGCAGGTGGTGTACGGCGTGGTGGGCTTCAAGACCCACGCCAAGATGATGCTGATCGTGCGCCGCGAAGGCGACGTGCTGCGCCGCTACGCACATCTCTCCACCGGCAATTATCACCAGATCAACAGCCGCACTTACACCGACATCGGCCTGATGACTGCCGACCCCGAGATCGGCGAAGACCTGCACAAGGTGTTCCAGCAGCTCTCCGGTCTGGGTCCGCGCATCGCGCTCACGCGCCTGCTGCATTCGCCGTTCACGCTCTACACCGGCGTGATGGAGCGCATCGAGCGCGAAACGGAATTGGCCCGCGCCGGCCGCCCCGCGCGCATCGTGGCCAAACTCAACGCGCTGAACGAGGCGCACGTGATCGAGGCGCTCTACCGCGCCTCGCAGGCCGGCGTGGAGATCGACCTGATCGTGCGCGGTGCCTGCACGCTGCGTCCCGGCCTGCCCGGCATCTCCGAGCGCATCCGCGTGCGCTCCATCGTGGGCCGCTTCCTGGAGCACAGCCGCGTGTACTGGTTCGGCAACGACGGTCAGCCCGAGCTGTACTGCGCCAGCGCCGACTGGATGGAACGCAACCTGATGCGCCGTATCGAAATCGCCTTTCCCATCCGCGATCCCGGCCTGGCCGCGCGCGTGTACGAAGAAACCCTTGCCAGCAGCCTGGCCGACAACACCCAGGCATGGCTGCTCGACGGCGACGGTCGCTATACCCGTGCCACGCCTGGCAAGAAAGCCCCGTACAGTGCCCAGCAGATGCTGTTGCAGAAGCTGTGTCCGTAAGCCGGCAGATGGACATGCATCGCCCCGTTCCTCGACTGCGCTGCTTGTCGACAGATAGACCCAACCACTCCACCAGACAGAGCCCGGACATGTACGACTCATGCAGAAAGGTGATGCGCATGCTGGCGCTTTCGGCATGCGTGGCTGGCGCTTTCGGCGCACCTTCGATGACCATGGCTGCCGACGACGCTACCGGAGCCCCCGCTGCCGCCAGCTCGGCGCCGAGCGACACCGATCTGGCAAGCGCCGCGTGCGCCATCGGCGAAGAACAGTTCCTGCCAGGGGATTACTACTACTGCCTGGCCACGCAAAGCTACGGCCTGCACCACTACGCGCAGGCGCAGAAATTCTTCACCACGGCTGCGGGCTGGGCCAGCAAGCCCGCGCAGTACGTGCTCGGCATCATGGCCCTCGACGGCGACCACCAGCCGCGGAACCGGCCGCTGGCGGCGGCATGGCTGGCGCTCGCCTCGGAACGGCCGCAATCGAACTACGCCTCCGCATCCGCCACGCTTGCTGCCTCCCTCACCTCGGCCGAACGGCAGGCAGCCGACCAGTTGCTCGCGCGCATGCGCCCCACCTACGGCGATGCCACGGCCGCGGTGCGCGCCGAGAAGCGCTACGAGCAAGGCATGGCCCGGCTGGCCAGCCTGACCGGTCCCGGCGGCCATTACTGCATGGAGGGACTCACGACGCCGGCCGACGTGAGCATGGCGAACAATCCGGAGCAATGCCCGCCGGTCCAGGTGATGACCAGGGCCATCGACCAGGCCGCCGCCAAGGTGTTCGACGGCTGGACGGGCCACGTCAACGTGGGGCCGCTGCAACCGGTGAACGCATCGCCCGCGGCGCACGGCCCGCGCTGAATCGCCGGCACTACGATCCACGACGCACACGAACGAGGAAAGCCGCGCGCGAATACGGCATGATGCATGTCGCTGCCTCATCCGCGCCGACCAGGAGCCCACGCTTGAGCCAGGCCGAACACACACCGATCCGCGATGGCGAACTGCTGGCCGCGGTGGACATGGGCTCGAACAGCTTCCATCTGATCGTGGCGCGCATGGAACACGGCGAGCCGCGGGTGATCGACCGTTTGCGCGACAGCGTGCGCATGGCCGCCGGCCTGCGCAGCGACGGCTCGCTGGACGCCGACCGCCGCGCCCGCGCGATGGATTGCCTGGCCCGTTTCGGCCAGCGCATCGCCGGCCTGCCTTCGCAGCGCGTGCGCGCGGTGGCCACCAACACGGTGCGCCGGCTGGCCGCGCCGCAGGCTTTCCTCGCCGCGGCCGAAGCCGCGCTGGGCCACCCCATCGAAGTCGTCTCCGGCCGCGAGGAAGGCCGCCTGATCTTCCTCGGCGCCGCGCACGACCTGCCCGCCTCGCGCGAACCGCGCTTGGTGATGGACGTGGGCGGCGGCAGCACCGAATTCATCATCGGCCGCGGTCTCGCGCCGCTGCACACCGAGAGCGTGCAGGCCGGCTGCATCGCCTCCACGCTGCGCTTCTTCCCCGGCGGCAAGCTCAACCGCAAGCGCTGGCAGCGCGCGCGCGGCGAGATCGGCGTGCTGCTGCAGCAGTTCGCCGAGGACTATCGCGAATCCGGCTGGCAGGAGGCGTTCGGCTCGTCCGGCAGCGCCAAGGCCATCGGCGCGGTGGTCCAGGCGATGAAACTCAGCGACGACGGCATCACGCCCGCGTCGCTGGCCGGCCTACGCGACGCCATCCTCGCCCAGGGCTCGATCGCCACGTTGAAGCTGCCCGGCCTGGCCGAGGAACGCACACCGGTGCTCGCCGGCGCGGTGGTGATCTTCGAGGCCGCGTTCGAGGCACTGGAAATCGCGCGCATGCGCGTGTGCGAAAGCTCGATGCGCGAAGGCCTGATGTGGGACCTGCTCGGCCGCGCCGTGGGCAGCGACCCGCGCACCGGCAGCATCGACGCGCTGGCCACCCGCTACGGCGTGGACCGCGCGCAGGCGCGGCGCGTGGAATCCACCGCGCTGCAGCTGTTCGATCAGGCCGCCAAGGCATGGAAGCTCGACGGCGAGGCGCGCGAATGGCTGTCGTGGGCCGCGCGCGTGCACGAAATCGGCCTCGCCATCGCGCACAGCCAGCACCATCACCACGGCGCTTACATCCTGCGCCACGCCGATCTCGCGGGCTTCTCGCGGCAGGAGCAGCAACTGCTCGCCGCCGTGGTCGAGATGCACCGGCGCAAGCCGGACAAGACGGTGCTCGCCGCGATGCCGCAGCGCTACCGCCAGCTCGCACGCTACACCACCGCCTTGCTGCGTCTCGCCGTGCTTTTCCGCCGCGGCCGCCGCGCCGAGTCGCTGCCACCGATGAAACTGGACGCGACGCGCCAGCGGTTGCGCCTCACCCTGCCCACCGCATGGCTGGAACAGCACCCGCTCAGCGAGGCTGACCTGCAGCAGGAAGTGTCGCCCATGGCCGAGCTGGGCCTGGAGCTGGAACTGTCGACGACCTGATGCCCGCAGTTTTCCGGTCACGGGCATCGAACGGGCGGCCATCCCGTGCCACGCTCTTCAATAACGTCTACTGAATTCAAAAGGCACACCCGCCGGCGTGGCCGCGTATCATGCGCGGATACTTCGAACGGCCTGCCTCGATGCCCAAGCCCAAGCTCGCCCTGCTGCTCCTGTCCGCCGCCCTGTTCGCACCTGCATCGTGGGCACAGGACTCCGCGACCGATCCCCAGGTGGTGCTGCACACTTCGCAGGGCGACATCACGCTGGAACTGTTCCCGAACAAGGCGCCCAAGAGCGTGGCGAACTTCCTGCAGTACGTGCACGACGGCTTCTATGCCGGCACGGTGTTCCACCGCGCCATCCCCGGCTACCTGGTCCAAGGTGGCCTATACACGCGCGACCTGCAGCCCAAGCGCACGCGCCCGGCCATCACCAGCGAAGCGGACAACGGTCTCTCCAACCTGCGCGGCACCGTGGCGGTGGCGCGCGGCGCCGATCCGAATTCGGGCACCTCGCAGTTCTTCATCAACCTGGTGGACGACCGCCGGCTGGATTTCGCTGGCAACCAGAGCGGCCTCACCTGGGGTTACGCGGTGTTCGGCAAGGTCGTCAAAGGCATGGACGTGGTGGACAAGATCGCCGCCACCCCCACCCACGGCATCGGCCCGTTCACGGCCGACGTGCCCAACCCGCTGGTGGTGATCGAAGGCGCGCAGGTGGTGGGCGAAGCCGCGCCCGCCGCCGCGTCCAGCACGGCCAGGCAGGCCAAGGGGCACTGACCGCATGGCCAGCCTGTTCATCGCCGACCTGCACCTGGACGACAGCCGTCCGCACATCACCGAACTGTTCGAGCGCTATCTGGCCAGCGACGAAGTGCGCCGCGCCGATGCGCTCTACATCCTCGGCGACCTGGTCGAGGCCTGGGTCGGCGACGACGACGACGCGGAGCTGCCGCAGCGCATCGCAGCCGCCACCCGTGCGGTGCGCGAAGCCGGCGTGCCGGTGTACTTCATGGTCGGCAACCGCGATTTCCTGCTGGGCGAGGATTTCGCCCGCCGCGCCGGTTTCGAGCTGCTCGAAGACGGCACCGTGCACACCTTGTACGGGCGCCCCACCCTGCTGATGCACGGCGACATCCTGTGCACCGCCGACGTGGCCTACCAGACGGTGCGCAAGCAGGTGCGCACGCCGGAGTGGAAGGCGCAGATCCTTGCCATGCCGCTGGAGGCGCGTCGCGCCTTCGCCGCCAAGTCGCGCGCGGAAAGCCGCGCACATACCGGCGCTTCGATGGAAACCATCATGGATGTCGACGCGGGTGCCGTGGCGGAAGCCATGCGCAAGGCCGGCGTGACGCGGCTGATCCACGGCCACACCCATCGTCCGGCGATCCACCGTTTCGACCTCGACGGCCGCCCCGCCGAGCGCATCGTGCTGGGCGACTGGTACGAACAGGGATCGGTGCTGCGCGTGGACGCCGACGGCACGGACCTGCGCGGCCTGCCGCTGGGTTGAGCAATCGCCTCAAGCTGCGCCTGGAAAGCGTGCTTCTCTGAAAAGCGCGGCTATGAATGGCCGTCCGTTTGACCTTCGCGATCGGAGGCGATCGCAAAGATCACCCCAAGATCACCGCACCTTGCTCTTCGACACGTACCACGTGCCCAGCAGGAAATCCCACAGTGGCGAGGTGACGCCGTAGTTCTTGTCGGAATGGAAGTGGTGCACGTGGTGCACCGCCGCCCACTTGCGTGCCAGCGGATGATTGAAGCGGCCGCGGCGGTGGATGATCATGTGGCTGAAGCCATACAGCGCATAACCCAGCGCGATCGCGCCGGTGAGCAGCAAGGCCATCGCCGTAGGCAGCACCAGCGCCAGCGCCGCTGCGAGCAGCAGCACCACGGCCGGCGGGAAGAAGAACGGCAGCGAGTCGTAGCCCAGGGGCTGCTCGTGATGGATCGTGTGTCCGTGCTCGAACAACCGCACAGGGCCGTGGAACAGCCAGCGGTGGAAAGCGTATTCGATGAAACTGAAGATGAGGAGGCCGAGCAGGAAGACCAGCACGGACACCAGAGCCGAATGGCCGTGGCCCAGCCAGTACGCCGTACCGAGCAGCACGAAGCTGACCAGGAAGTCGGCGGCATGTCCCACCCAGTAGTTCGTCCGCGTGGACGACATGCGCGCAATGGCCTGCAGCACGCCCGTACCGCGCATACCGCCCGGTCCCGTCGATGCGAGCTTCGCCTCACTCATGGTCTGCACCGCTCCAGCGTCATCCACCACCCCCATCGCCGTCTGCCTGACCGCTCCGGCTCCTAGTTTACCGCGCCACCATGCGCAGGCGGACGGCGCGGATTCTGCCATCTCATACAGTATTCAGTCATCTGCAAGCCGGAAAGGCGCTTCAAGCAGCCCTGCCATCCGCACGTCCTGTTCGCGCCAGAGCGCATTGACCCAGGCCTGGAAGCGCTGGCGGAACGCGGCGTCGCCTTCGTAATCCCCGCGCAATTCGCGGGGAATAGCCTGCTCGCGCAAGCTCACCCGCACTTCGCGCAGACGCCCGGTGACCAGGTCCATCATGCTGCACGGGCCGCCCGGGTAGGCGATGGCGACGTCCAGGATGGCGTCCAGCCCCTCGCCCATCGCATCCAGCACGAAGGCCACGCCACCCGCACGCGGCTTCAGCAGGTGGCGGTACGGCGAACCCTGCGCATCGTGCTTGGCCGGCGTGAAGCGCGTGCCTTCCACGAAGTTCATCACCGACACCGGCAACTGGCGGAACTTGGCGCAGGCCCGGCGGGTGGCCTCCATGTCGCGGCCCGCCAACTCCGGATGCCTGGCCAGCGTTTCCTTGGAGTAACGCTTCATGAACGGGAAATCCAGCGCCCACCACGCCGGTCCCATCAGCGGCACCCAGATCAGCTGGCTCTTGAGGAAGAAGCGCAGGAACGGAATGCGTCGGTTCAGCAGTTTCTGCAGCACCGGGATATCCACCCAGCTCTGGTGATTGGCCAGCACCAGGTAGTTGGCGTCGCGGCGCAGGCCTTCCAGCCCGTCCACCTGCCAGTGGATGCGCGTGAACAGCGCGAACAGCAGGTTGTTCGCGCCGATCCAGCTCTCCGCGATCGCCACCAGTAGGCGCGAGCAGAGGCGCCGCCATGCCGCCACCGGCACCACCAGCTTCAGCAGGGTGAGCGCGAACAGCGGCAGCACGTGCACCAGCACGTTGAGCGCGAGCAGCAGCAGTACCAGCGGCACGCGGATCAGGGCGGGGAGGAAGGCGAGCATCGTGACCCTTTCAGCGGAGCAACCGGCGCACCTTGAGCAAGGCCGCCACGAAGGCGTCGACTTCCTCGTGCGTGTTGTAGAACGCCAGCGAGGCGCGCAGCGTGGCCGGCACGCCGTAGAACTGCATCAGCGGATGCGCGCAATGATGGCCGGAGCGCACCGCCACGCCTTCCAGGTCCAGCAGCGTGGCGAGGTCGGTGGCCTGCGCGCCTTCGACCAGGAAGGAGATCACCGGCTCCTTGTTCGGCGCCTCGCCGACGAGGCGCAGGCCCGGGATCTCGCGCAACTGCGCGGTGGCATGCTCGAGCAAGGCGCGCTCGTGCGCGCGGATGGCGTCGAAGCCCAGCGATTCGACATAGCCGATCGCCGCGCCCACGCCGGCGAAACCGGCGATGTTCGGCGTGCCCGCCTCGAAGCGGTGCGGCGGTGCGGCGAAGGTGGTGCCGGAGAACTTCACCTCGCGGATCATCTCGCCGCCGCCGAAGAACGGCGGCATGGACTCCAGGTGCTCCTTCTTCGCCCACAGCGCGCCGGTACCGGTGGGCGCCAGCATCTTGTGGCCGGTAAGCGCGTAGAAATCGCAGCCCAGCGCCTGCACGTCCACCGGGCGGTGCGGCATCGCCTGCGAGCCGTCCACGAACAGCGGGATGCCGCGCTCGCGGCAGGCCTTCGCCAGTTCGCGTACCGGGTTCACCGTGCCCAGCACGTTGGAGACGTGGGTCACGCAGGCCAGCTTCACCTCGGGCGTGAGCAGTTCGACGAACTTCTCCACGATCAGCTCGCCGCGCTCGTCGATCGGCGCCGCCTTCACCGTGGCGCCGGCGCGCGCCGCCACGATCTGCCACGGCACGATGTTGGCGTGGTGCTCCATCGTGGTGGTGAGGATGGCATCGCCGGCCTTGAGCCTGGGCAGCACGAAGCTGTAGGCCACCAGGTTGGCCGCCTGCGTGGTGCCCGAGGTGAGCACCATCTCGTCGCGCGAAGACGCGTGGATGAAACGGGCGAGCGCGTCGCGCGCGCCCTCGTAAGCCGAAGTGGCTTCCTCACCCAACAGGTGTACGGCACGCGACACGTTGGCGTTGTGTTCGCGGTAATGGCGATCCACCGCCTCGATCACCGCCAGCGGCTTCTGGCTGGTGTTGGCATTGTCGAAATACACCAGCGGCTTGCCGTGCACCGTGCGCGCGAGCAACGGGAAATCCGCGCGGATGCGCTGGATGTCGAAAGTGGACGTGGCGGTTCGTGCGTTCATCGTCGATAGTTTCCCAAGTGACTTCATCCCCCTGCCCGCAGGAGAGAACCGGGGTGGAGTGCTGTGGGTTATGCCGGCAATTCGACCGCCAGCAATGCAGCCAGATGCTCGCGCAACGGCGCGCTCGGCAAGTCGTCCAGCACCGCGCGGCAGAACGCGGCGGTAAGCAGCGCGCGCGCTTCGGTCTGGGGAATACCGCGCGAGCGCAGGTAGAACAGCGAGCGCTCGTCGAGCTGGCCTACGGTGGCGCCATGCGCGGCCTTCACCTCGTCGGCATGGATTTCCAGCTCCGGTTTGGTGTCGATCTCGGCGTTCGGCGACAGCAGCAGGTTCTTGTTGCTGAGGCTGGCGTCGCTGCCGTCGGCGCCCGGCGCCACCAGGATCGCGCCGCGGAACACGCCGCGCGCCCGCTGGTCGGCCACGCCGCGCCAGACGGAATCCGACGTCGTGTTCAAGGCCTGGTGACGTATCGCCAGCTGCGTATCGATGTGCTGGCGGCCGCGCGGCATGAACACGCCGCGCGTGACGAAGCGTGCGCCGTCGCCCGTCAATTCGGCACGCAGGTCGTGGCGCACCAAGGCGCCGCCCAGCTCCAGCACGTGCGATGTGGCCTGCGCGCGCTGGCCCAGATGCAGCCTGCTGCGCCGGATCAGGCTGCTGCCGATGGCCGCCTGCTGCAGCGATACATGCCGCAGCACCGATCCGTCGCGCAATGCGATGTCGTTCGACAGCGTGCCCAGATGCTGCTGCTCGCCGCTGGCGACGTGGTGCTCCACCAGCGACAGCTCGGCGCCCTCGCCCAGCTCGATGATGTTGCGCAAATGCCAGGACAGATCGCCTTCGGCCGGCGCGCCTAGAAATACGAGATGGACCGGCGCGGCCGGTTTCGCGCCGGGCGCCAGTTTCAACACCACGCCATCGTCAGACAGCGCCGCGTTGAGGTGCATGAAGGCGTCGCCTTGTTCCGCCTCATTCCTGGAAAGCACGAAGCGCAACGGCTCGGCATCCTGCCGCAAAGCCTGCGATAGCGGTTGCAGCGTCAGGCCGGCAGGCAGCGCATTCAGTGCGGATAGGTCGGCGCGGAAGGCGCCGTTGACGAAGACCAGCCGCGGCCCGTCCACGCCAGGCAAGGCAAACGCAGCCGGATCGACCGCGCGAGCCGAAGCCTGCGCATCGCCAGCAGCGAAGCGGCGCTGGCCCAGCGCACGCAGCGCGGTGTACTTCCAGGCTTCCATGCGCGTGTCGGGCAAGCCGGCGGCAACGAAGGCATCGAGCTGTTCGCGGCGCGAGGCATCCAGCCACGCAATGCCGCTGGCCGGCAGCGGGGCCGCGCTCGATGCATCGACGAAGGGCGACGCCTGGCTCATGCCGACGCGCCCGCCGGTTCGCCGTGCTCGCGCACCCAGGCGTAGCCGTGTTCTTCCAGCTTCAGCGCCAGCGTCTTGTCGCCGCTTTCCACGATGCGGCCGTCGGCCAGCACGTGCACGAAGTCCGGCTCGATGTAGTCGAGCAGGCGCTGGTAATGAGTGACGACGAGGAAGGAGCGCTCGGGCGAACGCTGCGCGTTGACGCCCTGCGCCACCTGCTTCAGCGCATCGATGTCCAGGCCCGAGTCGGTCTCGTCGAGGATCGCCAGCTTCGGTTCCAGCACCGCCATCTGGAAGATCTCGTTGCGTTTCTTCTCGCCGCCGCTGAAGCCCTCGTTCACCGCGCGGTGCAGCAGCTCGTCAGAGATCTGCATCACCTTGAGTTTCTCGCGCACCAGCTTGAGGAACTGCATGGAATCGAGTTCCGGCTCGCCGCGCGCCTTGCGCTGCGCATTGAGGGCCGCGCGCAGGAAGTAGGTGTTGTTGACGCCCGGAATCTCCACCGGGTACTGGAACGCGAGGAAGACGCCGGCGGCGGCACGCTCCTCGGGCTCCAACGCCAGCAGGTCGGCGCCGTTGAACACGACCGAACCCGCGGTGACTTCGTAGCCCTCGCGGCCGGAGAGCACGTTGCCCAGCGTGGACTTGCCCGCGCCGTTCGGGCCCATGATGGCGTGCACCTCGCCGGGATTCACAGTGAGCGTGAGGCCCTTGAGGATTTCCTTGCCCTCGACGCGGGCGTGCAGGTTTTCGATGCGGAGCATGCTCATCGCTTGGTCTTCTCGATCAGTTGCAGGATGCACGGGCCCTTGCCCATGGCCTGGAGGTCGCCGGCGATCGCGCTGGTCTTGCTGTCCACCGCGAGATCGCACATGGCGGATACCGGCGCCTTCGGCACCACGCCCAGCAGGGCCGAGTCCGACAACCAGCCGGCATGCCATGTCTTGTTGTCGGCCGAGATGCGCAGGCCCCACGGCACGGTGTGCAGATCTACCCGTTTCGCCTTGCGGTAGAGCGGGCCCACGGTGAAGTGGCCTTGGGCGTCCGTCAGCGCCTCGTCCTTCTCTGCGTCGGGCAGCGGCGTGCCGGCGTCGTCGAACGCTTCGACCAGCTGCACGTGCGCGCCCGCCACCGGCACGCCGGCGCGGGTGACCGTGCCGGTGATCTGCGGCGCGACCGGGTCGGTGTGCTTGATCTGGGAGCAGCCGGCAAGCGCGGCGACCGCGGCGACCAGCAGCAGGATGGAAAAGGGTTTCATGGAGTCATTACCTCGAATCGACCGTAAATACCGGGCCTTCGCCCGACAAAGTCATGCGACCTCGCCATCGCCGCAGCGCTGCAGCACGACGTAGGTGAAAGCCTGTTCGTTGCCGGACGGCGTGCGATGCACGTCGCGGCTGTGGGAAACCCGCCGGAAGCCCGGCGCGAAAATGGCGGCCAGCGCGGACGTGTCGTAGCGCGCCACGGCAAGACCGCTGCAACGCTCCGGACCATCGGCTGCGAACGTGCCGACGATCAGGTGGCCACCCGCCTTCACCGCATGCATCGCAGCCGCGACGTAACGCGCGCGTTCGTCGGCATCGGTGAGGAAATGGAATACCGCGCGGTCGTGCCACAACGCGACATGCGCTGCAGGCAAGGCCAGGTCAAGGACATCGCCAACCAGCCAATGCACCGAATGCGCCCGCGCGCCGAGCCGCTGCTTCGATTCGGCCATGGCGACGGCCGAGATATCGAGCACGCTGATGTCCGTGTAACCGCGCGCCAGCAGATCGTCGACCAGAGTGGAACGGCCGCCGCCCACGTCCAGCACCGGCTCGTCGCGCGGCGTTTCCAGCGCATCGATCAGGCGCAGCGACTCGTCGAGATGCGGGCGGAACCAGCTGGTCTGGCCCTCCGGCTTCTCGCGGTACACCGTGTCCCAGTGCGCGCTGCGGGCGACGCTCATCCCACCGCCCCTTCCAGCGAGACTTCGAGCAGCTTCTTCGCCTCTACCGCGAATTCCATCGGCAGTTCGCGGAACACCTGCTTGCAGAAGCCGTCCACGATCAGCGACACGGCGTCTTCCTCGCCGATGCCGCGGCTGCGACAGTAGAACAGCTGGTCGTCGGAGATCTTCGAGGTGGTGGCCTCGTGCTCGACGATGGCGCTGGGGTTCTTCACTTCCATGTACGGGAAGGTATGCGCGCCGCACTGCTTGCCGATCAAGAGCGAATCGCACTGCGTGTAGTTGCGCGCACCCTCGGCGCCCTTCTCCACCTTCACCAGGCCGCGATAGCTGTTGCTGCTGCGGCCGGCGCTGATGCCCTTGGAGACGATCTTCGACTTGGTGTCGCGGCCGATGTGGATCATCTTGGTGCCGGTGTCGGCCTGCTGGCGGTGATGGGTGAGCGCCACCGAATGGAATTCGCCCACCGAGCGGTCGCCGCGCAGCACCACGCTGGGGTACTTCCAGGTGATCGCCGAACCGGTTTCCACCTGCGTCCAGCTGATCTTGGAATCCGCGCCGCGGCAGTCGCCGCGCTTGGTCACGAAGTTGTAGATGCCGCCGACGCCGTTCTCGTCGCCGGGGTACCAGTTCTGCACGGTGGAGTACTTGATCTGCGCCTTCTCCAGCGCGACCAGCTCCACCACCGCGGCATGCAGTTGGTTCTCGTCGCGCTTGGGCGCGGTGCAGCCTTCGAGGTAGGAGACATGCGAGCCTTCCTCGGCGACGATCAGCGTGCGTTCGAACTGACCGGTGTTCTGCGCGTTGATGCGGAAGTAGGTGGACAGCTCCATCGGGCAGCGCACGCCCTTGGGGATGAACACGAAGCTGCCGTCGGAGAACACCGCCGAATTCAGCGCGGCGAAGAAATTGTCGCCCGTGGGCACCACGCTGCCGAGATACTGCTGCACCAGCTCCGGGTACTCGCGTATCGCCTCGCTCATCGAGCAGAAGATCACGCCGGCCTCGGCCAGCTTCTTGCGGAAGGTGGTGCCCACCGACACGGAATCGAACACGGCGTCCACCGCCACGCCGGCCAGCGCGGCGCGCTCGTGCAGCGGCACGCCCAGCTTCTCGTAGGTTTCCAGCAGCGCGGGATCGACCTCGTCCAGCGACTTCGGCTTGGCCTTGGGCGCGGCGTAGTAGCTCAGCGCCTGGTAGTCGATCGGGTCGATCTTGAGCTTCGCCCAGTCGGGCTGCGGCATGGTCAGCCAGTGGCGGTACGCGGCGAGACGCCACTCGGTCATCCACTCCGGCTCGCGCTTGATCGCGGAAAGCTGGCGGATCGTCTCCTCGTCCAGCCCCGGCGGCAGGCCGGTCATCTCGATCTCGGTGACGAAGCCGGCGCTGTAGTTGCGGCCCAGCGCCTCGGCGACCTCGGCGTTGTCGCGCAACGCGGTGGTGGCGGTGTCGGTGGATTCGCTGCTCATGCCGTGGTCCTGCCTTTCAGGGTGCTGATGTCGACCATCACTTCGTGGCGACGCGGCGCCGGGCGCAGCATGTCGGCCAGACTCACCGCGCGCAGCGCGTTGTCGAGCACGCTGCTGATGCGCTGCCAGCTGCCACGCACGCCACACTGCGCCTCGCGCCCACAGTGGCCTTCCGCAACGACGCCGCATTCGGTCATGCCGATGGGTCCTTCCATCGCCTCGACGATCTCGGCCAGCGTGATGGCGCCGGCCGGCCGCGCCAGCCGGTAGCCGCCGTTGACGCCGCGGAAGGATTCCACCAGCCCGGCATGGCCCAGCGACTTCAGCAGCTTGCTCACCGTGGGCAGTTCCAGGTGCGTCTCGTCGGCGATCTGCGCCGTGCTCAGCACGTCGTCCGAATGCGCGGCGATGCAGGTCATCACCACTGCGGCGTAATCCGTGAGTCGGCTGACACGAAGCATGACTGGGGCGCGGGGAAGTAAAGGTCCAAATCCAGACCAAAATGGTACTGATTATGCGCGATCCGGTCAAACGCGGCCGTTGCACCAACAGCGGGCACGGGCTGCACCAGCTTCGCCTGAAAACGCGACGTTTGGCCGTCCAAATGGCCATGCGATGCGGGGCACCGCGCTGGCACGCATCCTGCTGAGCACAAGGCGGACCCGCCGCGGAGCTGCTGCATGTACTGGATCACCGCCATCATCAAGCCGTTCAAACTGGACGAAGTGCGCGAAGCGCTGGCCGAAACCGGGGTGCACGGCATGACCGTCACCGAGGTCAAGGGCTTCGGCCGCCAGCACGGCCACACCGAGCTGTATCGGGGCGCCGAATACGTGGTGGATTTCCTGCCCAAGCTCAAGATCGAGGTGGCGGTGAGCGACACGCAGCTCGACCGCGTGATCGAGGCCATCGCCGGCGCCGCGCGCACCGGCAAGGTGGGCGACGGCAAGATCTTCGTGCGCCCGCTGGAACAGGCGATCCGCATCCGCACGCAGGAGGTGGACGATGATGCGCTTTGAGAAGCAGGCGTTCGGGATTGGGGCGACGGGATCCGGAAAGCGGCAAGTTCGCCTGCTCGTCGCGCTATGTGCGGCCGGCCTGTTCGCCGCCCCCGCCTTCGCCCAGGGCGCGCCGCACGCGGACAGCGGCGACACGGCCTGGATGCTCACTGCGTCCATGCTGGTGCTGATGATGACCATACCCGGTGCCGCGCTGTTCTACGGCGGCATGGTGCGCGCCAAGAACCTGCTCTCGGTGATGATGCAGTGTCTTGCCATCACCGCTCTGGTCACTGTGCTTTGGGTGCTCTACGGCTATTCGCTGGCCTTCAGCACGACGGGTATGCAGGCCGGCGCCACGAACTGGCATTCCGTCATCGGCGGACTGGACCGCGCGATGCTGGCCGGGCTCACGCCCGACACGCGCTACCAGACCGTGCCGGAAAGCGTGTTCGTGATGTTCCAGCTCACCTTCGCCGTGATCACCCCGGTGCTCATCATCGGCGCCTTCGCCGAGCGCATGAAGTTCAGCGCCATGCTGTGGTTCAGCGCCCTGTGGCTCACCCTCGTCTATCTGCCGATGGCGCACATGGTGTGGAGCGGCCCCGGCTCGCTGCTGGGCGACATGGGCGTGCTCGATTTCGCCGGCGGCACCGTGGTGCACATCAACGCCGGCATCGCCGGCCTGGTCGCCTGCCTGGTGATCGGCAAGCGCCGCGGCTGGCCGCATACGCACATGCCGCCGCACAACCTCGGCTACACCGTGATCGGCGCCAGCCTGCTGTGGCTGGGCTGGTTCGGCTTCAACGCCGGTTCCGCCGTGGCCGCCAACGGCAGCGCCGGCATGGCGATGCTGGTGACGCAGATCGCCGCCGCCGCCGCCGCCATCGGCTGGACAGCGGTGGAATGGGCCATCCACAAGCGCGCCAGCGTGCTGGGCATCGCCTCCGGCGCGGTGGCCGGACTGGTCGCCGTGACACCTGCCGCCGGCACCTGCGGTCCGGGCGGCGCGCTGCTGATCGGCCTCGCCGCCGGCGGCATCTGCTTCTTCACCGCCACCCGGCTCAAGCACCGGCTGGGCTACGACGACACGCTGGACGTGTTCGGCGTGCATGCCATCGCCGGCATCGTCGGCGCTCTGCTCACCGGCCCGTTCGCCGCCCGCGCGCTCGGCGGCTTCGGCACCGTGACGTCGCCGCTGCTGCAGTTGTGGGTACAGGCCAAGGGCGTGGGCTTCACCATCGTGTGGAGCGCGCTGCTGAGCTTCGCGATACTGAAGCTGCTCGACCGCACGCTGGGCCTGCGCGTGGACGCGGAACAGGAGCAGATGGGTCTGGATCTCGCCGAGCACGAGGAGCGGGCGTACAACCTGAGCTGAGCCGGAGACACGGCCGGCATTTCCTCGGGACGCCTTCCGGCGCCTCACCCGCGATGGGGCCGCCGGAACTCCGGCGGCGGCAGTCAAGCCGGGAATAAAAAAGCGCCGCGACAGTCACCCGTCGCGGCGCTTTCAATCCAGGCGTAAGCGCCCGGACGACTTCAGTTGCGGACCGCGCCCGTCTCGCCTTCCTCGCGCTCGCCCAGGCGCTGGCCGAGGCGGTCGAGGTTGTTCATCGAGATCAGGTGGGCATAGATCCAGCCGGCGACGCCTTCGCGCAGGAATTCCTGCGCGGTCTTTTCGTCGAGCTGGCGCAGCTTTTCCTCGTTGACCACGTACAGGCCGTTGAGGTTGATGACGTTGCCGCCCTGGCCGTCCGGCGTGCCCTTGCGCATGCTGATGTTGCGCGGCTCCAGCAGGTCGTGCTTGCGCAGCTGGTCCATGAACCAGCGGGTACGCGCCACGTGCTGCTGGAACTCGCCGAGGAAGCCCACGGCGCGGGACAGCATTTCGGTGTCGGTACCGTCTTCGTTGAACAGGCGGTCGCCTTCGTCGGTGTTGAAGCCCTCGTAACCTTCGTCGAGGAACACGGCGAAGTCATCGCCTTCCTGGCCGACCGGCTTTTCGGCCAGCACGAACGGGTAGCGGCGCACGAAGGCCGGGACGTAGGCGTCCTCTCGCCACTGGCCGTCAACGTTCACGAACAGGTTCTCGTTCTGGCGCAGGCCCAGCAAGGCCACCGGACCGGCCGAGGCCATGTCGTTGCCGGCGAACACGATGGGCATGTCGCGCGCGGCCAGACCGAATTCCACGCCGGTGAGCGGCACGGAATGGACGTCCAGCGCGAACTTCATGTTCGGGATCGGCTTCAGGCGCAGATCCTTGTGGGCGGTACGGTTGAGCGGCACAGGGCGCTCGTAGAAAAGAACTTCAGCCACGTCTTTACCTCTGCCCCGCCGTGCCGGGGCTGCCACTAGCGGCTTCCCCTCCCAAACCCGGCGTCGGGTCTACAGATGAACGACCACTATATCAGCGCTCGGGCCTGCCCGCGAACCCCCTGGAGCCTGGGCTATCTGCTTGAGCGCAAAGCCTTTCGCATGTGTTTTGTCATGAATCTGTTCTATGCTGCGGCGCATCCGAGCACCGTTGCATGGTTGCACGCTCTTTCTCGCGAGGAAGGACGAACCGCATGCTGAGGGAAGTCGCCAACCGGGCCGACCTGAATTCGACCCGTGTGCTGTCGCTGGACGCCGCCGGTCGCATCCTTGACTGGATCAGCTGGCAGGACGCCGCGTGCCTCTACGTGCGCGACGCGGTGGCGTGGACACTGGGCGACCCCTGCCTCACCGTGCACGGCGGCCACAACCGCGCGCTGGGCGTGCAGAGCCAGCTCGACCTGCACCCCATCATCGCCAGCACCGGCCATTGCCAGGAACACGCGGTCGATCCCGCGCCGGCGCTCACCAACACCGCACTGTTCGCCCGCGACCGCCACCTGTGCCTGTACTGCGGCCAGCATTTCAGCCGCGGCGAACTGACCCGCGACCACGTGCAGCCGGTATCCAAGGGCGGCCGCGACGAATGGGAGAACGTGGTCTGCGCCTGCGTGGCCTGCAACCTCAGGAAGAGCAACCGCACCCCGCAGCAGGCCCACATGCCGCTGCTGGCCGTGCCCTACCGGCCGAGCTGGGTGGAGCACCTGATCCTCTCCAACCGCAACATCCTGAGCGACCAGATGGACTTCCTGGTCAGCCACCTGCCGCGTGATCGGCGGCGGGCGATGAGCTGAACCGCCACCTCGGGGCCAGGCCTTCGCCCTTGCCCTGCCCCGCCGTCGGGCCAACAATAGGCGGATGAAAGATCCTGCACGCTACCCCCACCTGGCGGCCATCGAGTCGCCGGCCGATCTGCGCCGCGTTCCCGACGAGGAACTGCCGGCCGTCGCCGACGAGCTGCGCCAGTACCTGATCGAGGCGGTGGCCAGCTCCGGCGGCCACTTCGGCGCGGGCCTGGGCGTGGTGGAACTGACCGTGGCGCTGCACCACGTGTTCGACACGCCCACCGACCGCCTGGTATGGGACGTGGGCCACCAGTGCTACCCGCACAAGATCCTCACCGGCCGCCGCGGCCGCATCACCACGATCAAGAAGAAGGACGGCCTCGCGCCGTTCCCGCGCCGCGAGGAAAGCGAATACGACACCTTCGGCGTAGGCCATTCGTCCACTTCGATTTCCGCCGCGCTGGGCATGGCCATCGCCGCGCAGCGCAAGGGCGATCCGCGCAAGTTCGTGGCCGTGATCGGCGACGGCGCGATGACGGCCGGCATGGCGTTCGAGGCGCTCAACCACGGCGGCGACGTGGAACCCGACATGCTGGTGGTGTTCAACGACAACGGCATGTCGATCAGCGAGAACGTGGGCGCGATGACCAAGATGATGTCGCGCGCGCTGGCCAGCCGCCGGCTCAATGCCATGCGCGAACGCGCCAAGCGCGCGATCCCCAAGCAGTCGTTCGCCGGCCGCTTCTTCAAGCGCTGGGAGGAACACGCCAAGGGCATGTTCGTGCCCTCCACGCTGTTCGAGGAACTGGGCTTCCACTACACCGGCCCGATCGACGGCCACAACATCCCGCAACTGCTGGCTGCACTGCGCACGGTGAAGAACCTGTCCGGTCCGCAGCTGCTGCACGTGGTCACCACCAAGGGCAAGGGCTACGCCCCCGCGGAACAGGCGCAGATCGAATACCACGCGGTGGGCCCGTTCGATCCGCAGGCCGGCCTGGTGAAGAAGAATGCACCGGCCAAGCCCACCTACACCGACATCTTCAGCGACTGGCTGTGCGACCAGGCCGCCGCGGACGAACGCCTGCTGGGCATCACGCCCGCGATGCGCGAAGGCTCGGGCCTGGTGCGCTTCTCGAAGGAATACCCCGAGCGCTATTTCGACGTGGCGATCGCCGAGCAGCACGCCGTGACGCTGGCCGCGGGCATGGCCTGCGAAGGCGCCAAGCCGGTGGTGGCGATCTACTCCACTTTCCTGCAGCGCGCCTACGACCAGGCCATCCACGACGTGGCGCTGCAGAACCTCGACGTCACCTTCGCCATCGACCGCGCCGGCGTGGTCGGTCCCGACGGCGCCACGCATGCGGGCAGCTTCGATCTCTCCTATCTGCGCTGCCTGCCGAACATGGTGATCATGGCGCCGGCCGACGAGAACGAATGCCGCATGATGCTGAGCACCGGCTTCCAGTACACCGGTCCTGCCGCGATCCGCTACCCGCGCGGCACCGGCCCCGGCATCGCCGTGCAGCCACAGCTCGACACCCTGCCGATCGGCAAGGCGGAACTGCGCCGCCGCGGCCACGGCCTCGCCCTGCTGAGCTTCGGCGCGATGCTCTCGCCGGCCACGGAAATTGCCGCCGAACTGGGCGCCACCCTGGTCAACATGCGCTTCGTGAAGCCGTTGGACGAAGCATTGATCCTGGAGCTCGCCAGGACCCACGACGCCTTCGTCACGCTGGAAGACAATGCCGTCGCCGGCGGCGCGGGTTCCGCCGTGGCCGAATGCCTCGCCGCGCACGGCATCGTCAAACCCATCCTCCACCTCGGCCTGCCGGACGTCTATCTGGAACACGGCAGCCGCGAGGAAGTGCTCAGCATGGCCGGTCTCGACCTGCCCAGCATCCGCCGCGCGATCCTTGCGCGGTTTCCGCAGACCGGGGAAGCAAGCGTCGCCAGCGCACGCTGAATCAATCTCGCCTTGCATCGAAAGCGCCCCGCCTTCGCGGGGCGCTTTCGTTCATGCGGATTGCCAGCAGCCGCCGCTCACGCGGTCGCGCGCCTCCAGATCCCGTGCGGTGAATACCTGCGCGTAGCCTGCATTGCCCAGCAGGACGCGTGCGGCATCGCCCTGGTTCCAACCATGCTCGAACAACAGCCAGCCGCCAGGTTCGAGACAAGCGCGCGCATCGGCAACGATGCGGCGGATGTCGTCGAGCCCATCGGCCCCGGAGGCCAGGGCCGAAGCCGGCTCGAAACGCAGGTCGCCTTGTGCGAGATGCGGGTCGGCCGCTTCGATGTAAGGCGGGTTGGAAACGATCAGCGCGAAGCGTTCGCCTTTCAGAGGCGCCAACCAGTCGCCATGGAGGAAACGCACATTCGCAAGGTCGAGTCGCTGCGCATTGCGCTGCGCAACCGCCAGCGCCTCGGCACTCGCGTCGGTGGCGACGATGTGCGCCAGCGAGCGCTCGCTGGCGATCGCCAAGGCGAGCGCGCCGCTGCCGGTGCCGAGATCGGCTACGCGGTCCGCCGTGTCGCGCGGCAGCCGATCCAGTGCGAGCTCCACCAGCAACTCGGTTTCCGGACGCGGAATCAACGTGGCCGGCGTCACTTCCAGATCCAGCGTCCAGAAGCCGCGACGGCCCGTGAGGTAGGCCACCGGCTCGCCCGCCGCGCGGCGTTCGACCAGCGCCTCGAAAGCCGCCTGAGTGTCCCTGTCCACCGCATCGCTGCCGTGCGCGAACAGCCAGCTGCGTGGCTGGCCGAGCACATGCAGCAGCAGTATTCCGGCATCGACCCCGCCGCCGAGACGCAGCTCGGCTTCGCGAAGCAGGTGGTGGACGGTAGGCATGGGCGCAGTCTACGCGATGCCTTACCGGTACAAGTTCACTCCGACACGGCCAACACGCAATGGTCGGCCCCGAAGCTGCGGCAGCAGACGGGGAAAATCGACAGGCCGCGTGGCGCGATCGCAGGACTGAGCAAACCTTCGATGAATCCGCTGTAGAAACTGCAGCCGGAATGGCCCTCGTCCTGGCACAACGGGCTCTGGCGGATATGCAACTGGTCGACCTGCAGATCCACCTCGGCAAAGGCATGCAATGCGGGCGCACCGATGGAAGCCATGGCGGCATCCAGCGGCAAGCCGGTATCCATGGCGTATTCGCGCGCGTGCAGCCACGCCCCGACGCGTTGACCGGCGAGCCGCAGCGAGGATTCGCGCGCGCCTTCGTCGACCTTGCGAGCCAGCGCCAGCAGGCTGGGCACGATGCGCGGGTAGTCGTATTCCAGCGAGGCCAGCGTCTTGTCCACGGCCGCGGCATCCGCCTCCAGCGCGACTACTTCCACATAGGGTTCGGGCGGAGGCTCCGCTGGCGCGGGCGCCGGTGCGGGCGCATGGACCACGAGGAATGCCTCGAACGATTCCGCCGGTGCGGGCACGGGTGCCTGCACCGTGGGCACGGGTGCGGGCGCAGTTTCCTCGACGCTGGCGACAGCCACTTCCTCGACCGCTTCCCCGACGGCTTCCTCGACCGGCTCGGGCGGCGGCGCCGGCGGCGGCACGTAGTTGGAAACGGTCTTGTTCGTGGCGGCGAAATGCTCGCGCTGCTGGCCTTCGACGACCGGGTACAGCTCGAAGCTGACGAGGCGATCGCACGTCGCCAACACCGTCCGCAGCGCGCGCTTCTTGAACCACGAGCCGCGCACGACCATGGTGAGCAAAGTACCGTGCGGGTCCTGCACCTGGCGTTGCCGCACGAGGGTGTAGCCGCAGGTGCCGGCCAGACGGCCGACCTCGATGAGCAGGCCCTCGCGTTGCAACGCGAGCGCCTGGATTTCCAGCTCGATCATGCGTCCCCCTGTAGACGATGTCGGTGGGTTGATTGGATGGCCATGCTACGACAGCCATAAGCCTTAAAACGACAAGCCCCGCCGCGGCGGGGCTTGTCGCGGTCACGCCGCGGACCGGTCAGCGCGTGATCGAGGCCGGGCTCTGCTTGGCGGCCAGCGCCGCGCACAGCTCGATGGACTCGGAGGTCTGCGCCAGGCCGCGCGAGATGCCTGCGGCATCGTTCATGCGCGGCTTGAAGAACGACTGCAAGCGCTGCGCTTCACCAGTGGAGCAACCGCCTGCTCCCGCCAGCATCGGCAACGCGCCGCCGGCGAAGCTGCCGGTGCGCCCGAGGATCTGCGGGTAGTGGCCGGTGAACCACGTCCACATCGCGTCGCGCTGGGCCGGCGTGTCGCGGCCCGAACGCAGCAGCGAGGCCATCTCGCCCACCTTCACCGGCTTGCTGATCGCGAAGTCGCGCACCTGCTCCGCAAGCGCGGGATCGTCGACGCTGGCGAGACCGCCCAGGATGCCGTTGCGCAGCGCCGGATCGCTGGTCTGCGGCAGTTCGGCGATCAGCGCATCCACCGCGCTCTTGCCCTGCGTCTGCACGGCCACGCCCAGCGCCTCGCCGAGCAGGTCGGGGTTGGCCGCAGTGAGATTCAGGCGGCCATCCGCACCCTTCTGCAGCGCGGCTTCGCCCTGCTTGAGCAGTTCCGCACGCACTTCGGGCAGCTTGTAGTCGAGGCCAAGCTCGCTGGCCAGGGTGCTGCGCAGCAGGGAATCGTCGTCCGACTCGCCGGCCTTGCGCTGGTAACCCAGTGCTTCGAGCTTGGGCAGGTAGGCGGCCTTCACCCAGTCGGCGATGCGCGCGCGCTGGGCATCCGTCTTGGCCACGTGGTGGTAGATCCAGCTGACCTGGCCCAGCGGGGCGGTGGACACCTGGCTGGTCTTGGATGCCGTGAGCGGTTGGAGCGCGGCCAGCGCCTGGCCGGCATCGAGGTCGCCGTGCTCGAAGCTGGCGTGGATCGCGTCGGCATAGGCCAGCTGCTCGGTGTCGCTGAGCTTGGCGACTTCCTTGGTCAGCGCGGCCAATTCATTCTTGCCCAGGCTGAAGCGGTAATAGCCGGCGGCGTTCGCGTTCGGCATCACCCAGGTGGGGTTGCTGGCGCCGGGCAGCGCCACCGAGCCCGTGGCCTTGTCGAGCATCTCGCAGGCCACCTTGCTGCCGTCGGCGGTGCCGTAGCGCACGCACACCGGGATGCCCCAGATGCGCTGGCTGTCGCCATGGCTGCCCAGCGGCAGATAGCGGCTCTGCTTCAGCGTCAGCACGGTCTGACCGTTCTTCTGCTCCAGCGCGGTCTGCACGTAGGGCACGCCGGACTGGTCGAGGAAGCTCTTGAACGCATGCTTGAAGTCGTCGCCCTTGCCCGCGGCGGTGGCGATGGCGTTGACCAGGTCGTCCGCGGTCGCGTTGCCGAACTTGTGCGCCTCGATGTAAGCGTGCATGCCCTTCTGGAAGGTCTGCTCGCCCACGTAGTTCTCGAACATGCCGATCACCGAGGCACCCTTCTGGTAGGTGATGCCGTCGAAGGCGGTCATGATGTCGCCGTTGCCGGTGATCGGCTGGCGGATCTTGCGCGCGCTGACCAGGCTGTCGTTGGCCATCGCGCCCTGCGCGCCACGCACGCGGTCGAGGTCGGCGCGGTATTCGGGGTGCACTTCCTCGGTGACCTTCTCCTGCATCCAGGTGGCGAAGGCCTCGTTGAGCCAGATGTCGTTCCACCAGGCCAGCGTCACGGTGTCGCCGGTCCACTGATGGGCCAGCTCGTGCGCGGTGACGTTGAACGAGCCGCGCACGTTGCGCGCCGGCGAATCCTTGTCGAGCAGCAGCAGCCAGTCGCGGAAGGTGACCAGGCCGGCGTTCTCCATCGCGCCGGCGGCGAAGTCCGGTGCCGCGAGCACGTCCAGCTTGTCCCACGGATAGCCGAAGCCGTAGTAGTTCTCCAGCGCGTGGATGATGCTCGGCGTTTCGGAGATCACGTGGCTCATGCGGTGCGCCTCGCCCGCGGAAGCGATGCCGCGCAGCGGCAGCGGCTTGCTGCGGTAGGCATCGGGCGAGATTTCCGCGGTCGGCGTGATGTCCCACGGACCGACGGCAAAGGCCACCAGATAGGTGGGCAGCGGCAGCGTCTGCGCGAAGGTCACCGTCTTCCAGCCCTGGCCGGCGGCCTTTTCGCTGACCTGCTGCGTGTTCGCCACCGCCACGTCCTTCTCGGGCAGAGTGATGGAGATGTCGAACGGCGTCTTGAAGCCCGGCTCGTCGAAGCTCGGGAAGGCGAAGCGCGCGCTGATCGGCTCCATCTGCGTCATCGCGTAGGGCTGGCCCTTGGCGGTGACCTTGTAGAGGCCCTGCAGCTGCGCATTGAGCGGCGCGGTGTAGTCGAACTGCAGCGTGATCTCGCCGGCCGGCAGCGTGCCGCCGAAATCGACGCGCGCCACGCCGGCCTTGGGATCGGCTTCCACGTACTTGGCGTCGCGGCTCTTGCCCGCCGCGTCCGTCACCGTCACCTTCGACACCTTCAGCTCGGCGCCGTCCAGCCACACATGGTCGGAAGCCTGGGTGAGCTTCACCTTGATCGTGGTGGTGCCGGAGAAATCGGCCTGCGCCGGGTCCACCTTGAAGGCGATCTGGTAGGACTGCGGCACGGCCCACGACGGCAGGCGGCCCGTGGGCGCCTGGTCGGTGGATGCGGCGAAGGCCATGCTGCAGCTGGCAGCCAGCGCGGTGAACAGGAAAGGACGGATGTGACGGCGCATGGCGGGTTCTCCATGGGTTGAAGTAACCCTGCACGCTAGGTCCGGCATGACTTTCCACACAGTGCCATAAGGCATGCGCGGCGCCTTGCTTGCGCCAGACGGATCAATGGCTAACATCTAATTCCATAGCCAACGTCTATGACGAGAGCCTGCCATGAACCTGCGCGACCTTCACTACCTGGTGGCACTCGCCGAGCAGCGCCATTTCGGCCGCGCGGCGGAAGCCTGCTTCGTCAGCCAGCCCACGCTGTCCACGCAGATCAAGAAGCTGGAGGAAGAGCTCGGCGTGGCGCTGGTGGAACGCACGCCGCGCAAGGTGCTGCTCACCGACGTGGGCCGCGAAATCGCCGCGCGCGCGCGCGACGTACTCAACGAGGTGGAACAGATCCGGGGCATCGCGCGGCGCACGCTGGACCCCGAATCCGGTACGGTGCGACTGGGCATCTTCCCAACCCTCGGCCCTTACCTGTTGCCGCACGTGGTGCCGCGGGTGCGCGAACGCTTTCCGCGGCTGGAACTGCTGCTGGTGGAGGAAAAAACCGAAGAGGTGCTGCGCCGCCTGCGCGAAGGCCGCCTCGACGCCGGCATCCTCGCACTGCCGATGCATGACGAAAGCCTGCACGCGGAATTCCTGTTCGAAGAACCCTTCCTGCTCGCCGTGCCGCAATCGCATCCGCTGGCCAAACGGCCTTCGCTGAAGCTGACCGACCTCGGCGACCAGAGCCTGTTGCTGCTGGAAGACGGCCACTGCCTGCGCGACCAGGCACTGGAAGTCTGCCAGCTCGCCGGCGCCGGCGAGAAAAGCGGCTTCCGCGCCACCAGCCTGGAAACCCTGCGCCAGATGGTGGCCGCCGAAGTCGGCATCACCCTGCTGCCCACCCTCGCGGTGAAACCGCCGGTGGCGCAGGCGCCCAACGTGCGGCTGATCGAATTCCGCGGCAGCCACCCGCCCAGCCGGCGCATCGCGATGCTGTGGCGCAAGAGTTCGGCCATGGGCGGTTTCCTCAAGCAGCTCGCCGGCGTGCTCCGCGACCTGCCGAAGGGGCTGCTCGATCCGCGCGATGTCGTCGCGCCAGCCACTGGTGCAAAGCGTTCCGCATCCGCATGACGGCCACGATGCGCACCCGGCAGCCTCGCTGAATGCGCCGCCCTTGGCTCATCGCTGCCATCCTGCTTGCGCTCTGGGGCGGCTGGTCGTGGTGGCACGCGCGGCCGCTGCACCCGGGGCCGGGCGAGCTGGCGCCGGACGATCCCGTGCAGACGGCGCTGGACGAGCCGATGCAACCGATCCGCTTCGGCGACTTCACGCTCACGCCACGCGCGAAATTCGACCTCGTGGCGCGTGTGCTGTCCACCGAGCATTACCACTTCGACGTCGGCGCGGCGCTGGTGCCGGAGGACTTCGCGCTGGGCTGGGGCCGCATGTCCGACAGCAGCGTGCTGAAAGATGTCGACATCTCGCAATCCGGCCGCTTCTACTACTGGCACGTGCAGCAGTTCCCGATACCGCGCCGCGAAATCGAGACGCACAGCGCCAACATGCACCTGATCCCCGCCGACGTCGGCGTGCGTCGCGAACTGGCACGCGTGCGCGTGGGCCAGGTGGTGGCGCTCGATGGTTTCCTCGTGGATGCCGACCGGCCGGACGGCTGGCACTGGCGCACCTCGCTCACGCGTGACGACACGGGCGATGGCGCCTGCGAACTGTTCTATGTCACCTCGGTCGATTCATCTGCAGCGCACGCCGCTCCGGCATCGCCCAGCACGCAATAGCATGCGGTCGTTTCAACGCGTCTCGCCCATGCTCATCCGCGACACGAAGCAGCGGAGTGGCAAACGCGGCTGGTGGGGACACCGCCTTGGCCCAGGCGATTCCGCGCGCCCCGATAACTCCGCGTGGCAGCGATGCCGATCATGATTCGCTGCCACGCGTCATCGTGCCTGGCGGTCAGTATCGCAACAGGGCATGCAAGGGCTGGCCGCCGGTCCAGCGTGTCCGGCCTCGCAACGCCTCCAGCTCGATCAGCACCGATGCACCCACTATCTCCGCGCCGAAACGCGCTACCAGCGCCTGCGCCGCGGCGAGCGTGCCGCCGGTAGCCAGCACATCGTCCGCCAGCAACACACGCGTGCCGGGACGCAGCGCATCGCTGCGCGCCTCGAGACGGTCGCTGCCGTATTCCAACAGGTACTCCACCGACACTATCGGCGGCGGCAGCTTGCCCGGCTTGCGCAGCGGCACGAAGCCGGCACCCAGCGTCTGGGCCAGCCCGGAGCCAAAGATGAAGCCGCGCGCCTCGATCCCGCACACCGCCTGTACGCCGGTAGCGCGCCATGGCTCAGCCAATGCGGCGATGCAGTCCGCAAAACCCCGCGCATCGGCCAGCAGTGGCGTGACGTCGCGGAACAGCACGCCAGGCTTGGGGAAATCCGGTACGGCGCGTATCAGCGCTTCGATCGAGTGCATCGTGTCCTTCACGGTCAGCAGGGCTGGCCCAGCGGCATGCCGGGATCCTCGTCCCATTCGCGCAGCGCCTCGCGCGCCTCGGCCAGCTGTGCTTCGACTTCGCGCACGATGCCTTCGGCAGCTTCCACGCCGGAGTCGGGCACCATCACCGCCAGATAATCCAACGCCGGCAACTGGCCCACGCCGCCGGTGAGGTATTCGCCGGCGATGAAGGCGGGGATCTGCGCGTGCTCCAGCGCATCCTTCACCAGGTGCGCATCGAACAGGTTTTCGGCCCGGTAAACGGTATGCATGGCTGCACGCTAGCCCCGCCGCGCCCCCACGGCAAGCCTGCGACGGCCACCGGGGACAGGGTAAACTTTGCGGATTCCCTTGCCACCCCACGAGCCGTTGCATGTCGAGCACGCCCAGCCCCGCCGAGTCCACCGCCGCCACGACGGCCGACGGCCCGCGCGATTTCATCCGCCAGATCGTCCGCGAGGACCTGGGCTCGGGCAAGCACGCCGCCATCCACACCCGCTTTCCGCCGGAGCCGAACGGCTACCTGCACATCGGCCATGCCAAGGCGATCTGCCTGTCTTTCGGCATCGCCCGCGAATTCGGCGGCTGGTGCAACCTGCGCCTGGACGACACCAATCCCGGCAAGGAAGACCCGGAGTTCGTGCAGGGCATCAAGGACGACGTGCGCTGGCTGGGCTTCGAGTGGCACGACCTGCGCCACGCCTCGGACTACTTCGACGTGTTCTACCGCGCCGCGCTCAAGCTGATCGCGGACGGCGTGGCCTACGTGGACGACCTCAGCGCCGACGAGATGCGCGAGTACCGCGGCACGCTGACCGCGCCGGGTCGCAACTCGCCCTACCGCGACCGCAGCGTCGCGGAGAACCTCGACCTGTTCCAGCGCATGCGCGCGGGCGAGTTCGCCGACGGCAGCCGCACGCTGCGCGCCAAGATCGACATGGCGTCGGGCAACATCAACCTGCGCGACCCGGCGCTGTACCGCATCCGCAAGGTCGTCCACCAGAACACCGGCGACGCGTGGCCGATCTACCCGATGTACGACTTCGCGCACGCGCTGTCCGACGCGATGGAAGGCATCACGCATTCGCTGTGCACGCTGGAGTTCGAGGACCATCGCCCGCTCTACGACTGGTGCGTGGACAAGGTGGATCTGCCGAACCATCCGGAGCTGTGGCAGTCGGTGGTCGCCGCCGGCCTCGAGGCCAAGCCGGCCAAGCCGCGCCAGATCGAGTTCTCGCGCCTCAACCTCAGCTACTGCATCACCAGCAAGCGCAAGCTCGCGCAACTCGTCGCCGAGGGCTTCGTCGACGGCTGGGACGATCCGCGCATGAACACCCTGCGCGGCATGCGCCGCCGCGGCTTCACGCCCGCCGGCCTGCGCCTGCTGATCGAGCGCGTGGGCATCTCCAAGCAGAACAGCGTGATCGACTACGCCATCCTCGAGAACTGCATCCGCGAGGATCTGGACGCCGGCGCACCGCGCCGCATGGCCGTGCTCGATCCGCTCAAGCTCGTCATCACCAACCTGCCGGAAGGCCACGCGGAAACGCTGACTTTCGCGAACCATCCCAAGGACGAGAGCTTCGGCACGCGCCAGGTGCCGTTCGCGCGCGAGCTGTGGATCGAGCGCGAGGACTTCGCCGAAGTGCCGCCCAAGGGCTGGAAGCGCCTGGTGCCCGGCAGCGAAGTGCGCCTGCGCGGCGTCGGCATCGTGAAGTGCGACGAAGTGCTGAAGGACGCCGCCGGCAACATCGCGGAACTGCGCTGCACGCTCGATCCCGAATCGCGCGCGGGCCTGCCCGGCGCCGATCGCAAGGTGAAGGGCACCATCCACTGGGTCAGCGCGCCGCACGCGGCGGCCGCCGAGGTGCGCATCTACGACCGCCTGTTCAACGTGCCCGCGCCGGATGCCGAAGACGACGGCCAGCCGTGGACCGCGCACATCAATCCCGAGGCCAAGTACGTGGTACGGGGCTGGGTCGAGCCCGCCGCGGCACAGGCGGAGCCGGAACAGCGCTACCAGTTCGAGCGACTGGGCTATTTCGTGGCCGACCGCGTCGACCATCGCGCCGATGCGCCGGTGTTCAACCGCGTGGTGACCCTGCGTGACACCTGGTCGAAACAAGGCTGAGGCACCATGTTCCTGCCGATGCAAATCCACCTCACCCTGCCGCCCTGGGTCGCAGAGATGGTCGACGACAGCCGCCCCTATGTCAGCGACGAGGAGCGCGTGGGCCTTGCCATCGCGCTGGCCCGCCGCAACATCGAGCACGGCGAAGGCGGCCCGTTCGGCGCCGCGCTGTTCAACGCGGAAGGCCGCGTGGTGTCGGTGGGCGTGAACCGCGTGGTGCCGCAGACCTGCTCGGTGGCGCATGCCGAAATGATGGCCTACATGAGCGCGCAGCAGCGCCTCGCCAGCTTCCGCATCAATGCCGGCGGCGGCCGCTACGCGCTGGCCACCAGCGCGCAGCCGTGCTGCCAGTGCTTCGGCGCCACGGTGTGGGCCGGTGTCGACGAGTTGCTGATCGGCGCGCGCGCCGAGGACGTGGAGCAACTCACCGAGTTCGACGAAGGCCCGCTCCCTGCCGACTGGATCGGCGAGCTTTCCCGCCGCGGCATCGCCGTGCGCCGCGACATCCGGCGCGACGAAGCGCGCGACGTCCTCGCCGCCTACGGCGCACGCGGCGCATCGTATTGAAACGCCTGCGCGCCGCGCTGCCGCTGATCCTGCTGCTCATCGCAGGTATCGTGCTTTACCTCTCCGGCACGCTCGACCGCCTCGGCCCGCAGCACCTGATCGCCCACCAGCAGCAGGTACGCGCGCATATCGCCGAGTACCCATGGCTGAGCCGGCTGACCTACATCGGCCTGCTCACGCTGGCGATGGCTACCGGCATTCCCGGCACCGTGATCATCATCCTCGCCGGCGGCTTCGCCTTCGGTGTGCTCGACGGCACGCTGTGCTCGTCGGCCGGCCTCACCCTCGGTTCGCTGATCCTGTACCTGGCCAGCCGCTACGCCTTCGGCACGGGCACGCGCGAACCGCCGCCATTCGCCGCGAAGCTGCATCACGGCTTCGAACGCCATCCGGTGACCTACACGCTTTTCCTGCGTTTCGTGCCGGTGATGCCGTTCGGCGCGGTCACCGTGGGCCTGGCCTGGCTGCGTTGCCCGCTATGGCTATTCCTGGGGGCGAGCTGGCTGGGCGGCACCGTGTCGCTGGTATTCGAGAATTCCATTGGCGCAGGGCTGGGCAGTGCGCTGGACAGCGACGGCGCCCTCAATGCCGGGCTGCTGTTGCACCGATCGGTGCTGCTGCCGATGGCGGCGCTGGCCCTGCTGGCCCTGTTGCCGCTGCTGATCGGCCGCCTCACCCAGCGCTGGCGACGACAGGCGCCGCCGCCGGACAAGCAAGAGTAGGCGCCCACAGCGTTCGCTAATCACCCGGCGGCATGCTTGTGCGCACCACCCTGCCGGAGTCCTCCATGAAATCCCCTGCCTTGCTGCTGTTACTCGCCGTCGGCACCGTCGCGACGGCCCACGCCGCCGCATCGGATTACACCGTGCTGCAACGCTACCCGCTGGGCGGCAGCGGCGGCTGGGACTACCTGACCATCGACCCGGTCTCCCATCATCTGCTGATCGCCCGCAACGACCGCGTGATGGTGGTGGATACGCGCGACGGCAAGCTGGCCGGCGAGATTTCCGGCATGCAGCACATCCACGGCATCGCGCTGGTGCAGAAGTCGCGGCACGGCTACGTGAGCGACGGCACCACCAACAGCGTGCACGTGATCGACCTCGACACACTCAAGACGCTGCGCGACATCCCGGTGGACGGTAAGGGCCCGGACGGCATCCTGTTCGATCCGGCCAGCGGCCACATGCTGACCATGAACGGCCACAGCGGCAACGCCAGCGTGATCGACACGGCCAGCGACAAAGCCATCGCCGACATCGCCCTGCCCGGCAAGCCCGAGTTCGCGGTCAGCGACGGCCACGGCCACGTGTTCGTCAACATCGAAGACAAGAGCGAGCTGGCGCGCATCGATACCGGCACGAACAAGGTCGATGCCGTGTGGAAGCTCGCACCCTGCGATTCGCCCAGCGGCCTGGCCATCGATGTGAAGTCCCGACGCCTGTTCTCGGTCTGCGACAACAAGCTGATGGCAGTCACCGATGCCGACAACGGCCATCAGGTCGCCACCGTGGCCATCGGCGACGGCCCGGATGCCGCCCGCTTCGACCCTGCCACCCGGCTGGTCTACAGCTCCAATCACGACGGCACGCTGACCATCGTGCACGAGGACGACGCCGACCATTACAGCGTGGTGGCGAACGTGCCCACCCAGGCTGGTGCGCGCACCATGGCGCTGGACCAGGCCACCCATCGCGTGTGGCTGGTCACCGCAGCCCCTGCGCCGCGCCATGCCCCGGTGAAGGATTTCACTGCGCTGGTCGTCGGTTCGCATTGAGGCTTTGCGGCCGTCCCTGATCGCATGCATCGAAAGTACGGCTGTGGATGGCCGTACTTTCCAAATGAAAAGAGCGCCCATCGGGCGCTCTTTGAACTTGGTGGGTCGTCCGGGACTCGAACCCGGGACCAATGGATTAAAAGTCCAGTGCTCTACCAACTGAGCTAACGACCCGTCACGCAAGTGGATTGGCGATTTTAGGGATTGCGCTGCATGCGCACAAGCAAAAAAGCGCCTCAGACGTAGCGCGTGGGGTCGGGCAGCCCCGCCTCGCGGAACCCCTGCGCGCGCAGGCGGCAGGCATCGCAATGGCCGCAGGCGCGGCCTTCGGCGTCGGCCTGGTAGCAACTCACCGTGGTGGAGAAATCCACGCCAAGGCGCTGCCCTTCGCGTGCGATGTCGGCCTTGCTCATGCGCATCAACGGTGCGTGGATGCGGATGCCTGCGCCCTCGACGCCTGCCTTGGTGGCCACGTTCGCCAGCGTCTCGAACGCCTCGATGAAGGCCGGACGGCAATCCGGGTAACCCGAATAGTCCACCGCGTTGACGCCGCACCAGATGTCGGTGGAACCCAGCACTTCGGCCCAGCCCAGCGCGATCGACAGCATGATGGTGTTGCGCGCCGGCACGTAGGTGGCCGGGATGTGACCGTCGCCGTCGTGCTCGTCGTCGTCCAGCGGCACGTCGATATCGGCGGTGAGTGCCGAGCCGCCGATGCTGCGCAAATCGACCTGCACGGTCTTGTGCTCGACCGCGCCGAGCAAACGCGACACCCGCTCGGAAGCCTCCAGCTCGGAACTGTGGCGCTGGCCGTAGGCCACGCTGAGCGCATGCACCTGGTAGCCCTGCTCACGGGCGATGGCCACGGTGACAGCCGAATCCATGCCGCCGGAGACGAGCACGACGGCCTTGCGAATTGAAGTTTCAGACATGGGTTTCATCCATTGCAGAACAGCCGGTCACCGGCCGGAGAAACGCTTGCGGCAAGACAGGCCACAGCGCGGATTTTCCGGGCGTCCGCAGCGGCGCGGCCGCGCCCTATTTTCCCTTCGCGTCGTTCCACAGCAGCTTGTGCAACTGCAGCTGGAAGCGCACGGGCAAGCGGTCGTCGATGATCCATTCGGCCAGTTCGCGCGGCTCGACCGCGCCCCATACCGGCGAGAACAGCACCATGCAGCGCCGGTCGATGGCGTGTTCGGCCACCACGCCACGCGCCCATTCGTAGTCGGCACGGCTGGCGATCACGATCTTGATCTGGTCGTGCGGCAGCAGGTGATCGAGGTTGGACCACAGGTTGCGCGCGCTCTCGCCCGAATCCGGCGCCTTGAGATCCATCACTTTGCGCACGCGCGGGTCCACCGTCGAGACGTCCAGCGCGCCGGAGGTTTCCAGCGAGACTTCGTAACCTGCGTCGCAGAGACGCTGCAGCAGGATCAGGCAGCGCTTCTGCGCCAGCGGCTCGCCGCCGGTGACGCAGACATGCTGCGCGCCATGCCCGGCAACCTCGGCAAGGATGTCGTCGATGGCGTGCCATTCGCCGCCATGGAACGAATAGGTGGTATCGCACCAGGTGCAGCGCAGCGGGCAGCCGGTGAGGCGCACGAACACGGTGCGCCAGCCGATCGCATCGGCCTCGCCCTGGATCGAATGGAAGATTTCGGTGATGCGCAGCCGCTCGGAAGCAGCGGACGGCACGGCATCGGCCGCGCTGGTTGTGGCACCGCGCACGCTCACGATCTCAACCGGGCTGCTGCTGGATGCGGCCCAGCCGCTCCTTCGCCAGGCCTGCCGCCTTGGAAGCGGGATACTTGCTGACCACCGCGCCGAGCGTGGCTCTGGCGTCGGCTACCTGCTTCAGTTCGTACTGGCAGTAGCCCACCTTGAGCAGCGCGTCGGGCGCCTTGTCGCTCTGCGGGAAGCGGCTCAGCATCTGCTGGAATGCTTCCAGCGCCACCTTGTAGTTGGTGGTGACGTAGTACGTCTCACCCAGCCAGTAGTAGGCGTTCGAGGTGAGCGGCTGGTCCGGGTACTTCTCGATGAAACCGCGGAACTGGCGCGAGGCGCCGACGTAGTCGCCAGCCCGCAAGGTCTTGAACGCGGCATCGTAGGATGCCTGCATCGCGGCCTGGTCGGCCGCCGAAAGCGGCTTGGCGGCGCTGGCGGCCGGAGCCTGCGTCGAAGCGCTGCCTACGGCGGCGGCCCCCGCACTGGAAGCGCCAGCGGCGGCGGCACCCGCGGCGGCAGGTGCGCTGGCCGCCGAAGCCGGCGCTGCCCCTGCCTTGTTGCCGGCCTCGAGGCGCTCCATGCGCGAGTCGAGATCGGTGTATTGAGCCTTGTTCTTGTCCTGGAGCTGCTGCAGCTGGTGCTGCAGATCTTCGATCTGGCCCTGCATGTCGCGCAGCTGCGATTGCATCTGCTGCAGCTGGTTGACCAGCTCGGTGCTGCTCTGGTTCTTGTTCTGCGCCTGCTGCTCGAGCAGGGAGACGCGATCGGCGAGGCTCAGGCGCGAGTCCTGTGCGGACGCCGGCAGCACGAAAAGCATGGCGGACGCGATTGCGCCCGCCATGCTGATCCTGGCTGCAAGTTTGCTTGCCAGTCGTTGCATCGATTACTCGGCCGTGTAGACGATCTCGACGCGACGGTTCTTGCTCCAGCAATCCTCGTTGTGCTCGCGGCACACCGGCTTTTCCTTGCCGTACGAGATCACGCTGATCTGGCTGCCCGAAGCGCCATTGGCCTGCAGCGCGCTGGACACGGCGTTGCCGCGGCGCTCGCCGAGGCCCAGGTTGTATTCCTTCGAGCCGCGCTCGTCGGTGTTGCCTTCCAGGCGCATCTGCGCCATCGGGCGGTCCTGCAGGTACTTGGCGTGGCAAGCCATGATCTGCTGGAACTCCGGCTTGATTTCGTCCTTGTCGAAATCGAAGTACACGACGCGCTGACGCAGGCAGGCATCCTTCTCCAGGTCGCCCAGCTGGTACTTGCCGCTGGTGTCGGACGGCATGGTCTGGGCGGTGGGCTCGCTGGCCGGAGCCTGCGGCTTGACCTGCTGCTTCTTGGAACAGGCGGCCGCGCCAACGCAGAGCAGGGCGACCAGGGCGACGCGAACGGTCTTATTCATGGTGACGTTCCTTCAAACGTGTGTGAGATCCGACATGCAGTGACGGACGGGTTACGGGACGAATTCGCCGGTGGACCGGCTGTTGTTGATTTTTGGTATTGCAAGATCAACGGCGTGTGATGCTTACCATCAATGGCCGACCCCGGCACGCGAAGGTGCTGCAGTCGCAAAACACGCCGGGCGCGACCTTCGCAGGCCATCCCCGGCATCGACCGCTCCGCGCTAACGGGCGGTAGAAGTTTACTGCTGCTGTTGCCGGTATGGGCCCCAGGAAGGATCGCTCACGCTGCCATTGGCGAGTGCGAGTCGCTGGCGCACCATGCCGTCGGACGAAGTGGCATAAAGCACGCCGCGCGGGCCTTCAGTGGCTCCGTACAACAACATGCTGGCATTCGGTGCCCAACTCGGGCCGAAATCCAGCGGTCCCGGCGAAAGGTAATGCACCTGTCCGCCCAGGCCAAGATCCATGACCGCGATACGATACACGTTCCCGTTGCCCTGCACCATCGCCAGTTCCTTGCTGTCGTAGCTGATGCTGGAGTTCGAGTTGTAGGAACCCTGGAAACTGATGCGCTGGGGCGTGCCGCCGCCGGCCGGAATCTGATAGATCTGCGGGCGGCCGGAACGGTCGGAGGTGAAGTAGATCGACTGGCCGTCCGGCGCCCACACCGGCTCGGTGTTGATGGCCGTGTCGTGGGTCAGCTGGGTTTCGTGACGACTAGCCACGTCCATCACGTACAGCTGCAGGTGCCCCGTGTAGGACAGCGCCAGCGCCAGCTTGCTGCCATCCGGCGACCAGGCCGGCGCACCGTTGATGCCCTTCTTGTGCGATGCCACCAGCTGGCGGGCGCCCGTGGTGAGGTCCTGCACGTAGATCTGCGAGTTGCCGCTTTCGAAGGAAACGTAGGCGATCTTCCTGCCGTCCGGCGACCACGACGGCGACATCAGCGATTCGCGCGAGGTCGCCACCACCTGCGGGTTGTAGCCGTCCGAATCGGCCACCACCAGCGCGTAGTGGGTGTTGTCGCCCAGGCCCGTCTGGGTGATGTAGGCGATGCGAGTCCAGAACGCGCCGCGCACGCCGGTGACCTTCTGGTAGATCGCGTCGGCGATCTGGTGCGCCACGCCGCGCAGGTCGCCCGCTGGAGCCGTGAAATACCCCGCCAGCAGGTTCTGCTGCCGGTTCACGTCCCACAGTTCGTAGTCCACGCGCACCATGCCGTTGCCGGCATCGCTGATGTGGCCGACCGTGATGTAGTCCTGCTTGAGCAGGCGCCAGGTGCCGAAGTTGATGTCCGAGCCCTTGGCCGGGAGCTCCACGATGTCGGTCTTGGCCAGTGCGCGGAACTTGCCGCAGCGGTTCAGATCGGCGCGGATCACGTCCGCCACGTCGGTGGGCAGCGGCGCCATGCCGGGCTGCGCGTACGGCACCACGGCGATCGGGGTGGCGGTTTTCACGCCGCCGACGATCTGGATGTCGAGACCAGAGGACTGGGCTGCCGCCGGACCGGCGAAGAGCGCCGTTACGAACAGCAGAATGAGGGCGTACAGCGAGCTGTGTTTGCGCATGAGGCTCTTCACTGCGGCGTGAAAGTGAAAGTCAGGTTTCGCTGGAACACGCTCTCGAAACCCTTGTACGGCAAGGTCTTGGTTCGCAGGATCGCATTCTCCACCGAACGGCGGCCTGCTTCGTCGTAGGGACAGCTGGGATCGACCGTGGCGCTCATCACGTCGCCCCCGATCATTTGCACGATATGCACTTTGCAGGGAACGCTCGGCATGTTATCTGGCCGGCTCCAGTTGGGCGTGACCGCATTCTGAATGGCGGCCGCATATTCGCTGGTGAGGTCGCTGTTCTGCGCATTGTTGCCGGTCTGCCGCTGTGCGGCATTGGGCAGGTTGGGCAGGCCGTCGTCCTGGGCGTTCTTGAGGTCGTCGAACTGCTGCTTGGCCTGCTTCGCCTTGGTGTCCTGCTTCTTGGTCTGCGCCGAGGCCGCGTCCATCTGGGCCAGCATCTCGTCGACCTTCTTCAGCTCTTCCTTCTTCTTGGCGGCCTGCGCGTCCAGTTCGGCCTGGCGCTGGCGCTGCTTCTCTTCCTGCAGCTGCTTTTCCTCGGCCTGCTGCACGCCCTGCTCGACCACGCGCTCCTGGTCCTTGACGTCAGGATGCTCGGGCGGCGGCGGCAGCGGCGCGACCTTGGGCTGGGTCACCGGCGGCGGCGGGGGCGGCGGTACCGAGGGCGGCGGCGGCACGGTGTTGGGGACAGGCTTCACCTTGGCCGACTTCGGCGGCGGGCTGCCGGTGGGTCCGATCAGGGTGGCCTCGATCACCGGCCCCTTGAGCTGCAACGGGGGCGCACAGGTGATCGGATTCATCCACGCCGGCAGACCCAGCATGTTGATGAAATTCTCGTAGCTGGTGCAGGGCAGCACCGCGAGGAACAGGAACGCGACGATGCCCAGATGCAGCAGCGCGGACAGCGCTACTGCCCGCGGGATGCCCTTACGGTCGTCCATGGGACCCCTGACCCTGGCTGGTACCCTCGCCAGGCGTACTCATCAGGCCGACCTTGTCCACGCCGGCCTGCTGGAGATCGGCCAGCACCTTGTAGACGCCGCCGTAGTTGCCGGCGGTGTCGCCGGCCACCAGCACGCTGAGTTCCTGGTTGGCATCCCGGAACGCCTTGACCTTGGTCTGCAGGTCGGCCTCGTCCACCGGCTGCGGTTTGCCGTTGCCGATGATGAGGGCGAGCGTGCCGTCCTTCGCCACCTGCACGACCAGCGAGTCCTTTTTGCCCTGCAGCGCCTTGGCGTTGGCCTGCGGCAGGTTCACGTCCACGTTGGAGTTCAGCATGGGCGTGGTCACCATGAAAATGATGAGCAGCACCAGCATCACGTCGATGTAGGGAACGACGTTGATCTCGGATTTCAGCTTGTAGCGCTTGTGGCGCCGCGCGTTTCGCATGTCCGATCCTCGCTCAGGCTACGTCGTCGGCCTGGACCTGCCGCTGCAACACGGAGGAGAACTCTTCCTGGAACACGTCGTAGCGCGAGGCGATGTGCTCCACCTTGGTGGCGAAGCGGTTGTACATCCACTGCGCGGGGATCGCCGCGAACAGGCCCATCGCGGTGGCGATCAGGGCTTCGGAGATGTGCGGCGCGACCACGGCGATGGTGACGTCCTTCATGTCGCCCAGGCCCTGGAATGCGCCCATGATGCCCCACACCGTGCCGAACAGGCCCACGTAGGGGCTGATCGAACCGACGTTGGCGAGGAATTCCAGGTTGCGCTCCAGCGCGCCGATCTCGCGGGTGCTGCTCACCTGCATCGCGCGCTCGGCGCCCTCGATCACGCCGCGCGTGTCGTGGGTCTTGCGCTGGCGCTGGCGGGCGAATTCGCGGAACCCCGATTCGAAGATGGTCTCCAGGCCGCCTTCCGCGCCGCGGTTGCTCACTTCGCGGAACAGCTGAGCCAGGTCACCGCCGGACCAGAAGCGCTCCTCGAACTTCTCCGCGTTCTCCAGCGCCGCCTTGGTCTGGCTGAGCTTGCGGATGATGATGACCCACGACAGGAAGGAGAAAATCACCAGGATCAGCAGCACACCCATCACCGGCAGGCTGGAGTTCTTGATCAGGTCGATAACATTGAGTCCGCCGTTCATTGGCTTGGGGCACTCCGCGTCGGCAAGGGGGTCAGGAGGAAGATTCGGAAAACAGATCGGCAGGCATGGCGACGGCGCGCATGCGCCGCGTATCCACGCAGGCCACGCGCACGCCGGCGCGAACCAGGCAAGCGCCATCCGTGCGGTCTATCGTCTGGGCGAAAAGGATACTGGCAGCGCGCCTTTCCTTGACAGTCACCGTTACCGACAGTTCATCGTCCAGCAGGGCGGCACGCAGGAAGTCCAGCTGCATCTCGCGCACCAGGAAGGCCAGCCCGGTGCTTTCCTTGTAGGCCATCTGGTTGACGCCCAGCGCGCGCAGCCACTCGCTGCGGGCGCGCTCCAGGAAGCGCAGGTAGCTGGCGTGGTAGACCACGCCGCCGGCATCGGTGTCTTCCCAGTACACCCGCACCGGCCAGCGGAAGGGTTCGCGCTCAGCCATCGAGCGCATCCCCGGCGAACAGGTCGGCCGCCTGCGCCTGGCGCGGCGGCGGCGTGAGGCCGAGATGGCGCCAGGCGCGCGCGCTGGCCATGCGGCCGCGCGCGGTGCGCACCAGGTAGCCCTGCTGGATCAGGTAGGGCTCGACCACGTCTTCCAGCGTGCCGCGATCCTCGCTGAGCGCGGCGGCCAACGACTCCACGCCCACCGGACCACCATCGAAATTCTCGATGATGGTGCCGAGCATGCGGCGGTCCAGCTCGTCGAGGCCGTCGGGGTCGATCTTCAGCATGTCCAGCGCCGCTTGCGCTGCGGCCAGGGTGATCTGGCCGCCCGCACGCACCTCGGCGTAGTCGCGCACCCGGCGCAGCAGGCGGTTGGCGATGCGCGGCGTGCCGCGCGAGCGGCGGGCGATCTCCTGCGCGCCGTCGATCTCGCAGGCGATGCCGAGGATCTTCGCGGCGCGGCGCACGATCGCGGTGAGCTCGTCGACGGTATAGAACTCCAGCCGCTGCACGATGCCGAAACGGTCGCGCAACGGGGCCGTGAGCATCCCGGCTCGCGTGGTGGCGCCGATCAGGGTGAACGGCGGCAGGTCGAGCTTGATCGAGCGCGCAGCAGGGCCTTCGCCGATCATGATGTCGATCTGGAAGTCCTCCATCGCCGGGTAGAGCACCTCCTCCACCGCGGGCGACAGCCGGTGGATCTCGTCCACGAACAGCACGTCGTTGGGCTGCAGGTTGGTGAGCAGCGCGGCGAGGTCGCCCGCGCGCTCCAGCACCGGGCCCGAGGTGGAGCGCAGATTCACCCCAAGCTCGTTCGCGATCACGTGGCTGAGCGTGGTCTTGCCCAGGCCGGGCGGCCCGAAGATCAGCACGTGGTCCAGCGCACCGCCGCGCCTGCGCGCCGCTTCGATGTAGATCGCCAACTGCTCGCGCACTGCCTCCTGCCCGAGATACTCGGCGAACCGGCGCGGACGGATCGTCGCTTCCAGTGCCTCGTCGTCGAGCTGGGAGACGGGGGTGATGAGGCGCTGATCGGTCATAACGGCATTATGCGGGTTTGCGCTCTTGAAATGGAGCGCAGATCAGAGTGGCAGCCGCTGAGCTTGCGGACCTCGAAACGCATTTCCGCCTGCTCCGACTCGCCCTTGACTAGAGCCATGCCCAATCAGAGCCCTGCGGCTGACCGCAGGGCGATCGGCCGCAGACGGATCAGATCTCTACCTGGGCACCCAATTCGATCAGCCGGTTGCCTGGGATCTTGAAATAAGCGGTGGCAGGCAACGCATTGCGCGCCATGAAGGCGAACAGCTTGTCGCGCCAGGGCGCCATGCCGGGACGTCGCCTGTCGGCCACGATGTTTTCGCGCGACAGGAAGAAGGTGGTGTCCATCATGTCGAACG
Organism: Rhodanobacter sp. DHG33; assembly: GCF_014843005.1. Taxonomy (GTDB): domain Bacteria; phylum Pseudomonadota; class Gammaproteobacteria; order Xanthomonadales; family Rhodanobacteraceae; genus Rhodanobacter_A. Next base: position 60,036 of record NZ_JACYXM010000002.1, on the reverse strand, counting down.
TAGAGCCGGCACGCGAGCATTGCGACAGCGATACCGGCACGTTGGGATCCTCGGCGAAACCGAAGCGCAAGGCGATGCCGTAGAACTCGTCGCCCAGCGCATCGATGTGGATGCGCTCCTCGGGATCGGCCACCGGCGACTCCAGCACTTCCACCGTCAGCAGCACGTTGCGCTCGTGCAGCACCTTGTTGTGCTTGAGGTTGTGCAGCAGCGCATGCGGCACTGCGTTCTGGTTGGCGGTGAGGAACACCGCCGTACCCGGCACGCGCAGCGGCGAATGCTTGCGCATGGCCTCGATGAACGGCGCCAGCGCCAGGCCGCCCTGCTTGATCTCGCGCACGACCAGCTCGCGGCCGCGACGCCAGGTGGTCATCACCGCAAACACGGCCACGCCCAGCACCAGCGGGAACCAGCCGCCGGCCTCGATCTTGATCGCGTTGGCGGAGAAGAACGCCAGGTCGATGGTCAGGAAGCAGGCGCCCACCACCACCACCAGCGGCAGGCTCCAGCCCCACTGATGGCGGGCCACGAACAATGCCAGGAGGGTCGTGATGCTCATCGTGCCGGTCACCGCGATGCCATAGGCCGCGCTGAGCGAGTCGGAGCTGCCGAAATGCAGCACCGCGAACAGCACCATCACCAGCAGGAAGCTGTTGACCCACGGCACGAAGATCTGGCCGGACATCTCGCGCGAGGTGTGCACCACCGGCATGCGCATCGAATACCCCAGCGACATCGCTTCGCGCGTCATCGAGAACGCGCCGGAGATCACCGCCTGCGAAGCGATCACCGCGGCCGCGGTGGCCAGGCCGATCACCGGGTACAGCATCACGGACGGCACCGTCTTGAAGAACGGGCTGTCGATGGCTTCCGGGTGGTCCAGCAGCAAGGCGCCCTGGCCGAAATAATTCAGGATCAGCGCCGGCAGCACGAAGCTGAACCAGGCCAACCGGATGGGGCGCTTGCCGAAATGCCCCATGTCGGCATACAGCGCCTCCGCTCCAGTCAGCGCCAGCACCACGCCGCCCAGCGAGATGAACGCCTTGCTCCCGTGCGTGTGGAAGAAGCGCACGCCGTACATCGGATCGAGCGCCCACAGCACGTGCGGATTGCGCATGATCATGTTCACGCCCAGCAGGGCGATCACCACGAACCACACCACCATCACCGGCCCGAACAGGCGTCCCACGTGATCGGTGCCGCGCCGCTGCAGCCAGAACAGCACCAGCAGCACGATCACCGTCAACGGCACCACCCAATGGCCCAGCCCGGGCGCCGCCACCTTCACGCCTTCCACCGCGCCCAGCACGGAAATCGCCGGTGTGATCACGCCGTCGCCGTAGAACAGCGATGCGCCGAAGATGCCCAGAATGGCCAGCCCCCAGCGCAGCCTCGGCTGCTCGCGTACGCTGCGCAGCGCCAGCGCCATCAAGGCCATGATGCCGCCCTCGCCCTTGTTGTCGGCGCGCATGATGAACACCACGTACTTGAGCGACACCACGATGATCTGCGCCCAGAAGATCAGCGACAGCACGCCGAAGATGCTTTCCTGGGTAGGCCTCAGGCCGTCCAGGCTGAGCGTGCTCTGCAGCGTGTACAGCGGGCTGGTACCGATGTCGCCGTAGACGACGCCGATCGCGCCCAGCGCGAGCGCCGCGAGGCGCTTCTTGGTTTCGGCGTCGCCCATGCCTTGATGTACGTCGTGACCCACGGTCAGCTCCCGAGCGCGGCGCGCAGCGCCTTGCGGATGATGGTTTCGGCACTGTCGCCGTCGGCGGCGACCTTCTGCACCAGTCGCGCCACTTCGGCGGGCTTGTAGCCCAGTTGCTGCAGCGCCACGGTGGCCTCGCCCGCCGCGTCGAGCGGCGCACCGGCCGGCGCGCTACCCGGCAGGTTCACGGCCATGCCGTCCACGCGGTCGCGCAGCTCCACCACGATGCGTTCGGCGGTCTTCTTGCCGATGCCGGGGATCTTGGTGAGCGCCACCACGTCGCCCGCATGCACCAGCCGCGCGAAATCGCTGGTCGAGACGCCGGAGAGCACCGCCAGCGCGATCTTCGCGCCGATGCCCGAGACCTTCTGCAGGTTGCGGAACAGCGCGCGCTCGGCCTCGGTGAGGAAGCCGTACAGCGACACGCTGTCTTCCTTCTGTGCGTAATGGATGAGCAGGATCACTTCCTTGCCCAGCCCCGGCAGGTCGTAGACGGTGGACATCGGTGCTTCCAGCTCGTAGCCGACGCCGCCCACCTCGACCAGCAGCCATGGCGGCTGCTTCGACACCAGGGTGCCGCGCAGACGGCCGATCATCGGCGACGCCTCCACGCCGTGCGCGGGATGCCCACGCGCTGCAGGCTGGAGCGGGTGTGCGCATGCGCCACCGCCACCGCCAGCGCATCCGCGGCATCGGCCTGGATCGGCCCTTTCAGTCCGAGCAGGACGCCGATCATGTGCTGTATCTGGGTCTTGTCGCCGCGGCCACTGCCGACCACGGCCTGCTTCACTTCCGTCGCTGCGTACTCGTGCACCACGATCCCCTGGCTCACCACCGCGCAGATCGCGGCACCTCTCGCCTGCCCCAGTTTCAGGGCCGAATCGGCATTGCGCGCCATGAACACGCGCTCGATGCCGCACTCGTCCGGGCGATGGGTGGCGATGATGTCATTCAACTCGTCAAAAATGCGTTTCAGGCGCAGCGGGAAACTCGCCTCCCCGGCCACCGCCAGCGCGCCATGGAATACATGAGTCAGCCTGCCCTGCGCATCGACGTCGACGATGCCCACGCCCGTGCGCTGGCTGCCGGGATCGATGCCGATGATGCGGGTCATCAGGAGAAACCGGGGCGCTCGCCGGCGCTTACTCGCCGGCCTCGGCAGGCAGCAGGGCGTTGTGATAGACCTCGCTCACGTCGTCCAGCGCGTCGAGCTTTTCCAGCAGCGTCTGCAGCGCTTCCAGCGTTTCGCCGCTCACCGCGGTGCGGTTGTTGGGGCGCATGCTCACGCCGCCATGCTCGGATTCCAGGCCGGCCGCGGCCAGCGCCTGCTGCACGGACTCGAAATTCTCCGGCGCGCATAGCACGGTGCTTTCGCCGTGCTCGTTCACCACGTCGTCGGCGCCGGCCTCCAGCGCTGCCTCCAGCACCTTCTCTTCCTTCGCCGCATCGCCGCCCGTGGCGAACACGAGTTCGCCGCAACGGGTGAACTGGAAGGCCACCGAACCGGAGGTGCCGAGGTTGCCGCCGTGCTTGGTCAGCGCGTGGCGCACCTCGGCCACGGTGCGCACCGGATTGTCGGTGAAGCAGTCGACGATCAGCGCGATGCCGCCCGGGCCGTAGCCTTCGTAGCGCATTTCCTCGCCGGCACCGTCGGCGCCGGAGCCGCGCTTGATCGCGCGTTCGATGGTGTCCTTGGGCATGTTGGCCGACAAGGCCTTGTCCACCGCGGCGCGCAGGCGCGGATTCAGCGCGGGATCGGCCACGCCGGCGCGGGTGGCGACGGTGATCTCGCGGATCAGCTTGGTGAACACCTTGGCGCGCTTGGCGTCCTCGGCGTTCTTGCGACCTTCGATGGACGGACCTCTACCCATGACGATTCCCGGACTCGGTTTCAAAAGGACAAGCGGGCGATTTTACCGCATGTCCTGCGGTCGTCCGCCAGTGGGTACGGGCTAGAACCGACCCTGGCGCAGGAACGTGGTGGTCAGTCGCGCCACTTCCTGCGAGAACAGCAGGCCGGTGTGGTTGGCCTCGACCACGCGATGGTCGGTCACGCCGGGCAGCAGGGTTTCCTCCACCGTCACGGTACCGTCATGCTCGCCGTCCAGCTGCCCCAGCATGGCGCCCAGCCCCAAGGGCAGCCGGCCGGCGATCACCCCGACCTTGCGCGGCCCGTCCCAGCACTCGAAGCCCTGCTCCAGCAGCTCGCGGTTGTGCCCCAGCAACGTCTCGCCGCCGCGCCACCGCGCGGCGAAGGCGCGCGCCGACGCACTGCCCTTGAGCGGCGAGCCCAGGCAAACCACGCGCCCCGGCGGGGGCGTCGCCGCATCGAGACAGGCGCGCAACGCCAGCAGGCCGCCCAGGCTGTGCCCCACCAGGTGCACCGTGTCGGGCGCGTACTCGCCCATGCGCGCCTGCAGCCGCGCGAGGATGCGCTCCTGCGAGGAGGCGACGCTTAGGTAGTCGAAGCGATGCACGCGATAGCCGTCGGCGATCAGCCGACGATGCAGCATGCCCAACGCGAAACCGCGCATCCACAGGCCGTGCAGCAGGATCACGTGTTGGGTCATGAGCATCCCGATCCGCTCCCTCACGAGAGGGAGCAAGGGGGTCAGGCCTTCTCGACCGCTACCGCCACGCTGAGTTCCTTCAGCTGCGCCTCGCTCACCGTCGACGGCGCGTCGGTCATCAGGTCCTGCGCGCTGGTGGTCTTGGGGAAGGCGATCACGTCGCGGATCGACTCGGTGCCGGCCATCAACGCCGCGATGCGGTCGATGCCGAAGGCCAGGCCGCCGTGCGGCGGCGCGCCGAACTTCAGCGCCTTCAGCAGGAAGCCGAACTTCATCTCGGCCTCTTCCGCGCCGATGCCGAGCAGCTCGAATACCGCGCTCTGCATCTCCGGGCGATGGATGCGGATGGAGCCGCCGCCAATCTCGTTGCCGTTGAGCACCATGTCGTAACCGCGGCTCACCGCCGTGGCGGCGTGGCTGCGCAGGTCGGCGATGTCGTCGATCTTCGGCGCGGTGAACGGGTGATGCAGGGCCACGTAGCGCTGCTCGTCCTCGTCGTATTCGAACATCGGGAAGTCGGTGACCCACAGCGGGCGCCAGCTTTCGTCGACCAGGCCGCGGTCCCTGCCCACCTTGAGGCGCAGCGCGCCCATGAAGTCGGTGACGGCCTTCCACTTGCCCGCGCCCACGAACACGATGTCGCCGGACTCGGCGCCCGTGGCCTTGAGCACGGCATCCAGCGCCGCGTCGTCGAGGAACTTCGCCACCGGCGAGTTCACGCCTTCGCGGCCCTTGGCCAGGTCGTCCACCTTGATCCACGCCAGGCCCTTGGCGCCGTACTTGGCGACGTATTCGGCGAGGCCGTCGATCTCCTTGCGCGACAGCGCCGCGCCGCCCGGCACGCGCAGCGCGGCCACGCGGCCGGCCGCGTCGTTGGCGGGTTCGGCGAACACCTTGAACTCGACGTGCTTCAGCGCCTCGGCCACGTCCACCAGTTCCAGCGCGATGCGCAGATCGGGCTTGTCGGAGCCGAAACGACGCATCGCCTCCGCCCACGTCATGCGCGGGAAGCTCGCGTCCAGTTCCACGCCCTGCACTTCCTTGAACACGTGGCGGATCAGCGCCTCCACGAAATCCTGCACGTCCTGCTCTTCGACGAAGGCGAACTCGAGGTCGAGCTGGGTGAACTCGGGCTGGCGGTCGGCGCGCAGGTCCTCGTCGCGGAAGCAGCGCGCGATCTGGTAGTAGCGGTCGAAGCCCGCCATCATCAGGATCTGCTTGAACAGCTGCGGCGACTGCGGCAGCGCGTAGAACTGGCCCGGATGCACGCGGCTGGGCACCAGGTAGTCGCGCGCGCCTTCCGGGGTGGCCTTGGTGAGGATGGGCGTCTCGATGTCCTGGAAGCCGCGCGCGTCGAGATAGCGGCGCAGCGCCTGCACCAGCTTGATGCGCTTGCGCATCATCGCCTGCATCTCGGGACGGCGCAGGTCGAGATAGCGGTAGGTCATCCGCATGTCTTCGTTGGGGTTCTCGTGCAGCGCGAACGGCAGGTCCTTCGCGGCGTTGAGGATCTCCACCTTGTCAGCCAGCACTTCCACGGTGCCGGTGCGCAGCTTGTCGTTCGCCGACAGGCGCTTGCGCAGGCTGCCGGTGACGCGTACGCAGTATTCGTTGCCCAGTTCGCCGGCGACGGCGAAGGCGGCGGCGTTCTCGCGCTCCACCACTACCTGCGCCAGGCCCTCATGGTCGCGCAGGTCGACGAAGGCCACGTGGGCCTGCAGGCGGATCTTGTTGACCCAGCCGCACAAGGTGACGGTCTGGCCGAGCAGCGACTCATCGATGAGGCCGCAGTAATGCGTGCGCATGCGCTTGGAACTCCGGGCCGCAGCCCTTGGGGAACAGGAAGAAAGACCCGGAATTCTAGCATCCCGCCGCTGCAGGCCAGCGACGGCTTGCCCGTGCGGTCACCAACCCGGCCGACCGCCGCGCGCGTCGCGGAACTGGCCGCGGCAGCCGCCCTTCACCCACACGCTGTGCGGGTCGCTGCCCCAGGTTTGGCCTTCGATGCAGGCCGCGTTGGACATCTGCCGCGACAGCGCCGAGCGCCGCCACGGCATCTGGCAACGCGTGCCGCGGTTGTCGTTGCTGGCGCAATAGACCTCCTGACTGGGCCCACCGCCATAGCCGGGGCCGTAGCCGGGGCGGCCATAGGCGCGCGCGTCGCCGAAATTGCCGCGGCAACCGCCCTTGATCCACACGCTGTAGGGGTCGCGCCCCCAGGTCTGCCCCTCGATGCAGGCTGCCTTGGACAGCTGCTGCACCAGCACCGAATCGCGCCACGGCATCTGGCAGCGCGTGCCGCGCGTGTCGTTGCTGGCGCAATAGACGGGCTGGGGGCCGCGGTCACCACCGTAACGCTGCGCTTTCGCGGGCTCCGCGACGAAGCATGTGGACATCAGCGCCACGACCGTAGCCAATGCGATTCTGAGTGCGGTGTGCATGAGTACCCTCCACTGGTCATCTTGCCTGTATGCGGAACAGCCGGATTGCGCTACCCCGTCGCCGCACAGACTAATCGCTCGACGATGAACTCGAGGTAGGCGCGGGAGCCGGGGCCGGAGCGGCGGCCGGTGCCGCAGCGCCGTCGCCGGCGAGGTTGCGCTTCTTGTCGCCGTCTTTCTTGAAGTCGGTCTCGTACCAGCCGCCGCCGGACAGCCGGAACGAGGGTGCGCTCACGCGGCGATGCACCTTGGGCGCACCGCACTGGGGACAGTCGGTGGGATCGGCGTCGGACAGTTTCTGCAGGCGGTCGAAACGGTGACCGCAGTGGCTGCATTCGAATTCGTAGATGGGCATGGCTACTCCGTGACTGCCCGATCGGGCAAGCGACCCGGCAGCATCCCATTATTCGGCCCCGGCCGCCGCTTTTCAATGCGACCGATGGCGCATGGACAGCAAACCCAGGCCCCAGCAGGCTGCCCGGAAGGGAAACACGGAGAGCAACACGGCCTTCCGGAAAGCAAGCTGTTTCATTTGGACGTCTATACGGCTGTTGACGCACGACAGCCGCAACGCTAGCCTGCAGTTGCTGCATTGCATCAATCACCCCCGGGGAGACACCATGAACAAGAAGAACTCGAATCGCAGCCTGCTTCCCAGCGCGCTGGCCGCCGCCGTGCTGCTCGCGCTCGTCGGTACGCCGGCCGCCGCCCAGGACACCACCGCCGGCAATACGGCCGCCAATGCCAAGAAACTGGAGACGGTGATCGTCACCGGCACACGCTCCGCGAACCGCACCGAGAGCAGCGCGCTGACGCCGATCGACGTCGTGTCCGCGCAGGTACTGCAGCAGACCGGCACCACCGACCTGCCCACCGCGCTGGCGCGCATCATCCCTTCGCTGAATTTCCCGCGCCCGTCCGCCGCCGACACCGCAGACACCCAGCGTCCGGCCCAGCTGCGCGGCCTGTCGCCCGACCAGGTATTGGTGCTGGTGAACGGCAAGCGCTGGCACCCCGGCGCGATGCTGCTCAACAACGGCGTGATCGGCCGCGGCTCGCAGCCGGTGGACCTCAACACCATTCCGGTCTCGGCCATCGACCACATCGAAGTGCTGCGCGACGGCGCTTCCGCGCAATACGGCTCCGACGCCATCGCCGGCGTGATCAACATCATCCTCAAGAAGGGCGCCCAGGGCGGCGACGTGGAAGTGAGCGGCGGCCAGTACTCCGCGGGCGACGGCCGGCAATGGCTGGGCTCGGCCAACTTCGGCATCCCGCTCGGCGGCGACAAGGGCTGGATGCGCTTCTCGCTGGAAAGCGGCAACGAGGACAACACCAACCGCGCCGGCCCGGACGACCGCTCGCCGGCCTGGGAAGCGCTGGGCGTGAACTACCGCCAGGGCGACCCGTGGGTGCACAGCAACAACGTGATGGTCAACATGCAGTACGACATCACGCCGGATGTCGAGTTCTACGCCTTCGGCCACTACGGCAACCGCGACAGCATCTCGCCCGCGTTCTTCCGCTACGGCCTGAACTCGCCGTCGCCGAAGAGCCCGCTGATGGCGGCCTACTACCCCAACGGCTTCCTGCCGCTGGAGAACTCCAATTCCTTCGACCAGTCGTTCGTGGCCGGTCTGCGCGGCACCGTAGACGGCTGGCGCTGGGACGTCTCGGCCAACGAGGGCGCCAACCGCGTCTCGTACGAGACGCAGGACAGCATGAATTTCGCCTTCTACCACGACTACGGCTACTCGCCCACGGTGTTCCACGACGGCATCCTCACCGCCGGGCAGCAGTCGTTCGACATCGACATCGCCAAGGACCTCAACGTGGGCTGGCTGCCGAATGCGCTGACCATGGCGTTCGGCACCGAGTACCGGCGCCAGACCTACCAGATCGCGCCGGGCGACCTGGCCTCGTACTACGTGGGCACCTCGGGCACCTCCGGCGGCGCGCAGGGCTTCGCCGGCTGGCAGCCCGCCAACGCGGTGGACGCCGCGCGCCACGACGTGGCCGAGTACCTCGACTTCGAGACCAACCTCACCGACAAGCTCGGCGCCTCGCTGGCGGTACGCCACGAGGACTACTCCGACTTCGGCAACACCACCTCGGGCTCGGTGTCGTTGCGCTACGACTTCACCGACAGCTTCGCCCTGCGCGGCACGGCGGGCACCGGCTTCCGCGCACCGTCGCTGGGCCAGGAGTACTTCTCGCAGATCTCCTCGCTGTACTACGGCGCGGGCAACGCGGCGAACCTGCCCCCGGGCATCTACAACAGCGGCCTGGTGCCGGCGACCAGCCAGATCGCCCAGTTGCTCGGCGCCCAGGCGCTGAAGCCGGAGAAGTCGCGCAACTACACCTTCGGCGCTGTGTGGAACCCCACCGACACGCTGAACCTCAGCATGGACGTGTACCAGATCTACATCGACAACCGCATCGCGCTGTCCGGTGCCATCTCCACCACGTCGCCCACCGTCGTCAATTACCTCGCGGCCAACGGCATCGCCAACCTCGACTACAGCAGCGTCGACTACTTCACCAATGCCGGCGATACGCGCACCCGCGGCGTGGATTTCGTGGGTACCTGGGTGAAGGATCTTGGCAGCATCGGCACGTTCACCACCACGCTGAGCGCGAACTACAACCAGAACGTGGTGACCAGCGTCAAACCCAACCCCGCGGTGCTCAACAACCTCGGCGTCAACTTCGTGCGCCTCAACCGCCAGGACATCGAAGGCTACCTCGCCAACTCCACGCCGCGCAGCAAGCTGATCCTCAGCGAGCAGTACGCCATCGGCAACTGGAGCTTCAACGGCACGCTGACCCGCTACGGCCGCTACACCAGCTACGTGAGCAACATCACCAGCTACAACCCGGCGACGGGTGTGGTCGACCAGACCTTCACCCCGAAATGGGTGCTGGACCTGTCCGGCAACTACCGCTGGCAGAACTGGACCTTCACCCTGGGCGTGGACGACGCCACCGACACCTATCCGGACAAGAACATCGCCGCCAACACCAACAATGGCACCCTGCCCTATTCCACGTTCTCGCCGTTCGGCTACAACGGCGCCTACGTGTACGGCAAGGTCCGCTACAGCTGGTAACGACCCGTCCCGAACGGCGCAGCTTCGGCGGCGCCCGTTCGGGCGACCGCCCTTCGGGGCGTCGCGTGCGATGTCAGAAATCGCCCCGGCGATTTTTCCTGCTCCATTCGAAAGGTTTCGAACATGACCAGATCAGCTCCCCTATGGGGCCTCGTCGCCGTGCTGGCAGCCGCGCCGATGGCGCATGCCATGGCCCAGCAGGCACCGATTCCCCAGCAGGCCCTCGATGCCACGGCGCATGGCACCACCATGGCGGAACTCGCCAGCGCCAAGCCGGTGACGGCAACGCACGGCATGGTGGTCTCCGACCAGCACCTCGCCTCGGACGTCGGCGTGGAAATCCTCAAGCAGGGCGGCAATGCCGTGGACGCCGCGGTGGCCGTCGGCTTCGCGCAGGCCGTGGTGAACCCCTGCTGCGGCAACATCGGCGGCGGCGGTTTCATGCTGGTGCATCTGGCCAACGGCCAGAACGTGTTCCTCGATTTTCGCGAAAAGGCGCCGCTGAAAGCCACGCCCACGCTGTTCCAGGATGCCCAGGGCAACGTGATCCCGGGCAAGAGCACGCACACCTACCTCGGCGTGGGCGTGCCCGGCACGGTGATGGGCCTCGATACCGCCTTGAGGAAATACGGCACCATGCCGCTCAGCAGGCTGATCGCGCCGGCGATCAAGCTGGCGAGCGACGGCTTCGTGCTGGACCAGGGCGACGTGAACGTCCTCGACCAGCGCGTGAAAGACTTCGCCAAGTACCCCAACGTCGCCGCGATCTTCCTCAACCAGGGCAAGCCTTACGTGGCGGGCGACCGCCTGCGCCAGCCGCAGCTGGCGAAGACACTGGAACTGATCTCGAAGGACGGCATCGGCACCTTCTACCAGGGCTCCATCGCCAAGGCCGTCGTCGCCGGCAGCGATGCCAACGGCGGCATCCTGTCGCTGAAGGACTTCGCCGACTACACGGTGCAGTGGGAGACGCCGATCACCTGCGCCTACCACGGCTACACCTACGTCGCCGCGCCGCCGCCCAGTTCCGGCGGCGCCTCGATCTGCCAGATCCTGCAGATCCTCGCGCCGTACCCACTGGCCAAGTGGGGCTACGGCTCGGTGAACAGCGCGCACACCATCATCGAAGCAGAACGGCGCGCCTACGCCGACCGCAACACCTACCTCGGCGATCCCGCCTTCGTCCACAACCCCATCGACAAGCTGCTCGCCCCGGACCACGTGGCCGCGCTGCGCGCCACCATCCTGCCCGACAAGGCCACGCCGTCGTCCGAAATCAAAGGCAGCCTAGGGCCGATGGAAGGCACCAACACCACCCATTACTCCGTGGTGGACAGCCACGGCAATGCGGTCGCGGTGACCTACACCATCAACTACCTGTTCGGTAACGGCCAGATCGCCGGCGACACCGGCTTCTTCCTCAACAACGAGATGGACGACTTCACTTCCAAGCCGGGCGTGCCGAACTCCTTCGGCCTGGTGCAGGACAAGGCCAACCAGATCGAACCCGGCAAGCGCCCGCTCAGCTCCATGTCGCCCAGCATCGTGCTGCGCGGCCCGGAGAAGAAGCTCTACATGGTGACCGGCAGCCCCGGCGGCTCCACCATCATCACCACCGTGCTGCAGAGCTTCCTCAACGTGGAAGAGTTCGGCATGAACATCCAGCAGGCGGTGGATGCGCCGCGCATGCACATGCAGTGGCTGCCGGACATGGTGATGGTCGAACCCGGCCTGTTCACGACCGAGACGCAGAAGCAGCTCGAGGCAATGGGCTACAAGTTCAGGCAGGTGCAGTCGTGGGGCGCCGACGAAGCGATCCTGGTCAATCCGAAAACCGGCGTGCTCGAAGGCGCCAACGATCGCCGCCGCCCGGCTGGCCTGGCCGCGGGTTACTGAAGGCGGCAATCCCCTCTCCCATCGGGAGTGGGGTTGGCGGCGGGGCCTGGCGAGACCCGTGACACCACACTTCGACAGCGTCGTGACCCGGCTGCCGCCGCCCTCGCCCTAAGGAGAGGGCTTCACCCCACAACGTCCGGTTGCGTCAATCCTTGCCGAACACCAGATGTCCGCCAGCCGCATCCACCGAGATGGTGCTGCCCGGCGCGTAACGACCCTCGAGTATCTCCCTGGCCAGCGGGTTCTCCAGCTGCTGCTGGATCGCCCGTTTCAGCGGCCGTGCGCCGTACACCGGATCGAAGCCCACATTGCCGAGCAGGTCCAGCGCCTTCTCGCTGATCTCCAGTTTCAGCTGGCGCTCGGCGAGGCGCTTCTCCAGCGCGGTGAGCTGGATCAGCGCGATGCGACGGATCTGCTTCTTCTCCAGCGGGCGGAACACCACCAGCTCGTCGAGGCGGTTGATGAACTCGGGACGGAAGTGCGCCTGCACCACGCCGAGTACAGAGGCCTTCATCTGCACGTAGTCCGCCTCCGAATCGCCCGCCTGCTCCTGGATAAGCTGCGAGCCGAGGTTGGAGGTCATCACGATCACGGTGTTGCGGAAATCCACCGTGCGGCCCTGGCCGTCGGTGAGGCGGCCGTCGTCCAGCACCTGCAGCAGGATGTTGAACACGTCCGGATGCGCCTTCTCCACCTCGTCCAGCAGGATCACGCTGTACGGCCGGCGGCGCACTGCCTCGGTGAGGTAGCCGCCCTCCTCGTAGCCGACGTAACCGGGGGGCGCGCCGATCAGGCGGCTCACGGCGTGCTTCTCCATGAACTCGCTCATGTCGATGCGCACCATCGCGTCCTGCGTGTCGAACAGGAACTCCGCGAGGGCCTTGCACAGCTCGGTCTTGCCCACGCCGGTGGGGCCGAGGAACAGGAAAGAGCCGCTGGGCCGGTTCGGATCGGACAACCCCGCACGCGCACGGCGCACCGCGTCGGACACGGCGCGCACGGCCTCGTCCTGGCCCACCACGCGCTTGTGCAGCTCGTCTTCCATGTGCAGCAGTTTCTCGCGCTCGCCCTCGAGCATCTTCGACACCGGAATGCCCGTCCAGCGCGCCACGACCTCGGCAATTTCCTCGGCGGTGACCTTGTCCTGCACCAGGGTGAATTCCTGCGTCTCGGCCGCCTGCGCGGCGGCGAGCTGCTTCTCCAGCTCCGGCAGCCTGCCGTACTGGATCTCGCTCATCTTGGCGTAGTCCTGCCGGCGCTGCGCCGCTTCCAGCTCCGTGCGCGCCTGCTCGATCTGTTCCTTGATCTTGGTCGCGCCCTGCAGCGCGGCCTTCTCCGATTTCCACACCTCGTCGAGGTCGGAGAATTCGCGCTCCAGCTTGGCGATGTCGGCTTCCAGATCGGCGAGGCGCTGCTTCGATTCGCTGTCCTTTTCCTTCTTCAGCATCTCGCGCTGGATCTTCAGCTGGATCAGCCGGCGCTCGAGGCGATCCAGCTCCTCCGGCTTGGAGTCGATCTCCATGCGGATGCGCGAGGCCGCCTCGTCCATCAGGTCGATGGCCTTGTCGGGCAGCTGGCGGTCGGGGATGTAGCGGTTCGAAAGCGTGGCCGCCGCGACGATGGCGGGGTCGGTGATCTCCACGCCGTGATGCACAGCGTAGCGCTCCTTGAGGCCGCGCAGGATGGCGATGGTGTCTTCCACCGAAGGCTCGCCCACGTACACTTTCTGGAAGCGGCGCTCCAGCGCGGCATCCTTCTCGATGTACTGGCGGTATTCGTCCAGCGTGGTGGCGCCGATGCAGTGCAGCTCGCCGCGGGCGAGCGCGGGCTTGAGCATGTTGCCGGCATCCATCGCCCCTTCGCCCTTGCCGGCGCCGACCATGGTGTGCAGCTCGTCGATGAACAGGATGATCTGGCCTTCGTTCTTGGCGAGGTCGTTGAGCACGGCCTTCAGCCGCTCCTCGAATTCGCCGCGGAACTTCGCGCCGGCAATCAGCGCGCCCATGTCCAGCGCGAGCACGCGGCGGTCGCGCAGGCCTTCCGGCACCTCGCCCTTCACGATGCGCTGGGCGAGGCCTTCCACGATGGCGGTCTTGCCCACGCCCGGCTCGCCGATCAGCACGGGGTTGTTCTTGGTGCGCCGCTGCAGCACCTGGATGGTGCGGCGGATCTCCTCGTCGCGGCCGATCACCGGATCGAGCTTGCCCAGCTCCGCACGCTCGGTGAGGTCGATGCAGTATTTCTGCAGCGCCTGGCGCTGGTCTTCCGCGTTCTCGCTCTGCACCTTCTCGCCGCCGCGCACCTGTTCGATGGCGGCCTCCAGCTTCGCCTTGGTGGCGCCGGCCGCCTTCAGCGCCGTACCCAGCTCGCCCTTGTCCTCCAGCGCCGCCAGCACAAACAGCTCGCTGGCGATGAACTGGTCGCCGCGCTGTTGCGCCAGCTTGTCGGTGAGGTTGAGCAGGCGCGACAGGTCGTTGCCCACGTTGATGTTGCCTTCCTGCCCGCTGATCTTGGGCAGGCGCTCCAGCAACTCGTTCACGCGCTGGCGCAGCGCCGGCACATTGACGCCCGCGTGCGTGAGTAGTGGCGCGGTCGAGCCGCCCTGCTGGGCCAGCAACGCCGCCATCACGTGCGCGGGTTCCAGCATGTTGTTGTCGCGGCCCACGGCCAGCGACTGCGCGTCGGCCAGCGCCTGCTGAAAACGCGAGGTGAGTTTGTCCATCCGCATCGATCGATCCCCACGAAAGGTTTGGCGGACTGGCCGCCACTGCCCGCTGAGATGCGGGTGACCGTGGGCGATTCAAGCAGGCACGATGCGGAGAAGGTGTCAAGGTTTCAGCTGGCGGACGGGATCCGCTCCCGCGTCCGCCGACGGGCAGTCAACCGCCCGCCAGCCAGATCAGGCTGGCGAAGCGTCCGCTGCGCGCACCTTCGCGGCGATACGAATAGAACCGCGCATCCGTGAACGTGTCGAAGCCGCCGCCATGCACGCGCGCGATGCCGGCCGCAGCCAGACGCTGCCGCGCCAATCCGGCGAGGTCGCAGTGCCAATGACCGGGGCGCGTCGGCGCGAAGCAGGCCGCCGCCGCGGATGAGCGGTCCACGAACGCGGTGCGCACTTCCTCGCCCACCTCGTAGGACGGTCCGGCGATGCACGGCCCCAGCCATGCCATCAGCCGCGCGGGCGGTACCTGCAGCTGTTCGATGGTGGCTTCGAGCACGCCCGCGGCGAGGCCGCGCCACCCCGCATGCGCGGCGCCGATGGCACTGCCGTCGTCGGCGCAGAACAGCACCGGCAGGCAGTCGGCGGTGAGGATGGCCAGCACGGTGCCCGGAATGCGCGAGACGGCGGCGTCGGCCTGCGGCTCGTGTCCGCCGGGCAGCGGGCCGAGTTCGGCCACGGCGCTGCCGTGCACCTGGTGCAGCCAGCGCGGCGCATGGGGCAACGCCAGCGCCTGCTGCAGCACGTCGCGGTTGCTGCCCACCACCTCGGCGGATTCGCCGCTGCGCATGCCGAGGTTGAAGCGGCCGAACGGCGGCGCCGATACGCCGGGTCCCTCGCGCGTACTCACCGCCGCATGCACGCGCGCGGAAGCCGGCCAATCGGGGAACACCCAAGCGTCAGTCATCGTCGTGGCCGTGGGTGGCGAGGTCGTCGCGCAAGGCGGCGATCAGGGCGGTCATGTCGTCGGGGCGCGGCACACCGAAGGACAACGCCTCACCGGTGGCCGGATGCTCGAACGCGAGCTTCTCGGCATGCAGCGCCTGCCGGCGGAAACCGCGCAGTGCAGCGACCAGCTCCGGCGCGGCGCGCCTGGGCAGTTTGAGGCCGCCGCCGTAGAGCGGGTCCCCCACCAGCGGATGGCCGATGTGGGTGAGGTGCACGCGGATCTGGTGGGTGCGGCCGGTTTCCAGGTTGCACTGGAGCAGGCTGTGCGCGCGGAAGCGTTCGCGCAGGCGGTAGTGGGTGACGGCGTGCTTGCCGGTTTCGTCGTCGCGCACGGCCTGCCGCAAGCGGTCGCCCATGCTGCGACCGATGGGGGCATCCACCGTACCGCCGGACACCATGCTTCCCAGCACCACGGCCTCGTACTGGCGCTGCACGTCGTGATTGGACAGCTTTTCCACCAGCGCCGTCATCGTAGGCAGGGTCTTGGCCACCACCATCAGGCCGCTGGTGTCCTTGTCCAGCCGGTGGACGATGCCGGCGCGCGGCAGTTCGGCCAGCTTGGGGTCGTGGTGCAGCAGGGCGTTGAGCAGGGTGCCCGAGGCGTTGCCGGCGCCGGGATGCACCACCAGGCCGGCCGGCTTGTCCAGCACCAGCAGGTGTTCGTCCTCGTGCACGATGGTCAGCGCGATGGCCTCCGGCGCGCTTTCCACCTCGGTTTCCAGCTCGGCCTCCAGTCGCACCAGTTCGCCGCCGCGGAGCAGCTGGCGGGGCGGCGCGATGCCCCCGTCCAGCGTGACCGCGCCGGACTTAATCCAGCCCGTGAGGCGGGAGCGCGAATAGTCGGGGAACAACTCGGCCAAAGCCTGGTCGAACCTGCGTCCGGCAGCGCTCAGCGGCACCTGGGCTTCGTGGCGTATCGCGGTCATGCGCAGTCCCCCGTCCGACGGGTGACGGCGGACCGCGGAGTGGCGCCGGTTTCGGCTATCATGCCCTTTCGATCAAACATCTGATTCTTTATCCATGCGTTCAATTATCGACTCGCCCAAGCTATCGACGACCACCCGGTTCTGCCTCAGGACGCTCGCCGTGCTTGGCCTGGCGCTGACGATGAGCGCCTGCTCAATCTTCCACCACAAGCGCGACAACATCGACACCATGCCGGTGGACGCCTTGTACAGGAATGCGCACACCTCGATGGAGAACAGCGACTACTCCGCTGCCATCAAGGCGTACCAGCGCCTGATCGCCCGCTTCCCGTCCGGCCCGTACAACGAGCAGGCCCAGCTCGAACTGACCTACTCGCAGTACAAGGACGCCCAGTGGGACGACGCGTATTCGACGGTCAACCGCTTCATCAAGGCCAATTCGTCGAACAAGCACATCGATTATGCCTACTACCTGCGCGGATTGATCAATTTCGACCGCACCACCGGCTTCATGGACAAGGTCTCGCGTGACAAGGAAGCCCAGTCGCGCCGCGACCAGGGCTACAACCTGCAGTCCTTCGACGACTTCGCCGAGCTCTCGCGCCGCTTCCCTGACAGCGCCTACGCGGCCGATGCGCGCCAGCGCATGATCTACCTGCGCAACGTGCTGGCGCAGTACGAGATCAACGTGGCCGAGTTCTACCTGTTCAACCGCGTCTACGTGGGTTCGGCCGATCGTGCGCAATACGTGATCGAGCACTACCAGGAATCGCCGCAGACCGGCGACGCGCTGGCCATCCTCACGCGCTGCTACCTCGCGCTCAACCAGGACCAGCTGGCCGAGCAGACCCGCAAGGTGTTGGCGCTGAACTACCCTAACCATCCCTACCTGAAGGACCCGAAGTGGCCGCACGAGGTAGCGACGTGGCGCAAGATGGTGCCGTTCATGCGGCACCACTGATGCCGACAGGTCAGCACAACAGAAACCGGCGAGCGATCGCCGGTTTTTTTATGCAAACTTCGCCATCTCGATGAGAGCCCCCATACCGGAATCGACATGAGCCAGGAAAGCAGACCCGAGAGTCGCAACGGTCACAGGATATGGGCCGGCATCCTGCTGCTCGCCGCCATGGCCGCCCTCTGGACCGACAAGCCGCCCGCATCCCTCTTCAGCAGTTGCGGCCTGCTGCTGGGTGCGTGGGTAGCGTTCTACTACCCGGGTCCGGGCTTTGGCCGAACGCCGCAGGAGATCTACCGGTCCGCCAGGCAGGGCCGCTGGATCACCCCGCGGTCGGTCATGCTCGTGTCGCTGCTGTCGATCATCCTGTTGATCATCGGCAGCATCTATCACTACCGGCAATGACCACACGCGGCCTTCACCGCCAGCCCGAAGTGATCGGATAGCGCCGCTCGCGGCCGAATGCCCGCGTGGTGACGCGCGGCCCCGGCGCGGACTGGCGGCGCTTGAACTCGTTCACCAGCACCAGCCGCACCACGCGGTGCACCGTATCGGCCGCGAAACCGGCGGCGATGATCTCGGCCTGCGACTGCTCGCCCTCGACGAAGCGCTCCAGGATCGCGTCCAGCACCTCGTAGGGCGGCAGCGAATCCTGGTCGGTCTGGTTGTCGCGCAGCTCGGCCGAAGGCGGGCGGTCGATCACCGCCGCGGGAATCGCCTCCTCGCCGCCGGCCTGCGCGTTGCGCCAGCGCGAAAGGCGGTACACCGCCGTCTTGTAGACATCCTTCAGCGGCGCGTACGCACCGCACATGTCGCCGTAGAGCGTGCAGTAGCCCACTGCCATCTCGCTCTTGTTGCCGGTGGCCAGCAGCAGCTTGCCGTGCTTGTTGGACAGCGCCATCAGGGTCACGCCGCGCGTGCGCGACTGTAGGTTTTCCTCGGTGGTGTCGGCGCCCTTGCCGGCAAAGGCCGGCACGAGCGCCGCGAGAAAGGCGTCGGTCATCGGTTCGATGTCGATGACGTAGTAGTCCACACCCAGCCGCTCGGCCTGCGCGCGTGCACCGTCCAGCGACAGTTGCGAGGTGTAGCGCGTGGGCATCATCACCGCGGTGACGCGGTCCGCGCCCAGCGCATCCACCGCCAGCGCCAGCGTCAGCGCCGAGTCGATGCCGCCGGACAGGCCCAGCAGCACGCCGGGGAAACCGTTCTTGTCGATGTAGTCGCGGATGCCGCGCACCAGCGCGGCGTACAGCGTGGCCTCGGGCGAGGCATCGGCGGCAACCGGCCAGTCCGCAGCCTGCAGCGTGCGCGTCTGCGCATCGAATTCGGCCCGCAGCAACGTGTCGACGAAGGCCGGGGCGCGCGCTGCGACGGAGCCGTCGCCGTTCACCAGCAGCGAGCCGCCGTCGTACACCACTTCGTCCTGGCCGCCGACCAGGTTGAGGTAGGCGACGGCGCAGCCGGTTTCCTTCGCGCGCTCGACCAGCACCGCCTCGCGCTCGGCCTGCTTGGCGTCGTCCCAGGGCGAGGCGTTGATCACCACGATCAGCTCGGCGCCTGCCCGCGCCACCGCCGCGGCGGGCTCGGGCCGCCACACGTCTTCGCAGATCAGCAGGCCGATGCGCACGCCGGCCAGCGTGGTCACCGCGCTGGCGTGGCCGGGGCGGAAATAGCGCTTGTCGTCGAATACGCCGTAGTTGGGCAGCGCCTGCTTGTGCGCGATCTGCGCGATGCGTCCGTCATGCAGCAGCGCGGCGGCGTTGTACACCTCGCCCTCGCTGTGCGGAAAACCCACCAGCGCGGCCAGGCCATCCGTTGCCTCAGCCAGTGCGTCCAGCTCCTGCTGGCAAGCAGCAAGGAAGCTGGGACGCAGCAACAGGTCTTCCGGGGGATAGCCGCTCAAGGTCAATTCCGGGCAGACCAGCAGGTCGGCGCCACCGTTACGCGCCTCGCCCATCAGTTCGCGCACCTTGGCCGCATTGCGTGCCACCGCGCCCACCGGGAAGTCGTGCTGGGCCAACGCAAGACGCAGCTTTGCCATGGATTTTCCGCTCCAAAAACGACGAAGGCCGCGACGAATCGCGGCCTTCGCATTTTAGAGCAGTCAGTGCTGACTTACTTCTTCATCAGCTTGGCGAGCGTCTTGCCGAGGTCGGCAGGCGACTTCACCGTGGTGACGCCGGCCTTTTCCAGCGCGGCGAACTTCGCCGCCGCCGTGCCCTTGCCGCCGGAGATGATCGCGCCGGCATGGCCCATGCGCTTGCCGGCCGGGGCCGAGGCACCGGCGATGAAGGACACCACCGGCTTCTTGACGTACTCGCCGATGAACTCGGCGGCGTCTTCCTCGGCCGAACCGCCGATCTCGCCGACCATGATGATGCCTTCGGTCTGCGGATCGTCCTGGAACAGCTTCAGGCAGTCGATGAAGCTCAGACCGTTGATCGGGTCGCCGCCGATGCCGATGCAGGTGGACTGGCCCAGGCCTTCGTTGGTGGTCTGGAACACGGCTTCATAGGTCAGCGTGCCCGAACGCGACACGATGCCGACCTTGCCCGGCTGGTGGATGTGGCCCGGCATGATGCCGATCTTGCATTCGCCCGGGGTGATCACGCCGGGGCAGTTCGGCCCGATCAGCACGGTTTCCGGATGCTGCGCCAGCACGTTCTTCACGCGCAGCATGTCCAGCACCGGGATGCCTTCGGTGATCGCCACGATCACGCGGATGCCCGCGTCGACGGCTTCGAGGATGGAGTCGGCCGCGAACGGCGGCGGCACGAAAATCACCGACGCGTCGGCGCCGGTTTCGTCGACGGCCTCGGACACCGAGTTGAAGACGGGCAGACCGATGTGCTCGCTGCCGCCCTTGCCGGGGGTGACGCCGCCCACGACCTTGGTGCCGTAGTCGATCGCCTGCTGCGCGTGGAAGGTGCCCTGCTGGCCGGTGAAGCCCTGCACCAGCACCTTGGTGTTCTTGTTGATCAATACGCTCATGACTGTGTGCTCCTCACTTCGCGGCGGCCACGGCTTTCTGCGCCGCGTCGTTGAGATCGTCGGCCGGCGTGATCGCCAGGCCGGAGTTGGCCAGCAGCGCACGGCCCTGTTCCACGTTGGTGCCCTGCAAGCGCACCACCACCGGAATCTTCAGGCCCACTTCCTTCACCGCGGCGATGATGCCCTCGGCGATCATGTCGCAGCGGACGATGCCGCCGAAGATGTTGACCAGGATGGCCTTGACCTTGTCGGACGAGGTGATCAGCTTGAACGCCTCGGTGACGCGCTCCTTGGTGGCGCCGCCGCCCACGTCGAGGAAGTTGGCCGGCTCGCCGCCCGCCAGCTTGATCACGTCCATGGTGGCCATGGCCAGACCCGCGCCGTTGACCATGCAGCCGATGGTGCCGTCCATCGTCACGTAGTTGAGGTTGTTCTGCACCGCGGCGGCCTCGGCGGCGTCTTCCTGCGAGAGGTCGCGCATCGCGGCGAGGTCGGCGTGGCGGAACTCGGCGTTGTCGTCGGAGTTCACCTTGCCGTCCAGCGCGGCGAGGTTGCCGTCGGCGAGGATGGCGAGCGGGTTCAGCTCGACCAGCGAGAGATCCTTCTCGTTGAACAGCTTGTACAGGCCCAGCATGATCTTGGTCAGCTGGCCGACCTGCTTGGCGTTGAGGTCCATCGCGAAGCCGAGCTGGCGGCACTGGTAGGGCTGCAGGCCTTCCACGAAGTCCACCACGACGGTGTGGATGTCCTCGGGGGTGTCCTTGGCCACCTGCTCGATGTCCACGCCGCCGTGCTTGGAGGCGATGAAGGAGACGGACTTGGAGTCGCGGTCCACCAGGATCGACAGGTACAGCTCCTTGGCGATGTCGGTGGCGTCGGTGACCAGCACCAGGTTCACCGGCAGCGCACGGCCGGCGGACTGGTAGGTCTCCATCTTGGTGCCCAGCATGCCCTTGGCGGCGGCGCGCACATCGTCAAGGCTGCGGCAGAACTTCACGCCGCCGGCCTTGCCGCGGCCACCTGCGTGGATCTGTGCCTTGACCATCCATTGGGTACCGCCCAGCGCCTTGGCGGCGTCTACGGCGGCATCGGGGGAGTTGGCGACCTTGCCCGGCGGTACGTTGATGCCGTACTGCGCGAACAGTTCTTTGGCCTGGTATTCGTGGAAATTCATTCGAAAGCCTCGAGCGAACGGGGAAACACGGCCTCGCGCGGTTAGGGACGCGGCGCGGGCTTGCGGGAGAGTCGGACGGCGCGGACGCTGCCGGCTTGCGATGCACGCGGTGATGCCCCGACGAGGCGGGAACCGCGTGAAACGGCCGCCCATTTTCGCGGAAGCGGCCACCGATGGAAAGGGGCGCGTGTCTGCCGGGCCTGCAAACCGGCCCCGGAAACCGGCCCGCCCGGAGTTTGCCTATACTTCGCCACGACCGCCCGGAGTGCCGTACACCGTGTCCAGCACCGCCTTGCCGCAGCTCAATGCCCAGCGCTCCATCCCGGCGGCAATCCGCCACGAGATGCTGTTCTTCAACGCTTTCCGGCTGATCCAGGCGCTGGTTTACATCGGCCTTGCCTTCGCACCGACGCGGATCGGCGGCGTGCCGACAGATTCACCCAAGCTCGCCCTGCTCGTCACCCTGCCCTACCTGCTGGTCGCCGCAGGAGCGCTGGCGCTGACCCGGCGCTGCGTGCCCTATGCGCGGGTGGCGGTGTCGATCTGGCTGGTGGTGGACATCGCCGCCGCCCTGCTGGCGATCAGCGTGATCGATTACGCCCGCATCGGCATCGCGGTGATGCTGGCGCTGAATCTCGGCGTGGGCGCATTGATCCTGCCGTTGCGGCTGTCCAGCTTCTTCGCGGCGCTGGCCACGCTGGGCCTGCTCGGCCACACCATGCTCGCGCAGCCCGGCGCCTCCGGCGGTGACCGCAACCTGATGGAATCGGCGCTGTTCGGCCTGGCCTATTTCGCGATCACCGGGTTGTGCCACGTGCTGGGCCGGCAACTGCGCGCCAGCGAGGCATTAGCCGAGCAGCGCAGCACCGACCTGGCCAATCTCTCCCAGGTCAACGAGCTGATCATCCGCCGCATGAAGACCGGCGTGCTGCTGGTGGACGACGCCAACCGCATCCACCAGATCAACGAATCGGCCTGGATGCTGCTGGGCAACCCCAGCGCCGAGCAGCGCGACCTGGGCCGGCTCGCGCCGGAGCTGTCGCGCCGGCTGTACCACTGGATGACCGCGGGCAAGCTGGACGAGACCGCGACCCAGCTCGCCGACGGTGTGCCGGAAGTGGTGCCGCGCTTCTCCCGTCTCGCGCCGAACGACGATTCGCTGGTGCTGATCTTCCTCGACGACACCTCGCTGGTGTCGCGCCGCGCCGAGGAGCTCACGCTCAGCTCGCTGGGCCGCCTTTCCGCCTCGATCGCGCACGAGATCCGCAACCCGCTGGCGGCGATCCGCTACTCCGCACAGCTGCTCGCCGAGTCCGAGAACATGGACGCGGCCGACCAGCGCATGGTGGAGATCATCAACAACCACTGCATACGGCTCAACGAGATCATCGAGAACATCCTGCAGTTGTCGCGGCGCGAGCGCTCGCGGCCGGAAACGCTGGACCTGGGCCGCTGGGCGCAGGGCTTCGTGGACGAATACAAACAGGGCAACGACATCGGCAACGACACCCTGCGCGTGGTCGTGGGCGGCGCCGTCGCGGTGGCCGCCGTGGCCGACCCGCAGCAGCTGCAGCAGGTGGCGTGGAACCTGGTGCAGAACGCGCTGCGCTACGGCCGCATGCCCGGCGAGCCGGCGCGCGTGATGGTCATCGTGCGCACCGGCGAGCACGGCGAGCCGATCCTGGAAGTGACCGATCGCGGCCCCGGCATCGCACCCAAGGTCGCCGCGCAGATCTTCGAGCCGTTCTACACCACCCACGAATACGGCACCGGCCTCGGCCTGTACCTGGCCCGGCAGATGGCCGAGGCGAACCAGGCCTCGCTGGAATACGTGCGCGTGGCCGGCGGCGGCAGCTGCTTCCGGCTGGTGCTGACGCCGGCGCAGATGAACCGCCTCGCCGGCGAAGCGGCCGTCGCGGACTGACTCAGGTCGCGCGCACGACCAGGTTGGTCGGCAGCATCTGCGAAGCCACCGGCTGGCCGTCGATCAGCGCCAGCACCTTGCGCGCCAGCAGCACGCCGCCCTCCTGCCAGTTCTGCCGCACCGTGGACAGCGGCGGCAGGAAGCTGGCGCCATGCGGGGTGTCGTCGTAACCCACGACCGAGACGTCGTTCGGCACCGACATGCCCAGCTCCACCAGCGCGCGGATGGCGCCCATGGCCAAGAGGTCGCTGCAGGCGAAGATCGAATCGAAGCGCACCTTGCGGTTGAACAGCGAACGCACCGCGTCGACGCCCGACTCCAGCGTCCAGTCCACCCGCTGCAGCAGCAGCGGCTTGATGCCGTGGCCGGCCAGTTCGTCGACGAAGCCGTGCAGGCGCTGCGCCATTTCCGGGTGGTCGGAATTGCCGATGAAGACCGGGTGGCGCCGCCCTATCGACAGGAACCGTTCGGCCACGCTGATCCCGCTCTGGCGGTTGTCGCTGCCCACCACGATATGGCTGTCCTGCCCCGACTCGGCGCCCCACACCACCATCGGCAGGCCCATGCGGTCGTACAGCCTCACCGCGTCCTGGTGCACGCCCTGGCCCAGCAGGATCAGGCCATCGGCGGCCTGCACCGCCGCGTTGGCCGCGTCGTGGCGGGTGGTCAGCAGCACGCTGTAGCCCGCCGAGGTCAGCTCCTGCGAAATGCCGCCGAGCAGCGACAACGGGTAGGGATCCCACATGGTGCGGCTGGACGAAGGCTTCATCTCCACGATCACCGCCACCGTGTGGCTGCGCCGCAGCCGCAGGTTGCGCGCGCTGACGTTGAGCTTGTAGCCGTGCTTGCGCGCCAGCGCCTGGATGCGCTCGCGGGTTTCCGTCGTCACCAGCGGGCTCTCGCCCAGCGCGCGCGACACGGTGATCTTGGATACCCCGGCCAGCTTCGCCAGGTCCGCCATGGTCAGGCCGGACTGCACCGTTGCGGGTGACTTCTTCTTGGCGTGGCTCACGCAACTGCCCCCAGGCATCGATGAGGAAGGCACCGGGCCAGCCTCGTTGCCGGCTAGTGTCGCCCGTGCAGGAGGCGTGTTCAATGCTTCTGCGGCTTGCTTGCAGACCGCTCGGCTACCGCTCCGGAAGCGAATGATATCGATATCTTGATATCGATATCATTCGCTCGTATGCTCACCACGGACACGCAACGAAGGCCATTCCGGCGCCGGTTGCAGCCATGCGAGGGGAATCACCTGGTGCAGACTCATGATGCGGCCCCGACTGCCCTGCCCGCCGATGCGGGTGCGGTGCCGCGCACGCCTGGCACCGCCGACCCCTGGCAGTTGGTACGCCACGGCACCGACCGTGCCGGCTTCGCCCAGGACGAAAGCCTGTTCGCCCTCGCCAACGGCTCGCTGGGCGTGCGCGGCGGTTTCGAGGAGGACGACAGCCCCAGCCAGGGCTGTTTCCTCGCCGGCGTATGGGAACGCTCGCCCATCACCTACCACGAACGCTTCACCGGCTTCGCCCGCCACACCGACACCCGCGTACCGGTGGCCGATGCCAGCCGCATCCGCCTGCGGCTCGGCGAGACGCCCGTGCGGCTGGACGAGGGCGAATGGCTGTCGCTGGAGCGCCGGCTCGACCTGCGCCAGGGTTGCTATCGCCGCACGCTGCGCTGGCGCGCGCCTTCCGGCGGCACGCTGGAAATCGTCGCCGAGCGGCTGGTGGCGCTGGACCGCCCCGACCTGCTGGCGATCCGCTACCGCGTGCGCTCGATCGACTATCGCGGCCCGATCACGCTGGAATCGGCCATCGACACCGTGCGCGCGGCCATCGGCCAGGGCGACGATCCGCGCATCGGCGCCCACCTGCACGGCGGCCTGCAGCTGCGCGACACCCACGCCGACGCCGGCATCGCCTGGGTGGCCCAGCACACCACGCGCAGCGACATCCGCCTGGTCTGCGCCCAGACGCATCGCTGCGCCGACTCCGCATTGACCTTCCAGAACGCCGCCTGCACTCCGGACGGCGTGATTCAGACCTATGCGGGCCAGCTCGTCCCCGGCGGCGAAGTGACGCTGGACAAGTTCGCCGCCTGGAGCTGGTCGCAACCCGGCGCCACCGACCCCACCGATCCCGCCCTGCTGTCTGGCGCCGAAGCGGCGCTGGCAGCGGCCGGCCAAGCAGGCTTCCCCTCCCTGCTGGCCGGCCAGGCGGCCCTGCTCGCGACGCTGTGGCAAACGGCCGACCTCGCCATCGACGGCGCGCCGGACGTGGAGCAGGCGCTGCGCTTCAACCTGTTCCAGCTGTTCCAGTCGGGCAGCCGCGACGACCACGGCAGCGTCGCCGCGAAGGGACTCACCGGCGAAGGCTACGAAGGCCACTGCTTCTGGGATGCCGAAGCCTTCATGCTGCCGGTGCTGGTCACCGCCGCACCGGAACTGGCGCGGCACATGCTGGCCTGGCGCCACGCCACGCTGGACCGTGCCCGCGCCCATGCCCGCGAACTGAACCATGCGCGCGGCGCGCTCTACCCGTGGCGCACCATTTCGGGCGACGAATGCTCGGCCTACTTCCCGGGCGGCTCGGCGCAGTACCACATCAACGCCGCGGTGGCCTGGGCGATCCGGCTGTACGTGGACGCCACGGGCGACGAGACCTTTCTGCGCGACATGGGTGCGGAGATGCTGTGCGAAACGGCGCGCATCTGGCTGCAGATCGGCCACTACAACCCGCGTCGCGACGGCGCCTTCTGCATCCATGAAGTGACCGGACCGGACGAATACTCCGCGCTGGCGGACAACAACCACTACACCAACCGCATGGCGCAGCGGCATCTGCGCGATGCCGCCGCGACCCTCGAATGGCTCGCCGCCACGCATCCTGCCGCGCACGTCGCGCTGGTGCGGCACCTCGACTTGGGCGCGGACGAAGCCTCGGCATGGCGCCGTGCCGCCGATGCGATGTACCTGGTGGAAGACCCCAGACTGGGCATCTTCCCGCAGGACGACGGCTTCCTCGACAAGCCGCGGCTGACGCCGGAACAGATGCACGACCCCGCGCTGCGCCCGCTGCTGCTGCACTGGCATCCGCTGACCATCTACCGCCACCAGGTGTGCAAGCAGGCCGACACCTTGCTCGCGCTGATGCTGGCCGGCGAGGACGTGGACGTGGCCGCGAAGCGGCGCAACTTCGACTACTACGAAGGCGTCACAGTGCACGACTCCACGCTGTCCGCCTCCACCTTCGCGGTGCTCGCCGCCGAGACGGGACGCGAGGCGCAGGCATACCGCTATTTCCTCGACACGCTGCGCGTGGACCTGGACGACTTGCACGGCAACGCCGCGCACGGCCTGCATACGGCGGCGATGGCCGGCAGCTGGCTGGCGCTGAGCTGGGGATTCGGCGGCCTGCGCGTGCATGGCGGCCAGCCCGCACTGGCACCGCAATTGCCGGGCGGCTGGCGCAGCTATCGCTTCGGCCTGCGCTGGCGCGGCACGCAACTGCGCGTGGAAGTGGATGCCGCCGGCGTGCGCTATGCGCTGCTAGAAGGCGACGCGCTGGACTTCCTGCACCGCGGCCAGCCGCAGCACCTGCGCAAGGGCGAAGTGCTGCAGTTCCGGCACACGCCCGCGGCGTCGCACGAACTGAAGGCGGTGATCTTCGACCTCGATGGCGTGCTGGCCGACACCGCCGTGCTGCATCGGGAAGCGTGGCAGCAACTGGCCGCCGAGATCGACGCGCCGTTCGACGAAGCCATCGCCGAGCGCATGAAGGGCGTGGACCGCATGGGCTCGCTGGAGATCCTGCTGGAACGCGCGCCGCGCCACTACGGCGACGCCGAAAAAGCCGAACTGGCCGCACGCAAGAACGCCCGCTACGTCGAACTCATCGAACGCCTCGATCCGCGCCACCTGCTGCCCGGCGCCCGCGCCGCGGTGGAATCGGTGCGCCGCGCGGGGCTGAAGACCGCGTTGGCCTCGGCCAGCCGCAATGCGCCGCAGCTGCTCGCGCGGCTGGGCATCGCCGGCCTGTTCGACTACGTGGTCGATGCGGGACGCATCGCACGCTCCAAGCCCGATCCGGAAATCTTTCTCGCCGCCGCCGCCGGTCTCGACCTGGCGCCGGCCGACTGCCTCGGCGTGGAAGACGCCGCGGCGGGCATCGCCAGTATTCACGCCGCTGGGATGGCGGCGATAGGCATCGGACGGGCGGATGCCCTGGCCGATGCCGACGTGCTGTTGCCGAACATCGCCGCGTTCGACATCCGCCGCATAAGAACGACAAGCGGCCCTTCGGCCCGGCCTTCTGCCGTTGCCACATCACCACGAAATCAGAACTGATGGGGAGTCAGAACATGAGCGCTCGGATACTTACAAGCTTGACGCTTTCCACGGCCATTGCGGCCGCACTGGCCTCCGGCACCGTGCTGGCCCAGGACAATGGGCAGACCGCCAACGCCACGCCCACCACCGCCAGCAACAGCACCACGCAGAAAGGCGATAGCAACGCGAAGAACGGCAAGTCGGTGAAATCCCTGGACCAGGTCGTCGTTACCGGCTCGGCCAGCAACGCCGGCGTGCGCAAGATCGACGCCAGCTACCAGATCACCACCGCCACCGCCGCCCAGATCCAGCAGACCAACCCGCGCAGCGCGGCCGACCTGCTGAAGCTCTCGCCCGGTGTGTGGCCCGAATCCACCGGCGGCGAAACCGGCGCCAACGTCGAGATCGCCGGCTTCCCGGGCGGCGGCGACGCGCCGTTCTACACCAACCAGATCATGGGCACGCCGCTGTACGGCATGCCGTCGCTGTCGTTCTTCGAGCAGAGCTCGATGTTCCGCCTCGACGACACCATCGACCACGTGGAGCTGCTGCAGGGCGGCCCGTCGGTGGTGTTCGGCGACGGCCAGATCGGCCTCACTTCCAACTACATCCTCAAGCAGGGCACCGACACGCCGTCCGGCGACATCGGCGTCACCTACGGCACGGAGGATCTGCGCCGCATCGACGGCTTCTACGGCTTCCCGATCGGCCAGAACACCGGCTGGTACGGCAGCGTGGGCGGCTTCTACCGCGACTCCAACGGCGTGCGCAATCCGCAGTACGCCGCCGACAAGGGCGGCCAGCTCACCGCCACGCTGACCAAGGACTGGGACAACGGCTCGCTGGTGTTCTGGGCGCGCGGCCTGGACGACAAGAACCAGTTCATCACGCCGATTCCGCTGATCCAGGATCGCTCGGGCATGTTCTCAGCGTACCCGGGCTTCAACCCGCTGACCGGCACCTACTACAGCAGCGCGATGCAGCACACCTACCTGGAAAGCTATCCGGGCGGCGGCACCAATGTGAACCTTGCCGACGGCCGCGGCGCGCAGCTCGGCTTCTTCGGCGTCAACTTCGACTGGGACTTCGGCAACGGCTGGACCGTCAGCGACAAGTTCCTGGTCGACGGCGGCAACATGGACACCAACGCGCTGTTCTCCGGCTCGAATCCCCAGACGCTGAGCAGCTGGGAGAACACTGGCGGCACCTACCCCAGCGGCACCGTCCCCACGGGTGCCGTGTTCAACGCCAGCTACATCAACGGCGGCGGCACCATCAACAACCCCAACCTGGACGTGATCAGCCAGGGCCTGTGGCACATCCACAAGAACCTGCACAGCATGATCAACGACTTCCGCATCAGTCGGGATCTGTTCGAGGGCAACACGCTGACCGCAGGCCTGTACCTGGCGCACTACACCGACGATGACCGCTGGTCGCTCGGCAACCCGATGTTGATGACCAACACGCCGAACGCCACCCCGATCCAGGTGAGCTACGTGCAGAACGGCCAGACCTACTACGTCACCAACAACAAGGGCCTGATCTTCAACGGCGGCTACAACATCACCGAGAACGGCGTGGCCGACAACAAGGCGTTCTACCTGTCTGACACCTGGAACGTCGGCCAGTGGATCTTCGACGCCTCGACCCGCGTGGAGAACGAGAACGCCCGCAACACCGTGTGCAACCTCTCCAACGTGAACATCGACGGCAACGCCAACACGCTGTACGACAACAGCGTGGCGATGTGCAACGGCACGTATTCGGTCACCGACTACAACAAGACCCACACCTCGTGGACCTTGGGCGCCACCTACAAGCTGCAGGACGACATGTCCCTCTACGTCCGCGCCAACAAGGGCGCGCACTTCAACAGCTTCGACGACATGCGCGGCAATACCACCGGCAACACGCCGCCGCTGCTGAAGATCCAGAACTTCCAGATCGGCTACAAGTACACCGCGGATTGGCTGAGCACCGACCTCTCGTTCTACCACCGCCAGTTCAACGGCCTGTCCTACCAGCCGTCGATCCTGGGTGTGCCGATCGACCCGGGCCAGTACTCCACCTACGGCTCGGACACCAAGGGCCTGAACTTCACGGTGCGCGCCACCACGCCGGACCAGATGTTCTCGATCGCCGCCTCCGGCGACTGGATGGACGGCCACTATTCGCACTTCGACGGCGATGCGGTGTTCTACGGCCTGCCGACCAGCGACAACCCCACCGGCGAATTCGTCAGCACCTACGAGGGCAAGCAGCTGCAGCGACAGCCCAAGTTCCAGGTGCGCATCATGCCGTCCCTGCACTTCACCATGCCCCACGGCGACCTGCTGCTGTGGACCACGATGGAGTACGTCGGCCAGCACACCCAGGACCAGCTCGCGCTGCAACAGCTGGGCAGCTATACCGACTTCAGCATCGGCGCGCAGTACACCTACAACAAGCACTGGGTGTTCACCCTGCTCGGCTCCAACGTCACCGACGAACTGGGCCTGACCGAGTCGAACTCGCGCATCGCGGGCAACGCGACCGGCGCGTCGGGTGTGCTGCTCGCGCGTACCTTGGAAGGCCACGAATACAACTTCCAGGTGAAGTACCAGTTCTAAGGCAAGCTTGAAGCCGCCCCTGCCGCCGTTCGCGCGCAAGCGAAAACGGCGGCAAGGGCGGAGAATCCGGATTTGACGCTTCCCCGCGCGGCGGCCCGAACGGCGCGATGGCGGTTCGGGCCGCCCTTTTTCTCCGGCACGAGGTGCGCATGAACCGTTTCCGCATGATCGCCGCGCTCGCGCTGACCTATGTGGTCTTCGCGATCCTGCTCAACAGCGTGGGCACGGTGATCCTGCAATCCATCGCCAGCTTCGGCATCGACAAGCCCGCGGCCAGCGCGCTGGAACGCTACAAGGACCTCACCATCGCCATCGCCTCGTTCGCGGTGGCCTCGTTTCTGCCTTTGATGGGCTATCGCCGTTCGATGATGCTGGCCTTGGCGATCGTCGGCGTCGCCTGCTTGCTGATGCCGCTGTACCCAGGCTTCCTCACTACGCGCCTGCTGTTCGCCAGCGTGGGGTTCTCTTTCGCCCTGGCCAAGATCGGCGTGTACTCCTCGATCGGCCTGCTCACCGCCAGCAAGGTGGCGCACACGCGGCTGACCAACACCATCGAGGGTCTTTTCATGATGGGCGTGCTGGGCGGCAACTGGCTGTTCAGCCTGTACGTCGATCCGGCCAACCCCGGCGATCTCGCCTGGCTCAACGTTTACTGGACGCTAGCGGCGCTGTGCGCCTTCACCCTGCTGCTGCTCGCCAGCGCGCGGCTCGACGAGAGCGCCGTGCACGAGCGGGGCCACAACCGCTCGGCCGCCGACGCGATAATGGAGATGATGCGGCTGCTGGCACGCCCGCTGGTCTACGTGTTCCTGATCTCGGTGTTTTTGTACCCGATGATCGAGCAGAGCTTCGGCACCTGGCTGCCCACCTTCAACAACGAAGTGCTGAAGCTGCCGAACGCGATGAGCATCCAGTTCGCCAGCATCCTCGCCGGCATGATCGGCGTGGGTCGCTTCGTGGCCGTGCTGCTGCTGCGCCGGATGAACTGGTACACGCTGCTGAACGCCTGCGTGATCGGCATGGCGCTGCTGGTGATCGTGGCCCTGCCGCTGGCGCGCGACGTGGCGGCGCGCCCGGGCATCGATTGGTTCCACGCCCCGCTGGCGGCCTACCTGATTCCCCTGCTCGGCCTGCTGATGGGCCCGATCTATCCGGTGATCAACTCGGTTTCGCTGAGCTCCCTGCCCAAGACCATGCATGCGGCGATGACCGGCCTGATCGTGGTGGTCTCGGCGCTGGGCGGCACCACCGGCTCCTACGTCACCGCACGGGTGTTCGCCGGCCTGGGCGGCATCCACGCCTTCTACTTCTCACTGCTGCCGATCTCGCTGATGCTGGTCAGCCTGTTCTTCTTCAAGCGCAAGCTCGACCGGCTGCCGCCTGCCGCGATCGCCGGAGAAGCCGCATGACCTCCGTCGTGCGCAACGTGCTGCTGATGGTGGCCGACGACCACGGCTTCGACCTGGGCTGCTGCGGCGGCGCGGTGCACACGCCCGCGCTCGACCGGCTGGCCGGCGAAGGCACGCTGTTCACCGAGGCCTACGCCGCGGTCTCCTCCTGCAGCTCCAGCCGCGCCACGTTGTACACCGGTCTCTATGCGCACACCAACGGCATGTACGGGCTGTCGCACGACGTGCACAACTTCTCGCTGCGCGACGACGTGAAGACGCTGCCGTGGATGCTCAAGCAGGCCGGCTACGCCACCGCCATCGCCGGCAAGCTGCACGTCAAGCCGGAGATCCTGCTGGACTACGACGCGTGGCTGCTGCCCGAACGCCCCGGCCAGCGCGACGTAGCCGCGATGGCGCGCGAAGCCGGTCAGTGGATCCGCGCGCAGGGTACCCGCCCGTTCTTCCTCACCGTGGGCTACAGCGACCCGCACCGCGCCGGCGACCCTTCGCAGTTCGCCAACACCCGCGACTGGCCGGACGTGCCGCGCCGCCGCTATGCGCCTGCCGACGTGCGCATCCCGCCGCACCTGCCCGACCTGCCCGCGGTGCGCGAAGACCTCGCCCAATACTGCGAGGCGGTGAGCCGGCTCGACAGCGGCGTGGGTCTGATGCTGGCCGAGCTGGCCGCCGCCGGCCACGCCGACGACACCCTGGTGATCTACCTGAGCGACCACGGCCGCGCCTTCCCCGCGGCCAAGGACAACCTCTACCGCGAAGGCATCCACCTGCCGCTGATCGTGCGCTCGCCGCAACGGCGTGCCGGCAACCTGCGCTGCCGCGCGATGGTGAGCTGGGTGGACATTGCGCCCACCATCCTCGACTGGGCCGGCGTGACGGCGCCCGGCAACTACCGCTACGCGCCGCTGCCCGGGCGTTCGCTGCTGCCCATCCTCGAAACGCCCGATCCTGCGGGCTGGGATCGCGTATTCGCCACGCGCAGCTTCCACGAGATCAACCAGTACTACCCGGTGCGCTCGGTGCGCACGCGCGGCCACAGTTACTTCCACAATCTGGAACCCTCGCTCACCGCGCCGGTGGCGGGCGACGTGGCGGGCTCGCCGAGCTGGCGGGCGATCCTCGCCACGCCGGGCGCGCGCCTGGGCAAGCGCAACGTGGAAGCCTTCCTGCATCGCCCCGCCGAGGAGCTGTACGACCTCGCAACCGATCCGGAAGAGGTGGTCAACCTCGCCGCCGATCCTGCGCACGCCGGCACGCTGGACGAGCTGCGCACGCAACTGGCCGAATGGCGCATCGCCACCCACGATCCCTGGATGACGGGCATCACCGATCCCTACGGCCCCGCGCACTGAAACCATCGCGCCACCGAGGAACACGCCATGCCGATCCGCCCATGCCGACTGCCGCTGCCCGTTATCGCATTGATGGTGCAGCCGCCTTTCGGCCAAGCCTGCGCTGGCACCGCTGCGAATCCCAGTATCCTTCTCACCGGCACCCACGAGAACTTCGGCAGCCATTTCCCCGGCTACATGGCGAATGGCTATTTCCCGGCGATGACCTCACCGCGCGCCATCGAGGCGAGTCGCGGCTGCATGGTCGCGTTCATGGATTACGGCAAAAGAGACATTGCCCGTCCTGCGATGATCCCCGCGTGGAACGATATCGACTGCAACCCTGGCGACTGGCTCAATGCATCGTGAGGCATCCCGGATGAAATCCATCCCGCCAGTCTGTCATCCCTGCGCACGCCTGGATGGCGGCCAGAAAAACACACAGGAATGACGGGCCGAAACATCCTCATGGCCATAACCCCGCCCACGTTGCTCGAATCCATGCGCCAGGTCGGCGCATTGCTGCAGTCCGGCGATCTGCGCGGCGCGCACGAGCGACTGCAGGCCATCGTCGCGACCCAGCCGGACTGCGTTGAAGCATTGCGCCTGCTTGGCGCCCTGCGCCTCGGCCTGGGCGATGCGGACGGCGCCGAGGCGCTGCTGCGCCGCGCACTCGCGCTGGACCCGAACTGGGCGCCCACGCTCGCGACGCTGGGCGAGCTGCTGCTCAACGGCGGCCGCGAGGAGGAAGCCGAACCATTGCTGCGCCGCGCGGCCGCGAAGCTGCCGCAAGCCGCCCTGCTGCTGGCACGCCACTGCAACGACCGCCAGCGTCCGGCCGAGGCGTTGGCCATCGTCGAGCCGCTGTGCGCCACCGGCCGCGCACCGATCGAACTGGTCGCGCAGCATGTGAACGCACTCGCCGCCCTGGGTCGCCGCGACGATGCTGTCGCGTTCTACCAGCGCCTTGCCGACAGCGCGCCAGAAGAGTCCGTCGCAACCCACGCACTCGCCATCGCCCTGGGCGCCGCCGCCCGGCACCGCGACGCCGAACGCATCGCCGGCCTCGCGCTGGCGCGTGGGCACCGCGCCGCCGGCGTGCACTTCACGCATGCGCGCAGCCTGGTAGCGCTCGGCGAATTCGCACGTGCCGAAGCCGCGCTGCGCGACGGCCTGCTGCAGGAACCGCGCAACGTCGAGGCTCACGACCACTTGGCACGGCTGGTGTGGATGCGCACCGGCGACCTCGCGCAGTCCACCGCCCTGCTCGACAGTGCGCTGCAACGCTTTGCCGGCGACGAAGCCCTGCTCGCCGCCAAGGCCGCGGTGCTGCAGGGCGCTGGCGATGCGCGCGGCGCGCTGGCCTGCCTCGCCGGCGCAGCCGAACGGCCGCAGGCCCCGCCGGCTCTGCTGGTGCGCACGGGGCTCGCCGCCCTCGACGTCGATCCGGCCGCGGCGCGCGCCCTGGCCGAGCGCGCGCTGGCCCGGTCGCCCACGGCGGCGGCGCGCAGCCTGCTCGCCGCCGCCCTGCTCGGTACCGGCGAACCGGAGCGGGCGCTGGCCCAGTGCGAAGCACTGCTCGACGCGACGCCCGACGACCAGTACCTGATCGCGCTGCAGACCACCGCATGGCGGCTGCTCGGCGACGCGCGTCACGACGCGTATTGCGACTACGCGCAACTGGTGAAGCCCTACCGCCTGCAGACGCCAGATGGCTGGCCGGACCTCGATGCCTACCTTGCCGACCTGAAGCGCAGCCTGGAGCGCCTGCACGATCCGCAGGGCCATCCGCTGCTGTTCCAGTCGCTGCGCCACGGCACCGAGACCACCGAAGATCTGGCCCGCCACAACGACCCGGTGATCCAAGCGCTGTTCAAGGCGTTCGACGCTCCCATCCGCGACTACCTCGCGCACATCGGCCATGGCACCGACCCGCTGCGCCGGCGCAACCGCGGCACGTACCGCTACAACGGCAGCTGGTCGGTGCGGCTGCGCCGTGCCGGCTTCCACACCAGCCACGTGCACCCGCGCGGCTGGATCTCCTCGGCCTGCTACATCGACCTGCCCGACGGCATGGCCGAGGCGGACACGCCGGATGGCTGCCTCGCCTTCGGCGAACCCGGCATCGTCACGATGCCGCCGCTGCACACGCAGCATGTGGTGCGCCCCGCGCCCGGCATGCTGGTGCTGTTTCCGTCCTATGTCTGGCATGGCACGGTGCCGTTCCACAGCGAACGCGCGCGCCTCACGGTCGCCTTCGACGCCGTGCCCGGGATCTCCGCATGAAGCGCGCAGCCGTCGCCCTGTCCTTGCTCATGCTGGCGACGGCGCCCGTTCTCGCCGCGACCGACGCCAGTTTCGTGCTGCAGGCCAGCGCCGCGGACTGGGCCAGTTATTTCCCCGGGCAACTGGGCAACGGCTACGCCTCCACGTTGACCGCGCCGCGCGGCACCGAGAACACGCCGACCTATCTCGCCGCCTTCATGGATCGCACGCCCGGCGACATGGCGCGTCCCGCCATGGTGCCCGCCTGGAGCGGCATCGATTACCGCGCCGACGGCGGCACGTGGCTCAACGCCGCGCCACTGGACGCCGCGCATTTCCGGGGATACGCACAGACGCTGGACATGCACGACGGCACGCTGGCCACGCGCTACACCTATCGCGACCGCGAACGCAGCACCGATGTCGAGGTCCTCTCGCTGGTGAGCCAGGCATCGCCGCACCTCGCCGGCAGCCAGCTCACCCTCACGCCACGCTTCGATGGCCGCATCGAGCTGTCGTTCGCGCTGGATGCCTGGGCGCCACACCGGCCGCGCCTCGCCCTGGCCCGCATCACCGATGCGGAAATGCACCAGGAACTGGACAAGTACCACCTGAAGCTGGAGCCGGTGCCGCCGGCCACGCCGGATCGCGCCGCGCTGTGGTATCCCGGCACCACCGAAGTGCTGACCCATGACGGCGATGCCAAGCGGCTCGTGCTGTGGCTCGACGGCCGTGCCGCGAATGGCGCGACGATGGCGGAAGCCGTGGCCGTGTCGCTGCCGCAGGACATGCATCCCGCGTCGGCCCGCGTAATGCGCGACGGCCTCCGGCTCGCGCTCGACGTGGTGGTGGATGTGCGCAAGGGCCATCGCTACCGCTTCGCCAAGTTCGCCGCCATCTCGCGTGCGGACTGGGGTGGCGACGCGCAAGCCGATCTCGCGTTGGCCACACAGGCGCGCGAACAAGGCTTCGACGCGCTGCTGGGCGCGCAGCAGGAAGCCTGGCATGCGCTGTGGAAGTCCGACGTGGTGATCGACGGCGATCCCGCCGCGCAGCGCATCGTGCACGCGGACCTCTACTACCTGCTGTCCAACGTGACGCCCGACACCGCCTGGGGCACCGGCGCCTGCGGCATGACGCCGGGCTACGCCGGGCATGTGTTCTGGGACAGCGACACCTGGGTGTTTCCCGCCCTGCTCCTGCTGCATCCGGCGCGCGCGAAATCGCTGGTGGCGTTCCGCGCCCGCACGCTGCCGGCCGCCGAGGCGCGCGCCCGTGCCCGCGGCCTGCGGGGCGCGATGTATCCGTGGGAGGCCGATCCCGAGGACGGCAGTTCGCAGACACCGCACTCGGCCCAGGTGCTCGACGAGCGCGAGATCCACGTCAACGCGGACGTTGCGATCGCGCAGTGGCAGTACTGGCTCGCCAGTGGGGACAAGGCCTGGCTGGAACAGCAAGGCTGGCCGGTGATCCGCGCCGTCGCCGACTACTGGAGCAGCCGCGCCAGCTGGAACACGGCGAAACAACGCTGGGAAATCGAACACGTCACTTCGGTGGACGAGGACTACAGCGACGTGCCCAACGACACCTACACCAACGCCGCGGCACGCAAGGCGCTGCGTATCGCCACCGCGGCTGCCGCCGTGCTCGGCGAAACGCCCGACCCGCGCTGGGCCAAGATCGCGGACGGGCTCTACCTGCCGTTCTCCGATCGGGACGGGCACCACCTCGACTTCGATCCGTCGGTGCCGCACGACCGCGACACCTGGGGCGGCAGCTCGCTGCCCATGCTCGCGCTGCCCGCGCTGGATCTGCCCATGAGCGAGTCCGTGCGCCGCCTCGACTACGCCTACGCGCTGGGTCCCATCGAGCACTCGCGCCACGACCCGAACAGCATAGGGCTTGCTCCGCTGTCGATTGCCGCCGCCACTGCCGGCGACGACGCGGGTGCCGACATGTGGTTCGAACGCAACATCCAGGCACGCGTGGTGAAGCCGCCATTCGACGTGCGCACCGAGACCGCCCACAACAACACCGGCTATTTCCTCACCGCCAGCGCCGGCATGCTGCAGAACATCCTCTACGGCTTCACCGGCCTGCGCATCGAGCCGCAGGGCCTGGTGCCGGCCTATGCGCCGATGCTGCCGGCACGCTGGACTGCGCTGGTGCTGAAGAACATCCGTTTCCGCGACAAGCGCTACGACGTGACCGTGCAACGCCGGCCCGACGGCAAGACCGCCTTGTCGATGACCGCCATCCCGTCCACAAGGGACACCCCGCCATGAAACTCCGCACGCGCCTCGCCACCCTGCTGCTCGCGATGTCGTCCACGCCCCTGGCTTTCGCGGCCGCGCCCGACGCCGCGAAAACGCTGGACTACATCCACCATGCGTGGCCCACGCTCACGCGCCGGATGGACGACTGCTCCGCCTTCGGCAAGGGGCCGGGCGATACACAGCTCGCGATCTACCTGCCGCACCAGCTTCCGATGCCGGACGATCTTCCGCGCATCGCGAAGACCTGCCATGTGGAAGTACGCCGGCTGCCGCAGTCGATACACCAGCTCGGTGCATTCGATCCCGCCACGCTGCCCGTGCAGGGCCTGCTCTACCTGCCGCACCCCTACGTGGTGCCGGGCGGCTTCTTCAACGAGATGTACGGTTGGGACAGCTACTTCATCGAACTGGGCCTGCTGGCCGATCGCCATGAGGCGCTGGCGCGCGACATGGTCGACAACGCGCTGTTCGAGGTGCAGCACTACGGCGGCGTGCTCAACGCCAACCGCAGCTATTACCTCAGCCGTTCGCAGCCGCCCTTCCTCGGCGCGATGATGGCCGCCCTGCTGGCCGATCCCGCGGGTTTCCACGACGAGGCCGACAAGCGTGCCTGGCTGGCGCAGGCCTACCCGCTGGCGGTGCGCAACCACGACTTGTGGACGGGCGGGGAACATCGCGCCGGCGACACCGGCCTGTCGCGCTATTTCGACTACGGCCACGGTCCGGTGCTGGAAGCGCACGATGCCAGCTACTACCAGGGCGTGATCCGCTGGCTGCTGGCGCATCGTGCGCAAGATCCCGGCTACCTCCTCAAGGCATCGCAGCATCCCGACGCCGCAGAAGCCGAGCGGCTGAAGACCGCGAGCTGCGACATCGCGGCCTCCAAGGCCTGCGCGGATGCATGGGTGGACGGCTACCGGCTCACCGCCGACTACTACCTCGGCGATCGCGCGATGCGCGAGTCGGGTTTCGATACCGACTTCCACTTCGGCCCGTTCGCCGGCTCCACCCACCACTACGCATCGGTGGACCTCAACAGCCTGCTCTACCGCTACGAACGCGACCTGCACGACTTCGCCGCCGCGCTCGGCAAGACGGCCGCCGCCGCGCACTGGCAGCAGGCGGCGGCGGCACGCAAGGCGGCGATGGACAAGTATCTGTGGCAACCCGCGCAGGGCATGTACATGGACTACGACTTCGTCGCCGGCAAGCCTTCCACCGATCCCTACCTCACCATGTTCTACCCGTTGTGGGCCGGTGCCGCTTCCGCCGCACAGGCGCAGGCGCTGCACGGCAAGTTGCCGCTGTTCGAGCAGCGCGGCGGCCTCGCCATGAGCACGCGCGCCACCGGCGCGCAGTGGGACGCGCCATTCGGATGGGCACCGACGAACTGGCTCGCCACCAAAGGCCTGGAAGACTACGGCTTCGATACCGACGCGCGCCGCATCGCCGCGAAGTTCATGGCCACCGTGGATCGCGGCTTCGCCGACGACGGCACCATCCGCGAGAAATACAACATGGCGAGCGGCAATGCCGACGTGAAGGTCACCGCCGGCTACACGCAGAACGTGGTGGGTTTCGGCTGGACCAACGGCGTGTATCTCGAGCTGCACCGGCTGTCCGAAAGCGCACCCGCGAAAACCGCCACGCCATGACTTTCGATTGCCGCCTCCCCAGCCCATGACACGCGAAAACGCCATCGAAACGCGAGGAACCGCCATGCATCGCACACTGCTCTCCTGCCTGGTCCCGACGCTGCTGTTCTGCGGCGCACTGCTGGCTGCCACCGCCACGGCGCAGGACACCGCACCCGGGGTGCAAGCCGACGGAACC
Organism: Rhodanobacter sp. DHG33; assembly: GCF_014843005.1. Classification (GTDB taxonomy): domain Bacteria; phylum Pseudomonadota; class Gammaproteobacteria; order Xanthomonadales; family Rhodanobacteraceae; genus Rhodanobacter_A. The sequence continues at coordinate 20,615 of NZ_JACYXM010000002.1, read as the reverse complement.
GTCACCGCATCGGCCGCCAGCGTGCCCTACTCGGCGTTCGCCTCGCCGCAGGCACGCGCCTTCTTTCCGGGCATGCTCGCCCACGGCGCCAAGGCGCCGCCGCTCGACGGTCCCATCGCCGCGAGCCGCGAGTTCTACGACAGCCAGAACAGCGAGCGAGCGAAGCTGATGGAAAAGCTCTACCCCGTGAAGCTCGCCCGCGACAGCATCGCCGGCGTCGGCGTCGACGTAGCGCTTCCGGCACAAGGCGTGTCACCGGAGAACCGCCATCGCGTCCTGCTCAACCTGCACGGCGGCGCGTTCCTGTGGGGCGCGCACAGCGGGGCGCTGGTCGAGGCCATTCCGGTCGCCAGCCTGGGCCGCATCGAAGTGATCGGCGTGGACTACCGGCAAGGTCCGGAATACACCTACCCCGCCGCCAGCGTGGACGTGGAGAAGGTCTACCGCGAACTGCTGAAGACCCACCAGCCCGGCGAGATCGGCATCTACGGCTGCTCGGCCGGCGGCATCCTCACCGGCGAAGCCGTGGCGCGCTTTATCAACGACAAACTGCCGGTACCGGGCGCGATCGGCATGTTCTGCGGCGCGCTGACCGACCTCGGCGGCGATTCGTCTTTCGTCGCGCCGCTGCTCAATGGGCAGGGCGTGCCCGCGCACCCACTCGGCATCGACGCGCTGCCCTACTTCCATGGCGCCAACCCGAAGGACCCGCTGGTGCAGCCCGGCCTGTCGCCCGCGCTGCTGGCGAAGTTCCCGCCTACGCTGCTGATCACCGGCACGCGCGACATGGCGATGAGCTCGGTCGTGCACAGCAACGAGCTGCTCCGCGAGGCCGGCGTACCCACCGAGCTGCGCGTGTGGGAAGGCATGTGGCACTCGTTCTTCTCCGATCCGCAGCTGCCCGAATCGAAGCAGGCCTATGCCGCCATCGTCGACTTCTTCGGGCACCGGCTGGCCCCCTGAGCGCGGGCCGAGCTTGCCCTCGGCGTCACCACGAGTATCCTCACCGGCAACGCCGCCATTGCCGAACTCTCTCCCATGAGCCAACAGACCGTTCTGGTCATCGACGACGAACGCGACATCCGCGAGCTGCTCACCATCACGCTGGGGCGGATGGATCTGCGGGTCGACGCCGTAGGCACGGTGGCCGAAGCGCGGCGCGCGCTGGGCGAACACACCTACGACCTGTGCTTCACCGACATGCGCCTGCCCGATGGCAGCGGCCACGAAATCCTCGAGCACATCGCCGCCAACCATCCCGAGATGCCGGTGGCGATGATCACCGCCTACGGCAACGTGGACGCCGCGGTGAACGCGCTGAAGGCCGGCGCCTTCGACTTCGTCTCCAAGCCGGTGGACATCCGCATGCTCCGGCAACTGGTGCGCACCGCGCTGCGGCTGGCCGAGGAAAAACGTAGCGGCAAGGCGGCGGCGAAAGCCGGCAACGCCGGCGACCGGCTGGTCGGCGACTCGACCGCCATGCAGCAGGTGCGCGCTACCATCGCCAAGCTCGCGCGCAACCAGGCGCCGGTGTACATCGCCGGCGAATCCGGCGTGGGCAAGGAACTGGTGGCCCGCCTCATCCACGAGCAGGGCCCGCGTGCGGCCGGCCCGTTCATCCCGGTGAACTGCGGCGCGATCCCTTCCGAACTGATGGAAAGCGAATTCTTCGGCCACAAGAAAGGCAGCTTCACCGGCGCGCACACCGACAAGGAAGGCCTGTTCCAGGCCGCACACGGCGGCACGCTGTTCCTCGACGAAGTGGCCGAACTGCCGCTGCACATGCAGGTGAAGCTGCTGCGCGCGATCCAGGAGAAGGCCGTGCGTCCGATCGGCGCGCGCGAGGAAGTGCCGGTGGACGTGCGCATCCTCTCCGCCACGCACAAGAACCTCGCCGCACTGGTCGAGCAGGGCCAGTTCCGCCAGGACCTGTTCTACCGCATCAACGTGATCGAGCTGCGCGTGCCGCCGCTGCGCGAACGCCGGGGCGACGTGGCGCTGCTGGCCGGCTTCATCCTGCAGGGTCTTGCACGCAAGGACGGCAGTAATCCACGCCAACTCCTGCCCGAGGCGAAGCAGGCCCTGGAGGGCTACGATTTCCCCGGCAACGTGCGCGAGCTGGAAAACATCCTCGAGCGCGCCACCGCCATGTGCGACGGCGACCTCATCGACGCCACCGACCTGATGCTGCCGCAACGCCTGCCGCGCACGGAACCCGCCCCCAACGGCGCCTCCGGCCAACCACCGGCGGCAGCCGCACCGCCTCCGCCGGCCAGCGCCACCAGCGACGGCGGCCTGGACGACTACATCAGCAACCTCGAGCGCGGCGCCATCATGAAGGCGCTGGAGGAATCGCGTTACAACAAGACCGCCGCAGCACGAAAGCTCGGCATCACCTTCCGCGCGCTGCGCTACAAGCTGAAGAAGCTCGGTATCGATTGAGGCGGTAGCTTTTCTCCAAGCGCCAGCGCCGTCGCAAGAAGCAACATGTCTCGAGCGCCAACCGACGCTCGGTTTCCATGTATGCAACCCCTCAGTTCCCAGATACGGCGCGGAGTGGCCGCGCGGTCCATCGCGTAGGCGGGAAGCATCCCAACCTCCTCGACACAGCCTGCTTGTAGTCCCGGCGGATCCCACCAGGCCATTTCTCTTGGTTACTTCTCTTGACTCCGGGCATCCTGCCCTCCGCCCTTCGGGCCAGCTTCGCTGTTCGCCACCGCTCCGGGCGGTGGCGTGGGCCAGCTAAAGAGAAGTGACTCGGGCGCCGGCAGGCGTCCGAAAGCCCGCTGCAGGCGAGCCAAGAGGCGAAAACGGAAGGTCGTCGCGAGCGCCCGCCCCTCACCCTAACCCTCTTCCCAGAGGGGAGAGGGGACTTACTCACGACAGGCGACCGCAACACCCCTGTGACGTGCAATAACGAAAGCAACTCCTCCCTTACGCAGCAGCACTGGAATGGGAGACATCCAACAAACTGCAATGCCCCGGGATTGCAGTCCCCCTCCACTTGCGGAACAGTGTCGCGATCCCTCCCGCGGAACGCCCCATGACGCAGCGTCCATCCATCACCCTGATCGGCGGCGGCCTGGTGGGCGCCCTGTTGGCGCGGCAGCTGGCGCGGCGCGGCTTTGCGGTGGAAGTGTTCGAGAAGCGGCCCAACCCGCGTCACGCGGGTTTCCTGGGCGGCCGCTCGATCAACCTCGCGCTGGCCGAGCGCGGCCTGCAGGCGCTGCGCACGGCGGAACTGGCCGATGAGGTTCTGCAGCATGCGGTGATGATGCGCGGCCGCATGGTGCATGCGCCGGACGGCACGCGCGGCCTGCAGCGCTACGGCGTGGACGACAGCGAGGTGATCTGGTCGGCGTCGCGCAGCGCGCTGAACATGCTGCTGCTGGATGCCGCCGAAGCTTCCGGCGTGCGCTTCCATTTCGGCCAGTCGCTGGTGGATGCGGATTTCACGCAAGGCCGCATTCGGCTGGCCGACGAAACGGGCACGACGCGCTGGCACGACGCCGGCCTGCTGATCGGCGCCGACGGTGCCGGCTCGGCGCTGCGCACGGCGATGAACGCGCATGCGCCGCTGGGCGAACGCATCGAGCCGCTGGGGCACGGCTACAAGGAGCTGGAGATCCCTTCCGCGGAAGCGCTGTCACCCGGTCTGCTGCACGCGTCCGGCGGCCAAGGCCAGTTCGCGATCGAACCGCACGCGCTGCACATCTGGCCGCGCGGCGGCTACATGTGTATCGCGCTGCCGAATGCCGAAGGCAGTTTCACGGTGACGCTGTTCCTTCCGGCGCATGGCGCCTATCCCAGTTTCGCCACGCTGCCCGATGTCGCGGCGGCGCGCGCTTTCTTCGCCGCCGATTTCCCCGACCTGCTGCCGCTGGTCCCACGCTTCGACGCGGACTTCGACGGACATCCGACGGGCACCCTGTCCACGCTCTATCTCGACCGCTGGCACCTCGAAGGCCGTGCCCTGCTGGTCGGCGACGCCGCGCATGCCATCGTGCCGTTCCACGGCCAGGGCATGAACTGCGGCTTCGAAGACACGGTGACGCTGACCGAGCTGCTTGCCGCCACGCCCGGCGACAGTGCCGGCGTGTTCGCCGAGTTCCAGCGCATCCGCCAGCCCAACGCCAACGCGATCGCCGCGATGGCGCTGGAGAACTACGTGGAGATGCGCGATTCGGTGGCCGACCCGCACTACCTCGCCAAGCGCGCCCTGGGCGCGAAACTGGCCGAGCGCGCACCGCAGCACTTCATGGCGCGCTATCGCATGGTCACCTTCACGCATCTGCCCTACAGCTATGCGCTGGAGCGCGGCCGCATGCAGGACGCGCTGCTGGAGGACATCCTGCGCGACACGCCGGACGCGGACGCCGTCGACCTCGACGCGGCGGCGCGCATGCTGCAAGCTCGGCTTTCGCCCTTGCCCGCGCAACTACGCCATGAATGAGTTCCTGCTCGAAGATTTCCGCAACACCACCTACCACGTGGTGCTCGACACGGTGCGCTGGGCAGCGATCCGCATCGACCTGCCGCTGCCGGCCGAACTGGCGGCCGTAGTCGGCGCACAGCCGTGGGGTTTCATCACCGCGTGGAATCCGCAGGCGCGCCGCCGCCCACAGGTGGAAAATCTCGCTGCGCAGCAGGCGCTGGTCGACGCCCTGGGCAAGCTACCCGGGGTCGCCGTCTATCCCGCCATCGGCGTGGGCCAGACCGGTTGGAGCGAGCCCAGCCTGTTCGTGATCGGCGCGGACCTGCCCACGCTGGACGCGCTGATGCGCGAACACGCGCAACTGTCCTACGTGCACGGCGAGGCCGATGGCCCCGCCGAATTGCGCATGCTGGGCTGATCGCAGCGCAGCGGCAGCCCGCCGCATGGACAAGCTCGCCGGGCATTGCGGAGAATGCGGCAGATGACCGCACCCGCCGCCGCCGCTCCCCTGCTCGAAGCACGACGCCTGGGCTTCCATCGCCAGGACGAGCCGGTGTTCGCACCGCTGGATTTCCGCCTGCACGCGGGCGAGCTGGCGCTGATCGAAGGCGACAACGGCAGCGGCAAGACCACCCTGCTGCGCCTGCTGGCCGGCCTGCTGCACGCGAGCGAAGGCGAGCTGCGCTGGCGCGGCGCGCCGTGGCAACGCGACACCTGTGCGCACGAGATCCTGTTCCTGGGCCATCAGCTGGGCCAGAAGCACGAGCTGAGCCCGCGCGAGAACCTCGGCTTCGCCATCGGCCTGCACGGATGCCGCGACGGCATCACTCCGCAGGCGGCGCTGGACGAGGTGGGGCTGGGCGGCTACGAGGACGAACCGGTGCGACGACTTTCCGCGGGCCAGAAGAAGCGCGCGGCGCTGGCTCGCCTGCTGCTGCAGCCGGCGGTGCTGTGGCTGCTGGACGAGCCCTACGCGAACCTCGACCGGCACGGCATCGCGCTGATCAACCGGCTGCTGGAGCGGCATGTTGCCGGCGGCGGCGCGGCCTTGGTCAGCAGCCACGGGGTCGTGGGGTTTCATGGCGGGGAGCCGCAGCGGATACGCATGCATGGGTAAGTCTTGCGAGGCGATGAGCGCCGTGGCATTGCGGAGGGTTACGCCATGAGCGCCCCGCTTGAGCACGCCTGCGCCGCGATGCTGCGGCGGGATCTCACGCTGGCCTGGCGCCGGCGCGGCGACATGGCGCTGCCGGTGTTGTACGCGGTAATCGTGGTGGTGCTGTTTCCGTTTGCGCTGGGGCCGGACCTCGCGTTGTTGCAGCGGATCGCCGGCGGGCTGGTGCTGGTGACGGTGCTGCTGGCGATGCTGCTGGCGCTGGACGGCATGTTCGCCAGCGACATCGAAGACGGCTCGCTGGAGCAGCTGGTGCTGGCGCCGCAGCCGCTGGCGCTGATGCTGGGGATGAAGATCCTCGCGCACTGGATCACCACCGCCCTGCCGCTGATCGTGATCGCGCCGCTGCTGGCCGGCATGCTGCACCTGCCCGCGGCGGCGATGCCGGCACTGCTGCTCGCCCTGCTGCTGGCGACCCCGCTGCTCAGCCTGCTCGGCGCGGTGCTGGTGGCGCTGACGGCCGGCACGCGGCGCTCTGGTATGCTGCTGGCACTGATGTTGCTGCCGCTGTGCGTGCCGGTGGTGATCTTCGCGGCAGGCGCGGTGGCAGCCGCCCAAGAGGGGCTCCCGTGGTTCGCTCCGGTCGCGTGGCTGGCCGCCGCACTCATCCTCGCCGTGGTGCTGGCGCCGCTGGCATGCGCGGCGGCCTTACGCATTGCGCTGGATTCGTGACATGGCGAAGTGGATTCCGCTCTGGTTGCACAAGCTCGGCTCGCCGCCGACGTTCTACCGTTTCGCCGGCGCGGTGCGGCCGTGGGCGATGGGGCTGGCGCTGCTGTTCGGCGTGATCGGCCTGTACGGCGGCCTGGTGCTGGCGCCGCCGGATTACCAGCAAGGCGACGCCTACCGGATCATCTTCATCCACGTGCCCAGCGCGTGGATGAGCATGTTCGTCTACGCGGTGATGGGCGTGTCCGGCTTCATCGCGCTGGTGTGGCGCATGAAGCTGGCCGAGGTGGTGGCGATGGAATCGGCGCCGATCGGCGCGGCCTTCGCCTTCATCACCCTGGCCACCGGCTCGCTGTGGGGCAAGCCGATGTGGGGCACGTGGTGGACGTGGGACGCGCGGCTCACCTCGGAACTGGTGCTGCTGTTCCTCTACCTCGGCGTGATCGGGCTGTACCACGCCTTCGAGGATCGCCGCCAGGGCGCGCGCGCCGCGAGCTTCCTCGCCATCATCGGCGTGATCAACGTGCCCATCGTGCATTACTCGGTGGTGTGGTGGAACACGCTGCACCAGGGCAGCACGGTGAACATCTTCGGCCACTCCAAGATGCCGTGGGACATGCTGTGGCCGCTGCTGGCGATGACGCTGGCCACCAAGTGCTACTACGCCGCCAGCCTGTGCCGGCGTGCGCGCACCGACATCCTTGCGTTGGAGTCCGGCAAGGACTGGGTGCGCGAGATCGCGCAGGCGGAGGCGGCCCGATGAGCGCGCTGTCGCACTTCTTCGCCATGGGTGGCTACGCCGGCTACGTATGGCCCGCTTATGCGGTGTTCTTCGCGGTGCTGATCGCCGACAGCGTGGCGCCGCGGCTGCGCCGCCGGCGCATCCTGCGCGATCTGCGCGGCCGGTTGGCGCGCCAGACTGCACGAGAACGCCGCTCGACTTCTTCCACGCCTGCGCCCTGACCCGCCGGAACACTGCATGCCGATGAACCCCACCCGCAAGCGCAGGCTCATCCTCGTGATCGCGATCGCGGTTGCCGCCGCGCTGGCGGTCAGCCTGGTGGTCTATGCGTTGCAGCAGAACATGAACTACCTGTTCACCCCGAGCCAGGTGCAGTCGGGACAGGCCACGCAGTACAGCACCTTCCGCCTCGGCGGCATGGTCAAGGCCGGCTCGATCCAGCGCAGCAAGGACTCGCTGCAGGTCACCTTCACCGTGGTCGATGCCGGCGGCGCGATGCCGGTGGAATATACCGGCATCCTGCCCGACCTGTTCCGCGACAACCAGTCGGTGATCGCCACCGGACACATGGACGGCGCGCGCTTCGTCGCCACCGAGGTGCTGGCCAAGCACGACGAGACTTACATGCCGAAGGAACTGAAGGATGCGATGGCCAAGGCGCATGCGGACGCGAAGGTGAAAGAAGCCGCCGCGCAGGACAAGAGCCCATGACGCCCGAACTCGGCCAGCTCGCGCTGGTGCTCGCCTTCCTGCTCGCCATCGCGCAGGGCGTGCTGCCGCTGGTCGGCGCATGGCGCGGCAACCGCGCGCTGATGGCGGTGGCGCGTCCGGCCGCCGCCGGCCAGGCGGTGTTCGTGGCGATGGCGTTCGGCATCCTGGTGTACGCCTTCCTGCATTTCGATTTCTCGGTGCAGTACGTGGCCGACAACTCCAACCTCGCGCTGCCCTGGTACTACCGCATCGCCGCGGTGTGGGGCGCGCACGAAGGCTCGCTGCTGCTGTGGATCCTGATCCTCAACCTGTGGACGGTGGCGCTGGCCGCGCTCAGCCATCGCCTGCCGGAGGCATTCGCCGCGCGCGTGATCGGCGTGATGGGCCTGATCGCCATCGGCTTCCTCGCCTTCATCCTGTTCACCTCCGATCCGTTCGTGCGCCTGCTGCCGATGCCCGCCGACGGCGGCGACCTCAATCCGGTGCTGCAGGATCCGGGCATGACCTTCCATCCGCCCGTGCTCTACATGGGCTACGTGGGTTTCTCGGTGGCCTTCGCGTTCTCCATCGCCGCCTTGCTGGGTGGCGAAGTCGAGCAGGCGTGGGTGCGCTGGGCGCGGCCGTGGACGAACGCGGCGTGGGGCTTCCTCACCTTAGGGATAGTGGCCGGCAGCTGGTGGGCCTATGCCGAGCTGGGCTGGGGCGGCTGGTGGTTCTGGGATCCGGTGGAGAACGCCAGCTTCATGCCGTGGCTGGTGGGCGCGGCGCTGATCCATGCGCAGGCGATCACCGAGAAGCGCGGCGGCCTGCGCGCGTGGACCCTGCTGCTGTCGATCTTCGCGTTCTCGCTGTCGTTGCTGGGCACCTTCCTGGTGCGCTCGGGCGTGCTCACTTCGGTGCACGCGTTCGCCTCCGACCCGCGCCGCGGCGTGTTCATCCTGATCTTCCTCACCATCGTGGTGGGCGGCTCGCTGCTGCTCTATGCGCTGCGCGCGCCCAAGGTGGCGGGCGGCAAGCCATTCAACGTCGTCTCGCGCGAAACGGCGCTGCTGATCGGCAACCTGCTGCTGGCCACGGCTTCCGCGATGGTGCTGCTGGGCACGCTGTTCCCGTTGATCGGCGACGCGCTGCACCTCGGCCGCATCTCGGTGGGGCCGCCCTATTTCGGCCTGCTGTTCCCGCTGCTGATGGCGCCGGTGGTGGCGCTGCTGCCGTTCGGTCCCTTCCTGCACTGGGGCAAGGCCGAAGGCGGCGTGCTGAAGCAGGTGGCGCTGCGCGCGGGCGTCGCCGCCGCGGCTTGCGCCATCGTGGCGGCGTTCTTCGTACAGGGACAGCTGCGGGCCATCGTCGGCGTGGCGTCGGCGGTGTGGATCGCGACGGGCGTGCTGCTTTATGCGCTGAAGCGCTGGCGCGAAGTGCCGAGCGGCCGGCGCTATCCCGCCGAGATGGCCGGCATGCTGCTGGCGCATCTGGGCGTGGGCGTGTTCGTGATCGGCGTGCTGCTGTCCGAATCGCTCAGCGTCACCCACGACGTGCGCCTCGCCCCGGGCCAGACCGAAAGCGTGGCCGGCTACGACTTCCGCTTCGACGGCGTGCACCGCACCGTGGGCCCGAACTGGCACGCCGACCAGGGCGTGGTCACCATGCTGCGCGACGGCGCGACGGTGACGACGATGCGCCCGCAGAAGCGCACCTACTCGCACGAGCAGATCCAGACCGAATCCGCCGTGGACGCCGGCGTGTTCCGCGACCTGTACGTGGCGCTGGGCGAGCCGATGGATGCGAATAACATCGAAGGTGCGTGGGCACTGCGGCTGTACTACAAGCCCTTCATACGCTGGATCTGGGGCGGCGGCCTGCTGATGATGCTGGGCGGCTTTGTCTGCGCCGGCGACCGCCGCTTCCGCATCAAGCGCATCGCCGCCGAGGCGGCCATGCCTGTCGCGACGGTTTCGGCGCGGGAGTCGGCGGCATGAAGCGCTTCGTGCCGCTGATCGTGTTCATGACGCTGGTAGGCCTGTTCGGCTTCGGCATCTGGTGGAACACCTGGCACGACGCGCGCTACGTGCCCTCGCCGCTAATCGACAAGCCCGCACCCGATTTCGCGCTGCCCAAGCTGGATGCGCCCGACCAGACCGTCACCAAGGCCAGCCTGCTCGGCAAGCCCTACCTGCTCAACGTGTTCGGCAGCTGGTGCGTGGCCTGCGCCGAGGAACATCCGGTGCTGATGACCGACGGCCGTCAGCTCGGCGTCGCGGTGGTCGGCTACGACTACAAGGATGCGCCCGACGACGCCAAGGCCTGGCTGCACGACCGCGGCAACCCCTACGACCTGGTGATCGCCGACCAACCCGGGCGCACCGCCATCGACTTCGGCGTATACGGCGCGCCCGAGAGTTTCCTGATCGATGCGAAGGGCGTGATCCGCTACAAGCACATCGGCCCGCTCACGCCCGAGGTGATCGCGCAGGAATTGCAGCCGGCGATAGCCGCCGTGAAGCGGGAGGCGCCATGAAGTCGCGCGCGCTCCTGCTCGCCGCGCTGCTCGCCTTCGCCGGCCATGCGCTTGCCGCCACCGGCGCGATCGAGCCGCTACCGTTCAAGGACCACGCGCAGGAGGTCCGCTTCCAGAACCTCACCCGGCAGCTGCGCTGCATGGTCTGCCAGAACGAGGATCTCGCCGACTCCAACGCCGACCTCGCGCGCGACCTGCGGCTGGAAGTGTTCCAGCTGATGCAGCAGGGCAAGACCGACGCGCAGATCAAGCAATACCTGGTGGATCGCTATTCCGACTTCGTGCTGTACGACCCGCCGCTGCAGCCCGGCACGTGGCTGCTGTGGTTCGGTCCGCTGGCGATCCTGCTGGCCGGCGGCCTGGTGGTGGTGGTGACGGTACGCCGGCGCCGCGTTGTCGCCGGCACGAACGAACGCAACATGGCCAACACGGAACGGGCCGGCACGGACCCGGCCGATGCGGGGGACGACTGGTGAAGCTCGCGTTCTATCTGGTCGCCGCCGCGATGCTCGCGGCGGCGCTGGCCCTGCTGCTGGTACCCCTGCTGCGTGCAGGCCGCCGCAACGGTCGTCCGCGCGGCGTGTTCGCGCTGGCGCTGGGCATCGCCCTGTTGCTGCCTCTAGGCACGCTCGCGCTGTACCTGCATGTCGGCACACCCGCGGCCCTCAACGGCGTAGCGGCCGCGCCGAAGCCGATGGACTTCCAGCAGGCGCTGACCGAACTGCACGACCATCTCCGGCAGCAGCCGAACGACGCACAAGGCTGGGCGTTGCTGGCCGAAGCCACCACTGCACTCAAGCAGCCCGCGGACGCACGCGACGCCTGGGACCACGTGCTGAAGATCACGCCGAACGACGTGGCCGCCATGGTGGGCTGGGCCGAAACCGATTCGATGGCGCGCGAGGATCACCAGATCGACGGTCGCGCCCTCGACCTGCTGCATCGCGCGCTGGAACTGCAGCCGGACAGCCAGCGCGCACTGTGGCTGCTCGGCATCAGCCAGTTCCAGCACGCGCAGTACGCGGATGCCTCCGCCACGTGGCGCAAGCTGCAGCCCTTGCTGGAACCCGGCTCGACGGTGGCCAAGGCCGTGGCGGAACAGATCGCGAACGCCGACGCCCGCGCCGGCGTCCAACCCTCCGCCGAGCCCACGGCCGCCGCCAGCACCGGTGCCGTGCTGACGGTGCAGGTGAACCTCGCCCCTGCGCTCAAGGACAAGCTGCGGGCCGGCGACCAGCTCTACGTGTTCGCCCGCGCCGTAAGCGGTCCGCCGATGCCGCTGGCCGTAGCCAAGCTCGCCGCCGATGCGCTGCCGGCCACGGTCACGCTCAGCGACGCGATGGCGATGACGCCCGAGCTGAAGCTTTCCTCGGTGGCGCGCGTGATCGTGGCGGCGCGCATCAGCCACGACGGCCAGCCCATCGCCCGGCCGGGCGACCTCGAAGGCAGTGCCGGCGTCGTGGACACCGACCGCAAGACACCCATCGCCATCACCATCGACAAGGTCCATTGAGATGGCCGACGCACGCCGCTACTGCAAGCTGCCCTCGCCGTTCGCCATGAAGCGCGGCGGCGCGCTGCACGGCGCACGCGTGGCCTACGAGACCTGGGGCACGCTCAACGCCGCGCGCGACAACGCCGTCCTCGTGCTCACCGGCCTCTCGCCCAGCGCACACATGATGTCCAGCGCGGAAGATCCCGCGCCGGGCTGGTGGGAAGAGATGGCCGGCCCCGGCAAGGCCATCGACTCCGACCGCTGGTTCGTGATCTGCGTGAACTCGCTGGGCAGCGACAAGGGCTCCACCTGCCCCGCTTCGACCAACCCCGCCACCGGCGAAGCCTACCGGCTGGACTTCCCCGAACTCTCGCTGGAAGACGTGGCCAATGCGGCGCGCGAAGTGGTGCGCGAGCTTGGTATCGAACGCCTCGCCTGCCTGATCGGCTGCTCGATGGGTGGCATGGCTGCGCTCGGCTACATGCTGCTGCACCCCGACACGGTGCGCGCCCACGTCAGCGTGGACACCGCGCCGCAGGCGCAGCCCTTCGCCATCGCCATCCGCTCGCTGCAGCGCGAGGCGATCCGGCTCGATCCCAACTGGGCCAACGGCGGATACGACATTCACGGCGACGGCGAACGCTATCCCGACATGGGCATGAGCATCGCGCGCAAGCTGGGCGTCATCACCTACCGCTCGGCGATGGAGTGGAACGGCCGCTTCGCGCGCATCCGCCTCGACTCCGAGCAGCGCGAAGAGCAGCCCTTCGGCTTCGAATTCCAGGTGGAGTCCTACCTGGAAGGCCACGCCCGCCGCTTCGTGCGCAGCTTCGACCCCAACAGCTACCTCTACCTGTCGCGCGCCAGCGACTGGTTCGACACCGCCGAATACGGCGGCGGCAACGTGATGGAAGGTCTCAGGCGCATCCGCGTCGAACGCGCCCTGGTGATCGGCGTCAGCACCGACATCCTGTTCCCGCTGGAACAGCAAGAGCAGATCGCCGACGGCCTGAGTGCCGCCGGAGCCGCCGTGGATTTCGTGGCGCTGGATTCGCCGCAGGGCCACGACGCCTTCCTGGTCGACATCGAGAACTACAGCCGCGCCATCGGCGGCTTCCTGGCGAAGCTCTGAATCCGGGCGCTCAGCGCCCTCGCTGCGCCTTCCACGCGGTCACGCGCTGGCGGATGTACGTCTTGTAGTCGTCCTCGGTATGCAGCGACGTGCGATGCGGCTTGGCCGCAGCGACCGGCAACGCCGCCGCGAGATCGGCATACACCTCCTGCAGATGCGAAGGCTTGCCGGCGGCAGGGTTCGCTCCCGTGGACACAGGCACCACGACTCCGGCGAGCGGATCGTCCGTGCGTGCTGCGGTCAGCGTGAGCACGCCACCGACATCCGACGCCGCCGCGTCGCGCGCGGTCAGCGCAGCCAGACCCCAGCGCTGCTCGACCGTCTTGAGAATCGACGTGTGGTCGAACGGCATCGCACCCGCCGGCGTGCGGAACACCGTGCCCGGTGCGATCCACGGCGAGATCAGCAGTGTGGGCACACGCGGCCCGAAGCGCTTGAAGTCGAAACCGAACTCGCCGGCCGTGACATCCGGCGGCACGGCATTGGTCGGCGGCGGTACGTGGTCGTAGCAGCCGCCGTGCTCGTCGTAGGTGACGATCAGCAGCGTCTCGTTCCAGTTCGGCCCGTTGCGCAGCGCGTAGTAGACGTCGTGGATCAGCTGCTCGCCCAGCGCCACGTCGTAGTTCGGATGCTGGCTGTTGCCGCTCGATCCCCAGCTGGGTTCGAGGAAGGTGTACGCGGCGAGCTGGCCCTGCTTCGCGGCGGCCTGGAAATCGGCGAACTGCCCGAAGTGCGTATCCGGCGCGCTCGCCGTGTCGCTGAAAGTCAGCCGGGTCAGCGGGTCGGCATCGTAGCCGTAGATCATCCAGTCGACGTCGTGCTGCGTGAGCAGGCTGTAGATCGTCGGTGCGGTGAACGACTTGGTCTTGTCGTCCATATGGCCCTGCGAAGTCGCCGTATGGACGAAGGCGCGGTTGGGTAGCGTCTCGGTGGGCACCGAGCCGAACCACTGGTCGCACACCGCAAAGCCGCGGGCCAGCGCCGACAGCACCGGCAGGCTCGTGGGCGTGTGCATCGCCATGATGTCGGTGGCGACGGTGCCGGCGAGGACAGCCTGCTTTTCCTTGGCCTCCCAGGTCAGCGTGGCGGCAAAGTTGTCGATGAAGCCCGCGTTGGTCGCTACCGGCGGCACGGGCGCCGTATTGCTGCCGAACAACTGCGCGTTCGTCGCCGCGTAGCCCTCGCCGGGATCGGCGCCGGGCAGGAAATAGGTGTTCGCGGCCCCCACCTGGATCCGCGATACGGCCACGCTGGCACCGTTCGCGCCATCGGGATTCGATTCCTTGCCGGTCAGGCCCTCGAAGGGCTGGCCGGCAGGCGATACGTTGCCCGCATCTGCGTACAGAAAACCCAGCATGTGGTCGAAGGAGCGGTTCTCCAGCATCAGCACGACGATATGGCCGATCGCGGCGAGCCCGCCCGCGGCCGACTTTGGTGTGCCCGATGGCCGATGGCCGGCCGTTTTTTTGCCGCCGTTCCCGCCTTTCGCATGCGTGCTCATGACCGTCGCCTCGAAGCCGTGTTTTCGTCACGCATGGCTGCGCCCCGATTGACCACGATACAAGCGCGTCGCGACATTCCCGTGTCCGTTCCTGAACGGCACGGCACGGCACGGCCGGGGGCATCCTCATGACCATTCGTCATTACCGACCATCGAATCTATAATGACCAAACCGTTTCACGCCAAGCGTGGAGTCACCATGCTCACCACCGAATTTCCAGGCTGTCGCCAACTGATCGACGCCATCGACACTGCCGTCGGCCAGGGCAGCACGCCCGCGATCACCGACAGCCTGCGCAACAGCCTCTGCAGGCTGATCCGCGGCAACCAGATCCAGCTGCCCGAATGCGTGCTGGAAACCGCCGAAGGCCGCTACGCGCGCCGCGAGCTGTACCGCAGCGACGACCTCGGCTACTGCGTGGTGGCGATGACCTGGGGCCCCGGCCAGGGCACGCCGATCCACGACCACGCCGGCATGTGGTGCGTGGAAGGCGTATGGCGCGGCGCGCTGGACGTGGTGCAGTACGAGCGCATGGACGACGCCGACGGCCACTGCCGCTTCCAGCCGGTGGGCTCGGTGCAGGCCGGCCCCGGCTCCGCCGGCAGCCTGATTCCGCCGCACGAGTACCACACCATCCGCAATCCCAGCGACCACGACATCGCGGTCAGCCTGCACATCTATTCCGGCAACATGACGCACTGCGCCGTGTTCCAGCCGCTGGCCGGCAATGGCGGCTACGAGCGCTGCGAGCGGCAGCTGGGCCTCGACCCGGTGCACTGATCCCGGCATAATGCGCAGCTCACATGCCGGTGTGGCGGAATGGTAGACGCGGCGGACTCAAAATCCGCTTCTGGCGACAGAGTGGAGGTTCGAGTCCTCTCACCGGTACCACTTGGTAATCAAAGAGTTACGAATGCATAAGCCACCACTTGGCGGCTTTCATTGTCGTTCCACAATTCCGATACAGGCACGTGCATCCGCGCTCACGATTCATGACGAACATGCAAGACAGCCGTGATCGCCTCCGAGTCATATAGCTCTTCTTCCACCGCCGAATCAGAGATGGATGCGCAGCATCCACTCCAGGTCGACCATGCGGCGATCGCCGGCACCGAGCTCTGAGTCTTTCGGGGAGTACTGCGCAATCACCGCATACAACTCCACCCACGGCACTACCTAATCCCTCTTTGCCAGAAATACGTCGCGTCGAGTCGATTTGCGGTACCTCTTGAAACCAGCGTCGCGTTGCATCAACAGACTCATCTGCTTAAGGGTCATCACGCCCCCTTCCTCTTCAAGTTCATACTTCGACTGCAGGGCAAAATCAGAGTTTCCCTAGGTGTCCAGCCCCTTCTGATTGTTTAGTTTTCTGACAAAGAGATCATGGTGTTCCCATCGCCATTGCGCCATAACTTGCCGAGGCATTTGGTATCCAAACGCACATGCGGCAAATGGTCGTTGTAGAGCTTTGCGTAGCGTTCCAGGGGGCTAGGGCATCGCTGATGCGACCGTTGAAGCACTCGACTATGCCGTTGGCCTGCAGATGGTGCGACTTGATGAGTCGGTGTTCGATGGCTAGCAAGGCGCACTCGCTGTCGAAGGTATGGTGCCCGGTCGGCTGCTTACCCTTGGCGGTAAAGCGGCCGGTGAAATTGCTGTCGTTGTCGGTGAGGACTTTCATGATCCTCATAGGCACAGCGGCACACAGGCAGCACAGGCAGCACAGGAAGTCGGCACTACCGGCTTGCGCTGATTGCCATAATAGATTCGTAGGTAGACCTAGCGCGTGGCGTGGCCGGTTGCGACGAAAAGGTAGCGAAGCCGGGCGCGCAACCCTTCAAGGCCTGGGTGCATCGGCCCCATCCTTGTCCTCTGCCGGATAGCGATTCAGACCGTGGCGCGCCAAGCAACGCATCAGGCCGGGGCGGGAGGCTCTGGGATTCAGGAATTCACGCACCGCCACCCACAAGTCGTCCATCGGCAACACTTAGGATGCAACGTATTCCATCGCCCCCTCCTGGGGCGGCGTGAACGTACAGTGCGGCGTCTTTGGGCGATGCGAATGGTCCAAGGCGGGATCGCGTTGCTCCACTTACGCACCTGGGCAGCATCAGACCATACTGGCTGGCGAACCAGTTCGGCGCCAGTCAGCCGGATTAGCGGTATGTAGCGCGGCGTAATGCGTGCAAGCGGTTAGAGCGAGCAGCACGGACAGCTTACGAATGATTGGTACAGTTGCTTCATCGCATCATGAGCCACGCCCAAGCGCCAAACTCGTCGCGAGATAGAATCATACGGAACCAAACAACTGTTGAGAAACGCCCGTTCGCATGCTCCGCGATAGCACGAGTTAATCTCAAACCGACGGTGGTGATGCCTCATGCCGTCTGTCAGTCACACATCTCTTCACGTCGACGAGTGGTTCTACCATTCGCCGATGCCGCTCATCAGCAGACCGCTTCGTGGCATTCCAGCGCCTTAACTACACTGAGTGGACGTATGTCAATCCACTCCCGCTCTATGTACTCTAGGCATGCTTTGCGACTATCAGGACCGTTACGAATCTTCCATCCTGCGGGCACTTCGGCGAAGGACGGCCACAGGGAATACTGACCCTCGCCATTTACGAGCGCAAGGAACTGCGACTGAACCTCTTCGATTGATTGGACCATGCGCCATGCTCCGAGTATCTAGGGAATGCTCTGACAGCTTCGATGAGCAAAATCTCATTAGTTAATCATGATGCGTCGACTGGCCAAAGGGAAGTTGGATGTGATGAAGCCGTTGATCAATGTGGATGATTACCGGGAGGCAGCGCGCAGGCGTATTCCTCAGTTCGTTTTCGACTATCTTGAGGGAGGCGCCGAAGAGGAACGCGGCCTGCGCCACAACCGTGAGGCGCTTGCACGGATCCGCTTCAAGCCGAGGCGGCTGCGTGACGTGGCTCGGCGCGACAGTTCGCGCGGGCTATTCGGCAAGCGCCTCCCCGTACCTTTCGTCGTTGCCCCGACGGGCCTTAATGGTTTGTTGTGGCCTCGCGGCGATCTGGTGCTCGCCAAGGCAGCGGCGAGGAACGGCATTCCTTTTATTCTTTCTACCGCATCCAGCTCGAGCATCGAAGAGGTCGCGCGCGCTAGTGACGGGGATCACTGGTTCCAGCTGTACATCATCCATCGCCACCTAGCTGAACAGCTGGTTCGGCGCGCGCGCGCCGCAGATTACACAACCCTCGTGCTCACCGTCGACGTAGTCAAGAACGGCATACGTGAGCGGGACTTGCGCAACCGTTTCGGCCTTCCCCTACGAATAACACCCGCCATGCTATGGGACGGACTCACGCATCCCCGCTGGGGCACTGCACTGCTTCGCCATGGAGCCCCCAAACTGGCGAACTTCTTGCATATCGAGCCGGAGAATGCGGAAGTCCAAGCAGCCCTGCTTAACCGCAGCATGGACGCCACCTTCGACTGGAGTGGACTAACATGGCTGCGCGATCTCTGGCCGCACCGCCTGATAGTGAAAGGTATCCTAACCGCCGAGGACGCCATGGCCTGCATCCGATTGGGGGCGGACGGCGTCGTGCTCTCCAACCACGGTGGTCGCCAACTCGACGATTGCATCGCCCCCATCGAGGCTCTATCAGACGTGCGGAATTCCGTGCCCACACCGATCTTGATCGACAGTGGCTTCCGGCGCGGCTCGGACATTGTCAAGGCGCTTGCCTTAGGCGCCGACGCTGTAATGCTAGGCCGAGCGCTTCTGTACGGACTGGCAGCCAGGGGCGAGGCTGGCATCGATGGCGTCATTGCCCTGCTGCGCTGGCAGCTCGACACTACACTTGCACAAATCGGGTGCGCCTCGCTTGACGAGGTCTGCATGGACCACATAATGGTAGGTGTGCCCGCATGATGCCCACCCTTCGCCTAACTACCGCGCTATTCTGCAGCCAAGTGACGGCGTGGCACCAATGTCGGAAACTTCGAATGAAGCTTGGTGCCTGATCTTGAAGAATCGGCCTAGGCCGTTCCCACTACCGCCCCGATGGAACATATTTTTGTAAGCATCTCACGATCCAGAACCAATCGCTTATGGAGATGATGAAGCCCAGTGTTAATTGCGGTCCTCATGGAATTTCCTGCGTCACCTAAGTTTTGCTAGAGCTGAAGATTCTGCATCTTTACTCGGTTAACCAACCGATCACATGGAGTAGAGCTATGGAACGTGATGACATCGTTACGAATAACACCGCACTATCCATCGCTCCTTCCGATTCGGCTACCACCTCCTTTGCTGAAGCTCCGTACAAACGCATCGACCATATTGCGCTGGCGGTGCACAATCTCGAAAGTGCTATCCACCTATTCGAGAAAATCCTAGGCTTCGAACTGAAAGGGCGAAGGCATATCCGTGGCGCTCACACCGGCATGATTTCGGCGGAAATGGAAATTAACGGTATACGCTTCGTACTCTGTCAGGGCACCGAGCCGCAATCGCAGGTTGCTCAACTCATTGAGAATTTCGGGGCCGGTGTCGCGCACATCGCACTCGAGGTCGACGATGTAGAGAAAACAGTCAGCGCGTTGCGCGGCCGAGGCATGCAGTTCGACACCAAGGTCATCCGCGGCCCCGGGCTCACTCAGTCCTTTACCACGCGTTGCGGTAACACCGGCCTCAGTTTCGAGTTGATCAAGCGCGAGGGGGAAGAGGGCTTTCTCGAAAGCAACGTGCAAGCGCTGTTCGACCAGCTCGAACAGGGCGACAAATACTGATGTCTTGTACTGATGCCTTGGAGTGAGGTGCAGTCACTTTGAAGAGGCAAGACGAAGTAATTGGAGATTGCCGTGGGATTCACAGGAGGAATGATGGCGGGCACTGGCAATGTTTCCGTAATGAATTTCCTTAATGAGGTTGCCGAAAATTATCCGGCGGCGATTTCGCTAGCTGCGGGACGCCCCGGAAAGCAGCTATTCGAAAGTATCGACGCGGAATCAGTCAGTCGCTGGATGACGACTTTCAGCCGTCAGGCACCCGTTAGCAATTTGTGGCAGTACGGGCGCACGGCGGGCATCATCCACGAACTCATTGCTCGGCAGATAAGCCGGGATGACGGTGTCCCCACAGCGGGGGATCGCACGGTCGTGACCACCGGGTGCCAAGAGGCACTCACATTATGCCTACCTCAGCTATGCCCCGAGATGGGCGATGTAGTGCTCGTACGTAATCCTACGTATATTGGCATTACGGGGGCAGCAGCGGCGACTGCGGTCGAGGTGCACGCGCTGGACAACACCATCGTCGGCATCGAGGCCCAGATCGAGAAGGCCATAGAGCAGCTGGCCACGGAGAAAAGGCGCGCGCGCGCGATCTACCTCGTCCCTGATTTCGACAATCCCACTGGGGAAGTTCTGTCGCTGGAAGAACGCAAGACCATTCTTACCGCATGCGCGCGCCATCACCTCGTCGTGCTGGAGGACAACCCCTATGGAATGTACCGCTACGAAGGCGACATCATTCCACCGATGGCCAAGCTCGACGAAGTCGGCTGCGTCATCTATCTTTCAACCTATTCGAAAACCATCGCACCTGCGGTGCGTATCGGGGCTGCAACGCTACCCGAGACGCTATTCGGCAATCGCACTATGCGCATTGCGCTGTTCGACGCAATTGTGGAGCGCAAGAGCTTTGTTACGGTCAACACCAGTCCGCTATGCCAGGCAATGGTCGGTGGCCTGTTGATGGAGCGCGACTGCAGCCTACGTGATTGGCTGCGTCCCGCAGTGGACGCATGTCGGCGCAATCGCGATGCAATGCTCGCGCAACTGGCCAAGTGCTTCCCCGCCAATGGGGTACCCGTCTGCTGGAACCATCCCAAAGGGGGCTTTTTCCTGTGCCTCGACGTGCCGCTACGTTTCGATGCTCAAGCCGTCACCGAGTGCGCTACCCAGGAAGGTGTCATCGTGATGCCCATGGCCTTCTTCTCGTTCGATGCCACACAGGATCACCGCATAAGACTTGCATTCAGCGCCACGGAACCGGAGCGCATCCATGCTGGCATCATGGCCCTCTCTCGTTTTATCGGGCGCCGCTGTGGTTTTACGGGGCAAGCCCATATGCGCCTGCAGTCTCCATCCTAGGGAAGCAACATAGCCACCGCGGGGAGCGGTGTAAGGAGTGCTGGAAAGATACGGCGCGTCGGACATTCGAGGAACAGCATGAAGCAGAGCCATATCGAACGTTACC
>NZ_JACYXM010000029.1 GCF_014843005.1 Rhodanobacter sp. DHG33 | reverse complement strand
TGGGTGGAGGTGAGGCCCAGCATTTGCGGATCGGGATCGGCGACGGACTGGTGGGCCCACGTCGCGGGTGTACCGAGGTCGAGCACGGTCAGGTGAGCGACCGCCGATTCGCCCAGGGCCGTTCGTCCGGTGGTATCGGCCAGCAAGAGCGCGGGAGCGGCATCGTGCAGGACCTGGGTCAGCCGCTCAGAGGGATAGGCCGGATCGAGCGGGACATAGGCGCCGCCTGCTTTCAGGGTGGCCAGGAGCCCTACGACCATGGCCAGGCTGCGTTCGACGCAGATCGCCACGCGATCATCGGGTCGCACGCCGAGGCTGATCAGATGATGGGCCAGGCGATTGGCCTGGATGTTGAGTTCGGTATAGGAGAGGGACTGATCCTCGAAGACGAGGGCGGTGGCCTCGGGGTGCTGCTGTACTTGTTGCTCGAACAACTGGTGGATGCACAGCTGATCGG
>NZ_JACYXM010000028.1 GCF_014843005.1 Rhodanobacter sp. DHG33 | reverse complement strand
ATGGGAACCGCGAGGGCATCGAAATCAACGGGACAAAGCCATGTTGTGGCACAGACAGTAGCTTCCGTGGGTCCATAAGCATTGAAGACGTTGATTGCAGTATTTATCGTGCTGATCAACGCAGAGCTAGGGGCTTCACCTCCCAGAACCAGGGTTTGCAAGGTGGTGAGCCGCGTGAAGTCCGATAGGCCTTGGAGCAAAGCTGGGGGCGACAGTGCATGGGTAATGGCATGGTGTGCAAGGTAGTCCTGGAACTCTTCAGGCACTCGGCGCTCATCGTCCAAGGGTAGGTGCAGTTCAGCTCCCGAGCCCCATGCCAGTAGTATCTCGGCGACACTTACATCGAAACTGCATGAGGTGAACTGCACGACTCGGCTGCTGGAGGAAACGCCGAAAAGGGCAATCTGTGCCTGAGTCAGATTAATTGCGCTTTTGTGCTCGACCATGACGCCCTTGGGGGAGCCGGTGGAGCCAGAGGTGTAGATGACGTAGGCGAGGTGGGTGGAGGTGAGGCCCAGCGTTTGCGGATCGGGATCGACGACGGACTGGTGAGCCCACGGCGAGGGTGAGCCGAGGTCGAGCACGGTCAGGTGAGCGACCGCCGTTTCGCCCAGGACCGTTCGCCCTGCGGTATCGGCCAGCAAGAGCACGNTGCATTGAAACTAAATTGCTTAGCCTGCCAGTTGATGTGGTTGACCAAGGAATGGTGCTCGACCATGACGCCCTTGGGGGAGCCGGTGGAGCCGGAGGTATAGATGACGTAGGCGAGGTGGGTGGAGGTGAGGCCCAGCGTTTGCGGATCGGGATCGACGACGGACTGGTGAGCCCACGGCGAGGGTGTACCGAGGTCGAGCACGGTCAGGTGGGCGATCGCCGTTTCGCCCAGGGCCGTTCGCCCTGCGGTATCGGCCAGCAAGAGCACGGGAGCGGCATCGTGCAGGATCTGGGTCAGCCGCTCAGAGGGATAGGCCGGATCGAGCGGGACATAGGCGCCGCCTGCTTTCAGGATGGCCAGGA
>NZ_JACYXM010000027.1 GCF_014843005.1 Rhodanobacter sp. DHG33 | reverse complement strand
CCTTCCGCCGTCCAGGCCAGGTTGTTGGCCCCGTCGTAGGCCATCACCGTGCTGCCGGTTTCCGGCTCGACGGTGCGGCACAGGCGGTGGTAGCTGTCGTAATACAGCGACTTGGTAAAGCTGAGCGTGCCGGTGCCGTAGGCGCCCGACTGGGTGATGGACAGCGGGTTGCCGTAGACGTCGCGGCTGATCGCCTGGGTGATGCCGGTCGGCGCCTGCACCTGCAGCGGGGTCTTGTAATCCGGTTCGTCGAACACCTGGTAGGTGGTGGTCGTGACGTTGCTCTTCGGATCGGTCACTTGTTCCTGTGCACCGGACAGGTAGGCCGTCGTCGTCGTCAGCACACCCAGCTCCGAGTTCTGCTGGCTCTGGGTCAATCGGCCCAAGGCGTCGTAGGTGCTGTGTGTTCCGATAGCAAGCGCTGGATCGGAAAGCGCCAAGCTGCCAGGCGCCGGATATGTTGCGAGGGTGGTCAGGCCGCGCCAGTCGTAGCCCGTGGCCGTACTGATGTCCGTGCTGCCGTTGGAGATGTCATCGAGCACCGGACGCAGGTCTGCGTCGAAGTACGTGGTGTCGGTCGAACTCCCTTGGGTGGTGGTGCGTCGCCAATGGCCGGCGGCAACGCCGCGCTCCGCGCTGGTCACGTAGGC
>NZ_JACYXM010000026.1 GCF_014843005.1 Rhodanobacter sp. DHG33 | reverse complement strand
AAACCGCTCACCTGCAGGCTCTCGCCCGTGAGCAAGCCCAGGCTGTTGTAGGCGAAGCCCTGGGTGGCGACACCGGAGACCGCGGTATGCACACGGCCCATCGAGTCGTAGGTGTAGGTGGTGCTCTGCGTGCCGCTGGGCGGCACGAGCGTCAGCACGCGGTTCATCGGGTCGTAGGTGCGTGCGGTCTGCGCGGCCGTGGCCACCGAACTCTGGCTGCAGGCGGTGCCGCTGATGCTCTGGCCTTCCGCCGTCCAGGCCAGGTTGTTGGCCCCGTCGTAGGCCATCACCGTGCTGCCGGTTTCCGGCTCGACGGTGCGGCACAGGCGGTGGTAGCTGTCGTAATACAGCGACTTGGTAAAGCTGAGCGTGCCGGTGCCGTAAGCGCCCGATTGGGTGATGGACAGCGGATTGCCGTAGACGTCGCGGCTGATCGCCTGGGTGATGCCGGTCGGCGCCTGCACCTGCAGCGGGGTCTTGTAATCCGGTTCGTCGAACACCTGGTAGGTGGTGGTCGTGACGTTGCTCTTCGGATCGGTCACTTGTTCCTGTGCACCGGACAGGTAAGCGATCGTGGTGGTGGGCGGCGTGCTCAGCTCGGAGTCTTGCTGGGTTTGCGTCAGGCGGCCCAGCGCGTCGTAGGTGCTGTGGGTGCCGGTGGTGATGGCCGAAAGCGCCGGGCTGCCGGCGGCCGGATAGGTCGCCAGCGTGGTCAGGCCGCGCCAGTCGTAGCCCGTGGCCGTACTGATATCCGTGCTGCCGTTGGAGATGTCATCGAGCACCGGACGCAGGTCTGCGTCGAAGTACGTGGTGTCGGTCGAACTCCCTTGGGTGGTGGTGCGTCGCCAATGGCCGGCGGCAACGCCGCGCTCCGCGCTGGTCACGTAGGC
>NZ_JACYXM010000025.1 GCF_014843005.1 Rhodanobacter sp. DHG33 | reverse complement strand
TGCGCGCGCCGGGCAGGGCGTTGAACGGGTCGGGCAGGAAACGTTCGGTAGTGAGGTCAGGGCGGTTCAAGTAACCGCGGGCGACACCGGCACCGCCGATGTACAGCTCACCGGCGACCCCGAGAGGAACCGGCTGGCCGCGGGCATCAAGCAGATAAATGCGCGTGTTGGCAATTGGACGGCCAATCGGAACTGCAGGGGCATCAAAGTCAGGTGGGCAAGACCACGCTGTCACATCGATGGCAGCCTCGGTAGGGCCGTACAGGTTATGTAGCTGCACATGCGGGAGGGCTTGTAGGCATTTGTGAGTACTTGATACGGGAAGTGCCTCACCACTACAGATCACACGTTGCAATGCTGTACACCGCGTTACATTCGTGGCATCCAAAAAACTATTGAGCATCGATGGAACAAAGTGTGCCGTAGTGACTCGATATTGGCCGATCAAGTCAATTAAATAGTGCACATCCTTATGTGCCTCCGGCGCTGCCATTACCAGCTTGGCACCATTGAGGAGTGTCCAGAAGAACTCCCAAACGGACACGTCAAAGCTGAAAGGTGTTTTCTGTATGACAACATCATCCGTTGTCAGGTTGTAGGCGACCTGCATCCACACCAAGCGATTGATCAGTGCCCGATGCTCGTTCTGAGCACCTTTCGGCATACCGGTGGAGCCAGAGGTGTAGATGACGTAGGCGAGATGGGTGGAGGTGAGGCCCAGCATTTGCGGATCGGGATCGGCGACGGACTGGTGGGCCCACGTCGCGGGTGTACCGAGGTCGAGCACGGTCAGGTGAGCGACCGCCGTTTCGCCCAGGACCGTTCGCCCTGCGGTATCGGCCAGCAAGAGCACGGGAGCGGCATCGTGCAGGATCTGGGTCAGCCGCTCAGAGGGATAGGCCGGATCGAGCGGGACATAGGCGCCGCCTGCTTTCAGGATGGCCAGGAGCCCGACGACCATGGCCAGACTGCGCTCGACGCAGATCGCCACGCGATCGTCGGGGCGCACGCCGAGGTTGATCAGATGATGGGCGAGGCGATTGGCCTGGGTGTTGAGTTCGATATAGGAGAGGGACTGATCCTCGAAGACGAGGGCGGTGGCCTCGGGGTGCTGCTGTACTTGTTGCTCGAACAACTGGTGGATGCACAGCTGATCGGGGTAGGGTGCGTCGGTCTGATTCCAGGTCTCCAGCAGCAAGGTGCGCTCATCGGAGGCCAGCAGGTCGATATGAGCGNTGGGTCAGCCGCTCAGAGGGATAGGCCGGATCGAGCGGGACATAGGCGCCGCCTGCTTTCAGGATGGCCAGGAGCCCGACGACCATGGCCAGGCTGCGTTCGACGCAGATCGCCACGCGATCGTCGGGTCGCACGCCAAGGCCGATCAGATGATGGGCGAGGCGATTGGCCTGGGTGTTGAGCTCGGCGTAGGAGAGGGACTGATCCTCGAAGACGAGGGCGGTGGCCTCGGGGTGCTGCTGTACTTGTTGCTCGAACAACTGGTGGATGCACAGCTGATCGGGGTAGGGCGCGTCGGTCCGGTTCCAGGTCTCCAGCAGCAAGGTGCGCTCATCGGAGGCCAGCAGGTCGATATGAGCGACTGTTTGCGTGGCATCGGTGACCATGGCATGCAGCAGTGTGAGCAGGTAGCCGCGATG
>NZ_JACYXM010000024.1 GCF_014843005.1 Rhodanobacter sp. DHG33 | reverse complement strand
GGCTGGCCGTGGGCATCGAGCAGGTAAATGCGTAAATCGGGAATCCGTTGCCCAATCGGACTACCGGATGTTTTGGTATCGGTCTGCTGTAAGGCGCGGTAGGTGACATGCACCGTGGTTTCGGTGATGCCGTACATATTGATCAGCTGTGGTGACTGATCTGAACGGCTGGCATACCAGGCGTTGAGGATCCCCGGATCCAGTAATTCACCGCCAAAAATCACGTAGCGAAGCTTATCTTCAAGAGCGCTATGAGCCTGCGTTTCGATGAAGGTTTTGAACGCGCTTGGTGTCTGGTTGAGAACCGTGATGCTTTGCTCACAGGCTAAGCGATGGAAATCTTGGGTGGAGCGAGCGACTTCTTTCGGCACGATGACCAATCGGCCACCATGACGTAGCGCACCCCATAACTCCCAAACCGAGAAATCGAACGAGAAGGAATGGAATAAGCACCACACATCATGCGAATTGAATCCATACCATGCATTGGTGGCCTCGAATAAACGAACGATCTGTGCATGCTCGACCATGACGCCCTTGGGGGTGCCGGTGGAGCCGGAGGTGTAGATGACGTAGGCGAGATGGGTGGAGGTGAGGCCCAGCATTTGCGGATCGGGATCGGCGACGGACTGGTGGGCCCACGTCGCGGGTGTACCGAGGTCGAGCACGGTCAGGTGAGCGATCGCCGATTCGCCCAGGGCCGTTCGCCCTGCGGTATCGGCCAGCAAGAGCGCAGGAGCGGCATCGTGCAGGACCTGCGTCAGCCGTTCAGAGGGGTAGGTCGGATCGAGCGGGACATAGGCGCCGCCTGCTTTCAGGATGGCCAGGAGACCGACGACCATGGCCAGGCTGCGTTCGACGCAGATCGCCACGCGATCGTCGGGGCGCACGCCAAGGCCGATCAGATGATGGGCGAGGCGATTGGCCTGG
>NZ_JACYXM010000023.1 GCF_014843005.1 Rhodanobacter sp. DHG33 | reverse complement strand
AGGAAGCGTTCGGCGGTGAGGTCGGGACGGTTCAGGTACCCGCGGGCGACACCGGCGCCGCCGATGTACAGCTCACCGGCGACCCCGAGAGGAACCGGCTGGCCGTGGGCATCGAGCAGGTAGATGCGCGTGTTGGCAATCGGACGGCCAATACTCTCGGTGACAAGCCCATCCCGATGCATTTGCATCCAAGTCGAGTATGTCGTTGTCTCGGAAGGGCCGTAAAGATTGCAAACATTCCGCACTGAGGTGCTTGCAAAGATGGCCTTGATCAAAGGCTCCTTCAGCGGCTCACCTGCCAAATTGACGGTGTGAAGCGATGAGGAGAGTGCCTTGGTACCAAGCAAAGCGCGGATAGCAGAAGGCACCGTGTTGATCATGGAAATGTTTTGCGGTGTTTCTATCAGCGTCAAGGTGTCATCGATGAGACATAGGGTGGTTCCTTGCGAGAGCGGGAGGAGGCATTCATAGACAGACAAATCGAAATTGATCGATGTCGAGAACAATGTTCGGGCAATCTGCGGTCGGTCGAAAGCGTTACCAGCCCACTGCAAGAGGTTGACGGTCTGTGCATGCTCGACCATGACGCCCTTGGGCATACCGGTGGAGCCGGAGGTATAGATGACGTAGGCGAGATGGGTGGAGGTGAGGCCCAGCATTTGCGGATCGGGATCGGCGACGGACTGGTGGGCCCACGTCGCGGGTGTACCGAGGTCGAGCACGGTCAGGTGAGCGA
>NZ_JACYXM010000022.1 GCF_014843005.1 Rhodanobacter sp. DHG33 | reverse complement strand
GCGAGTTGCTCATGGGCGGGACCGGCCTCTGGATCGAGCGTGACCTCGGTGACGCTCAGCGGTGCATGGCGCCAGACGACCTGAGCGGGGGTCGAGAGCTGTTCCCAGACGAAGGCGGTACGCAGGATGTCATTGCGATGAACGACCTGTTGCACGGCCGCGAGATAGCGATCCAACAGGGCGCGGTCGGCAAAGGCCATCTGGCTGACCAGCAGATACGGATCGCCGTCGGTAGCCAGCAGGTGGTGGAACAGGATGCCGTCCTGCAAGGGAGAGAGCGCGTAGATGTCCTGGATATTGGCCATACCCCCGGGCACCAGGGCCACGATGCGATCGATGTCCGGTTGCGACAGATCGATCAGCGGCAGCATGGCCGGGGTGATCGCCGTGCTGTCTGGGGTGATCGCGTTGGCCGGGACGCTTACTTCCTGGTGACTGCCGAGAGTGGCGGCCAGATCGGCCAGGGTGGGGGTGGTGAACAGGGTGCGTACTTCGACATTCAGACCCCGACGGCGCAACCGTTCCATGAGTTGCACGGCGATCAGGGAGTGGCCACCGACCTCGAAGAAGTTGTCGTGGCGGCTGACCTGCTGGAGGCCGAGCAGCTCTTCCCAGATGCCGGCGAGGGTTTGTTCGATCTCCCCTTGGGGTGGCTCGTAGGCCCGACGGGCGTAGGCCGTGTCGCCCGGTGCGGGCAAGGCCTTGCGGTCGAGTTTGCCGTTGGGTGTCAGGGGCAACGCGTCCAACGGCACGAAGGCCGCCGGGACCATGTAGTCGGGTAGGCAGGCACCGAGGTGGGCGCGCAAAGTCGCGGGCAGCTCACCGGAGGCGGTCGTGTCTTCCGGAGTGACGGTGAGATAGGCGACGAGGCGTTTGTCGCCGGGGACGTCTTCGCGGGCGAGGACGACAGCCTCACGCACGGCCGGATGTTCCATCAGGCGTGCTTCGATCTCGCCGGGCTCGATGCGGAAGCCACGGAGCTTGACCTGGTGATCGTTGCGGCCCAAGAAGACGAGATTGCCATCGGGCAGGTAGCGGGCCAGGTCGCCGGTCTTGTACATGCGCGCGCCGGGCAGGGCGTTGAACGGGTCGGGCAGGAAGCGTTCGGCGGTGAGGTCGGGACGGTTCAGGTAACCGCGGGCGACACCGGCACCGCCGATGTACAGCTCACCGGCGACCCCGNGACGTCTTCGCGGGCGAGGACGACAGCCTCACGCACCGCCGGATGTTCCATCAGACGTGCTTCGATCTCGCCGGGCTCGATGCGGAAGCCACGAATCTTGACCTGGTGATCGTTGCGGCCCAAGAAGACGAGATTGCCATCGGGCAGGTAGCGGGCCAGGTCGCCGGTCTTGTACATGCGTGCCCCGGGCAGGGCGTTGAACGGGTCGGGCAGGAAGCGTTCGGCGGTGAGGTCGGGACGGTTCAGGTAGCCGCGGGCGACACCGGCACCGCCGATGTACAGCTCACCGGCGACCCCGAGAGGAACCGGCTGGCCGTGGGCATCGAGCAGATAAATGCGCGTGTTGGCTATCGGACGGCCTATTGTTGGGATCGATGCATCGCCACTAATCGTCGCCAATGTCGCATCCACGGTGCACTCGGTAGGGCCGTAGACGTTATGGACTTCGATCCGACTCTCGTCTCGTAATTGATTCCAAGTGGCTAGACTAATTGATTCTCCTCCCACCAAGAGTGATCGAGGCCACTGAATATTGCGATTAATTAGTCCATTCACTAGCCACAGTTCCAATTGTGATGGCGTGCAATCGATGATATCAACCTGTTGGATCTCTAGATGTTTCATGAAGAGGCCTGCGTCTACGCGCACGGCTTCTGGTAGTGCTACCAAGGAGCGCCCTGACAAAAGTTGCACTAGCATTTTTATTGATGCATCGAATTGATACGAGGCATTCCATCCCACAGTTGTAAACGGACGCTGTGCAAAAACCTCCTGCTCCAGCCCAATCCAAAGATTGACAACGTTACGATGCTCGACCATGACGCCCTTGGGGGTGCCGGTGGAGCCGGAGGTGTAGATGACGTAGGCGAGATGGGTGGAGGTGAGGCCCAGCATTTGCGGATCGGGATCGGCGACGGACTGGTGGGCCCACGTCGCGGGTGTACCGAGGTCGAGCACGGTCAGGTGAGCGACCGCCGATTCGCCCAGGGCCGTTCGTCCAGTGGTATCGGCCAGCAAGAGCGCGGGGGCGGCATCGTGCAGGACCTGCGTCAGCCGTTCAGAGGGGTAGGTCGGATCGAGCGGGACATAGGCGCCGCCTGCTTTCAGGATGGCCAGGAGCCCTACGACCATGGCCAGGCTGCGTTCGACGCAGATCGCCACGCGATCATCGGGTCGCACGCCGAGGCTGATCAGATGATGGGCGAGGCGATTGGCCTGGATGTTGAGTTCGGTATAGGAGAGGGACTGATCCTCGAAGACGAGGGCGGTGGCCTCGGGGTGCTGCTGTACTTGTTGCTCGAACAACTGGTGGATGCACAGCTGATCGG
>NZ_JACYXM010000021.1 GCF_014843005.1 Rhodanobacter sp. DHG33 | reverse complement strand
GCGTTGAACGGGTCGGGCAGGAAACGTTCGGTAGTGAGGTCAGGGCGGTTCAAGTAACCGCGGGCGACACCGGCACCGCCGATGTACAGCTCACCGGCGACCCCGAGAGGAACCGGCTGGCCGTGGGCATCGAGCAGGTAGATGCGCGTGTTGGCAATCGGACGGCCTATGGGCACATTAAAAGATGATTCATCACCGCAATTTCGAACCCTGGCTATGGAGGACCAGATGGTCGTTTCGGTTGGTCCATATAGGTTCCACAAAGCTTGGCTTTGATTACGAAGGTGGGTGGCCAGGCCAGCGGGCATAGCCTCCCCACCGCACAAAACTGTCAGTGCATGAGATCCCTTCCAACCTGTATCAAGCAGAGCGCGCCATGTCGCAGGCGTGGCTTGCATGATGTTAATCTGGTTCGCCGAGATTATGTGCTGCAGCACATGTGGGTCGTTGCTCTCATCGGAACTGGTGAGCACAACCGTTGCACCTTTGTTCAGTGGCAGGTATAGCTCCAACCCTGTTATGTCGAAAGAGGCGCTTGTGACGGCGAGTAATCGGTCCTGCACTGTGACATCCAGCATCGCAGACATGGAATGTAATAAATTAACTACACCGCGATGTTTGACCATGACCCCTTTGGGCCTACCAGTTGAACCGGAGGTGTAGATGACGTAGGCGAGATGGGTGGAGGTGAGGCCCAGCATTTGCGGATCGGGATCGGCGACGGACTGGTGGGCCCACGTCGCGGGTGTACCGAGGTCGAGCACGGTCAGGTGAGCGACCGCCGATTCGCCCAGGGCCGTTCGTCCGGTGGTATCGGCCAGCAAGAGCGCAGGAGCGGCATCGTGCAGGACCTGCGTCAGCCGTTCAGAGGGGTAGGTCGGATCGAGCGGGACATAGGCGCCGCCCGCTTTGAGGGTGGCCAGGAGACCGACGACCATGGCCAGACTGCGCTCGACGCAGATCGCCACGCGATCGTCGGGGCGCACGCCAAGGCCGATCAGATGATGGGCCAGGCGATTGGCCTGGATGTTGAGTTCGGTATAGGAGAGGGACTGATCCTCGAAGACGAGGGCGGTGGCCTCGGGGTGCTGCTGTACTTGTTGCTCGAACAACTGGTGGATGCACAGCTGATCGGGGTAGGGTGCGTCGGTCCGGTTCCNAGGATGGCCAGGAGACCGACGACCATGGCCAGGCTGCGTTCGACGCAGATCGCCACGCGATCGTCGGGTCGCACGCCAAGGCCGATCAGATGATGGGCGAGGCGATTGGCCTGGGTGTTGAGTTCGGTATAGGAGAGGGACTGATCCTCGAAGACGAGGGCGGTAGCCTCGGGGTGCTGCTGTACTTGTTGCTCGAACAACTGGTGGATGCACAGCTGATCGGGGTAGGGTGCGTCGGTCCGGTTCCAGGTCTCCAGCAGCAAGGTGCGCTCATCGGAGGCCAGCAGGTCGATATGAGCGACTGTTTGCGTGGCATCGGTGACCATGGCATGCAGCAGTGTGAGCAGGTAGCCGCGATGCCGCACGACGGTGGCGTGATCGAACAAGGCGGTGGCATAGCTCAGGGAGCCGACGATGGTGCCGTCGGCTTCGCCTAAGGCGAGCTCCAGATCGAACTTGACCTGATCGAAGGGCAGGCCGACCGGTTCGGTGCGCAGACCGGGGAGGTCGAACGTAGCGTTTTCGTTGTTCTGCCAGGCGAACATGACCTGGAACAGGGGCGTGTGATCCAGGTGGCGTGAGGGCTGGACGATCTCCACGACCTGCTCGAAGGGCAGATCCTGGTGATCCTGGGC
>NZ_JACYXM010000020.1 GCF_014843005.1 Rhodanobacter sp. DHG33 | reverse complement strand
CGCGTGGACGAAGCCCATCGCCTGTTGCCGCAAGCCCTCAACGACCGGCTCCGCAGCCAGGCCCGTCGCCTGGGCGTCAGCCTCGCCAGTCTGTGCCACCTCGCCTGGGGTCAGGTCCTGGCGCGCACCAGTGGTCGCGAACCGGTGGTCTTTGGCACCGTCCTGTTCGGACGCATGTCTGCCGGCGAGGGTGCCGACCGTGCCATGGGTCTGTTCATCAACACCCTGCCACTGCGACTGGATCTGGACGACACCGATGTCGAGACCAGCGTGCGCCATGCCCATACACGACTAGCCGGGCTGCTGCGCCATGAGCATGCCTCACTGGCAATGGCTCAACGGTGCAGCGGTGTCGCCGCTCCCGCGCCGCTCTTCAGTGCTCTGCTCAACTACCGTCATAACAGCCTGCCATCGGCGGCTGGAGAGGACGAGCAAGACACCACCGGCCATCCGCTTCAGGGCATCGAGTGGCTCAGTGGCAAAGAGCGTACCAACTATCCGCTCACCCTGTCGGTTGAGGACTTCGGACAGGCTCTGGGATTGACCGCCCAGGTCGTGCAGCCACTTTCTCCTGAACGCGTGTGCGGCTACATGCAGCANTGGCAATGGCTCAACGGTGCAGCGGTGTCGCCGCTCCCACGCCACTCTTCAGCGCCTTGCTCAACTACCGTCATAACAGCCTGCCATCGGCGGCTGGAGAGGACGAGCAAGACACCACCGGCCATCCGCTTCAGGGCATCGAGTGGCTCAGTGGCAAAGAGCGTACCAACTATCCGCTCACCCTGTCGGTTGAGGACTTCGGGCAGGCTCTGGGATTGACCGCCCAGGTCGTGCAGCCACTTTCTCCTGAACGCGTGTGCGGCTACATGCAGCAAGCGCTGGAAAGTCTGCTGCAGGCCTTGGAGACGGCGCCCCACACCCCGGTGCGTCAGCTCGACGTGCTACCGCCCGAGGAGCGTGAGCTGCTGCTCACCACCTGGAATCAGACCGACGCACCCTACCCCGATCAGCTGTGNGCATCCACCAGTTGTTCGAGCAGCAGGTACAGCAGCACCCCGAGGCCACCGCCCTCGTCTTCGAGGATCAGTCCCTCTCCTATACCGAACTCAACATCCAGGCCAATCGCCTGGCCCATCATCTGATCGGCCTTGGCGTGCGACCCGACGATCGCGTGGCGATCTGCGTCGAGCGCGGTCTGGCGATGGTCGTCGGTCTCCTGGCCATCCTCAAAGCGGGCGGGGCCTATGTCCCGCTCGATCCGGCCTACCCCTCTGAACGCCTGACCCAGGTCCTGCACGATGCCGCCCCCGTGCTCTTGCTGGCCGATACCGCAGGGCGAACGGCCCTGGGCGAATCGGCGATCGCTCACCTGNCGCCCATCATCTGATCGGCCTTGGCGTGCGCCCCGACGATCGCGTGGCGATCTGCGTCGAACGCAGCCTGGCCATGGTCGTCGGTCTCCTGGCCATCCTCAAAGCGGGCGGGGCCTATGTCCCGCTCGATCCGGCCTACCCCTCTGAACGCCTGACCCAGGTCCTGCACGATGCCGCCCCCGTGCTCTTGCTGGCCGATACCGCAGGGCGAACGGCCCTGGGCGAATCGGCGATCGCCCACCTGACCGTGCTCGACCTCGGTACACCCGCGACGTGGGCCCACCAGTCCGTCGCCGATCCCGATCCGCAAATGCTGGGCCTCACCTCCACCCATCTCGCCTACGTCATCTATACCTCCGGCTCCACCGGCACCCCCAAGGGCGTCATGGTCGAACACAAAAGCGCAATTAATCTGACCCAAGCACAGATTGCCCTTTTTGACGTTTCCTCCAGCAGCCAAGTCGTGCAGTTCGCCTCATGCAGTTTCGATGCAAGTGTCTCCGAAATACTGATCGCATGGAGTTCAGGGGCTGAACTACACTTACCTAGGGACGGGGAACATCGAGCGCTTGAGGAGTTCCAGGACTACCTCGTGCGCCACGCCATCACCCATGCAACGTTACCCCCAGCGTTGCTCCAGGGCCTATCGGGCTTCACGCGGCTTACCACCTTACAAACCCTTATTCTGGCTGGTGAAGCCCCTAGCTCTGCGTTGATCAGCACGATAAATACTGCAATCAACGTCTTCAATGCTTATGGACCCACGGAAGCTACTGTCTGTGCCACAACATGGCTTTGTCCCGTTGATTTCGATGCCCTCGCGGTTCCCATTGGCCGTCCAATTGCCAACACGCGCATTTACCTGCTCGATGCCCACGGCCAGCCGGTTCCTCTCGGGGTCGCCGGTGAGCTGTACATCGGCGGTGCCGGTGTCGCCCGCGGTTACTTGAACCGCCCTGACCTCACTACCGAACGTTTCCTGCCCGACCCGTTCAACGCCCTGCCCGGCGCGCGCATGTACAAGACCGGCNCATCTACCTGCTCGATGCCCACGGCCAGCCGGTTCCTCTCGGGGTCGCCGGTGAGCTGTACATCGGCGGCGCCGGTGTCGCCCGCGGGTACCTGAACCGTCCCGACCTCACCGCCGAACGCTTCCTGCCCGACCCGTTCAACGCCCTGCCCGGCGCGCGCATGTACAAGACCGGCGACCTGGCCCGCTACCTGCCCGATGGCAATCTCGTCTTCCTCGGCCGTAACGATCACCAGGTCAAGCTCCGTGGCTTCCGCATCGAGCCCGGCGAGATCGAAGCGCGCCTGATGGAACATCCGGCGGTGCGTGAGGCTGTCGTCCTCGCCCGCGAAGACGTCNCGCATGTACAAGACCGGGGACCTGGCCCGCTACCTGCCCGACGGCAATCTCGTCTTCCTCGGCCGTAACGATCACCAGGTCAAGATACGTGGCTTCCGCATCGAGCCCGGCGAGATCGAAGCACGTCTGATCGAGCATCCGGCGGTGCGTGAGGCTGTCGTCCTCGCCCGCGAAGACGTCCCCGGTGACAAACGCCTCGTCGCCTATATCACCGTCACTCCGGAAGACACGACCGCCTCCGGTGAGCTGCCCGCGACTTTGCGCGCCCACCTCGGTGCCTGCCTACCCGACTACATGGTCCCGGCGGCCTTCGTGCCGTTGGACGCGTTGCCCCTGACACCCAACGGCAAACTCGACCGCAAGGCCTTGCCCGCACCGGGCGACACGGCCTACGCCCGTCGGNCGGCCGTAACGATCACCAGGTCAAGCTCCGTGGCTTCCGCATCGAGCCCGGCGAGATCGAAGCGCGCCTGATGGAACATCCGGCGGTGCGTGAGGCTGTCGTCCTCGCCCGCGAAGACGTCACCGGCGACAAACGCCTCGTCGCCTATCTCACCGTCACTCCGGAAGACACGACCGCGTCCGATGCGCTGGCCGCGACCTTGCGCGCCCACCTCGGTGCCTGCCTACCCGACTACATGGTCCCGGCGGCCTTCGTGCCGTTGGACGCGTTGCCCCTGACACCCAACGGCAAGCTCGACCGCAAGGCCTTGCCCGCACCGGGCGACACGGCCTACGCCCGTCGGGCCTACGAGCCACCCCAGGGCGAGATCGAGCAGACCCTCGCCACCCTCTGGACGGAGTTGCTCGGCCTCCAGCAGGTCAGTCGCCACGACAACTTCTTCGAGGTCGGTGGCCATTCCCTGATCGCCGTGCGCCTGCTCAGCCGCTTGGCCCAGACGGTCGGCGTCACTGNGGCGACACGGCCTACGCCCGTCGGGCCTACGAGCCACCCCAAGGGGAGATCGAACAAACCCTCGCCGGCATCTGGGAAGAGCTGCTCGGCCTCCAGCAGGTCAGTCGCCACGACAACTTCTTCGAGGTCGGTGGCCATTCCCTGATCGCCGTGCGCCTGCTCAGCCGCTTGGCCCAGACGGTCGGCGTCACTGTGCCGCTGGCCTCCCTGTTCGCCCATCCCTCCCTCGCCGCGCTGGCGTTGGCCCTCACCCAGACGCTGGAACAGGCCGGGGCGCAGTCGCTGCCCGCCATCGTTCCCGCTGCACGTGACGGTCAGCTCCCCCTGTCCTTTGCCCAGCAGCGCTTGTGGTTCCTCGCCCAGCTCGATGCACGCAGCAGTGCCACCTATCACATCCCGATGGCCGTGCACCTGCACGGCCCGCTGGATATTCCGGTATTGCAACGCAGTCTGGATACGCTGTGGGCTCGGCACGAGGCCTTGCGCACGGTCTTCGTTTCAACCGACGGTCAACCCCACATCGCATTGCTGTCGCCGACCCTCGGCCTGCCCCTGCACCAGCACGATCTGCAGGACGCGAGCGATCCTCACGCCCTCCTTCAANACCCAGACGCTGGAACAGGCCGGGGCACAGACGCTGCCCGCCATCGTTCCCGCTGCACGCGACGGTCAGCTCCCCCTGTCCTTTGCCCAGCAGCGCTTGTGGTTCCTCGCCCAGCTCGATGCAAGTATCAGTGCCACCTATCACATCCCGATGGCCGTGCACCTGCACGGCCCGCTGGATATCCCGGCGTGGCAACGCAGTCTGGATACGCTGTGGGCTCGGCACGAGGCCTTGCGCACGGTCTTCGTTTCAACCGACGGTCAACCCCACATCGCATTGCTGTCGCCGACCCTCGGCCTGCCCCTGCACCAGCACGATCTGCAGGACGCGAGCGATCCTCACGCCCTCCTTCAACACCTGTGCGAGGAAGAAGTCAGCACCCCCTTCGATCTCACCCGGGGTCCCTTGATCCGTGCCCGCCTCGTCCGTCTGGCCGAGCACGCGCATGTCTTCCTGCTCACCCAACACCACATCGTCTCCGACGGCTGGTCCATCGGAGTGCTGCTCCGTGAGCTCAATGCGCTCTACACCGCCTTCGTGCAAGGACAGGCCGATCCGCTTCCGCCGCTGACCATCCAGTACCCCGATTACGCCGTCTGGCAACGCCAATGGCTCGTCGACGAACGGCTCGCCACGCAAGTCGCGTATTGGCGCCGCACGCTGGCCGATGTTCCGGTCCTGTTGACACTGCCCACGGATCGACCGCGTCCGCCGCAACAATCGTTCGTCGGCGCCAGTGTGCCTATACAGCTGGATGCCGCCCTGACCCACGCGCTCAAGCGCTTCAGTCAGCAGCACGGCACCACGGTGTTCATGACCTTGATGACGGCGTGGGCGGCGGTACTGGCTCGCCTGTCCGGTCAGGACGACCTGGTCATCGGTACGCCCACGGCCAACCGCAATNACTGCCCACGGATCGACCACGCCCGCTGCAGCAATCGTTCGTCGGTGCCAGTGTGCCTATACAGCTGGATGCCGCCCTGACCCACGCGCTCAAGCGCTTCAGTCAGCAGCACGGCACCACGGTGTTCATGACCTTGATGACGGCGTGGGCGGCGGTACTGGCTCGCCTGTCCGGTCAGGACGACCTGGTCATCGGTACGCCCACGGCCAACCGCAATCGCATCGAGATCGAGCCGCTGATGGGTTTCTTCGTCAATACGCTGGCCCTGCGTATCGACCTGTCCAACACCCCCAGCGTGGCCGAGCTGCTGGCTCGGGTACGCCAGGCCACCCTGGCTGCCCAGGATCACCAGGATCTGCCCTTCGAGCAGGTCGTGGAGATCGTCCAGCCCTCACGCCACCTGGATCACACGCCCCTGTTCCAGGTCATGTTCGCCTGGCAGAACAACGAAAACGCTACGTTCGACCTCCCCGGTCTGCGCACCGAACCGGTCGGCCTGCCCTTCGATCAGGTCAAGTTCGATCTGGAGCTCGCCTT
>NZ_JACYXM010000001.1 GCF_014843005.1 Rhodanobacter sp. DHG33 | reverse complement strand
GCCAGCACCGGCGGCGTCAC
Organism: Rhodanobacter sp. DHG33; assembly: GCF_014843005.1. Classification (GTDB taxonomy): domain Bacteria; phylum Pseudomonadota; class Gammaproteobacteria; order Xanthomonadales; family Rhodanobacteraceae; genus Rhodanobacter_A. The sequence goes on along the minus strand of NZ_JACYXM010000001.1, from coordinate 675,936 downwards.
CATCGCGGTCAGCAGGGACATCGCCACGATGATCGCGTAGACGCGGTTGTTGAACACGCCGGCGGCGAGGCCGAGGCTGGCGATCACCACGCCCACTTCGCCGCGCGGCACCATGCCGAAACCCACGATGGCCGCGCTGCGCTTGCCCAATGCAAGCGCGCCCAAGCCGCCACCGAGCAGCTTGGAGAGGATGGCGATCACCGTGACGACCAGCAGCATCCACAGCGCATCGGCACTGGCCAGTTCGTGCAGGTCGATCTTGCTGCCCGTGACCACGAAGAAGAACGGCGTGAGCAGCGCCAGCAGCGGCTGGCTCTGCTGCTCCAGCATGTGCTGCTGGCGGGTTTCGGAGGCGATCATGCCGGCGAGGAAGGCGCCGATGATCGCCGCGAGGCCGAACAGGGTGGAGACATAGGCGAGGCCGAGGCAGAGCGCCAGCGCAATCAGCAGGGGCGATTGCGTGTGACGTGGCTTCTCCAGCCAGTCGGAGTTCCGGCGCATCATCCGCGCGCCGCCCCAGCCGATCACCACGATGAAACCGGCCGCCTCGCCCAGCACCACGAGCAGGTGGCCGGGATCGAAGCCATCGCCGCCCTGCATCGAAACCACCACGCCGAGCAGCAGCATGGCGAGGATGTCGTCGATCACCGCGGCGCCCAGGATCACCTTGCTCTCCATCCGCTGCAGCGCTCCCAATTCCTGCAGCACGCGGGCGGTGATGCCGGCCGAGGTGGCCACGAAGGCGGCGGCCACGAACATGGACTTGTCCCAGTCGAAGCCGCTGCCGTGCGCCCATAGCGCACCCATGCCGAAGGGCACCAGCACGCCGACTACGCCGACCAGCAGTGCGGTCCTGCCGACCTTCTTCAAATCGTCCAGCCGCGTTTCCAGGCCCACCGAGAACAGCAGCAGCACCACGCCGATTTCGGCCAGCACGTCCAGCGGCGTGCCGGTGGCGACCTGGTCCGGCGTGATCCAGCCGAGCAGGGAAGGGCCGACCACGCAGCCTGCGGCGATCTCGCCCACCACGCCGGGCAACTTCAGCCGCTGGGCGACCTCGCCGCCGATCTGCGCGGCGACGAACACGATGAACAAGGTAAGCAGGATGTCGCTGGTGTGATACATGCAATAAGTCCAGGCGAATACCGACCCGCATGCTACATATGGACATACAGGTAATGATCGGAGTGACCTTACGTCTTCACCCATGAAGTTACATAGTCACCTTGTCCCTTACGACGACCATCAACGATGGTGTCATCAGCACCTCAACAAAGGCTGCAGATAGCCCGTGAGCAATGCCCTCCTCGTATTGAAAATTTCTCGCGACGATGCAGGTACAACAAATAACAACCACAAGTAACGGCAGCTGGTACGCGGAATGGCACGTCGACCGTCAATTGTCCATAAAAATCTATGTAGATCATGGATCTAATTACTACATATGACGGAGAGGGTAGGATGCACGAGTCACTGAAAAATCCTTCAGCCACGTATAACGCATGCGAGACGGGAGAAGCCCATTCCAGCGTTCGGGCGCATCCGCTCAAGAGTCATGGGATTCTGTTCGATGACGAAATCTAGTTATCTACTCTATACGCCTTTAGCTTGTACCAAAGCGTTCTCTCGCTGATGCCAAGCAAGCGAGATGCAACTGCCTTGTTGTTAGCACTGCGCTCCAGCGCTGCTTTGATGATCTGACACTCAAGGCTTTCAACTTGAGCTTTCAGATCGAGAGAACAATCAGTGAAAGTGTTATCAGTGGTTGCGACCGACGACAAAGAGTGTCTGAGTGATTCATGGGACAATTCTACTGGCAGTTGATCCAATGTGATTTCTTCCCCACGGCAGAGAACAACGGCGCGCTCCATGATGTTCTCAAGCTCGCGCACATTGCCAGGCCACTCATAAGCTTCGAGGCGTTGCAGCACGTGTGAACCTAGACGAGGGGTAGCACGCCCCAGTCCCAGGGCATGCTTGTGCAGAAAGTGATTGGCCAGCAATGCGATGTCGCCTTGGCGATCCTGCAGCTTTGGTACATCAACACGCACGACGTTGAGGCGAAAATACAAATCCCGCCTCAAGGCACCGCTTTCCACCGCTTGGTGTAGGTCACGATTGGTGGCAGAAACGACGCGGATATCCACCGGAGTTGCCCCATTTGCGCCGACTCTTTCGATGCTTCCCTCCTGCAGCATACGCAGCAGCTTGACCTGCAGGTTCGCCGGCATTTCGGTGATTTCGTCAAGAAAGATCGTGCCCCCACTGGCCAGTTCGCATTTACCGACGCGATCGCGTACAGCACCAGTAAACGCACCTTTGACGTGCCCAAAAAGCTCGCTTTCAAGAAGCTCCGCCGGGATGGCCGCACAGTTGATCGGCACGAATAAGCCCTTGCGACCGGATGCCTCATGAATGGCGCGAGCCACCAGTTCCTTGCCTGTGCCGGTATCTCCGACAATGAAAGCATTGCTACGCGTCGGCGCCACTTGGCGGATCAACTCGTAGAGCGATTGCATCGCAGCACTCGTTCCGATGAAGGCGCCCCAACCACGCGAAACCTCCTCGCGTAGGAAGGTGTTCTCGCGTTGCACAGCCTGCATGGCCAGCGCCCGAGTGACCGCCATCTCGACGGTCTCCATTTCGAATGGACGGATGATGTAATCGATGGCCCCAAGCTTCATGGCCTGAACAGCCGTTTCGATGGTGCCATAGGCAGTCATTACGATGATAGGAACATCCATACCCCGCTCGCGTAATGCAGCGAGCAAGCCGATGCCGTCCATACGTGGCATGCGCAAATCAGTCAGCACCAGATCGATAGATTGCTTTTCGATGATGGACAGTGCCACCACCCCATCGCTGGCCTCAGAGACGATATGCCCCATAGCCTTGAGCGAAAGCTCCAGGATGCGCCGCATCTTGGCTTCGTTGTCCACTATAAGGATGCGCTTGGTGTTCATCGATCCAGTCCGTTTACTGCGAAGGTGAGGTTGAAGGAAGCCCCTCCCCATGGGCTCTCACCCACAACGACCTCGCCGCCATGCACATGCACGACCTGCTGCACGATGGTAAGGCCGAGACCGATACCGCCTTCTCGGCGACTAAAAAAGGGATCGAAGATAGCTTGCCGAAGCGCCGGCGGTACGCCAGGGCCATCGTCCATCACGGAGACATGTAATACCGAGCCATCCAGCCGTGTCGCGATCTGCACGCAACCGCGGTCTCCGACGAACGCGAGGGCATTCAACACCAAGTTGAGCAGCACCTGCATAATCTGCTCCCGGTCGCACAGAAAGATCAGCTCGGGCTCGGCAAAGCTGCACGAAAGCGAGACGCCAGACTTCTCGGCGCGTGATGCCAACAAGTTCAGTACGCTGTCGATAATCGCGTGTAAGTCGTGCGGCCTGAAATCCGGCTGCGTCGGGCGCGCGCATTCGAGGAGCAAGGTCACCAGGCGATTGAGTCGTTCAGTCTCGCTAAAGATGAAGCCGATCAGTTCATGTTCGCGCTCACCCAGTTCGGGCTGCCGCTGCAACAATTGCGCAGAATTGCGCAAGATGCCGAGTGGCGTGCGCACTTCGTGCGCCATGATCGCGGCCATTTCGCCCACGACCGCGAGTTTGCCTGCGCGCACAACCTGCTCGCGCGACTTTGCCAGGTCATCGATCATCTCCGCATAAGCGCGGTGCAGCTCCTGGACCTCCAAGATGTTGGTGGTTGGTAATGGCGCCAGGGCCACATCGCGTTGCCGGAAGCTACGCGTGAAGTCTGTCAGGGTCATGATTGGCAGCGCGATGCGGTGGGCCAGGTGCGAAGAGATCCACAGGCCGGCCATAAGGGTCAGCACGAGGACCGCCAGCATGGCCCAAAGCAGGCGCCAGATCGGTCCGAAGGACACGGTGGTAGGTTCAACCATTACGATGCGCCAACCCAGTCCCTGGAACTGCTGATAGCCTTCGGACTTCGCCACGCCAACAAGCACTGTGCCATAGCCCAATGCGTTGCCATCACGCACGTAGGACACGACACCTTGATCTGGTAAACGCCAGTTCAGTGTCAGCCGATCCACATCGATGCGTGCACGCAGTGCCGCCGACGCCGCGATCACGTGGCCATTCTGGTCCAGCAGCAACAGGCTCCGTGGCCCATGGTTGACGGCATCATCCAGCAACTGCTGAACGACATGCCGATCGAGCACGGCATAGAGATAGCCGAGACTACCTTCGCCGAAGGCATTGGGGATCGCGGTACGCAAAATGGTCGTGTCGCCATCAGCATCATGAACCCGCGCCAGGCTCACGCCGCCGAGCCGGCTGCCCGGAATGGCCTGCCAGGATTTGGCGACAGGTGCCATGGTGCCGATATACGCGGCTTGACTGGCTGCGACCACGCGGCCCCGCTCGTCCGTGCACAACAGGGCCGTGTAGGCGCTTCCCTGCCCCGCGTGCAGATCCGCAAGGAAGTGCGACAGGCGCTTATCCACGTCATTGACGCGAATGTCCTGCATGACTTCCAGCCCGCTCCACACACGCATGTTCTCGATGTGCGAGAACAGCAGGGTGTCGATACGCTGCATGATAGTGCTGGCACCAAACCGGAGGTTTGCGGCGATCTCCGTACTGAGCGCAGCACGAAATTGATAGAACGACAGCGCACCCACGACCAGTACCGTGCCTAGCAGGGTCCAAAATAACAGGCGAAAGAGGGCCGCTCGTATCGTCAAGTGAATGCCGTCGCGTGGTGGGGGTACAGAAGCGCCCATGACCACGAGGCGCCGCTTTGCGATCTCCTGCCTCAGTGTCGCAGAATTCGGGGGTGCGCCGATTCATCGTGGGGAAACGGTCACCTAGAGCTTTTGTCTACTCGCCGACATGGCCCACGCATGCCGGCCCCGCTCCATGCACTTGCCGGTAGCATCTCCATGAACAGGTACCTGTGCCGTTTTTTGCGCCACGGTGTGGCCACCCTGCTGTTTGGGCTGGCATACGCATCGACAGCCGCGGCGACTGATAGCGACGGCGCAAGCAGCGTATGGCAAACGGCTCCCTACACGCTGGGCCAAGGCCTCTACTTTCCCGGCATGGGGCTGCGGATAGGCGGCTATACCGACTTCAACTTCTATGACGTCCAGCGCACCAAGTCCAGTTACGACGTCCACGATTTCAGCTTGTTCCTGACCCAGGACATCGGCACACAATGGCAGTTGTTTACCGAAATTGATGCCGCTAATCCGGTAACCGGCAGGGGCCGAACCGACGTCGATGATGCCGAACTGGATATTGAGCGCCTGTATGTCGACTACCACGCGAATCCATACGTCAACTTCCGTTTCGGCAAGTTTCTCACTCCCGTTGGTGAATGGAATCTGGTCCATGCCGACCCGTTGACCTGGACGATATCGCGACCGCTTTCGACATCGGCAGCCTTCGCGCTCCATGCCACAGGAGCCATGATGTTCGGCACCGTTCCCGTGCATGGGAACGATCTTGATTACTGGGTATTCGCCGACGACACCAAGAACCTCCGCATTGGCGACGACCAAGACAATGCTTACACCAATTTCGGCACAACGGAAACGCTGCAGAACAATTTTCGACAGGCATTCGGCGGCAGGGTGTTGTACCACCTGTTCGGGGACTCGCTGAGCATCGGTGCATCCGCCCTCAGCTACGAGCTGGAATCCCCTCGTGACAAGTACTTCCTGAGTGGCCTCGATTTCAATTGGACCACGCACTACATCGGCTTCACCGGCGAGGCAATCTATCGCAGAAGCACGGACAATCGCCCCGACGAACGCGGCGGATTCTTGCAGACAGAGATACCGTTGTGGCGCCGCTTCTACTTCATAGAACGCTACGAACGGTATCGCTCTTCGACACCTGAGCGAACCACCACCATCCGCACCACGGCCATCAACTTCAAGCCGATCGAAGGCGTCGTCCTTAAAGTCGAATACCGCGATGGCACGCACAACCTGTTGCTAGCCCCCACCGGGTGGCTGGCTTCCGTTGCCGTCCTGTTCTGAAACCATGCGCGGACGCATCCGACAATGGTTGGTATGGCTGGCCATGGGAGGTCTGCCGGCATTCGCCTCAGTGACCTGGGCGGCGTCATCGCAGATGGCCATCATTACTGCGATCGCCACACCTCAACTCACGCTCAACCAGGACACGCTGCGCAATATCTACCTGAAGAGGATCTTCGTGGATGACCGCGGGCAGCGGCTCACACCTGTCAACCTTCCAAGCGGTGATCCGCTACGCGAAGCGTTCACACATACAGTCCTGCACATGGGCGATGGTCAGCTCCAAGATTACTGGGACAAGCAGTACTTCCAGGGTGTGAGTCCGCCCTACGTGCTTGCCTCACCTGATGCCGTAGTCCAATTCGTGGCGAAGACACCAGGCGCCATTGGCTATGTAGCCGCATGCCAAGTGAATGCATCGGTGCGCACGGTGATGACCATCACGCTTCCATCCAAGCCAGGCAATGAACTGCTGGTGTGCCCAGAGCATCGCACTTCACCCTGAAGCAGGTATTGATCTGCAAATTCTTGCAGACAAATTTTGCAGTCTGCATGCAGACAAGCTAGTGCAGAAAACTGGCTTTCCCCTACGCATCAATCAGTTGTGCTCATGGCACGGAATTCGCTCTTCGCGAAGCGACAGCATCCGTCCCATCCACTCCTGAGTTGGTGCCGCTTGAATCAGATTTCGATACCTCGCTGCGATACCCCTCTTCCGCGCAAGGGCATCTTCCGCGTCCTGATTTGTCGACCTAACCATCGCCTCGGCAACACCGTTCTTCTGACGCCACTGATCAGCGAGCTTGAGCGGCACTACAAGGGCGCAGAAATCGATGTGATTTCGGAAGGCGGCATCGCAAAAGAGATTTTTGCCAGCTTCTTCAGTGTGCAGAACGTGTATTGCCTGCCCAAGCGTGGTTTCAAGCATCCGTTTCCCTTCCTACGATTGATTCGGCGTGTGCGCGAAACACAGTACGACCTCATCATCGACCCTTGCATCGGATCGGGCTTTAGCAGGGCGCTGACACGCCTGCTACGCGGCACATACAAGCTTGGTTTCAGCGACGACCCAAAACGTAGCGGCTTGACCCATGCAGCCCCGACGATTGTCGCGGGGCAACACATGGCCAAGCGACCGGTGAATCTTTTGCGTTGGGCTTTGGCACTTGAAACCACCTATCACGACAGTATGCCGACGCTCGACATCCGGCTGACCGATTTGGAAGTTGACAGCGGACGTCGCGCCATCAACCAGTTGTTGTCCGAATCGCGGCAGACCACATCGCCTCCAGTAGTTGGCGTATTCGCCAACGCCACGGGTGACAAGCGATATCCCATGTCGTGGTGGCGGGAATTCATTGACACCTTCAAGTTGCTCAGCCCGACGGCAAGCATCGTCGAGCTGATTCCGATGCATGGTCGCTCCATGCTTGGTGCGGAATGGCCTGCTTATTATTCGTCGGACATCCGCCGCATGGGCGCGGTGATGGCAAGCGTCGATCTCATGATCACTGCCGACTGTGGCGTCATGCATCTCGCTGTGGCGTCCCGGACGGCGACCATTGGCATGTTCTGCGTTACCGATGCATCCGTTTATGCCCCTTACGGACAGGGCAACTACCCACTCCGGACCCCTGGCCTTACAGCGCGCCAAGTGGCCTGCCGGGTGGTAGAAAACTATTCCCAGTTGCTGGGACGTGAAACAGACGTCCCCATTCCCACGCGTCATGACGACTTCTCCGTACGGCAAGCGTCGACGCCATGATTCAGTTGCGCGCATCAAATCGCCGATTTTCGCGCGATTCGCTCCCGCGATTTTTTCCTTACCTTTGGTTGCCACTCTGGGGGGGCGCTGCGCTGGTTGCCATATTTCAGCACGGCCCCATGCCCATGTATTCGACACGGACTTTGTCCGTGGCGTGGGAGATGTGGCTTCACCACAGCATTCTTGTTCCGTACCTCAACGGTCTTCCTTACAGTGACAAACCGCCGCTGCTGCTATGGCTTATTCAGCTGGGTTGGGCCGTAGCGGGCGTCAATGATGTCTGGCCTCGCTTGCTGGAGGTCTTGCTAGGCGCCTTCCAGTTGCTGCTCGCATGGCGTTTGGCGCGCCACCTCTTTCCGCAAGAGATACGTATCGCGCATGCCACCGCCTGGATCCTCTCGGCTTTCACGTACGGGTTCCTGTTCGGCTTGCAGGTCATGTACGAAGTGCAGTTGGCCGACTGCGTGCTGGCAGCCATGTTGTGCCTGGCGCCGGCCGCGCACGGAAAGGCCCCGCGCTTCGGCGGATTCTCGCTCGCCCTCAGCCTTGGCCTACTGACCAAGGGCCCCGTGCTGTTGTTGCATGCGGGCGTGCCCTGGCTGCTTGGCCCGCTGTGGAGCGAATGGGCGCGACGCGAACGCCGGCATTGGTACTGCCGTGGCGGCCTTTCCTTTCTGGCGGCTTGCACCGTACTGCTCGCGTGGGCCCTATCGGCAGCGTGGGTCGGCGGCAACGCCTATCAGCGCATGCTGCTGGTGCACCAGACCGCTGGGCGCGTGGTTGATGCCTTCGCCCACGCACACCCGTTTTGGTGGTATTTGCCGCTGCTTCCCGTGCTGGCTTTTCCATTCGCGCTTTGGCCACGCATTTGGTTCGCATTGCTGCGATGGCGCCTGCCACTAGAGCCGGGCGTACGCTTTCTCCTTGCTTGGCTGGTTCCGGTGCTGCTGGGTTTTTCGCTGATCAGCGGCAAACAGCCCTACTACCTGCTGCCTGAGTTCGCCGGCCTGGCGATGTTGATGGCGGTTGCCCTCATCCGCGCCGATGCATCGGAAGCGGCAAACAGTCGCTGGCTATCGCCCTGGCCGCTGGCCGCGCTGTTTGCGGCTTCGGGACTGGTCCTGATCGGGTTGGATGCGCTCATTGCCGGCCATGCGCTGTCCGATCCGCTATATACCGTCATGGCCTCCCACAGCCTGCCATTCGGCGTGTTTTATCTGCTGCTCGCCCTGCTTTTGGTCGCATTTCGCAAGGGTGAACTTTATCGCGTGGCGGGCGCGGGACTCGCAGCGGCCGTAGCGGCGAATGGCCTCTTCAGCCTCACATTATGGCCGGCTTATGACTTCGCTCCCGTCAGCCACCTGGTGGCCAAGGCGCAAAGCGAAAACCGGCCCGTGGCCAGCTTCGAATCAAACGATGGCCAATACACCTTTCTTGGCCGCTTGACCCAACCCGTCGAGCAGTTGCACAGCGCAAGTTCATTGCGGGCATGGTCGGGCGAGCATGCCGACGGACTCGTCATCGTCTATCCGAAACGACTGAGCCAGGCGGATTACGACCAGGCGATCTACATCCATCCGTTCCGCGGCATCTCGCTGGCCATATGGCCTGCACCGGCGCTGGCAAAAGCCCTGCCGCAGGAGGATCTGTGACTAGTGCCGGCACCTTGTGGATGGTCATCGGCATGGGGAGCCAGCTGGTTTTCTCGGGGCGCTTCTTCATGCAATGGATCTACAGCGAATGGCGACGCGAGAGCAGCATCCCGATGTCGTTTTGGTATGCGAGCGCCGTGGGCAGTGTCGGGCTGCTTGCCTATGCCATCGAACGGCACGACCCGGTGTTCATCGTCGCGCAGGCCGCCGGTCTGCTCGTGTATTGCCGCAACATCCAGTTGCGTCGGCGCGAAATGCGCGCGGATATCGCGGAGGCGGCGCGATGATCCACATGGATGCGCAATCCGTCTGGCTGGGGATCGGGCTGCTGGGACAAACGCTTTTCGGAGCGCGCTTCGTCGTGCAGTGGCTGCACAGCGAGATCCTCGGCAAGAGCCGTTTCCCGCGCATGTTCTGGCAGATCAGCGTCGTCGCCGGCGTATTGATCCTTTCCTATGCCATCCACCGCCGCGATCCGGTCTTCATTTCCGGCGAGGCCATGACGCTGATGATCTTCTGCCGGAATCTGCAACTGGTCAGCCGCAAAGTGCCAGCCAAGACCGCGGGCGAAAACCGCTCTGCCCATGGAGAAGCGCCATGACCGGCAGCACGGGCACCCATGCCGCCGATCGGGGCGCCGGTTCGTTGCGAGCATCGCGGGCATGGCTGTGGATAGTGGCGCTGGGCATCCTGCTCGGCTTCGCTTTCCAGGGTTCGCGCGGATTGTGGGGGCCGGACGAAGGGCGCTATGTGGACGCCGCGCTGCAGATGATGGACTCCGGCAACTACATGGCGCCGGCCTACAGTCCGGCGGAGCTCAACTTCTCCAAGCCGCCGCTGACGTATTGGGTCATCGCCGGATCCATGCAGCTTTTCGGGCGCAATGTCTGGGCGGCCCGGTTGCCTTATGCGCTGGCCTACCTCGCCACGCTGCTGGTGCTCTTCGCGATGGGGCGCAAGGCGTGTCCCGACAGGCCGTGGCTTGCGCCGCTGGTATATGCCACCTCCGTGTTCGGCTTCCTCGCTTCCAACATCATCAGCACCGACGTGTTGCTGACCCTTGCCGAGGGCCTCGCCGTGCTCGGCTTCATGATGTACGCGTGGCCCGATTCCGCGTTGCAGGCACGCCGCGGTCACTGGCTGATGTGGCTCGGATTCGGCCTTGCCTTCCTCGTCAAGGGCCCGCCCGGCCTGCTGCCGCTGCTGGCGATCATCGCGTTCACTGCGCTGTGCGACGACTGGCGTGCCGTGGGGCGCCTGTTTGCCCCCACTGGCCTGCTTCTGTTCCTGGCAGTGGGCTTCACCTGGTATGCCCTGGCGATTTCCCGATACCCGTGGTTGCTGCATTACTTCATCCACGACGAGGTTTACGGACGCATCTTCACGCACATGTACGTGCGCCATTCGGGGGCTTTTGGCTGGTTTCTGGTCTACGCCCCCGTGCTGGTGTTCGGCAGCTTGCCGTGGTGGCGCGGCGCCATGCACGCGGTTAAAGCTGCGGCAAGCCCTTCGTCATGGAGGACATGGCGCGAGGCGCGTTCGGTCCAACTGTTCCTGCTGCTGTGGTTCGTCATTCCCTTCGTGATTTTCTGCGTGGCGAAATCCCGACTGCCGTTGTACCTGCTGCCGCTATTCCTGCCATTGGCCTTACTCGTGGCATCGTGCATGGCACCGACGTTCGACCTCTCGCTCCGCCGAAACACGCTTCTGCTGGCAGCGTGGGTAGTGGTCTTGCTCGCGATCAAGGCTTTGCCCGCTTACGGCTACGGCGCGGATATCGACGATGGCGCGGGCGCGCGACAGGTGGCGACAGCCGCTGGCACCGACTACCACGCACTCATATTCGTGGAAAAAGCCACCGACAGCTATGCCATCGAGGAGCAGACGCCATGGGGTATGCGTCTCTATCTCAGCAAGCCCGTCTACGGCGTTCGTTGGATGGACGCGGACGCCGCCGCGCAGATCTGTTCGGCCATCAAGGCGCAGGGCCGGTCGTTGCTTCTGGTCGACCACACCATCACCCGCAAAGACCTTGAAGACGCATTGGTCCATTGCCGCGCGTCCGCCACGCCCGTCGGCGCATGGCGCAAGGATTTGTTGTTCGTCGTGGGCATTTGAAGCAGCCGAACTCCTCCCCAACCCATCGGGAAAGATCAGTATGTGCGGTATTGGCGGCGTCTTAATGAACCACCAGGAAGGCTCACCGGATGCGATCGTGCACCAGGTGCAGGCCATGCTTTCGGCAATGCGCCATCGCGGACCCGATGGGCAGGCCGAATACAGCGCCGAGAACATCGCCATGGGTGCCAATCGACTCGCGATTCGTGGAGTCGATCGTGTACAGCCACCGCTGTTCGTGCATGCCTCCGGCGTAGTCGTGATCTGTAATGGCGAAATCGACAATCACCGTACCCTGCGCGCCTCGCTCGCCGTGCACGGCCATACGATCGAATCAGGCAGCGACATCGCCGTCATCGCGCCGCTCTACCTTGAGAAAGGCCTTAGCTTCCTCGAACATCTCGACGGCGTGTTCGCGCTGGCGTTGTGGGATCCCCGCCAAAGGCGCCTCATCCTTGCCCGGGATCGTACTGGGGAAAGGCATCTCTACTACGCCACGTCCACGCAAGGCCTCTGGTTCGCTTCCGAACTGGCGGCCCTGCAGATTGCCGCGCCGGCGGATACGGAAGTGGATCGGCAATCGCTGGCCTACTACCTGCGGTCGGGCTATTGCCCGTCGCCACGGACACCGTTCGTCCGGCGGTTCAAGGTATGTCCCGGCGAGATGATCGTGCAGGAGAGAAACAAGACGCGTTATATGCGTTACTGGACGTCACCCATCGGCAGGAAACCGACCGCTCTGCCCAGCGCATCCACATTCGATGCGGTTTTCCGCAACGCGATCGTGCGACAGACTGACGTCGACGTAGATTACGGCGTACTGCTCAGTGGCGGCCTGGATTCGTCCCTCATCACGGCCGTGGCGCGCCAGGTACGCCCTGCGCACCGGCTCAAGGCCTATTGCATCCGCTTCGAGGAAAGTTCCTTCGATGAAGCAAGCGGCGCGCAAACCGTCGCCGGCCGGTACGACTGCCCGCTCGCCACGGTCACGCTGGGCGCAGCGCAGGTGCCGCAGATGCTCAGGCATCTCATCCGCACCACCGGGGAGCCGCTGGCCGATCCCGCGTGGCTCCCGCTGTTCCTGGTAACCGAACGTGCGTCCTGCGACGTCAAGATGCTGCTGGCCGGTGAAGGCGCGGACGAGTTGTTCGGCGGCTACCCGACTTATCTTGGCGCATTGTGGTCGTCGCAATACGGCAGGTTGCCGGCAACCGTGCGCAAGACCATTCGGAGCCTTGTCACCGCACTTCCCGTCAGCGACAAGAAGATGGCGCTCTCCTTCCTGCTCAAGAAGTTCGTCGACGGACAGGAACACGACGGCCTGACGCGGCACCTGCTCTGGAACGCAAACCTGTCACCGGACTGGATCCGGCGACTGGGCATGGACCACCCGCTGGACCAGATCGACCACAGCGAGCTGTCGCTACTCGACCTGGTCCAGAACCACGATTTCGGTCAATCGTTGCCAGACGCCTTGATGGCCAAGGCCGATCGCGGCGGGATGTGCCATGGCGTGGAGATCCGGGCACCGTTCCTCGATCGCACGGTGATCGAATACGCCAGCACGCTGCCGGCGGACGCCAGGATCAAGCGGCTGCGCACCAAGGCTTTCCTCAAGGACTATGCGCGCCGCTATCTGCCCGCGGAAATCATCGAACGTCGGAAGCGCGGCCTCTCCGTCCCGCTCGGGCCATGGCTACGCGGGCCTCTTCGCTGCTGGGCAATGGACAAGCTGTCGAGCAAGGCTCTAAGCGACGCTGGTATACAGGTCGATGCGGCCCTGGCATTGATGGAAGAACACATACAGCGGCGAAATGATCACGCACGCGGCTTGTGGAATCTCATCGTGCTGTCCGAATGGCTGGAATGGACTGCAGAGATGCGAAACAACACTCTTTCGACGTATGACCTATTGCTGCAACCCGCACTCTTGTGTGCGTCTTCCTTTTAGCAATAACCCCTTCTGGTGAAGCCAGATCAATCAACTCACGTGTTGTGGGTTAAGTCTTGGGCAAACCATGGTGCCGTGCGCCGCACCAACTGGACAACCGATAGCATTACGGGCACTTCCACCAGCACACCGACCACAGTGGCAAGAGCAGCACCAGAGCGCAAACCGAAGATGCTGATTGCCGTTGCCACGGCCAGCTCAAAGAAGTTGCTGGCGCCGATGAGCGCAGCCGGGCCAGCCACACAATGGGGCACTCGCGCCCAACGGCTGAGACCGTAAGCAATACCCGCGTTGAGATACACCTGCACCACGATGGGCACGGCCAGCAGCAAAATCACCACGGGCTGGGCCACGATGGCCTCGCCCTGGAAACCGAACAACAACACCAACGTGGTCAGCAGTGCTCCCATTGACCAAGGGTCAATCCGGCATAGCGTAGCGTCAAAAGCACCGTGCCCTCCTTGGCGCAACAACTGTCGCCGCCAGAGCTGGGCCAACACCACCGGCACAACGATGTAGAGCAATACGGACAGCAGTAATGTGCCCCAAGGCACCATGATAGAAGCCACCCCCAACAGCAACGCCACGATGGGCGCAAAAGCCACGATCATGATCGTGTCATTGAGTGCCACCTGCGCCAGTGTGAAGTTGGGTTCTCCCCCACACAGGCGAGACCAAACGAACACCATCGCAGTGCATGGCGCCGCCGCCAGCAGAATCAAGCCGGCCATGTAGGCATCTTGCTGATCGGCGGGCAGCCATGCGGCAAACACATGCCGCACGAAGAGCCACCCCAGCACGGCCATGGAGAACGGTTTGATGGCCCAGTTCACCAGGAGCGTGATGCCAATCCCTCGGGTTTGTCGGCGGACGCCGGACAACTGGGCAAAATCCACTTTCAGGAGCATCGGCACGATCATCAACCATACCAATGCCGCCACCGGCAGGTTGATGCGTTGAACTTCCCAGGACGCCAGGACTTGAAAGGCTCCCGGAAAGGCATGGCCCAACACAATGCCGGCGACGATACATAGCGCGACCCAAAGGCTCAGGTAGCGTGCGAACAACCCCATGGGGGCGAGGGCCTCAGTGCTCATGAGTGCCCTGTTGCCCGATGGCGCGCAACTCCTTTTGGATGGCGATGCGGTCGAGCTTTTCCACTGGCAGGGCAAGCAGCAGTTCCACACGTCGGCGCAGCATCATCCACGCGGTTTGAAAAGCACGCTGCCGAACCTCCTCGGTTCCATCAGCAGCAACGGGATCTGGCACGCCCCAATGCGCGGTGACAGGTTGCCCCGGCCAAATCGGGCACACCTCACCGGCTGCGTTGTCGCAGACGGTGATGATGAAATCCATTTTCGGCGCGTCTGGCGCCGAAAACTCATCCCAACTCTTGCTGCGCAATGGCTCGTGATAGCCGAAGGCTTCGGCCAACTTGGCCGCCATGGGTTGCACCTTGCCACTCGGAAAACTGCCGGCGCTGTAAGCCTTGAAATGCCCCTGGTCCAAGACATTGAGCAGGGCTTCGGCCATCACACTGCGCGCGCTGTTGCCCGTGCATAGAAAAAGGACATTGAACGGTTGGGAGGACATATCAGCAGCACGCCCCGGCCGACGTGGGGCCATAGGTTTTCGGGGAAGAGGCAGCAGCCGCTGGGCCACAGCAGGTATTCGCGGAGGCCGTGGTATCCGTGAAAACGCTGGTGTAGGTCGTGGCATCGCCGAGGGTGTGGAACGTCTCCCACCGCACGCCTTGCGGATCCTCTGTCCAGAACTTGTCCGAGTGCGCGTAGCAACAGGTGGTGGCCTTCTCTGCCAGGGCCACGGCATCAGCCTGCAACAACCGTTCACCCATCGCGGTCAGTTCCATTTCGTCTTCCGCCTGTATCCCAAGGTGGTCAACGCCGGCGGGCCGGCCTCGCTGGGAAATGGCGAAGTTCACACGCGGATCGTCCAGCATCCACTTGGCATAGTCGGGTTTGGTCACGCTGGGCGTGGCACCAAACAACGTGGTGTAGAAGCGGATGCTGTCGGCCAGGTTGTCGACATTCACATGAGCATGGAAGCGTTTCATGGCGTCCTCCGTTTGGGTTTGCAGGTAGAAGCGGGAGAACAGGCTGCTCCAGACGAACCAGCGCAGCAGTTCTCGGTAAGGAACCCGAGCAACGCATTCATCTGGGGGTAGTTGGCTCGGCATTGGATAACTCGACCGCGACGCTCATCCGTGACCATGCCCGCACGGCGCAAGATGTTCAGGTGATTGGTCAGCGTGGCGCCAGCCATACCCGTAGCGTCCACCAACTCGCCAACGGCCATACCTTCGTCTCCCGCTTGAACCAGCAGGCGGAACAAGGTCAGACGATGCTCATGAGCCAGGGCATTGAGACATTCCAGGGCATTTTTCGATTTCATATTTCCAGAATAATAGAAATATTCACTTTGGATCAAGCCCCATGAAACGTGCCCCCTTCGCACGCGGGCATTGAGTAGCCACGCTACAACTACGTACTCGACAGGACGCAGATCAGGGACGTGACCACGCACCATGCAACCGCCAGTAGCGGCGGCCATTTGCCTACTATGAGTCCAACGAAGGCGATCAGCGCAATGGCGAAATCCTTGCCACCTTGAATAGCACTGACCCATACCGGGTTGTAGAGAGCGAAGGCCAGCAGGCCGACCACGGCGGCGTTCACGCCGGCGAGCATCCGAATAGCTTGTGTCCGAGCCGCCATGGTTCGCCAGAACGGCAAGGCACCTGAAACCATGAGCAGTCCCGGCAGGAAGATGGCGAGCAAGCTGACAATGGCACCCAATGCACCGCCTTGTCCGCCATGCAATGCCCCACCTAGGTAGGCAGACAGGGTGAACATGGGGCCTGGAACGGTTTGGGCCGCGCCGTAACCTGCAAGGAAGCGATCAGGGGTAATCCAGCCCGGATCGACCACGGCTTGCTTCAACAGGGGCAGCACCACATGGCCACCACCGAAGACCAGCGCGCCGGCACGATAGAAGGCGCTGGCAATCTGGCCCATCGGTGGCATCAGGGGCGTAGCCAAGAGCGCGATGGCCAGGAGTGCTCCATAGGCGACTAGGAAACCTGCGCCTGTGCGGGGGCCGTAATGCAGGGCGAACGTTTCTCCCACCTTCGCCTCGACCTGGCGACAGGCCCACGGGCCAAGCGCCGCGCCGCCTGCAACCACCAGCAATTGCATCCAGGCACTGGAGCTAAGGGCAATGAGCCCGACGGTAGCCGCGGCGATGAAGGCGCGAGGTCGATCTGGGCAAAGCGTGCGCGCCATACCCAGCACGCCTTGCGCTACGACGACCACGGCGACCAACTTGAGACCGTGGATGATCGCCTGGCCCCAAGGTCCAGCCATCTGACTACTTGCCTCCGCGAAGGCGAACATCAGGAGCGCCGACGGCAGCGTGAAGCAGACGAAGGCGGCCAGCGCACCCAACCAGCCTGCGCACAGCAAACCAATGGAAAATCCCAGTTGGCTGCTAGCTGGGCCGGGCAAGAACTGGCACAGGGCAAAGAGCTGACCGAAGTGTTGCTCATCCACCCAGCGACGCCGCTCCACGAACTCCCGATGGAAATAGCCGATGTGCGCGATGGGGCCGCCGAAGGACATCAGGCCCAGGCGGAGGAAAACACGTGCGACTTCGAGGGGGTGGCCGGGCGGTGTTCGGGCAGGCGCGTTGTCCGCCGTCGAAGGGGTCATATGCAATTGAAGAGCGCCATGAAGCCGAAATCCATGTGCAGCTGCATGTGGCAATGAAACAGGGAGAGACCCCGTTGGTCGGCGGTGAAGTCCACATCCATGCTTTGGTAACCGCCCAGCATCGCCACATCCTTGATGATGCCACTCGTCGGCTGGCCCGCGATGCGGGTGATCTCGAAGCTGTGACGGTGCAGATGCATTGGGTGGATGTCGTCGCTAGCGTTGTGCATCCGGAGCCGGTAGCGCCGCCCATGGTGTAACTGGAACAGGGGTTTCATCGCCTTCATGTCGAAGGCGACATCGTTGATCGTCCACCGGTTGAAGCCGCCAAGAGCGGCGTTCTGCTTGGCAAACGTCATTTCGAAGATTTCGTCGGGCTCTGCCGGATGCGCATCAGGCTTGGCGAACCGGCGGTAGTCCCAAGCAAAGGGCTTCGGCTTTTCCCAGCGCGGCTTACCGTGCTGCCCGGCATACTCGACCACGATGCCCATGCCGTGTTCGCGGTCATCGTCGGCCAGATCGCCCATCACCCAGACACCTGGGTGTTTCATCTCCACTATCGCGCTGATGCGTTCGGCGGTGCCCAGCCACAGCATGGGTACTTCGACGGGATGCGGTACGGGGTTGCCGTCCAGCGCGACCACCTTGAAGGTGTGCTGTGGCAGCGCAAGGCTCCGGATCTCGGTGGCGCTGCCGTTGACGATGTGGAACATCACTCGTTCGCCCACCTTCACGCGGATGGGGTCGCCGTGGCCCAGCACGCGCCCATTGATGGCAAACGCCTGGTAGCCCACTTCGTAGCCATGGGCGGCACCGCTGGCCAGCGACTTCTTCATGGCGGTTTCGCCACGCTCTTCCAGCAAAGGATCGCGCGCACTCGGCTGCAAGAAGTCCATGGCCATGTCGCCGCCCTTGCTGAAGAACGGGTCGAATTCCTTGAGCACCAGAAACACTTCGCGGTCGAACGCACCAGGGTCCTGTCGCGGCTCGATGTAGACGGTGCCAACCTGGCCACTGTATTGACCTGCGGTGAGGTCGCCGCCGGCTACTAGATGCGTGTGATAGAAGCGTAGCCCTGACGGCCCCGGTGTGAACGCCAAGCGTCGCATGCCGTGTGGCGGGATGAAGGGACTGCCTTCTTCCGCCGCGCCATCCACATCCGCGGAGACGGTCTGTCCATGCAAATGCAACTGTTCGGGTACATCGGTGTCGTTGTAGACATCCAGTACAGTGGGCTTGCCTTCGGTGAGCCGAAGGAGCGGCCCCGGAAATTGTCCGTTGTAGGTGGTGGTGGAAACAATGTGATCGGGAGCGAGTTCAACTAGGCTTCGATCGATCCGAAGCTTGTGATCGGGCTGAGTAGCTAACGCCCCGATGAGCGTAGATCCTGGCATGGTGAACGATCTACCCAACGACGAGATCGTGCCTCCCAAGGTCGCCATACCCGACAGCTGCAAAAAATCTCGACGTTTCATGGCTAGATTAGTTTGGTTCAAAGTGTCTACTTCGAGTGTCGATCAACCATGCAGTGCATGACTTTCTGGTAGCTCTGTTACTTCTTTTAAGTCGATGCAATCAGGGCATCCTGGTCGCGTAACACGGCCGAGAACTTAAAGTACCAAGGGAATGCCCATGAATCAGTTATCGAGAGTACGGCAGCACAATTCGAATTGAAGGGGCCTTGTAGATGTGTCAAGCGAAGACGCAGTCTTGCATTGTCCGAGATGATCCTGTGGTGTCCAAAGCCCACAATTTCAGGGATTTTCTGGATCCTAACCACTGCCAAAAGAGCGTCTGGGGGCATGGATGGGGGCATTTCGAATCTCTACTTTTACCCATCTATCTATAAATTATGGTAATTTCTTGCTCAATTTGGCTCCCTCCGGGGCGCCATCTTAAAATCCAAGAAAATCCGGAATCGTCCATAAGCTCGCGTTACGGGTACTGCTCTTGAAAGCATAATCTGGCCGTAACGGCCAAGCTTTCGGGTACGTCCTGCAGCCAGATTGACGTTCCAGCTTATGGCAAGACGCTTGACGAGCGTTCGGGAACTGATAGCGCATAGCGCCTACAGTCGTCCCTGCATTTCGTGGGAGGTTCTACCTCGTTCTCGGAAGCATCACATCTGCGGGCTGTGATACTCCAGTGCTACCGTCACGGCGGTCCCGTCTGCGCCTGAGCTCACTTTGAATGTTGCGCCCATTCGCTCCGCGCGCGCAGCCATGCTACGCATGCCGACCGACAAGCCTGCGCGCTGCACGGCTTCGACATCGAAGCCCCGACCTTCGTCGGAAATACACATCGTGAGTCTGCCAGGTTGGGTTTGCACCTCCACCTCCACCCGGGAGGTCTGACTGTGCTTGATGACGTTGGACAAGGCTTCTTCCGCCAGTCGTGTCAGGCCAAGGCATTGCAGCGCGCTAGGGTGACCTTGCCATTGAGGTGCGATGTGCCAGGCGGATGCTACGTCCATTTCATCCAGGATGTACGTGAAGCGATGGCGCAGCGGGGCAGCCCATTGCACGGGCGTATCGGGCACGATGGCGCCGGCGCTGGAGCCGTGATCAATCAACTGGCGTAGATCGTCGCGCAGAACCTTGAACAGCGACAGCACACGATCGTTGGCCAGCGGTCCTGGCGCTTGTTCCACGAGCGCCATGCTCCGCACCAGGCTGCTACCCAGCCCGTCATGCAGATCGTGGGCGATATGCATGCGCTCCTGCAGTTTGGCGTGCTCCAACATCTGCGTGTGTTCACGAGCCAAAGCCTGGGTCAGTTCGACGCGGGCGCTGGTGATGCCATGTTCCAGTTCGTGGTTGAAACGTTCCACCATGCGCATCTGCTGCACCAGTTGGCCACTCAGCAGCAGCATGACGAGGGTGATGGTCACGAGGCCATTGATCGCAGCCCAGTCGCGCGCCACGCCCCAAACGTCAGGTGCCAGGCCCAATGCGATCAACCCAGACAGCGAAAGCACCAGCCAACATAGTGCCAACAGCCGGTGTGTCGTCTGGCGTACCGACGGGCGTGGTCGCCATGCATGCCATTGGAATTGCAGGCAATTGACGAGAAACACGAACATCGACCCTCGCCATACATTGTCGAGCCAGCCGTTCAACGCGCCCGGCGGCGCGAGTAGCACGCCTCCTGTGCCAACGACAGCGAGCAACCAAAGCGCGCGTTCGGCCCAGGGCAGGCGCTGGGCGCCGAAAGAGAACGTGAACATGCAGGCGCACAGGACATAGCCCACCAACGCCACCACGCTGAAGCGTGCGCGAGAGATGGAGTCGGTCCAGGGCCAGGGCGAGGCGGCGAGATAAGTGCTCAAGTAAGCAAGCCAACACAGCGACATCAGCGCGAACCAGCCATAGGCGTGTTCCGTTGGCCGCAGTGCCCATAACAACAGGAACAACAGGCCTGCCATGCCTGCCAGCACGGCATTGATGGCGTAGACCGTGCGCTGGCGAAATTGGGCTCGATCTTGCGCGGCGGCCACGCGGGCGGCGTCACCCAGTCGCAGTCTGCCCAGGCCGGGCGACAGTGCGATCTTGCCGACGACGAGTACCCAGATAGTGTTCACGCCTGCATGCAGGCCGGATGCGGGCAGCAGCCACCAGCGCGGCACATTCCAACTGCGCGACAGCGGCTCCGCCAGTGACGCGTCGTGCCAGAGCATGTCGTCGTTTGCGAATACCTCGCCGGCGTCGGCGATGCCATCGATGCCGAGCGCAACGGATTCCTTGCCGCATCCGCCTTCCCAGTCGATTCGGTACCACGCTGTGCCGTTGTAGCCGGGCCAGCGTGTTCCCCAGTTATCGGGCAGCGTGACGTTTTGCCAGCCTCGCGTAGGGCGGGTCCCATCGGGCGATCGCGCCGCCTGTACCGATACGATGCGCAAATCGCATTGGTGTTGCGCAAGCGCGCAAGCGGGCAGCCAGCAAACCATCATCAGACACCAGACCCATAGCCGGCGTGTCACGGCAGCAGCCCCTGCGAGCGCGCCGCATGGACCGCCGCCATGCGCGATGAAACAGCCAGCTTGCGGTAGATATGCTTGATGTGGGTGTCCACCGTGCTCCGCGACACGAAGGTCTGCTCGGAGATTTCGCGATTGGTGAGACCGCTCGCCACCAGTTGCAGAATCTGGGCCTCGCGCTTGGTTAGCGCATTGTCGTTCGTGGAGGCTGCCTGCACGGGTTCGGCAGATGGCAGCAGTTCCAGGATGCGCCGTGCGATGAAAGGGTCGATGGGGGCACCGCCGCGCAGCACACTGCGGATGGATAACGACACCTCAATGTCGTCTCGTTCTTTGAGTACGTATCCCGTGGCGCCGGCGCGCAAGGCCCCCAGGATCGCGTCCTCGTTGCTCCATGCAGACACCACCAGAATGCCCAGCGCCGGATCTTGCTCGCGAAGTTCGCTGATCAACGTGCGCCCATCGCCATCGGGCAAATGCAGATCCACCAATGCCAGCGCCACTGGATGCGCGACCAGACACGTGTGCGCTTCCGCGAGCGATGCGGCGAACAGCAGCGCATCTGCCTCATAACCCAGCGACAGCAGCACGCCGCGCAAGCGCTGTTGTAGCAGCGGTTCGTCCTCCACTACCAGCACTGGGGCCGGCAACGCAGGCCGGGAGGCGGAAGGCTTTTCATCGACCATGCGCAGCATTGTAGAAGGCGCCATGAATTCCGAAATATCCCCTGAATTGGGGATATCTGGGCTTCCATGCCATCGGTACGATTCCGGCCGGTCGAGATACATCAGTCTGCAGCATGGGCCGTACGGAGTACGTTCCCGTGCGCAGAGGAATCCACAGGGGGATTACCAATGCGTCATCAGGCACAGTCGGTGAGAAGGAGCGCTGCGTACGGTTTTGCCTGCGCTGTTCCAATTCTTGTGGCGATGGCATGGGCGCCGCTTCCCGCCCAGGCCGCCGGCAATTGCACGGTTAGGCAAGAATCGGACGGTCGGTTCTACCTTGTCTGTACGACGATCGGGACCGTCGAGAACGCTCGCTTTCCGAGTACCGGCCAGAGTATCCGGGGAACCGGCCCTGTCGTCGTGACGCAGTCCGGCAGCAACGGCAGAAACGGCAACAATGGCTTTGCACCGTTCTACAACCCGACGTCGGGAGATCCGGGCAGCGCTGGACCGGGGATCACCGGTCAGTACGGCGGACCGACGGGACCGAGCGCGCAGGCGATCTACGTTCCGGCGGCACCGGCGGGCGGCCAGCCTGCCGGCGTCTACATTCTCTCGCAAGGCGGTGCCGGCGGCACCGGCGGCAATGGCCAAGTGACTTACGGCAGCGCACCCGGTGGCGTGGGCGGCAACGGTGGCAACATCGACATGTCCGTCACCCTCGCGCCGGTCTATACCTCGGCGCCCAATCTCCCCGGCGTCTGGGTCAAGAGCGTCGGTGGCAACGGCGGCAATGGCGGATCTGCCTACACAGTAGCGGGCAGCGCGGGAAATGGCGCGGTCGGCGGTAGCGGCGGCAGCGTCAATGTCTATGCCGGAGGCGGCATCTACACGAATGGCAACAGATCGGCGGCGATTCTCGCGCAGTCGATCGGCGGCAGCGGCGGCAGCGGTGGTCGAGGCGCGACGTTGTTCGGTGGCGGTGGCGGCAATGCCGCGCCGGGGCAGAACGGCGGCGCGGTGCAAGTCGCTCTGGGAGGCAACGCGCTGCTGGTCACCGCAGGCGATAACTCATCGGCGATTCTCGCGCAGTCGATCGGCGGGTTCGGCGGCGGCGGCGGTACGGCGACAGGACTCGTGACCTTCGGCGGGAGCGGCGCCAACGGCGGCGTCGGCGGAGCGGTGAAGGTGATCGGTACGATGGGCTCGTCCATCATCACGCTCGGCGACGATTCCAACGGTATCGAAGCGCAATCGATCGGTGGTGGCGGCGGCGCGGGCGGCAGTGCCGGTGGACTCTACGCGGCAGCTGCGAGCGGTGCCGCCGGCGGCGCGGGCTCGACCGTCACCGTGAACAGCAACTCCGCGATCGACACCTACGGCGTGCTTTCAAAAGGCATCTTCGCGCAGTCGATCGGCGGCGGCGGCGGCGATGGCGGTTCTGCGGGTGGACTTGTTTCGCTCGGCGGTAACGCGAGCGTGGCCAGCAACGGCGGCAACGTCACGATCACCAACGGCGGGGCGATCACGACGCATGCGGTTGGAAACGGTATCGGCGACGGCAGCTCGGTTGGCTCGCAGGCGATTCTCGCCCAGTCGATCGGCGGCGGTGGCGGCAACGGCGGTGTAGCGGCGGGTTGGGTTTCGGTCGGCGGCGGTGGCGGTGCGGGCGGCAACGGCGGCAGTGTCTCCGTGACCGATTCCGGCGCCCTCGCGACCTCCGCGAAATTTTCGCAAGCGGTGCTTGCGCAGTCGATCGGCGGCAACGGCGGCAACGGCGGTGGCGCGTTGGCCTTCGGTGCTGGCGGCTCGCTTGCCATCGGCGGCAACGGTGGCAAAGGAGGCAATGGCGGCGGCGTCAACGCAAGCCTCAATGGCGGTTCGATCGCGACCGGCGGCGATTTTTCGAGCGGACTTCAGGCGCAATCGATCGGCGGCGGCGGCGGCAATTCCGGCGCGGCGATCTCGGGAACGATCCCGGCAAACATCGGGTTCAGCGCTGCCGTTGCGATCGGCGGCAGCGGTGGTAGCGGAGGAACCGGCGGCAACGTCAATATCGCTTCTTCCGGTTCGATCGCGACCAACGGCTTTCTCTCCAGCGGCATCTTCGCGCAGTCGATCGGCGGCGGCGGCGGCAACGGCGGTTTCGCTTTTGCGGCGAGCGGCGATGCAGTTGCCATTGGCGTTGCGCTTGGCGGCAGCGGCGGCAGCGGCGGCAATGCCGGTACGGTCCTCGTGAACTCCGGCAATACCGTCACCACTAGCGGCAATGAATCGATCGGCATCGAGGCGCAGTCGATCGGCGGCGGTGGCGGCAATGGCGGCGCCAGCCTCTCTGCTGCCCTCAGCTCGACCGGATCGCTTACGTTGAGCAACGGCGGGAGTGGCGGTTCCGGTGGCAGCGGTTCCTCGGTGGAAGTCCACGCACAATCCAACGTGACGACGAGCGGTGCGAATGCGGATGCCATTGTCGCGCAATCGATCGGCGGCGGTGGCGGCAACGGCGGTTTCTCGGGAACGCTTGCGGCCTCGGCGGGTCCGGCTTCGCTCGGCGTAGCGCTCGGCGGTAAGGGTGGGAGTGGCAACAGCGGCGGCTCGGTAAAGGTCTTTGCCGGTGACAGCGCGATCGGCACGTTGCAGACGAGCGGCGACGAGTCGGCCGCGATCGTTGCGCAATCGATCGGCGGCGGCGGCGGCAATGGCGGCTTCAGCATCGGCGTGGCCGGAGCGAAGGGGGCCGTAGCGGCGTCGTTCGCGATGGGTGGTGCGGGCGGAAGCGGTGGCACGGCCTCGACCGCCGACGTGCAAAATCGCGATTCGATAAAAACCTTCGGCACCGAATCCGACGGCATACTCGCGCAATCGATCGGCGGCGGCGGCGGCAACGGCGGTTTCGCCATCTCGGGGGCCTTGAGTTTGACGGGATCTAGCGTCGGCATCTCGTACGGCGGAAGCGGCGGAAACGGGAACACGGCCGGTGCGGTGACCGTAACGAATGGCGGTACCACGGTGGCATCGAGCATTTCCACGCAAGGCGCGGGTTCCGATGCGATTCTCGCGCAGTCCATCGGCGGCGGCGGCGGCAACGGCGGATTCAGTGCGGCAGGCGCAGTCGGCAACTCGTTCGCGCTCGGTTTGGCCCTGGGTGGTGGCGGTGGCAACGGCAACAGCGCCGGAGCCGTCTCCGTGAACAACTACGGGAAACTCACGACCCTCGGCAACGATGCGCTCGGCATCGGTGCGCAATCGATCGGCGGCGGCGGCGGTTCGGGCGCGTTGAACATCGACGGGAATCTCGACCCGAAAAGCGGCGGCGGCACGCTGTCGTTCGGCAGCGGCGGCATGGCCGGCAACGGCGGCATCGTCGCCGTGATGAGCAATGGCGCCATCTCGACCGGCGGTGCGAATTCGAGTGGATTGCTCGCGCAGTCGATCGGCGGCGGTGGCGGATACGGCGGCATGAGCTATGTCACGCAATGGGCGAGTCAGGCCGGCATCAGTTTCGGCAGTACCGCTGCCGGCGGAAACGGCGATGCGGTGACGGTCAATGTCGGTTCGAATATCGCGACGTCCGGCGCGAACTCCGAAGCGATCAGCGCACAGTCGATCGGCGGCGGCGGTGGAGAGGGCGGCTATGCGGTTTCCGGCGGCCTGAATTTCTCCGGCAAACCTGCGGTACCGCCGCGCGCGTTCGGCTCTTCGGGCGGTGCGGGCGGGAACAGCGGGCTTGTCGCCGTGACGACAACGGCATCGCAGTTGACGACGAAGGGAGACAATTCCGACGGGATTCTCGCGCAATCGATCGGCGGCGGCGGCGGCGATGGCGGCTTCGCCGTCGCGGGGCAGGTTGCGACCGGCTACACCGGCAGCGTTGCGATGGGCGGGTACGGTGGCAACGGCGGCTCGGCGGGCGGCGTCAACGTGAACAACGGTTCGTCGATCGCCACGTCGGGAAGCAATGCGTCGGGCATCGTCGCGCAATCGATCGGCGGCGGCGGCGGCAACGGGGGATCCTCGTTTTCGGCGACGGCATCGCAGAACATCAGCGCGAATCTTGCGCTCGGCGGCAAAGGCGGCGCGGGTGGCGGCGCAAGCGCGGTCAACGTCTTCCTGGGCGCGAGTGCACCGGTCACTAACGCTTCGAACATCGTGACGACCGGCAGCCTCTCGAACGGCATTGTCGCGCAATCGATCGGCGGTGGCGGTGGCGACGCGGGCTTCGCGATTGCCGGTTCGATCAATGGCCAGGGCGGAGCGAACGCGGCCTACGGCATGAGTGCCGGCAACGCATCGAACGGCGGCAATGTCGGGGTGACGTACGGCCAGTCGAGCATCACGACAAGCGGCGTGCAATCCAAGGCGATTCTCGCGCAATCGATCGGCGGCGGCGGCGGCGACGGTGGCTTCAGCATTGCCGGGGCGTACCAGGGGTCGGGAGGGCTCAACCTGGCGTTTGGCGGGTCGGGTGGCAACGGAGGCAGCGGCGGTGGTGCGCAAATTCTCGTCGGTGCGTTTGCCAGCGGTATCGGTGCGTTGCCGGTGACGTTCACGACATCCGGGCTGCTCTCCGATGCGCTGGTCGCGCAATCGATCGGCGGCGGCGGCGGCGATGGTGCGATCAGCGTCGCGGCAGCCGGCGCGCAGTACGGTGCACCGAGTCTCGGGCTCGGCGGCACTGGCGGCGCCGGCGGCAACGGCGGCACGGCGTACATCATGAGTTCGGCCGGTGTCGGTACGAGCGGCAATTACTCCGAAGCGATTCTCGCGCAGTCGATCGGCGGTGGCGGTGGCGAGGGCGGGTTTGGCGTCTCCGTGATGGGCAATCAGGCGGGCGCAGCAGCAGTGGTGCTCGGTGCCTCCGGCGGCGTGGCCGGCGACGGCGGCAGCGCGAGTGTCACGACGAACAACAGCATTGAGACGAAAGGCATCGGTTCGTTCGGCGTCATCGCGCAATCGATCGGCGGCGGCGGCGGTCTCGTGCGTCTTGGTTCCGGTGGCATGGCGACACTCGGCGCCAATGGCGGCAGCGGCGCCGGCGGCAGCGTCAACGTGATGACGGGGCTTCCCGGATACTCGATCTCGACCGCCGGCAATGGTTCGTTCGGAATTTTTGCGCAATCGGTTGGCGGCGGCGGCGGTGCCGCCATCGGCGCCACCGGCTACGCACTGAAATCCGGAACCGGCAACGGCGGCACGGTCGCCGTGACGAACAAGGCCAACGTTGCGACCTCCGGCACCGGTTCGATCGGCCTATTCGCGCAATCGGTTGGCGGCGGCGGCGGTTATGCGGGGTCCGCAACGAACTTCTTCGCCGGAAGCGCCGGCGGCAAGGGCTCCGCCGGCAACGTGACGGTGACCAGCAACGGCAACATCGCGACGACGGGCGTAGATGCGACGGGCATCTTCGCGCAGAGCACGGGAGGCGGCAATGCGCGCGGTGCTGACGTCAACGTCGTCATCGGCGGAAGCGTGACGGCGACGAATGCCTCCGCGATCGTTGCGCAGAGCAGCGGTGGCGTGGCGGGCGGCAATGTCAGCGTGACGCTGAATGGCGGCGCGGTCGTGCAAGGTACGTCCGGCGTCGTCATGAGCGGTGCGAACGCGACGCTGATCAATGGCGGCAGGATCGTCGCCAACAATGTCCTCAACGGCAACGCGATTTCTTCGAGTGCGGCGACGACCGCAATCACGAACAACGATTACATGCGCGGCAGCGTCCAGCTGGCCGCAAACAACGCCAATACGTTCGTGAACAACGGCTCGTTCCAGTTCGGCAATGTCATCAATCTCGGTGGAGGCACGCTGACGAACAACGGCTCGATCGGCGTGCAGAGCACCCAGGCGACGCTCAGCGGCAATCTCGTCAATAACGGAGGAATCTACGCGAATCTTGACGTGGCGACCGGTCAGGGGACGGATCTCAGGGTCACGGGCAACGCGACGCTGAAAGGCTTGCTGGATGTCGGGATCGCGAACGCCGGTCAGCAGCTGCCGGGCGAACACACGTACAAGGTCGTCAGCGTCGGCGGAACGTTCGATGCTTCCGGGCTCACGCTCGTGCTCCCCAAATCGCTGCTCGAAACGTTCTCGCTCGTCACCCAGGCAACACCCGGCTCGGGTGGAACCGACATCCTGCTGCAAACGAAAGTCGATTACGCGAAGGTCGGCGTAAGCGGCGCGGTCCGTGGTTTTGGCAGCTATCTCAACCAGGCCGAGGCCGCTGGTGGCGATCCGGGGCTCGACGGCGCGATTGCCGATGCGGTCGAGGCGACGAATGCGAATCAAATCGCCGCGCTCTACGACGAACTCTCTCCTGGGGTATATGGCGCGGCGCAGGCCGCGACCCTGGCTAACGCACTGGATTTCTCGCGGCAGATCATGTCGTGCAAATCGCCGGGGTCGGATTTCATGGCTGCTTCAAGCGAGCGGTGCACATGGGGCTGGATCGGTGCTTCCCACGCGAGCCAGACCGGCGGCGGCGCGACGCTTGCATACACCGATAACACCATGGGTTTCTCGTCCGGGTATCAAGACGCCGTGGGTTCCGATGGCAGCACGCTCTTCGGTGCCGCAGTCGCCTATGGCCGGGACACGCTCGATGCGGATTCGACCAGGATGAGCGGTTCGCACGTTGCGCTCGGTGCGAGCATCAAACAGGAACTCGCGCACGATGTGTCGTTCGATCTCGCGCTGAGCGGCGGAATGCGTACGTTCAATTCGAACCGCAGCCTGGTCTTTTTCGACACCTCGGTCTCCAACGACCTCGGTGGCGGTCTCGCCAATGCGGGAACGTATGCAACGCCCTCTCTCACGGCGACAGGCAGGGGTGACGTCGCATTTGCCAACGCAACGCTGCGCGTCGACAAGCTCGTGAAGCTGGGCGCCAACTTCGGAATC
Source organism: Rhodanobacter sp. DHG33 (assembly GCF_014843005.1). GTDB lineage: Bacteria > Pseudomonadota > Gammaproteobacteria > Xanthomonadales > Rhodanobacteraceae > Rhodanobacter_A. The sequence continues at coordinate 647,153 of NZ_JACYXM010000001.1, read as the reverse complement.
GCCCCCTATTTGGCGATAGGCGCAACGCGCCTCGACGCCAGTCACATCGACGAATCCGGCGCGGCAGCCTACGACGCGCGAGTTGCGGCGCAGAGCGACAACTATGTCACGGTGCAGCCGGGTGTCGAATTCGGCGGCACCTTCGGCGGCGATCGTTTCCAGGTTCGGCCGCTCGTGGACATCTCGGCGACCAGTTACATCGGGAACCACTCGGTCGGCGTCAATGCGATGCTCGAAGGGCAATCGTCGAACCTCGGTTATATGCCGTTCTCCAGCGCAATCGATCGCACGGCCTGGAACATCACGCCTGCGCTCGATATCGTCGGGAAGAACGGCTTGAGCCTCCGTCTCCAGGGCACGTTCGACTTCAGCGATCACGCCCGTCGGAATGCGTTGAGCATCAACCTTACGAAGCAGTTTGGTTCGAGATGATCAAGGAGTTGCCCGCATTCCGCGCGCAGCTCGCCGGTCGTGCGGGAGTGCCGGAGTCGGCTTGCCCGTGAGGCAAGATCCGCGCTCCTGCACTCACTTCCCGTCCGTCACCTCGAACGCCTGCTGTGCCACCGGCTTGCCGTCCAGCGAGATTTCCACCACGTACTTGCCGGCGGGCCAGCGGTTGGGGTTCTGCACTTCGAACGTGGTGACGGCGGAGCCGTCGGTGACGACGTTCTGGCTGAGTTCGTTGACCAGCACGCCCTGGCCCTCTAGATAGCGCCAGCGCGCGTCGAGCTTGGCGCCAGCGGTGCGGCCGCTGGTGGCGACGCTGGCGTAGATCGTGTGGGTATCGGCGCTGAAGCGGGTGGCCGACGCGGTCACGGCGTAGCCGGTGTCGATCGCGGTGCCCAGGGCGAGGGAGGAAACGTGGAAGACGTTGGCGTCGACGGCCTTCGCTGTGCTGCTGGCCGGGGCAGGTGCGGGAGTCTTGGCCACGGAGGTGGCGGGGGGCTTGCCGGTCTGCGCTTTCGCCGGGGGGGTCTTGGGCGCAGGCGCATTCTTCGCTGCCGTGGCGTCGTCGTGCCGGTGGCAGCCACACAACAGTGCGACGACGCAGCACAGCGCGAGACCTTGGGCGAAGCGATGCATGGCAGTACCCCACATGGTTATGGCGTGTCCGCGGTCGAGGCGCTCCTGCGGCATGCCGCAGGGCTCACCGCGATGCGTGCTGCGAGGCTAGCGGGTGCGGTCTGAAGCGCCGGTTACTGTCGTGCGCCGCGCAGGTTCTCCGGCATGGCCGGCACGCTGCTGCGGAACGGATTGATGTCCAGTCCGCCACGACGCGTGTAGCGCGCATACACGCTGAGCCGCTCCGGCGCGCAGCGCGCCATCACGTCCATGTAGATGCGTTCCACGCACTGCTCGTGGAATTCGGTGTGCGTGCGGAAGGAGACCAGGTAGTGCAGCAGGCCTTCGCGGGCTATGGGCGCGCCGCGGTAGGCGATCTGCACGCTGCCCCAGTCGGGCTGGCCGGTGACCGGGCAGTTGGAGCGCAGCAGGTCGGAGACCAGGGCTTCCTCGACCACGGCGGCGTTCGCGTCGGCGCAAAGGTAGTCGGCCTTGGGCGGCCCGTAGTCGCTGATCGTCGCCGGCAGCGCGTCGATGGATTCGCCCGCGAGGTCGGCGAACGCGTGCGCGCTGGTGCGCGCGGGATGCAGGGTGACTTCCACCGCATCGCCGGCGGCGTCGCCGAGATCCTTCTGCAGCAACGCGCGCAGCGCATCCACGCTGGGCAGCGGTTCCTGCGCGAAGCCGTTCAAGTACAGCTTGAACGACTTGGATTCGATGATGTTCGGCGAGGCGGCCGGCACGCGAAATTCCGCCACCGCCAGCTGCGGCTTGCCGTGCGCGTCCAGCCACGACAGTTCGTAGGCATTCCAGATATCGCAGCCGTAAAAGGGCAGGGTTTCGCCCACGCCGATCTCGGCGCGCTTGGCGGAGCGGGGGATGGGGAACAGCAGGCTGGGATCGTAGCGGTCGATGTAGACCGTGGCCTTGCCGAGCTGGGATTGGTCGGGGGTACTCATTTGCCTAGTGTAACGGTGACTTCTGGCCTATCCCCCCACGCGCCGCGGTTTCCATAATGGGCGGGCCTCCCACGAGCCCATCCCCACGATGAAAACTTCTCTTCCGGCCTGCGCCGCCCTGTTCGTCGCCGCCGCGCTGTGCGCACCCGCGCATGCGCAGGACAAGGCGTCGGCCTTCGATCCGCAGGCGCTCTTCGCGCCGCTTTCCCTGCCGTATCCGGTCAATGCGTTCCGCGACGGCGCCGGCAGGCCCGGCCCCGAGTTCTGGCAGAACCGCGCCGACTACGACATCAAGGCCAGCATCGACCCGGCCACGCACGGCCTTGCCGGCGACGAGACCATCACCTACACCAACAACAGCCCAGACGCGCTGGACATGCTGTGGGTGCAGCTCGACCAGAACATCTACAAGCCCGATTCGCGCGGCGCGATCACCTCGCCGTGGCCGAGCAAGCATGGCGAATCTACCGACGGCTACCAGCTCGACGCAGTGGAAGTGGATGGCAAGGCGGTGCATTACCTGGTGGACGACACGCGCCTGCGCGTGGACCTGCCGGAGGCGCTCAAGGCCAAGGGCGGCCAGCTCAAGCTGCGCATCCGCTATCACTACACCGTGCCCGGCGAATGGGGCGGTCGCACCGCGGTCACGCCCAGCAAGAACGGCGACATCTACGAGATCGCGCAGTGGTTCCCGCGCATGGCGGTGTACGACGACCTGCGCGGGTGGGACACGCAGCCCTACCTGGGCCAGGAGTTCTACCTCGAATACGGTAACATCGACTATGCCGTGACGGTGCCGTGGAACTACCTCGTGGAAGGTTCCGGCCAGCTGACGAACCCCGACCAGGTGCTCACCGCCACCGAGCGCGAGCGCCTTGCGCAGGCGGCCAACAGCGACCGCACCGTGTACATCCGCAAGCCGGAGGAAGTGAACGATCCTGCTTCGCGCCCCACGCGCAGCGGCACGCAGACCTGGCGCTTCCACATGGAGCACACGCGCGACGTGGCCTTCGCCGCCTCGCCCGCCTTCGTGTGGGATGCCGCGCGCATCAACCTGCCCGACGGCAAGCACGCGATGGCGATGTCGATCTATCCGGTCGAGGGCGTGGGCGCCGACAAATGGAACCGCTCCACCGAATACGTCAAGGGCGCGGTCGAGCACTTCTCGTCGAAGTGGTACCCGTACCCGTGGCCGAATGCGATCAACCTCGGCGGCCACGGCGCCGGCATGGAGTACCCCGGCATCGTGTTCGACGGCTTTACCGACAGCGGCGCGCCGCTGTTCTGGATCAGCGCGCACGAAATCGGCCACACCTGGTTCCCGATGGTGGTGGGCTCCAACGAGCGCCGCAACGCGTTCATGGACGAGGGCTTCAACACCTTCATCGACGTGTATGCGTCGGATGCCTTCAACCATGGCGAATACGGTCCCAAGCGCGACGGCGAGTACGCACCGCAGGGCGGCAACCCGGTGGACGACATCCTGCCGCTGCTGGCCGATCCGAACGCGCCCACGCTGATGGCGCACGCCGATTCGATCAGCGAGAAGTACCGCCACCCGCTCACTTACTTCAAGGGCGCGCTGGGCCTGATCCTGCTGCGCGAGCAGATCCTCGGCCCGGATCGCTTCGATCCTGCGTTCCGTGCCTACATCCGTACCTGGGCCTACCATCACCCCACGCCTTCGGATTTCTTCCGCTTCATGGACAGCGCGGCGGGCGAGGACCTGTCGTGGTGGTGGCGCGGCTGGTACTTCCACAACTGGCAGCTGGACATGGGCGTCACGGGCGCCAGCTACGTGGGCAACGATCCGGCCAAGGGCGTCACGGTGACCCTGGTCAGCAAGCAGAAGCTGGTGATGCCGGCCACGCTGCGCGCGGACTTCACCGACGGCACGCATCTCGACGTCCACCTGCCGGTGGAGACCTGGCGCTTCAGCGCCACGCCCAAGGTGACCCTGGCTACCACCAAGGCCATCGCCAAGCTGGAGCTCGATCCCGACCACAAGCTGCCGGACGCGGATCGCTCCAACAACAGCTACACGATGCACTGACGTCCGGCCCCCTCTCCCGATGCCGGGAGAGGGGGCCCGTTTCGCCAGCTCAGCTGTTGATGTGCGTCATGCTTGCCGCCGCATAGCGCGCGCCGGCCACGGCCTCGGGCGGGAACACCGCGTCGATGGCGGCCAGGTCGTCCTTCGACAGAGTCACGTCCAGCGCCCCGAGGTTCTCGTCCAGGCGGCTGCGCTGCTTGGTGCCGGGAATCGCCAACACCTCGTCGCCCTGTGCCAGCACCCAGGCCAGCGCCAGCTGCGCGGGCGAGCAGCCCTTGTCGGCGGCGAGCGTCTTCACCTTGTCCACCAGCGCCAGGTTGCGCGTGAAGTTCTCGCCCTGGAAACGCGGGCTGGAACGGCGATAGTCGTCGGCCTCGAAATCCTCCGGCGAACGTATCGCGCCGGTGAGGAAGCCGCGGCCCAGCGGCGAGTAGGCGACGAACGAGATGCCCAGCCGGCGGCAGGCATCGAGCACGCCGTTGTTCTCGGGGTCGCGGGTCCACAACGAGAACTCGCTCTGCAATGCGGCGATGGGGTGCACCTTGCTGGCGCGTTCCAGCGTGGCGGCGGAAGCCTCGGAAAGGCCGAGGTGGCGCACCTTGCCGGCCTGCACCAGCTCGGCCATCGCGCCCACGGTTTCCTCGATCGGCACGGTCGGGTCCACGCGGTGCTGGTAGTACAGGTCGATGGCCTCGATGCCGAGCCGCTTCAGGCTGCCTTCGCAGGCAGCACGGATGTACTCGGGCCGGCCGTTGATGCCGCGCGCCTGCGGGTTGGCCGGGTCGCGCACGATGCCGAACTTGGTGGCGATGAAGGCCTGCTCGCGGCGGCCCTTGATCGCCTTGCCCACCAGTTCCTCGTTGATGTGCGGGCCGTACATGTCGGCGGTGTCGAGCAGGCTGAGGCCGCGGTCCAGCGCGTGGTGGATGGTGGCGATGGATTCGGCGTCGTCGCGGTGGCCGTAGAAATCGCTCATGCCCATGCAGCCGAGGCCGAGGGCGGAGACTTGCGGGCCGTTCTTTCCGAGCGTGCGGGTTTGCATGTGGGGTTGCTCGCGTGGGTGAAGGTGGCGCCATGCTGCGCCCTGGCCGTTGTGGAATAAATACCTAATAATCGTCATCACTATTCCATTGGTGGCAACAATCCATGGATCGCCTGGACACCATGCGGCTGTACGCGCGGATCGTCGAGCTGGGCAGCTTCACCGCCGCCGCCAACGACCTCGGCCTGCCGCGCGCCACGGTCACCCACGCCATCAAGCAATTGGAATCGCGGCTCGGCGCGCAGCTGCTGCAGCGGACCACGCGCTGCCAGCGCGTCACGCGCGACGGCCAGGCCTATTACGCGCATTGCGTACGCCTGCTGGCCGACCTGGACGAGGTGGAAGCCGATTTCCGCGAAGCGGCGCTGAAGCCGCAGGGCCGGCTGCGCATCGACCTGCCGGCCACGCTGGCGCGGCAGCTGGTGATACCGGCGTTGCCCGAGTTCTGCGCGCGCTTTCCGCAGATCGAGTTGGACATCGGCACCAGCGACCGCTTCGTGGATTTGCTGCGCGAAGGCGTGGACTGCGTGCTGCGCGTGGGCGAGCTGCCGGACTCGGGGCTGGTGGGGCGGCGCGTGGCCACCTTGGCCCAGGTCACCGTGGCCAGTGCCGCCTATCTGCGCCGTCACGGCAAGCCCGCCACGCTGGCCGATCTGCAGCAGGGGCACCTCGCGGTGAACTGGGCCTCGCCCACCACGCGCCGGGCCGAGCCTTCGCTGGAGTTCGTCGTGAACCGCCGCCGCCGCGAGGTGAGCCTGCCGGCGCGCGTCACCGTCAGCGGCGTGGACGCCTATCTCGCCTGTTGCGAGGCGGGGCTGGGCATCGCGCAGTTTCCGCGCTACCGCATCGTCGACGCGCTGGCCCGCGGGACCCTGCGCGAAATCCTGCACGGCTTGCCGCCGCCTTCGCTGCCGGTGCACGTGCTGTATGCATCGCAGCGACAGATGCCGGCGCGGCTGCGCGTGTTCGTGGACTGGCTGGTGGAGTTGATCGAGCGGCAGCCGTGATGGCCGGGCGGTTGGTTCAGTGCGATGCGATCGGCGTCTGCTGCGCAAAGTACGCATGCCATGCGCCGCGATCCCAGACGTAGTAATCGGCGAACCATTGCCGCCGGACCTGGCCGTCTGCGCCCTTCGATGTGCTGACGCCATAGGCGACGGCCGCGTCGCCATGCAGCAGCACCTGCTCGCCGGGGAAATCCGGTATCGGCAGATGCTTTCCCTGGTTGGCCCGTGCAAGGGCAAGCTCGTCGTCCAGGTGCCCCATGCGGCCGTCGCCGAAGATTTCGGTGAATGCCGGCAGCAGCAGGCACGACTCCAGTTCCGCATCGCCCGTGAGGAAGGCCACAGACCAGGTCCGTTCGAGTCGCTGTATTGTGGCTGCGTCCCGGTGCTGACCTTGCAGTTCGGGACGATGGCATGCCGCGGCAGCTTGCGCGTGGGCAGGCATGCACGCCACGGCGGCAAGACCCGCCGCCAGGGACCATGCGCGTCCGCGTCGCGGATGCGCCGACAGGTCGGAATGACGTTTCACGGGCATCCCCCGGTGGTGGCCTGTCGTCAGGTTATCGCTGCCGTGCCAGGCCGCCGCGATCCTGTGACGGCCGACGGCTTCGCAGTGACGAACGGCCGTATCTCGGCAGCGGGCGGAAGGGGAAAGGCGTGAAGTTCCGCTCAGGACGTGCGCGGCAACACCGGCCGCGGTGCGCAGGTACCCATGGTCTCGCTGGTAAGCGGTGCGCCCGCGGCGAGCAAGGCGGCGCGCTGCTCGGCCAGAGGTAGGCGCAGCGTGCAGTCTTCGTAGCGGGCAAGTTTCTGCATCACTGGCAACGCCTGCACGCGCTCCACCAGTGCAGCGGTGTGCGGCCAGCGCGCGGCGTCGATGGTGTAGCGGGAAAAGAAGGCGGTGCGGAAATAGCTGGCGATGCTGATGTCGGCGATGGAGAGCGCGCCGAAGAGGAAGCCGTCCGCCGGCATCTGGGTTTCCAGGTAGTCGAGCGCGGCGGGGATCTCCACTTCCAGCGCCTGCGTCACCACTGCCTCGTCGGCGGGTTCGTTGAACACGCGGCGGCGGATCGAGCGCTGGTAGAACACCCGCCAGATCAGGCCGTCGGCCAGCCGCGTGTCGGCGTATTCCTCCAGCCAGCGGGCACGGGCGCGGTCCGCGATGTCGCGCGGGTAGATCGACGGCGAAGGGTGCCTGTCTTCCAGGTACTGGCAGATCACGGTGGAGTCGTTCACCACCAGCCCGTCGTCGATCAGCACCGGCACGCGCTTCAGCGGGCTGAGGCGCGCGAAGGCCTCGTTGCCTATGAACGGCGGCATCGGGTCGACCTCGTAATCCAGCTCCTTCAGTTCCATGCAGGCCAGCACCTTGCGCACATAGGGCGACAGGTAGCTGCCGATGACCTTGAGACGAACCATCGCGGCACTCCATTGGGCGGGATCGGAACAGCGTGCGCGCAGGGTCGCGGCGGCGTCAATCGGTCCGGAACAGGCACGGGCGCACGGTATCGCGCGCTTCGACGGCGGCCTTGTCAACCGATTCTGTCCACCGCCGTTGGCAGTCGGTCATACCGCCGTAGTCCGGCGACCGGTCATCGAAGCTTTTTGCGGTATAGAGCGGCAAAACATACGAATAGCCGCGACAGCGCTTGACGCTGTGAACGATGGGGGACGTGGTAATGGGCGAGAGGGGAGCCGCTCCATCGTGGCGGTTTCACGCTGGTCGCATCCCGGTCCGGTACAACCCGAACGACCCCGGGCAGCGATGCGCATGCCGCTTCTCTCTCCACTTCACTGTCATCTAGCAGAGAGGAGTGGTTTTCCATGATCAGGTCAATTTCGAATGGGGAAGGCTTCAAGCGTGACGCTTCGCGCCTCGCACGGCGTGCATGCATGCTTTCGCTCGCCGTGGCCATGGCCTTGGGCGCGACGACGACGGCATGGGCCGGGGAGTTCATGACGCATCACGTGCGCGATGCGGTACGCCAGGGAGCGGCGAAGCAGGTGGGCGACCTGCCCGCCAACCAGCTGATGAGCCTCGACGTGGTGCTTCCGGTGAGCGACCAGGCCGGCCTCGACCGGTTCGTGGCCAGCGTGACCGATCCCAGCAGCATCAGTTATCGCGACTACCTCACGCCGGCGCAGTTCACCGTGGTCTACGGCCCCACCCAGCACGACTACGACGCCGTCGTGAAGTATCTGGTGAGGAACGGCTTCACGGTCACCGGCGGCAGCCGCGACGGCATGGACGTACAGATCGTCGGCCCGGTCTCCGCGGTGGAGTCGGCCTTCAACGTGAAGATGCATACCTACCAGCATCCCACCGAGAACCGCGTTTTCTACAGCCCGGATCGCGAACCCTCGACATCGCTGGCGATGCCGCTGTGGCACGTCTCCGGCCTGAACAACTACTCGATTCCCCACCCCATGCTGGTGAAGAAGAGCGACTACGCGCGGGAGCACGGCATCTCTCCCGACGCCGTGGTGTCGCATGCGACGACGGGTTCCGGCCCCTCGGGCTCGTTCCTGGGCAGCGACATGCGCGCGGCCTACTACGGCGGCACCGCGCTGACCGGCGCCGGCCAGAACCTGGGCCTGTTCGAGTTCGTAGGCACCGACCTGGCCGACCTGGCCACGTACTACAAGAACGTGGGGCAGACCAACAACGTGCCCGTCACGTTGTTGTCGACGGACGGCACCAGCACCGCGTGTGTCGATTCCAGGGCGGGCGGTAGTTGCGACGACACCGAGCAGACGCTGGACATGACGCAGGCACTCGGCATGGCGCCGGGGCTGGCCAGCCTGACGGTTTACGTCGGTTCCACCGATACCGCCATCCTCAGCTCCATGACCACGCACAGCCCGCTGCCGACCACCATCGGCTGCTCGTGGGGCTGGACGCCGGCCGACCCGAGCACGCTGAATCCCTATTGGGAAAAGATGGCCGCGCAGGGCCAGAGCTTCTTCGTCGCCTCCGGCGACAGCTCGACCTGGTCGAAGCGCAACGAGGCATGGCCGGCCGATGCCGCCTACGTCATCGGCGTCGGCGGCACCGACCTGACCACCGCTTCGGCGGGCGGGGCCTGGGCCTCCGAAACGGCATGGGTCGACAGCGGCGGCGGCATCTCGCCGGACAAGATCGCCATTCCCTCGTGGCAGGCGGCTTCCGGCGTGATCAACAGCAGCAACAAGGGGTCGACGACCTACCGCAACGGTCCGGACGTCTCGGCCAACGCCAACTTCACGTTCTACGTGTGCGCGGATCAGACCACCTGCACGGCCAACGACTACGGCGGCACCAGCTTCGCCGCACCGATGTGGGCGGCCTTCGCCGCGCTGGCCAACCAGCAGTCGACCGCGAGCGGCGGCGCCACCGTCGGCTTCTTCGATCCGGCCATCTATGCGCAGAACGAGTCGGGCGGCAAGCTGACCAGTGCGTACACCACGGACTTCCACGACATCACCAGCGGCAAGTCCGGTACCTACTCGGCCGTGACGGGTTTCGACCTGGTCACCGGCTGGGGCAGCCCGAAGCCGGCGCTGATTTCGGCGTTGATTCCGTAGTTGCGATCGGTGGCTTTCCCGGAGCGTGTCCGGGAAGCCTGGATCAAGGCCCGGGGGCGACCCCGGGCCTTTTTGCGGGCCCTCAGGCCAGTGCCGGCACGGCCGTCGGCGTGCCGTTGGAATCCAGCGCGATCATCACGAAGCGGCCGGTGGTGCAGATACGGCGATCGCCGCTGAGCGGATCCTCCGCGGTCATTTCCACTTCCACCTGCATCGAGCTGCGGCCCGTGCCCACGATGCGCGCCACCAGCTCCACCAGCTGACCAGTACGCACCGGTACGCGGAAGTTCACCTCTTCCGAGCGCGCGGTGACCACGATGCGCCGCGCGTGGCGCGACGCCACGATGAAGGCGGCCTTGTCCATCCATGCCAGCGCCTGGCCGCCGAACAGCGTGCCGAGATGGTTGGTGTGATCGGGGAATACCATTTCCAGCAGGCGGGCTTCGGGCAGGGTGGCGGACATCGAGGGTTCCGTGGCGAATGGGGAAGTCCGCCATTTTGCCGCAGTGCGGAAGCGGCAGGCGCCATGCGGGTCGACTTTTCTTGCGGGCGCAGCTCAACCTTTGGCAGGGGTGCGCCTGCGCACGAAGCATTAGCATCGGGCGTTGATGCGCTCGCGTCGCGGGCGCCGGTTTCGTTCCCTCAAGGGGTGAAAAGAAGATGAGTTCGACTATCGGCAAGACGCGCCTCGCCGGCGCGCTGGCAGCGGCGCTGCTGGTGGGCAGCACGGGCGCGATGGCGCAGACGCGCACGCTCACCGCGCAGGACTACGCGCAGGCGGAACGCTTCATGATCTACAACACCATGCCGCTGGTCGATCACGACGTGCAGCGCGTGAAATGGCTGGACGACACCCATTTCTGGTACATCGACCACGACGCCAGCGGCGACCGCGTGATGGAGATGGACACCGCCACCGGCACCGCCGCGCCGGCCTTCGACCAGGCCAAGCTCGCCGCCGCGCTGGGCAAGGCCACCGGCAAGCCGGTACCGGCCAACAAGGTGCCCCCGTACGGCTTCGACTTCAGCGTGCAGAAGGATGGCCGCTACGACATCTCGATGATGGGCAAGCACTATGTGTGCGACCTGTCCGGCGCAGGCGACTGCACCACCAAGGCGGCGGTGAAGACCGGCGACGAGCCGGGCATCGTTTCGCCCGACAAGACCAAGGAAGCCTTCGTCCGCGACTGGAACCTGTGGGTGCGCGACCTCGCCACCGGCAAGGAAACCCAGCTCACTACCGATGGCGTGAAGGACTTCGGCTACGCCACCGACAACGCGGGCTGGATCCATACCGACCGCGCCGTGGTGGACTGGTCGCCCGACTCGAAGCGGATCGCCACCTACCAGCAGGACCAGCGTGGCGTGGGCGAGATGTACACCGTGAGCACGAAGGTGGGCCACCCTGAGCTGGATGCGTGGAAATATCCGCTGCCGGGCGACAAAAAGGTGTTCATGATCGAGCCGGTGGTGGTCGACGTGGACACGCACAAAGTGGTGCGCCTGCAGCTGCCGCCGCAACAGCGCCTGTCCACCCTGGACGATGACCTCAGCTACAACAGCGACGGCCACTGGGACGACCTGCAGTGGGCGCCCGACAGCAAGACCCTCGCCATGGTCAACAGCTCGCGCGACCGCAAGCAGGCCTGGTATCGCGTGGTCAACGCCGACACCGGCGCCGTGCGCACCGCCTTCGACGAGAAGGTGGCGACTTACTACTCAAGCGGCATGGACCACGTGAACTGGCGCTACCTGCCGGATTCGCACGAGGCCATTTGGCCGTCCGAGCGCAGCGACTGGCAGAACCTCTATCTGTACGACATCAACACCGGCAAGGAGCTGCATTCCATCACCACCGGCGACGGCAACGTCATCGACGTATTGCACCTCGACCGCAAGTCGCGCGAGCTGTGGTTCATCGGTACCGGCCGCGTGGCGGGCGTGGATCCGTACTTCAAGCAGTTCTGGAAGGTGGGTGTGGATGGCGGCAAGCCCGTGCTGCTGACGCCGGAAGATGCCGACCACACCATCAGCATGTCGCCCGACGGCAAGACCTTCGTGGACAGCTATTCCACGGTCGCCACGGCGCCGGTCACCGTGCTGCGCTCCAGCGACGACGGCCACGTCATCGCCACCGTCGCCAAGGCAGATCTCTCGCGCCTGAAGGCCGCCGGTTGGGTGGCGCCGATTCCGTTCACCGTGAAGGCGCGTGACGGCAAGACGGAACTCTACGGTCAGATGTTCAAGCCGAGCCACTTCGACCCCAGCAAGAAGTACCCGATCATCGACTACGTCTACCCCGGCCCGCAGACCGGCTCGGTGCGTACCCGCAGCTTCATGCCGGCGCAGGGCGACAACCAGGCGCTGGCCGAGCTCGGCTTCATCGTGATCGCACTCGACGGCATGGGTACGCCGTGGCGTTCGGCCAGTTTCCACCACACCTGGTACGGCCAGATGGGCGACAACACGCTGCCCGACCAGGTCGCCGGCATCAAGGAACTGGCGCAGCGCTACCCGTGGATCGACATCAACCGCGTCGGCATCTGGGGCCACTCCGGCGGCGGCAACACCACCGCCGACGCGATGTTCCGCTACCCCGACTTCTTCAAGGTCGGCTGGGCCGAGAGCGGCAACCACGACAACCGCAACTACGAGAACGACTGGGGCGAGAAGTACCAGGGCCTGCTGGTGACGAACAAGGACGGCACCACCAACTACGACAACCAGGCCAACCAGGACATGGCGAAGAACCTCAAGGGCCGCCTGATGCTGGTGCACGGCTCGATCGACGACAACGTACCGTTGGGCGAAACCTTCCTGGTGGCCGATGCGCTGATCAAGGCCAACAAGGATTTCGACATGCTCATCATCCCCAACGTCCACCACGGCTACGCCGCCGCCACGCCTTATGCCACGCGCCGGCGCTGGGATTACTTCGTGCAGTACCTCGCCGGCGACACGCCGCCGAAGGAGTACGAACTGAAGAAGTTGCCGTGGTTCTGATCGCGGTCGCTTGAGCGGTACAAAGCGAAAGGCCGGGACGCGAGTCCCGGCCTTTTGTTTTGCGACACGCGGATGCGGTGCGCCCTGTTATCTGGGCAAGCCCTCAGGTGTTGCCGCCCTTGGCCAGCGTCTCGTCGATCAACTTGTCCATTTCGCCGTACGCCTTGCGGGTGATGGTCTGTTCTTGTTGGTCGAGGGCCGCTTGCTGCTTATCGATGGTGGCTTGCCGCGCATCCATGTCACGTTGATGCTGCTGCACGCTCGCCTGCATGGCGGCCTGCCTCGCTTCGATGGCGAGGCGTTGTGCCTCGATGGCTTGCTGCTGCGATTCGACCTTTTGGCGGGCGTTGTCCGCGGCAGCCTTTTGCGCGGCGGAATCCTCTGCCTGCGCGGTGGTGTCGAGGGACATACGCTCGGCGACGAGGGTGGCTTGCGAACGTGCCAATTCGGCCTGGGCACGCGCCAGCGCCGCCGAGCGCTTCGCCATTTCGGCGTCTTTCATGGCTACAGAGCGTTGTTGTGCAGCTACGCCAATCTGCTGGTGCGAAATCTCGTTGAGCGGCAGCCAGATTTGGCTTGCGCGTTCGATGGTGGCTTTGTCGTGGGTCACGTAGGTCTTGTCGCCGCGACGAAGCCACAGCAGTGGGCCACCGGTCTTGGGCAGATGCTTGATGGCCGCTGCATCGGCTTCGGTGCCGCGAATCGTGAGGCTGCTGCCGTCGAACAAGGCGAAGCCACGTTGCATGCCGGGTTCGATGTCGATGCTCACACTGTTGGCGTGGAAGCCGAAATTGGGCGCAGGGGGCGGCGGCGGTGGCGCGGGAGGAGCAGGGGGAGCAGGCGGGGGCGGGGGCGGAGGAGGCGGTGGCAGCGCTGCCGGCGGTGCGTCGGGCGCAGGCGGCGCGGGTGGTGCAGGCGGCGGCGGCGGCAGTGGCGGCGCAATGGAACTGGGCGCCGCGGGTACGGCCACGGGCGCGGCATGGTCGCCCGCCACCACGCGATACGGCAGCACGCCGATCAGGGCGACGAGCGCGACGAGCAGCCAGCCGCGCACACGCGACATGGCGGTGGTGGTCTGTTGCAGCATGGTCAGTCGCCTTTTCAGGTTGAGGAAGGTGGGGGAAGCACCGGCCAGTGCGGCATGCAGCGGATGGTGCACGCCAAGGCGCAGCAGCAGGCGGCCGTAGTCCTGCGGTGCGACGCGTTGCTGCTCCACCGCCAGCGCGTCGCAGGCGGCTTCGCGGTTGAGTGCGTATTCGCGCATCGCCCAGCGCAGCAGCGGGTGGAAGAAGAACAGGCGCGCGGCCAGTGCGGGAATCCAGCCGGACAGCAGGTCGCCGCGTTTCAGATGGGCGAGTTCGTGGGCCAGCGCCAGCGAGGCCTCGTCTGCGTCCAGCGTGCCTTGCGCCGGCCACAACACCACTGGCCGCAAGCTGCCGCTGACTTGCGGCGAGGCGATCTCGGGCGAAGCAAGCACGGCGGGCGCGCGGCGCAGACCTAGCGTATGTGCTTGCTGCGCGCAGTGCGTCAGCAGTTCGGCATCCGTCGTCGAGCGCGCGGTGCGGTGTAGGCGGCGTGTGCGGGCATGGTCCCGGATCAGTGCGGGCAGCTGTGCCAGCAGCAGCAACAGCCATGCGGCGAGCAGGGCCGAGCGCCAGTGCGTGGAGATCCAGCCGTCCTTGGCGGTGGGGGGCGCGGCAGACACCACCGCGGCCGACACGGCCATGGGACGCTGGCTGACGTGATCGAAGCCCGCGGCATCGATGATCACGTCGGCTGGCGCATGGTGTTGCGTTGCGGGGATAGGTGCTTCGACCGATACCGGCGCCAGCAGGGGCAGCCGGATCGGTGCCTGCCAGCACAGCCCCAGCAGCGACTGCAGGCCGACCAGCCACCACAATGCGCAGCGTGCGGCGGCAGGCAGGCGCGGCAGGGCGCGGACGAGCAGCGCCACGGCCGCGACCAGCAGCATTGCTTGCAGCGAAGTCCAGGCCAGTCGTTCCAGCCAGACGGAGGCCAGATGATCGAGCGTCGTCATCTCACTTCTCCTTGCGCGTGCTCTTGAGCTGTTTCACCAGCGCCTGCAGTTCAGCGAATTCGTTGTCGCTGATTTCGCCGCGTTCCGCCATCCATGCCACGAAGGGCGACACCGAGCCGCTCAGCGTGCTTTCCACGAAGCGGCCCACCGCGCTGCGCATTGCTTCGCCGGGGCCGGTGGCGGTGCTGTAGCGGTACACGCCCTGCGCCTGCCGGCGCTTGAGGTAACCCTTGGCGCGCAGGCGCTCCATCATCGTCAGCACGGTGGAGCGGGCGAGGCCCTGCGCCTCGCCGAAGCCGGAGGCCACCTCCCCCACCGAAACGGGCTCGTGAGCGGCGAGGTAATGCAGCAGGGCGAGTTCCTGGTCGCCGATGGTGGGGCGTGACATGGCGCGGCTCCGTATTGACTACACGTGTCGCCAAACTACCTCTGGCGACACGTGTAGTCAATAGGCCGCTGGGCTATTCCGCGGCAAGCCCCGGCGTTGCCTCAGGCCAGTACCGAGGCGGCGTCCACGATGAAGTGGGCGATGATGTTGACCCACAGGTTGCGCCGCCACAGGTACAGCAGCGAGAAGGCCAGGCCGCCGGTGGCGACGATCAGCTCGTGGCTCCAACCCCAGTAGGCCACATGGTCGATGGTGAACACAGTGAGGGAGAGCAGCAGTGCGACGGTGCGGCTGCCGCTCACTTCTTCGATCCGCTGCATCGCGTAGCCGCGGAACAGTACTTCCTCGGACACCGCAGCGCGCACGGTCGAAATGAAGCGCCACCAGAAGGGTGTGGCCATCAGGGCGCCGCCGTTGGCGCTCGAACCCACCGAGTCGCTCAGGTGGAGTGCCGGAAGGATGACGAAATACATCGCACCCAGCATGGCCAGCACCGCCACGCCGGCCGCCACGCCGATGAGCGTGTTGCCGACGCCGGGTGGACGGAAGCCGATGGACGACAGTGGCCGCCGTTCGACTTTGCGCACATAGAGCAGCATCGCCGCGATGTAGATCCACCAGATCGCCTCGTTGCCGAGCAGGTGCCCGATGCCTGCGAACTCGTGGTCCCAGTCGCTGAAAGGAAGGCTGACCACGCCGAGCGCGAGCAGCAGCCCGCCCAGGGTGACGAGCCAGGTGCGCCTGTCGATCGCCCTGAAGCCGGTGATGGTGGTCTGCATGGATGCCTCTGCGGGGCTGTGCATGGGGTGGGACGGGTCAGGCGCGCGCCCGGTTCGTGCGCGCGTCGCCGACGATGCGGATGAACTGGTCGATGGCCTGGGTCGTCCGCTTGCGGTCGCCGGTGCTCATCAGCTCGATGAAAAGGCCGTCGAAGACCGCAACGCACAACGTGGCGAAGGCCGGGTCGCGCTCTTGCGCAGGAAGCAGCGCGAGCACCAGTTCCGACCAGTTCGCGGTATTGCGCTGCAGGTATTGCGCGTAGACGTTCGGATTCTGGACGGCCAGGATCTGCAGTTCGTAGAGCAGCTTCAGGTACGCGAAGTTCTTCGGCGCGATCGCCCATTCCCAGAGCAGTTTCAGCGGCGGCTTGATGACGCCGCGGGTGGGCGGACGTTCCAGCAATCGCGAGAAGGATTGCCTGAGCCGCGTCTGCATGGCTTCGAGGACTTCGGCGAGCAGGCCTTCCTTCGACTCGAAGTGGTAGATCAGCAGGCGGGCGCTGGTGTGGGTGGCTGCGGCAAGCGGGCGCAGCGAAAGATCGGCCAGCCCGTGTTCGAGCAGGTAGGCGACGATGGAATCGACCAGCGCTTCTTTGCGTGTATGCATGTAACAGACGTTACGTGTAACGTCTGTTACATGTCAAGCGCTGCCTTCGGACTCAGAACGACATGTCGAAGGCGACTTCGCCCTGCACGCCCACCTGGTAGGCCGAGACGCGGCGCTCGAAGAAGTTGGTGACTTCCTGCACGTCCTGCAGATCCATGAAGTCGAACGGGTTCTTCGCGCCGTACTTCTTGGGCAGGTCGAGCTGGGTCAGGCGCTGGTCGGCGCAGTACTCGAGGTACTGGCGCATGTCCTTCACCGACAGGCCGGCCACGCCGCCGGAGAGCACGTCCTCGGCGAACTGCGTTTCGCAGGCGATGGCGTCTTCCAGCATCTCCTCGATCTGCGAGCGCATCTCGTCGTCGAACAGGTCGGGTTCTTCGGCGCGTACCTTGCGCACCACGTCGAAGGCGAACGCCATGTGGCAGCTCTCGTCGCGGAACACCCAGTTGGTGCCCGAGGCCAGGCCGTGCAGCAGCCCGCGCGAGCGCAGGAAGTACACGTAGGCGAACGCGGCGAAGAAGAACAGGCCCTCGATGCACGCGGCGAAGCAGATCAGGTTGAGCAGGAACTGGCGGCGCTGCTCGCGCGTCTCCAGCCTCTGCAGGTTCTGGATGGAATCGATCCACTTGAAGCAGAACTCGCCCTTCTGGCGGATCGACGGAATGTTCTCGATCGCCGCGAAGGCCTTGTTGCGCTCGCCCGGATCCGGAATGTAGGTGTCCAGCAGGGTGAGGTAGAACTGCACGTGCAGCGCTTCTTCGTACAGCTGGCGCGAGAGGTACATGCGCGCTTCGGGCGCGTTGATGTGCTGGTACAGGTTCAGCACCAGGTTGTTCGCCACGATGGTGTCGCCGGTGGCGAAGAACGCCACCAGGCGATGGATCAGGTGCCGGTCGGCCTCGCTCATCTTCGAGCGCAGGTCGGTGGTGTCCAGCGAGAAGTCGACCTCGTCCACCGTCCACGTGTTCTTGATCGCGTTGCGGTACATCTCGTAGAACTCGGGGTAGCGCATCGGGCGCAGGGTGAGCTCGAAGCCGGGGTCGAGAATGTGCTGGGCGCGTTCGGGTTGGGCGGACATGGGGTTTCCTTGTGTCGTAGTGCGTCCCATGTAGGCGGCGCTTCTGTTTTTTCTCGTCATTCCTGCGAAAGTAGGAATCCAGCGCTTTTCCAATCCCGCGATAGAGTCACTGGATCCCAGCTTTCGTTGGGATGACGGTGAGGTTTACTGACATGCCTCGCAGTACTCCGGGTTCTCCAGCGAGCAGAACACCGCCGCCGTCGCCTGTTCCTGGTCGGCGACAGGTGCCGGCTTGGCGGCCGGAGCGGCCGACACCGTGGTCTTGGCGATCTTGGTGGCCGGACGCGAACGCAGGTAGTAGGTGGTCTTGATGCCGGACTTCCACGCGTACATGTACATGGAGCTGAGCTGACCGATGTTCGGGTTTTCCATGAACAGGTTCAGCGACTGGCTCTGGTCGATGTACGCACCGCGGGCGGCGCCCAGGTCGATCAGCGCCTTCTGCGGCAGCTCCCACACCGTGCGGTAGATGGTGCGCAGGCGCTCGGGGATCGCGGTGATGCCCTGGATCGAACCTTCCGCCAGCTTGATGGCGTCGCGGATCTCGGACGTCCACAGCCCCAGCGTCTTCAGCTCATCGACCAGGTAGCGGTTGACGACGAGGAAGTCGCCCGACAGCGTCTCGCGCTTGAACAGGTTGCTCACCTGCGGCTCGATGCACTCGTAGCAGCCGGCGATCGACGCAATGGTTGCGGTCGGCGCGATCGCGATCAGCAGCGAGTTGCGCAGGCCCTTGGCCTTGATCGATTCGCGCAGCACATCCCAGCGCGCAGCGCCGTTTGGCGTGGCGTTGCTCCAGTAGTCGAACTGCAGCTCGCCGTTGGCGGCGCGGCTTTCCGCAAAGCCCGGGTGTGCGCCGTGTTCCATCGCCAGCTCGTTCGACTGCGACAGCGCGTTGTAATAGATCTCCTCGGCGATGCGCGTGGACAGTTCCAGCGCTTCGGCGGAGTCGAACGGCAGGCGCAGCTTGAAGAACACGTCCTGCAGGCCCATCACGCCCAGGCCCACCGGACGCCACTTGTTGTTGGCGACCTTGGCGGTGTCGATCGGGTAGAAATTGAGATCGATCACGCGATCCAGCTGGCGCACCGCGGTGCGCGCGGTGGCGGCGAGCTTGTCGAAATCGAAGCGTCCGTCGACCACGTGGCGGGACAGGTTGATCGAGCCCAGGTTGCACACCGCCGTCTCGTCGGCGTTGGTGACTTCCAGGATCTCGGTGCACAGGTTCGACAGGTGGATGACGTTTTCCGCCTTAGCCGTCTGATTGCTGGTGGCGTTGCTGCGATCCTTGAAGGTCATCCAGCCGTTGCCGGTCTGCGCCAGCGTGCGCAGCATGCGGGCGTACAGCTCGCGTGCCTTCACCTTTTTCACGGCGAGGCCGGCGGCCTCGGCTTCGCGGTAGGACTTCTCGAAGGTCTCGCCCCAGCTGTCGACGAAGTGCGGCACGACCTTGGGATCGAACAGCGACCATTCGCCGTCGGTTTCCACGCGACGCATGAATTCGTCGGGGATCCAGTTGGCCAGGTTGAGGTTGTGCGTGCGGCGGGCTTCGTCGCCGGTGTTGTCGCGCAGCTCGAGGAACTCCTCGATGTCGCCATGCCACGGCTCCAGGTACACGCAGGCCGCGCCCTTGCGCTTGCCGCCCTGGTTCACCGCCGCCACGGAGGCGTCCAGCGTCTTCAGCCACGGCACCAGACCGTTGGAATGGCCGTTGGTGCCCTTGATCAGCGAGCCGCGCGAACGCACGCGCGAGTACGCCAGGCCGATGCCGCCAGCGAACTTGCTGAGCTTGGCCACGTCGCCGTATTTCTCGTAGATCGACTCCAGCGAGTCGGCCGGCGAGTCGAGCAGGAAGCACGAGCTGAGCTGCTCGTGCGCGGTGCCCGCGTTGAACAGCGTCGGCGAGCTGGCGATGTACTCCAGCGAGGAGAGCAGGCGATAGAGTTCCAGCGTCTCGCCGATCTCGCTGCCGCCCAGCGCGCAGGCGATGCGCATGAAGAAGTGCTGCGGCGTCTCGATCACCTTGCGCAGCTGCGGGTGGCGCAGCAGGTAGCGGTCGTACACCGTGCGCAGGCCGAAATACTCGAAGCGGCGCGTAGCGAGCGGGTCGATCGCGTCGTTGAGCTTGCGCGCGTTGGTGGCGACGAAATCGCGCAGGCGGTCGTTGAGGATGCCCAGTTCGGCGCCACGCGCGATGGACTGCGAGAAGCTCTGGATTTCCTGGCCGCTCACTTCCTTGTCGATGAACGCGCCCAGCAGGCGCGCGGCGAGCTGGCCGTATTCGGGTTCTTCCGCGGTGAGCGCGGCGGCGGTGCGGATCGAGAGCTGGTCCAGCTCCTGCGTGGTGGCGCCGTCGTACAGGCCGCCGATGGTCTTCAGCGCCACGCGCAGCGGATCGACGCCGTGCAGGCCTTCGCTGCTGCGGGTCACGGCGCGCACGATCTTGTTCACGTCCACCACTTCCTGGCGACCGTTGCGCTTGGTCACGCGCATCTGGCCGGGGTTGTGCGGCGGGGTCAGGGCAAAGGCTTCGCCGGCGGAGGCCGGGGTTTCGGCGGGAAGCGGGGACGACTCCGCGCGCGCAGCGGAACGCTCGCGGGTATCGGTATCGAGAGGCTGCATGTCGGTGGCTCCAGACCGTGGCGATCAACTGCCTGCTCCCGCGCGCAGGGCTGATGCAGTGGCTGCTCGCGGACGGTCGCCCATCGGGCCAGCGGCCCGACGATCCGACGCGCCTCCCCGCGGAAGCCGCCACCACTCGGCACAGCGCTACGGCCGTGCCGCGTCGGCAGGTCTTCGGACTCGTGGACGTGGGCTTTCGCCCGCCTACTGGTCTCCGCTTCCCGATCGCTGTGGATCAGTGCGCTATCGAGACGTTCGTTTCCACTTACCGCTGCGGGGCAGTTCCGGATTCGCACCGGATTCCCTTTTGAGCCCGGCCGACGATCGCGTCTGGCAGGGCACCGACAAGCACAACATATCGTGATGATCGGGAGGGGTCAACCCAATAAATTGTGTAAAAGCCGTGGATAAGTGCCGCCGGCCGCATCCGGCTGCCAGGTGCGGCCGCCATGAAGTTGTGGTGCGTCAACACCCAGGCCGGGTTATGTTTCACCTGCTTTCGAATAATGTCGAATCGAAGGAGGGGTCATGAAGTCCTTCACTGCCTGGCTGGGCCTGGGATGGTTGCTTTGCTGCGGGCCGCTGTCGGCTGCCGTGGCGCCGGCATCTAGTGCCGCACTGGCAAGCACGCCGCCCATGGGCTGGAACAGCTGGAATCATTTCGGGGCGGATGTGACGGACGCGGACATCCGGCGCACCGCCGACGAGCTGGTGTCCAGCGGCATGGCGGCCGCCGGCTACCGCTACGTGATCATCGACGACGGCTGGCAGGGGCAGCGCGACGCCCAGGGTGTGCTGCATCCCAACGCCAAGTTCCCCGACATGAAGGCGCTGGCCGACTACGTGCACTCCAAGGGGCTGAAGTTCGGCATCTATTCCTCGCCAGGCGAGAAGACCTGCGGCGGCTACGCGGGCAGCCTGGGACACGAGGCGCAGGACGCACGCCAGTTCGCCAGCTGGGGCGTGGACTACCTGAAGTACGACCTGTGCAGCTTCCGGCGGCATATGGACGGCAAGTCCGAAGCCGAGCAGACCGCGATGATGAAGGCGGCCTACCGCCTGATGCGCCAGCAGCTGGATGCCACCGGCCGTCCCATCGTGTACGCGCTGTGCAACTACGGCTGGGGCCGCGTGTGGGAATGGGGCGCCGAGGTGGGCGGCAATCTGTGGCGCACCACCGACGACATCCGGGCCAACTACGCAAGCATGATGTTCAACGCCAATGCGCAGTTGGGCCTGCAACGCTACGCGGGTCCGGGCCACTGGAACGACGCCGACATGCTGGAGATCGGCAACAAGGGCTTGGACAAGCCGGAAACCGAACGCACGCACATGACGCTGTGGGCCATGCTTGCCGCGCCGCTGATCGCCGGCAACGACTTGTCGGCCATGAGTGCGGATACGCGCGAGGTGCTCACCAACAAGGAAGTGCTGGCGATTGACCAGGACCCGCGCGGCATGCCGGGCAACCGTGTGATGCAGGAAGGGCCGATCCAGCTATGGGTGCGTCCGCTGGCCGACGGCACGCTGGCGGTGGCCCTGGTGAATACGCTCAATCATTCCCTGGGCGCCGCGCTGGACTTCAAGGCACTGGGCCTGCACGGCACAGTGCCGGCGCGCGACCTGTGGCAGCACCGTGATCTCGGCCGTATCGACGCCACGCACAGCTTCGACGTGCCGTCCCTGGGCGTCGTGCTGCTGAAACTGGGCGAGCCGGCCGGGCATTGAGCGGGCCGGATCGGGGTGCGTGTTACAGCGCGTCCTGGTCCAGTTCGCCGGTGCGGATGCGGATCACTTGCTCCAGCGGGCTCACGAAGATCTTGCCGTCGCCGATCTTGCCGGTGCGGGCCGAGTTCTGGATCGCCTCCAGCACGCGGTCCAGCTGCTCGTCGGCCACGGCGGCTTCCAGCTTGATCTTGGGCAGGAAGTCGACCACGTATTCGGCGCCGCGGTACAGCTCCGTATGGCCCTTCTGCCGGCCGAAGCCCTTCACCTCGGTCACGGTGATGCCTTGCACGCCGACTTCGGCCAGCGCCTCGCGCACGTCGTCGAGCTTGAATGGCTTGATGATCGCCACGACCAGCTTCATGGGGATTCCTCGGGCAGGGACACCGCGACGCGATGCGGACCGACATTCTGCCTTTCCGCCCCGCCTCTGTCGCGGGGCGGATACCATGTAGGGTAACCCCTACACGAAATCGCGGAGCCGGCCGATGGCATCCCACTCGCTCGTTCACCAATATTCCTCCCCGACAAGTTCGAGGCGCCATCCATGACGGACGGGCTGGATATTGAGCAGCTGGCACGACGCCTGGCTGCGTTGGTTCCGCCAGGAGTGGCGCAGGCGCAGCAGGATCTGCGGGCCAACTTCCACGATGTCCTGGCACAGGGATTGCGCCGCCTCGATCTGGTCACCCGCGAGGAGTTCGACGTCCAGAGCCAGGTGCTTACGCGCACCCGCGCCAAGGTCGAGGAACTGGAGCGGCGCGTGGCCGAACTTGAGGCCGCCGCCCAGCGCGGGGACTGAAGCCTCCCGGGATCGTTCGATCCGTTGCCGCGCCGCGTGCCGGCGTTTGTCGGGTGGTTTGACCATGACCTGACGTCGCGCACGGAGTGGCTCGATGCGGATGCACGACAGTGGTTCCCATGCGGACCGTCAGTGGATGGCCGCATGAGCCTCGCGGTTACCCTCAGCCGCGCCCAGGAAGGCATCGCCGCACCGCAGGTGATGGTCGAAGTGCATCTTTCCGGCGGCCTGCCGGCCACCAGTATCGTGGGCCTGCCCGAAGCCGCCGTACGCGAGGCGCGTGACCGCGTGCGCGTGGCGATCCAGAACACCGCCTTCGAATACCCCGGCCGCAAGGTCACCGTGAATCTGGCCCCGGCCGAGTTGCCCAAGGACGGCGGCCGCTTCGACCTGCCGATCGCGCTGGGCATCCTTGCCGCCAGCGGCCAGGTGCCGCGCGAGAAGCTCGACGATTGCGAGTTCCTAGGCGAACTGGCGCTGAGCGGTTCGCTGCGCAGCGTTTCCGGCGTGCTTCCCGCGCTGCTGCGTGCGCGGGCGCGCGGACGCAAGGTGGTGGTGCCGCGTGCCAATGCAGCCGAAGCGGCGCTGGTTTCCGAAGTGGACGTGCGCGTGGCCGACACGCTGGCCGAGGTCTGCGGGTGGTTGCGGGGTGCGCAGGATCTGGCCACGCCCACTGGGGTCGATGCCGAAGGCGGCATCTACGACGGCCCGGACCTGCGCGACGTGCGCGGGCAGCTGCAGGCGCGGCGCGCGCTGGAGATCGCCGCGGTCGGCGGCCATCACCTGCTGATGGTGGGACCGCCCGGCACCGGCAAGACCATGCTGGCCGAACGCTTGCCTGGCATCCTGCCGCCGCTGTCCGAATCCGAGGCGCTGGAGACTTGTGCGGTGTTGTCGGTGGCCGGCCAGTCCACCGATCTCGCACGCTGGCGGCGGCGGCCATTCCGGGCACCGCACCACACCGCCTCGGCGGTGGCGCTGGTGGGCGGCGGCTCGCAGCCGCGGCCGGGCGAGATCTCGCTGGCGCACAACGGCGTACTGTTCCTCGACGAATTGCCCGAGTTCACCCGGCACGTGCTGGAAGTGCTGCGCGAACCGCTGGAATCCGGCCACATCGTGGTGTCGCGCGCGGCGCGGCAATCCATCTTCCCGGCCCAGTTCCAGCTGGTGGCGGCGATGAATCCCTGCCCCTGCGGTTACGCGGGCGATACGCGGCGGCGTTGCCAATGCACGCCGGAGCAGATCCAGCGCTACCGGGCCCGCATTTCCGGGCCGCTGCTGGATCGCATCGATCTCACGGTCGAGGTGCCGCCCCTGCCGTTGCGCGAGATGGACACGGCGCGTGGCCCGCGCGACGAGGATTCCGCCACGGTGCGGGCCCGCGTTTTCAATGCACGGCGTCATGCGCTGATGCGCGCGGGACGGCCGAACGCGGAGATCAGCCATCGCGAACTGGAGCGCGACTGCGCGCTGGGGCCGGCCGAAAGGCGCTGGTACGAACAGGCGCTGGAGAGGCTGGGCCAGTCCGCGCGCGCCTACCATCGGATATTGCGCGTGGCGCGCACCATCGCCGACATCGATGGCGGCGCGGCCCTGCTTGAGCGCGAGCATCTTGCCGAGGCGTTGCAATATCGCCGCTTCTGACGGGCGCATCAGGGATGCGTGGCCGGGTCCTTGAGCCCGTCCTGGATGGGCTGTCTGGACGCGTCGCTCGGCGGCGTGTTCCGATAAAGGTCCGCAACGCAGACCAAGGATCGCGATGAGCATCGAACCGGGCCTCGTGCTGACCGGCATGCTGGTGATCGGCTTCCTGTGCCAGTGGCTGGCATGGCGGGCGAAGCTGCCGGCGATCGTGTTTCTGCTGCTGGCCGGCCTCTTGCTGGGGCCGATGCTCGGTCTGTTGCGACCGGATGCCCTGCTGGGCGATCTGTTGTTTCCCATGGTGTCGCTGGCGGTGGCGCTGATCCTGTTCGAAGGCAGCCTCACGCTGCGCTTCCACGAGCTGCCCGGCATTGGCGGCGTGGTGCGCGGGCTGGTGAGCTATGGCGCGTTGCTCGCCTTGCTGCTGCTGGCCGCGGCCGCGCACCTGGTGGCCGCACTGGCGTGGCCGATCGCATTCCTGTTCGGTGCGCTCACGTGTGTCACCGGACCTACCGTGATCGCGCCGATGCTGCGCACGCTGCAGCCGAACGCCCGCATCGCCAATGCGCTGCGCTGGGAAGGCATCGTGATCGACCCGCTGGGCGCCTTGTTCGCGGTGCTGATCTACGAAGTGGTGGTGTCGCGCAAGGAAGGCCACGCGCTCAGCGTGTTCCTCGGCACTGTGCTGTGCGGTGTAGCGGTGGGCGCGCTGGCGGCGTGGCTGTTGGGCCTGCTGCTGCGGCGCCAGCTGATTCCCGAATACCTGCAGAACTTCGGCGTGCTGGCCGTGGTGTTGCTGGCTTTCACGCTTTCCAATTGGCTGGCACACGACTCGGGCCTGCTTACCGTGACGATCATGGGTATCGCGCTGGGCAACATGCGCGATGTGCATGTCGACGACATCCTCGACTTCAAGGAGCACCTCACCACCTTGCTGGTGTCGTTGCTGTTCATCCTGCTGGCAGCGCGGTTGCCGTGGCCGCTGCCAGGCGACCTGCTGTGGAAAGGCGCGGTGATCTTCCTCATCGCGCAGTTCCTGGTGCGGCCGCTCAGCGTGCTGGTGGCCAGCCTGGGTAGCGGGTTGAGTTGGCGCGAGCGTGCGCTGATCGGCTGGGTGGCGCCGCGCGGCATCGTGGCGGCCTCGGTGTCGGCCCTGTTCGCGCTGCGGTTGCAGGCGCTGGGCGTGGCGGGTGCCCAGGCGCTGGTGCCGCTGGTGTTCATCCTCATCATCGGCACCGTGGTCCTGCAGAGCGCCACGGCGCGGCCCTTGGCGCTGTGGCTGAAGGTGGCCGATCCCGAGCCGCGCGGCGTGCTGATCTTCGGTTCCGACGCGGTGGCGCGCGGCGTAGGCATGGCGCTGCACGAAGCGGGTTTCCGCGTAGTGCTGGCGGACGACGACCACGACGGTATCCGGCGGGCACGCATGGAAGGGTTGAACACCTTTTTCGGCAATCCGGCCTCGACGCATGCGGAGCGCAATCTCGATCTCGCCGGCATCGGCCGCCTGCTGGCGATGTCCGTGCACCGCGAACGCAACACGCTGGCCTGCGTGCATTACCGGCAGGAGTTCGGCCGCACCAAGGTCTACCGCCTGCGCGTGCTCGCGCCGGAAGAGAATACCGACCGCGCCGCGCTGGCCGACAAGCTGCTGGCGCCGCCGCTGTTCGACGAAGCGATGACGCACGCGCGTTTCGCGGATCTGCTCGCACGCGGCTGGCGCATCAAGACCACGCGGCTCAGCGCCGCGTTCGACTGGTCGCGCTTCATCGAGGAGTACGGGCCGGACAGCGTGCTGCTGTTCGGCGTGGAAGAGAAAGGCGCGTTGCGTGTGGCCTCGACCAAGCGCGAACTGGAGCCGAGGCCGGGCTGGACGGTGATTGCCCTGGTGCCTCCGCTGGAACAGGATGTGGGATGAGGAAGAGCGGCAAGCGGGAGAGGAAATGCCAAGACAGGTGTACCTCGCATTCCCTCTTTCCCCGCCGCCGATTGCTACGCCCTCGTTTTCTCACGCCGCCGCATGGCGCGCGAATTGCGCTTCTTCCGTCGACCCCTTCAATGCCGTGGTCGACGACTGTCCCTGCTGGATCGCCTGCGTCACCGCGTCGAAGTAGCCTGTGCCCACCTCGCGCTGGTGCTTCACCGCGGTGAAGCCGCGCTCGGCGGCGGCGAACTCTCTTTCCTGCAGTTCCACGAAGGCGCTCATCTGGCGGCGCGCGTAGCCGTGCGCCAGGTCGAACATGCCGTAGTTGAGGCTGTGGAAACCGGCCAGCGTGATGAACTGGAACTTGTAGCCCATCGCGCCCAGTTCGCGCTGGAATTTCGCGATGGTGCTGTCGTCGAGGTTCTTCTTCCAGTTGAAGCTGGGCGAACAGTTGTAGGCGAGCAGCTTGCCGGGGAACTGCTGGTGGATCGCTTCGGCGAACTGCCGCGCCTCTTCCAGGTTCGGCTTGCTGGTCTCGCACCACACCAGGTCGGCGTAGGGCGCGTAGGCGAGGCCGCGGCTGATCGCCTGGGCCAGTCCGGCGCGCACGCGGAAGAAACCCTCGACGGTGCGTTCGCCGGTGACGAAGGGCTTGTCGTTGTCGTCGATGTCGGAGGTGAGCAGGTCGGCGGCATCGGCATCGGTGCGCGCCACGATCAGGGTGGGCACGCCGGCCACGTCGGCGGCGAGGCGCGCGGCGGTGAGCTTGTCCACCGCTTCGCGGGTGGGCACCAGCACCTTGCCGCCCATGTGGCCGCACTTCTTCACGCTGGCGAGCTGGTCCTCGAAATGCACGCCGGCGGCGCCGGCCTCGATCATCGCCTTCATCAGCTCGAAGGCGTTGAGCACGCCGCCGAAGCCGGCCTCGGCATCGGCCACGATGGGCGCCAGCCAGTCGACGCCGTCCTGGCCCTCGGCGTGGTGCAGCTGGTCGGCGCGCAGCAGGGTGTTGTTGATGCGCTTCACCACCTGCGGCACGGAGTTCGCGGGGTAGAGCGACTGGTCGGGATACATCTCGCCGGCGAGGTTGGCATCGGCGGCGACCTGCCAGCCCGAGAGGTAGATGGCCTTCAGGCCGGCCTTCACCTGCTGCATCGCCTGGTTGCCGGTGAGCGCGCCCAGCGCGTTGACGAAGTCCTCTTCGTGCAGGCTCTTCCACAGACGCTCGGCGCCATGGCGAGCCAGCGAGTGCTCGACGGCCACGGTGCCGCGCAGGCGCACCACGTCGGCAGCGCCGTAGTTGCGGCGGATGCCGGCCCAGCGGGGGTTGTTGTTCCAGTCGAGTTCGAGCTGTTCGACGGTGGGCAGATGAGTCTTCATGGCGTGGCTCCGGTGAATGCGAGGCTGTAAAACTTCGGGTGTCGTTGCCGTTCGTCCTGGGCGTAGGCCAGCAGAGTCGGAGTCGAAGGGATCGGACGCTTCGACTCCGCTTGCTGTCGCAAGCTGCGCTCAGTGCGAACGGGATCCGTGGGCTGAGGGTTGTCGCAAATCAGGCATCACGAAGCGGCGTTCGCTTCTCTGGTGGATTCAGGCGAGCTGTTCGTACGCGGGCAGCGTGAGGAAATCGGCCAGTGCGTCGGCGTGGATCAGTTCGCGCAGCAGCCGTGCGGCGGCGTCCACGCGCGCCGCGCCGGGCACGTCGCTGTCGCGCAGGCGATGGGCGTGCGTGGCCAGCGCGTGGTCGAACAGCGCGAAGTCGATCGACGCGTGGTCGGGAAACTCCAGCTTGCCGTGATGCAGCCACTGCCATAGCTGCGCGCGGGCGATCTCGGCGGTGGCGGCGTCTTCCATCAGGTGATGGATGGGCACGCAGCCCTGGCCGTCCAGCCATGCGGCCGTGTAGCGCAGGCAGACCTCGACGTTGTTGTCGAAGCCGGCGCGGGTGATGGTGCCCGGGCACGGCGCGAGCAGCTGCTCGCGGCCCACGCGCACGTCGTCGCGCTCCACGTCGCGCTGGTTCGGCTCGGGCATGTATTCGTCGAACACCGCCTGCGCCACCGGCACCAGCGCGGGGTGCGCCACCCAGGTGCCGTCGTGGCCGGCCTTCACTTCGCGCAGCTTGTCGGCGCGCACCTTGGCCAGCGCGGCTTCGTTGGCGGCCGCGTCGCCCTTGATCGGGATCTGTGCCGCCATCCCGCCCATCGCGAACGCGCCGCGCCGGTGGCAGGTCTGGATCAGCAGCTCCGAATACGCCTTGAGGAACGGCACCGTCATCAGCACCTGGCCGCGCTCGGGCAGCAGGCGGTCGCGATGGCCGCGCAGGGTCTTCAGGTAGGAAAAGATGTAATCCCAGCGCCCGCAGTTGAGGCCCACGGCGCGCGACTGCAGCGCATGCAGGATCTCGTGCATCTGAAACGCGGCGGGCAGCGTCTCGATCAGCACGGTCACCTTCATGCTGCCGGGCGGCAGGTCCAGTTCGGTTTCCGCATGCGTCATCACCGCATCCCACAGCGCGGCCTCCTCCATGCATTCCAGCTTGGGCAGGTAGAAATAGGGGCCGAGGTCGCGACGTTGCAGGGCGCGTGCGTTGTGGAAGGCGTACAGGCCGAAGTCCACCAGCGCGCCAGCCATGGTTTCGCCGTCCACCGTGATGTGGCGTTCGGGCAGGTGCCAGCCGCGCGGGCGCACCACCAGCACCGCCGGATTCGCGCCCACGCGGTAGTGCTTGCCCTCGGGCGAGGTGTAGTCCAGCTTGCCGGCGACCGCGTCGCGCAGGCTGAGCTGGCCGTCCAGCTGGTTGGCGAAGCTGGGCGCGGAGGAATCCTCGAAGTCCGCCATGAACACCTTCGCGCCGGAGTTCAGCGCGTTGATGATCATCTTGCGCTCCACCGGCCCGGTGATCTCCACGCGGCGGTCGCGCAGCGCGGGCGGGATCGGGCCGACGGTCCATTCCGATTCGCGGATCGCGGCGGTGTCGGTGCGGAAATCCGGCAGCTCGCCGGCGTCCCAGCGCGCCTGCCGTTCGCGGCGGGCGGCCAGCAACTCGCGGCGGCGGCCGTCGAAGCGGTGGTGCAGATCGGCCAGGAAGGCCAGCGCCTGCGGGTCGAGGACCTCCCGCTGGGCGGGGCTGGGCTGACCGTGCAGCTGCACGGCTTCGGTGGCGAGGCGTTCGCGGGGCATGGCCATGGGTGGCTCCGGTCGTTGGACGACTCGAAACTAGGCCATCGATTTCAAGTTTGACAAACTAAATATTTCAATTTTTGATATTGTTATTATCAATATTTTCTTTAAATCATTGATGTGACAGAACGAAAAGCCCCAGCCAAGACGGCGAAATCGCCCCAAAAACCGCGCCGTAGTGCAGCGAAGAAGCGTACGCCTGCGCATGGTTCGGGCGGCGAAGCCGTCCGTTTCTACTACAAGGGCAATCGTCACAAGCAGCTGCGCGCCTTCGTGGCCACGGTGAAACTGGGCACGCTGAGCCGCGCAGCGGAAGCGCTGTACCTGTCCCAGCCTTCGGTGAGCCTGCAGTTGCAGGCGCTGGAGCGCGAACTGGGCGTGGCCCTGCTGGAGCGGCGCCGCCGCCGCATCAACCTCACCGATGCGGGCGAGGCGCTGTACGAACTAGCCCGTCCGCTGGTGGAGGGCTGGGACAACCTCGACCGCGATTTCCAGGCCAAGGTGCAGGGCCTCACCGCCGGCAGGCTCACCATCGCCGCCGGCACCTCCACCATCCAGTACCTGCTGCCGGAGCTGGTGCGCCGCTACCGCGAACGCTACCCCGCCGTGCACCTGCAGCTCGCCAATGTCACCGGCAAGGACGGCATGGCGATGCTGCGCGAGGACAAGGCCGACTTAGCCGTGGGCTCGATGCTGGATGTGCCGCACGACATCGCCTGGGCGCCGGTGCGCCAGTACGACCCCATGCTGATCCTGCCGCCAGGGCATCCGCTGGCGGAGAAGGAGGAATTGGCGCTGGCGGATCTCTCGCCCTACGGCCTGATCCTGCCGCCGCAGCGGCTATCCACGTACCGCCTGGTGGACCTGGTGTTCCAGCAGAACCAGGTTCCCTACCACGTCGCCATCGAAGTGGGTGGCTGGGACGTCATCAAGGAATACGTGGCGATGGGCTTAGGGATATCCATCGTCACCGGCATCTGCATCACCGATGCCGACCGCGAGCGTCTGGTCGTGCGCAACATGCAGCGCTGGTTCCCGCAGCGCAGCTACGGCGTGGTGATGCGCAAGGGCAAGTTCCTCAGCGCCGAAGCGCGCGCCTTCATCGACCTGATACGGCCGGGACTGCTCACGCATCGCGACTACGACGAGCCGGGGCACTCGGAGCGCTAGGCGGGCGCAGAGCCTCAGCCTTGCCGTTGCAACGCCAGCTTCAGGCCGAAGCCCAGCAGCACCACGCCGCAGACGCGGTCCATCCACTGTCCGACCTGCTGCTTGCGTTGCAGCAGGCGGTGGATGCGCCCACCCGCCATGGCCAGCACCATCGACCAGACAAGCCCGGTGGCGATGAAGCTGGCGCCCAGCACAAGCAAGCCGAGTTGCGGATGGAGCGCACGCAGCGAAACGAACTGCGGCAGGAAGGCAAGGTAGAACAGCGCCACCTTCGGGTTCAGCACGTTGGTGAGCATGCCCTGGCGGAACGCGGCGACGAAGCCGGTGCCGCGCGTTTGTGTCGGCCTGCGTTCGTGCTGCCGACTGAGCAGCATGCGCAGGCCGATCCATACCAGGTAGGCCGCGCCGAGGTATTTCAGCACCGCGAAAGCCAGCGCCGAAGTCATCAGCAGCGCCGACAGGCCGAGCACGGCGGCCAGCGTATGCACCACGCAGCCGGCGTTGATGCCCAAGGCGGCGCCCAGGCCCACCGCATGGCCTTCGCGACCACTGCGCGCGAGGATGTAGAACGTGTCGAGCCCCGGTGTGAGGTTCAGCGCGATGCAGGCGAGCAGGAAGGCGTCGTAGTGCTGGATGCCGAGCATGGCGTCATATTCCGTGGTACTTGCCCTGGAACGGCGCATAGAACGCGCGCAGCCGTTCGATGTCGGCCGCCATGTCGTCGGTGGTGTCGAGCAAGGGGCCGAGCCGGATGGTCTTGTCGGGGTAGTTGAAGGCGACGGGAAACACCGGCACGCCGGCACCGTGGGCGATGCGCCAGAAGCCGGTTTTCCAGCGCGGCATGTGGCGGCGCGTGCCTTCGGGCGCGATGCCCAGCCACAGCGTGGACTCGCGACCGAAGCGGTCGATCGTCTGTTCGACCATGCCTGCAGCGGCGCCGCGATTGATGGGGATGCCGCCGAGCTTGACGAGCAGCGCGCCCAGCGGGCCGCGGAACAGTTCGCGCTTGGCCATGAAGTGCACGTCGGCGCCGATCGCGGCCTTCATCAGCAGGCCCCAGATGCCGTCCCACCACGAGGAATGCGGTGCGGCGATCAGCACCAGCTTCGGCACGTCGGGGAAATTGCCGACCAGGCTCCAGCCGCACAGCTGCAGCACGTTGCGGCACAGCCTGCGGCGCCAGCCGTCGCGTAGGTGCGGCATATGCGGCGGCAGTTGCGCCGGCGCGAGAACGCTTCCCTTCATTCGAGTCCCGGCTTCTTCGCGCGCAGTTGCTTCAGTTTGCCGCGCTGCTGCTTGCCGGCGAGGCGGCGCTCCTTCGAGGCGCGCGTGGGCTTGGTGGCTACGCGCTTCTTTGGCACCACCTGCGCGGCGCGGACGATTTCGACCAGCCGTTCGCGCGCGTCCTCGCGGTTGCGGCCCTGGTCGCGGAAGCGGCGCGCCTGGATCACCAGCACGCCGTCGTCGGTGAGGCGACGGTCGCGCCGCGCCAGCAGACGTTCGCGCAACGGCTCCGGCAGGGTGGGCGAGCGCGCCACGTCGAAACGCAGCTCCACCGCGCTCTCGGTGCGGTTCACGTGCTGGCCGCCCGGGCCGTCGGCGCGCAGGAAGCGCTCGACCAGTTCGGATTCGGGCAGGGCAAGGGTGCGGCTGATGGTCAGCATGCGCGGAGTGTAGGGGATGGCGCGGGTCGTGAGTCCGTTCGGGCGGCCATCGCACCGATGGTTCGCGCATCCCGTCCTTCGACGCTGTCCGCAGCGCTCAGGCCGAACGCACCGTGGGTACGGGTAGCGTCCAGCCGAAGCGTTCGAGAACACCGGCGTATTCGTGATCCAGCGGCGCCTGCAGCGTCATCGCCGCGCCGCTCACCGGGTGCCTGAAATCCAGCTTCCACGCGTGCAGCAGCATGCGATGGCAGGCGAAGTGCTGCTTGTAGAGGCGGTTGTGGTCGCCACGGCCGTGCTGGCAATCGCCGATCACCGGATGGTGGATGTGCGCGAGGTGCTTGCGGATCTGGCGGAAGCGGCCGGTTTCCGGCTCGGCCAGCAGCAGGGCATAGCGCTGTTGCGGATAGCGGCCGAGCTCGATCGGCACCTCGACGGTGGCGAGCCGGCGGTAGCTTGTGCGTGCTTCGCGGCGCGGGCCGGTTTCGCGCGAGCCGGGCAGCGCGTAGTCGACCACGCCTTCCCCCGGTTCGGGCCAGCCGCGCACCACCACAAGGTACTGCTTGTGCACATCGCGGCCCATGAACTGCTCGCCCAGCGCAGCGGCGATGTCGCTGCTGCGTGCTACCAGCAGCACGCCGCTGGTGGCACGGTCGAGGCGGTGCGCGAGGTACACGTTGCCGCCCACCTGTTCGCGCAGCACGTCCACCAGGTATTGCTCGGCGTCGTTCACCATCGCCGAACGGTGCACGGGCAAACCCGCGGGCTTGTTCACCGCGATGAGCGCGTCGTCCTGGTGGAGGATTTCAATGGGGGACATGAATCTCGTCGCGAAATCTTGTCACGCAGGCAAGGGAGCGGAGTCGCCGCTTCGGCCGCCGCGAGCAGGAGGAAAAGTCAGGAACGGCGCCACCAGCCGAAGGCGAACGCCGCGACGCCGGCCACGCCCATGCCGGCCGGCAGCCAGAAGCCATGCTGCGGCGCCAGCGCCCACAACAGGGTGGCGCAGAGGATCAGCGTGGCGCCGAACGCGCTGCACGCGATCATGCGCAGCAACCGGCGCATGAGGTGGCGCTGATGGCTGAGCGTGTCCACATCGGCGAGCAGGCGGTGTTCGCCCTGGGCGATGCGTTCCAGCGAATCGCGCACCAGCTCGGGAAGCTGCGGCGCGAGGTGGAACCATTCGGGCAGCCGCCTGCGCACTTCGCGCAGGGTGCGCAGCGGGCTATAGCGCTCGCGCAGGATGCGCTTGAGCACCGGATGCGCCACTGCCCAGATGTCGATCTCGGGATCGAGCATGCGGCCCACGCCTTCGATGTTGAGCAGGGTCTTTTGCAGCAGGATCAGCTGCGGCTGCAGGGTCAGCTCGAAGCGGCGCGCGGTCTGGAACAGCTTCACCACCAGTTCGGCCAGCGAGATCTGCGACAGCGGGCGGGTGAAATAGGGTTCGCACACCGTGCGCACGGCGGCTTCCAGTTCGTCCAGCCGCACGGTGGAAGGCATCCAGCCGGCATCGACATGCAGCTTGGCGATGCGCGCGTAGTCGCGTTCGAACAACGCGATGAAGTTCTGCGCCAGCCAGTACTGGTCGGCCTCGGGCAGCGAACCCATGATGCCGAAGTCCAGCGCGATGAAGCGCGGTTCGGTGGGACGCGTGGCGTCGACCCAGATGTTGCCGGGGTGGGCGTCGGCGTGGAAGAAGTTGTCGCGGAACACCTGTTCGTAGAACACCCGCACGCCCTTGGCGGCGAGTGCCTTGCGGTCGATGCCGGCGGCATCGATGGCGGCGACGTCGTCGCTGCTGATGCCGTGCACGCGTTCCAGCGTGAGCACGCGCTGCGCGGTCAGGTCCCAGTACACCTCGGGCACGTAGAGGTCGACGCCGCTGGCGAAGTTGCGGCGGAGCAGGCTGGCGCTGGCGCCTTCGCGCTGCAGGTCCAGCTCGTTCTCCAGCATCTTCTCGACTTCGGCCACTACGTCCAGCGGGCGGATCTTGTCGGCGTTGGGGTGCCAGCGGTTCGCCAGCGCACCCAGCGATTGCAGCAGCTTCACGTCGCGCGCGATTTGCGCGTCGATGCCGGGACGCAGCACCTTCACCACCACGGCATGGCCGTCGGGCAGCGTGGCGGCGTGC
Organism: Rhodanobacter sp. DHG33; assembly: GCF_014843005.1. GTDB lineage: Bacteria > Pseudomonadota > Gammaproteobacteria > Xanthomonadales > Rhodanobacteraceae > Rhodanobacter_A. The sequence continues at coordinate 612,717 of NZ_JACYXM010000001.1, read as the reverse complement.
ACCTGCGCGATGGAGGCGGAAGCCAGCGGTGTCTCGTCGAAATAGGCGTACAGGCTGCCGATGGGCGCTTTCAGCTCGCGCTCGACGATGGCGCGCGCTTCGCCACCGGGGAACGGCGGCACCTGGTCCTGCAGCAGCGCCAGCTCGTCGGCGATGTCTCCAGGCACGAGGTCGCGGCGCGTGGACAGCACCTGGCCGGCCTTGACGAAGATCGGCCCCAGCGCGGTGAGCGCAAGCCGCAGTCGCGCGCCGCGCGGCAGGTTGCGCACGTCCACGGCAGGGCGGCCCAGCAGCGGGCGCACCAGCTTCAGCGGGCGGAACAGGTGGGCGGCGTCCACCAGCTCGTCGAGCCGGTAGCGCAGCAGCACGACGGCGACGCGCAGCAGGCGCGGAACGACGGCAAGCGAGGTCACGCGCCGACTCCTTTGCGCGTGCCCTTGAGGCGTGCTTCCAGTCTGGCCAGTCTGGCCTCCAGCCGCTCGCTGCGCTCGCGCAGCGTGTCCACGCCGTCGAGGAAGGCTTCCGCCTCGCCGGGCGCCAGCGCGATGCGCGATTCGTCGCGCAGCCAGGCGGCACCGTCCTCGGTGAGATGGCCGGCAGTTTCCTTCGCATGCACCAGCGCCTTGCGCACGGCACGCGCCAGCGGCACGCCGAGCACGTCGCCGAAGGTGCGCGCGAAAGCTTCCTCGAAATCGGGAGCGAATTGCGAGGCGAGTTTTTCCAGCCGCCGCGCGAGGTCGGCGTCGCCGGCGATCTCCACCTTGCCCGGCGCCACGCCGTCGTCGCCGCGACGCAGCGCCATCGCCAGCAGGCTGCCCGGCGTGGCCGCCACGCGCAGCGTGCTGGCGGCGGTTTCGCCATCGTCCGGTGGCCCGACGCGCAGGCGGCCGTCTTCCACGGTCACGGCCAGTGCCAGTTCCGGCCCGCGCAGATGCAGCAGTACGCGGCGGCCGTTCATGCCGGCGAGCTTCTGCTGTGTGTCGGGGTCCAGCGACAGCGTGTGGTTGAGCGCGGTTTCCAGCGCGCGTCCGGCGAGCTTGCGCAGCGGCGTGGGCAGCCAGGCGTTGGGGATGGGCGAGGTCATCGCGTGATTGTAGCGGCGTGACCGCCGCCTGTTGCCTGCGGGATCGTTTCTATGCGCCCGCGCCATCGAACCCGAGTTGCCGCCACGCCTCGTACACCGCCACGGCGACGGTATTGGAAAGGTTGAGGCTGCGGCTGCCCGGCTGCATCGGCAGGCGCAGCCGCTGCGCTTCGGGGATAGTGTCCAGCACGTCGCCCGGCAGGCCGGCGGTTTCGCAGCCGAACAGCAGCGCGTCACCGTCGGTGTAGTCCACATCGACATGACGCACGTGGCCGCGGGTGGTGAAGGCGAACACGCGTGGCCGGCCGATGGTGGCGAGGCAATCGTCGAGGCTGTCGTGCACCTTCACGCGGGCGTATTCGTGATAGTCGAGGCCGGCGCGGCGCAGGCGCGCATCGTCCAGCTCGAAGCCCAGGGGGCGGATCAGGTGCAGTGTGGCGCCGGTGTTGGCGCACAGGCGGATGGCGTTGCCGGTGTTCGGCGGAATTTCGGGACGGAACAGGATGACATGCAGCATCCGGCGATTATCGCGTGCGCGGGGGCACGCAGGCCAATCGTGCCGGCGATCAGCCGCGCACCGCTGCGCAGGACGAAATCGTCGTGCAGGCGCTGCTGGTGGTCGCTACGGCATGGGCGTTGGCCGGCTGGGTGACCAGCATCGAGCCCAGCACCGAAGTGCAGACCAGCAGGCAGGCGGCGAACAGGGTGCTGAGCATCAGGGTTTCGTATTTCATGGCGATCTCCTCGGGAAGTAAGTCGTGATGGGAAGGGTGGGCTCAGCCCGGCAGGCGCGGGCAGATCACGCCATCGGCAGGCAGGGCGCAGTGAGCGGGGCTGGCCAGCAGGGCGCTGGTGACGCTGCCGGAAGCGGCCCCTTGGGCGGCTGCAGGGAAGGCCATCAGCATCGAACCCAGCACCGAGGTGCAGACCAGCAGGCAGGCAGCGAACAGGCCGCGCAACATCAGGTTCTCGTATTTCATGGCGTCTCTCCGACTTGGGTGGGTTGTTTCCGCAGTTATCTCAGAGCAATCCGCGTGCCAAGCCGAAAACAGACTTCAAGTGATTGAAATAAAAAGAATTTAAGAATGGGTTCCGGCAACGGGTCGTTTGTCCGCGGACGGTCGGACAGGCGAAGCGGACAGTTGCCGGGGGTGTCCGGGGGTGTCCGGGGGCGATCGCGGGGGCTTGCGGCGGAACGAAGCGTCGCGGCGTGCGTTTCAGCCCTGGAAAGCGTTGGCGCTTGGCGCCGAGGGCGCGCCCGGCGGCCCTGGCGCGCGTACAGACGCGGTCAAGCATCGCGCGTTAGCATGGAGGCCGGACGGTTCGCCGTCCGGCCTTTCTTCATTCCGACTTCGGAGTCGTCCAATGCGCAAGACCGTGCTGTTGATCGTTCCCGCCCTGTTGCTCGGCGCCTGCACCTGGGGCATCAACCCCACGCCGGCCTCGCAGAACGTGCGCACGGCATGGAACGGCGACGTTTCGGGTTGCCGCGATCTCGGCAAGATCACCGTCTCGGTGATGGATCACGTAGGTCCGGTGGACCGCAACGACATCAAGGTGCGCGACGAGCTGCAGGTGATGGCGCGCAACGAGGCCGCCACCATGCACGCGGACACCATCAAGCCACTGGCCGACCCCAGCGACGGCTCGCAGCCCTGGGGTGCCTACCAGTGCGGCTCGCGCGTCATCCAGCCCGCCAACGCGCCGGGACAGCCCCAGCCGCCGCAGGGTGGCGGCGCGCAGACCTTCCCGGTCAAGGGCAACTGAGCCGCACCTTGCCGTCGTGAGAAAGAACGAAGGGCGCCAGCGGCGCCCTTCGCGTTTTTGTTGAAGAGTGCAGCCATGGATGGCCGCCCATTTGATCTTCACGATCAAGGACGATCGCAAAGAATGAAGAGTGCGGCCATGGATGGCCGCCCGTTTGATCCTCGCGATCAAGGACGATCGCAAAGAGATGCTTCAGACCGGTGCGCGGTACCAGCCCGCGCACCGGCGGGTGTCACAGATGCCCGTTGGCCAGTTCGTCCGCCAGTCGCGGCAGCCCGTAGATCTTGCGGACCGCTTCCATCAAGGCGGCGGTGTCCACCGCCACCGTGCGGTTGTTGCTGCCGTCGTAAACGAAGTCGCCGCCGATGGAATGGATGTTGCCGTCGAAGACCAGGCCCACCGCATGCCCGTCGCGATCGATCACCGGGCTGCCGGAGTTGCCGCCGATGATGTCGTTGTCGGTGACGAAGTCGAACGGCGTGGACAGATCCAGCGAGCCCTTCGCCTTGATCCAGCTGTCCGGCAGCTTGAACGGGTCGGCGCCGGTGGCGCGGTTGTAGGCGCCGGCGAAGTCGGTGAACGGCGGCACTTCATGGTCGCCTTCCTTCCAGCCGGCCACCTTGCCGTACGACAGGCGCAGGGTGAAGGTGGCGTCGGGGTAGTTGCTGGTGCCTTCGCGCGCGAAGCGGGCCTGGGCGATCGCCTCGTCGGCTTTGGTGGTGGGCGCCTGCACCTCATCCTCGTACTGCTTGCGCAGCTGGGTCGCGGTGGGTTCGATCCCGCGTACGAACATGATCATCGGATCGGTGGATGCTTCGATGGCCTTCTCGCCACCGTCCCACAGCTGCTTGCGCACCGCCGGGTCGGCGAGCTTGGTGCCGTTCACCAGCGTGGTGGCCAGTTCGTCGGGCGACTGCTTGCCCAGCGTCTGGTGCACGAAGGCGTCGTCGGCGCCGAGGATCTGGCGCATCTTCTCCATCGACCAGGCCATCATGGTGCGTTCGAACTCGGGGTACACCGGCACCTTCGCTTCCAGCGACTGCTCCACCGCGGGCAGGTTGGCATCGCGGTACTGCGGCAGGCGTTCGGCATCGGGCTTGGCGCGCTGGGCGGCGCCGCGCACCAGGGTCATCGCATCGGCGAACAACTCGGTGCCCACGCCGAAGCCGCGGCCGCCGGCGATCATGTTGTAGCGGTCCTGCAGTTCTTTGCCGCGTTGCTGGGCCTTGGCCAGGTCGGCCCACGGATCGCCGTATTTCGCGCGGCGCGCCGGGTCGGCGGCGATCCAGTCGCGCAGCGCGGCGTCGTCCTGCTGCTTCTGCGCGATGAAGCTTTCGTTGGTGAGCGTTTCCAGCCAGCCGTTGAACACCTTCAGCGTGTTCTCGATGCCGAACTGCATGTCCTGTGCTTCCTTGGCCTGCTGCGCGCCGGCACGGCCGTACTGCCACAGTACGCCGCGCAGGTCGGACAGGTAGCCGTAGAACGGGATCAGCATGTCGTCGCGCATGGCCGACAGCTGCAGCCAGGGCGTCTCGCGCTGGGTCGAGCCGGGGTTGCCGACGACGAAGGTCATCTCGCCGGCCTTGGGCCCGTGCGGATCGAACTGCAGGAACTGCGGGGTCTTCGCCGGCTTGTTGTCGACGTAGGCGCGGAAGAAGGTGACGTCGAGGTCGTAGCGCGGGAAGTTGAAGTTGTCGGGATCGCCGCCGAAGAAGGCGATGCTCTGCTCCGGCGCGAATACCAGGCGCACGTCCTGGTAGCGGCGGTACTTGTACAGCGCGTAACGGCCGCCGTGGTACAGCGTCACCACGTCGCAGCGCCAGGTCTTGGCATCGCCGGCGACGCATTCCTTTTCCAGCTTGCTGCTGACCGCGCGCTCGGCCTTGATGCGCTCGGCGCCCTGCTTGCCGCTGGTCGCGGCGTTCACCTGGTCGGTGACATCGGTGATCTTCTCCAGCTGGTTGAGCTCCACATCGGGGCACTTCGGCTCGTCTTCCTGCTTCATCGCCACGTAGCCGTCGGACATGTAGTTGTGGCCAGTGCCGGAAAGCTGGGAAAGGCAGCTGTTGGCGCAATGGTGGTTGGTCATCACCAGGCCGTTGGCGGAGACGAACGATCCGGAGCAGCCTTCCGCCAGGCGCACTGCCGCGTGCTGCACCAGGTCGATCCACTGCTGCGTGGGAGTGAAGCCGTAGCGTTGCTGCATCTGTTTCACCGGCAGGTGGTCCAGCGTCCACATGCCTTCGTCGGCCATGGCGCCGCCAGCGGCGCCCAGCAGCAGGCCGGAAAACCCAACGAGCAACCAGCGTTTCATCGCATCTCCTCCGTATGGGGCGGATCGGCGCGGATGGCGCGAACCCGCGATTGGCGTGTCGAACCGGCGACGATCATGGCCTTCGGCCGCCGAGGTGCGGAAGTGAAGGTCGGCAGGGGTGCTTGCAGGCCAGCCGTTCCGGGCATAAAATTCATTACCATATATTTCATATATGAAATAAATACAGAGACATCAACGGTTGCGCCCGCCCATGAACAGCTTCGCCCCCACCGAACAGCGCCTCGCCGTCACCTGCCGACGCCAGCCCGCATTCCCGCGCGAGCCGGCGGTGCTGGTGCGGCTGGTAAAGCATCTGCACAAGCGCGTGCACGACGCTGCCAACGCCACCCTCAAGCCATGGGGCATCAGCCATCCGGAGTACAACATCCTGATGATGCTGTACGGCACCGAGGGCTATACGTTGAACCCCTCGCAGCTGGCCGAGGCAGCGGGCGAGAAGTCGGCCAACATCACGCGGCTTGCGGACAGCCTCTGCGACAAGGGGCTGGTCGAACGCACCGCGAGCGACGCGGACCGGCGCAAGGTCAGCCTGAGCCTGAGCCGTGCGGGACTGGCGATGATCGACGAGTTCATGCCGTCGATCTGCGCGTTGCTGGAGCGCCAGACGGCTGGCCTGAAACCTGCCGAGACGGCACAACTGGAGCGCCTGCTCAAGAAGTTCCTCACCCAGCTGGAGCAGGATTGAGCGATGGCGGCGGCATCGACCCCTTTGGAACCCTCGGCGAACCGTTGGCCGACGCTGGCGGAAGTGTTCGCGGGCGAGGGGCGGGCCTGGCTGTTCGTGGCCAAGACCGTACTGGCGGTATACCTGGCCGCGTGGCTGGCGATGTGGATGCGGCTGGAGGCACCGTCCACCGCGATGATCACGGTGGGCATCGTGATGCATCCGCAGAGCGGCATGGTGCTGGCCAAAAGTTTCTATCGCGCGATCGGCACCTTGTGCGGAAGCACGTTCGGGCTGGCCCTGATGTGCGCGTTCCCGCAGCAGCGCGAATTGTTCCTGCCCTGCCTGTCGCTGTGGGTGGCGCTGTGCGCCGGCGGCGCCACGCTGTACCGCAACTTCATGTCCTACGGCTTCGTGCTGGCCGGCTACACGGCGGCCATCGTGGCGTTGCCGGCGGCGGCCAATCCGCTCGGGGTGTTCGATTCGGCGCTGATGCGCGTGAGCGAGGTGATGCTGGGCATCCTGGTGTCCACCGTGGTCAGCGACTTGCTGTTCCCGGATCGGCTACGCCTCGCGCTGCGGCAGAACGCGCGCGCGCATTTCGCCAATTTCATCGACTTCGTGCGTGGCTCGACCGGCGGCGCCATCCCGCGCGAGGCGATGGCGCAGGCGCATCTGCGCTTCGTGCGTGCCGCGGTCCAGCTGGAGGACATGCGCGCCTCGGTGATCTTCGAGGATCCGGAAGTCCGTGCGCGCAGCGCGCGCATGCGCCTGCTCAACCAGCACAACATGGCCGCGGCGACCAGCTTCCAGTCGCTGCACCATCTCATCAACCGCTTGCAGCGCGAAGGGCGCACCGCCGAAGTAGATGCGCTGATCGCCCTGTACCGTCCCATCGGCGGCGCGCTGGAAACGGCGCCGGCCGACCTGCACGACCCTGCGGTGTTGGTGCCGCGCCTGCGCGAGTGTGCACGGCAGCTGCCGGCGCTGGAGGCGACACTGCGCACCGGGCTGGCGCCGGGCCATGCGCAGCTGGCGTTCGACACCGGCGCCACCCTGCTGAAGCGCTTCCTCGACGAATTGTGCGGCTACGTCGAAGTGGAACTGGCGCTGCGCGCGCAGGTGCAGCGGGGTGGCGTCGAGCGCGTGCATTTCCGCCGCGGCACCGATGCCACCGGCGCCATGGTGGCGGTGCTGCGCACCTTCCTCACCATGACCGCGCTGAGCGTGTTCTGGATCGCCAGCGGCTGGCCCTTCGGTGCCAGCGCGATGCTGCTGGCCACCATCTTCAGCGGCCTGCTCGCGGCGGCGCCGAACCCGCTGGCTTCCGCGTTCAACATGCTGATTGGCTATGCCGCCGGCATGCTGGCGGGCATCTTCGCCGCATACTGCCTGCTGCCGGGCAGCGACGGTTTCGTGATGCTGGTCGCGGCGACCCTGCCGCTGCTGCTCGTCGGCCCATGGCTCAACGCCCATGCCGAATTCAGCGGCGTGGGCGGTGGCTACTCGATCGGCATCGTCTACATCCTCGCGCTCAAGAACCCGATGGTGTACGACCTCTCGCATACGCTGAACGATGCCGTTGCGCAGCTCGTCGGCGTGGGGATGGCAGCGGTGTCCTTCGTGTTCGTGCCGCGCGTCACCGGCAGCGGATGGCAGCGCCGCCGCCAGTTCCGCCGGCTGCGCGAGCAGGTGGTGGAGGCCGCCACCGCGCCGCTGGACGGCTTGCGCTGGCGCTTCGAAAGCGCCAGTCGCGACCTGTTCCACCAGGTCATCACGCATACCCGGCCGGGCAGCCGCCAGTCGCGCGCATTGCTGGGCTGGGCATTGGCGGTGCAGGAGGGCGGGCGCGTGCTGATCGAACTGCGCGAACAATTGCGCACCGGCGATGCGCCGGCCGCGGCGCGCGAGGCGGCGGAACGCTCGGTGCAGGCCGTGGCGCAGCTCTATCGCCAGCCGGATGAAACGCACCGTCAGCACGCCGAGGACGAAGTGCGCGCCGCGATCGAAGCCTGTGCCTCCGTTCCTGCGTTGCGCACGCATCTGTACCAGTTGCTTGGCGCGCTGCGCGACGACGAGTCGCCGTTGGTTGCCGCCCATGCCGTCGAGGAGACCGCCCATGCCCCATGAGATTTCCATCGGCGGCGTGCTGGTGCCCGGCCTGTTGCCGATTTTCCTGGCCTGCCTGCCGCTGATCCTGCTGGTGGACGCATTGATCGGCCGCTACGGCCTGCATCGCTACGTGTGGCACCCGCCATTGTTCCGCCTTGCCCTGTTCGCCTGCCTGTTCGCGGCGGGCGGCCTGTTGTTTTTACGTTGAGTCAGCCATGAACAAGACTTCGCTGCTGCGTCTCCTGATCACCGCCTGCGTGGTGCTGGTCGCCCTCCTGCTTGGCCACGCACTGTGGAAGCACTACCTGTACTCGCCGTGGACGCGCGACGGCCGCGTGCGCGCCGACGTGGTGAAGGTGGCGCCGGACGTGGCCGGCCTGGTCACCGAGGTGCGCGTGGGCGACAACCAGTTCGTGCATCGCGGCGACGTGCTGCTGGTGATCGATCCCTCGCGCTACCAGCTCGCGCTGGCGCAGGCCCGCGCCAATCTCGGTGCCGCCGGCGCCAGCGTGCAGGCCAGCGACGCCAACATCGCCGCAGCCACCGCCGCCGTGGCTGCGCGCAAGACGGACTATGCGATGTACCGCGCGCAGGCGAAGCGGCGCATGCAGGTGCCCGCAGGCAGCGTGGTGTCCAGCGAGACGCGCGACAACTCGATCGCCACCGCCGAAGCGGCGGAAGCGGCCTGGCACCAGGCCGAGGCCGCACTGAAGCAGGCGCGGGCCGCGCGTGACCAGGCGCTGTCGGCGCAGGCGCAGGCGCAGGTCGCCGTGCAGAATGCCGAGCTCAACTTCGAACGCACGCAGGTGCGCGCCCCGGTGGACGGCTACGTCACCAACGTGCAGGTGCGCGTGGGCAACTTCGCCAATGCGGGCGCGCAGCAGCTCGCACTGGTGGACAGCCACAGCTACTACATCTACGGCTATTTCGAGGAAACCAAGCTGCCGCAGCTGCGCGTGGGCGATCCGGTGGACGTGCGCCTGATGGCGGGCGGCATCCGCCTGCAGGGCCGCATCGACAGCATCGCGCGCGGCATCGCCGATCGCGACAACGCCGGTAGCCCGGATCAGCTGGCCGACGTGAATCCCACCTTCAACTGGGTGCGCCTGGCACAGCGCATCCCGGTGCGCATCGACATCGATGCCAGCAAGATGCCCGCGGGCAGTGTGCTGGTCGCCGGCATGACCGCGACCATCGAGGCACATCCGCGCGACGACGACCGCGCATCGAAACAGGAGCAGCCGTGATGCGCGTGCCGCCTTTGCCGCGGACGCTGGCTTGCGCCGCGCTCACCCTGGCGCTCGCCGCATGCGCGTCTACCGGCGGCCTACATCCCACCGGCCATGAAATCGCGCCGGACAGCTTGCAGACGCGGCAGAGCCTCGCCGATGTGCAGGTCAGTCCCGCCGCATGGCCGCAACGGGATTGGTGGCATGCGCTGGGTGATCCGCAGCTCGACGCGCTGATCGCCGAAGCACTGCACGACAACCCCGGCCTCGCCGTGGCCGATGCGCGCGCGCGGCTCGCGCAATCCGAGGCGCGGGCGCTCGACGCCGCGCGCGATCCCAGCGTGGAGGCCAGCTATGCCGCCACCGGTGCGCGGCTTTCCGAGAAGGAAGTCGGACTGGTGTTGCCGGAGGTCGTCGGCACGTTCGCGTGGATGCAAAGCGCCGGCGTGGATTTTTCCTGGAACCTGGATCTATGGGGCGGCCAGCGCGCCGCTTGGGAAGGCGCGCTGGGCCGCAGCCGCGCCGCGGAAGTGGATCGCCGTGCCGCGCGCATCCAGCTGTCGGCGAACGTCGCGCTGGCCTATATCCAGCTGCGCCAGGCTTTCGTGTTGCGCGACATCGCGCAGCGCGACGTCGAGCGCGCGGACCGCATCGCCGCGCTCACCCACACCCTCGTCGCCAGCGGCATGGGCCTGCCCGACAACCTGCTGCAGGCGCGCGCCGAAGCCGGCATTGCGCAGCAGCACCTGGCTGCGGCCGACGCGGCCATCGACAGCGCGCGCATCAGTCTTGCCGTGTTGCTGGGCAAGGGGCCGGACCGCGGACTGCAGATCGCGGCGCCCGCCGGACTCAAGCCGGTGTCGCTGGCGGTTCCGCCGGACCTCACGGCCAACCTGTTGGGCCGTCGCCCCGATCTGGTGGCCGCGCGCTGGCGCGTGGAAGCCGCCTCGCAGGACATCAAGGCGGCCAAGGCGCAGTTCATGCCCAACCTCAACATCAGCGCGATGGCCGGTTTTCTCGCGCTGGGCGACAACGTACCGCTGTTCCAGATGCCCGCGCGCACCTATAGCGTCGGCCCCGCGCTCTCGCTGCCGCTGTTCGACGGCAAGCGCCTGCGCGCCGGTCTCGATGCGCGCGATGCGCTGTACGACGGGGCGGTGGCCAGCTACAACCAGACCCTGGTGCGCGCGGTGAACCAGGTGGCCGACCTGCTCAGCCTGTCGCGCTCGGTGCAGAGCCAACTGCAGACACAGCAGGACGTGCTGCACAACGCCCAGCGCGCCTACGACAACGCGCAGATCGGCTACAAGGCCGGGCTGGGCACGGAGCTGAACACGCTGATCGCCCGCCGCACGCTGCTTACGGCCGAGCAGAACGACGCGGTACTGCAGAGCCGGCAGGCCGAACTGGCCGTGCGCATGGTCGAAGCACTGGGCGGCGGCTTCAAGGACGATGCGGCGCCAGCCGACAGCAGCAAAGACAGGTGACGAATGGCCGTTGCCTGCGTGCAACCGGCATTCGTTATTCTTTGACGCATGAACATGCTGATCAATGCGCCGCGCCGCATCGCGCGACGCCTCGTCTCGCCGCTGCGCCCGAAGTCGCGGGCGTGGCTCGAGGCGCTGCCCGCCTTCGCCGTGCCTGCCACCGCCGTCGGAACCCTGCACGGACCGCAGGCGTTCCACCAGGCGTTGCTGGCGCAGATCGCGCAGGCCACGCGGCGCATCGTGATCGTGACGCTCTACCTGCAGGACGACGATGCGGGCCGCGAGGTGATGGAGGCGCTCTATGCGGCGCATGCGCGGCAGCCCGGGCTGGAAATCGACGTTTTCGTGGACTGGCATCGCGCCCAGCGCGGCCTCATCGGCAAGCAGAAAAGCCAGGGCAACGCGGCGATGTACCGCGATTGCGCGCAGCGCCACGGCGGCGGCGTGCGCGTGTGGGGCGTGCCGGTGCAGAACCGCGAACTGTTCGGCGTGCTGCACCTCAAAGGTTTCGTATTCGACGACACGGTGCTGTACAGCGGCGCCAGCCTCAACGACGTCTACCTGGCGAAGCACGGGCGCTACCGGCTAGACCGCTGCCATCGCATCCGCGACGCCGCACTGGCCGAGAGCATGGCGGCCTTCGTGCAGCGGCATTTCCGCGACAGCGAGGCGGTACGCCGCCTCGACCTGCCCGATCCGCCGCCGACGCGCGCACTGCTCCCGGCGATCCGCACGTTCCGCCAGCAACTGCAGCAGGCGAGTTACGTGGTGCCGATGGCGGCGTTGCCGGATGGCGCCGTGGCCGTCACGCCGCTGAAGGGTTTCGGCCGCGCCGACAACGCGCTCAACGATGCCATGCTGGCCCTGCTGCGCGGCGCGCGGCAGCGCATCGTGCTGCTCACGCCGTATTTCAATCTGCCGAGCCCGGTGCGCGCGGCGCTGGGGCAGGCGCTGCGCCGCGGCTGCAGCGTCGAGATCATGGTGGGGGACAAGACCGCCAATGACTTCTACATCCCGCCCACGCAGCCCTTCCGCACCATCGGCCTGCTGCCCTACCTCTACGAAAACAACCTGCGCCGCTTCGCGCGCACGCATGCGCGCCAGCTCGCCAGCGGCCAGCTGAACCTCCGGTTGTGGCGCGACGGCGGCAACAGCTACCACCTCAAGGGCCTGTTCGTGGACGACGACTGCGCCCTGCTCACCGGCCACAACCTCAATCCGCGGGCCTGGGCGCTGGACCTGGAGAACGGCCTGTTGCTGCGCGATCCCTCGCGCCGCCTGCATGCAATGCACGAAGCGGAGTGGGCGTCTTTGCGTCAGCACGCCACGCGGCTGGTTGACCATCACGCGCTGGAAAGCGCGCGTAACTATCCGCCGGAAGTGCGGCGCCTGCTGCGGCGTCTCAGCCGCGTGCGGCTGGACAGGCTGGTGAATCGCCTGCTTTGATCATCGGCGCCTTAGCGCCGCCGCGAGCCGCGCAGGCTGTCCACCGAGAAGCTGGCCATTTCGCCGCCGCCGGCCATGCGCCGCGACTGTCCGGGCGGCGGTCCCCACGCATGCGCGGTCACCACTTCCCAGGTGGCGGGAATGCGGCCGTCCACGCGCATTGCCTCGTAGGCGGTAAGCATGGCGCGGTAGTGGGCCTTGCCGGTGAGGTGGCGTTCGCGCGCGGCATCTGCGTGGGTGGCGCCGAGGCCGCGCAATTCTTCCAGCAGCTTGCGTGGCTCGCTGTAGGTGAGCGTGTAGCGCTCCACGTCCAGCACCGGATCGCGCAGACCGGCGTTGAGCATCGCGTCGCCGATGTCGTGCATGTCGAGGAAGCGGCTCACGTGGGAGTGTCCGTCCGCCGCCGCCCAGGCCGCGCGCAGTTCCTTCAGCGTGTCGGGGCCGAAGGTGGTGAAGGCGAGCAGGCCGCCGGGCTTCAGCACGCGCGCGCATTCGCCGAACAGCGCGGCAAGGTCGTCGATCCACTGGAAGCACAGGTTGGAGTGCAGCACGTCCACGCTGTGGTCGGGGAACGGCAGCGCGGTAGCCGCGGCGCAGACGCGGCGGAACGGCTTGAGCCAGCCGCTGTGCGCCTTGGCCTCGCGCAGCATCGGCAGGGCGAGATCGACCGCGATCACCTCGGCCTTGGCGTAGCGCTGCTTCAGCAGCGCGGTGCCGCGGCCGGTGCCGGCGCCCACGTCGAGCACGCGCGCGGGCGTTTCCAGATAGACGTCCAGACGCTCCAACAGCGACTGCTGCACTTCGCGCTGCAGGGCATCGTGCTTTTCGTAACTGCGCGCGGCGCGGCCGAAGTTGCGGCGTACGCGTTCGCGGTCGAGGTGGAAATCACTCATGGGAGCCGCATCCATCAAAGCTGTCCAGCAACGGCTGCAGCGCCTGCGCCACCTGGTCGGGATAAGTGAAGAACGGCGCGTGGCCGGCGTGTTCGATCTGCATGTAGTGACCTTGCGCCTGCTGCGACGACCATTCCATCGCCTGCGGCGGCACCAGGCGGTCGCGGCGGCCGGCGAGCCACATGTTTGGCTGGCGCAGCTCGGGCAAGCGTGCGCGCAGGTCGCGGGTTTCCAGGATGCGGATGCCTTCCTGCAGCACGCGCAGGTCCGGCTCGCCGCGTGCGAAAGCCAGCGCACGCAGGTGGCGCAGCTCGGCGCGCGGATCGGGGCTGCCCATCGCTTCCAGCGCGAGGAAGCGTTCGATGGTGGCGTGGTAGTCGGTTTCCAGATCCAGCGCGAGCTGGTGCACCAGCGTCGCGTCGCTGCCCCACGGCCAGCTTTCGTCGCGCGCGAATTTCGGCGTGGCGCAGAGCATGGCGAGGCCGCGCACGTGCTGCGGCCGTTCCAGCGCGGCGGTGAGCGCGATCAGGCCGCCCAGCGACCAGCCCAGCCAGAGCGCCGGCGGCGTGGCTTCCGCGATGGCGGCGGCACAGGCGGAGGGTTCCAGCGGCAGGCCGCATTGGCGCGAGTAGCCGTGGCCGGGCAGGTCCACCACGTGCATTGTGCAGCGCTCGGACAGCGCCTCCACCAGCGGCGCCAGCACGCCGCCGTGCATAGCCCAGCCGTGCAGCAGTACCAGCGGGACGGGACCGCGGCCCAGCCTTTCGATGTAGAGGCTCATGCCCTCTCGCCGGAAGGGAGCAGGCCGGCATCCACCGCGCCGCGCCCGTCGAACACGAAGCAGTCTCCCTGCCAGTGCGCGCCGTCGGTGAGCTCCAGGTATTTCAGGATGCCGCCTTCGAGCTGATGCACATGCTCGATGCCGAGGCCCTGCATGTGCAGCGCGGCCTTCTCGCAGCGGATGCCGCCGGTGCAGTACGACACCACGGTCTTGCCCGCATAGCGCGAGCGGTCCGCGGCCACGGCCTGCGGGAACGCTGTGAAGCTGGCGAGGCGGTAGTCCACGGCGTCGGCGAACTTGCCCACGTCGGTCTCGTAGTCGTTGCGCGTGTCCAGCATCACCACTTCGCGGCCGTCGTCGTCGTGGCCGCAATCCAGCCAGCGCTTCAGCGTGGCGGCGTCCACTGCCGGCGCGCGGCCGCCCTCGGGGCGGATCGCCGGCATGCGCATGGTGATGATTTCTTTCTTCAACCGCACGCGTAGACGGCCAAACGGGGCGTCGTCGGACAGCGATTCTTTTGCCTCCATGCCCGCAAAACGCGCGTCGGTGCGCAGCCATGCCATGAACGCATCCACCGCCTCGCGCGGACCGGCGAGGAACAGGTTGATGCCCTCGGGCGCAAGCAGCACGGTGCCTTTCAGCGCCAGCGCGGCGGCGCGTTCGAGCACGCGCTCGCGCAGCGCGGGCAGGTCGTCCAGTGCGACGAAGCGGTAAGCGGAGAGGTTGATGACGGGCATGGCGGGGAAGGGGCAGGGCTGACGCGCAATTATAAGTGGTGTGTTCGCGGTTCTGGCCGGTGGGCGTACAACGTCGCCGGCCACAGATGACATGCCATGGCCAGGTGCGCGCACGAGGCCTCGCGGTACGCGACGACAGGCGACGCGCCGCCTCGCGGAGCACGCTTTCTCAGCCCCGATCCGGGGCGCGCTCCAGAGGAAGCGAGATGAAGACCATCATGAGCCTGGTTATCGGATTGCTGTGGTTTGCGGCTTCCACGGCCTCCGCGCAGCAGAGGACAGCATCCGAAACCGGACGCTATACCGACCTCGTGGCCACGCTGCAGAACGACGACGACATCAACACGTGGTACAGCATCGCCGATGCCTTGCGGCGGGACTTCGACTCGATCTGCGGCGACACCTTTTGCGAAGGCGACTACAGCAACATCGCGGCGTTGCGTTTCGCCTGTTCTGCCGACGCGGCAACGGGCGAGGTCGGCCAATGCGTGTGGAGCTTCGCGGCCAGCGACGAGCGGATTGGTACGCGGCGCGGCCGCATCCATGCCGCGATTCCCGGTTGGCGTTGCGTCAGCCCGCTGGCGCCGCACACCACGGTGCGCGAGTTGCTCGCCGCGCTGGCCGGAGCGCATCCGCTGCATGCACCGCTGCCGCGAACCGGCGCCACCCTGTACGACGGACTCAGCGACTGCCTGTGACGTCATGGCCGGATGCCTGGGCATGTCCGTGAAAGTGGCTGCCCAGTGCATCCAGCAGCTGGTCGACGTGTTCGTCCTCGTGCGCCGCCGACAGCGTGATGCGCAACCGCGCCTGTCCCTGCGGCACCGTGGGCGGACGGATCGCGGTGACCAGCAGGCCGCGCTGTTCCAGCGCTTGCGCGGCATCCAGTGCGGCCTGCGCATCGCCCAGCAGCAGCGGTTGGATTGCACTTTGCGACGCCATCAGCGGCAGGCCGAGCTGCGCGGAGCCGGCGCGGAAGCGCGCGATCAGCGATTGCAGTTTCTCGCGGCGCCAGTTTTCGCCGCGGGCGATTTCCACGGCGGCACAGGCCGCCGCGGCCAGCGCCGGCGGCATAGCAGTGGTGTAGATGTAGGGGCGCGCGAACTGCACGAGTCCATCGATCAGTGCGGCAGGACCGGCCACGAAGGCGCCGCTGCAGCCCAACGCCTTGCCCAGCGTGGCCATCAGCACGGGCACTTCGCGCTGGCCCAGGCCAGCGGCCTGCACGCTGCCGGCACCTTCGGTTCCCAGCACGCCCAGGCCATGCGCATCGTCGACCATCAGCGTGGCGCGTTCGCGCGCGCACAGCGCGGCGAGTTTGGCGAGTGGCGCCACGTCGCCATCCATGCTGAACACGCCGTCGGTGGCGAGCAGGGCGGCGGCTTGCGGGCGGCTCTGCAGCTGGCGTGCGGCAGCATCGACATCCGCATGCGGGTAACGCTTCAGTTCCGCGCCGGCGAGCTGCGCGCCGTCGAGCAGGCAGGCATGGTTGAGCTTGTCCTGCACGCACGCGTCGCCATGCCCGAGCAGCGCCTGCATGGTGCCGAGGTTGGCCATGTAGCCGGTGGAGAACAGCAGCGCACGTTCGCACCCCGTCCATTCGGCCAGTGCCTCCTCCAGTTGCGCGTGCTCGCGGCGATGGCCGCAGATCAGATGCGCCGAGGCACCGCCCACACCCTCGTCGTCGGCGGTGCGCTTCAGTGCGGCGATCAGTTGCGGATGCTGTGCAAGGCCGAGGTAATCGTTGCTGCAGAAGCCGAGCAACCGGCGGCCGCCGCTTTCCAGCCAAGGACCTTCCGCGTGTTCGATGGTGCGCAGGCGGCGACGCAGGTTGGCATGCTCGCGCTCGGACGTCTGGATGGCGAGGCGGTGAAGCAGGTCGGGGCGCGATGGACTGGTCATAGTCGACAAGTAAGTGCACCCAGCCGCCTATCCGAAAGCGACGGAGAGAGGACGTCATCGCGTATCAACCGCTCGACGCCCTCGGCTCCCGGATGCGCCGCGGCGGGGCCGCGACGCCTATCGCGCAAGAGGGCTGAATCAAGCCGCCGCACTACACCCGCATCCATGCCCGCAGCTCGCCGGCGCAGCTTCCATGATGTCCGCATGCACCGTGCCCGCTTCTTCCACCACTTCCATCGCATGCAGGTCGAGGCGACGGAACAGCGCGCGGTCGTGCTCGGTGTCCGGGTTGCCGGTGGTGAGCAGCTTCTCGCCATAGAAGATCGAGCCGGCGCCCGCGTGGAAGCACAGCGCCTGCACCGCGTCGTCCATCTGCTGGCGCCCCGCCGAGAGGCGCACGATGGACAGCGGCATCAGGATGCGCGCCACCGCGATGGTGCGCACGAACTCGAACGGATCGAGCTTCTCCGCGTTGCCCAGCGGCGTGCCCGGCACCGGCACCAGCTGGTTGATCGGCACCGAATGCGGGTGCTCGGGCAGGTTGGCCAGCGCCTGCAGCAGGCCTGCGCGCTGTCCACGCGTTTCGCCCATGCCCACGATGCCGCCGCAGCAGGTCTTGAGGCCGGCGTCGCGCACCTGCTCCAGCGTGGCCAGGCGGTCCTGGTATTCGCGGGTGTGGATGATCTCGCCGTAGAACTCCGGCGCGGTGTCGATGTTGTGGTTGTAGTAGTCGAGGCCGGCGTCCTTGAGCTGCTGCGCATGGCCGTCGCCGAGCAGGCCGAGTGTGGCGCAGGTTTCCAGGCCGAGGTCCTTCACCGCGCGCACGATCTCCGCGACCTTGGGGATGTCGCGGTCCTTCGGGCCGCGCCACGCCGCACCCATGCAGAAGCGGCTGGCGCCGGCGGCCTTCGCGGCCTTGGCGCGCGCCAGCACGTCGTCGACTTCCATCAGTTTCTGCGCTGCCACGCCGGTGTCGTAGCGCGCCGCTTGCGGGCAGTAGGCGCAATCCTCCGGGCAGCCGCCGGTCTTGATCGACAGCAGGGTGGACACCTGCACCGCGTTTGCATCGTGATAGGTGCGGTGCACGGTGTGCGCCTGGTGCAGCAGTTCGTTGAACGGCAGGGCGAACAGCGCGGCGACTTCTTCGCGGGTCCAATCGTGGCGGACGATGGCTTCGGACATGGGGGACTCCGTGGCTGAGGCCGCAAAGTTTGGGTGGCATGCCGGTATGCGTCAACTGTTCGCCAGGGTATCGAGGTTGACGGAAGCCGCCGCCATCGGCTTGTCCCATTCGTTAAGGAAGACAGGATGACGGCATTCGGAAAGGATTGGCTCCAACCATGGCGCGGGCTGCAACGCTGGCTGCTGCCGTGGCGCTGCCTGTTGTGCGGTTCCACGGGCGCGGATGGCGTGGACCTGTGTGCCGATTGCGCCGCCGAACTGCCGCGCAACCGCAATTGCTGCGCGCGTTGCGCCCTGCCGCTGGCCGCGGCCGCCGCCCTGTGCGGCGAGTGCGTGCGTCGCACGCCGCCGTGGGACGCGGCGTGGGCGCCGTTCCGCTACGGCTGGCCGCTGGATCGGCTGGAGTCGCGCTTCAAGTTCGGCCACGACCTTGCCGCCGGCCGTGCGCTGGCCATGCTGTGGCAGCGCGAACCCATGCCGTTGCCGAAACCGGCACTTCTGCTGCCGGTGCCGTTGCATCGCGCGCGGCTGCGGCAACGCGGATACAACCAGGCGCACGAGCTGGCGAAACCGCTGGCGCGCCACTTCGGCGTGCCGTTGCGCCACGACGTGCTGTTGCGCAGCCGCGGCACTGCGGCGCAGACCGAACTGGATGCTGCCGGCCGCCGCCGCAACGTGCGCGGTGCTTTCGCCTTGCGTATTGGTATTCCGCTGCCCGCGCACGTAGCGATCCTCGACGACGTGATGACCACCGGCGCCACCGTTGCCGAATGCACGCGGGTGCTGAAGCGCGCGGGTGTGCAGGGTGTGGATGTGTGGGCGCTGGCACGCGCACCTTCGCCGCGTGGTCCGAACTAGCGGTGCCGCATGGCATCGCGTTCAGGCCGCGGCCGTTACGGAAGTACCTGTCATGCTGACTGCCTCTGCCTCTGCCTCTGCCTCTGCCGCAGCCGCAGCCGCAGCCGCAGCCGCAGCCGCAGCCGATACGCGTGTCACGCAAACGGAACCCGCGATACCCCTACGCTGTCCGTCTCTGGCAAGACGATCCGCGCGTGCGGAGGTCCGGGAGGGGTTCCATGAACCAAGACGAGCATTTCCTGCGCGAAGCCATTGCCCTGGCCCGCGACAACGCTGCGCACGGCGGGCGCCCGTTCGGTGCCGTGGTGGTCAAGGACGGAAGCGTGGTCGCCGTCGGCGTCAACGAGATCTTCGCCACCGGCGATCCCACCGCGCATGCCGAGCTGCTGGCCATCCGCGCGGCTGCCAACGCCCTGGGCTCGCCCCGGCTGGACGGCTGCAGCGTCTACGCCAGCGGCCACCCTTGCCCGATGTGCCTGGCCGCGATGCACCTGTGCGGCATCCGCGACGCGGCCTATGCGTATTCCAACGAAGACGGCGCGCCCTACGGGCTTTCCACCGCCGCGGTATACGCGGAAATGGCCAAGCCGGTGCACGACCAGCAACTGCCGGTGCGGCATGTGCCGGTGCGCGACGAGGACGGCGATCTTTATGCGTACTGGCGCCAGATCGCCTCGCGCTGACGAGGGTTACTTCACCGCCAGCGCCAGTGCGATGCCGATCCACACCGCCAGTCCCCACCAGTTGTTGTGGCGGAAGGCGGCGAGGCAGGGGCCGCGCTCGCGCTTGCGGATCAGCCACAGCTGGTAGGCGAACAGGCCGGTCGCCACCAGCAGGCTCAGCCAGTACGGCCAGCCCAGCTGCGCGCGCTGGCCCACGAACACCATCGCCAGCAGCAGCGTGGCCATCAGCACGCCGAGGATGGGCAGGTCGGCGTCGCCGAACAGGATGGCGGTGGATTTCGCGCCGGCCCTGAGATCGTCCTCGCGGTCCACCATCGCGTACTCGGTGTCGTACACCACCGACCACAGGATGTTGGCGATGAACAGCAGCCAGCCCAGCGGCGGCACCGTGCCCGCCACCGCCGCGAACGCCATCGGAATCGACCAGCCGAACGCCGCGCCCAGCACCACCTGCGGCAGGTAGGTCCAGCGCTTGGTGAACGGATAGATCGCCGCCAGCGCCGCGCCCGCGAAGGAGAGTTCGATAGTGAGCCGGTTGGTGAACAGCACCAGCACGAAGGCGAACGCGAGCAGCGCGCCGAACACGATCAGGGCCTCGCGCGGCGTCACCCGCCCGCTGGCGATGGGCCGCCCGGCGGTGCGTTCCACCATCGGATCGAGCTTGCGGTCGGCGAAGTCGTTGATCGCGCAGCCTGCCGCGCGCATCGCGAACACGCCCAGGGTGAAGATCGCCAGCGGCTTCAGCGGCGGCCAGTCGCCCGCCGCCAGCCACAGCGCCCACCACGTCGGCCACAGCAGCAGCAGCGCGCCGATGGGCCGGTCCATGCGGGTGAGCACCAGGTAGTCGCGCACCTTCTCGCGGTACCGCGGCGGCAGCTTGCGCAGCAGCCAGTCCAGCACGCCGTTGGCGCGCGTGGAGCTGTCGGCGGGGCGCACGACGGTGACCGCCGGTGCCTTCGTGACGCGCGACGAAGTCGTGGGGGAGGATTTGCGCCGCTGGCGCTTGCGCGGAGTGGGGGCCATCGGCGAAGTTTAGCGTGCGTGGGCGAGGGGCATGGCGTGATGCAGTGCAGGCAATGAGAATGGAGCGTCCTTGGCGGCGCATCGGCATGCAAAGCCATGTTTTCGCCCGCCAGGCTCCTGCGTACCGTCGCCTGCATGACGCAAACCGGCGTGCCGGCAAGGTATGACAGTCTTATCGCGGGGCATGTGGAAAAGGTCGGCGCTTATTGTCTGGGGGTGGACTGTGTTGGCAACAATCTCCGAAATTGTGGTGGTACTGGTGGCTTTGCTCCACGGCTATTTCCTAATGCTGGAAATGTTCCTCTGGGACAAGCCGGCCGGGCGAAGGGCATTCGGCCTGTCCAGGGAGCAGGCGGCGGCCACGAAGGTGCTGGCGGCCAACCAGGGTCTGTACAACGGCTTCATTGCGGCCGGCCTGCTGTGGGGCGCCATCCGCGGCGCGGCGGGCTACGACTTCAAGATCTTCTTCCTGCTGTGCGTCGTCGTCGCGGGTGCCTATGGCGCCATGACGGTGAGCCGCAAGATTCTTTACGTGCAGGCGGTCCCCGGCTTGCTGGGCCTGTTGCTGGTGTTTTTCTCGCGCTGACATTCCGCAGCGCGTGACACGACTTGGACTTGGGGTTCTTCCTGCATGGCTACCGACAACGATTTCATCGAATACGTGAGCGAGCAGGTCGCGCTCGGCGACCGACTCACGCACAAGAAGATGTTCGGCGAGTACGCCTTGTACGTGGACGGCAAAGTGGTGGCCTTTGCCTGCGACAACAGCCTGTTCGTGAAGCCCTCCGCCGCGGCGGCGACATTGGCGCCGACGTTGCCGCAGCGTCCGCCGTATCCCGGCGCCAAGGATTACCCGGTGGCCGACGAATTGCTGGACGACTCCGACGCGGTCCGTCGCCTGCTCCTGGAAACGGCGGCGCTGATGCCGCTGCCCAAGCCACGAAAGCCCAAGGCGACAGGTAGCCGCGGTAAGTAGCCTGCTGGCGACGCCCGATGCGCTGAAGCCGGGTTACGCCGTTGAGGTGGCACCCTGTACGACAGGGTTGCGGAAACCTTCAATCTCCCTCGATCGCATTGCCATTGATCGCGTCCACATTCGCCGCGTGCGGAGCGCGGCCGCGTGTCGCGCGTATGACCATCGCAGAGTGACGTGCCACCTGCCGCGCCCGCGACTGCCGCCGCCACCTGTCACGGGCCGCGCTTTCATCTGGCTGTAGGCGAATTTTCACAAAGCGCATGCACCATGCCGCAGCCGTCACGGACGGTCACCGAATTTCTCCTCACCCACTGCGGCGTCTCCGCGAGACGCGCCGCACAAGGATGCCTGCGCATGTTCAGCCGCCGCACTTCGATCCACCTGTCGGGCCTCGCCCTGGCCATTCTCGCGACCCTGCACGGGAACATCGCTGCGGCGACCGACGATACGTCCGCCACCGCCACCGCCACCGCTCCGGCGGCCGCGCCCTCCAAGGACAACGCCAAGTCGCTGACGGCGGTGTCCGTGGTGGCGGCCGGCCAGACGCGCCAGGTCCAGACCATCGGCAGCAAGGACATCGAGGCGGTCGCGCCGGGCACCAGTGCGCTGAAGGTACTCAACGAACTGCCCGGCGTGAACTTCCAGTCGTCCGATCCGTGGGGCGCCTACGAGTGGTCCACCGCGATCAGCCTGCACGGTTTCGACCAGAGCCGCCTCGGCTTCACCCTGGACGGCATCCCGCTCGGCAACATGTCCTACGGCGTGAGCAATGGTTTGCAGGTGACCCGCGCGATCAGCTCGGACAACATCGCGTCGGTGCAGCTGGCGCAGGGCGCCGGCGCGCTGGGCACGCCGTCCAACACCAACCTGGGCGGCACCGTGCAGTTCTATTCGAGCGACCCGGATGCGCAGGCGGGCTTCCGCTTCAACCAGACCTTCGGTTCGGACGATACCCATCGCACCTTCGTCCGCGCGGATACCGGCGACTTCGGCGGCTTCTCCCTGTTCGTGTCGTTCGACCACGCCAGCACCGACAAGTGGAAGGGCTACGGTTCGCAGGAATCCAACCAGGCCAACCTCAAGGCGCTCTACCAGTGGGGCGACGGCAACCGCATCAGCCTGTTCGTGGACAGCTCGCGCCGCAAGGAATACGACTACCAGGACCTGTCGCTGACCAGCCAGCGCGTGCTGGGCTGGAACTTCGACTACTGGCAGCCCAACTGGAATACCGCGCTGCAGGCCGCCAAGGCCTACCAGGCCACCGGCCAGTACGGCGGCGTGGCCAACGGCTATCCGGCATCGCTTGCCGGCCTGCCTGCCGATTACGACTGGCTGGACTCGAACTACTACGCCGGCGGCGGCATCCGCAACGACACCCTGAGCGGCCTCAGCGGCAGCTTCAACCTCGGCAACGACATCACCTGGAACGTGGGCACCTACTACCACGATGATCGCGGCGAAGGTCAGTGGACCACGCCGTACGTGTCGTCGCCGGTCTCCGGCTTGCCGCTGGCCATGCGCACCACCGACTACGGCCTGGATCGCTACGGCGTCACCAGCTCGCTGCAGTACACGATCGGCAACAACGACATCGAAGTGGGCGTGTGGGGCGAGGACTCCAGCAACAACATCGAGCGCAACTACTTCAACCTCAACGGCCCCTATACCGGCCTGTGGATGTTCTACGACGGCGAGACGCCGTTCCTGCGCGGCTTCCTGCAGCACTACACCTACGACACGCGCATGGCCTATGCCGAGGACACGCTGCACTTCATGGACGACCGGCTGACGGTCAACTTCGGCGCCAAGTCGCTGCGCTCCACCAGCACGTCGGATTCGCTGGTGGCCACCAGCGCATTCGCGCAGGGCAGCATCAAGGCCAGCAAGAATTTCCTGCCGCAGGCCGGCGTGGACTACAAGCTGGACGAACACCAGGACATCTACGCGTCCTACAGCAAGAACATCGATGCCTACGGCCTGCTGCCCTTCGCCACCTCGCAGGCGGCCTTCGACGCCAGCAAGAGCACGCTCAAGCCGGAAGGCTCGCAGACGCTGGAAGCGGGCTACCGCGTGCATGGCGACACTTTCGAGGCGGCGGCCGACCTGTACTACACGCGCTTCAGCAACCGCCTGCTGCAGATCACGCCGTGCTCGGCGGTGCAGACCTGCGCCAGCCAGCTCGACAACGTGGGCAGCGTGATCAGCAAGGGCGCCGACCTGTCGCTGATCTGGCGTCCCATCGACGGCCTGCGCTGGCTCAACACCGTGTCCTCGGACAACTCCAAGTACCAGGACAACTACCTCAACGGCGGCGTGGTCGCCACCAAGGGCAAGTACGTGGTGGGCATCCCGAGCTGGATGGTCACCTCCGGCGTGAACTACCACGTGGGCGCCTGGGACTTCACCCTCGACGGCAAGTACACCGGCCGGCGCTACATCACCTACACCAACGATTCGCAGGTGCCGTCGTACTGGCTGTTCAATGCGGGCGCGAGCTACGACTTCGGCGCGCTGGCGGGTTTCCGCGACATCCGCCTGGCGTTCAACGTGACCAACCTCGCCAACAAGCATTACTTCGCGACCACGGGCACCAACGGTTACGTCGCCTCCGATCCGAACGGCTACAACCAGACCCTGCAGGCGGGTGCGCCGCGCCAGGCGTTCATCAACCTCAACGCGCAGCTCTGACATTTTCCCGTGCCGGCTGATCGGAGCCGGCACGAGGAATGCGGGCGCGAAAACGCTACTGTTGCAGCTGGGCGCGGACTTGTCCGCGTCCAATCATTTCCGGGGATCGCTCATGAAACATCGCCTGTTGTCCGTGGCCCTGCTGCTCGCGCTTGGCGGTTGCGGGCATGAAGCTGCCGTATCGCATGTCACCGTCAGCGGCACGGTCGGCGGCGCGGTGCCGGTGGCGGGCGTGCCGGTCACGGCGACGGACCATGCGGGACATCACGCGGTGTCCAGCGTGACCGATGCGCGAGGCCGCTACTCGCTCGTCCTCGACGGCATGGGCCCCTTCGTGCTGACGGCGCCGTTCAACGACGACGATGGCGCTGCGGCCACTTTGTCCGCGACCTTCGCTCCCACGTCGGAGCAGACGCAGGCGGTGGCGAACCTCGATCCGGTCACCACGCTGCAGACGCAACGTGCCTTGGGCGCGGTGCTGGACCGCGCACCGGATGCGGCGCAGATGGCAAGCTTCGACGCTGCGCGCATCGCCGCAGCGGAACACGATGTCGCCACCGTGCTCGCGCCACTGTATTCGGCCTTCCATGTATCTGCCGATACAGCGAAGGATTCGGCGGCTAGCGCGTCATCCCATGCCGATACCGGCAACCCGCTGGGCGCGTTGTTCGCAGTCGTCCACTTCGACGTGCGGCACGGCACCGTCAGCGTGGGCAGCGATGCCGACCGCGTCGTCGTCTCCATCCCTGCGCAGGGCACACCATCCGCCGCCGTGCCGGCAAACGCGGCGGCTTCGGCGCTGGCCATCGCGCAGGGGCCGACCACCACGCCGATCCAGCACGTCATCGTGGTGATCGGCGAGAACCAGACCTTCGACGGCCTGTTCGGCGGCTATGCACCGGCCGCCGGGCAGTCGGTGCGCAACCTGCTGTCCGAAGGCATCATCAACGCCGACGGCACGCCCGGTCCCAACTTCGCGCTGGCGGCGCAGAGCAAGGGCGCGCCCTTGCAGGCCTATACCCTGCAGCCCGAACGCGCAGGCAGCTACACCACGCTGCCGCAACCGCTGCAGATCGGCGAAATGAATCCGGTCACCTTCGAAAACGCCGCGGGCGTGCCGGACACGCGCTTCCCCGCCGACCTGCCCAACGGGCCGTTCCAGATCACCCGCTACGTGCCGTACCGCGACGCCGGCAAGGACGGCCTCGCGGCGACGGTGGTGACCGGCGATCCAGTGCACCGCTTCTTCCAGATGTGGCAGCAGACCGGCGGCGACAACGACAAGCTGGACATGTTCACCTGGGTGGCCGCCAGCGCCGGCATGGGCGGCGACACCAAGGGCGTGAGCCCGGCCAACCCGTCGCAGGGCGGCGAGTTGATGGGCTTCATGAACATGTCCGCAGGCGACGCGCCGCTGTTCCGCGCGCTGGCGCAGGGCTATGCGCTGAGCGACAACTACCACCAGTCCATCATGGGCGGCACCGGCGCCAACTTCTTCGCCATCGCCACCGCCGACGTGCCGTTCTTCAACCAGGACGGCCAGGTCGCCACGCCGCCGGCCAACCAGATCGAGAACCCCGACCCGATGCCGGGCACGCCGGACTTCTACACCCGCGACGGTTACTCGGGCGGCTCCTATGTGGACTGCTCGGACACGAAGCAGCCAGGCGTGGCCGCCATCCGCGCCTTCCTCGACGCGCGGCACATCCCCAGCAAGTGCGCGCCCGGCGCCTACTACCTGGTGAACAACTACAACCCCGGCTACGACATGGACGGCCGCGTGCAGCCGATCGGCCCGGACAACTACACCTACCCGCCGCAGACCGTGCCCACCATCGCCGAAGTGCTGGCAAAGCACGGCGTGAGCTGGAAGTGGTACACCGGCGGCCGCGACGCAGCCGACGTCGCCACGGACGCGGCCACGCTGCACATGTCAGTGCCTAAGGCGCAGATGCTCCAGTACAACAACATCGGCGATCCGCTGGTGGCGTCGTCCAAGGTGATGGGTGATCCGGCGCTGAAGTCCGGCCTGGCCGGTCTCGCCACGTTCGACAGCGACCTCGCGCACCACACGCTGCCCGCGGTGTCCTTCGTGGTGCCGAAGGGTTTCGACAGCGGCCACCCGGGTTATTCCGCACCGGCCAGCTACGAAGCCTTCCTCAAGGATCTGCTCGCCAAGGTGCAGGCCGATCCCGCGCTGTGGGCGCACACCGCGATCCTCATCACCACCGACGAAGGCGGCGGCCACTTCGACACCGGCTACATCCAGACAGTGGATTTCTTCGGCGACGGCCCGCGCATCGCGATGCTGGCGGTGTCGCCGTATGCGCGCAAAGGCGCGGTCGATCACGAGTACGGTGATCATGCGTCGATCCTGAAATTCATCGAGCGCAACTGGCGCCTGCCGCCGCTGTCGCCGCGCAGCCGCGACAACCTGCCGGACCCGGTGACCACGGCCAGCCATCCGTACCGGCCGGTCAACGGCCCATCGGTGGGCGACCTCATGTCGCTGTTCCAGTTCTGAGCCATCATCGCGTCGTCGGCGGTGATCGCGAGTTGGGCAAGGCCATGCGTCTCGTGCGGACGGAACGGTATCGAAGCAGGTCCGGCTGGATCCGGCCCGCTATCGTCGCGGCGCTGGCGATGGCCGCCATGGGTATCGCGGGCGTGTGCCTGCCGGTGGTCGCGCGTGAACACGCCGCATCGACGACATCGACAGACGCGGCAATCGATGCCGCCATCCGCCAATGGGTGCGCTATCCGTCGCCACCGGCACGATTGAGCGCGCAGGCGGCGCTGGGCCGGCAGCTGTTCTTCGACACGGCCTTGTCCGCCTCCGGGCGTATGTCTTGCGCCAGTTGCCACGACCCCGCGCACGCCTACGGGCCGCCGGACGGCCGCGCGGTGCAATTGGGTGGCCGCGACCAACGCCATGCCGGCACGCGCGCCGTGCCCTCGCTGCGCTACCTGGACAACACGCCGCTGTTCACCCTGAACTACTTCACCCCCGGCTCCGAAGACGCCGAATACGAAGGGCCGACCGGCGGCTTCGGTCGCGACGGCGCGGCCGCATCACGCCGGCAACAAGCGGCCGCCCCACTGCTCGATCCGGACGAGATGGCCAACGCCACACCGGCGGCCGTGGTCGCGGCGGTGCACGAGGGTGTCTTCGCGCACCAGTTCGAGCAGGTCTTCGGCGCGGATGTGTTCGCGCATCCACGGCAGGCGTTCGACGACATCGGCGCCGCGCTGGAGGCTTTCCAGGCCGAAGACCCGAGCTTCCACCCTTACACCAGCAAGTTCGACGCGGTGGTCTCGGGCCACGCCCGCTTCACCGCACAGGAGCTGCACGGCTACGCCCTGTTCAACGACCCGAAGAAAGGCAATTGCGCGTCCTGCCACATCGACGTGCCCGGACCGGGCGGGCGGCCGGCGGCGTTCACTGACTACTCGTACGAAGCGTTGGGTGTGCCGCGCAACCCGGTCATCCCGGTCAACCGCGATCCGCATTACTACGACCTGGGCTTGTGCGGCCCCAAGCGTAGCGATCTCGCCGGACAGGCGCAGTACTGCGGCATGTTCAAGACGCCCACCTTGCGCAACGTCGCCACGCGCCGGGTGTTCTTCCACAACGGCTACTTCCACACGCTGGACGCGATGATGCATTTCTATGTCGAGCGCGATACCGATCCACGGAAGTGGTATCCGGTGGTGGGAGGCAAGGTGCAGAAGTTTGATGACCTGCCGTTGCGTTATCGCGCGAACGTGGATCGTAGCGACGCGCCGATGGATCGCGTGCAGGGCGACAAGCCCACGCTCGATGCTCGTGAGATTGCCGATGTCATTGCCTTCCTTGGTACGCTGGATGATGGTTATTCGGCCAAGGCCGGTGGGGCGCTGTAGCGGGCGAAATAAGGGGAGCGGAGTGCATTTTTTTTGAAAGCTCTACTCTGATCCTTGTTTTGTTTTGGCTTCCTTTCCGCACCGGCGCTCTGCCTGGTCCTTCTTGCAGGTGCCGTCATTGGCCTGCTCGTTGTCATGCTTTCATCGGTTCTATGATCGGCAAGTCTGGAATGTCCGCTTTCGACCCGAAGCGGACATGAGCGATAGACAAGGAGACGGCATGGATAGCAGCGACAAAGAAAGGGGCGAGCGTGGCGTCACCTGCAGCCTGCTGGGGCTGCCTGATGGCCGCCTTCGGGTGGTGCTGAACGATGTCCGGAATCTTGCGCCTGGTGAGTCAGGGCCATGGCAACACGAGGTCTTCGTGACGTTCAAGGATTACGAACGCGGGGAGCTATCTTCTCTGGATTTACCCGAAGACGAGTTAGCGGCGTTCGGCCACTATGTTCTGGCGTGCTTGCTTGCGGCAAATGGCCTGCTGCTGTCGGAACCGTAAGGTCTGCTACCGACCCAAAGCGGACTTCGCAAACAAGGGGAATCTTGTGTCGCATGCGCTCTATGACCTGCTGAGCCGCTTGGAGGCTGCAGGGATCTACTTCAGGCTTGGAAGGCACCGCCCGGACTCGGTTCTAGTCTCGCTAACCCTGGTCGGCGAACGGGTCGATGTGGACGTATTTGAAGACGGCCATATGGAGGTTTCCCGGTTTGTGGGCACCGAGGACATCGTTGGGGGAGTTGAGCTCGTTGATCGCCTGATCAATGAAAATACCGATTGAGGGAAGGTCCTCTTCCAACCCTTAATGGACAACCAAGTCAGGCAAATCAGAGGCGGGCCAATGCGCTACACAATTCCCGAGGAATGGCTAAGCTTTTGCGACTTTGAGATGGTGTCGCCCGGCTACCGCTTCTATTGCTACGAACAGAACTCGAATGCTCAGCCGGTTCCACTATCGGAAATTGAGCCACCTGTTAGGGGAGAGGGTGTTGACCCTTTCAAGAAATACAAGATGGTTCCGGTGCTTATGGCCATGATGGACCCAGAAGGGATTTTGCCACCTATAGTCGTGGCCCCAATCGAGTACACATCAACCTATAAGTACAGAGTCGTGAACGGGTTTCACCGCTTTTATGCTTCTGCGCAAAGGGGATATCCACAGATTCCCGTCGTACTTAGCGATGGCGGGCGTTGGTAACTTGATTTCCTGCGCGTCTGGCGCACCAGTTAAGGTCCGCTTTCGACCCAAAGCGGACATTTCTGCTGGAATCCCAAAGGGGGCAAGGGGTGTCATGGCATGGGAAGAAAGGTATGGCGGAATCTGGAACCTGTCCCTCCGACAGGGCGACTCCGTGCTGTTCGAGCGCCACCTGCCGGACCTCGACCTGGTAACAGTGGTCGTGAATCGGGCTGACGGACTGTTGTCAGCTTCCGTTCTAAGAAAGGAACACGATCCGCAATGGCGTCTGCCTTTCTGGGGCACTGCGGAAGCACCCGCCGTTGTCGAGACGATAGCCGACGCAGACAAGTACTTTGAGGCGGCGATTAGCCGCGAATAGAAGGTCCGCTTCCGACCCGAAGCGGACACTTCAGGGTGTGGCGTAGAACTGAAAGGCCCCTATGGGACAGGAGAATGTATGTCGATGATGCAGATTTCGTCGAGCCGATTGGCACGGTCCGCCGACTGTCCGCAGTGCGGCGCCGGCAGCACTCTCGGCTTTAATTGGGACTACGCGCAGACGGCGACTAACCCGCAGTTTCGACGTGACTTATCAGTCTTTGTGTCGTCCGCACCTTTGAGGTATGGGACTCTTTATCAATGTCGTGCCTGTCAAAGTCACTGGTATCTATCAGGCTCTCCAGCCTTCATGAATTACGTCTCGCCAGACCGTCTAGAACTTGTTAGTAGATGGAATGATAAGCCGATTCTTTTGAACCCAGGGCAGGTATCAATTCTCGGTGCGATTGGGTCGACCCCGCCGGATGTCTACGGAAATGGAAGCCAATATGTCGAGACGCCATGTGCGGTGACCACGGTTCATGGCGAGTCGTTTGATCTCGCAATAGTCTCACTTCAGAAGCACGCCCCATATGAAGAGTGGCGCCATTGCTATCTTGCCAGCGACATCAAAGAAATCCGGCCGAGCCCATTTGCGTTGAACCTAGAAGTAAGGACCGCCACGTCACGAGCCGATGAGATTCGTATGGGCTTTGCGCCCACTGTGGTCGAGGCACCGGATGGCGAGGTTCTGGTACTCAACTGGAGGCAAAATTTCATTGTTTCTCCGAAGTTCGACGTAAGCCAAGTTGCCGTTTCCAGTCGAAGGTTCGACTGGAAGTCACCACCCCCTGTCCTCGGACCGCCCCAGGGTGTCGTTTACTTTGTAGCCGACCAGTCTTGAATGACTGAGAATCCTGAGGTCTGCTTTCGACCCATAGCAGACTTCTGCTTCAGGGATGCGTACACCGATCCGCCAAACCCAATGACTCGCTTCTCATTCCAAGCAATCGTCAATAACGTCAGCTCGGCCATCCCGGAAACGAACAGCAAATGAAATCAAAATCGATTGTCGCAGTGGGCTTTCGACTCTATGCCATCTGGCTCGGCGTGAGCGCGCTACAGCTTCTCCTGGCAAGCTTTGCCTTCGAGCGACAGAGCATGATGCATCCCTACGGGGCTTCACCTTGGCTCGGTTGGCTGCTGGCAGCAGCTTTTGGTTTGGCGGCACTAATCGTATGGGCGCTAAGCGGATGGATAGCAGCGAGAATGCTTGCTGGCGTCACTGATGAAGGCGATGCGCGCATCACGCGATTCGACTTCGTCGTCATCGGCTGCGTATTGATGGGGTTGTGGTGGCTTAAGGAGTCGGTTGTCCCATTTGCCGGCTTGTGGCTCAAGGCCTTCGTCAATTCCCCGGAGCTGGGGAAGTCGGCATTCAACTGGCTGCTTGAGAACGCCAAAGTCACGATGCTGACGGAACTGCTGCAGATCTCGCTCGCGCTGGTCTCCATACTGCGTGCCTCAAGCATCGCCAAATGGATCTTGAGGCACGTACCTCATGTGCCCGACATTGTTCCGGAGCGCCCGGAGCCCTTCGAGAACCTGCTGAGACGTTTAAAGGAACTTGGCCTGCGACAAGTCGCAAGGCGCGACATCGTCGCCAAGCTTGTCGAACAGGTCGCTACACATCCTGATGCATACCTTCATCTGGAAGATTTGACCGGACTCCTGCATTACGAAGCGAACTCACTGACGCGCAGCGCAAGCGCAAGAGTAATTGCTCGGCTCGGTTCGGAAGCAGCCAGAAAGTCGAAAAATTCGGCTATTACACGACTCGCTGACGAAGAATCACCTGAAGTGAAAGGTGACCTGACGGCATTGGTTGCACTCGCGGCCGTTGACCCGTAGACGAACTGTCCGCTTTCGACCCAAAGCAGACCTTCTGAAAATAGTGACTGACCCGAGGATAAGAAACAGGGGTCAGAGTGCACTTTCTTGGAGTGTTGGTGCTTTGCGCGGACACTCGATGACGCCGGGTCCAGCAAGCGGTGCTGGCTGAGCCCGGTCATAGCGCTGCTTCAAGGTCCGGGCTCAGGGCGGTATGTCGCTCGGGCAGATCAGCATGGGCTCGGGTAACTGGCTGAGTTGTTCGGCTTGTTCGCTGAGGAAGTACAGCGCGGCGAAGAGGCCTTCGGTGGTGGCGATGTCGAGGGGGCTGCAGCCGGGGTCGAGCGTTTGGGCTTGGCAGTTGGCGTGGAAGTCGCGGAAGGCTTCGTTGTTGGTGAGGACGCGGGCCAGGGCGTGGATGGCGATGGTGAGGCCGGCCAGGGTGGCGGCGTCGTGTTCGTCGGGGCCGGCGTCGGCGCGAGTCCAGTAGGGGCGCGCGAGCGGGTTGATGGGGGCGGGCGCAGCGTCGTGCGCGGCTGACGTATGATCGGGCTTAGCCATGATCAACTCCTAATAAGTTGGTTGTGGTCAGCGGGTCGCATGGGTTGCCGCCCATGCGGCCCGCGCTGCTTTGGGTTTGCGGGTTTTCTCCGGCCGTCGGCGATTATGCCGTGGCGATTTTCATCATAAAGGGATGGAAAAAGAAAATCTGTCAGAGTGATGAGGTGGAATTGTAGGCATGCGACTTTATTTTGTAGGCAAAATAGATTTTAGAGTAAATTTGCTTGAGAGTTCTATTATGGTCTCTTGTTTCGTATCTGTGTTTTGAAGTTAATTCAAGAGCAGGAGAGTACGATGATAATTAAGAGTGAAGTCGCCAAGGCGATTAGTGATCTAATGATCGACTGTGGTGGAAAACTGGACGAGTCGGTTAGCATGGTCAGAGATAATTGCAGCCCCGAAGAATTCAAGATGTATCGCACGGCCATAGGGAAGGTGATGGGAGAGATTCTCCTTGAGGTTCTCAATCCGTTATACAAGCTTCATCCTGATATCAAGCCGACCGAGATGAAGTAGACGGGAATAGGGGGGCAGGGTGGACTTTCTTGAAAAAGAATACTCTGAGCCGTATTTTCCATTCAATTCAAGCATTGAGCTTCATGGGCACTCAATCAGCCATCGAAATTGCCGAAGCATGGACCAGCGCTTGGTCTGGTGTAGATCCCCCGGCCGTGGGTGCTGATGTGGGCGAATCGCGCTTGGATTGGGAGCTTCCACGAGAAGACCCAGAGCTATGCCTTGCGTCGATTGTCGAGGTACTGAAACGCATAGATGGCTTATCCCCAAACCGTCTCCTCGCTGCACTAGCTGCGGGTCCGCTGGAAGACCTCCTGACTCAGAACGGCAGCGTTGTCGTGGAGCAAGTCGAGGTACTCGCCCGACACAGCCCGGAGTTCCGCTTCTTGCTTAACGGTGTCTGGGACAGCCGAATTCATCCGGAAGTGCTGTCCAAACTGGCCAAGTACCGTAACCGGCCATGGTGAGGCCTGCGAATGCACCTACGGTTCGAATAGGCCACTGTCCCATATCGCCCCTTGGGGTTCGCCGCACACATAGGTCCCCACGAGGGCGCCGGAGCCCGACGTGCGGAGTTCCGAGCTGCAGCCGCCGAGCTGACAGCTCGGCCCGTGAGGAAATTAGCCTGGGCCGTCGAGCTTTTTTCTCGGCCGGTGCGGCTTAGAGCTCGGCACACCGAGAAATTTGCTCGGCGCGTCGAGCAAAAAGCTCGGCGTTTCGAGTTTTTATCTCGGCGGCCCGAGCTGTAGGACTCGGCGCGCCGAGTTCTTTTCTCGGAGCGCCGAGTTATTTGCTCGGGAGCCCGAGTTCGGTGCTCGGCCGATGCAGCTCGCATCTCGGCTATACCAGCTCAAACGTCCAATCGGAGCCGGCTTACCGAGGAGAAAGCGCGCCCGGCATGGGGCGGTCCAGGTCGACGCCCTAACGGCCTATCGCCTTCACGCAAGCCCCGTTCTACGATGCGTTTCCCCCATCCCGGCAGACAACAAACCCATGCTGCAGTACGCGTTCAAGGTCATCGTGTCGGCCCTCATCATCGTGGCCGTGTCGGAGCTGGGAAAGCGCAGTTCGTTCTGGGGCGCGCTGCTCACCTCGCTGCCGCTGACGTCGCTGATGGCGTTCATCTGGATCTGGCGCGACACGGGCAACGCCGAGGCCATCGCGTCGCTGTCGCATGGCATCTTCTGGATGGTGATCGCGGCGCTGCCGCTGTTCCTGATACTGCCGACCCTGCTCCGTAACGGAGTGGGGTTCTGGTCGGCGCTGGGGCTTTCCTGCCTGGTCACCGTCGGCGTGTATTTCGCGCTGACGTGGGTGCTGGGGCGGTTCGGCGTGCGTATCTGATTTTCCGTACAGGCGGAGGAGAACCGACATGCCCAAGTCACTCGATCACATCGCCTTGGTGGTGCGCGACCCCGCGCGCAGCGCACAGCTGTTCGCGCAGGTATTCGAGGATGCGCGGGTGCAACTGGGCACTGGCGAGCACGACACCCTGGTTTGGCTGGGTGGCGTGTGTCTGGTGCTGGTGTGCGGCACACCGCCGGAAACGCGCAACGGCGACCACATTGCTTTCACGGTAGATAAGACCGAGTTCGCGGCTTGCGCTGAGCGGTTGCGCGCAGCGGGCATCGCCTGCCTGATGGCGCGTGGCGACAGCGCGCTGTACTTCGACGATTACGACAACCACGTGTTCGAGCTGGACGTGGCCGAAGGCGCTTGATGCCAGGCTATGGGCCCGGGCCTCGAATAGCCGCTGCTAATGTCCTTCGACTTCGCTGCGCTACGCTCAGGGCGAGCGGTGGGGGCATTGCATTTGTGGGGCGGCCGATAGTGGCGCTGAAGAGTCGACACCATGCTTGTCTGTGCGGGCATGGCGTCGAAAGCCGGGGTGCTGCTGCGGTCAGGCAGCTCTTGGTCGGTGCGTGCCATGCTCAGCCGTCCGAAGGCGGAAGCAGGGGTCGAAACAGGCGAAACAGGGACACAGTGCGTTTTCTTGGAGTATTGGCGATCTGC
Source organism: Rhodanobacter sp. DHG33 (assembly GCF_014843005.1). Lineage (GTDB taxonomy): Bacteria > Pseudomonadota > Gammaproteobacteria > Xanthomonadales > Rhodanobacteraceae > Rhodanobacter_A. The sequence continues at coordinate 578,494 of NZ_JACYXM010000001.1, read as the reverse complement.
CCCTGCGTGTTCGCCATCGATTGCGCTGGCTCGCTGTCCAGCATTGGCGCATGCACTTCGTTGGCAATCGAAAGAATTGCCGAACTTATACGGCACACGGCACAATCGGTCAGGGGAAACTGGCCACTGAGGCTCGACGGGGGGAATCAACATGGATCAGGAAAATCCGTACCGCGCGTCGGACGTCGCCTTGGCAGACGCGACGAAGCCGAATGGGCACGACTGTGTTTTCCGCTCGCCGCAGGTATTAAGCCGCGTCACGGCCGGCTTGCTGATCGCCGGTATCATTCTGACTGTGTTGACCGTTGTCGCCATGGTGATGCTGCGGCAGGCGCTGCAACATGCGATCAACCATGATCTTGCGCAGGCCGAACTTGCTGCCACCCTGCAAAGCCGCGGCACATGGCAGGTGCGGGTGGCTTTGCTGGCGGTACTCGTGTTGATCGCTACCTATGTCGCTGCCGGCATGTGGATTTACCGTATTGGTTGCAATGTGCGCTCGCTCGGTGCCAAAGGTATCGACGACAGTCCGGGCTGGGCGGTAGGCTGGTATTTCGTTCCATTCATGAACCTCGTACGACCGTTCCGCGCCATGAACCAGATCTGGCTGGCCAGCGCGGATCCTGTACGTTGGGCATCCATGTCGACACCGCACCTGTTGCGCTTCTGGTGGGCCTTCTGGCTCATCGCCAACATCTACGGGAGCGTTGTCGCGCGTCTGCCGGTCAACCAGAATGACCCTGCGGGGCTGGTGCAGATGCAGTCGGTGACGATAGGCAGCGAAGTCGTCGACCTTGTGGCGAAAATCATTTTCCTGGTAGTCGTGTTGCGACTGACGCGAAGCCAGCTCGATCAGCACGGTCGCATGCGGTCAGCATCCCGGCTCCGGTTAGAGCCGGATTTTCCGCCGTTGCCGTCCTAAGCGCTGATTATTGCGACCAGAGATAGCACCCGCCTCTGCCGATTTTCGTAACCGTAAACCGGGAACGATGCGCCCGCTGTCAGGCCGTGGCTTCGTCAGCCTGCGTCACACCCAGCCGCCCCAGATCCCGCACCGCCCCGTTCGCCGCATTCGACGCCATCGCCGCATACGCCTGCAGCGCCACCGACACCGGCCGCGCACGGTCCACCGGCTTCCACGCCTTCCGTCCACGCGCTTCCATCGCAGCGCGACGCGCTGCGATCACTGCTTCCGGTATGTCGAGGCGGATACCGCGGTTGGGGATGTCGATGGCGATGGGGTCGCCGTCTTCCACCAGGGCGATCAATCCGCCTTCGGCGGCTTCCGGCGAAACGTGGCCGATGGACAGGCCCGAGGTGCCGCCGGAGAAGCGGCCGTCGGTGATCAGCGCGCAGGCTTTGCCCAGGCCCTTAGACTTGAGATAACTGGTGGGGTAGAGCATTTCCTGCATGCCGGGACCGCCGCGCGGGCCTTCGTAGCGGATCACCACCACGTCGCCGGCCTTCACCTTGTTGCCGAGAATGCCGCTCACCGCGGCTTCCTGGCTCTCGTACACCTTGGCGGTGCCGTGGAAGACGAGGATGGATTCGTCCACGCCCGCGGTCTTTACGATGCAGCCTTCCGGCGCGAGGTTGCCGAACAGGATGGCGAGGCCGCCGTCCTTGCTGAAGGGGTGCTCGGCGGAGCGGATCACGCCGCGCTCGCGGTCGGTGTCCAGCGACTCCCAGCGCGCGGACTGGCTGAAGGCGGTCTGCGTGGGCACGTTGCCGGGCGCGGCGCGGTAGAAGTGGTGGGTGGCTTCGTCGTTACTGCGCTGCACGTCCCATTGCGCCAGCGCGTCGGCCAGCGTGGGGGCGTGCACGGTGGGGCGGCTGGTGTCGATCAGGCCGGCGCGGTCGAGTTCGCCGAGGATGCCCATGATGCCGCCCGCGCGGTGCACGTCTTCCATATGCACGTCGTTTTTCGCCGGCGCCACCTTGCACAGGCAGGGCACGCGGCGCGACAGGCGGTCGATGTCGGCCATGCCGAAGTCCACGCCGCCTTCGCGCGCGGCGGCCAGCAGGTGCAGCACGGTGTTGGTGGAGCCGCCCATCGCGATGTCCAGGCTCATCGCGTTCTCGAACGCGGCCTGGTTGGCGATGCCGCGCGGCAGCACGCTGGCGTCGTCCTGCTCGTACCAGCGGCGCGCGAGCTCCACAATGCGGTGGCCGGCGCGGCGGAACAGCTGCTCGCGGTCGGCATGCGTGGCGAGCACCGAGCCGTTGCCAGGCAGCGCCAGGCCCAGCGCCTCGGTAAGGCAGTTCATCGAGTTGGCGGTGAACATGCCCGAGCAGGAGCCGCAGGTGGGGCAGGCCGAGCGTTCCACGGCGGCCACTTCGGCGTCGCTGTAGCTCTCGTCGGCGGCCACCACCATGGCGTCGATCAGGTCGAACTTGCGCTGCACGCCCTTCATCATCGCCTTGCCGGATTCCATCGGTCCGCCGGAGACGAAGATGGCGGGGATGTTCAGCCGCATCGCGGCCATCAGCATGCCGGGGGTGATCTTGTCGCAGTTGGAGATGCACACCAGTGCGTCGGCGCAGTGCGCGTTGGCCATGTATTCCACGCTGTCGGCGATCAGCTCGCGCGAGGGCAGCGAATACAGCATGCCGCCGTGGCCCATGGCGATGCCGTCGTCCACCGCGATGGTGTTGAACTCCTTGGCCACGCCGCCGGCGGCCTCGATCTCGCGCGCCACCAGCTGGCCGAGGTCCTTCAGGTGCACGTGGCCGGGCACGAACTGGGTGAAGCTGTTGGCCACCGCGATGATGGGCTTGCCGAAGTCACTGTCCTTCATGCCGGTGGCGCGCCACAGGCTGCGCGCGCCGGCCATGTTGCGGCCGTGGGTGGTGGTGCGGGAACGGTAGGCAGGCATCGGTTTCGTGCTCCGTGGATCGATTAGATAAGTGTGGTGTCAGCTGCGCAGCAGCAGGCGGTAGGCGGCGTTGTCGCTTTCGTCGCAGTGCGGGTAGCCCAGCGATGCGAGGAAGCGGTGCAGCGCGGCCTGTTCGTCCGCCGGCGCCTGGATGCCGACCAGGATGCGGCCCTGGTCGGCGCCGTGGTTGCGGTAGTGGAACAGGCTGATGTTCCAGTCCGGGTGCAACTGCGCGAGGAAGTCGGGCAGCGCGCCGGGGCGCTCGGGGAAGTCGAAGCGGTACAGGCGCTCGTCCTGCGCCAACGGCGAGCGGCCGCCCACCATGTGGCGCAGGTGCAGCTTGGCCAGCTCGTCGTCGCTGAGGTCCAGCACGTCGAAACCCTGCGTGCGGAACACGGCGGCCAGCGCGGTGCGCTCCGCACGGCTGGCGGTTTGCACGCCCACGAAGATGTGTGCCTGCCGCGCGTCGCCGATGCGGTAGTTGAACTCGGTGATGCTGCGGCGGCCCAGTGCTTCGCAGAAGCGGCGGAAGCTGCCGCGTTCTTCGGGGATGGTCACCGCGAACAGGGCTTCGCGCTGCTCGCCCGCTTCGGCGCGCTCGGCGACGAAGCGCAGCCGCTCGAAGTTCATGTTGGCGCCGGAGACGATGGCCACCAGCGTGGCATCGTGCAGGCCGTGCGCCGCGGCGTACTGCTTCAGCCCGGCCAGCGCCAGCGCGCCGGAGGGCTCGGGCACACTGCGGGTTTCCTGGTAGACGTCGCGGATCGCGGCGCACAGCGCATCGCCATCCACGCGCAGCATCGCATCCACGTGGCGGCGGCAGAGGTCGAAAGTGAGCGCGCCCACTTGCTTCACTGCGGTGCCGTCGGCGAACAGGCCCACTTCAGGTAGCAGCACGCGCGTGCCGTTTTCCAGCGAACGTGCCATCGCGTCGGAATCGGCCGCCTGCACGCCGATCACCTTGGTTTGCGGCGACAGCGCCTTGATGTAGCCGGCCACGCCGGCGAGCAGGCCGCCACCGCCCACCGGCACGAACACCACATCGGGCGCGGCAGGCAACTGCCGCAGCAACTCCATGCCCACGGTCGCTTGACCGGCGATCACGTCGAGGTCATCGAAGGGATGCACGAACACCAGGCCGCGCTCGGCCTCGATGCGTGCGGCGGCGGCTTGCGCGTCGCTGTAGGAGTCGCCGGCCAGCAGCACCTCCACGAACTCGCCGCCGAAGCGGCGCACCGCGTCCACCTTCACCTGCGGCGCGGTCACCGGCATCACGATCACCGCGCGGATGCCGAGCTTGGCCGCCGCCAGCGCCACGCCCTGCGCGTGGTTGCCGGCGGACGCGGCGATCACGCCGCGCGCGCGTTGCGCCTCGCCCAGTGCGGCCATCTTGTTGTACGCGCCGCGCAGCTTGAACGAGAACACCGGCTGCAAATCTTCGCGCTTCAGCAACACCTGGTTGCCGAGGCGCGAGGACAGCAGCACGGCGGGTTCCAGCGGCGTTTCGCGCGCCACTTCGTACACCCGCGCGGCCAGCGTGCGGCGCAGCAGGTCGAAGTCGGCGGGCGCGTCGCCGGAAGGCGTTTCGCGCGTGGCGAGCTGCAGGTTCATGCAGGCGTGGCGGCGAACCGGCTGCCGTCGTGGCTGCCGACCAGCGAAAGACTGTTGGCGTCCAGCACGTCCACCAGCTTGCGCACCTGGCGCAGGATCTGTTGCAGCGTACCTTCGTCGCCGTGCAGCACCAGGGTGAGCTGCGACACTGCGGGGTCGTGCGTGGCGGCCACGGTGAGCGTGTCGATGTTGACGTGGCGCGCGGCGAACAGGCCGGCCACGCGCACCAGCGCACCGGATTCGTTCTGCAGCAGGATGGAGAGGGTGTGTTTCATGGTCTTGCTCCCGACACGGTCATTCGCATCGTTGCGGGTGAATCCCTTCTCCCGGCAGGAGAAGGGACGTGCTTCAGAACATCGACGTCGACGGAACCTCGTTTGCTTCCACCGCCACCGCACCACGCGAGGCGATGAAATCACCGGTGATCATCTGCGCGTAGGTCGCGCCTGGCCCCACCATCGGGTACACGCCGGCATCGGGGTCGATCATCACTTCGAGAAAGGCCGGCCCTTCGAAAGCGAGGAAATCGGCGACGGTGGTGTCGAGCTGCGCCTTGTCGTCGAGGCGACGCACCCACTCGAAGCCGTCGGCCAGCGCGGCGAGCACGAAGTTCTTCTTGTGCAGGCTCTTGTCCGAGGCGGAGAAGCGGCCCTTGAAGAACAGCTTCTGCCACTGCCGCACCATGCCGTCGCCGCTGTTGTTGAGCAGCACGATCTTCAGCGGCAGGCCGTAGGTGGTGACGGTTTCCATCTCGCCGAGGTTCATACGGATGCTGCCGTCGCCGTCGATGTCGATCACCTGCGCATCGGGCCGCGCGAACTGCGCGCCGATCGCCGCGGGCAGGCCGTAACCCATCGTGCCCATCGAGCCGGAGGTGAGCCAGTGGCGCGGCTGCGTGAAATCGAAATACTGCGCGGCCCACATCTGGTGCTGGCCCACGCCGGTGCTGACGATGGCGCGGCCCTGGGTGATACGGTTGATCGCCTCGATCACCGCATACGGCTGAATCAGCGCGTTGTCGCGGTCGTAGTTCATCGCATGGTCGCGCTTCAGCGCGGCAACGTGCGCGTGCCAACCGGCGAGCTGCGGCTGCAGGCCGCGCGCGCGGCCGTAGGCGGTGAGGCGCTCCAGTGCGGGCACCAGCAGGCCCACGTGGTGCCAGTCCACCGTCTTCACCTTGCCGATCTCGGCGGGGTCGATGTCGATCTGCGCGATGAACTTCGCGCGTGGCGCGAACTTGCCCGGCACGCCGGCCACGCGGTCGTCGAAGCGCGCGCCCAGCGCGAACACGAAGTCGCAGTCTTCCACCGCGTAGTTCGCGAAGGCGGTGCCGTGCATGCCCAGCATGTGCAGTGCCCGCGGCGCGGTGCTGTCGTACGCACCCAGGCCCATGAGCGTGGTGGTGACGGGCAGGCCGAACGTGTCGGCGAATTCGCGCAGGGCGGCCGACGCCTCTGCGGCGATCACGCCGCCGCCGGCATAGATCAGCGGACGCTCCGCGCGCATCAGCGCGTCGAAGAAGGCGGCGCAGGCGGCATCGTCCAACCGCGCGTTTTCCACGGTGCGCAGGCGCGCGCGGTAGCCGGGGATGGGCAGGCGGCAGGCGCCGTCGAAACGCAGCGCGGCGTTCTGCACGTCCTTCGGCACGTCCACCACCACCGGGCCGGGGCGACCGCTGCGTGCGATCTCGAACGCGGTGCGCAGCGTGGCTTCCAGCGCGGCGGGGTCGGTGACCAGAAACACGTGCTTGGCGCAGGCGCTCATGATGTTGCTCACCGGCGCTTCCTGGAACGCGTCGGTGCCCAGCGCGGGCGTGGCCACCTGGCCGCAGACCACCACCATCGGCGTGGAGTCGGCCATCGCGTCGCGCACGGGCGTCACGGTGTTGGTGGCGCCGGGGCCGGAGGTGACGATGGCCACGCCCACCTTGCCCGAGGCGCGCGCATAGCCTGCCGCCATGAAGCCCGCGCCCTGCTCGTTGGCCGGCACGATCAGCGGCATCGGCTCGCGGCCATCGGCGGTGGGGTGCTCGGCGTTGTAGCGGAACACCGCGTCGTACACCGGCAGGATGGCGCCGCCGGAATAGCCGAACAGCACGCCCGCGCCTTCGTCGGCCAGTACCTGCACGATCGCCTCGGCGCCGGTCATGGCGTGGCCGGCGAGCGGGTGCTGGTCGAGGGTGGTGGCGACGATGGCCGTCTGCGTTGAGCTGGTCACGATGGGTTCCTGTGGGTGGGTGGAGCAATGGCGTCCGGTTTTCTCTTGCCGTCTTCCGGTTCTTGCCTCATTCCGGCTCTTGCCGTCATTCCGGCCTGCGCCGGGATGACGAATGGCATGCGTCAATTGCGGATCAGGTCGCGCTCGACCGCGGGATGCACCGGCACGCCGAAGGTGGCGATGATCTGCAGGTCCTGCTCCAGCGTGGAGAAGCGCTGCCACTCGATGCCGTTGGCGTCGGTGTTGCTGGCGAAGCCCTGCGCGCTGTCGTCCTCGAAGCCGAGCTGGCAGATCTGGCCGGCCTTCTCCGGCTGCTGGCGGATCGAGAAATTGAGGCTGTCGGTGCGCCACATCGCGTAGATGCCATAGACCAGGGCCTGCGGCGGCTGGCCGAGGCGCTTGCTGTAGTCGGCGATGGAAGCGTCCAGGTCAGCGACGGCCAGTGCGATGTGAAAGCGTTTCATGGCGTACCTCGTGTTCGTTCGTGTGTGAAAGCGGGCCGCGCCGGGGATGTGCGCGGCCCGGTGGTGCATCAACCGACTTTCTTCAGCGCCTCGGCCGGCTTGGCGGCGTCGGACTGCAGCCACGGCATGCGCGCGCGCAGCTTCTTGCCGACCACTTCGACCGGGTGGTCGAGGTCGGCCTGCTTGAACTTCTTGTAGTTGGGCAGGCCGGCGTTGTATTCGGCGATCCAGTTCTTGGCGAAGGTGCCGTCCTGGATGTCCTTCAGCACGCCCTTCATGCGTTCCTTGGTGGCGGCGTCGACGACGCGCGGGCCGCTCACGTAGTCGCCGTACTGCGCGGTTTCGGAGATGAACTCCAGCATGCGGGTGATGCCGCCTTCGTAGAACAGGTCGACGATCAGCTTCAGTTCGTGCAGCACTTCGTAGTAGGCGATCTCCGGCTGGTAGCCGGCTTCCACCAGCGTCTCGAAGCCGGCCTGCACCAGCGACGAGGCGCCGCCGCACAGCACGGCCTGCTCGCCGAACAGGTCGGTCTCGGTCTCTTCCTTGAAGTCGGTCTTGATCAGCATGGCGCGGCCGCCGCCGATGCCGTTGGCGTAGGCATGGGCCTTGGCTTCGGCGTGGCCCGAGACGTCCTGGTGCACGGCCCAGATGCTGGGCACGCCGCGGCCGCGCTCGTACTCGGTGCGCACCAGCGCGCCGGGGCCCTTGGGCGCGACCAGGATGACGTCGATGTCCTTGCGCGGTTCGATCTGCTTGAAGTGCACGTTGAAGCCGTGCGCGAACAGCAGCGCGGCGCCGGGCTTGATGTTCGGCTCGATGCTTTCCGTGTACAGCTTGGGCTGCACCATGTCGGGGGTGAGCACGGCGACCAGGTCGGCGCCCTTCACGGCGTCGCCCGGCTCGGCCACGCTGAAGCCTTCGGCGCGTGCCTTGTCCCAGGAGGGGCCGCCCTTGCGCACGCCGACCACGACGTCGAGACCGGAATCGCGCAGGTTGAGGGCGTGGGCGCGGCCCTGGCTGCCGTAGCCGAGGACGGCGATGCGAGCCTTGGCCAGCGTGTCGTTGGTGGAGGTGGTGCTCATGCGTTGACTCCTTGGTTGATGGCGATGCGTGCGTGTGTGGTGGGGGCGAAGCGGAAGAGGGTTGCCTCCCCTGCGCGCGGCGCGGCGCCGTTCAGGGGGTGGCGACGAGACATGGCCGGGGAGTTGGCATTCGTCGCCGATGACGCCGTGCGCGGCGCACAGGGGAGGACAAGGGTGGCGAAGGCGCGGACGCCTTCGCCGTGGAAACGGGAGCGCGCGCTCAGCCGCATGCGCGTGCTCCGTCGAAATAGCTGCGGTGCGTGGCGGCGTAGTCCGCCAGCGCCTTGAGCACGGCGTCGCGCACTTCGGCGGTGCTGGCGCCGCCGCCGATGTCGCGGGTGTGCGGGCCGTGCCGCAGCACGTGGTCGATGGCGGCTTCCACCGCCTGCGCTTCCGCCTCCAGCTGCAGCGAATGACGCAGCAGCAGCGCGACGGAAAGGATGGTGCCGACGGGGTTGGCCACGCCCTTGCCCGCGATGTCGGGAGCGGAGCCGTGGATGGGTTCGTACAGGCCGTTGCGGCCTTCGCCCAGCGAAGCGGAGGGCAGCAGGCCCAGCGAACCGGCCAGCGCGGCGGCCTCGTCGGTGAGGATGTCGCCGAACAGGTTTTCGGTGACCACCACGTCGTAGCTGCCGGGGCGCGTCAGCAGCAGCATGGCCATCGAATCGACCAGCTGGTGCTCCAGCGCCACGTCCGGGTAGTCGGCGGCGACGCGGGCGACGGTGCGCCGCCACAGGCGCGAGGTTTCCAGCACGTTGGCCTTGTCCACCGAGGTGACGTGGCGGCGGCGCGCGCGGGCCAGTTCGAAGGCGCGGCGCGTGACGCGCTCGACTTCGGCTTCGGTGTACTTGCACTCGTCGGTGGCGTAGTCGGCGCCCTTGGTCTTCGCGCCGAAGTACGCGCCGCCGGTCAGCTCGCGCACGAACAGCACGTCCACGCCCTTGAGCTTCTCGTTCTTCAGCGGCGACAGGTCGGCCAGCGCGGGATGCACGGTGAGCGGACGCAGGTTGGCGTACACGCCCAGCGCGGCGCGCAGGGTCAGCAGGCCCTGCTCGGGGCGCACCGGTGCGTTCGGGTCCGACCACTTCGGGCCGCCCACCGCGCCCAGCAGCACGGCATCGGCCGCCTGGCAGGCTTGCAGCGCGTCGGCCGGCAGCGGCTCGCCGGTGGCGTCGATGGCGGCGCCGCCGATCAGGTGTTCGTCGAACGCGAACTCGTGCTCGAAGTGCGTGGCCACTGCCTCCAGCACGGCGACCGCCGCGGCAGTGACCTCGGGGCCGACGCCGTCGCCGGGCAGGGTGACGATGCGTGCCTTCATGCCGCTTTCTCCTGTTGTTCGTAATGGGCGATCAATTTCTCGTTGTGCAGCAGGTAGCCGAGCTGGTCGACGCCGTGCAGCAGGCAATGGCGCGCGAACGGTTCCAGCACGAAGCCGATGCGGCCGCCGTCGGGCAGCGCGATGTACTGGCCTTCCACGTCGATGCTCAGCTCGATGCCGGGGTTCGCCAGCAGCCACTCGTGTTCGGCGGCGGAAACCACGATGGCCAGCAGGCCGTTCTTCAGCGCGTTGTTGCGGAAGATGTCCGCGATCTCGCTGCACAGCACCGCCTGGATGCCGTAGTCCAGCAGTGCCCACGGCGCATGCTCGCGCGAGGAGCCGCAGCCGAAGTTGCGCCCGGCGACGACGATGGCGCAGCCCTTCGCCTCCGGCCGGTTGAGCGGGAAGGCGGGGTTGTCGCTGCCGTCCGGCAGGTAGCGCCAGTCGTTGAAGCACAGCTTGCCCAGGCCGGCGCGCGTGGTGGTGGTGAGGAAGCGCGCGGGGATGATGCGGTCGGTGTCGATGTTCTCGTCCGCCATCACGGCGGTGCGCGAATGGATGCGGGTGACAGGGCGCATTAAAAAATCTCCGAAGGACAAATTCCCTTCTCCCCGCCGGGGAGAAGGTGCCCCGAAGGGGCGGATGAGGGGCGGGTGCTCGCGGTGATGTGCATCGAGGCGCGCTCTGATGCCGGCCTTTCGCAACCGTGGCCCCTCACCCCAGCCCTCTCCCCGGCGGGGAGAGGGAGCAAGGCAGCATGCGCATTCATGCCGCCACCTCCGTCAGATATTCGCGGGGGTCGGCGATCGCGCCGGCGACGGCAGAGGCCGCGGCGGTGGCGGGGCTGGCCAGTACGGTGCGTGCGCCCTTGCCCTGGCGGCCTTCGAAGTTGCGGTTGGAGGTGGAGACGACCAGCTGGCCAGGCTGCGCCAGGTCGCCGTTCATCGCGATGCACATCGAGCAGCCGGGAATGCGCCACTCGGCACCGGCAGCGCGGAACACTTCGTGCAGACCTTCGGCTTCGGCATCACGGCGCACCGCTTCGGAGCCCGGCACCACCAGCATGCGCACGCCGCTGGCGACGCGGCGGCCGCGCAGCACGCTGGCGGCTTCGCGCAGGTCGGACAGGCGCGAGTTGGTGCAGCTGCCGACGAACACCACGTCGACCTTGGAACCCTGCATGGGCTGGCCGGCGCGGCTCTGCATGTAGTCCAGCGCGCGCTGTTCGACGGCGTTGCGCGCGGCGGGCACCGGTGCGTCCATCGCGATGGCCATGCCGGGGTGGGTGCCGTAGGTGACGGTGGGTTTCACCGTGCCGGCATCGATGCGCACCTCGCGGTCGTACTGCGCGCCGTCGTCGGTCTTCAGCGTGCGCCAGTGCGCCACCGCGCGATCCCATGCTTCGCCCTGCGGCACGCGCGGACGGCCTTGCAGCCAGGCGAAGGTGGTTTCGTCCGGCGCGATCAGACCCGCGCGCGCGCCGGCCTCGATCGACATGTTGCACACGGTCATGCGCTCTTCCATCGACAGCTTCTCGATGGCCGCGCCGCGGTACTCGATGACGTGGCCGGTGCCGCCGTCCACGCCGATGTGGCCGATGATGTGCAGGATCAGGTCCTTCGCACCGACGCCCTTCGGCAGTTCGCCGTCGACGTGGATCGCCAGCGTCTTCGGCTTGCGCTGCAGCAGGCACTGCGTGGCCATCACGTGGCCGACTTCGGTGGTGCCGATGCCGAAGGCCAGCGCGCCGAACGCACCGTGGGTGGAGGTGTGGCTGTCGCCGCAGACGATGGTGTTGCCCGGCTGCGTGGCACCCAGCTCGGGACCGATCACGTGCACGATGCCGCGCTCGCTGCTGTCCCAGCCGTGCAGCTCGATGCCGAACTCGCGGCAGTTCACTTCCAGCTGCGCGACCTGCGCCTTGGCTTCGGCGTTGGCGTAGGGGCGCTCGCCATCGGCGCCGGCGGGCAGGGTGGGCGTGGAATGGTCCAGCGTGGCCAGCGTGCGATCGGTGCGGCGCAGCTTCAGGCCGCGCGAGCGCAGTTCGTCGAAGGCCTGCGGCGAGGTGACTTCGTGCACCAGGTGCAGGTCGATGTAGAGGATCGCCGGGGTATCGGCGGTCTCGGGCGCGACTACGTGGGCGTCCCAGATTTTTTCGAAGAGAGTTTTTGCACTCATGCCGAGGCTTCCATCGGAGCGGGCTGTTGTTGAGGAGTGCGGCCATGGATGGCCGCTTTTTGATCTTCGCGGTCAGGGACGGCCGCACTGGTAAACCCTTGGCCCAGGGTCGCCGTACGGGCCGGATCAACCACATCCAACCAGCCCCACTTGTCGTGGGTGCGGCCGTCGAACAAACCGAAGAACGCCTCGCGCAGCGCGCGCGTCACCGGGCCGGGCTTGCCGTTGCCCACGGGCTTGCGGTCCACCGAGCGCACCGGGGTGATCTCGGCGGCGGTGCCGGTCATGAACATTTCGTCGGCGGTGTACAGCGCCTCGCGCGGCAGCTCGCGTTCTTCCGCTTCGATGCCCAGCTCGGCGGCCAGCGTGAGCACGCTGTCGCGGGTGATGCCGGCCAGGATGCCGGCGCTGGACGGCGGCGTGACCAGCTTGCCGCGCTTGACCAGAAACAGGTTCTCGCCCGCGCCTTCGCTGAGCAGGCCGTTGTGGCCCAGCGCGATGCCTTCGTCGTAGCCGCCGCGGCGCGCTTCCAGTCCGATCAGCTGGCTGGACAGGTAATTGCCGCCGGCTTTGGCCCAGCTGGGGATGGTGTTGGGCGCTGGGCGGTTCCACGAGGACACGCACACGTCCGCGCCGCGTTCGGCGGCATCGCCGAGATACGCACCCCATGCCATCGCCATGATCGCCACGTCCACCGGCGCGCCGTCTTTCGGCAGCACGCCCAGGCCGCCGGCGCCGCGGAACACGATGGGCCGCACGTAGGCGGACTGCATGCCGTTGGCGCGGATCACATCGTGGCAGGCGGCGTCGATCTCGGCTTCGGTGTAGCCGACGTCGATCTCGTACACCTTGGCCGATTCGAACAGGCGGCGCGTGTGGTCGGCGAGGCGGAAGTAGGCCGGGCCGTTGGGCGTGGCGTACACGCGTTCGCCCTCGAACACCGAGGAGCCGTAGTGCAGCGCGTGCGTGCTGACGTGGACGTTGGCTTCGGCCCAGGGCTTGATACGGCCGTTGTGCCAGAGGAAGGCAGTGTTGCTCATGCGTTGAGGTTCCCGTGCTTACAGGTGGGCGACGATGGCCGGCGCGGGCGCCGGAGCCTGTCGTTCGATGCGGTTGACGATGGCCAGCGCGGCCTGCGCGGTGGCTTCCACGATGTCGGTGCTCATGCCGTGGCCGCGCCAGTTGCGCTCGGCGTGGCGTGCGGTGAGGTTGGCTTGGCCTTGCGCGTCGCCGCCCGCGCTCACCGCGCGCACGTGGAATTCGGTGACGTCCAGCGCGCTGCCGGTGGCGCGTTCGATGGCGCGCAGCACGGCATCCACCGGGCCGTCGCCGATTGCCGCTTCGCCGGTTTCGCGGCCGTCGGCGTGGCGCAGCTTCACCGAGGCCGAGGCGCTGCCGCCCAGGTGGGTGCTGGTGCTCAGCTGCACCAGCTGCCACGGGCCCTGCGCTTCGGGGTCGTGGCCCAGTGCCAGGGCTTCCAGGTCTTCGTCGTGGATCTCGCGCTTCTTGTCGGCCAGCGTCTTGAAGCGCGCGAAGATCGCGTCCATCGCGGTCTCGTCGGGGGTATGGCCCAGCGCCTGCAGGCGCTGGCGCAGCGCGGCGCGGCCGGAGTGCTTGCCCAGCACCAGCTTGGTCTCGGCGATGCCGACGTCCTGCGGGCGCATGATTTCGTAGGTGCCGCGGTGCTTGAGCATGCCGTGCTGGTGGATGCCCGATTCGTGCGCGAAGGCGTTGGCGCCCACGATGGCCTTGTTGCGCTGCACGTTCTGCCCGGTCAGTTCGCTGAGCAGGCGCGAGGCGGGGTAGAGCTTGCGGGTGTCGATGCGCGTGTCGGTGTTGAACCAGGCGCCGCGCACCTTCATCGCCATCACGATTTCTTCCAGCGCGGCGTTGCCCGCGCGCTCGCCGATGCCGTTGATGGTGCATTCCACCTGGCGCGCGCCGGCGCTCACGGCGGCCAGGCTGTTGGCCACGCCCAGGCCCAGGTCGTTGTGGCAGTGGCTGGAGAACACCACGTGCTTGCCGCGCTTGACGTGGGCGATGAGGTAGGCGAAGCGGTCGGCGATTTCGGTGGGCGTCATGTAGCCCACGGTGTCCGGCGCGTTCAGCGTGCTGGCGCCGGCGGCGGCGGCGGCGTTGAACACTTCGACCAGGAATTCCGGCTCGGTGCGCATCGCGTCTTCGGCGGAGAACTCCACTTCGTGCGCCAGCTGCATGGCGCGCTCCACCGAGGCGACGGCGGTGTCCAACACCTGCTGCTTGCTCATGTTGAGCTTGTGCTCGCGGTGCAGCGGGCTGGTGGACAGGAACACGTGGATGCGCGAGCGCTTGGCCGATTCCAGCGCGCGGCCCGCGCTGTCGATGTCGCCCGGCACGCAGCGCGCCAGCGCGCAGGCAGTGGTCTGCGTGAGCATGCCGGCGATCTGCGCGACCGCGGCGAAATCGTCCGGCGACGCCTGCGGGAAGCCCGCCTCCAGCACGTCCACGCCCAGCGATTCGAGCATCTGCGCCATGCGCAGCTTGGCGCGCCGGTCCATCGAGAAGCCGGGCGTCTGCTCGCCGTCGCGCAGGGTGGTGTCGAAGATGCGCACGTGTTCGGCGGCTACGTCGCCGATATCGCTTTGCGTGTCGTTCTGCTGGGTTTCCATGGTTGGCTCCGCTGTGTGGGTGCGGCGCCGAGGGCAACAAAAAACCCCGCTCCATTTCTGGTGCGGGGTTCTTTGGGTGTTTTCAGGTTCTTTCTAGCTACCTGGACACATGCCCTCAGCCCGCACCTCCGTTGGTAATAAGGAGTACGAGTACAAGGGCAAGAAGGAGGGTGCCGCGTAGTTGCAGCAGGCCGGCGACCGTCGCGAGACGGTTCGTTTCGGCAATGTTGCGGTGGCTGCTGCGATGCGACATAGGTTCGACCCTAAGGCATGCCTGTTCGGCCTGTCAACCGCTTTTTCATGAAAAGAACTTCTATGCCGCAGTTTTGGGCGTTTAGACGGCTAGGTGTCCGAATGCGGCGGGCCGCCGCAGGCGCGCGGCTTCAGTCGCGGACGTCGAGCAGCGCCAGCAGGCCCTGGCGGCGGCGCGGCGAGAGCCTGCGGGCGGCCTGCAGCAGGAGCTTTTCGTCGGCGCTCAGCACGTCGTAGCCATGCGCCTGTTCGCCCACCCCGGGCGGCATCACCATGGGGCCGCGGCCGGTGGCGAGCCAGTCGAGGCTGACGCGGCAGTCGTCGGCGATTTCGACCAGGCGGTGGATGTCGGGCATGGCGCGTCCCGCCAACCACAGGCGGGCGGTTTCGCGGGCGACGGCGTAATGGTTGGCCAAGGCGGTAGTGCGCTGCCGACCCGGGAGAATCGCCGTGCGGTCGAGCGCCTGGTGGAGGCGTTGCCCGAAATGGCGGGGTGCGGAGGCTCTGGGGCTCATGGACGAGCGAGTGTTGCATTTGCGACATGTTAGATATCCAAATCAGCATGGTTGACAGTCGCAAATTTGGGTTGCAATTATCGCGCGTCCATGCCCGCGGATTCCGAGGGTTTCCTGCCGGGGGACGCATGGACGCACCGGCCGTGGCGTAGGAGATGCCTGCAATGGACACGATGATCGTGCTGCACCTGCATTTGACGCAGGCCGAGCTGAGCAGCCTGCTGATGGCCCAGATCAACCAGACCCGCCACAGCCGGCTAACCCAGGGCAGGGAAAGCCTGCACGCCCTCACCGATCTCGCGGTGCTGGAGAAGCTGGTGGCGGCGCAGCGTGACGCGCGCCCGGGGATGCTGCTGGAGCCGTAGCCGACCGCCCGGAAACGGCGCCAAACCACCGTTCATCACTTGCCGGACCGCTCTGGCCCGGCATTCCGTGCGTCCGCCGGGCGCCTCGGCGGGGCACTTTACAAGGCTGCATGAAAACGTTTACGTTGTGCGCGCCCCCGGTCCGGTCCGGGGGCTCGAACTCGGGGGAGGGCGGCGGACGTGACGGTAACCATCAAGGACGTAGCGCGCGAAGCGAAGGTCTCGGTGGCCTCGGTGTCGCGCGCCCTGAACGGGGTCGGCGGAGTAACGCCCGCGACCGAGCAGCGCATCCGCGAGGTCGCCGCGCGCCTGCGCTACGTGCCCCACGGCGCCGCGCGCAGCCTGATCACCAAGCGCACGCATACGGTGGGCGCGCTGATGCCCGACCTGCACGGCGAGTTCTTCTCCGAACTGATCCGCGGCATCGACCTGGAGGCGCGCACGCACGGCCTGCACCTGCTGGTGTCCAGTTCGCACAACGGTGCGGACGACGCGGCGGCGGCGCTGCGCGCCATGCAGGGCCGCGTGGACGGCATCGTGATCCTGTCCTCGCCGGGCGTGGACGCGGCCTTCCTGAAAACCAACCTGCCGGAAAGCCTGCCCACGGTGCTGCTCAACAGCGACATGAAGGCCGGCGCCGCCGCGGTGCTGAACATCGACAACTTCGCCGGCACCTACGCGATGGTGCGCCACCTGGCCAGCCTGGGGCACCGGCGCATCGCCTTCGTCACCGGACCGAAGAACAACTTCGACGCCCGGCAGCGCGAGGCGGGTTTCCGCGCGGCGATGACCCGGCTGGTTCCGGGCACCTCGCCGCGCATCGTGTCGGGCGACTTCAGCGAGGCCTCCGGCTACCTGGCCGGGCGCGAGCTGTTGTCCGGCAAGGTGCGCCCGCAGGCGGTGTTCGCCGCCAACGACATGATGGCCGTGGGCTGCCTGCAGGCCTTCAAGGAGGCCGGCATCGCCGTGCCGGGCGACATCGCCCTGGTCGGCTTCGACGACATTCCGATCGCGCGCTACGTCACGCCGCCGTTGAGCACGGTGCGCGTACGGATCGCGGAGTTGGGCAAGAACGCCATGGATTTGCTGGCCGACCTGATAAATCGCCCCGGGTCATCGGCCGCATCGGTACACACGCTCGGCTGCGACATCGTCGTGCGCGAGTCTTGTGGGGGAGCATCGGGGCGGAATCTCAATCATCACAACCAAGAAAATCCATCGCGCGTCGAATCGACGACGAAATTGGAGGGGAGTTCATGAGCAGTCACCAGTCTTTCAAGAAGCGTTTGCTGCCGGCCGCCGTCGTCGCGGCCATGATGGTGTCGGCACCCGGCATCGTGATGGCGCAGACATCCGACGCCACCCTGCGCGGCAATGCCGCGCCCAACACCAGCGTCACCGTCAAGAACACCGCCACCGGCGCGACGCGCGTCACCCAGTCGAGCAAGGACGGCAGCTTCGCCATCGTCGGCCTGCCGTCGGGCACCTACTCGGTGCAGACCGGCGCGGGCGTGCAGAAGACGATCACGCTCAACGTGGCCTCGATCAGCACGGTCGACCTGACCGCCGCCGCGGCCAGCACGGCGGCGCCGGTCAATGCCAAGACGCTGGGCGGCGTGTCGGTATCCGCGGTGACCACGGACATCCCGGAAGTGACCACGTCCGAGGTCGGCAACATCGTTTCGATGCGCGACATCGCGGCGCTGCCGGAGGCTTCGCGCAACTTCCTGGAGCTCGCCGACATCGTGCCGGGCATGGTGTTCACGCGCAACGCCGACGGCACCACCAGCCTGCGTTCCGGCGCCCAGGCCAGCAGCAACATCAACGTGTACATCGACGGCGTCGGGCAGAAGAACTACGTGCTCTCCGGCGGCATCACCGGCCAGAACGCCAGCCAGGGCAATCCGTTCCCGCAGCTGGCGATCGGTTCGTACAAGGTCATCACCTCCAACTACAAGGCGGAGTACGACCAGATTTCCTCGGCGGCCATCACGGCCGAAACCAAGTCCGGCACCAACGAGTATCACGGCGACGTGTTCGGCAGCTTCACCAACACCCGCATGCGTGCCGAGACGCCGGCCGAGCAGGCGGCGGACTACAAGACCCCGTCGCACGAAAAGGACTACGGCTTCGACTTCGGCGGCCCGATCGTGAAGGACATGGCGCACTTCTACGTGGCCTACGAGGGCAAGGAGTTCGACAGTCCCACCACCGTCGTGCCCGGCGTCACCGGCTACACCAGCTATCTCCCGGCCAGCGTGCAGTCGCAGCTGGGACCGGCCAGCCTGCCGTTCAAGGAGAACGACTGGTTCGGCAAGCTGGACTTCGAGCCCACCGACCATGATCGCTTCGAATTGAGCGGCAAGTACCGCGACGAGACCTCCATCAGCGGCGTCGGCGGCACGAATACCGCCACGGCAGGACTCAACACGGTCAATACCGACAAGCGCGTCGACTTGCGCTGGGATCACAGTGCCTACAGTTGGTTCAACCGGTTGCAGTTCACCTACGAAGACGCGTTCTATGCGCCCACGCCGATCATTCTCGGCGACGGCAGCCTGTATTCGCCGATCGGCGCCGAGCAGAACAAGACCATCGTGGTGACGGGCAACTCGCCACTGGCCCAGCAGAACAAGGGCCAGAAGGGGCCGGCGATCCAGGACGACCTGACTTTCAACGACCTGGAATGGAACGGCGACCACGTCATCAAGATGGGCTTCAAGTACAAGGCCGTGAAGCTCACCGCGTTGGACTCCGGCGATTCGAACGCGCTGTTCAATTACGCAGTGACGCCTGCCGGCACGGAGTCGATCCCGTACGAAGTGCAGTTCGGTTCGCCCACACCGGGCTTGAACCCGACGGCGACCAGCTCGGACAAGCAGTTCGGCGCCTACGTGCAGGACGACTGGACGGTGGACGACCACCTGACCTTGAACGTGGGCGTGCGCTGGGATTACGAGAAGACGCCGTCCTATCTCAACTACGTGACTCCCGCGAACGTCGTGTCGGCTTTCCAGATGCAGGATCCGAACGCGCCGGCCGGACAGACCTACGCGCAGACGCTGGCGATGGGCGGCGTGAACGTCAACGACTACATCAGCACCGGCCACAACCGTCACGCGCAGACCAACGAGTGGCAGCCGCGCTTCGGCTTCTCGTACGACATCAACGGCGACCAGAAGCACGTGATCTTCGGCGGCATCGGCCGCTCCTACGACCGCGATCTGTACGAGTCGCTGCAGGTCGAGCAGACCAAGTCGGTGCTGTCGCAGCCCCAGCTGTTCTTCAACACGCCTGACGTGCCGTGCACGGTCGGCGTGAACAGCTGCTATGCGTGGAACCCGGCCTACCTCAACATTTCGACGCTGCAATCCTTGGTGGCCGGAAGCACGGCCGGCAAGGAAGTCGACATGGTCAACAACAACCTCAAGGCGCCGTATTCCGACCAGTTCAGCATCGGCATGCGCAACCAGATCGGCGACTGGAACACCAGCGCGACGTTCACCGACATCCGCAGCTACGATGGCCTGGTGTACACGCTGGGCAACCGTTACCCGAACGGCAGCTTCTGGGCAAGCTGCGGCGCCGGCTGCATCAGCCAGCCCTGGGGCAACGGCATTCCCGGCTTCGGCAGCCTGATCATCGGCAACAACGGACTGGAGACGCATGCCGACGAGATCCTGCTGTCCGCCGACAAGCCCTATACGCAGGAATCACACTGGGGCGCGACGATTGCCTATACCTACTCGCACACCAGCCAGAACAACGACAACAACGATCCCACCGACCAGTACGCGTTCGACTACGAGACGATCGGCAACTACCCGTTCACCTCGTCCGGCGTGGCCAAGCACCGCCTCGTGGCGACGGGCACGTTCGACGGTCCGTGGGGTTTCGTGCTGGGCGCCAAGCTGACCCTGTCCACGCCGGTTCCCGACCTCAACCTCGCCTGCTACGGAGCGACGGGTACCCTGGTGGACAGTGGCGGCATTGCCGGCAGCGGCTGTCGTTCGGTGGCCATCGCGCCGCCAGGCAACGGGCGCTTCCTGATCGGCGGCAAGATCTTCGGTTACCGCGACCTGGACTTCCAGGCCACCAAGAACTTCAAGCTCTACGGCAACCTCAACGCCTACGTGCGCTTCGACCTGATCAACGCGTTCAACTGGAGCAACTACGTCGACTATCTGGAGACCTGGGGTTCGAACGGCGTGATGCAACGCACGCCGGTGATCTACAACCCCACCGGCGACATCACGGGCTACCCGCGCATGGTCAAGCTCTCGATGGGGCTGAGCTTCTGATGACACGGGCTGGGGTGCCTGGTGCGCCCCAGCCTTTCTTCACGCAAGATGTGGGCTGCATCTGTCGGTGCGATGCCTGTGTACCGGGTTTTCATCGACAGGGTTTGTCGGCGGCGGTGATGGAGACCGCCTGAGCACGTGCCGTGGCGTCGGCATGGCGTGGTGCAGCCATGGATCCACTCCATCAACACGAGGTTCGAATGTCTTCATCCCCTTGGCGCGGCCTGCGCGTCTTCGCGGCGGCCGCTCTCGCGGTTCTGGTTGCCGGTGTGCCTGCACGTGCGGCGCAACCGATTGCGCCACCGCAACCCGACACCCTGACCTACCAGGCGCTGGCACCCGACCAGCGGGCTTTCATCGACGACCTGGAACACCGCACCTTCGACTGGTTCTGGCAGAGCGCCGATCCGTATACGGGGCTGGTGCCGGACTCGTGGCCGAACCACACCTTCTCCTCCGTCGCCGCCGTCGGCTTCGGCTTGACGGCCTACGGCATCGGCGCGGAGCACGGCTACATCACGCGCGAGCAGGCGGTGCAGCGCACCCTGACCACGCTGCGCTTCTTTGCCAATGCGCCGCAGAACGGCAGCGAAGACGACACTGCCGGCTACCACGGTTTCTTCTACCACTTCCTCAACATGCAGACGGGCGTGCGCGAGGCGCGCCACGTGGAGCTGTCCAGCGTGGACACCACGCTGATGATGGGCGGCGTGCTGTTCGCGGAGAGCTACTACGACCGCGGCACGCCGCAGGAGAAGGAGATCCGCAAGCTCGCCGACCAGCTCTACCGCGCCATCGACTGGCCGTGGATGCAGGCGCGCAAGCCGCTCATCAGCATGGGCTGGACGCCGGGCGGCAAGTTCATCGATGCCGACTGGCAGGGCTACGACGAGGGCAAGCTGGTCTACATCCTCGCGCTGGGCTCGCCCACGCATCCGGTGGGTGCGGACGCCTGGGCCGCGTGGTGCGCCACCTATCCGAAATACTGGGGCACGTTCCAGGGCTATACCTTCCTCAACTTCGGTCCGCTGTTCGGCCACCAGTTCACCGAGTCGTGGGTGGACTTCCACGGCATCCGCGATCCCTGGGGGCGTGCGCACAACCTGGATTACGTGGAGAACGGCCGGCTGGCGACCTGGGCGCAGCGCGCCTACGCCATCGCCAACCCCGGCCACTGGACGGACTACGGCGCCGACGTGTGGGGCCTGACCGCCAGCGACGGGCTGGGCGACATCACCGAGAGCTCGCCGCAGGGCGTGCGCCGTTTCAGCGCGTACATGGCGCGCGGCGCGGGACTGGACGACATCACCGACGACGGCACCATCGCGCCCGCGGCGGCGGGCGGCTCCATTGCGTTCGCGCCGTCCATTGTGGTGCCCGCGCTGATGACGATGAAGCAGCGCTATGGCCGCTACATCTACAACCGCTACGGCTTCGTCGATGCCTTCAACCCAAGCTTCCACGGCACGCCGGAGAACGGCCGTACCTATCCCGGCTTCGGCTGGGCCGACAACCAGCAACTCGGCATCGACCAGGGGCCCATCCTGCTGATGATCGAGAACTGGCGCAGCGGCATGGTGTGGAACGTGATGAAGAAGAACCCCTACATCCGCCAAGGCCTGCAGCGCGCCGGTTTCACCGGCGGTTGGCTGGAGCGTCACTGAGGCGGCGGGGATGCGCACCCGTGCAAGCGGCGTTATGTGGCGACGGTGGGCATCCATCGTCGTCGCGCTCTGCGTTGCCGGCTGCGCGCGCAAGCAGGACGACACGCTGGTGCTCTGGACGTTCGGGCCCGAGGGCGAAGCCGTCGGCAGCCTGTTGCCGGATTTCGAGCGTGCGCACCCGGACATCCATGTCGAGGTGCAGCAGCTGCCGCTGAGTGCGGCGCACCAGAAGCTGCTCACGGCGATTGCCGGCGACACCACGCCGGACATGGCGCAGCTCGGCAACACCTGGTTGCCCGAGATGGTGACGCTGCACGCGCTGGCGCCTCTGCAGCAGCGAGTGGCCGGTTCTGCGGCGGTGGCGCCAGCGGATTACTTCGCCAGCATCTGGACCACCAATCTCAGCGACGGCCGGCTGTACGGCATCCCGTGGTACGTGGACACGCGCCTGCTGTTCTACCGCAGCGACTTGTTGAAGCAGGCGGGCTTCGATGCACCGCCGCGCGACTGGGCCGAGTGGCGGCGCATGCTGGCCGCGCTCAGCCATCCGGAACGCAAGGTCTACGGCATCCTTTTGCCGACCAACGAGTACGAGCAGCTGTTGTCGCTGGCCTTGCAGCAACCCGACCCCCTGTTGCGCGACGGCGACAGCCGCGGCAATTTCGAGAGCGCCGGTTTCAAGCGTGCGCTGGCGTTCTACGTGGACACCTTCCGCCTGCAGCAGGCGCCGGTGGTCACCAACGTGGAAGTGAGCGACCCGTGGGACGAGTTCGGCCGCGGCGTGTATGCGTTCTATTTCTCGGGGCCGTGGAACGTCGCCGAGTTCCGCAAGCGCCTGCCGGCGGACGAGCAGGGCGACTGGGCCACGGCGCCGCTGCCGGGACCGGACGGGCCCGGTGCGGGTTTCGCCGGCGGTGCCAGTCTGGTGGTGTTCCGTGCATCGAAGCACCAGCGCGCGGCATGGGCGCTTATCGAATACCTGTCGCAGCCGCAGGTGCAGCAGCGCTTCTACCAACTCACCGGCGACATGCCGCCGCGCCGCAGCAGCTGGGACAGCCCGCTGTTGCAGAATGACGCAGCCATGCATGCCTTCCGCGACCAGCTCGAACGCGTGAAACCCACGCCGGCGGTGCCCGAGTGGGAACGCATCGCGGTGATGATGCAGCAGGTCGCCGCGCGCGCCGTGGCCGGCGAGCTGACGGTGGACCAGGCCGCGGCGGAGATGGATCGCCAGGCCGACCGCATCCTCGCCAAGCGGCGTTCGCTGCAGGAGGCGCGGCGATGAAGGGCTCGCGCGCGGCGTGGCTGTTCCTCGCACCGGCGCTGCTGGTGCTGGCCGTGTTCTTCCTGCTGCCGGTGCTAGGCGCGCTCGCGCTCAGCTTCACCGACTACGACCTCTATGCGCTGGCCGACCTGCGCAATCTGCGCTTCGTGGCGCTGGGCAATTACTGGATGCTGCTGCACCGGCCGCAGTTCTGGGCGGCGCTGGGGCATACGTTCTATTTCGTGGTGGCGGGTGTGCCGCTGTCGATGATGGCTTCGCTGGGTGCGGCGCTGCTGTTGCATTCGCCGCTGGCGCGCTGCAAGGCGTTCTTCCGCACCGCGCTGTTCGCGCCGGTGGTGACCACGGCGGTGGCGACGGCGGTGGTGTGGCGCTACCTGTTCAGCACCAAGTACGGCTGGGCCAACCACCTGCTCGGCATGCTGGGCATCCATCCGGTGGACTGGCTGGGCGATCCGCACTGGGCGATGCCCACCATCATCCTGTTCGCGGTGTGGAAGAACTTCGGCTACAACATGATCATCCTACTGGCCGGCCTGCAGGCGGTGCCCGCGGATCTGTACGAGGCGGCGCGCATCGATGGCGCCTCGGCCTGGCGGCAGTTCCGCCACATCACCTTGCCGGCCTTGGGACCGACCCTGCTGATGGTGGCCATCCTCACGGTGTCGGGCTATTTCCAGCTGTTCGCCGAACCTTACGTGATGACCGAGGGCGGCCCGCTGGAAAGCACCACCAGCGTGCTGTACCTGATGTACGAGGACGGCTTCCAGTGGTGGAACCTCGGCGTCGCCACGGCGGAGGCCTTCGTGCTGTTCCTGGTGATGTTCGCGGTGACCGCGGCGATGCTGCGGCTGTCGCGCAAGGCGGCGGCATGAACCCGCGGCTGGCGAAGGCGCTGATCAACGGCCTGCTGCTGGGCGGTGCGGCGGTGGCGCTGTTCCCGCTGCTGTGGATGCTCGCGGTGTCGTTCATGCCGTCCGGCACGTCCAATGCGCTGCCGCCGCCGCTGTGGCCGGCGCATCCCGTGCTGGACAACTACCGGCAGCTGTTCGAACGCGCCGGCATGGGCCGTTACCTGTTCAACAGCCTGCTGATCTCCGGCGCGATCTCGCTGCTGTCGCTGCTGTTCAACGTGCTGGCGGGCTATGCCTTCGCCAAGCTGCGCTTCGCGGGGAGCGAGCACTTGTTCCGCGTGCTGCTCGGCCTGCTGGTGGTGCCGGCGCAGGTGGCGATGCTGCCGCTGTTCCTGATGTTCAAGTATGCGGGGCTGGTGGACAGCTACGTGGGCGTGGTGCTGCCGGGGATGGCCTCGGTGCTCGGCATCTTCCTGGTGCGCCAGTACGCGCGCGGCCTGCCCGACGAGTTGCTGGAGGCTGCGCGCATCGACGGCGCCAGCGAGCTGCATATCTTCGTGCGCATCGTGCTGCCGTTGCTGCGGCCGGTGGTGGCGACGCTGGCGATCCTCACTTTTCTCACCGCGTGGAACGATTTCATGTGGCCGCTGATCGAGTTGACCGGGCAGGGGCATTACACGCTGCCGCTGGGGTTGGCCTCGATGGCGCGCGAGCATACGGAGGGTACAGAGCAGATGATGGCGGGGTCGGTGCTCACCGTAGTTCCAGTGCTGGCGCTGTTCCTGGCGATGCAGCGGCATTACTTGGATGGCCTGTTGCTGGGCAGTGTGAAGGGATGAGAGCGCACTCTCCCGTTGCCTTGTCGCCAGCGACAGAGCGGTTTCGTCCGCCTGCCGGCGGCCGAGCTACTTCTCTTTTGCTTGTCCAAAAGAGAAGTAGCCAAGAGAAAACGACACCCCGCGGCGACGCTTTCCGTCCATCCATGGACGGAAAGTGCGTGAGGCGCGGCCGGGCTTTTCGGCCGGGCTCCTGCCCGGTCGAAAAGGCGTTGCCATCCATGGCAACGCCCGCTGCGCGGCCTGATCGTCCACGCCTCACCGTCGTCGAGGGGCCCCGGGAAGAGCGGGTGCGCGTCGTGCGCACCAGAAGCAAAAGCGCTGCGAGTTCGCAGTGTTTCAGCTCAATGGATGCGTGCGCCGTCGCGCGGATCGAAGAAGTGCAGGCGCTGCGTGGCGATGCCCAGTCGCACGTTTTCGCCCGGTGCACAGGCAACACCCGGCGGCGTGCGCGCGACCAGCGGCAGGTCGTCATAGCGCAGGTTGAGGAAGACTTCGTTGCCCACCGGTTCCAGTACTTCCAGTCGCGCTTCCAGCGCGGCGGCGGGATCGCCGGCGGCGAGCGGATGCAGGTCTTCCGGGCGCAGGCCGAGCACCACTTCGCGGTCGTGCCAGCTGGCGAGTGCATCCGATTGCGGCGGCGCGCCGAGTCGTATCGTGCCGCCTGCGGTGGCCAGCGCGAGGCCGTCCTGCGCATGCAGCGTGCCGCGCAGCAGGTTCATCGCGGGGCTGCCGAGGAAGCCGGCCACGAACAGGTTGGCGGGGCGCTCGTAGAGGCCCATCGGCGTGTCGATCTGCTGGATCGCGCCCTGGTCGAACACCACGATGCGCTGGCCCAGCGTCATCGCCTCGACCTGATCGTGCGTGACGTAGACCATGGTGGTGCCGAAGCGGCGGTGCAGCCGGGCGATTTCCACGCGCATCGACAGGCGCAGCCGCGCGTCCAGGTTGGACAGCGGTTCGTCGAGCAGGAACACCGCAGGCTGGCGCACCATCGCGCGGCCAAGCGCCACGCGCTGGCGCTGGCCGCCGGACAGCGCGGCGGGGCGCGCATCCAGCCGCTGCTGCAGTTCCAGCAGTTGCGCGACTTCATCCACGCGCCGCGCGATTTCCGCCCGCGGCATGCCGCGCAGGCGCAGGCCGAAGCCGAGGTTCTCGGCCACCGTCATGTGCGGATAGAGCGCGTAGTTCTGGAACACCATCGCGATGTCGCGGTCCTTCGGCGCCACGTCGTTGACCACGCGGCCGCCGATGCGCAGCGTGCCGGCGCTGATGGTCTCCAGCCCCGCGATCATGCGCAGCAGGGTGGTCTTGCCGCAGCCGGAGGGGCCGACCAGCACCAGCAGCTCGCCGTCGGCGATGTCGAAGCTGGCGCCGGCCACGCCGACGTGCCCGTTGGGATAGACCTTGCGCAGGTTGTCGAGACTGACGGTGGCCATCGGCGCTGCGCGTTCCCAGGTGGTTGCCGCGATAAGGAGGACGCCGTCGCAGGAAAGAGCGTGCATCCCGGGGCGGCGTTCAGCTATTCTCGGTATGAAAACGGTTACATCAAGCCGCAGTGCGGCATTCGAGAGTTTGGGAATCCATGACGCAACGCTACCGCTTTCCGGACGGCTTCCTCTGGGGTGCGGCCACCTCCGCCTACCAGATCGAGGGTTCGCCGCTGGCGGACGGCGCCGGCCCCAGCATCTGGCAGCGCTACGCGCATACGCCGGGGATGATGGCGAACGGCGACAACGGCGACGTGGCCTGCGACCACTACCGCCGCTACAGGGACGACGTGCAGCTGATGCGCGCGCTGGGCCTGCAGAGTTACCGCTTCAGCGTGAACTGGGCGCGCGTGCTGCCCGAGGGCACCGGTCGCGTCAATGCGAAGGGCCTGGACTTCTATTCGCGGCTGGTGGACGAACTGCTGGAAAACGGCATCACGCCGAACGTCACGCTGTTTCACTGGGACCTGCCGGCGGCGCTGGACGATCGCGGCGGCTGGCTCAACCGCGACAGCGCGCACTGGTTCGCCGAGTACGCGGCGACGATGTTCAAGGCGTTGGACGATCGCGTGCCCTGGTGGTCCACGCTCAACGAGCCGTGGGTGGTGGTCGACGGCGGCTACCTGCACGGCACCGCCGCGCCGGGGCATCGCAACCTGTATGAAGCGCCGCTGGTCGCGCACAACCTGATGCGCGCCAGCGGCGCGGGCATCCAGGCCTATCGCGCGCACGGCAAGCACGCGATCGGCGTGGTGTTCAACATCGAGCCCAAGTACGCGGCGTCCGAGCGTGCGGAAGACCTTGCCGCCACGCGCCGCGCCAACGCCTACATGAACCAGCAGTTCGCCGATCCGGCGCTGCTCGGCAGCTATCCCGCCGAACTGGCCGAGGTCTACGGCGATGCGTGGCCGGATTTCCCGGCGGACGATTTCAAGCTGACCAAGCAGCCGGTCGATTTCGTCGGCCTCAATTACTACACGCGCGCGGTGGTGCGGCACGATGCCGGCGCGCTCCCGCTGCGCGCCGCGCCGGTGCCGCAGCCGCAGCACACCCGCACCGAAACCGGCTGGGAGGTGTACGAGCAGGGCCTGGTCGACATGCTCACCGGATTCCGCGAGCGCTACGGCGACATGCCCCTCTACATCACCGAGAACGGCTCCGCCTTCTACGACCCGTCGACGGCCGAGGGCGAGGTGCTGGAAGACCCGCTGCGCATGGACTATCTGCGCAAACACCTCCAGGCCGCGCATCGCGCCATCGAGGCGGGCGTGAACCTCAAGGGCTATTACGCCTGGTCGCTGATGGACAACCTGGAATGGTCGCTGGGCTTCGCCAAGCGCTTCGGCCTGTACCACGTCGATTTCGCCACGCAGAAGCGCACGCCCAAGGCCACCGCGAAGTTCTATGCGCGGGTGATCGAAAGCCACGGCGGCGCGCTGGGCGAGCCCTGAAAAACCGGATCATGCGCCGCGGCGCGGAGGGAGCGAGATGAAGTACACGAAGACCATGCCGCGATGGCCCATGCTGGGCCTGCTGGCAACCTGTCTGCTGGCCGCGGGCGCGGCGCAGGCCGCGCCGGCCGCCGACGCCGACGTGCAGATCACGGTGGACGCGAAGGCGCAGGGCACGCCGTTCCCGCACTACTGGGAGCAGATGTTCGGCTCCGGCCGCGCGGCGCTGGCGCTGCGCGACGACTACCGCAAGGACCTGGTCGACGTGAAGCAGGCCACGGGCTTCGAGTACGTGCGCTTCCACGGCATCTTCGACGAAGACGTGGGCCTGTTCCATCTCGGCAAGAACGGCCAGCCGTTCTACAACGCTGCCGACAAGTCGGGCGGCGACGGCAAGCCCGTCTACAACTTCTCGTACGTGGACCAGATCTACGACGGCCTGCTGGAACGCGGCGTGCGTCCCTTCGTCGAGCTGGGCTTCATGCCGGACGAGATGTCGTCCGACCCCAAGGCGATCCAGGATTTCTGGTACCACCCCAATGTCGCGCCGCCGAAGGACTATGCGCTGTGGGACGGCATGATCCGCGCCTTTGCGCAGCACCTGATCGCGCGCTACGGCATCGATGAAGTGTCGCAGTGGTATTTCGAAGTGTGGAACGAACCGAACATCGGCTTCTGGGCCGGCAACCCCAAGATGCCCACCTACTACACGCTGTACGACCACACCGCGCGTGCGCTGAAGGCGGTGAGCCCGCGTTTGCGCGTTGGCGGGCCGGCCACGGCGCAGGCCGCCGAAGTCGGCGACTTCCTCAAGCACGTGCACGAAGCAAATGTGCCGGTGGATTTCGTCAGCACCCACGTCTATGGCGACGACACCGCGGACAACGTGTTCCACACCAGCGAGAACATCCCGCGCAAGGACATGGTGTGCCGCGCGGTGGACAAGGCGCACAAGGAGGTACTCGCTTCGCCGTACCCGAAGCTGCCGTTCTTCATGAGCGAGTTCAACGCCTCCTACGCCAACCTGCCCAACGTCACCGACACGGTGTACATGGGCCCGTGGCTGGCCAACACCATCCGCGCTTGCGCGGGCAAGGTGGACGCGATGAGCTACTGGTCGTTCTCCGACGTGTTCGAGGAAGGCGGCGTGGTGCGTTCGCCGTTCTACGGCGGCTTCGGCCTGATCGCCGAGGACCGCATCCCCAAGCCGGCCTTCAACGCCTTCACCATGCTGCACAAGCTGGGCGACGTGCAGCTGCCGGTGTCTTCCGATTCTGCATTGGCCACGCGCCGCGCCGACGGCACGCTGGTGCTCGCGCTGTGGAACTACGCGCCGCCGGTGGGCGACACCGCCAGCTACACCGTCGGCCAGCCGAAGGGCGAGACGAAGCACTTCGAGGTCGACCTGTCCTCGCTGCCGGCGAATGCCGCGGCGACGGTGTGGCGCCTGGACGGAACGCACGGCAATGTCGTCGCCACGTTCGACCGCATGGGCCGTCCGACCTTCCCGTCGCGCGAGCAGATCGCGCAGTTGCGCGCCGCCGGACAGATGGCCGCGTCCGAACAGGTCGCGCTGCACGACGGCAAGCTCGGCCTCGACATTCCGCCGCAGGGCCTGGTGGTGGTCGAGGTGCATTGACGACAGGTCATGCCTCGCACTTCCCCGCATGCGGGAAGTGCAAGGCACGAGGAGAGCCAAGGATGCGTGCAGATCGCGTGGAACTGCTCGATCGCCCCGTATGGGCCAGCCTGACCAGCCTGCATGCCGGGCTCGCCCAGGGCGGTGCGCTGGCGAAGCGCTATCTGCCGGAGGTCAATCGCTTCGCCTCCGCACGCGACGATAGCGACGAAGCGCTGGCGGCTTTGGCCGCGCTGGTGCAGCTAAACGAACCGGTGTTTGTGCTGCAGGTACCGGAGATACGCATCCCGCCCGGACTGATGGCGAGCAAGACTGCCAAGGGCGTGCAGATGGTCGCCGCCGCGCCGCTCGTTGCGGAGACCGGCCCAGACGACGTGGTGTCGCTGGGCGACGCGGACGCGCCGGAGATGCTGGCGCTGGCCACGCTCACCCAGCCCGGTCCGTTTTTGCGCCAGACGCATCGCATGGGTCATTTCGTTGGCATCCGCATCGATGGACGGCTCGCCGCGATGGCCGGCGAGCGCTTCCGCTTTCCCGGCTGCACCGAAGTCAGCGGCGTGTGCACGCATCCCGATTTCCAGGGGCGCGGGCTGGCGGGGCATCTGTCCCGCCATGTCGCCGCCGGCATCGCCGCGCGCGGCGACACCGCCTTCCTGCACGCGTGGAAAACCAACACGGCGGCGATACGCCTCTACGAAAAGCTGGGTTTCCGTCTGCGCTGCGAGGTGAACGTGGCCGTGCTGGAGCGCGCGGCCAGGACGGACTGAATCCGCCCGGCCGGCATCAGGGGCGCCCGCGCAACCATTCCTTCAACGCCTCGTCCGAGGCGGCCAACGGCTCCGCGCTGGCCGAACGCTGCAGCATCGCGGCCAGTGCCGGCGGCACGTCGACGGCGCGGCCGACCAGCGGCTCCACCACCTGCTCGAACTTCGCCGGATGCGCGGTGGCAACCACGGCCCAGGGCCGGTGATCGCCCTGTTCCCGCAGGCGGTCGAGCAGGTGCATGCCGGTCGCCGAATGCGGGCAGAACGTTTCGCCGTGTTCGCGGGCGTGCAGGGCGATGGTGCGGCGGATGGTGGCGTCGTCCACGCTTTCCGCCTGCAGCGTGCGCCGCAGCAGCGCATCGTCGCCGAAGGTCCAGCGCAGGCGCTCGAAGTTGCTGGGCGCGCCCACGTCCATCGCGTTGGCCAGCGTGGCGACAGCTTCGCGCGGCGCGTAGTCGTGTCCGTCGAAGAACTCGGGCAGGGTGGCATTGGCGTTGCAGGCCAGCCGCACTTCGCCCAGCGGCAGGCCCATCGCGCGCACCCACAGGCAGGCCAGCGCATTGCCGAGATTGCCGGTGGGCACGATGAAGTTGAGCGGCTCGCCGTGCCTGCGCCAGAAACCGAGTGCCGCATGCGCGTAGTAGCTCATCTGCGGCAGCAGGCGACCAAGGCTGATGCTGTTGGCGGAGCTGAGCGGCACGACGCGCTGCAGTTCCGCATCGCTCAGCGCGGCCTTCACCATGCGCTGGCAATCGTCGAAACGCCCCGCCACGCGCAAGGCCTGCACGTTGTCGCCGAAACAGCCGAGCTGGTGCGCCTGCCGCGGCGAGACCAGGCCATCGGGATACAGGATCGCCACGCGCACGCCCGGCTGGCGATGGAACGCGGCACCCACTGCCGCACCGGTGTCGCCCGAAGTGGCGACGAGAATGGTGAGCGGCCGTTCGTCCGCGCGCGGCAGCCGACGCAGGCAGGCGGCGAGGAAGCGCGCACCCACGTCTTTGAACGCGGCAGTGGGGCCGTGGAAGAGTTCGAGCACCTGCGCATCGCGATACGGCAATGCACGCAGCGGCACCGCGAAATCCAGCGCCTCCGCGCAGATCGCCGGCAGCTCGGCAGCCAGCGGATCGCCCGCGAAGAACGGTGCGAGCAGGCTGGCAGCGGTATCGGCCAGCGAGCCGTGCGGATCGAAATCCGCCGGCGTTAGCGCCGGCAACCGCTCCGGCACATACAACCCACCGTCAGGCGCCAATCCAGCAGCAACGGCCTCACTCAAGCCGGCGGATGGCGCACGACCACGCGTACTGAGATAACGCAACGAATCACTCATGGCCCGAATTCCCCAGGCGCGATTCTCGGCTGCCCTCAGTTTCCAGATACGGCGAGGAGTGGCCGCTGTGCAGGACGTGTCGCCGTGAGTGGTTCCAACGTCCTCGACACCGCCCGCTTGTAGTTCCGGCGGATTGAACCAGGCCATTTCTCTGGGTTACTTCTCTTTGGGCCAGCAAAGAGAAGTAACTCGGGCGCCGGCAGGCGACCGAAAGCCCGCCGCAGGCGAGCCAAAGCACGGAATCAACAGGCTGTCGCGAGCACCCACCCCTCACCCCAACCCTCTCCCCGGAGTGGAGAGGGGCAAGGTCTGCGCGGCTCATGCCGCCACCTCGTCATCCACCAACCCCGCCGCCGGCCCATCGATCGGCGCCACAAAGGAATCGCTATCCAACCCGGCTTCTGCAAACGCTGCACGCATCGCCACCGCAGCAGTCTCCGCCTCAACGCGATGCTCGAACCAACCGAACACACTGGGCCCGCCCCCGGAAATACTCGCCCCCAACGCACGATGATCCAGCGCCGCCTGCTTCACGCGCCCGAAGTTCGGCACCAGCGGCGCCCGCCGCGGCTCCACCAGCACATCTTTCAGGCCATCGCGCACCAGTGCCGCATCGCCGCGAAAACAGCCGGCAAGCAGCAGCGAGAGATTCGCACTCTGCGCCACGAATTCGTCCAGCGCGTATTGCCCCGCCAGCGCGGCGCGCGCCTTGCGCGTCTCCAGCACGAAATGCGGATGCACCAACGCACAATGCCAGTCGGCCGGCACCGGTACGCGCAGCACGCGGTCGTGCGTGGCCAGCGCCAGGCCGCCGAGCAACTGCGGCCCCACGTTGTCGCCATGGCGTCCGCCGCTGGCCACCGCCTCGCCGTCCATCGCGAAGCCGTACAGCGACTCGCGCGGCAGCGGCTGTTCCAGCAGCGCGTTCGCCGCCACCAGGGCAGCCACGCAGGAAGCCGCCGAACCGGCCATGCCCGAGCCCAATGCGATGCCCTTGTGCAGCACGATCTCGAAACCGTGGCGCAGGCCCAGTGCCTTGCGCAGCGCGAGCAGGGCGGCGCCGGCGGTGTTGTGCGCGGCGTCGAGCGGCAATGCGTGGACGGTGCCGTGGATCGCTGTGATGCGCACCGTGGGTTCGTCGATGCGGCGCACTTCGGCGCGGTCGCCGGCGCCGGCCATGCTGTGGCCGAGGATGTCGAAGCCCACGCCGACGTTGCCGACGCAGGCGGGCGCGAACGCGACGGCACGGACGCGGCGGGGAACAGGGCGGGACGACGAGGTGTTCATGGGTTCCTGCAACAGGGTAGGGGCGTTCATGCGCGCGGCTCCAGCGATTCGGCGATGCGCAGCAGGTCGGCGAACACGCCGGCCGCGGTCACCTCCGGTCCGGCGCCGGGGCCTTGCACGAGCAGGGGATTGTCGCAGTAACGGCGCGTGCGGAACTGCACCACGTTGTCGGTGAGCCGGGTGTGTGCGAACGGATGCGCATCGGGCAGCACTTCGAGCCGCACGCTGGCGCGGCCGCGCCGGTCGAGGCTGGCGACGTGGCGCAGCACGCCGCCGCGGGCCCGTGCCTCGGCGAGTTTGGCCGCCAGCGGCGCGTCGAGCTCGTCGAGGCGCTGCATGAATGCGTCCGCCGGCAAGGCGGCCAGCGTGAGCGGCACCAGGCTCTCCACCGCCACCTGCTCCATCGACAGCGGCCAGCCGGCTTCGCGCGCGAGGATCACCAGCTTGCGCGCCACGTCGAGGCCGGACAGGTCCTCGCGCGGGTCGGGTTCGGTATAGCCCAGCGCGTGCGCCTCGCGCACCAGTGCGGAGAACGGCTGCTGTCCGTCGTGGCGGTTGCACAGCCATGCCAGCGTGCCGGAGAACATGCCGTCCACGGCGAGCAGTTCGTCGCCGGTGTCGAGCAAGTCGCGCAGGGTCTGCACCACCGGCAGGCCGGCGCAGACGGTGGCTTCGTAGCGGAAGCGCGCGCCGCCGGTACAGGCGCTGCGGATCGCGCGCCAGCGTTCCAGCGGGCCGCTGCCGGCCAGCTTGTTCGGTGTCACCACGTGCAGGCCGGCGGCCAGCCAGCGCGGATAGTGCGCGGCCACCGTTTCGCTGGCACTGCAGTCGACCAGCAGGGCGTGGCGGTCGCCCGCGCCGTGCACGTGCGCGGCGAAGGCGTCGAGATCGCTGGGGCGCCACGTCTGCGCGCCGGCGTGGCGGCCGTTGAGTTCGGCATCGTCGCAGTCCAGCCACATGCGCTGGCGAGCCACCACGCCGCAGAGTTTCAGATCCAGCGCGTGATCGCGCGCCAAGCGCGGCTGTGCCGTGCGCAACTGTTCCAGCAGGGCACCGCCGACCCGGCCGGGGCCGATCAGGCCCACCGCCAGGGTGCGCCGGCGCGTAGTGCGTACGGGCAGGGCAAAGGCATGCGGCGGCGGGTTCGGGTGTTCGGCGAGCGGCGAAGCGCAGATGTTCACGATGACCTCCGGTGGAGGCCCCGTCTCGCTTGGCGGTTTCGGCTGCGCCGGCCCGCCTCTTCTCGAGGGCGGGGCCGTTGCGTAAAGGGTTACTCGCGCACGGACACCCACCCGGAGCCGGTGGTACCGGTACCGGTGGTAATAATCGTGGCGGTTGCGGCGATGCCGCCCGCGGCCAGCAGCGTCCGCCCGGCGATGGCCGGGGTCTGGAACATGCGTGCTGGCGCGAAGGATGGCGACATGGATCCGAGCCTAGATGGGCGATTGAGCGGATGTCAACAGGTTTTTTCGAATAAGCGCAAAGCCGGGCGTATGGACGTCCAGACGTCCATCATGCATTCCCTTTCGCCATCGCGCCGGACGTCAGTGCGACAAGTCGATGGCGTAAATTGCCGTGCCGTCACCGTTGTCCTTGACCTGGCGGATGCCTTCGATGCCGTCCGCCCGCACCACATCTTGCTTGCCGGCGGCCGAGCCGAAGGTGACCGGGCCGGCCGTCTTCAGCGGCGCGAAGCGCCAGGAGCCGGCCGGCAGATTGTGCGCGGTGATCTCGCGGTGCTGCGTTATCCAGTGCGCCACGATCTCGCGCGTGCCATCCGGCGCGGCCAGCACGATGCTGCTGCCGTCCAGCCCCGGGAAATGGCCGCCGCCGCTGGCGCGGTAGTTGTTGGTCACCACGATGAAGGGCTGGTCGGGCTGCACCGGCTTGCCGTCGAAGGCGAGCGAGGTGATGCGCTGGCCTTCCGGCTTGGACACGTCGATCACGTACTGGATGCCGCCCTGCATCTGGTCGAAATTGAAGCCGGGATAGCGGGTGTTGATGAGCGGCTGCGCGTCGGTCTTCGCGGGATCGATGCGGTTGAAGCGTTCCGCGGATTTCTCCAGCCACGCCTTCACGCCGGCGCCGTCGGTCTTCACCGCAGCCAGCGTGTTCGGATAGAAGTAGAGGTCCGCCGCGCTGCGCAGGGTGAGCGGGCCGGGGGCCACGTCGGTGTAGTCGTCCGGGCCGCCGAAGCCGGTGCGGAAGGCGGCGGCGGCCGAGAGCACCGGCACCTTGGCCAGTTCCGGATGCTGGCGCGGCAGCTCGGTGCGCACGTAGTCGCGTTGCGCGGCATTGACCACGGCGAGCGCGCTCATGTCGCCTTCGTCGGCGAAATAGCTGGAGAGCCGCACGTCGCTGCGGCCGATCGGCGTGTTGACGTAGGCCACCGCGGACTGCTGCACCTTGGCCACCAGCGGTGCGATGGCGGGATCGGCCGCCGTGCAGCTGGCGGCGTCGCCGGCCTTGGCGCAGATCGGCCGCACTTCGCTGTGCGTCTGGCTGTCGTCGATGTTCCAGCGGCCGCCCTGGTAGTCCAGCGCCAGCTCGACCACGCCGAGGTCTTTGCCGAAGAAGCCACCCATCACCGCGGGCTTGCCGCGCACGAAACCGCGCACGTCGTCCACGTCCTTCATGCTCGCGAAGCGCGGGCCGGGGAATTCGGTGTGCGAGTGGCCGAGCAGCAGCACGTCGATGCCGGGCACGCCGGCGAGGTACCAGCCGGCGTTCTCCAGCGCGGGGGTGTACGGCGCGGTGTCGAGGCCGCCGTGCACCAGCGCCACCACGAGGTCGGGGTGCTGCGCCTGGATCTGCGACAGGTATTTCTTCGCCGCCTCGACCACGCCGTCCACCGCGACCTTGCCTTCGAGGTTGCGCTTGTCCCAGTCCATGATCGGCGGCGGGGTGAAGCCGATGATCGCCACGCGCAGCGGCACCTTCGCGGTCTTGCCGCCGGGCAACGTTACGGCGATGTCCTTGGTCACCATCGTCCACGGCCGAAAGATCGGCTTGCCGTCGCGCACGCTGTCCACGTTCGACAGCACCAGCGGGAAGTGCGGGCCGTCGCAGCGCGCGTGCGCGCCGCCGTCCACGTTCATCGGCGTACCGGTGACCTGCGAGAGCCAGCCTAGCCCGTAGTTGAACTCGTGGTTGCCGATGGTGCCGCCGTCGTAGCCCACCGCGTCCATCGCGCGGTAGATCGCCAGTTCCCCGTCACAAGGCATTTTCTGTACCTGTGCCTGCCAGTCGGCGAGCACCGTGCCCTGGATGGTGTCGCCACTGTCGAACAAGAAGTTGTTCGGGAACTGCTTGCGCGCCTGCTCGATCAGCGTGGCGGTGCGTTCGAAGCCCAGCGTGGGATCGGCCTTCTGCTTGTAATAGTCGTAGCCGAGGATGTTGGAGTGGAGGTCGGTGGTTTCCAGGATCGCCACGGTGGCGCGCGCGCCGTCGGGCAGCGTCGATGCCTGCGACGGCTGCAGGGCGCAGGCGGCGATCAGGGCGGTGGCGAGGAGCGCGGGCGTGCTGCGGTGTGGCGACATGGCGGAACCGGATCGATACGGGAAATCGCCAAGCTAGCAGATCGATATGACGGGTGCGTATCCGTACGGGGAGGCATCGTGCTTTGCCGCCCGCGCGGGAAATCGCGACAATGGCCCGCTGGCCATGCGCCATTCCTCCTCGCCGTCAGAGAGTCCGCCGACCATGTCCGATACGCCGAAGATCATCTACACCCTCACCGACGAAGCGCCGTACCTCGCCACGGCGTCGCTGCTGCCCATCGTGGAGGCGTTCGCCGCTACCGCCGGCATCGCGGTGGAAACGCGCGACATCTCGCTGGCGGGGCGCATCCTCGCGCAGTTCCCGGATCGCCTGAAAGACGACCAGAAGATCGGCGACCACCTCGCCGAGCTGGGCCGCCTGGCCACCACGCCGGACGCCAACATCATCAAGCTGCCGAACATCAGCGCCTCGGTGCCGCAGCTCAAGGCCGCGATCAAGGAACTGCAGTCGCAGGGCTATGCGCTGCCGGATTACCCGGATGTGCCGCAGAACGACGCCGAGAAAGACGCCAAGGCGCGCTACGACAAGACGAAGGGAAGCGCGGTGAACCCGGTGCTGCGCGAGGGCAATTCCGACCGCCGCGCACCGCTCTCGGTGAAAAACTACGCGCGCAAGCACCCGCACAAGATGGGCAAGTGGAGCGCGGATTCGCAGACCCACGTGTCGCACATGGACGGCGGCGATTTCTACGGCAGCGAAAAGTCCGTGGTGGTGGACGCACCGGCCACGGCGAAGATCGAGTGGTTCGGCAAGGACGGCTCCAGCAAGGTGCTGAAGGAAAAGGTCGCGCTGAAGGCCGGCGAGATCCTCGACGCCGCGGTGATGAGCCGCAAGGCGCTGGCCGCCTTCATCGACGCACAAGTCGCCGACGCCAAGGCGAAGGGCGTGCTGTTCTCGGTGCACCTCAAGGCCACCATGATGAAGGTGTCCGACCCCATCATGTTCGGCGTGGTGGTGAACGAGTTCTACAAGGACGTGATCGCCAAGCATGCCGATGTGCTGAAGCAGGCGGGCTTCGACGCCAACAACGGCATCGGTGATTTGTATGCGCGCCTCGGCAGCCTGCCGGCGGAGACGCAGGCGGCGATCAAGGCCGACATCGCGGCCGAATACGCCAAGCGCCCTGCGCTGGCGATGGTGAATTCCGACAAGGGCATCACCAACCTGCATGTGCCCAGCGACGTCATCATCGACGCCTCGATGCCGGCGATGATCCGCGACTCCGGCAAGATGTGGGACGCCGAATGCAAGCAGCAGGACTGCAAGGCCATCATCCCCGACCGCAGCTATGCGGGCGTGTACGCGGCCACCATCGCCGACTGCAAGGCGCACGGCGCGTTCGATCCGGCCACCATGGGCAGCGTGCCCAACGTGGGCCTGATGGCGCAGGCGGCCGAGGAATACGGTTCGCACGACAAGACCTTCCAGATCGCCGCTGACGGCGTGGTGAAGGTGACCGACGAAGCTGGCAAGGTGCTGCACGAGCACGCTGTGGAAGCCGGCGACATCTGGCGCGCCTGTCAGACCAAGGACGCGCCGGTGCAGGACTGGGTGAAGCTCGCCGTGTCGCGTGCGCGCCTCAGCAACACACCGGCGGTGTTCTGGCTCGATGCGCAGCGCGCGCACGACCGCGAGATCATCAAGAAGGTGGAGCGCTACCTCAAGGATCACGACACCAGCGGCCTCGACATCCGCATCCTCGATCCGGTGGCGGCGACCAGGTTCTCGCTGGAGCGCATCCGCAAGGGCCAGGACACCATCTCGGTGACCGGCAACGTGTTGCGTGACTACCTCACCGACCTGTTCCCGATCATGGAGCTGGGCACCAGCGCCAAGATGCTTTCCATCGTGCCGCTGATGGCCGGCGGCGGCCTGTTCGAGACCGGCGCGGGCGGCTCCGCACCCAAGCACGTGCAGCAGTTCCTCGAAGAAGACTACCTGCGCTGGGATTCGCTGGGCGAGTTCCTGGCCCTGCAGGCCTCGCTGGAATTCGTGGGCGACAAGACCGGCGACGCACGCGTGAAGGTGCTGGCGAAGACGCTGGACGAAGCCAACGGCAAGATCCTGGACAACGATCGCTCGCCCGCCCGCAAGGTGGGCGAGCTGGACAACCGCGGCAGCCATTTCTACCTCGCCCTGTACTGGGCGCAGGCGCTGGCTGCACAGGACGAGCACGCGGAGCTGAAGGCGAAGTTCGCGCCGCTGGCCAAGGCCCTCGGCGAGAACGAGGCGAAGATCGTTGGCGAGCTCAACGGCGCGCAGGGCAAGCCGGTGGACATCCAGGGCTACTACCACCCGAACCTGGAGCTGGTCGGCAAGGCGATGCGTCCGAGTGCGACGTTCAACGGCGCGCTGGCGGCGTTGAAGTAATCCGATGTCGGCGGCGTCGGAGCGCAGTGTGGACGATCGACGTCGCCCCGCTGTTTTCCGATGCGATGAGGTAGCCGAGCGCGGCCTATCGGTCCGCGCCGCGCTCGTCCACCTCCGGCATGGGTGTGCCAACGCAATGGGCCGAACCGCCCGGCGTGGGGCTTCGGGTGACCCTGCAACCTCGCGGTGCGCCGCGGTCATCCGGGAGATTCCCGAGCGGAAGTGGAGCGCATGATCCGGGCATCCTGGCTACCGTTGCTGCTTTGCGCCCTCGCCGTGCCGGTGCATGCACAGATGGCCGCCGCGCCCGCCCACGCATCCACGGCGGCCGTCACCCTGGCCCCGGTCAAGGTCACCGGCGTGCAGCCCGGCCCGGGCCTGTGGAAGGTGAGCAAGGGTGGCCACGTGCTGTGGGTGCTGGGCATGCTGACACCGCTGCCCGAGCACATGCAGTGGCGTTCGGCGCCGGCGGAGCGGGCGCTGGCGCAATCGCAGGAACTGCTCGAAGTGCCGGCGGCCACGCTCAAGCTGGACACCAGCGCCTTCGGCAAACTCCTGCTGTTGCCGTCCGCATACGACGCGCGCATGAATCCCGACGACGCCACCTTGCAGAAGACGCTGCCGCCGCCGGTCTTTGCGCGCTGGCAGACGCTGCAGAGCCAATATCGCGTGCACGGTTGGGGCAGTGCGCACTGGCGTCCGATCGTGGCCGCGCTGGAGCTTTACAAGGCTGCCTTGGCGCGAGCCGGCCTGACCAATTCGGACGAAGTGGCCCGTGCGATCGAAAAGCTGGCCCGGCGGCACGGGGTGAAGCGCACGCCGGTCGAGTACGAAGTGGTGATCGCGCATCCGCACGACGCGGACGAGACCATGCGCGAAACCCAGCAGCAGGATATCGATTGCCTGCAGCAGACCATGGACGTGGCGGCGCGCGGCACGGACATGCTGGCGCTGCGCGCCAACGCGTGGTCCTCGGGCGATATCGCCACGCTCCGCAGCACCGAGCCGGAGGCGGCCCACGAAGCGTGCGTGTTCGACGCGATGAATGCCGACTTCGCCTGGCAGCTGGGCGTGCACGACCTTCCCGCGCGCATCGACAACACCTGGCTCTACGCCGCGCAGCAGGCGATGACGCGCAACGCAGTCACCTTCGCCCTGCTGCCCATGGACAGGCTGCTGTCGCCCGAGGGCCCGCTGGCGCGACTGCAGGCGGAAGGCTATGTCGTACAGGCGCCCGACGAAGTCGAGCCGTAAGAGCCTGTCGATACCTCAAGCAGACCGTGTTCTTGTTCCTTGCGGCAACGCGAAGTACGCCCCGACAAAGAAGCCGGGGCGTGCACTGCATTCACAGGATCAGCGGAACGCCGGATTTTCCGCGAACACCGTACGGGCGATTCCCACCGCCGTGCTGGCTGCCGGCCACCCGGCATAAAAAGCCAGATGCGTGATGACCTCGACCAGTTCGTCCTTGGTCACCCCGTTCTGCAGCGCGTATTTCAGATGGAACGGCAGCTCGTTGCTGCGGTATTGCGCGACGAGCGCAGCCACGGTGACCAGGCTGCGGTCGCGCCTGGAAAGCGCCGGCCGCTCCCAGACTTCGCCGAACAGGACCTGGCGAGTGAGCTGGTCGAGCGCAGGCGCGATGTCGGCAAAAGGGCCTTGGGTCTGATGGGCGATATCGATCATGGTTGCTCTCCTCGCTGCTTCACGATGCCGTGCGCGGGCCGGCCAGGTACTGCGCGTCGGTCACGTGCTCCATCCACTCGACCGCCTTGCCGCCGAGCATCTCCTGCACCGCGATATGCGTCATGGACGTGGTCGGGCTGGCGCCATGCCAGTGGCGGTGGCCGGGTGGGCACCAGATGGCGTCGCCGGCACGGATCTCCTCGATCGGGCCGCCCTCGCATTGCGTCCAGCCGCAGCCGGCGGTGACGACCAGGATCTGTCCCAGCGGATGGGTATGCCAAGCGGAGCGGGCGCCCGGCTCGAAGGTGACGCTGGCGCAGCTGACGCGCGCCGGTTCTTGCG
This sequence comes from Rhodanobacter sp. DHG33, assembly GCF_014843005.1. Classification (GTDB taxonomy): domain Bacteria; phylum Pseudomonadota; class Gammaproteobacteria; order Xanthomonadales; family Rhodanobacteraceae; genus Rhodanobacter_A. The sequence continues at coordinate 538,108 of NZ_JACYXM010000001.1, read as the reverse complement.
CGGTGGCCAGCGGGTCGATCCGGACGTTGCCGGTGAAGTACTCGGCAGGCCCTTTTGCCGAGGGCTGCGAACCGTTGCGGATGATCTTCATGGGATAGGTGCTCCGTTGCCAGGCCGACAGTGTGGAGTGCGGCCGTTGCCGTGATTAGCCGTGGCATTCGGGATTAACCTATGAGCTGTGTTCATGAATGCCCGCGAGGTCGCCGATGGCCCGCCAGAACTTCAACGATCTGCTCGCCTTCGTGGCCGTGGCGCGCGAGCGCAGCTTCACCCGCGCCGCGGCGCGCCTGGGCGTGTCCCAGTCGGCGCTCAGCCACACCATCCGCGGCTTGGAGGCGCGGCTCGGCATCCGCCTGCTCACGCGCACCACGCGCAGCGTGGCGCCCACCGAGGCAGGCCAGCGCGTGCTGGATTCGATAGGGCGCCGCTTCGACGAGATCGAGCACGAGCTGGTTGCGCTGACGGCGCTGCGCAGCAAGCCCGCCGGCCTGGTCAGGATCACCACGGGCGAGCATGCGCTCGCTTCCATCCTGTGGCCTCGACTGGGGCCGCTGCTGCGCGACTATCCGGACATCCAGGTGGAGTTCGACGTCAGCTACGGGCTCAAGGACATCGTCGCCGAGCGTTTCGACGCGGGCGTGCGCCTGGGCGAGCAGGTCGCCAGGGACATGATCGCCATGCCCATCGGACCGGATCTGCGCATGGCCGCGGTCGCCTCGCCCGCGTACTTCGCCAAACGGCGCCGCCCGAAGACACCGCAGGAACTCACCGAACATCGCTGCATCAACTTGCGCCTGCCCACCTATGGCGGGCTGTATGCCTGGGAGTTCGAGCGGCGCGGTCGCAAGGTCAACGTGCGCGTGGAAGGGCAGTACGTCTTCAACACCGTGCCGCCCATCGTCGCCGCGGCCCTGGACGGCGCGGGCATCGCCTTCCTGCCGGAGGACGAAGTGCTGGCGCAACTGGCATCGGGCGAACTGGTGCGCGTGCTTGGCGACTGGTGCCCATCCTTTCCGGGCTATCACCTCTACTATCCGAGCCGGCGGCAGCCGTCGCCGGCGTTCGTGGTGGTGGCGGATGCGTTGCGCGTCCGTACCGGTGCGGCGCCGGGCTGACCGGACAGCCCTGTTCAACCGCCGTTGTCCCGTTTCGGCGAACATCCCGCGTTCGCTGCGGTCACAGCGCTGACGCCGGGCGGACACCGTCCGGATGCCGAATACCCGATATCGCCGACGAGGATGAACTTGATGCGCCCCTGGATCGTGCTGTTGTGTCTCGTGCTGGTCGCGCCCGCAGCGATTGCCGCGTCGGTGCAGACACCGCCATCGGCCAGCACGGCGGCGACTCCGCCGGTGCCGGGCGACGTGCCGCTGCTGGCGCCGGTAGTGGTCAGCGGCGTGGTGTCGGGACCGGGACTGTGGAAGGTGAGCCGGGACGGCCACGTGCTGTGGGTGCTGGGCACGCTGTCGCCGCTGCCGGGGCATATGGAGTGGGAATCGCAGGAAGTGCAGCAGGTGATCGCGCAGTCGAAGCAGGTGCTGCTGCCGCCGAAGATCGAACTGAAGGCGGACATCGGCTTCTTCGGCAAGCTCTTCCTGCTGCCCACCGCCTATGGCGCGCGCAAGAACCCGGACGGCAAGACGCTGGACCAGGTGATGGACGCTCCCACCTACGCGCGTTGGCTGGCGCTCAAGCAGAAATACATCGGCAACGACAGCGGCATCGAGCACTGGCGCCCGCTGTTCGCGGCGGAGGAGCTGTACAACAAGGCCCTGAAGGCCAACGGCCTGAGCCGGGACGGCGGCGTGACGGGTGCCGTGTCCGCGCTGGCCAAGAGTGCCGGCGTGCCGGAAACGCCGGTGCAGTACCGCGTGGAGATCCAGCATCCGCGCGATGCGATCAAGGCCTTCAAGGCGGCGGCGCCCAGCGACATGGAATGTTTCAACCGCACGCTGGACGCCATCGATCACGACCTGCCCGCCATGACGGGCAGGGCGAACGCCTGGGCCACCGGCGACCTGGAAGAACTGCGCCAGCTGCCCGACAGCCATCGCCACGATACCTGCGTCGCGGCGGTCACCGGCGCCGGCTTCGCCCGCCAGCTCGGCATGGCGGACCTTCCCGCCCAGCTGGAGGCCGCATGGCTCACGGCTGCGCGCGATGCGCTGGCAAAGAACGGCACCAGTTTCGCCATGCTGCCGATGGACGAGCTGCTGTCGCCCAGCGGCTACCTCGCGAAGCTTGCGGCACAAGGCTATACCGTGGAATCGCCGGAGCAGCAGGATACGGCGCCCCCTGCCGTCGCGCCCGCTGCTGCAACATCGAGATAGGTCCAAAACGTTTGCGCGGTTTCACACCAAGGCGTATCTAATCTCCGGTACGTTAGGAGGTGCTGCGGAGTGGATCGGCGGATGCGCATGATCGGTTGGCTTGCGGTGGCGTTCATCGTGTTGCACGGGGCCATGATCGTGTGGCTTCCGGGGCATGCGATGGGCGTTTCGTACGCTTTCCTGCTGGCGGCGCCGATGATGGCGACGGTGGCGATGTTCTATCACCACCGCCAAAGGCAACCTGCGCACCCCGGCTGGATCCTCGCGGCGGCCAGCATGGGTCTGTGGACGCTAGGCATGTTGGCAAGCTGCATCCAGGACATGACGGTGGCCACCTATGTCCTGGCTCCGGCCGCAGTCATGCTGATCTACACGCTGTATGGCGTGCCGATCACCTATGCGATCGCCACCGTGGGCACCGATGCGTCGACCTGGTCGCAGCGCGCTATCGACGCGTTTCTCGCGCTGGCCTTAGGGCTGCTCTATTTCGGCCTGATCCAGGCGCTGAACGCATTGAACATCGTCGGCAACGATGTCTCGCCACCACTGATCGCCCATCTTTTCGACCTGGAAAACGCGTATCTGGCCATTACGGCGCTGATCCGCTTCTTCGCCAGCGATTCCAGGCAGCAGCGCGAGTTCTTCGGCGTGCTGGTGGTCTATACCCTCAGTTACGCGCTCGTGGCGTTCTACTACAACCACCATGTGGCGCTGGACGCGGCGCCGCAGACCGGTTCGCTCTACGACCTCATGGTGGATGTGCCGTTCCTGCTGCTGGCGGTGAGCGGTCTGTCGCCGCCGCGGCAGGACGCGCCGTATCCGTCGCCTGCGCTGGCGCGCTTCGTACGCACGGCGAGTCCGCAGTTGCTCGCGCTGTCCGTGCTGGTGGTGGCGATCTTCCTGATGCGGCACCGCTTCGCCTGGGGTGCGGCCGGGGTCGTGCTCGTCCTGCTGGGTTCGGGCTTGCGTAGCGTGCTGGGAGAAGTGCGCCACGCGCAGATCGAAGGGCAGCTGCGCGACGACCAGATGCGGCTGGCGGAACTGGCGCACATCGACGTGCTCACCGGCGTTGCCAATCGGCGCGCCTTCGAAGAGGCCTATGCGCGCGCAACGGCCTTCCGCGCCCGGCGCGGCGTTTCGTTGCTGATGATCGATATCGACCGCTTCAAGCAATACAACGATTTCTATGGCCATCCGGCGGGCGACCGCTGCCTGCAGTCCGTGGCGCGGGTCCTGCGCAGCCTGGAGAAACGGCGTTCGGATGTGCTGGCGCGCTACGGCGGCGAGGAATTCGTGCTGCTGATGCCGGATACCACGCGCGCCGGTGCGTTGCTGTTGGCGCAGCGCCTGTGCGATGCGGTGAGGCATCTGGATATCGAGCACACCGCCAGTCCGGCCGGCCGCGTGACGGTGAGCATTGGTGGCGCCACGCTCGACGCCGCAGGCGGCTCCTTGGGCAGGGAGCTGATCGAGGCGGCCGACCGTGCGCTGTACCTGGCCAAAGAAGGCGGCCGGGACCGGGTCGAATGGGCGAGTGGCCCCGCCCGCGACTAGCCGCTGGCCTGGTCCAGTTGCGCGATATCGGTGGAGCTCAGTTCCAGCGGCAGCGCGCCCAGCAGTTCGCGCAGCTGCTCCACGCTGGTGGCGCTCACGATCGGTGCGGTCACGCTGGGGCGGGCGATCAGCCAGGCCAGCGCCACCTGCGCGGGCGTGGCCCGGTGCGCCGCGGCCACGGCATCCAGCGCGTCCAGCACACGTAGGCCCTGCGGGTTGAGATAGCGCTTCGCCGCACCGCCGCGCGCGATGCTCTTGGCGAGATCGCCTGCGCTGCGGTACTTGCCGGAGAGGAAGCCGCTGGCCAGCGCGTAGTAGCACACCACGCCCAGACCCTCCTCGCGCACCAGCGGTTCGAGTTCCGCCTCGTAGCCTGCGCGGGCTACCAGGTTGTATTCCGGCTGCACGCATTCGTAGCGGGGCAGGCCGTGCTGCTTCGACAATGCCAGTGCGTCGGCGACGCGGTCGGCGCGGAAGTTGGAGGCGCCGATGGTGCGCACCTTGCCCTCTTCGACCAGCCGCGCGAACTCGCCCAGCGTTTCGTGCATCGGCACGCTGGCGTCGTCTTCGTGCGCGAAGTAAAGGTCGATGCGGTCGGTCTGCAGGCGCTGCAGCGAACCTTCCACCGCCGCGCGGATATTGATCGGCGACAGGCCGGGGTGCTCGGCCCATTTCGCTACCTTGGTGGCGATCAGCACGCGGTCGCGCTTGCCGCTCCGCGTCAGCCACTTGCCGATGATGGTTTCCGACTCGCCGCCATGGTTGCCCGGCACCCAGGCCGAGTAGACGTCGGCGGTGTCGACCAGGTTGCCGCCGCCGTCGACGAAGGCGTCGAGCAGTTCGAACGAGCGCGCCTCGTCGGCGCTCCAGCCGAATACGTTGCCGCCGAACACCAGCGGGGCGATGGAAAGCGGCGAGCGGCCGAGCGGGCGGGTTTGCATGGGTATCTCCTGGTGCGCGCCGCCGGATGGAGCCGCGGGCACCGGTTCAGCTGGAACCCTCGAAGGCGGTCATGACGAAGTGCTGGACCAGCGGTTCGAACTCCAGCAGATAGTCCTGGTCCTCGGGGTAGTACTTGGCCTTGAGCAGATCGTCTCCGGCGAAAGCGCGAATGCTTTCCTCCGAATCCCAGTGCGTGACCGTCATGAAGTGGGTGACCTCGGCTTCATCCCGCCGAAGCACTGCGACAAACCGGTTGCCGGGGACGGAACGGTAGTCCGGAATCGCACGCCGCTCAAGGAAGTCCGCATAGGCGTCGGCCTTGGAGCGCGGCGTGATTCCATGCCATTGGCGGTAGATCATGGGTCACCTATATCACTTGGCATGTGCTGGGAACGTCGATGCCTGGGTCCGTATCCATGAGGTGCGGGATCCACGCATCGTTCCATGTCGCGCGCTGTTCGCCGTCCGCTTCCAACGCAGGTGACGGCGCGTGTTTGGTCGTCAGCTTGATCCCGTCGCGGGCGAACGCTTCGCTCGCCATTGGGCGACACGTGCATCGCGTCGACGGCGAGGCCCGCGTACTTTCATGCAAGTCGATGCGAAGGCCGCCCCCACGAATGAGGGCGGCCTCGTCGATATCCGCATGGGTGCGCCCGAACCAACGCTTCAGGGCGAATTGATGAAGAACAGATGCCGTGCGGAGCCGGCAACGCCGCGCCACGAATTGCGCCGGGCCGCGGTCTCCGCCGTGGTCAGTTGCTTGACCGCATCGCGCAGGGGCAGCGGCCGCTGGTCTTCGCGCGTCAGCTGGCGGACGAGTTCGGGGGAATGCACATGGCCGTGCTGCAGCAGCAGGCCGACGAAAGGCGAGCGCATGGTGAATTCCTTGCAAGTGGTGGAGGGGATGGATGCAAGGTAAGGCGTGGCACGGCGCCGAAAAAGCGATATCTTCGCAAGCCTGACTTGAGGATCATTCAAGATGGCACGGCTCTCGTTGGACCTGTTGCAGCAGTTCGTGCTGGTCGCCCGCCACGGCAAGCTGTCGCGTGCCGCGGAGCAGGCCCATCTCACGGTGAGCGCGCTCAGCCACCAGATGCGCCAGCTGGAAGAGCGGCTGGGGCGGCGCCTGTTCGAGCGCGGCCCGCGCGGCGTCACCCTCACGGTGGAAGGCTGCCGCCTGTTCGAGGCGGTGGGCGAGCATTTCGACGGCATCGAACACGCGTTGATGCGCTATCGCGACTATCGCCACGATGCGCTTACCCTCAGCGCCAGCCCCGGCATCATGTCCAGCTGGCTGATGCCGCGGCTGCCCGTCCTGGTGGCGTCGCACCCGGAGCTGGAGCTCAACCTGCAGTCCAGCTCGACCCTGGTCGCATTCGAACGCGAGCCGGTGGACTGCGCACTGCGCTACGGCCGCGGCCAGTGGGAGGGCCTGCATTGCGAGCGGCTGTTCGGCGAGTGGCTGGTTCCGGTGGCGGCGCCCGAACTGGTGGCGCGGATGGGCGACGCCAGCCACGACGATCTCAGCGACTGGCCGTTGCTGGGCGATCCGAATCCGGCCGATCGCTGGCGCGACTGGTTCCAGCGCTTCGGCGGCAAGCTGCCCGCGCGCCGCGTGGCGAACTTCGACAGCACCGACGCGGCGCGCCATGCGGCGCTGGAAGGCCTCGGCGTGGGACTGGGACGCATGGTGACCTCCAAGTCGCTGATCGACGCCGGCCGGCTGGTGGTGCTGGGCCATAACTACCTGCCGGTGCCGGAGGCGTACTGGCTGGTGTACCCGCCGCGCTCGCAGGAACACCGCGGCCTGCAGACCTTCCGCGAATGGCTGCTGGCCGAGGCGGACGATTACTGCCGGCGCCTGCCGATGAAAATGCCGGTTGCCGTTGCGCCGGAAGATTGAAGCGCCGCGCATCGCTTAAAATCGCCGCGACCGGCCGCTATGGGCCGGTCGTCTTCCGATGTTGCGACACCCATGAGGATTTCCTATGCAACGTACCGCCATCCTTGTCGACGGCGCCTATTTCCTCGCCCGCTACCGCAAGGTATGGGGCGATCGCGACGCCGGCGACGCGCGCGCCGTGGCCAAGACCCTGTTCGGCATGGCGCTGGAACACCTGAAGGCGCTGGATCGCCCGCGCGAATCGCTGTACCGCATCTTCTTCTACGACTGCCCGCCGATGGAAAAGAGCTTCGTGCGCCCGGTGAGCGGCGACGTGGTGGACTTCGGCCGCAGCGGCGCCGCCGTGTTCCGCCGCGAACTGCACGACCAGCTGCGCCGCCAGCGCAAGATGGCCTTGCGATTGGGGCGCCTCGCCGAGCGCGGCGAATGGAAGCTCAAGTACGCGGCCCTGCAGCAATTGCGCGAGGGCAGCCTGCGCTGGGAAAACGTGGGCGACGAACACTACGAGCCGGACATGCGCCAGACCCAGGTCGACATGAAGATCGGCATCGACATCGCCGCGCTGGCCTACAAGCAGCAGGTGGACCAGATCGTGCTGGTGGCGGGCGACGCGGATTTCATTCCCGCCGCGAAGCTGGCGCGCCGCGAAGGCATCGATTTCATCCTCGACCCGATGTGGCAGGGCATCGCACCGGACCTGCACGAGCACCTCGACGGGCTGCAGTCGGTGTGCCCGCGGCCGTTCTGAGCCGGCGACGACCGCCGATCCCTCCGCGCACGTCATCCCTCATACTGGGCGAACAGCATCCATCCCCAGGAGCCGTCCATGAAACACACATCGATCTTTGCAGTCGGCGCAGCGTTGCTGCTGAGCGTGGGCCTGGCGACGGCGACGCCGCAATCCGCGGACAAGCCGGTGGCGCCAGGCAGCGCCGGCCAGCTCGACGCCGCTATCGCCGGCAGCTGGCGCACGCCGACGAACCGTGCGCGCGACGTCTACCGCCACCCCAAGGCCACGCTGCAGTTCTTCGGCGTGCAGGCCAACCAGACGGTGATCGAGATCATCCCCGGCGGCGGTTGGTACACCGAGATCCTGGCGCCGCTGCTGCGCGATCACGGCCACTATGTCGCTGCCGTGGAAGCGCCGGCCGGCGGCGAGGCGAAGCGCGACGACGGAGCGTTGCACAAGAAATTCGCTGCCGATCCGGCCGAATACGGCAAGGCCCGCATCGTCGAATTCGACCCCAAGGCGCCGGTGTTCGGGCCGCCCGGTTCGGCCGACCGGGTGCTGACGTTCCGCAACGTGCACAACTGGGCGGAGGCCGGCACCGCGGAGGCGATGTTCAAGGCGTTCTTCGCCGTGCTGCGCCCGGGCGGCGTGCTCGGCGTGACCGACCATCGCGCCGCGCCGGGCGCCACTCTGGATGCGGTGATGTCCAGCGGCTATCTGCCCACCGACTACGTGATCAAACTCGCCACCGACGCCGGCTTCAAGCTCGAGGGCCAGAGCGAGATCAACGCGAACCCGAAGGACACCAAGGATTACCCGAAGGGCGTGTGGACCTTGCCGCCCACGCTGACGCTGGGTAACCAGGGCAGGGCGAAGTACCTGGCCATCGGCGAATCGGACCGCATGACGCTGCGCTTCGTGAAGCCTGCCGCGCACTGAGCTGCAGGCTGAGTGCAACCGCCATGCTGATCGCGCTCAACAAGCCGTACGGCGTGTTGTGCCAGTTCACCAGCGACGACGGCCGGCCCACGCTGGCCGACTTCGTGCGGCAGAAGGGCGTCTATGCAGCGGGCCGGCTGGACCACGACAGCGAAGGCCTGCTGCTGCTCACCGACGACGGCGGTCTCGCGCACCGCCTCACCGATCCGCGCCACAAGCAACCCAAGACCTACCTGGTGCAGGTGGACGGCAGCATCGACGACGCGGCCATCAATGCCTTGCGCCGCGGCGTGGTGCTGAACGACGGCCCCACCTTGCCCGCCCCCGCGGAGTACGCGGCGGAGCCGGACTGGCTGTGGCCGCGCGATCCGCCCGTGCGCTTCCGCAAGGCCATTCCCACCAGCTGGCTCACGATCACCCTGCGCGAGGGACGCAACCGCCAGGTGCGGCGCATGACGGCAGCAGTGGGCTTCCCCACGCTGCGGCTGATCCGCCTGCGCATCGGCGAACACGCGCTGGACGGTTTGGCGCCGGGTGCGACGCGCGTGCTCGAGGGTTGAGGCGCGATAATCGCGGGCCCCGTCCCCACGGAATCCCTGCATGGACTTCAAGGATCACTTCTCCGGCCACGCCGCGCTGTATCGCGACGCGCGCCCCTTGCCTCCCGCCGACTGGTTCGACTGGCTCGCGCAGCAAGCGCCGGATCGTTCGCTCGCCTGGGACGCCGGCTGCGGCAACGGGCAGGCCAGCATCGGCCTGGCCGCGCATTTCGAGCACGTGGTCGCCACCGACCCCAGCGCCACCCAGATCGAACAGGCTGCCGCGCATCCGCACATCGACTACCGCGTGGAGCCGGCCGAACGCAGCAGCCTGAGCGTGGGCAGCGCGAGCCTGATCGGCGTGTCGCAGGCATTGCATTGGTTCGATCTCGATGCCTTCCACGCCGAGGTGCGCCGCGTGGCGAAGCCGGGCGCATTGCTGGCGATTTCCGCCTACGGCAATTGCAGCGTGAGCCGCGACGTGGATGCCGTGGAGCGCCGTCTCTACGCCGACACGCTGGGACCGGACTGGCCCGCCGAGCGTGCGCTGGTGGATGCCGGCTACCGCGACCTGCCGTTTCCGTTCGCACCGGTGGAGACGCCCAGTTTCATGATGCGCGCGGACTGGAACCTCGCGCAGTTCCTCGCCTACTTGAACTCGTGGTCGGCCACCCAGCGGCACACGAAGCGCACCGGCGAGGATGCGGTGAGGGCGGCTGCACCGGATCTGGCCGCGGCCTGGGGCGATCCCGCCGCGGTACGCGCGGTGCGCTGGCCGTTCTTCACCCGCGTGGGGCGCGTGGACTGATCCTCAGCCCGGCGAGGCGAGGCCGAAGAAAGCCTCGGCGGTCGCCGTGGTATCCGCCGCCACGGTGTCCGCACTTTCGCCGCGGTCGCGGGCGATTTCCGCGCAGATGTGCGCGAGGTACATCGGTTCGTTGCGGCGGTGCGCGGGCTGCGGGCGCACGGTGCGCGGCAACAGGTAGGGCGCGTCGGTCTCGATCATCAGGCGGTTGGCGGGAATCTCCTTCACCAGCTCGCGCAGGTGGGTGCCGCGGCGCTCGTCGCAGATCCAGCCGGTGATGCCGATGTGGCAGTCCAGTGCGAGGTAGTCGCGCAGCGCTTCGCCGCTGTCGGTGAAGCAGTGCACCACGGCCGCCGGCACCTTGTCGCGCCAGCGCCGCAGCAGGGCGACGAAATCCCCGTGCGCGTCGCGCTGGTGCAGGAACAGCGGCTTGCCGAGGTCGGCGGCGATCCGCAGCTGCCGTTCGAACACGGCGAGCTGCACGTCGCGCGGGGAATAATTGCGGTTGTAGTCCAGCCCGGTTTCGCCCACCGCGCGCACCGCAGGATCCTGCGCCAGCTCGCGCAGCCTTGCGTCGGTGGCGTCGTCGTACTCCACCGCGTGATGCGGATGCACGCCGGCGGTGGCCCACAGGGTGCCGGGGTGCGCATGCGCCAGTGCCAGGGCGTGCTCGCTGCCTTCGCGCGAGGCGCCGGTGACGACGAGCCGGCGCACGCCATGCGCGGCCGCGCGCTGCAGCACGTCGCCGAAGTCGTGGCGGAAAGATTCGTGGCCGAGATTGGCGCCGATGTCGACGAGCTGCATGGGGTGGTCCGGGGCTGCGAACGCTTATTGTCCCAGACGGCGCCCGGCGATGTGGCATGGTTCGCAAGAATCCAAGCACTGAACTGCCGCGCATTTCCGGGGTCGTGCCTATTGGAGGGGCGGCAGGTTAGAGTGGCGATTCGGTCGGGGGGATCGCAGCTGAGGTGGATGGATGTTGACGACGGCGACCGCTGAAGAGGCATCGATGGCGACGGATGGGCGCGAGGCGGCGGTGTGCGCGCTGCTGGTGGCGCGCGGCCGCCTGAAGGACGGCGATCTGGCGCGCGCGCGGCGACTGCACGAGGAAGCGACCGAAGGCACGCTCACCGCGCTGCTGGCGCGGCTGGGCCTGGTCAACGAACGCGAACTGGCCGAGGCCTGGTCGGAACTGCTCGGTGTGCCGCTGCTCGCCGCGCGCGAGGCGCCGGAGCTGGCGCCGCCGGAGCTCGAACTCTCGCTGCGTTTCCTCAAGCAGCAGCACGTGGTGCCGGTGAGCGACGGCGAGCACGGGCTGGCCCTGGTGATGGCGGACCCCGCCGATCCGTACCCGCTGCAGGCGGTGACGCTGGCGGCGGGCAGGCCGGTCGCGCTGCGCATCGGCCTGCGCTCGGAGATCGACGACCTGATCGAGCGCTATTACGGCAGCGGCCGTTCCGCGATGGGCACCATCGTGGAGAACATCGACGGCGGCGCCGCCGAAGTGGACGACGTGGAACACCTGCGCGACCTCGCCAGCGAGGCGCCGGTGATCCGCCTGGTCAACCTGATCCTGCAGCGTGCCGTCGAGCAGCGTGCCTCCGACGTGCACATCGAGCCGTTCGAAAACCGCCTCAAGGTGCGCTACCGCATCGACGGCGTGCTGCACGAGGTGGAGGCGCCGCCGGCCAGTTCGACCGCCGCGGTGATTTCGCGCGTGAAGATCATGGCCAAGCTCAACATCGCCGAGCGCCGCCTGCCGCAGGACGGCCGCATCCAGCTGCGCGTGCAGGGCAAGGAGCTGGACCTGCGCGTGTCCACCGTGCCGACCAGCTTCGGCGAGTCGGTGGTGATGCGCATCCTGGATCGCGAGTCGGTGGTGTTCGACTTCTCCACGCTGGGTTTCACCGACAGTTTCCAGTCGCGCTTCGTCGAGGTGCTGCAGCGCCCGCACGGCATCCTGCTGGTCACCGGCCCTACCGGCTCGGGCAAGACCACCACGCTGTACACCGCGCTGTCGAAGATCAACACGCCCGACGTGAAGATCATCACCGTCGAGGACCCGGTCGAATACCAGATCGAAGGCATCAACCAGATCCAAGCCAAGCCGCAGATCGGGCTGGATTTCGCCGCGGCGCTGCGCTCCATCGTGCGCCAGGATCCGGACGTGATCATGATCGGCGAAATGCGCGACCTGGAGACCTGCCGCATCGCGATCCAGTCCGCGCTCACCGGCCACCTGGTGCTCTCCACGCTGCATACCAACAGCGCGTCCGGCGGCATCACGCGCCTGCTCGACATGGGCGTCGAGGACTACCTGCTCGGCTCCACCGTCAACGGCATCCTCGCCCAGCGCCTGGTGCGCCGCCTGGATCCGGCCACGGCGGTTCCCTACGAACCTTCGCCCGAGGTGATCGCGCAGTTCGAACTGGAGAAATACGCGGACGGCCGCCCCATCCGCCTGTGGAAGCCCGGCTCCAGTGCGGTCAACCCCAGCGGCTACCGCGGCCGCCAGGCGATCATGGAATTCCTGGTGATGAGCGAGCCGCTGCGCCGTCTCGTGATGCAGAAGGCGGACGCCAGCGAGATCGAGAAGCAGGCCCGCGTCGAAGGCATGCGCACCATGTACGAGGACGGCATCGCCAAATCCCTCGCCGGCGTCACCACGCTGGAGGAGGTGTTGCGTGTCACGCAGGAGGGTTGATGCCCTGAATACGGGGTGCGAAATCAGGCGGGGCAGATTCCCGCAGGTTTGTGGGGCGAGTTTCGGCCGTTTCAGAGAGCCTATTGCCTATGCACGGTTGGCGAGGCGCCAGCCGTGAGCCAGTTCCAGTACAAAGCCATCAGCGAAGCCGGCGAACTGCTGCAGGGCCAGATGGAGGCCGCCAGCATCGACGAGGTGGTGGCGCGCCTGCAGGACCAGGGCCACACGCCGCTGGAGGCGCAGCCGGCCGATGCAACGGGCGGCGGTTCCGGCTTTGCCGCGCTGTTCAAGCGCGGGCCGTTCAATGGCGACCAGTTGGCGCAGTTCACGCACCAGCTGGCGACCCTGCTGGGCGCGGGCCAGCCGCTGGACCGCGCGCTGGGCATCCTGCTCGACCTGCCCGAGGGCGAGCGCGCGCAGAAGCTGATCGAGCGCGTGCGCGACCGCGTACGCGGCGGCATGCCGCTGTCGCAGGCGCTGGACGAGGAGCACGGTGCGTTTCCCAAGCTCTACATCGCCCTGGTGCGTGCGGGCGAGGCGGGCGGCTCGCTGGAAGAGACCCTGCACCGGCTGGCCGACTATCTCGAACGCTCGCAACAATTGCGCGGCAGCATCGTCAATTCGCTGATCTACCCGGCCTTCCTGCTGGTGGGTGTGCTGGGTTCGTTGGTGTTGCTGCTGGCTTACGTGGTGCCGCAATTCGTGCCGATCTTCGAAGACATGCAGGTGCCGCTGCCGTGGATCACCAAGGCGGTGCTGCTGCTGGGCGAGACTTTGCAGTCGTGGTGGTGGCTGATCGTGCTGCTGCTGGCCGGTGGCGCGTTCGTGCTGCGCGCGCGCCTGCGCGAACCGGCTGCGCGACTGGCCTTCGATGCGCGCGTGTTGCGCATGCGCGTGGCCGGCCCGCTGCTGCTCAAGGTGCAGACCGCGCGCATCGCGCGCACGCTGGGCACCTTGCTGAAGAACGGCGTGCCCATGCTTGGTGCGCTGGCCATCGCGCGCCAGGTCACGGCCAACCGCGCGCTGGACGCGGCGCTGGGGCAGGCGCACGAGCAGGTGAAGGAGGGTTCCGGCCTGGGCTTCGCGCTGGGCCAGTCCAAGCTGTTTCCGCGGCTCGCACTGCAGATGGTGCAGGTGGGCGAGGAGGCGGGCGAACTGGACACCATGCTGCTCAAGGTGGCCGACACCTTCGAGCTGGAAAGCCGCCGCTCCATCGACCGCCTGCTCGCCGCCCTGGTGCCCGCGCTCACCGTGGTGATGACCGTGCTGGTGGGCCTGATCATGGCGGCGATCCTGCTGCCGCTCCTGAGTTTGACCAGCAATATCCAATAGCACCGCACACCGTTCCGGAGTTCGACATGACGAGGTCTTGCATGCAGTACAAACGCATTCGTTCCATCCGCCGCACCGCCGGCTTCACGCTGCTGGAAATGCTCGCGGTGATCGTGCTGATCGGCGTGGTGGGCGCGGTGGTGGTGACCCAGGTCGGCAGCAACATGGACAAGGGCAAGTACGGCGCGGGCAAGGCGCAGTTGGTGACGCTGAGCCAGAAAGTCGAGAACTACGCGCTGGACAACGGCTCGCCGCCGCGGCAGCTGGAAGACCTGGTGACCAAGCCGGCCAACGCGTCGAACTGGCAGGGCCCGTATGCGAAGGAATCCGAACTCAAGGATCCGTGGGGCAATGCCTTCGGTTACAAATACCCCGGCGAGCACGGCAATTTCGACCTGATCTTCTACGGCCACGACGGCAAGCCGGGCGGCGACGGCTACAACAAGGACGTGGGCAACTGGCAGTAAGCCGGGCGGCATGTGCCTCGCAGCCCGCCACGATGGATGGCCCGCTGCCCCGCGAACGGGGCGGCGGGTGCGCGGCTTCACGCTGCTGGAGATGCTGGTCGTAATCCTGCTGATCGGCATCGCGGCGGCGGCGGTGTCGGTGTCGGTGACGCAGGGCCTGGCCAGCGCACGCATCAATGCGGCCAGCGGCGAAATCGCCGCCGGCCTGCGCGCCACCCGCGCACAGGCCATCGTGCAGGGCAAAGAGCAGTACTTCGACGTGAACCTGCACAATGACACCTGGAGCGATCCCAAGCGCAAGGACGTGCGCCTGCCCGCGGGCCTCAAGCTTTCCATCACCAGTGCGCTGGAAGACCGCCCGAACGACTACACCGGACGCATCCGCTTCTTTCCCGACGGCAGCTCCACCGGCGGCCACATCATCCTCACCAGCGGCCATCGCGAGTGGCGCATCAACGTGTCCTGGCTCACCGGACAGGTGGCGGTGGTGGACCAGGCGGCACAGCCATGAAGCGCACATCGCGCCAGCGCGGCTTCTCCCTGCTCGAAGTCATCGCCGCGATGCTGTTGCTGGCAATCGCTTTCGCGGCGTTGATGAAGGTGGCGGGCGGTGCGATCGAGCTGTCGCGCAACGCGGCAGCGCACGACGAAGCGGCGCTGCGCGCGCGCAGCATGCTCGACAGCGTCTTCATCGCCGAGCCGCTGGTGCCGGGCAGCAGCAGCGGCAGCTTCGACAAGCGCTATCGCTGGACGCTGGACGTGACGCCGTGGCAGGTGCCCGATGCGTCGCCCAGCAACGCGATGCAGATGTATCGGCTGGACCTCGCGGTGCAGTGGGGCAGCACCGAGCATCCGCAGGTGGCCCATTTCGTCACGCTGCGGCTGGGTCGGCCGTCGGCGCCGGCGGGTGGCGCGCCATGAGGCGGCAACGCGGCTTCACCCTGCTGGAAGTGCTGGGCGCGCTGGCCCTGCTCGCGCTGCTGCTGGTGGCGGTGTACGGCGGCGTGCGCAGCGCGATCCACGGCGTGCGCTCGGGCAGCGCGGCGATCAACCGTATCGAAGAGATCGGGTCGGCGCAGCGCTTCCTGCGCAGCGAGCTGTCGCAGGCCGTGACGCAGCCGATCGCCCGCACCGACAACGGTCAGCCAATCTACTTCAGCGGCAGCGAACACGAGATGCGCTACGTCGCGCCGCTGCCCGGCTACCTCGGCAAGCTGGGTTCGCAGCTGCAGGTGCTGCGGCTGGTGGACGGCGACAAGGGTGAGCAGCGGCTGGAGCTGCAGTTGTCGCTGCTGCCGCCGGACGGCCAGCCGCCCAAGCCGCTGGGCGATCCGCAGGTGCTGCTCGATCACATCGAGAAGGGCAGCTTCGACTATCGCGGCCGCGATGCGCTGAATCACGAGCAGCCCTGGAGCAGCGACTGGACCGACGGCAGGCGCCTGCCGCAACTGGTGCGCATCCGGCTGCAGGCGCAGGGCGGCTACGACTGGCCGGAGCTGAGCGTACCGCTGCGCGTCGACGCGGCCGGGGCTGGCGGGCACGTCGGTCTGCTGCCGGGCAGCATACCCATGGGAGGCGCGCAATGAAGCGCCCGGCCGGCCAGCGCGGCGTCGCCCTGCTGTTGGTGCTGTGGGCCTGCACCCTGCTGGCGATCCTGCTCGGCGGTTACGCGATGCTGGCGCGCACCACGGCCATGCAGACGCGTTACCAGTTCGCGCAGACGCGTGCCCACTACGCGGCGGAGGCCGGGCTGATGCGCGCGATCTATGCCTTGCAGGATTCCGATCCCAAGCGGCGCTGGGCGGACAACGGGCGCGTCTATCCCTTCCTGTTCGACGGCGCCAAAGTGCAGGTGTCGACGGTCGACGAGGGCGGTAAGGTCGATCTCAATGCCGCCTCGCCGCAGGTGCTGCAGGCATTGTTCACGGCTGCCGGGCTGGACGCGACGGCCGCCGGCAAGCTGGCCGCCAATGTAGTGGACTGGCGCAACTTCGTCACCGATGCGGGGCAGGTGGACATCGCGCGCGCCGCCTATGCCGCGGCGGGACGGGATTACGGCCCGCGCCACGGTCCCTTCGCCACGCTGGAGGAACTGCAGCTGGTGCTGGGCATGACGCCGGCGCTGTTCCAGCAGTTGGAACCCGTCATCACGATCTGGTCGGGGCGGGCCATTCCCGATCCCAATACCGCGCCACCCCTGGCGCTGGCGGCCATTCCGGGGCTGAATCCGCAGCAGGCGCAGAGCATGCTGGCCGCACGGCAGCAAAACGGCGGAACGGGCATATCGCCCATTGGCGGCGGGATCACGCATAGTATTCGTTCGCAGGCCGAGCTGGCCGACGGCACGCGCGCGGTGATCCGCGCGACGATCCGTCTGCAGCCGGGCGGGATGGGGTCGCAGCCCTACAGGGTGCTGCGCTGGCAGGAGGGTGACGGGGAATGAGTGCTGCAACGACATCGCTGCGGCTCTGGCTGGATCGCTTGCGCCATGGCTGGCGCGCTTCGCCCTTGCCGGGCTTTTTCGCGTGGTGGGGCGGCGAGCTTGCCGCATTGCTGCCGGCGCGCTGGCGCGCCGCGCTGGCCGATGGCAGCGGCTGGCATCTGCTGCAGAAGGCCGGTGGCGACTGGCGGCTGCGTCGTGCGGGGCAGTCCGAGCCGCTGGCGCGCTGGAGCGACGACCTCGACGCCGCCGCACAGCAGGCCGCGCTGGCCGCCGCGTGGCAGGGCACCGATCCCGAGGATCGCCGGCTCGCCCTGCTGCTGCCCCCCGATGCGGTGCTGCGCCGCGTGCTGTCCCTGCCATTGGCGGCGCGCGGCAAGCTGCATCAGGTGGCCGGTTACGAGATGGACCGGCAGACGCCGTTCAACGTTGCGCAGGTCTATTACGCGGTGCGCGAGCTGGCGCAGCCCGCTGCGGCAGGCCGTTGCGCCGTGGAGCTGCTGGTGATCCGCCGCGATGCGCTCGATCCGCTGCTCGACCGCCTTCGGGCTCTGGGCATCACCGTCGACGCGGTGGATCTGCCGCAGGATGCCGGGCGTCTCGGCATCGATCTCCTGCCGCCGGAACAGGCATCGCATCGCGTGCGGCCGCGGCTGCGCCTGAACCTCGCGCTCGGCGCCGCCTGCGTGTTGCTGTTGCTGCTCGCCATGGGCAGCTGGCTGCACAACCGCGAGAGTGCGCTGGCGCAGATGCAGACGCAGGTCGACGCCATGCAAGGCGACGCGCAGAAAGTGGCCGGGCTGCGCAAGCAGTTGCAGGACGAAGTCGGCGCGGCGGGCTTCCTGGCCCAGCGCAAGGCGCAGCGCCCGACCATGCTCGGCGTGCTGCTCGATCTCACCCGGCGCCTGCCGCCCGCCGCGTGGCTGGAGCGTTTCAGCCTCGACGACAGCGGCCAGATCGGCTTCCAGGGCCAGAGCCCGCAGGCGGCGAAGCTGCTCGACCTGCTCAAGGGTTCGCCGGTGCTCGACAACCCGAACTTCCAGGGCAGCATCCAGACCGACCCGGCCAGCGGCAAGGAACGTTTCTACATGGTGGCGCAACTGCACAAGCCAGCGCCGGAACATGCCGCCGCTCCTGCCAGCAGCGGGAGCGCGCCATGAAGGCACTGAAACTCACGCCGCGCGACAGCCGCATCGCGGCCATCGGGCTGCTGTTGCTGGTCTTGCTGCTGGCCTATTTCCTGCTGCTGCACTGGTGGTTCGTGGCGCCGCTGCGCGACATCGATGCGCAGATGGACGATCTGCGCGACACGCAGAGCCGCTACGCCGCGGCCATCGCTGAAAAGCCGCTGCTGGAAAAACGCATCGCCGCGCTCGGCGCCGGCCAGGCGGCCAGCAATGCCTTCCTGCCCGACGACGATCCGAACACCGCCGCCGCCGATCTGATGCAGCGCGTGGTGGACACGGTGGGTGCCCACACCGCGGGCGGCAGCTGCACGGTGACGCAGAAGATGCCGGTGACCAACCCGCAGTCCGCCCCGGACGAGCCGTACCGCAAGGCGGCGGTCAGCATCAACCTGAGCTGCGACGTCCAGCCGCTGGTGAGCGTGCTGCAGTCGCTGGAGCAGGGCACGCCTTACCTGTTCGTGGACAACCTCAACATCTATCGCAATCCGGTGGCGGCCCAGGGCAACGGGTTGCCGCTGGAAGTGCAGTTCACCCTCTCCGGTTACGTGCATTCGTCGAATACTGCGGCGGGCGCATCGGGTGCGGCAGCGAATCCGCCGGGAGACACGCCATGAACGCCGCCAGCCAACGTCGGCTGACCCCGTTTCTGGCGGCCTTCGCGCTGCTGCTGGGCTTGTTCTGGCTGTCGCTGCTGTTCGGTTTCGGCCGCGGCGTGCACTGGGATGCGCCGCGCGCCCCGACATTGCCGCCCATGTCCGGCAAGCGGGCCGGCCTGCCTCCGCCGATATCGCCGGAAGCGTTCGCACCGGTGTGGCAGCAATCGCTGTTCAGCCCGGAACGCCGGCCCGAGGCGCATGCCGTCAGCGGTGGCGGCAGCCTCGGCGACCTCAAGCTCACCGGCGTCATCCTCACGCCGCAGATGCACATGGCGCTGCTGCACGACAACAGCGGCGACAAGGAGCTTCGCGTGCGCGAAGGCGAATCCCTGCCGGATGGCAGCGCCAGCGTGGTCGAAGTGAAGCAGCGCTCGGTGATCCTCGATTCGCCGCAGGGCCGCACGGAATTGAAGCTGCCCGCCGGCGCGCCGATCACCACGAATGTCCCCGCGCCCGTGCCGGGACCGCCAGGCAATGGCGGCATGCCACCGGCAATGGGTCGCGGCCAGTTGCCCCAGGGATCGCAGCCCCGTCTCAACCCGCAGCAATCCGAACGCCTGCAAAGACTCAGGGCGGCGATCCAGCAGCGCCGCACCGGCGGCCAGGCCGAGAATCCAGAAGGAGCACATTGATCCATGTCCCGTCAGCACACCTCTGAGCATTCGCGGCCGCCGGTCCGCTTCCGAAGAACCCTGCTGCGCGCCGCGGCGCTGTCGGCGCTGACCCTGCTGGCCGGTTGCGCCGGCATGCAGCCGCAACCGGACGACCCCTCGCTGCAACGCGAGGCGATGGCCGGCACGCATGCGCCGGTGCCGGCGCCGCTGCCGCTCGACAACGAGCAGAACACCGCCACGGGCACCATCGGGCAGCCGCAGGTGAGCCGCGGCAGCGGACAGTTCGTGCACGCCACCGGCCTGGCCACGCCGCGCCCGTCGGCGGCCGGTCCGAACGGCGTCGTGTACAACTTCGAGAATCAGCCGGTGCAGGCGGTGGTGAAAGCCATCCTCGGCGACCAGCTGAAGCTCAACTACACCATCGTGCCCGGCGTGCAGGGCAACATCTCCTTCTCCACCTCCGAGCCGGTGGATGCCAAGCAGGCGCTGCCGATCCTGGAAACGCTGCTGTCGTGGACCAACAACGCGCTGGTCGAGCGCTCGGGCAGCTACGTGGTGCTGCCGGCGAAGGACGCGGTGGGCGGCAACCTGGTGCCCAGCCTCGGCGCGGCGGCGCCGTCCGGCGGACTGCAGGCGCGCCTGTTCCCGCTGCACTACATCGCCGCGGCCGAGATGCAGAAGCTGATCAAGCCGTTCGCGCGGCCCGACGCGGTGCTGCTGGTCGATTCCGCACGCAACGTCATCGTGATGTCGGGTACGCCGGAAGACCTGGACAATTACCAGCGCACCGTCAGCACGTTCGACGTGGACTGGCTGCGCGGCATGTCGGTGGGCGTGTTCAACCTGCAGAACGCCGACGTGGATCAACTGATGCCCAAGCTGGACGAGATGTTCGGCTCCAAGGGCGACACGCCGCTGGCCGGCATGGTGCGTTTCATCCCGATCAAGCGCACCAACGCGCTGGTGGTGATCAGCACGCAGCCGCGCTACGTGGATGAGGTGGGCGACTGGATTTCGCGCATCGACCAGGGCGGCGGCAACCAGCCGCAGCTCTTCGTGTACAACGTGCGCAACATGAAGGCTTCGGACCTGGCCAAGTACCTCGGGCAGATCTACGGCAGCAGCACGGGCGGCGGTTCCGGCGGCGGCGAAGTCGGTCCGGGCCTCAGCTCCGGCACGCTGGGCAGCAGCGACAACGCGCGCGGCTCGGCGAGCGGCATGGGCAGCACCGCGGGCAGCTTCGGCAGCAGCAATACCGCGACGGGCGGATTGGGCGGTATGAACGGCGGCGGCTTCGGCGGCACCAGCGGTGCGCTCGGCGGCACGGGAGGCATCGGCAGCAACGGGAGTATGAGCAATGGCATGACTGGCGGCGCCGCCTCCGGCAGCACCTTCGGTACTGCCAATGCCGGCAGCCAGGACCAGCAGTACACCTCGCAGGACGGCAGCATCCACATCAGCTCCGTAGACGCCAACAACCAGTTGCTGGTGCGCGCGCGGCCTTCGCAATGGAACGAGATCGAGACGGCGATCAAGCGGCTGGACAACGTGCCGTTGCAGGTGCAGATCGAGACCAGGATTCTCGAAGTCGATCTCACCGGCCAGTTCCAGTTTGGCGTGCAGTGGTACCTGCAGGGTCTCGCCAACAGCACGCCCACCGGCACCGGGTTCAACGACAACGGCGCCACCAGCATCTATCCGGGCGCGCATCGCCAGATCGCGCTGGGCCAGGGCACCAACGGGTACGGCGGCCAGCCGTTCTTCTATTCCTTCCTCAGCAGCAACGGCAAGTTCCAGGTGGCGATCAACGCGCTGGAGCAGAACGGCAACACCAAGACGCTGTCGGCGCCGTCGCTGGTGGTGCTCAACAACCAGGTGGCGCACATCGAGGTAGGCAACCAGATCCCGGTCAACCAGACATCCATCGTCGCGGGCCTGACCACCGGCACGGGCACCAACGCCACGGCCAACAGCGTCACCTACCTGCCCACCGGCGTGATCCTCAACGTGCAGCCACGCGTCAATCCCGGCGGTCTGGTCTATCTCGACATCGATCAGCAGGTCAGCTCCACCCAGGGCGCCGCGAATTCGCAGGGCAACTACACCATCGCGCAGCGCGAGATCGGCACCCAGGTGGCCGTGCAGAGTGGGCAGACCGTGCTGCTCGGCGGCCTGATCCAGGACGAGCGGGACAATACCGACACGGGGATCCCCGGGCTCAACCGTGTTCCGATCCTGGGGCGTCTGTTCGGCAGCACCAGCCACACCCGCAACCGCACCGAGCTGATCGTGCTGATCACCCCGCGCGTGATCCGCGATAGCGAAGAGGCCCGCCAGATCACCGACGACTACCAGCAGGGCTTCGAATCGCTGAAGCCGCTGTACACCGCACCGGCGGCCAGGGCGACGAACACTTCTGCGACACAGGCGGCTCCGGCGCAGACGGTGCCGTTGCAGCACTGAGAGCGCGAAGGACTCATGCCGGCCGGTATCATCGCCGCGCATGAGTCCCGCATCACCCAGCTTCCCGATCGCCCCGCTGCTTCCCGACATCCGCGCGTCGCTCATCGCGACGCCGCGACTGGTGCTGGAAGCGCCGCCGGGCGCGGGCAAGACCACCCAGGTTCCGTTGGCCTTGCTCGATGCGCCGTGGCTGGCCGGCAGCAAGATCGTGATGCTGGAGCCGCGCCGCATCGCCGCGCGCGCCGCCGCGCAGTTCATGGCGCGGCAGCTCGGCGAGGAGGTGGGGCAGACCGTCGGCTACCGCATCCGCTTCGAATCGAAGACCGGCGCGACCACGCGCATCGAGGTGGTCACCGAGGGCATCCTGACGCGGCTGATCCAGGACGATCCCGAACTCGGCGGCATCGGCGCGATCCTGTTCGACGAATTCCACGAACGCCATCTGGCCGGCGACCTCGGCGCCGCGCTGGCGCTGGATGTGCAGGCCACGCTGCGGCCCGATCTCCGGCTGCTGGTGATGTCCGCCACGCTGGACGGCGAGCGCATCGCGCGCTGGCTGGACGCGCCGCGGCTCAGCAGTCCCGGCCGCAGTTTTCCGGTACGCATCGAACATCCGCCGGCGCGTGCGCAGGAAAGCCTGGAGCACCAGCTCGCGCGCGCAGCGCGGCAGGCGCTGGCGGAAAACGAAGGCGACGTGCTGGCCTTCCTGCCGGGGCGCCGCGAGATTGCGCGCTCGCAGGCGGTGCTGGAAGAAACCCTTTCCGGCAAGGGGGAGCACATCGAGGTCGTGCCGCTGCACGGCGAACTGTCGCTCACCGAGCAGCAATGGGCGCTGGCTCCCGCCGAACCGGGCACGCGCCGCATCGTGCTGGCGACCAACGTGGCCGAGTCCAGCGTCACCCTGCCCGGCATACGCGCGGTGATCGACGCGGGCCTGGCGCGCGAGCCGCGCTTCGATCCCAACTCCGGTTTCACGCGGCTGGAAACGGTGGGCATCTCGCAAGCCTCGGCCGATCAGCGTGCCGGCCGCGCGGGCCGCGTGGCGGAAGGCACGGCATATCGTTTGTGGCCGCAGAGCAAGCGACTCGATCCATCACGCACGGCGGAAATCGCGCAGGCCGAACTCTCCGGCCTCGCGCTGGAGCTGGCCGCCTGGGGCATCGCGGCGGACAGCCACAGCGCATTGCCGTGGCTGGATGCGCCGCCTGCCGGCGCGCTGGCGCAGGCGCGCGAACTGCTCGCGGACCTCGGCGCGCTGGATGCGGACGGCCGCATCACTGCACTGGGCCGGCGGATGCTGGAGCTGGGCGCCACGCCGCGACTGGGTGCGGCCGTCCTGCGTGCGCCGGACAATCTGCGCGCGCTGGTCGCCGACCTGCTGGCGCTGATGGACGCGCGTTCGCCGCTGCGCGGCGAGCAGGCGCGCAGCGACGATTTCCGCGTGCGCGTGGCCGCGCTGCATGCGTGGCGCGACCGTCGCGGCCACGGTGCGGATGCCGGCGCGCTGGCTGCGATCGAGCAGGCTTCCAAGGGTTGGCGCCGGCGCCTGGACGTCCGCAGCGCCGCCAGCGGCGTGCCGGACAGCCACGCCGTGGGCGACCTGCTGCTGCATGCTTTTCCCGACCGCATTGCGCGTCGCGACGAGGCGAATCCGCTGCGCTACACGCTCGCCAACGGCCGCGGCGCGCGTCTGCACGACAACACCGCACTGCTCGGCGAACCCTGGCTGGTGGTGCTGGACCTGCGCCATGAGGCGCGCGACAGCCTGATCCTCGCCGCCGCGCCGTTCGATCCGCGCGTGCTGGAGCGCGATTACCCGCAGCGCTTCGTGCGCGAACGCGCGCTGCGCTGGAACGAGTCGCGCGATGCAGTGGAGGCATTCGAGGAGCGCCGCTACGCCGCCATCGTGCTGGAACGCCGCAGCGTGCCAGTGCAGCCGGAAGACGCGTTGCCCGCCTTGCTGGCCGCCATCCGCAGCAAGGGCCTGGAGGCGTTGCCGTGGAGCGAGCACGCGCGCCGCCTGCGCCTGCGCGTGCAGGCCCTGCGCGAATGGATGCCGGAATTGGATCTGCCCGATGTTTCCGACGAACACCTGCTCGCCACGTTGAACGATTGGCTGGCGCCGTATCTCAGCGGCAAGCGCAGGCTCGACGCGCTGGATGAGGCCGAGCTCGGCCAGGCGCTGTCGTCGCTGCTCAACCACATGCAGCGGCAGTCGCTGGATGCCCACGCGCCCGACGCGCTGGAGGTGCCCAGCGGCCAGACGCGCCGCCTGGAGTACGCGCCCGATGCGCCGCCCGTGCTGGCGGTGAAGCTGCAGGAACTGTTCGGCCTGGCCGACACGCCGCGCGTGGGCGGCGGCCGCGTGCCGGTGACCCTGCATCTGTTGTCCCCTGCGGGTCGACCGATCCAGGTCACGCAGGATTTGCGCGGTTTCTGGGAGCGCACCTATCCCGAGGTGAAGAAGGAACTGAAAGGCCGCTACCCCAGGCATCCGTGGCCCGACGACCCGTGGACGGCCACGCCCACGCATCGCGCCAAGCCCCGCAACGGCTGAGCCGTCAGACTTCCGCCTTGAACGTGCGGCCCAACGCGGGTCCAGCACCGCAGTAATGGCGGAACACGTAGAACAGTGGCTGATAGCGGCGCGGATCGATGTGCGAGCTGCCGGGCACCACGATGTCGGCATGCGCATGCACTTCGCACACTTCCAGTTCCAGCGTGAAGTAGCCGCCGGCATCGCCCTGCCAAGCCTGCAGCGGACGTTCGTCGACATGCAGCAGGCGCGCCTCCAGTTGCAGCGGCGCTTCGGCGATGCGCGGCGCGCCCACGCGCAGGGAGGGCGATGCGTGCCAGCCGGCCAGTGCGAATTTGTCCGCCTCGTGGCGATAGCCGTGCTTCCACGACGGCACCGGATTGGCGCCGCTGGTGGGCGCCAGGCGTTCCACCGATTCGTGCATGGCTGCGCTGGCGAGATTGAGTACGCATTCGCGTTCGCGCAGCAGATTGGCGAGGCCCTGGCCGCCGCCAGTCAGACCTATCGTCACGCGATCGGCGAGGGCCCAGGCCGAGGACATGGGCGTGATGTTGGTCGAGCCATCCGGGTTCCGCGTGGTGATCAGCACGACCGGTGTGCCGAAGTAGAGGATGGAGGGGCGGATCTGCAGGGTGTCGGGAGCGCGGTAGATGTCCATGCCGGCAGTGTCGTCGGCATGGCCGGACGGATGTTTCGGTGTGTGGCGAAACGAGCGTGCGCAGCGGCGACTACACTGCGCGCATGAGTCGCGCCGACCTGCCCAATCGCTATCAGCTCGCCGAGTTCGGCGCCTTGCTGGCCGAGCCGGCCCGCGCGGCGATGCTACTGATGTTGATGGACGGCAGCGCGCGTCCGGCGGGAGAGCTCGCGCGCGTCGCGGGCGTGGGTGCGGCCACCGCCAGCGCACACCTGAAACGCCTGCTCGAAGGCGGCCTGCTTGCCGTGCACGAGCAGGGCAGGCACCGCTACTACCGGCTCGCCGATGACGATGCGGCGGCGTGGCTGGAGGCGATGGCACTGCCGCGTGCACCGCGCGCACCGCGGCCGCAGGGCAGCGATCCCGCGCTGTGCCGCGCACGCACCTGCTACCGGCACCTGGCCGGGCAGCTCGGCGTGGCGCTGTGCGATGCGTGGCTCGCACGCGGCTGGTTGCGCAGCGATGGGCAGGGTTTCCATTTCGAAGCTGCCGGCGCGGAGGCATTGATAGCCAACGGCCTCGACCGCACTCCGCCGGGACAGCTCTTGCGCCTCGTCGGTCGCGGCTGTCTGGATTGGACCGAGCGCAGGCTGCACCTGGGCGGCCCGCTGGGCGTGGCGATCACCACGGCCATGCTCGATGCCGGCTGGCTGCGCCGCAGCCAGCGCAGCCGCGCGCTGCTGCCCAGCGACGACGGCCTGCGCCGACTGGCCCGACTTGGCGTGCGACTGGACGAAGCGGCGCGCTGAAACGTCTCGCTGGCATCCGGTCCCTGAATCCGTCGCAATGACTGCCCGTCACTCGCTGGAGTGCTGGATGCAAAGTTACGTTTGAAACGATTGGATCGAACAAAATAGCCAAAACGTAAAAAGTTTCGATATTGGCTAGTTAATGCGATCTCGCCGTGACGAATGGCACAAAAATATGCCCTTGGGGCCGAGCCGGATTTTCGCGGTGATTAAAGGCCCTGGACGTAATCGATAACGTCCGACATCTCGGATAATCGTATTCAATTACGAATTGAACATGCATTTCATAGGTGAACAACGCAAGATGAAGTGAGCATGAACAATTTATGTGTCGTCGGTTTGCATTTGCAGTTCCTGATATTGACGCGTGCAAATTCGATTGCGTAGGGTCGAGCGATTCGTCATGGGGAATATGGCGAATGGTTCCGAGCGGCATCCATAGGGGTGGATGCCGTCGAGCGAAACCCAGGGTCGTCCGTGAGAGGGAGCCTCTCAGGGGGAGCGGCACGACCGCAGAAGGGTGCTCGGGAGCCGTCTGGCAAGCCGAAATCCGGAGTCGCACGTGTGCGACATATTTATTGCCACGGGGTCACGCGACCGCGTCAGGTCCGTTCGTCCCGAAAACTTGGGGAGTCATCCATGCATCACGTTCGTTTGAAAGCACTGGCCGCTGCCATCGCCATGGCCGCTGCTTCTTCTTCCGTCTGCGCCACGGGCGCCGTCGGCGCAGCGCAGTTTGCATCCATTCGTCATGCCACCACCCTTCGTGCGGGCGACAAAGTCGTCGGCGCGCTGGATGTCGCGCACCCGATGCGCGTCGCGGTGTCGCTGAATCTGCGCAACAAGGCGCAGTTGGATGCGTTCGTCGCCAATCCGCACCACCCCAACCTCACGCCCGCGCAGTTCAACGCGATGTATGCGCCGACCCAGGAGCAGGCGCAGCAGGTTGCCGATTTCCTGCGCCAGTCCGGTTTCCACAACGTCACCGTCGAATCGAACCGCCAGCTGGTGACCGCGGAAGGTCGCGCTGACACCGCCGCTTCCGCGTTCCGCACCTCGCTGGTGAGCGTGCACACGCATGACGGGCGCAATGCCTACGGCACTTCCAGCGACGTGCAGATCCCGGCTTCGCTGCAGGGCATCGTGAACGAAGTGCTGGGTCTGCAGACCGTGCACACCTTCCACGTGCTGACCCCCGTGCATCCCAACGCGACCAGCGGCACGGCCAGCGCGCATGCACCGACCGACTTCTCGACGATCTACAACGCGGGCAGCACGGCGACCGGCGCGACGATCAACGTCGGCGTGATCACCTCCGGCAGCATGACCAACGTCAAGAGCGACTTCACCAAGTTCCTCAGCCAGCACACCAGCCTCGGCAGCATCCCGCTGAACGTGGTGACGGTGGACGGCGGCGGCACAAGCACCAGCGGCGACGGCGAGTGGGATCTGGACACCCAGGACATCGCCGGCATGGCTGGCGGCGTGAAGGCCTTCTACCTCTACGACACCTCCAGCCTGGACACCCAGCCGCTGGTGGATGACTTCAACGCGGCGGTCACCGCCAATGTGGCGCGTGTCATCAACGTCTCGATCGGCGGTTGCGAAACCGGCATGGAGACCAGCGGCGCGGCTACCGGCGACAACATCTTCGAGCAGGCCGACGCCCAGGGCCAGACCTTCTCGATCTCCTCCGGCGACAGCGGCGCGGACGAGTGCGGCACCGGCGGCATCGTGCCGAGCTGGCCGGCCGATTCCGAATACGTGGTGGCCGTGGGCGGTACCGAGCTCTATACCTCGGGCACCACCTGGACCAACGAAACGGTGTGGAACAACCTCAACGAAAACGAAGGCGCGACCGGCGGCAGCCCCAGCACCTTCGAACCGCAGCCGAGCTGGCAGAGCGGCGTGGGCCAGAACGCGGGTAGCAAGTACCGCGGCCTGCCCGATGTGGCCTTCGACGCCAGCCCGGACAGCGGCGCCAATGTGATCGTGGACGGCTCCACCCAACAGATCGGTGGCACCAGCTTGGCCTCGCCGCTGTTTGTGGGCACCTGGGCCCGCGTGCTGGCGACCAAGTCCTCGCTGGGTTTCGCCGCGCCGCTGATCTACGCGGATGCCGCTTCGCACTACTCGACCGACTTCCATGACGTGACCTCCGGCAACAACAGCGGCGAAACCGCTGCGGTGGGCTGGGACTACACCACCGGCTTCGGTTCGATCAACATCGCGAACTTCGTGGCCAATGTGGCCGGCAGCGGCGGCGGTGGCACCACCGGTACGCCGGTGGCCAACTTCACCGACAGCGTGAGCGGCCTGACCGCGACCTTCACCAACACCTCTACCGATACCGGCGGCACGATCAGCGGCTATTCGTGGAGCTTTGGCGATGGCAGCACCTCGACCTCGGCCAGCCCGAGCCACACCTATACCGCGGCCGGCACCTACACGGTCAGCCTGACGGTGACGGACAGCACCGGTGCCACCAACACCAAGTCGGGCTCGGTGACGGTTACGTCGGGCGGCGGCGGCACGCCGACCCAGGTGCTCGGCAACACCGGTTTCGAAACCGGCACGGCTTCGCCGTGGTCGATGAGCTCGGGCACGCTGTGCAACACCAGCTCGTCTTCGGCCAGCTACTGCGGTAGCGGCGAGAGCTCGCATGCCGGTTCGTGGTTCGCCTGGCTGGACGGCTACGGCACCTCGCACACCGACACGGTGTCGCAGAAGGTGACCATCCCCAGCGGCCACACCACGGCTACGCTGCAGTACTACCTGCACATCGACACCACCAAGAGCTCGGCGGTCGATACCTTCACGGTGCAGGTGCTGAACAGCTCGGGCACGGTGCTGGCCACGGTGGGTTCGTTCACCAATGCCAACAAGAACACCGGCTATGCCGCGGAAACCGCCAACCTGTCCGCCTACATCGGCCAGACGGTGACCATCAAGTTCACCGGCAAGGAGACCTCGTCTTCCGGCAACACCGACTTCACGCTCGACGACGTCACGTTGAACGTGCAGTAAGCAAGTAAGCAAGTAAGGAAGCCGTGCGGCCGCCTTTCGGGCGGCCGCACGGATGATTCCGCGGGGAACGGGATCGGGGGAAGGAACTGGCAACAAGCGTTTCGTTGTTCGCAAGTGCATTTGCTGTCGGCAGTGCCTCGACTCCTGGATCGTCCAGGGGCGAGATCCATCGTTCATTGCAGCTATGGGGAGACATTCGATGCAAACAACGTTGAAACTTGCAGTTCTGGCCGGCCTTGTCAGCGCGTCATGCGTTCCCGCCGCCTTCGCGGCATCGTTCGACAATTTTTCCGCGCCGGGTTCGAGCGCACAGGTGGGGCCGATCGAGGCGGTAGCGCGCGAAGCATGGCGCGAAAGCATGGCGCAGATCGCCACGCCGTCGGAAGGCTGCTTCCACGCCCAGTATCCAAGCATCGTGTGGAAGGCGATGGTTTGCGGAGCGGTCCGCTCCGATGTGCACCCCATGCCGCATTACTACCTTTTCGGCGCGCCGGAGACTGCCGGCAACGGCAACGACTACACCCTGCAGACCTCCAGCCTGATCAAGAGCGCCGTGGGCACCTTTCCGACAGTGACTGGCGTGACTTCCGAAAAGAGCGTGGGCGTGGCGGCCTACGGCGGTGGCGGCATCCTGGGCGCCAACGAATATTCGGTGCAGCTCAACACGCAATTCACCTCGACCACGTCGGCCTGCAAGAGCCATTCGGGTTGCACCGTGTGGCAGCAGTGGGTGTACGCAACCGACTACTCGCAAAATGGCAAGGGTGCGATCTTCATGCAGAACTGGCTGATCGGCTACGGCAGCAGCCGTTGCCCGAGCGGCTTCTCCAGCGACGGCGAAGGCGACTGCTACGGCAACAGCGCGGCGTCCCTGCCGCCGGATATCCCGGCCACGGCCCTGGCCAGCCTGAAGCTGACCGCCACGGCAACCTCGGGCGGCAACGACACGGCCGTCGTCACCTACGACGGCGATGCCTATAGCACCACCCAGAGCGACAGCAAACTGTATATCTCGAAGGTGTGGAACACCGGCGAGTTCAATGTGGTGGGCAACGCCGGCGGCTCCGAAGCGGAGTTCAACAGCGGCAGCTCCATCACGGTGAACCTCGCGGTGAGCGATGGCTCCACCAGTGCACCGTCCTGCGTGGCCGACTCGGGCACGACCGGCGAGAGCAACAACCTGAACCTGGGCAGCTGCACCGCCACGGGCGGCTCGACGCCGTCCATCAAGTTCACCGAATCGAACTGATACCGCTTCGATCGGTGCGTGACGCAGACGCCGGAGGGAGCGATCCCCCCGGCGTTTTTTTTGCACACGTGAAAGCCGGCTCGGTGAGCAGCGCGTAGCCGGGTTGCTCCACTGCAGCATGCGGCGGATGGATGCCGGTCGGCGGCTGTTGCGCGCCGGTTGCTCAGGCACCCGAACATGCGACCATGCGCGCATGACGCAAGACTCCTCTCCTCGACTGGCCATCGTCGGCGGCGGCCCCGCAGGCCTGATGGCGGCCGAAGCCGCGAGCGCGGCCGGCATCGCGGTCGATCTGTACGACGCCATGGGCTCGGTGGGGCGAAAATTCCTGCTCGCCGGCAAGGGCGGCCTCAACCTCACCCATGGCGAGCCGTTCGCGCGCTTCGTCGAACGCTATGGCGAGCGACGCGACGAGATCGCGCGCTGGCTGCGCACGTTCGACGCCGATGCGTTGCGCGACTGGGCACGCGGGCTGGACGTGGAAACCTTCGTGGGCAGTTCGGGCCGGGTTTTTCCCGCCGACATGAAGGCCGCGCCGCTGCTGCGCCGCTGGCTGCATCGGCTGCGCGCATCGGGTGTGGTCTTCCACATGCATCACCGCTGGCTGGGTTGGCGCGACGACGGTGCATTGCGCTTCGCCGCGCCGGAGGGTGAGCGCATCGCCGTGGCCGATGCCGTGGTGCTGGCGCTGGGCGGCGCGAGCTGGCCCAAGCTTGGTTCCGACGGTGCGTGGGTGGCGCCTCTGGGCGATGCCGGCATCGACATTGCGCCGCTGCAAAGCGCCAACTGCGGTTTCGAGATTGCATGGAGCGAACACCTGCGCACGCGCTTCGCCGGTTCGCCGCTGAAGTCGGTAGCGGCGCATTGGACCGATCGCCACGGAGTTGCGCAATCGCGACAGGGCGAATGCGTGCTCAGCGAATACGGCATCGAAGGCAGCCTGGTCTACGCCATCGGCGCGGACCTGCGCGAACGCATCGCACGGGATGGCAAAGCCGTGTTGCACCTCGACCTCGCGCCAGGCATCACGCAGGCGGTATTGGCGGAGCGCCTTGCCGCGCCGCGCGGCAAACACAGCCTGGGCGACTTGCTGCGCCGTCGCGCGCATCTCGATGCCGCGAAATGCGGCTTGGTGTTCGAAGTGGCCGGCAAATCCGCGTTGGCCGATCCCGCCGCACTGGCCGCGCTCATCAAGGCCTTGCCACTGACCCTGCAGGCGCCACGCCCGCTGGCGGAAGCCATCAGCACGGCGGGCGGAGTCCGCCTTGAGGCGCTCGACGAATCCTTGATGCTGCGCGTCCGTCCGGGCACGTTCTGCGCGGGCGAGATGCTGGATTGGGAGGCGCCCACCGGCGGCTACCTGCTCACCGCCTGTTTTGCGAGTGGCGTGCAAGCGGGGCGCGGTGCTGCGCGGTGGCTGACGTCCGGTCGCCGCCTCGCGCCGGAAATTGCAGTGCCTGGTGATGCGGCTGATTTTGCCGCCGGCGACTAGCGGTAATCCCGCACGATATCCAGCAGTGGGGCGACATGCGCCTCGAAATGTTTCCAGCGGGCCACCGAGGACCGATAGATCGGCTTGCGCACCTGGGCGATGCTGGCGGTGCGCACGGCGCGCGTGTTCCGGTGGAAATCGAGGCAGCGCTCATCCCAGGGAAGCCCGAGGTAATCGAGCAGGCGCCGCGCCTGGCCCTCGGTATCGGCGACCATGTCTTCGTAGCGCAGATCCAGCACGGTTCCCGGCGGCAGCACGCGGTGCCAGTGCCGCATCAGTTCGATATAGCGCACGTAGTAGCGGCCCACGCTACCCAGGTCGTAGCTGAAATCGAGGTGGCCGTCTTCGAACAGGCGTGCATAGCAGGAGAAGCACGAGTCCATCGGGTCGCGCATGGCGTGGATGATCTTCGCGTGGGGCAGCATCCGGTGGATCATGCCCACGTGCAGGAAATTCGCCGGTAGCTTGTCGGTGACGTGCGTTGCCTGCGGGGCATGCCGCCACGCGCGCTCCATGTAGGCTTCGCCCAGGCGACGCAGAGCCTCGTCGGAGAGCGCGGTGACGGTTTCAGGATAGGTGGCGGCAGACGCGTCGAGGGAATGCACCACGTCGTGCAGGTCGGTCAGCTCGCCGGCTCCGTGAATGCCGGGATGGCTGGCCAGGATCTGCTCGATCAGCGATGTGCCCGAGCGCGGCATGCCGACGATGAAGATCGGGGTCCTGTTGCCGGCATGGTCAGGCAGTGGCCGGTGCGCAAAAAGGCCGGCATCGAAGACAGCGCGCAGGCGCGCGACCAGGGCCGCCTCGCGCGCTTCGTCGTGCGGGAACCGCATGCGCTGCAGCTGGTTGCCTTCCGCATAGGCCGCGAAGGCGTCGTCATGGCGGCCGGCATCCTCGCGCATCTTGCCGAGGGCGAACCAGTAGTTGACGCGTCCTGCCGGCGGCAGACCCGGCAGCTGGTGCTGCTGGTCCTCGAGCATGCGCAGGTGCGGATCATCCGCGGCATACGTCTTGAACGGCGCGAGGTTGCAGAGGGACTGCAGGAAATCCGGCTTGATCGCGACCGCGGCCTCGAAGCTGGCGCAGGCTTCTTCCACACGTCCCTGCTTCTTCAGACACAGGCCAAGATTGTTGAGCGCCATCAGGTAGTCAGGCTTGATCGCGAGTGCGCGCCGATAGCTGTCTTCCGCCTCGGGCAGCCGCTGCTGGTCGCGCAGGATGTTGCCGAGATTGAAGTGCGGTTCGGCGAAGCGGTCATGGATGGCCAGCGCCTGTCGATAGCTGGACTCGGCTTCGCTGCGGCGCCCCTGGTCGCGCAAGGCATTGCCCAAGTTGTTGTGCGCCTCGGCGTAGTCCGGCTTGAGGGCCAGTGCGCGGCGATAGCACGCTTCGGCTTCGGGCAGGCGCGCCAGTTCGCGGTAGGCGATGCCAAGGCTGTTGTGCGTGTTCGCATCGTCCGGGCGCGCAGACAGCACGTGCAGGAAATGCGCTTCGGCCTCGCGCGGTTGGCGGATGGCCATCAGGGTGTGACCGAGCCTGGCGTGGGCTTCGACGAAATCGGGTTTGATCGCCAGCGCGTGCCTGAAGCTGCCCGCTGCCTCGGTCAGTTGCCCCTGGGCTCCCAGTACATTGCCAAGAAGGTAGTGCGCTTCAAGGTGGTCCGGCTTGAGCGCGATGGCCTGTCGATAGCTGCGTGCCGCTTCGCCCAGCGAACCCAACCTCGTCTGCGACTTGCCCGAGGCAACATGGGCGTCGGCATCATGCAATGGCAGCGGCGTCTTTGTGTCGTGCGGCATGGCGGCTGTGCGAGGTCGGCTCGTGGAATCAGTGGAGTGCGCGCACGCGGAAGTTGCGCCCCTTGATGCGCCCGGCGCGCAGCCGTTCCAAAGCCTTGTTCGCCAGCGGTCGGCTGATCGCCACGTAGGCGCGGGTGGCGAACACGTCGATCTTGCCGATGTCCTTGCCGTCGAGTCCGGCGTCGCCGGTGAGCGCGCCGAGGATGTCGCCGGGGCGCAGCTTGTCCTGCCTGCCGGCGTCGATCACCAGGGTCTTCATCGTGGCGAGATTGAGCTGCTTGCCGCGCGGTGGCGACACGCGCAACGGGTGCCACGGCAGCGGGCGGCCGAGCTGTTCTTCGATGTTCGCCGCTTTAGGCCGCTCGCGCGACGTGACCAGGGTGATGGCGAGGCCGTTCTCGCCTGCGCGGCCGGTGCGGCCGACGCGGTGCGTATGCGTGTCGGGATCGTGCGCGATGTCGTAGCTCACCACCAGCGGCAACGCCGCGATGTCCAGGCCGCGCGCGGCCACGTCGGTGGCGACCAGGATGCAGCAGCTGCGGTTGGCGAACTGCACCAGCACTTCGTCGCGATCGCGCTGCTCCATGTCGCCGTGCAGGGCGAGCGCGGAGAAGCCGCGGCGGTCCAGCTCCTGCGCCACGGCATCCACGTCCTTGCGCATGTTGCAGAACACCAGCGCGTGTTGCGCCTGTTCCGCGCTGAGCGTGCCCTTGGCCAGCAGCTGCGCCAGTGCGTCGAGCTTCTGCGCCGGCTCCACTTCGTGGAAGCGTTGTTCGATGGTGGTTTCCTCGTGCGGCGTTTCCACCGTCACTTCCACCGGGTCGCGCTGCACGCGGCCGCTCACCGCGCGGATTTCGTCGGCATACGTGGCCGAGAACAGCAGCGTCTGGTGATGCTTGGCAATGCGCCCCACGATGTCGTCGATCGCTTCGCTGAAGCCCATGTCCAGCATGCGGTCGGCCTCGTCCAGCACCAGCACCTTGATGCCGCCGCCGTGCAGGCTGCCGCGCTTCAGGTGCTCCTGCACGCGGCCCGGCGTGCCGACCACGATGTGCGGGTCGTGGGTGAGCGAGGCCAGCTGCGGCCCCAGTGGCATGCCGCCGCACAGGGTCAGCAGCTTCACGTTGGGGATGTTGGCGGCGAGCTTGCGGATGGCCTTGCTGACCTGGTCGGCTAGTTCGCGCGTGGGGCACAGCACCAGCACCTGCAGGCGGATGGTTTCCACCTGCAGGGCCTGCAGCAAGGCGAGGCCGAACGCGGCGGTCTTGCCGCTGCCGGTCTTGGCCTGCGCGATCACGTCGCGGCCTTCCAGCATCGGCGGCAGGCTTTGCGCCTGCACGGGCGTCATGGCGGTATAGCCCAGCGTCTCGAGGCTGGCGAGCAGGGCGGGTTTGAGCGGCAGCGTGGTGAAGGCGGTCATACGCCATGATCGCATGCCGCCGCCGCCGCGACGGGGTACAAAGCCCCGGAATGCCTATTCCAGTGCGGAATCGATGCGGATTTCGCCGCGCAGCACCTTGTGGATCGGGCAGGCGTTGGCGATCTGCAGCAGGCGTTCGCGCTGCTGCTCGTCCAGCTTGCCGTACAGGGCGATGCGCCGCCGGATCACGTTGGTACCGGCCGGCGGCTCACCATCGGGATTGAAATCCAGCGCCACCTCGACGCCTTCCAGCGGCCAGCCTTTGCGTTCGGCGTACATCTTCAGCGTGATCGAGGTGCAGGCACCCAGGCTGGAGAGCAGCAGCCGGTGCGGGTCCGGTCCGGCGTTGGCGCCGTGCAGGTCGGCCGGCTCGTCGGCCAGCCACTGGTGGCCGTGGTCGTCGCCCAGGCGGACGGTGTAGGGCGTGCTGGCGATCGCGGCCGTCACGTTGGCAGGAGTGCTCATTGCGGTTCCCGTGCTGTGGGGTGGGGTTGCCACATCTAACACGTCGCGCGCGCCATTGCGTGCCGTTGGCGTGAAACCGTGCCGGCTTGCATCTGCGCCTGTAGTCGCCGACCCTTTAGGGCCCCGTTCCTGCCGCGGCACCGCCATGGACATCGTTTTCATCGAAGATCTGCGCATCGACGCCGTGATCGGCATCTACGACTGGGAGCGCCGCGTGCGCCAGACCCTGTCGTTCGATATCGAGATGGCGTTCGACAACAGCGTGCCCGCCGCCAGCGACGACATCGCGCACACGCTGAACTACAAGGACGTGTCCAAGCGGCTGATCGATTATGTGGGTGCATCGAGCTTCGGCCTGGTGGAGACGCTGGCCGAGCGCTGCGCCGCGATCATCCGCGAGGAGTTCGGCGTGGCCTGGGTGCGCCTGAAACTGTCCAAGCCCGGCGCGGTGCGCGGCGCGAAGGCGGTGGGCGTGCGCATCGAGCGCGGCGTGCGACCCGGCTGATGGAACGCGTCTATCTCAGCCTCGGCTCCAACCTCGAGCCGCGGCGCTACCTCAATGCGGCACTCGGCGAACTGCGCGGGCGCTTCGGAGGCATCGCCGTATCGCCGGCGTATCGCAGCAAGTCGGTGGGCTTCGACGGCGCGGATTTCGTGAACCTCGCGGTGGGTCTGGACACCGACCTCGAACCCGGCGCGCTCAACGACTGGCTGCACGCGCTGGAAGACCGCCATGGCCGCCGCCGCGACGTGCCGCGCTACTCCGATCGCACGCTGGACGTGGACATCGTGCTGTACGGCGAGCGCGTGATCGACGGGCCGGGCCACCTGCAAGTGCCGCGCAAGGAGCTGCAGCACGCCTTCGTGCTCAAGCCCTTGGCCGACATCGCGCCGCAGGTGCGCCATCCGGTGAGTGGCCGGACGATGGCTGCGCTGTGGGCGGCATTTCCGCAGGAGCGCGAACCGCTGTCGCCCGAGCCGCTCGCGTAGCGGGGGCTACGAGCGCAGCCCCACGCCGCGCTTCAGCAGGTACAGCGCGAATGCGGTGAGCATCAGCACGAAGCCGATCATCACCACGATCGCCACGCCCACCTGCACGTCGCTGATGCCGAGCACGCCGTAGCGGAACGCGTTGACCATGTACAGGATAGGATTCGCGCGCGAGATCGACTGCCACGGCTCGGGCAGCATCTTCACCGAATAGAACACGCCGCCCAGGTAGGTGAGCGGGGTCAGCACGAAGGTGGGCACCAGCGCCACGTCGTCGAACTTCCGCGCGTAGATGGCGTTGATGAAACCGGTCAGCGAGAAGATCGCCGAGCCCAGCAGCACGGACAGCAGCACCATCAACGGATGGATCAGGTGCAGGTGGGTGAAGAACAGCGCGACCAGCAGCACCAGCGCGCCGACGATGAGGCCGCGCGTCATCGCGCCGAGCACGTAGCCGAGCAGCATGATCCAGTGCGGCATCGGCGACACCAGCATCTCTTCCACCGAGCGCTGGAACTTGGCGCCGAAGAACGAGCTGGAAATGTTGGCGTAGCTGCTCGTGATGATGTTCATCATCACCAGGCCCGGCACGATGTACTCCATGTAGCTGAAGCCGCCGTCGATGCTGCCGATGCGACTGCCGACCAGTTTGCCGAAGATCACGTAGTACAGCGTCACGGTGATCACCGGGGGGATCAGTGTCTGCGTCCAGATGCGCAGGATGCGCACGATCTCGCGGCGCGTGACGGTGTTGAGGGCTACCAGGTTGGCCGATGCGTTGCTCATGCGGTCTGCTCCGTGCCGTTGCGGCCATGTTCTACCAGTCGCACGAACAGCTCCTCCAGCCGGTTGGTCTTGTTTCGCATCGAAGTCACCGTGATGCCGCGCGCGGTCAGTGCCGAGAACAGCGAGTTGAGGTCGTGGGTGCGCGCCATCTCCGCTTCGAGCGTGTGCTCGTCCACCCGGCGCAGCGTGACGCCCGGCAGCGCGGGCAGTTCGCCCGGCACGCCCGCCACGTCGAACACGAACGTCTCCACATCGAGCTTGGACAGCAGCTGCTTCATCGTGGTGTTCTCCACGATGGTGCCGTGGTCGATGATGGCGATGTTGCGGCAGAGCTGCTCGGCCTCTTCCAGGTAATGCGTGGTGAGGATCACTGTGGTGCCGGCCGCGTTGATGCCGCTGACGAACTGCCACATCGAACGGCGGATCTCGATGTCCACGCCGGCGGTGGGTTCGTCGAGGATTAGCAGCTTCGGCTCATTCATCATCGCGCGGGCGATCATCAGCCGTCGTTTCATGCCGCCGGACAGGGTGCGCGCCTGCATCTGCGCCTTGTCCCACAGGCGTAGCTCCTTCAGGTATTTCTCCGCGCGTTCGGCGGCGATCTTGCGCGGGATACCGTAGAAGCCCGCTTCGTTGACGCAGATGTCGAACGGCTTCTCGAACTGGTTGAAGTTGATCTCTTGCGGCACTAGGCCGATCAGCTTCATCGCCTCGTTGCGCTGCCGGTTCACCGACACCCCGAACACCCGCGCATCGCCCTCGCTGGCGTTCACCAGCGAGGAGAGGATGCCGATCAGGGTGGACTTGCCGGCCCCGTTGGGGCCGAGCAGGGCGAAGAAATCGCCGGGTTGCACGGTCAGCGAGATGCCCTTGAGGGCTTCCACGCCATTGCCGTAGGTCTTGCGCAGGTTGTCGACGACGAGGGCGGGGACGGAATTCATGGGATGCACCGGGACGGATCAGCCCTTTATTATAGCGGGCCGTTTTGCGCCGTCCGGCGCACGCATCGTTTCCCGGAACATCATCCATGGCCGATCACTTCCAGCTACGCCTCGTCGACAGCCGCATGCTGGCGCCCACCGTGCGCCACCTCGCCTTCGAGCGCGTGGATGGCCAGCCGCTGGCCTTCGTGCCGGGGCAATTCCTGCAGATCCACTTCCACTACGACGACGGCACGCCCACCAAGCGCAGCTACTCGGTGGCCACGGTGGGCGACGGTAGCTCGCCCGGCGTGCCCGTTGAAATCGGGCGCATCGAGATTGCGGTGAGCTACGTCGAAGGCGGCGCGGCCACCAAGCTGCTCGGCGAGCTGCCGATCGGCGGCACCGTCGATGCCAGCGGCCCCTATGGGCGCTTCTGCCTGCAGGCCGGCGACGTGCATCCGCGCTACCTGCTGCTTGCCACCGGCACCGGCGTGACGCCGTACCGCGCCATGCTGCCGCAGATCGAGAAGCTGCTGGCGCAGGGCGGCCGCGAAGTGGTGCTGCTCTATGGCGCGCGCAACGAAACCGAACTGCTCTACGGCGAGGAATTCGAGGCCTTCGCGCAAAGCCATCCCGGCTTCGTCTTCCATGGCTGCCTCAGCCGCCAGCCGCGCGCCGTGCCGCGTCCCTCGGATCGCAGCGGCCACGTGCAGGGCGTGCTGGCCGAACTCGCGCCCGACGCGACGCGCGACATCGCCTACCTTTGCGGCAACCCCAACATGGTCGATGCGGCGTTCAACGCGCTGAAGGAATTCGGCCTGCCGGTGCCGCAGATCCGGCGCGAGAAATACATCTCGTCGCGCTGACGGAACGACCTGACGGGGCGCCCGAAAGACACTCTGCCGTCGACCAGTTGGGTATTCGACTTTGGTCGAATACCGCGGCACCTGTGATGCACCTCACACCCGAAATGAGTACGGGCGAGCACTTTGCCGGACGTCGACGGCGGATGTGGCAAGCCTCCCCAGGTATGCATCTTCCCTCGGCCAGGACGGGGGGATTATGCAGGGCCGGTATTGCAAGACGGTCGTCTTGTCTATTGCGCTGATGGCATCGAGCGCATGGGCGGGCGAAGGAAGAATCGATTTCAGCGGCGCCATCAGGGCGCCGACCTGCGGGGCATTCGGTGGCTCCGGGGTCATGACGATCGGCAATCGCATGCCGGATCGCCCATTCACTTGCGCAGGCAGCATGCAGGTGACTGCTGCCGATCCATCCGCCTACCGGATTTCAGTGTTGCGCCTGGATGGAGCGACGGCGGCAGGCAATCCCCTGCTGCAGTACTTCGTCGACTACCACGCTTCCGCGGACATAGCCCGTGTGCAGATGGTGACGCGGGTTTACGAATAGGCGTTCACCGCCGACCAGGACCGTGGATGCCTGTCGGCATCAGAGCTGCGCGGTCTTGGTGGGGTGGCATGGAGTGTTGGTCGCGCTTGCCGGTGCATTTGCCGGGACGCATGTGAGTACATTCTTCCGGGGTGCGACGGCATTGCCGTTGGCGGGGATGCCGGTGGTGGTCGATGCTTTGCCCTGTGCATTCTGGGCGGGTATGGATGCCTTGTTGACAACGACCGCGCCCTTCGTCGGGTGCACCGGGGTCTGGGCGTGTGCCATGCCAGCAAATGCCATGGCCAGGGTCAGCGCGAAAATCTTGTTCATGGAATCTGCTCTC
The DNA here is from genome assembly GCF_014843005.1 of Rhodanobacter sp. DHG33. Classification (GTDB taxonomy): domain Bacteria; phylum Pseudomonadota; class Gammaproteobacteria; order Xanthomonadales; family Rhodanobacteraceae; genus Rhodanobacter_A. The sequence goes on along the minus strand of NZ_JACYXM010000001.1, from coordinate 498,638 downwards.
CGGATGCCGATGGCGAGTCGGGTGAGCCGTCACTCATCATGCGAGGAGCTTTGATGGTGTTCCGGCTTGGTCAGGATGACGGTGATGCTACTCGTACATGATCAGGAAGGTGGCGGACGCTGTCAGCGTGCCCGGGGTGACCGCAGCCGATTGCGTTTGATAGTACTGGGCCGTGTACGGGATGCTCATGGCTCCCGTGGTGGTCGTGCCGACCTGCGTCGGCGTGCCGAAGGTTACGGCGGTGTTCGAATAGAGCAGCTGCACGCCAACTCCGGCGCTGGTGCCGGCAGTGGGCGTCAGGACTCCCTGGATGCCGGAGGCGGTGCCGTTGTAGTCCATCTCGACATATACGGGTGCGCCGGACGCCGTGCTCGGGCAATTGAGATTGATGGAAAAAGGCGTGGCACCGGCCGTTGCACCAAGGCTGCCCAGCGCCGACGCACCTATGTCCGGCAGCGTGACGCTGATCGAACTGGTGGTGACGGTGCAGGTCGGGAAGGTGATGGTGGTCGAGTTGTTCAATGCAAAGGCAATGATCTGGACCGGGGTAATGGCTCCATTGGAACCCAATCCCTGGAATTGCCAGTAACCGAGCGTGCCAGCGTTGAGCACGCTGCCGCTGGCGATCGGCCCGGTCACCACGAGCTTCAATTGCGTGGTGACACTGAAAGTGACCGTGGTGTATCCGTTGGCGCAATTCCACGCGCCGCGTCGGTACGTGCAGCCATTTCCTCCGCCCGCATATGTATCCATGGACCATGGATCCAAATTGGCTCCGTTGCGGACGAGCTGGTAGGAAAGTCCGGCGACTCCGGTGGGAAAGGTGGTGCCGCTGGCAGGCGTGGCGCCAACATTGTTGAGTACTCCATAAGGCACATTGCCAGAGCAGTCGTATACCGGGGCCGGATTGGCCGCTATCAGGCCCGATGACCACAGCACGGTGCCGGCAGCCGGCATGGTGGTCAACGCGATCGTTGCCGGCGGACTGAAGGTGATGGCGCTCTGGGAGGCCGGAGAACTGCCGTCTTCCATGCAGCCCGCGGTTTGCGCGTGGACCCGGCCGATCGGAGCCAGCAGGGACACCAACAGCAACAGCAGCAATCCGCACCAACCGAGTTGCCGGTGTTGGCCGATGTGCGGATGCGACTGGGCGGCTTGGCTCATGACGGTTTCCGGGAGGTGTTGGTTTTTTTCCATGGAGACTCGTCCGCCGGTGGAGGCAGGTCGTGCGAATGGGCGGTGCAATGCTTCGTTCTTCACGGCGCATCTTTCGCGGCGGCGGTGGCCGACGGCATCGCACAGGTTACGCTGATTCCCTCGAGGCCGGCCTGCTTGCCCTTGCCCTGGTTCGGCGCCTTGTAGGGGAACGTGCAGGAGAGGTCGGCTCCGTTGTCGTCCTGCCAGCGCACGACCAGCGAGCCGGCCTCGCCGATGCCTCGCAGCAGGATCTGTCCGGCCTGGCCGACGAAGCCCACCGATGCGCCCTTGCTGTCGAATACTTCCGCGCCGAAGGGTGCCGGCTTGCCGTTGGCCATGCGGATGCGCGCGATCAGGGCGCGGCCGACCTTGCTCTTGAAGTTCAGCACCACCACCGCGCCGGCGTAAGGCGCCACCTCTGCACTGGTGGCATCCAGCTGCACGCCCAGCGGCATGCCCTGCGGGTCGAGCTGGACGGTGTCGAGCTGATAGGGCAGCACATACGGCACGAGCGCGTAGCCGGCGCTGTCCACGGCGAGACCCGGCGAGCTGAGAACGTGCGCACCGGCCGCACCGGGGGCATGCACGAGAGCGACCGTGTCGCCGGTCGACTGGCCAAAGGTGACGCCGCCCGCATGGATGACCACCGCCCCGCTGGCGCCGATGGAGGCCTGCGAATAGCCGTTGCCGTTGCCGGCGCTGGCATTGAACGCAGCGTAGGGGCTGTTGTAGCCGCCGTTCACGCTATAGGCACTGCCGGTATCGCTGCTGTTGTGCGAGACGGTGGCGCCATAGGAGAACTGGTTCCATTGCCCCAGCGTGCCGTTGAGGGAGGCTTGCTGTTCGCTGCCGTTTTGGGTGTCGTGATCGACGTTGAACGAAAGGGTGGGCGCGTGCGGGGTGTCGCCCAGCGGCAGGCTGGCGTTGAAGGCGACCTGGTTGTCGTAGCCGCCCAGCTGGGTGCGCCCGCGGCTCACGGAGATGCCGTAGGCAAGGCGCCCGAAGTGATTGTTGTAGCCCACCTGGAACTGCGAATTGTTGCCGTTGTGGTTCCAGTAGTCGTTGATCGACGCGTTGGCGTACAGCGAACCGCCGCGGCTCCCCAACTGCTGGTTGAGCGCCAGGGTGAAGCTGTTGCGCTGCTGCAGCAGGCCGGTGGCGGTGTAGACGTTGCTGCCGTTGTAGACGGTTCCGTTCAGTGCCGCGAGCTGGGCTGGCGAGAGCAGGCTCGACGTCGTCACGCCGTCGATGGTCAGCGGGTTGGTCAGCTGGTACTGCAGCGCATCCATGCCGTGGTTGGCATAGTCGCGTGCTGCCTCGGCATCGCTCAGGCTGAGGAAGCCGCCGGTGGAATAGCGGTCGGCGGCCACGGTGAACGTGGTGTTGCTTCCCGGAAAAACCTTGCTGTAGCTGATGCGGACGCTCTGGCCGTTGTAGGTGCCGTAGTGCGGAATGCTGGTGTGGGCCTGGGTCACGTCCAGCGCCAGCGCGCCGTAGCGCGTGTTCAGCGCGCCGCCGACCAGCGCCGAGGCGTAGCCGGCCGAACCCTGCACGCCGGCGTAGCCGGTGAGCAGGTTGCTGAAACCGTGCTGCACCACGCCCTGGATCACGCCGGGCTTGTCGTCCTGCAGGTCGGTGTTGCGCAGCTGGCCGGCGACGATGTCGAAGCGGGTGATGCCGGGGCGCAGCAGCTGAGGCACCGAAGCGTAGGGCACGGTGAAGCTGTGCTGGCGCCCGTCGGCTTCCGTGACGTTCACGATCAGGTCGCCGCCGTAGCCGGTGGGGTAGAGGTCGTTGATCACGAACGGACCGGGCGCCACGGTGGCCTGGTAGATCTGCATGCCGTTCTGGGTCACGGTGACCTTGGCATTGGTATAGGCCACGCCGTGCACCACCGGCGCGTATTCGCGCAGCGATTGCGGCAGCATGCGGTCGTCGGTGGCCAGCTGCACGCCGCGCACGCCGTAGCTGTTGAACACGGAGCCGTCGGTGTAGCTGTCGCCCACGGTCAGTTCCGCGCCCAGCTTGGGCAGCGCGCGCTGCACGTAGGTATCGATGTTCTGCCAGTGGCGCTGGCTTGGCTGGTTGCTGCCGGACTGCACGGTGATGGTGCTGTCCTGCCGGAACTGCCACAGGCCGATGTTGAGGCCCGAGCGCAGGTTGAGGTACGTGCTGGTCTGATCCTGCCCGTTGCTGGTGGCGTGGTAGGTGTTGAAGTTGTAGTTGAGCAGGAATGCCGGCACGCCCGCATCCCACGATGCCGGGTTGACCCAGCCGCGTGGCCGCTGGTTCATGTAAGCCTGCGGCACGCTGGCATCCAGGCGCAAGTCGGACATGTCGAAGGACATCGTGGCGCCGGGAATCAGGTCGCCCAGGCTCACGCACTCGGAGGGCGACGACAGTTTCTCCGCCGCTGCCGCTGCGGCATCGCTCTTGACGGGTACGAGGCCCATGCGATCGAACATCATGGCGCTGACGCAGGGCACACCGTTGGCATTCTTCGACGGTGCGGCGAAGCGCACGTCCATGCGGCCTACCCAGTTCTTGTTGAGGTAGACGTCGAGGTTGTAGATGCCGGGCAGCACGGGGTTGCCGTGCTCGAAGCGCGAGAGGTCGGAGATGTCGTGCCCGGCGCCGGCCAGCATGCTGCGATCGAAATTGGCAAGACCGCCGTCGGCGGCGCTGGGGTCGATGGCAGTGTTCGTAGCAGGCGTCGCAGCCGCCGCTGCAGCGGCGGCTGCCGCCGTAGCGGGCTGCGGCCAGGCTGCAACAACGGTCAGCGCCATGGCGCACGCCACCGCGAGCGCCGAAGGGCGCACGGTCGGGTGGCGAAGCATGGCGCGCTGCGAGATCACGGAGCCACGACGCCCTTGTGGGTGTCGACGGCGCCGAAGTCATTGATGGTGGCGTAGGTGATGGCCGTGCCGGCGCTCGGTGCCTGCTTCAGGCCCTTCAGCGTCAGTTGGAGGTCACCGAGCGGTGCCACCATGCCGCTGACGCCTTCGAGCGGCTTGCCGTCGGTACCGAACGCAACCGAGCCGATCGTGACGTAGTACGGCGTGGGGTTGCGTACGTCCAGCGTCGTGCCCTGCGCCGTGAAGCGCAGCTGGTCGGGAGCCTTCATCACATCGCCCGGCAGGCCGGCCGGGCGGTAGAACAGCTTCAGCCGCGACTGCATCGCGAACTGCAGATAGTTGCGCCCGGCGGTTTGCGCGCCAGTGGGCTTGGGCGGGACTTCCAGCACGTTCAGGTAGAACACCGACTCACGGTCGGTCGGCAGCGGCTGGGTGCCCTGGGTATAGATGATGCGCAGGTTCTGGTCCTTGTGCGATTCCATGCGGAACAGCGGCGGGGTGATCAGGAACGGCGCATTGGTATTGTCCGGCGTCGACTTGGTGTCGCCGGTGTCGATCCATGCCTCGACCAGCGCAGGATGGTCGGCTTGATTGGACAGGCGCACGGTGACCTCGCTCTGCTGAGCGGGGTACACCACGCGGGTACCAGTGATGACGACACTGGCATGGGCAGCGGCTGCGTACAGGGACAAAGTAGCCGTCACTGCACAGGCAGTGCCTATCAGACGTTTCATGGGATGCTCCGCTGCGCCAGGGGGTGGTCGCGTGCCCGCCACGCGCGTTTCAACGCGGGCGGGCCGGACCGTCATCGGACTTACTGGTAGTTGATGACGAAGTTCACGTTCGTCGAAACGGTGCCGCTCGACACCGACGCGGCGGTGGCGTAGTACTGCGCGGTGTAGTTCAGGTTGGCGGTAGCGCCGGTCAGCGTGGTCGGGTCGGTGACGCCCGTGTTGTTGCCCGGGACCTGGGCGGCAGTAGCGACCGGCACAGCAGCGCTGGCCGAGTCGAGCAGCTGCACGTCCACGCCGGTGACGCCGGTGTTCTTCAGCGTGCCGGTGGCGGTGTCAGCGTTCGAGGTGGAGTAGAACTGCGCGCCGACCTGGACACCCGACGGGGTGGTCGGGCAGCCGGTCAGGGCGATCGTGAACGGGGTGGCACCCGCCACGCTGCCGACGGCCGTGAAAGCGGTCGCGGGCTCGTCCGGCAGGGTGACGGTGCCGCCGTTGGTGCCGCCGTTGACGCTGGCAGCGCACGTGGCGTTCAGGATCTTGCCGTTGATGGTGACCGTGTTGGTGGCCGCATGCGAAGCCTGCGGGGCGAGAGCTGCGACGCCGAAACCGGCAATCAGCGCAGCGGAGAGCAGAGTCTTGTTCATGGGTGTTTCCTATTTAGGTTTCAGTTTGCAAACTGGTTCGACGCGCTGGTGGACAACGGTGGTCTTGTGGCGACACCACCCGACTGCAGCCTTGCGCGTGGCTGGTCGCCGGGTACTAAGCAAGCTGGATGCCAAACTGTGACCGAGATCACGATACTTGCACTGCCCTCTAGCCGTTGACCGGGGCAATACCTGCCCGACACGACGGATGTCGTATCTCTCCGTGGTTGGCCCCTGACAGATTATGGCAGTGAAAAGTGTGGTTTGCGTCACATGTCGACGCCGAATTTGGGTCCCAAAGTGCCCGGGCGGCCTGGATGCGGTCTTGGGCGCCTCCGTGTAAAGTACGCTTGACAGCCTGCGGGGGCAGGGCTACGCTGCGCATGTAAAGGTCGCTTTACATTCCAAAGGGGATATCCAAATGCGCACGCGTTTTGTCACGGTCAAGACCATGTTCCGCCTGCTGCTGGCGTCTTCGCTGCTTGCCGCCGGGGCCGCCAGCGCGGCTTCGGCGCCGGTGGCATCGGCCGGTCAGGTCGGCACGCTGAAGTTCGAACGCCATGGCGACCACGGTCGCCCGGTCATCCTGATTCCCGGCCTGGAAGGCGGCCCATGGGTCTGGCAGGACACCATCACCCGGCTGGAAAAGAATCACGTGGTCTATGCGGTGACCCTGGCGGGATTCGACGGCATGCCCGCGCCCGCCCAGAAGACCGGACTGATGGACCAGGCCGATGCTTCCCTGCTGGCGCTGATCGGCCAGCAGCATATCGACCACCCGGTGCTGGTGGGTCACAGCCTGGGCGGCACGCTGGCGCTGCGCTTCGCGGGCGAGCACGCAGCTCTGATTTCCGGCGCCGTGGCGGTGGACGGGCTGCCCATCTTTCCCGGCATGGAGAAGCTGGACGCCACGCAGCGCCAGACCATCGCCGGGCGCTTGCGCGAGCAGATGGCGGCGGCGACGCCGGCCCAGTTCCAGGCGGCGGCGTTGGGTTACATGCAGCACATCGGCGTGGTCGATCCCAAGCTGGCGGCACAATACGCGCCGATGAACGCGCGCAGCGACATCGCGGCCAGTGCGGAATACATGGCCGAGGACATGTCGTCCGACTATCGCCCGTTGCTCGCGCAGGCTCATGTGCCGGTCCTGGAGATCTCGCCGTACTACGCGCCGGATTTCGCCGCGGCTGCCGCGGCCAACAAGCAGCCGGTGATAAGCGAGGCGCAGAAGACCGCCTACTACCAGAGCCTGCTCGCGAATGCGCCACGGGCGAAGGTGGTGTCCATCTCGCCCGCGCGGCACTTCGTGATGCTCGACCAGCCGGCCAAGTTCCAGCAGGTGCTGGGCGATTTCCTTCAGGGGCTCTGAAGCCATGGCGATGAATCCCGTCCAGCGCCGCTACATGCGCGAATTCTGGCCGCCGATGCTGGCCTACATCCTGATCATGCTGCTGGTATGGCCGCTGGTCGACCATATGCAGAGCGTGTGGGGGCGTACCGCGCTGGCGCTGTTGCCCATACTGCCAGTGCTGATGGTGACGCGCGCGATGGTGCGCCTGGTGACGGGCAGCGACGAGCTGGAGCAGCGCATGAACCTGATCGGCCTGGCCATCGCCGGCACGGTGGTGGGCACGCTGTGCCTGGCCGGCGGCTTCCTGGTCGCCGCCAAGGTGGTTCGGCTGGACGGTACGGCGCTGATCTGGGTGTGGCCGGCGATGGTGGTGCTGCACACGCTGGGCCGCGGCTGGGCCGCACGCCGTTACGGCGGCGACTGGGCCATGGCATGCAGCAACGATGGCCTCGCCCGGCACTGGCAGTTGGCGATATGCGCGGCCGCATTCGGCCTGATCCTGCTGCTGGGCTGGGGCGTATTGAGTGACTGGCAGCGCGGGCTGCTCAGCGGCCTAACGGCGTCACTGACGATGGCCGCGCTGCTGTCGGCGATTTTCCGTCGCCGCAGGCTGGAGGATGAGGCATGAGCCGGCGCGACGGCGCGGCATGGACGCCGCTGCGCTGGCAGCTCCAAGGTTCTTTTGCGGGCCCGACGAGCCGGTATTCCGTATGAACAACCGCGTACGCGAATTGCGCGGCGAGCAGAGCTGGTCGCAAGCCGACCTCGCCGAGCGGCTGGACGTGTCGCGGCAGACGGTCAACGCCATCGAAACCGGCAAGTACGACCCCAGCCTGCCGCTGGCTTTCAAGATCGCAAAACTGTTTGGACGTCCGATCGAAGGGATCTTCGAGCCGGGCGATTGACTGAAGGGAGGGGACATGAAACTGAGTGGACGCACGATTTTCCGCATCGTCGTCGCGGTGGCGGCGGTGGGCTACCTGGCCTGGAACCAATGGCATGCGCAGCATGCGGGGACGGACGCGCCGGTGTCGCCGGCAACGACGTCGAATACCGTAGCCGATGCAAAACCTGCGCCGCCGCGCACGTGGCGGTTCGGCAAGCTCACGCTGACTGCTTGCCATCTCGGCCAGCCCAACAGCGGCCTGAGCACCGAGGCGTGGTGCGGCGCGCTGGAGGTGCCGGAAAACCGTGCCGATCCGCAAGGCCGGAAAATCACGCTGAAGCTGGCGGTGCTGCGTTCGAGCGCACAGGTGGCCAGACCCGACATGCTGGCCTTTCTCGCCGGCGGCCCGGGGCAGGCTGCCACCGACTACGCCGGCCCGATCGATGGAATGCTGCAGCCGCTGCGCGCGCATCGCGACATCCTGCTGCTGGATCAGCGCGGTGTCGGCGGTTCGAACGCGCTGGACTGCAAGACCGACGGCAAGACGGATGCCGACGATGCCGCGGGCTTCGATCCCGACAAGCTGCGCGCGGATGCGGAGGCCTGCCTGAAGCAGGTCGAGACGCATGCCGACCCGCGCTACTACACCACCACCGATGCGGTGCAGGATCTGGATGACGTGCGTCGCGCGCTGGGGGTATCGCAGTTCGACCTGGTCGGCGTTTCCTACGGTACGCGCGTGGCGCAGCAGTACGTGCGGCATCACCCCGATGCGGTGCGCAGCGTGGTGCTGGACAGCACGGTGCCGAACAGCGTGGTACTGGGCGAGGATTTCGCGCAGAACCTCGACGATGCGCTCAAGGCGCAGTTCGCGCGCTGCGACACCGATGCGGCCTGCAAGCGGCGCTTCGGCGCGCCGTACCAGACGCTGATCCAGCTGCGCGATGCGCTGCGTGCGAATCCGCATCCGGTCAGCTTCCGCGACCCGCAGAGCTACCAGACCGTGCAGCGCATGCTGGACGAGGATTCGCTGGTCAGCGTGGTGCGCATGTTCGCCTACACGCCGGCCACCGCCGCGTTGCTGCCGCTCTCCATCGACGCGGCGGCGCACGGCGACGTGGGGCCGCTGCTGGGGCAGGCCAAGCTGCTCACCGTGGACATGGCCGACCTCGCCGGCAGCGGCATGTCGTACTCGGTCATCTGCAGCGAGGACGCCGATCTGCTCACGAACCGTCCGCAGGACGCCGACACCCTGCTCGGCACGCACATGGTCGATGCCTACAAGGCGATCTGTTCGGCGTGGCCGAAGGGCACGCGGCCGGCGGATTTCCACCAGCCGCTCGAAACCGACAAACCCGTGCTGCTGCTCGCCGGCCAGTACGACCCGGTGACGCCGCCGCGCTACGCCGAGGAGGTGGCGAAGGCGCTGCCGAATGCACGCGTGCTGCTGTTCAAGGGGCAGGGCCACAGCGTGCTGGCGACGGGTTGCGGGCCGAAGCTGGTACAGCATTTCGTCGAGAAGCTCGATCCGAAGACGATGGATACGAGTTGCCTCGACCGCCTGCAGCAAGAGCCCTTCTTCATCGACTTCAACGGAGCTACGCCATGAGAAAGCCAAACGTGCTTGCAAACGCCGGGCTTCTGGCCGCGGCTTTCGTCACCGCCGCCGTGCTTGATGCGCCGCATGTCACCAGCCAGATCCTGCTGCCGCTGCTGGTTGCGTTTTCCGTGTTCTCCACCAGGCGGAACGCCTGTTTCAAGCGGGGTGCGCAGCCGTGATCGAAGTCAGGAATCTGTACAAGGCGTTCGGCGCCGTGAAAGCCGTGGACGGCGTCGGCTTCACCGCGCGCGACGGCGAGATCACCGGACTGCTCGGCCCCAACGGCGCGGGCAAGACCACCACGCTGCGCATGCTCTACACATTGATGCAGCCCGACAGCGGCCAGGTGCTGGTGGACGGCGTCGATGCCGCAGCCGAACCGCTGGCGGTGCGCCGCTCGCTGGGCGTGCTGCCGGACGCGCGCGGCCTGTACAAGCGGCTCACCGCGCGCGAGAACATCGAATACTTCGCGCGCCTGCATGGCCTCGACGAAGCCACGCTGCGCTCGCGGCACGACGCGTTGGTCGATGCGCTGGAAATGCGCGACATCCTCGACCGCCGCACCGAAGGTTTCTCGCAAGGCCAGCGCGTGAAGACGGCGATCGCCCGTGCGCTGATCCACGATCCGCGCAACGTCATCCTCGACGAACCCACCAACGGGCTCGACGTGATGGCCACGCGCGGCCTGCGCCGCTTCATGCAGCAATTGAAGGCGGAAGGCCGCTGCGTGCTGTTTTCCAGCCACATCATGCAAGAGGTGGCGGCGCTGTGCGACCGCATCGTGGTGATCGCGCACGGCCGCGTGGTGGCTGACGAAACGCCCGATGCGCTGCGCGCCCAAACCGGCGAAACCAACCTGGAGGATGCCTTCGTGAAGATCATCGGGACCGACGAGGGCCTCGCCGCATGAATACCGTCGCCACGAAAGCGCGCCGCGCCAGCGCGACGCTCACCGTATTCCTCAAGGAAGTGCGCGAGAACCTGCGCGACCGGCGCACCATATTGAGCGCGTTCATCACCGGACCGTTGCTGGGCCCGCTGCTGTTCGTGATGCTCATCAACGTGCAGGTCAACCAGCAACTGGACAAGGCCGACAAGCCGCTGCACGTGCCGGTGATCGGTGCGCAGTACGCGCCGCACCTGATCGATGCGTTGAAGGAAGGCGGCGTCGTGCCCGATGCGGCGGTGGCCGACCCGGGCCAGGCCGTGGTCAAGCAGGATGCCGATGTCGCGCTGCGCATCGGCGCCCATTACGGCGAGGCCTGGCGCAAGGGCGAGCCGGTGCAGGTGGAAGTGTTCTACGACTCCTCGCGGCGGGACACCGACAGCGCGGTGGAGCGCGTGCAGAAGCTGGTGGAAACCTATGCGCGCCAGCAGGGCGCGATGCGGCTAGTGGCACGCGGCCTGTCGCCGGGCACGGCGTGGCCGGTGCAGGTGGCCACGCGCGACCAGGCCACGCCGCAATCGCGTGCGGTGCTGATGTTCGCCATGCTGCCGTACTTCTTCGTGATCACCCTGTTCATGGGCGGCATGCCGCTGGCCATCGACCTTACCGCCGGCGAGCGCGAGCGGCAGTCGCTGGAGCCGCTGTTCGCCAATCCGGTGGTGCGTCGGAAGATCCTGACCGGCAAGCTCGCGGCGATCTGCGCGTTCTCGTTCGCCAGCCTGGCCATCACCCTGCTCGCATTCGCGGTGGTGGGACAGTTCATCCCCGCCGAGAAGCTGGGTATGGAGCTGGATCTTGGCTGGCACTTCGCCGGCATCGTGCTGTTGCTGATGCTGCCGCTGGTGCTGCTGCTGGCTTCGCTGCAAACGCTGGTGGCCGCGTTCGCCAAGAGCTACCGCGAAGCGCAGACCTACATCTCGCTGTTGATGATGGTGCCGCTAATCCCGAGTGCGCTGTTGGCCTTCCTGCCGGTCAAGCCGTTGCCATGGATGTACATGGTGCCCCTGCTGGGCCAGAACCTCGGCATCATGCAGCAGCTGCGCGGCGAAGGCATTTCGATGGAGCAGCTCGGGCTGTGCCTCGCCGGCACGCTGGCGGCGGCGCTGGTGGTGATCGGCATCACCGCGCAGCAGTACCGTTCCGAGCGGCTGGCGATTTCGGGCTGAGAGCGCCTGATTCGCGGCGTGTGGTGCTGGCCGGCCGGCGGATGGATCCGCGGCCGGCTCAGTGCGCGGTATCCGGCTGGTCGGTCGGCGCCGGTTGCGTGGCGTTGTCCAGCGGCTTGAGAACGCCCACGGTGACCGTGCCATGCAAGTCGTCGAAATCGTTGTCGGCGCGGTCCTGCAGGGTCTTGACCACGCTGAAGGCCGATTGCGGATAGGGCGTGAAACCGGAGATATAGGTGATGCCGCCGCTTTCCGACGCAGCGTAGAGCGGGCCGATGGCCCGGTTGTAGCGGCGGATGGCACGCGGAGCGGCAATCTTGTCGCCGTATTTGGGAAGCAAGGTCTTCCACAGATCGCTGGCGGCCGCGCGCTCCTGGGGCGAGCTTTGCAGATAGGCCGTGGTGTAGGCCTGCTGGAAATCCGGTTTCTTTCTTTCGGCGGCCAGTGCCAGCCACGCGAGGCCGAGGGAACGGTTTTCCGGTATGCCGGGAATATCTCCCTGGAAATAGACCAGGCCCAGTTCGTACTGGGCATTCTTGTTGGCCCAGTAGGCGGCCTCGCGCAGCATTTCCAGGAACGAGCCGTAATGCTGTCTCTGCAAGTGGTAGGCCGCGCGGCACGCGTAATAGTCGCCCGGGAAAAAGCTCTCCAGCCCTTGCAGGCAGTACTCGATTTTTTCCGTTCCGTCCTGGGCGGGTGTGTCCGGCGAGGTTGGGGTCGCTGCCGCTGCGGGTCGGATAGCGAAGGCCATCGCGGCCAGCAGTGTGGCCGTCAACACATGGCGGATCCGTTTTTTCATGGCGACTCTGGCGGGCGGGTGTCGAAGGAGACAAACGGCGGAAATGGCGTGCGGTTGACGATGCTGCCTGCTATGCCGCGCCGATTGAGCTATCGCCTGGGTCCGGGCGACGCGCATGCGCCGTCCGGGTATCGCCTCCGCAGCCGGTCATGGAGCGGCGTGGCGCAGCACCCACTGCGCCGCTGCCTGCGGATGTTCGAGCTGCAGGTGATGGCCACCGTCCATATGTTCGACGGCGATGCGTGGCACGCAGGCGGCACGCGCCTGCATCTGCGTGGCGGGTAGGTAGGGCGTGGCAGGTTGCGAAAGCAGCAGCGCGGCAGGCGCTTCGATGCCGGCGAGCAGGGCATGGATCTGCGCTTCGGCCAGCCGGATCGCGGTGGGACGGGTGAGTCGCGGATCGCTGCGCCATTGCCATCCGCCGTCGGCTTGGCGCAGGGCGCGTTCGATGATGGGGCGCGCGAGCCCCGCGTCGAGTCCGCTGGCGATGGCTCGGGCACTCGCGGCCTGTTCGATGTCGCGGAACATGCGCAGCGCCTTGCCGTTGGCCGGCGGTGCGGCCAGCGCATCGCGGTAGCGCTGCAGCGTGTGTGTTCCGTCATCGCCCAGCGGGCCCAGCCCTTCGATCAGGTGCAGCCGTTGGATGCGCGCGGGTGCCGCGGCGGCCACCAGCGAAGCGATGCCGGCGCCCAGCGAGTGGCCGAGCAGGCTGCAGCGCGGTAGCTCCAGCGCATCGAGCGCGCCCAGCGCGGCACGTACATGGTCGAGGTAGTGGTAGCTGGCACCGGCAGGCAGGTGATCGGAGTGGCCGTGCCCGGGCAGGTCCAGCGCGATCACGCGGTACCGTGCTGCGAGCAGTGGCGCCAGCGTGGCGAAGCTGCCGGCGTTGTCCAGCCAGCCGTGCAGCGCGAGCAGCGGCGGCGCCGACGCGTCGCCCCATTCCAGCGCGGCGAGCGTGAGCCAGGGAAGCGCAATGCGCCGTTCGCTTGGCGCGTTCATGGGTCTTCGGTGCCGTCCACGCGCGGCCAGCCCTGCAGGTGGCGGCGCGCGAGCGCGGCGAGGCTGCGCACCTGTCCCGCGCCGTCGTTGAGCGCGGGAATGTAGCGCAGGCTCTCGCCGCCGGCGGCGGCGAAGAAATCGCGGTTCTGCATGGCGATCTCTTCCAGCGTTTCCAGGCAATCCACCGCGAAGCCGGGGCAGGCCACATCGAGCTTGCGCACGCCTTCGCCAGCGAGGCGGCGCACAGTGGCGTCGGTGTAGGGTTCCAGCCAGCGTTCGCGTCCCACGCGCGACTGGAAGCTCAGCAGCAGTTGCGATTCGTCCAACTGCAGCCGTTCGCGCAGCAGGCGCGCGGTGATGCGGCATTGCTCGGCATACGGATCGCCGAGGTCCGCATAGCGTTCGGGTATGCCGTGGAAGGAGAGCAGCAGCCGGTCGCCGCGGCCGTGTTCGGCCCACCAGTCTTCGATGCTTGCGGCCAGCGCCTCGATGTGGCCGGGATCGTCGTGGTAGTCGTTGACGAAGCGCAGCTCGGGCGGCCAGCGCAGCGACTGCATCGCGTCGGCCACGGCGTCGATCACCGAGCCGGTGGAGGTGGCGGAGTACTGCGGATACAGCGGCAGCACCAGCAGGCGACGCACGCCTTCGCGCTGCAGTCGCGCGATGGTCTGCGACACCGACGGTTCGCCGTAGCGCATCGCCAGCACCACGCGCACGTGCGCTCCCAGTTCGGCCTGCAATGCCTTCGCCAGCGCCTCGCTGTGCCAGCGCAGCGGCGACCCCTGCGTATCCCAGATGCGTGCGTAGGCATGTGCGGAGCGTCGCGGGCGCACGCGCAGGATCACGCCATGCAGGATCGGCCACCACTTCCAGCGCGGGTAGTCGATCACGCGCGGATCGGACAGGAATTCGGCGAGCCAGGGCCGCAGCGCTTTTGCCGTGGGCGCGGCCGGCGTGCCGAGATTCACCAGCAGAACGGCAGTCTGAACGGATGCCGCAGCGCCAAGGGCGGAATGGCTTGCGGGGCCGGTATAGTGGTCGTGGCTGGGCATTGTGATGCTGGCGACAAAACTGCCGCGAGTCTGCCACAAGCGCCCCTTCTCCACCCCACGACGGAGCTGCCCATGTTCAAGAAGACATCTCTGTACCGCTTCATGCTGCTCGGCGCGGCGCTGCTGCTGCCGGCAATGGCCGTCCATGCCGACGACGATTCCCCGCAGGCGCGCGCGCAGAGTGCGGTGCGCGTGCTGAGCGAGATCGAGCAGGCGCCGGACAAGTCCATTCCCAGCGACCTGCTCAAGGACGCCAGGGCGATCGCGGTCATCCCTGACGTGCTGAAGGTCGGCTTCGTGTTCGGCGGCCGCCGCGGCGAGGGCCTGGTCTCGGTGAAGAACCCGGACGGCACCTGGTCCAATCCCAGCTTCATTTCCTTCGGCGGCGGCAGCGTGGGCTTCCAGATCGGCGTGTCGTCCACCGACGTGATCCTGGTGTTCCGTACGCAGCGCGGCGTGGATTCGATCGTCAACGGCAAATTCACCGTCGGCGCCGACGCCAGTGCGGCGGCCGGCCCGGTGGGTCGCACCGCCTCGGCGGCCACCGACCAGCAGCTGAAGGCGGAGATCTATTCTTACTCGCGCGCCCGCGGGCTGTTCGCCGGCGTGGCGCTGGACGGCTCGGTGCTGAAGATCGACCAGGACGCCAATGCGGCGGCGTACGGCGCCGGCATCACGCCGCGTCGCATCTTCGAGGGCGGCGTGAACAATGTGCCGCCGTACGTGACGAAGTTCCGCGACACGCTGGAGGAGTACACTTCCCGCTGACCGCCTTGTGCGAAGATCGGCGGTTCGCGGGCGGAGCCGTTTCCGCCCCGGGTCGCCTCGAGGAACATCATGGGTTTTGACAGCATCTGGCATTGGCTCCTGCTCCTGGTCATCGTGCTGCTGATCTTCGGTACCAAGAAGCTCGGCAACGTGGGCTCGGATCTCGGCAACGCCGTGCGCGGCTTCAAGAAGGCCATGCACGGCGACGAGAGCGAGAAGGAAAAGACCAAGGAACAGTTGCGCGCCGACCCGCCGGCTTCGGCGGGTACCAGCACGCAGGACCAGCGCGACTCGCACGAGTCGAAGTAAGAACCCGTCCGGAGTCTCGGTGCGATGATCGAGATCAGCTTCGGCAAGCTGGTGCTGCTCGCGCTCGTCGCGCTGATCGTGCTTGGCCCCGAGAAACTGCCCGGCGCGGCGCGTACCGCGGGTGCCCTGCTGCGCCGCGTACGCAACGGCTGGGACAGTGTGCGTGCCGAAGTGGAGCGCGAGCTGGAAGTGGAAGAGATCAAGCGCACCGCCCGCGAAGCCGCCGCGCGCGCCGAGGCTGCGCAGAACGAGTTCAAGGAAAGCATGCAGCAGGTGCGGCAGCCGGTGGAGGAAGCGGCGGAAACGCTGAAGTCCGCGGCCGCGCCGGCGCCGGCCATCGAGGAAAGCCGCTCCGAGGCGCAGCAGTCCTTGCCGCTGGGCGAGCCCCCGGCAACCACGGAAGCGAAGGAGCCGGCGCATGGCGGCCACTGAGCCCGACGATCTTGGCGACGACCTGCAGCAGGGCCTGTTCTCGCACCTGATCGAGCTGCGCTCCCGCCTGCTCAAGGCGGTCGTCGCCGTGCTGGTGGTGCTGGTGGCGCTGGTGCCGTTCGCCAACCGGCTGTATTCGGAGCTGGCCGCGCCGCTGGTGGCGCGCCTGCCGCAGGGTGCGCACCTGATCGCCACCGAAGTGGCCAGCCCCTTCGTCACACCGCTGAAGCTGGCGTTCTACGCCGCGCTGTTCATCAGCATGCCGGTGATCCTCTACCAGCTCTGGGCTTTCGTCAGCCCCGGCCTGTACAAGCACGAGAAGCGTCTGGCGCGGCCGCTGCTGGTCGCCACCCTGGTGCTGTTCTATTGCGGCTGCGCGTTCGCGTATTTCCTGGTGCTGCCGGCGGCGTTCCGCTTCCTCACCGCGGTGACGCCCGCGGGCGTGGAGATGATGACCGACATCACGCACTACCTCGATTTCGTGATGCTGATGTTCTTTGCCTTCGGCCTGTGTTTCGAAGTACCGGTGGCGGTGGTGATCCTCGCTGCGGTGGGCCTTGTCGACATCGCCAAGCTGCGCAATGCGCGGCGCTACGCCATCGTGGGCGCGTTCGCGGTGGCCGCGCTGATCACGCCGCCGGACATCACCTCGATGGTCATGCTGGCGATACCGATGTGCCTGCTCTACGAGCTGGGCATCCTGGCGGTGCGCTGGCTGCTGCCGAAGAAAGCGTCGGACTGAGTCCTTCGCTTGGCAAGCTCTGCTTCTGCTCGTCATCCCAGCGGAGGCTGGGATCCAGCGGCGTTGACGCTCGCCCAGGCCATGCCGTCACTGGATTCCTGCCTTCGCAGGAATGACGAGCAAGGAGCCGGTCGTTACGGCTGTATGGTTGAAGTTGCGGTAGCCGGCGCAGCGGCCGTAGTCGCCGGTGCAGGCAAGGGTTCCACCTTCGCCCCGTCGTCCGGTCGCCGCTTCAGGCCACCTTGCTTGTAGAGGTCGCTCGCCACTTGGTAATAGGCGATCGCGGTGTTCACCAGGTCCTGCTTCACCGGCACCACGGGCGTGGCGTCGCCGGTGGCGAAGTCCGGTTTCAGCTGTTCGAGGCGCTTGCGCGGTTCGAGGATGGTGAGCGTGTCGCCGTGCACGTAGCCCAGCTTCTCGTAGGTGCCGGGCAGCGCGTGGCCCTGGTCCGGCGTGACTTGGAAGACGTCCTGGCCGAAGAAGCGCGAGCGGTAGCTGAAGTCGAGCAGGCCGAGCAGGGTGGGTGGGATGTCGAGCTGGCCCAGCAGGGTTTCGACGCGCTGCGGCTTGAACTGCTTCGGCGCATAGATCCACAGCGGGATGTGGTAGTGGTTGATCGGGATGCTGGTCTTGCCCGCGCTGGACGCGCAGTGGTCGGCGGTGATCACGAACACCGTGTCGTCGAAGTACGGCTTCGCGCTGGCGCGCTTGATGAAATCCTCGATCGACCAGTCGGTGTAGGCCACCGCGCCCAGTCGCGACGGCGCCTTCCACTTCACCCGGTCGGCCGGATAGGTGTACGGGCGGTGGTTGGAGGTGGTCATGATGTGCAGGAAGAACGGCTTGCCGGCGGCCTGCGCCTCGTCCATCTGCTTCAGCGCCAGCGTGTACAGGTCCTCGTCGGCCACGCCCCACACGTTCTGGCTGTGGATAGTCGTGCCCGGCGCGATGGCGCTGCGGTCCACCGTCTTGTAGCCGTTGTGGCTGAAGAAGTAGTTCATGTTGTCGAAGTAGCCGTAGCCGCCGTACACGAACTCCGACTCGTAGCCGCGACTGTTGAAGATGTCGGCCAGCGAGAACAGGTCTTCGTTGCCGTGCTCGCGTATCAGCGAGTCGCCCGGCGTGGGCGGCACCGACAGCGACAGCGCTTCCAGCCCGCGCACCGTGCGCGTGCCGTTGGCGTAGAGGTTGTCGAAGAAGATGCTCTTGTCCACCAGCGAGTCGAGGAAGGGCGTGAGGCCCTGCTTGTTGCCGAAGGTGCCGAGGTAGTCGCCGGACAGGCTCTCCACGCTGATCAGCACCACGTTGAGGTGCTTCTCCGGTCCCGTTGCGCGGATCGCGCGGGTGAGGTCGCGCGGGTCGTTGCTGGTGAAGGTGGCGTTCGGCGCCTTGAGCTGGTCGCGCAGCAGCTTGAACGCCTCGTCGTCGGGCAGCGACTGGTAGAACTTCTTGTATTCGAGATGGCTGCTGCGGAACGCGGCGAAGAACTGGTAGACGCCGTTGCCGGCCAGTTCGTTGACGTAATTGTTGGCGGTGCGGTCCTTCATCTCGCCGTTCACGCCGGCCACCGAGACCACGGTGAGCAGCAGCCACACCAGCGGCACGCGGGCGCGTTGCCACAGCGTGCTGCCGTCGTCGCGCGCGCGCAGGCCGCGCCGGCTCAGCACGAAGGCTACCAGCGCGAACACCACCAGCAGGGCCAGCCAGGTGCCGATCGGATAGGACTCGCGGATGTTGCCGATCACCTCGGTGGTGTAGACGAGGTAGTCCACCGCGATGAAATTGAAGCGCGAGCTGAATTCGTTCCAGAACACCAGCTCCGATGCCGCCACGAACAACAGGGCATACAGCAGCACCAGCCCGAGGACGTACAGCCCCCACTGGCCGCTAGGGCGGTTGTATGCCAGCGCCGGCATCGGCAGGAAGAACAGGAACACCGCGAGGATCGGCCACGACTCGTGCACGTGCACGTGCCACAGCAGGAAGAACAACCCCAGCGTGGCCGCGTACAGCGCGGCCATGCCCACCAGGTATGCCAGCCAGCGACCCGTGCCGGCCACCGGCGCCCGCCGCGTCGGCACCAGCCACAGGAACAGCACCATCGGCCACGCCAGGTACACGAAGGTGATCAGGTCGTAGCCCAGGCCCACGCCGAACGCGTACAGCCAGTTCAGCGGATTCGGCGACACGTTGTGGCCCGACATCACCAGCAGGGCGATGCGCGTGACGAAGCTGATGGCGAGATAGGCGATGCCCAGCCACCACAGGGGACGGAAGCGCTGGCGCAACGGGGACGGGGAAAACAGGGCGCGCGACACGGGCAGCTCCAGGCAACAGAGGAAACGGGACGGCACGGGCTGGCGTCCCAAGGGCGTTATACCCGCATCGGCTTAGATGTTACATAGTTTCATTTCGGCGATCGCGCGGACGCGGGCCTGTTCCATGGCCGCGCCTATCGCCGGCCCGGCAAGCCCCTGCGCCACGAACGGTGCCGCGGTCACCGCTGCGGCGACTTCGCGGGCTTGCCGGAGATAGGCCGCCTGCGGGTAATCGTCATGTTCGTGGCCCAGGCGGCCGCGCTTGTCGGCGAGGCAGGCGGCAAGGAAAGTTTCCAGCCGCTCGGGCCGGCGCAGCGCGTCCAGCGCGGTGAGCAGCTTCAGCACCGTGGCCGGCTTCAATTCCAGCGCGCGGTGCGCGTTGAGGTGTTCGCGGCACACCAGCTCGGCCAGCGCGGCATGTTCGGTGGGCACCTTCAGCCGTACCGCCAGAGCGCGCAGGGGCGCCACGCCGCGTTGCTCGTGCATGACGTGTCGCGGCAGTTCCCCGGCCGGGGTCAGCGCCTTGCCGAGGTCGTGGGCGAGCGCGCAGAAACCCACCAGGTCGTCGCCCGGCGCGATCGTTGCCGCCGCGTCCAGCACCATCTCCACATGCACGCCGGTGTCGATCTCCGGGTGGAACTCCGCGCGCTGCGGCACGCCGTACAGCGCATCGACTTCCGGGAACAGCACGCGCAGCGCGCCCGCTTCGCGCAGCACGCGCAGGAAGGCGGAAGGCTGCGGTTCGGCCAGCGCCTTGCGCGTCTCCGCCCACACGCGTTCGGGCACCAGATGGTCCACTTCGCCCTCGGCCACCATGCGGCGGAGCAGTGCCATCGTCTCGTCCGCCACGCGGAAACCCAGCGGTGCAAAGCGCGCGGCGAAGCGCGCCACGCGCAGCAGGCGCACGGGGTCTTCCACGAAGGCCGGCGAGACATGGCGCAGCACGCGCGCCTCAATGTCGCGAGCGCCGCCGTAAGGGTCGATCAGCGCGCCATGCTCGTTCTGTGCGATGGCGTTGATGGTTAGGTCGCGCCGTGCCAGGTCCTGCTCCAGCGTCACCGACGGATCGGCCTGGAACAGGAAGCCGTGGTAGCCGCGCCCGCTCTTGCGCTCGGTGCGCGCCAGCGCGTATTCCTCGCCGGTCTGCGGATGCAGGAACACGGGGAAGTCCTTGCCCACCGGCCGGTAGCCCAGCGCCAGCAAATCCTCCGGGCGCGCGCCGGTCACCACGTGGTCGCGGTCACCCTCTGGCCTTCCCAGCAACTTGTCGCGGACCGCGCCGCCGACGAGATAAATGCGCATGGCGCGATTGTGGCATGGCGAGGCGGCCCGGCCTCTTTCCGGGACGTCTCGCTCGTGCTCGTGACGAAGGACGCGTGGCCGGATCAGGCCATGCTCATCGACTGGCCTTGATGGCCACGGATGCCGCCGTGGCAGGCGCGTTCACCGAACTCGCGGGAGCCGTCGGCGCCGCCACCACTGGGCAGCCCACGGCCTTGCGCGGCGTCATGCTGTTCGGCAACGCATAGAGCTGGCCGATCGGGGTGAGCCGGGTGGCGATCGACAAGGCATTGCCGTGCAGGCGCCAGTCGTACATCAGGCTGTAGTCCATCACGCGCGCCACGTATTCGCGGGTTTCCTTGAACGGGATAGTGGCGATGAACAGGTCCGGCGCCAGCGAGCTGCGCGCCGCCAGCCATTGATTCACCCGGCCGGGGCCGGCGTTGTAGGCGGCGCTGGCGAGCCAGGGCGCGCCGTTGTAGCGCTCGGCGAGTTGCGCGAGGTAGCGGGTGCCCAGCGCGACGTTGGTGGCCGGGTCGTACAGGCTGTCGCCGCCGGTCCATGCCATGCCGTTGCTGCGGGCCACCGCCGCCGCCGAGCTGGGGACAAGCTGCATCAGGCCGCGCGCGTCGGCACCCGAACGGGCATCGCTCATCCACGCGCTTTCGGAGCGCAGGATGCCGTAGGCCCAGGCGGGGTCGATGCCGGATTGCTTGGCTTGTTCCACCACGCCGATCTGGCTGTCCAGCGGCAGGCGCAGCGTGTAGTAGTGCATCGCCTCGTCGTGGTTGAGCGTGAACGCGGCGCGGTCGTACCAGCCGCGTGCGTCGGCGAGTTCCACGGCCAGCACCTGCGTGCGTTCGTCGCTGCCGTCGAGCGCACGCGTCCACTCGCGACGCGCCTGTTTCTGCAGGCCCACCGCGAACAGTTCGAAGGCGCGCTGCAGGCCGGGTTGCGCCAGCAGCGCCTGTTGCTGCTGCGGGTCGTCGATCGGCGCACGCGGGCAGATCGCATAGGGCTGGTTAGCCTGGTCGGCCGCGAGGTAGCCGAAGAACGTGGTCTGCTTCGCGAGGTCGGCGTAGACGGCCTGCGCCTGCTCGGCGTGGCCGGTGGCCGCCAGTGCACGGGCGCGGAACCAGCGCCATTCGTCGCCCTGCTGCTGGTCCGCCGGCATGGCCGCGATACCCGCCAGCACGCCGGGCCAGTCCTGCGCGGCCAGCGCCACGCGCACGCGCCATTCGCGGGTGGTGGCGGTTTGCGCGGAAGAGGGCAGGGCGATCAGCTGCTGCAGCGCATCGGGGTCATAGTCGCTGGCGTGGAAGATCGCCAGTGCGCGCCGGATCGCGTCGCGCTGGCTGGGGCTGAAGCTGAAGTGCGTCCGCAGTTGCTGCCACGCCGCGTCGGCATTGTCGGTGTCGCGCCGCGCCACGCTTTGCAGCGCCAGCGATGCCGCCATTCGCGCATGTGCGGTGTCGGGCCAGCTGGCTGCGGCGGCCATGGCGGACTGCGGATCGCGCAGCGCCTGCGCCAGCCATTGCGCCTCCTGGTTCTGCGGCGCAGGCAGCCAATTGGCCAGTACGGAAATGGTGCCGCCCTTGCCGGCATCGGCGGCGCCCTCGATGCGCGACCACAGGCGCGGCGTGGTCAGCAGGCCTTGATCGTGCGCGGCCTGCAGCACGGGAGTGCAGGCCCCGGGCAGGTCGGGCTTGGCCCACAGCGCCGCGAGGTCGCGGTCGAAATCCAGCGTAGCGCCGTTGG
Source organism: Rhodanobacter sp. DHG33 (assembly GCF_014843005.1). Lineage (GTDB taxonomy): Bacteria > Pseudomonadota > Gammaproteobacteria > Xanthomonadales > Rhodanobacteraceae > Rhodanobacter_A. The sequence continues at coordinate 476,801 of NZ_JACYXM010000001.1, read as the reverse complement.
CCATGCGTGCCTGCAGGGCATCGCAGGTGAGCGCGTCGTTGCTGCCGGGTTGATACAGCGCGAGGAAGCTGTTCCAGTCCTGGCGGCGCGCAAGCTCCAGCAGGAAGTCGCGGCGCAGGTCCTGCGCGGGGATCAGGTCGGGATATTGCGCGAGATAGGCCTGCACCGTGGGCAGGTCGATCTGCTGGATGTCGTGTTCCAGCGCGGCGGCGGGCAGGTAGGGATAGAGCGGATAGCTGCGCAGCTGAGCGTCCCAGGCGTGCCAGCCGTCGCCACCCTGCTGGGCCGCCGCCCACGCCTGCTTGAACGCAGCGCGCTGGACATCGATGGATGCGGTTGCGCGTACGCCGAAGGCGGCGAGCAGGCTGCAGCACGCAAGCAACGCAGTGAGGGAGAGGCGCCGGGGCGCGGCCTTCGCAAACATGGAAACTCCTCGGTGATCCCTGCGCCGGATTGTAGTGGATGCGGCTGAATGCGCCGCCCCATGCATGGTGCCGGGGTTGCGCGCATGCCTGATAAGCTGGCGCACTTCGTTCCCGTTCGTTGCAGGCTCGCATGTCGTTTTCGCCCTCGTCCCGCGGACGTCGCCTCGTCGCCTGGTTGATGCTGGCGCTGCTCGCGCTGGCTGGCGCGGCATGGTGGTGGGCGGGTGGCCGGCCGGTGCAGTTGCCCGATGCGCCTTCGGCGCGGATCGCCTGCGTTTCCTACGCGCCGTTCCGCAAGCCGGGCGAAACGCCGCTCGACCCCAAGGCCTTCGTCAGCCCCGAGCGCATCGATACGGATCTCGCCGCGCTGTCCACGCGTTTCGACTGCGTGCGCACCTATTCGCAGGGGCAAGGCCTTTCCGCCGTGCCGGAAATCGCCGCGCGCCATCACATGCAGGTGCTGATGGGCATCTGGCTGGGCGGCAACGCGAAGGTGAATGCCGAGCAGGTCGCGCTGGGCATCGCCACCGCACGCAAGTATCCGCAGGTGCTGCGCGGCGTGATCGTGGGCAACGAGGTGCTGTTGCGCGGCGAGTTGTCGGAAACCCAGCTGGCCGGCTACATCCGCGAAGTGCGTGCGGCGTTGCCGCCGTCGATCCCGGTGAGTTATGCCGACGTGTGGGAGTTCTGGTTGCGCCATCCGAAACTCGCCGGTGCGGTGGACTACGTCACCATCCACATCCTGCCCTATTGGGAAGACCAGCCGGTGCCGCCGGAGCGTGCGATCGAGCATGTGGCAAACGTGTACTCCAGGGTGACGCAGGCCTTCCCCGGCAAGCGCGTGATGATCGGCGAAACCGGTTGGCCGAGCGAAGGCCCGACGCGCCGTGGCGCCGCCGCGAGCCTGGTGAACGAGGCTCGCTACCTGCGCGAATTCCTGCGCTACGCGGCCAGCGTGAACATGCCGTACAACGTGATCGAAACCTTCGACCAGCCGTGGAAGCGCGCCCAGGAGGGCACGGTGGGCGGCTACTGGGGCATCTTCGACGTGCATGCGCGACCCAAGTTCGCGATGCAGGGGCCGGTGGTCGAGATTCCGGACTGGTGGCTGGGTTGGCTGGCGGGTGCTGCAGGCGCGCTGCTGTTTGCGCTGGCAGGCTTCCATCGCCGGCGCTGGCAGCGCGAACGCGGCTGGCTGGTGCTGGCGATGGCCGGCTTCGCCAGCGGCACGGCGGTGGCATGGCAGGTGCGGCAGATGATCTACGCGTGCCGCGACGCGTGGGAGTGGTCGATCTCCATCGTGGCGTGCCTCGCCGCGCTGTTCACCGCATTGCGGCTGGCGAGCTGGCTGGCGGGACGTCTTGCCAGTGCGCCATTCAAACCCGCACCCGCAGGCCGGTTGCGCAGCATGTGGCTGTTCGTGCTGGCGCTGTATGGCTTGCTGTTGGTGTTCGACGGCCGCTATCGCGATTTCCCCATGGGCCTGTTCGCGCTGCCTTGCGCAGGCTACGCCTTGACCGCGTGGCTGGACGAGCGACGGCGCATGCCTTCGCGCGAGGCGCTGTTCCTCGCCGCGTGGCTGCCCGTGCTGGGTGGCGCGACGGTGGCGATGGAGCTGGGCGAGAACCCGGTGACGTGGCTGTGGCTGGCACTGAACGTGTCGATCGCCGCAGCAGTGTTCGCTGCGTGGCGGCGTGCGCGCGCCGTGCCGGTTATGCTCGACGAATCTCGTTGAAAAGGGTGGAAAGCATGCGTCTCGACAAGCAACGTATCGTGGTGACCGGTGCCTTCGGCACGCTGGGTGCGGCGGTGGTGCGCGCGGCGCTGGATGCAGGCGCGCAGGTGGCGGCGATCGACCGCGCGCCGGTGCCGGCGAACCTGGGCGCGGCGCATGGCATCGGCGGTGTGGATCTCGCCGACACCGCCGAGGCGAAACGCGCCATCGATGCCGCCGCCGAAGCGATGGGCGGCCTCGATGCGCTGGTGAACATCGCGGGCACGTTCCGCTGGGAGACGCTGGCCGACGGCGACCCGGACACCTGGGACCTGCTTTACCGCATCAACCTGCGCACCGCGGTGGCGGCGAGCAAGGCTGCGCTGGCGCACCTGCCCGACGGGCGCGGGCGCGTCGTCAACATCGGCGCGAATTCGGCGTTGAAGGCCGGCGCGGGCGTGGGTGCCTACACCGCGTCCAAGGCGGGCGTGATGCGTCTCACCGAATCGCTGGCCGAGGAGCTCAAGCCGCGCGGCATCACCGTCAACGCGCTGTTGCCGAGCATCATCGATACGCCGCCGAATCGCGCCGACATGCCGGATGCGGATTTCGATCGCTGGGTGAAGCCCGAGCAGCTGGCGGAGGTGATCGTGTTTCTGCTTTCCGATGCGGCCAGTGCGATTACCGGGGCGTTGATTCCGGTGGTCGGGCGGGTCTGATCGACACGGTCGTCGGCGCTTGAATCGGGTGCAGGCGATGCTTGCCGGTATGTGTTTGCAAGCGACAGGCGGTTTCGTGCCGGTGCACGATAGGTCGCTGCAGGCGGGCCATGCTGCGGAGACAGAAGGTACGCGCAGGCATTCGCCGGCTCCTCGACCCGGACTCTAAGAAATGCGTCAGCCGCGCGCAAAGAACGCGCGGAATGCTTCCGCCACGCGCTCGATTCCCGAGTCGTCGATGTCGAGATGCGTCACCAGCCGCAGCGTGGGCAGGTAGCCGATGCTGATGCGGATGCCGGCGTCGCGCAGGTGAGCATCGAGGGCCTGCAGGCGTTCGACCGGCACATCGACGAACACCATGTTGGTGTGCTGGCCGAGCAGGTTCACGCCGGGGATATCGTGCAGGCGGTCGGCGAGCCAGGCTGCGCGGCGATGGTCGTCGGCCAGCCGCGCCACGTGGTGGTCGAGCGCGTGCAGGCACGCGGCAGCGAGCATGCCGGCCTGGCGCCAGCCGCCGCCGGTCACCTTGCGCCAGCGTCGCGCTCTTTCGATCAGCGGCGCGGAACCGACCAGCACCGAACCGACCGGTGCGCCCAAGCCCTTCGACAGGCACACCGACACGCTGTCGAAGTGCTGTGCGATGGCGCGCGCCGACACGCCGTCCGCCACCGCCGCGTTGTAGATACGCGCGCCGTCGAGATGCAGTGCGAGGCCGCGCTGGCGGGCGAAGTCGTGCGCGTTGCGCAGGTAGTCCTGCGGCAGCACGCGGCCGTGCCAGGTGTTTTCCAGCGCAAGCAGCCGGCTGCGCGCGAAATGCGGATCGACGGGCTTGATCGCCGCGGCGAGGCGATCAAGCGGCAGTGTGCCGTCCGCATCCTGCACGATGGGCTGCGGCTGGATCGAGCCCAGCACCGCGGCGCCGCCGCCTTCGAACTTGTAGGTGTGCGCGTCCATGCCGACGAGGTATTCGTCGCCACGTTCGCAATGGCTCATCAGCGCGAGCAGGTTGCTCTGCGTGCCGCTGGGCACGAACAGCGCGTCCTCGAAGCCGAGCTCGTCGGCGAGGCGGCGCTGCAGCGCATTGACGGTGGGGTCTTCGCCGTAGACGTCGTCGCCCACTTCGGCGTCCAGCATCGCGGCGCGCATCGCCGGCGTGGGGCGGGTGACGGTGTCGCTGCGCAGGTCGACCACGTTCATCGCCGGTATTCCCCGATGCGTCAGGCGTGCTTGCGGAAGTACAGCCACGCCGCCAGCGCCAGCAGAGCCGCGGGCAGCAGGTTGGCGAGCAGCGGCGGTATGCCGTAGACGGTGCCGAAGTTCACGATGGCCTTCTGTAGGAAGTACCAGGTGATCGCCAGCAGCATGCCGATGAAGATGCGCTTGCCCAAGCCGCCCGAGCGCATGGTGCCGAACGCGAACGGCATCGCGCACAGCACCAGCACCAGCACGTTGAGCGCATACAGTGCACGCGTCCAGAACTCTACCGCGTAGACGCCCGGGCGTTCCCCGTTGGCCTCCAGGTAGCGCATGTTGCGGCGCAGGTCGCGCATCGACAGGTACTGCGGCTGGATCGCCGATTGCGCCAGCACCTGCGGATTGAGGCTGGTGTTCCACTGCTCGCTGGGAGCGGTGCGGCTGTGCACGCCGGTGTCGTCCAGCGTGGTGCTGCGCACGTCGTGCAGGATCCAGTTGCGGCCGTTGTGGTCGGCGGTCTTGGCCTGGTCGAAACGGGTGAGCTGCTGGCCGTCCTGGGTGAGGGTGAACACGCGCACGTCGATGAGCTGCACGGCATCGTGGTCACCGGCACGTACCGCCACGGCACCACCGCGCGCATTGATGATGCGATTGCCGTCGCGTGCCCACATGCCGCTGCCGGTGCTGCCGATGTTGTTGGCCTTCAGGCGCAACTGCATGCCATTGCCAAGCTGGTCGCCCCATGGCGCGACGGTTTCGCCCATGAGCACCACACCCACGATCAACACGGCGATCACGCCGGTGGCCGACACGGCGATGCGCAGCCGCGACATGCCGGAGGCACGCAACGCGGTGAGTTCGCTGGTTGCGGCCAGGCCGCCCAGGCCCAGCAGGCTGCCGATCAGGGCGCCGTTGCCGAACATTTCGTAGGCGCGGCGCGGTGTGGTCACCAGCACGTACACCGTGGCGTCGGTCAGCGTGTAGCCGTTCTTGCCGATGTTGGCGAGTTGGCGCATGAACTGGGTCACCGCGTCGAAGCCGGTGAGCACCAGCCACACGCCGATCACCGAACCGAGCACGCTGAGCGCCACCAGCTTGTCCGTGCGCTTGAGGGCGAGGCTCATGCGGACAGCGCCTTGTTGTTGCCAGACTTGTCGTCGCGCGGCTTGCGCGGCGCGTATTGCTTCCACCACAGCCAGCCGGCGAAGGCCAGCATCACGAGGTGCAATATCCACATCGCGGTCTGGTGGTGCCAGTGGCCCTTGTCGAGCTGTGCGCGGCATAGCGCCAGCAGCACGTAGTAGAGATAGAAGGTGGCCACCGCCAGCATCAGCCGGCCGTAGCGCGGTTCGCGCGGGCTCTGGCGCGACATTGGCAGTGCCAGCAGCAGCATCACCAAGGTCAGCGCGGGAGCGTTGGTGCGCCAGGCCAGTTCGGCACGCGCATCCGGCGTTTCGGTGCGCAGCAGCTGCAGCGTGGTCATGCTTTCGGCCGGATCGTTGCTGTCGTCGTTGTCGGTCACGGTGGAAAGCGCGCTGTCATTGCGCTCGTACTGCATCCGCCGCCAGTTGTCCGCGCCCAGCGGGATGTCGTACTGCCAGCCGGTGTGGAACGAGATGAAGCGGTTGGAGCCGTTGCTCTCCTGGTACAGGTTGCCGTTGTCGCCGGTGACCACCTTGATGTGGTCCGGGCCGCCCCTGGCCGGGCGCTGGGTGGCGACGAAGCTGCGCCCGAGCTTGGTACCGTCCTGGCTGAGCGTGTCGGTGAAGACGATGCCGCCCTTGCCCGGCAGCTCGGTGAAGCGGCCGGCGTCGAGGCCGGCGGCGATCACCGAGCGGTTGGCCACGGCGACCAGGTTGTCGCTGGTGGCTGCGGCCCACGGTCCCAGCCACAACGCCACCACGCAGGTGAGCAAGACCAGGACCGTGGCGAGGATGGCCGCGGGCCGCAACAATCCCTTCGGGCCCATGCCGGAAGACATCAGCACGTGCATCTCGCTCTCGCGGTACATGCGGCCCAGCGCCATCAATACGCCGATCATGCTGGCCAGCGGCAGCATGTTGGTGAGCTTTCCGAGCGTCTGCAGGCCCAGCACCTGGAACATCACGCTGGCCGGGAAGCTGCCCTTGGCCACTTGCTGCAAGACACCGGCGAACGCGGTGCCGGCGACGATCACCGTGAGCACCACCAGGGCGGCAACTACGGTTTGCGCCAGTTCACGCAGTAGATAGCGGTCGAGAATGCTCAGCATGCGATAGACTTGTGGGCTTTCGTCAACGCCGACGGTGTATCGGCGAACCGCCAGTCTAGCCGGTTCCCCGCCTGTCGCGCCCACGCAGGAACATGCCATGGCCCTCCAGTTCAGTCTTGCCACCGCCGCCCCCGAAGCCGCCGATACCGCCTGCGTAGTGGTAGGCGTGTACGAACAGGGTGTGCTGACCAGTGCGGCGGCTCGGGTGGACAGCGCCAGCGGCGGCGCGATCAAGCGCCAGGTGGAAAGCGGCGACATCAGCGGCAAGGGCGGCAGCACCACCGTGCTGTACGCGCCCGCCGGCATCGCGGCGAAGCGCGTGCTGGTGGTGGGCCTGGGTACGCAGAAGGGCTTCGATGCCGCGCGCTATCAGAAGGTGGCCATCGAGGCCGCGCGTGCACTGGGCAGGCTGCCGCTGACCGAAGCGGTTTCGTACCTCGCCGAAGTGGAAGTGCCCGGCCACGATGCCGCCTGGCGCGTGCGCACGGCCGCGCTGGCCGCCGACCATGCCGCCTATCGCTACACGGCCACCTTCAAGCCGCGCGAGAAAGCCGCGCAGCCGGAGCTGGCCAGTGTGGCTTTCGCCGCCGGTGCCGAAGTGCAGGGCGGCCTCGACCAGGCCATCGCGATCGCCGAAGGCGTGCGTTTCGCCCGCGAGCTGGCCAACCTGCCGCCGAACATCTGCAACCCGGCCTACATCGCCGCCCAGGCACAGGCCTTCGCCGATGCGCACGACAAGGTTTCCTGCCGCGTGCTCGACCACGTGGAAATGGAGCAGCTGGGCTTCGGTTCGCTGCTCGCGGTAGGCCGCGGTTCGGTCAACAAGCCCAAGCTGGTCGCGCTGGAATACAAGGGCGGCGCCGACGGCGTGGCGCCCTATGCCTTCGTCGGCAAGGGCATCACCTTCGACACCGGCGGCATCAGCCTCAAGCCCGGCCCGGGCATGGAAGAGATGAAGTTCGACATGGGCGGCGCGGCCGGCGTGCTGGGCGCCTTCGTCGCCGCGGTGAAGATGGGCCTCGAGCACAACCTGGTCTGCGTGGTGCCCGCGGCGGAGAACATGCCCGACGGCGACAGCTACCGTCCCGGCGACGTGCTTACCAGCCTGTCCGGCCTCACCATCGAGGTGCTCAACACCGATGCGGAAGGCCGCCTGATCCTCTGCGACGCGCTCACCTGGACCGCGCAGACCTTCAAGCCGCAGGCCATCGTCGATGCCGCCACGCTCACCGGCGCCTGCGTGATCGCGCTGGGCAAGCATGCCAGCGGCCTGTTCAGCAAATACGACGATCTCGCCGGCGAGCTGCTCGCCGCAGGCGAGCGCACGCTGGACCGCGCATGGCGCATGCCGCTGTGGGACGACTACCAGGTGCAGCTCGACTCCGGCTTTGCCGACGTCGCCAACATCGGCGGCAAGAGCGCCGGCGCGATCACTGCCGCCTGCTTCCTCGCGCGCTTCGCCGAAGGCCAGCGCTGGGCGCACCTCGACATCGCCGGCACGGCATGGGACGAAGGGCGCAAGGGCCTGGCCACCGGCCGCCCGGTGGCGCTGCTGGCGCAGTGGCTGATCGACAGGCACTGACGGGGCGGGGAATCGGGCGGGTCGATTGCCTCTACCATTCCCCATCACCGAGACCTTGGTCCTCTCTCCCATGCGCGCCGACTTCTACCTGATCGACAAGCAGCGCTTCCGCGAGCAGCCGTTGCTGCTGGTGTGCGAGCTGGCGAAGCGCGCGTTCGCGGCACAGCAGCCCACGCTGATCCTGACCCGCGACCACGCGCAGGCCGAGGCCATCGACGAGTTGCTGTGGGCGTTCGACGAAGATGCCTTCATTCCACACCAGCTGGCCGGCGACGAAGACGACGCGGACACCGCGGTGCTGATCGTCCCGCCCGGCGTGGACACGCCCGACCGTCCCCTGCTCATCAACCTGCGCGAAGACTGCGCCAGCGGCAACTTCCAGCGCGTGCTCGAAGTGATACCTGCCGACGAGGCCGAGCGCACGGGGTCGCGCGAGCGGTGGAGCGAGTACAAGCGGCGCGGCTTCGAGTTGTCCAAGCACGACATGTGATCGCCGGAGTCGCCCAGCGGAGCAGGGTGTCCTTGGTGGGCGTGAAGTCGCGGAGAGCCTCGCTCCGACGCTTGTCCGCCGTCTTGTTTTTCCGGGGAACTCCCGCCGGAAAGCCGGAGTCAAGGCTCAGGCGCACCGAATGGGTGCGCGCCTCCGGAGGGAATCATGAAGAAGCTGGCATGCAAGGCATTCGCCCTTGCCGCGGGAGCGCTGATCGCGCCTTGCGCCATGGCCGCGTCGTCGGGTCCGAAGCCTGAAGACCGCGACACGGCGGCGCTGCGCACGTTGTGGAACAGCTATCAACAAGCCGTGGCGAGGAAGGATGCCGCGGCATTGCTGGGGATGTATGCGAGCGGAGACGTTCCCGTGATCGGCGCCTTTGCCCCGAAGTCCTATGCGGTCGTCACCGCGGCCAACAAGCAGCCCGTGCCTCGCACTCTCCCCACCACCGCGAAGGAGAGCGTAGTTGGCGAAGTCCGCATGCCTCCGGACCAGACCGAAAACCTACGCATCGAGTCGGATGGCGAGGTGGGATCGATCTCCTGGGACTACAAGGCTGCCGTAGGACATGGCCGCCTCATCTGGACGACAGTTCATACGAATGACGGGTGGAAGATTTCTTCGGTCCTCTACTCGATCAATGTCCCGGCTGCGGACAAGGCCAATACGCCCGGGTAGCGGGCGGCGAGGGCGCCCATGCATCGAAGCGAAGCATGCTTGGCGAATCGGGCATGAGGCGCGGGCCAGCTGCTCGCGCTCTGTTCTATTCGACGGTTTCGCCTTCGCCTTCGACCACGCTCGCCAGCGCCGCCATCAGCTGCTCGCCGGTGAGCGGTTTGCGCAGGAAGCCATCCATGCCGGCTTCGCGCGCCTGCGTCTCGTCGGTGGCGCTGGTGCGTGCGGTCACCGCCACGATGGGCAGGCGACGATCCGTTTCGCGCCGGCGGATCAGTCGCGACAACTGGAAACCGTCCACGCCGGGCAGGTCGAGGTCGAGCAGCATGGCGTCGTAATGGCCGCGGTCCAGTTCGGCCAGTGCCAGCAGGCCGTTCACCGCATGGTGAATGGTATGTCCCTGTTGCTGCAGCAGGCCGACGATGACGGTGGCCACGGTGGGATCGTCTTCCACCAGCAGCAGGTTCAGGTTGCGCCTGTGGCCCGGCAGCGGCGGCGTCCGTCCGTCGTTCGCATGTTCCGCCTCGATCAACGGCAGGCGCACCAGGAAGGTGCTGCCATGGCCAAGCTGCGACTGCAGTTCGATGCTGCCGCCCATCATCTCCACCAGCTCGCGGCAGATCGACAGGCCCAGGCCGGTGCCGGAGCTGCGCTGCGGACTGTCTTCCTGTTCGAAACGCTGGAACAGCCGCGCCCGGCTGCCCTCGGGAATGCCCGGGCCGGTATCGGTCACACTGAACACGAGTTGCCCCGCGTCGCATGATGCGCGCAGCGTGATGCTGCCCAGCAGGGTGAATTTCAGAGCATTGCCCACGAGGTTCAGCAGGATCTGCTTGATGCGCACCGCGTCGCCGACGGCCAGCGCGGGCAGGTCGTCGGCCATCTCCACCACGAAGCGCAGGCCCTTGCTCCAGGCCAGCCCCTGTTCGAGCTGCGCCACCTCGTGCACCAGCTGGCGCGGATCGTAGGGTGCCTGTTCCAGCTCCATGCGCCCGGCTTCGATGCGCACCAGGTCCAGCGTGTCGTTGAGCAGCTTCAGCAGCACGCCGCCGGAATGCTGCATGGCCCGCGCGTAATCGCGCTGCCGTTCGTCGAGCGGCGTGTTGAGCAGCAGTTCGGCCATGCCCATGACGCCGGTCATCGGCGTGCGGATCTCGTGGCTGAGCGTGGCGAGGAAGCGGGTCTTCGCTTCGCTGGCCTGTTCGGCCATGGCGTGCCGCTGTTCGATCAGCTCGATGCGGTGGCGTTCCGCCAACCGGCGTCGCCAAGCCCGCAAAATCCAGCCTGCCACCGCTGCCAGCACCGCCACATACAGCAGCCACGCCCACCAGCGCTGCCATGGCGGCGCCTGCACTTCGATGTGCAACGGCGAGGGCAGTTGCGTCCACGTGCCGCTCGCGCCGGCGGCCATCACGTCTAGCGTGTAGCTGCCCGCGCGCAGGCCGGCGAATTCGCGCTCGCCGCGGTTGTCGACATCGACCCAGGAGGAATCGAAGCCGTGCAGGCGGTAGCGATAGCGATTGGCCGAGGGATCGACATAGGAAACCAGCCGCGTCTGCACATGCAGGTCGCGGTCGCGCCAGCCGAGCCGCAGCGTTTTCCCTGGCGTGGTATCGAGGAAGCGGATGCTGCCGCCGCGGTTCACGGTGAGCTGGCTGAGGATCAGCTGCGGGGTCTTGCCCTGCACTTGCTGCGGCAATCCGCCGGGACGGAAACCCACCACGCCGCCGTTGCTCGCGGCGAGCAGGCTGCCGTCCGGAAGCCAGGCCGTGGAGCCGCCGGGGAACTCGGCATTGGACAAACCCTGCGCCGCCGCGAAGCTGGTGAACCGATGCGTGCGCGCATCCATGCGCCACAGGCCGGGGTTGGCGAAGATCCAGACGTTGCCTTGCGGATCCGCGCGTATCGCCATCAGGTTGGCCAGGAACGGCTGGTGGCTGATGTCGATCGACTGGTCCGATGTCGCCACGCCCGAGGCATAGCGATAATGCGTGAGGTGCTCCTGCGTCGCTGTCCAGAACCCGCTGGCGTCGAAATCCACGGCGAGCACTTCCTGCTGTGGCATGCCGGGCACCGAAACCATGCGACCGCTGCCTTCGTCCAGCCTCAGCAGGCCGCCGCCGCTGGCATACCAGAGCGTGCCGTCGTGGCTCACGAGCTGGTCGGCGATCGCGGTGTCCGGCACGCCCGCAGGCGTCGGCACGGGGCTGATGACGAGGCTGTCCGGATCGATCGCGTAGAGGCCTTCGCTCCACGAGGCCACATAGATCTTGCCGTCGCCCGGGGCTTGCATGAACACGGGACGCGACACGTGCGCCTTGGCGATGTCGAGCTGCGTCACCTTACCGTTGTCCAGCCGGAACACGGCCCCGCTCTCGGTGACCCAGATGCGCCCCTTGGCGTCCTGCGCCATCGCGAGGATGTCGCCGCGCAGATCATGGCTGAGATGTTCCACTGTGCCGTGAGCCACATCCAGCGCGTCGATCCAGCCGTCGAAACCGCCCACCAGCAGACGTCCGTCGCGGGCCGTCTGCACGCTCATCGCGGAAACGCCGCTCAGGCTGTCCGGGTCGTCCGGGACATGCGTGAACCGCGCGAAGCTGCCCCAGGCCGGCGGCAGATAGGCCAGGCCGGATTTGTCGAGGGCAAACCACAGGCCGCCCTCGCGGTCGCGCAACACCTGCCAGATGCGATCGTCGGGCAGGCCGCCGGGCAGCAAGGGATGGCTGGTGATGTGCTGCAGGCCGCCATGGCCGTCGTCGAACAGGATGCCCTTGGTGCCGACCATCCACAGCCGGCCCTGCGCATCGCGTACGCTCGAGGTGATGGAGGCGTCCAGTGCCGCGAGGCGGCTGTCCGCGAGTGGTCGGGCCACGCCGTCCTTGCCGATCACCAGCAGGCCCGTCGAGGTCGAGACGCGGATGTCGCCGGGGATGCCCTGGATATGCCAGACCTTGTGCAGGTCCTCATGGAATCCGGGCGCCATCGGCACGGCGTGGATGTTGCCGTCCGCCTCGCGCACGAACAGCCCGTTGTTGCCGCCTATCCAGAGCCTGCCGTCGGCATCGGCCAGCAGGACGCGAACCGCCATCCCGTCGGTGCTCCCGCTGACGGGCAATGCGATGTGATCGAAGCTGTCGAAATCCGGGCGCAACCGATCCAGGCCGGACTGCGTGGCTACCCACAGCGCGCCATCCGGCGTCTGCGCGATGCTCCACACCTCGTCGTTGGCAAGGCTGTCCGCTTTTTTCGCGTCATGCGTCCATTCGTGGAAACGATGGGTGCGCTGGTCGTAACTGATCAGGCCGCTGGTGACGCCGCCCATCCACAACCGGTTGCCGCGGTCGACGTACAGCGCATAGGTCTGGTCCGCCGGAAGCGAATCCGGATCGTCGGGCGAGTGGCGGAATACCTTGAAGTTGACGCCGTCGTAGCGCACCAGCCCTTCGGCCGAGCCGAACCACAGGATGCCGTCGTGGTCCTGGGCGATGGCATAGACCGCACCCGACGGGATGCCGTCGGCCTGTCCGTAATGACGGAACTGCGGAGTGGCAAGCAGCCCTGGGGTGCTGGCGGTTGCGGCAACGTCCGCATGCTGCGTGTCGGCCGCGGCCGCCGTGGGTGCGGCGGCCGACAAGAAGGCCCCGAGTACGAGCGATGCAAACATGGATGACGTATTCCCCTGCCTCTGGCGGATCATGCCAAAACCGGGAAACCGGCGCGAGCCGGGGCGGTCTGGTCATCGATCTTCCAGGCGAACGCTGCGTTCCCGCGCCATCGCTGGCGTCCGCATCGGTGTTCGTCCAGACTTCGCCGTGCATCGACCGCCACCGAGGATTCCCGCATGACGCTGCGCAGCGACGCCAACCACTGGGGCGCGATAGCCAAGACTTTCCACTGGGTCGTGGCGCTGGCCATCCTGGGCAACGGCGTGTTCGGCCTGTGCATGGACCTGGCCAGCAACCCGATGCAGAAGATCAACTGGCTGGCGCTGCACAAATCCATCGGCCTCACCGTGCTGGCGCTGGTGCTGCTGCGCCTGGCCTGGCGCATGGGCGACGCCCGCCCGCGCGAAGTGCCCGCGCCGCGCTGGCAGCAGCTCGCCGCGCGCGTCACGCACGCACTGCTCTATGTGCTGGCGCTGGCGCTGCCGCTGTCCGGCTGGTGGTTCAACTCCGTCACCGGCAAGCCGCTGCAATGGTTCAAGCTGTTCAACCTGCCCGGCCTTGCGGCGAAAGACGACAATCTGCGCCACTTCGCGCACGCCGTGCACGAATACCTGTTCTGGTTCCTGGTGCTGGTGCTGGTGGGCCATGTGGGCGCCGCGCTCAAGCACCACGTGTTCGACGGCGACGATGTGCTGCGGCGCATGCTGCCGTTCGGCAAGCCGCGCAACGACAAGGGAGACCACTGATGAAAACCATCCATCGCTTCGCCGCCGGCGCTTTGCTCGCATTCGCCCTGCCTTGCGCCGCGTTCGCCACCGACTATGCCGTGCAGCCGGCCAGCACGCTGGGCTTCACCGGCAGCTTCCAGGGCACCAGCTTCGACGGCGGCTTCAAGCAGTGGAAAGCCGCGATCAGCTACGACCCGGCGCAGCTCGCGCAATCGAAGTTCGACGTCAACGTGACCATGGCCAGCGTCGCGGTGAGCGACAAGGACCAGCAGGGCGCGCTGCCCGGCAAGGATTTCTTCAACGTGGCGCAGTACCCCGATGCGCACTTCGTCACCACCGGCTTCCGCAGTGTCGGCGGCAAGGTGGTGGCCGACGGCCAGCTCACCCTGCGCGGCGTGACCAAGCCGGTGAGCCTCGTCGTGGATTTCAAGCCGCAGGGCAAGAACGCCACCCTGGACGTGAGCGGCTCGCTCAAGCGGCTGGACTTCAGCGTGGGCGGCGGCGAATACGCCGATACTTCGGTGATCGGCGCCGACGTGAAGGTGCACGCGCACCTGGTGCTGGTGGCGAAATAAGGCTTCAGTGCGCGGCGGCGAGGAATGCCCGCACTGCCGCCGCATCGAACGGCCAGTCCAGCTCCCGGCCGTCGCGCGCGTCGCGCAGCACCGGCACGCGCGTGCCGTAGCGCGCCGCGAGTGCCGGGACGTCGTCCACCCACGCGCTGTCGAATTCCGGCACCTGCGCCTCGGCCAGGACGGCGAGCGCCATGTCGCACAGATGGCAATAATCGCGTTGGTAAAGGGTAAGGTAGGGCATGCGCTCGCGAATGGACTGCCAAACAGGAAGTGCCCGCGTAGAATAGCGGCTTCCCTTTCCCGCACGCAGCGCAACCATGGCCGTCAGCGTATTCGACCTGTTCAAGATCGGCATCGGGCCGTCCTCCTCGCACACCGTGGGGCCGATGCGCGCCGCAGCGCGTTTCGCCGAACGCTGGCTGGAAGAGAAGGGCGTGCTGGACCGCGTGGTGCGCGTGCGCGCCGAGCTGTACGGTTCGCTGGCGATGACCGGCCGCGGCCACGGCACCGACAAGGCGGTGCTGCTGGGCTTCGAGGGCCAGCATCCGGACACGGTCGATCCCGACGCGATCCCCGGCATCCTCGAGCGCATCCGCAAGACGCGCCGCATGCGCCTGCTCGGCAAGCACGAGATCGAATTCGAGGAAAAGCGCGACCTGGTGTTCAACAAGCGCCAGAAGCTGCCGTTCCACACCAACGGCATGCGCTTTTCCGCCTATGACGCCGATGGCAACGAGCTGGCCACGCGCGATTACTACTCCGTCGGCGGCGGCTTCGTGGTGAACACCGACGAGGCGGCGGAAGACCGCATCGTCGCCGACACCACCGAACAGCCTTACCCGTTCACCACCGGCGAACAGTTGATGGCACAGTGCGAAAAGCACGGCCTGACCATTGCCCAGCTGATGCTGGCGAACGAGAGCGTGTGGCGCCCCGAGGCGGAAACGCGCACCGGCCTGCTGACGATCTGGAAGGCGATGCAGGACTGCGTCACCCGCGGCCTGCGCTCGCCCGGCACGCTGCCGGGCGGCCTGCACGTGGCGCGCCGTGCGCCGGCGATGGCCGAAGAACTGCGCAATCAGCCGGAAGCGGCGTTGAAGGATCCGTTGACCATCCTGGACTGGGTGAACCTCTATGCGCTGGCGGTGAACGAAGAGAACGCCGCCGGCGGCCGCGTGGTCACCGCGCCCACCAACGGCGCCGCCGGCATCGTGCCTGCGGTGGGCCACTACTACCTGCGCTTCTGCCCCAAGGCCGACGAGAACGGCATCCTCGACTACCTGCTCACTGCCGCCGCCATCGGCATCCTCTACAAGGAAAATGCCTCGATCTCCGGCGCCGAAGTGGGCTGCCAGGGCGAGGTCGGCGTGGCCTGCTCGATGGCCGCCGGCGGCCTCACCGCGGCGCTGGGCGGCAGCATCCACCAGGTGGAGAACGCGGCCGAGATCGGCATGGAGCACAACCTCGGCCTCACCTGCGATCCGATCGGCGGCCTGGTGCAGATTCCCTGCATCGAGCGCAACGCGATGGCCTCGGTGAAGGCGATCAACGCCAGCCGCATGGCGCTGAAGAGCGACGGCAAGCACCGCGTTTCGCTGGACAAGGTGATCGCCACCATGCGCGACACCGGGCGCGACATGAAGGACAAGTACAAGGAAACCTCGCGCGGCGGCCTCGCGGTCAACGTCATCGAGTGCTGATCTGCATGCCGCTCATGCGGCTTCGCAGCGCGCTGTGAGGCCGTTCCGGCCGCCGTCGTGACCTGTGGCGGGTGGCGTCCGAGGGCCGGGTCTGCAACCATTCCCCTCTTGTTCCGGGGAATGCGCGGCACGCGCTTCAGGAGTTTCCATGTCTTCCAGCTCGATCCGCCGCGACGTCGGTCCGTTCGCCCTGATGCTCACCGGCCTGGGCTCGATCATCGGTTCCGGCTGGCTGTTCGGTGCCTGGCGCGCGGCGCAGATTGCCGGTCCCGGCGCGATCTGGGCTTGGGTGATCGGTGCGGTGATCATCCTCTTCATCGCGCTGACCTATGCCGAGCTCGGCGCGATGTTCCCCGAATCCGGCGGCATGGTGCGCTATGGTCACTACTCGCACGGCTCGCTGGTGGGTTTCATCGCGGCGTGGGCCAACTGGATCGCGATCGTCTCGGTGATCTCGGTGGAAGCAGAAGCCTCGGCGCAATACATGTCCTCGTGGAAATGGGCGTGGGCCAAGGATCTCTACCACCAGGCGCCTGGTGGGCATGGCGAATTGAGCGCGATTGGCCTCGCCATCGCCGCCGCGCTGGTGATCGCCTATTTCCTGCTGAACTTCTGGAGCGTGAAGCTGTTCGCGCGCTCGAATACCGCGATCACGCTGTTCAAACTGGTGATCCCGGCACTCACCGCGGTGCTGCTGATCGCGAGCGGCTTCCATCCGGAAAACTTCAACGTGGGAGTCCATGGCGAAACGCACGCCATCGATTTCGCGTCCGTGCTCACGGCGGTGGCGATCGCCGGCATCGTATTCAGTTTCAACGGCTTCCAGAGTCCAGTGAACCTCGCCGGTGAAGCGCACAATCCAGGCAAGAGCATCCCGTTCGCGATCGTCTGTTCGATCGTGCTGGCCACGGCGATCTATGTACTGCTGCAGGTGGCTTTCATTGGCGCGGTGCCGCAGCAGATGCTGGCCAACATAGGCTGGAACGGCATCAACTTCAGCTCACCGTTCGCAGACCTCGCCATCATCCTCGGCCTGCAGTGGTTGGCCACGCTGCTGTTCATCGATGCGGTGATCAGCCCCAGCGGTACCGGCATGACATACACCGCCACCACCGCGCGCATGCTCTACGGTATGGAGCGCAACGGCACGCTGCCGAAGATCCTCGGTCACATCGATCCGAAATCGGGCGTGCCGCGCCCGGCGATGTGGGTGAACCTCGTGGTGTCCTTCATGTTCCTGTTCTTCTTTCGCGGCTGGGGCACGCTGGCCGCGGTGATCTCGGTGGCCACGATCATCTCCTACCTCACCGGCCCGGTGAGTGTGATGACGTTGCGCCGCACTGCCCCCGGCCTGCATCGTCCGCTGCGTCTGGCCGGGCTGCCGGTGCTTGCCGGTATCGCTTTTGTGATGTCCACCGAGCTGCTGTATTGGGCCAAGTGGCCGTTGACCGGGGAGATCATCCTGCTGATGGTCGTCGCCCTGCCGATCTATCTCTACTACCAGGCCAAGTCGGGCTGGCACGATTTCGGCCGCCAGATGAAGGGTGCCTGGTGGCTGATCGCCTACCTACCCACGATTGCCTTCGTCTCTTGGGCGGGCAGTACCACGTTTGGCGGCAAGGGCTATCTGCCCTATGGCCTGGACCTGGCCGTGGTCGCGGTGATCGGTTTCGTGTTCTATGTCTGGGGCGTGAAGTCGGGCTGGCGTACGCCTTCGGTGGAAGCGGCCGAGCGCGAGGCGGGTGCGCATTCGCACGGCTAGTCGGTTGGCTGACCCGCGCGCTGGTTCCTGATCGCGCGAAGCCGAGCGGTTTCGCCAGCTGTCCGTGGACGAAACCGCTCCGTTGCCCGCGAAAGAAAGTGCAGGAGAACCACCCTTCTCCCCGAGCTGCAGGCCCACTCTCCAAAATCCCCGAGGTCGAGGATTACAAGTTTTGTCTCCGCGTAGGCAGCGGGCGCGACATTTCCATTTGCTAGCATGCCCCAGATGCACCACACCCCCCTCGACATCCTCCGCAACGTCTTCGGCTATCCCGATTTCCGCGGCCAGCAACAGGCCATCGTCGAACACGTGGCAGAGGGCGGCGACGCGCTGGTGCTGATGCCCACCGGCGGCGGCAAGTCGCTGTGCTACCAGATCCCCGCGTTGCTGCGGCAAGGCACCGGCATCGTGGTGTCGCCGCTGATCGCCTTGATGCAGGACCAGGTGGAAGCGCTGCGCGCCGCAGGCGTGGCGGCGGAGTACCTGAACTCCAGCCTCGACGCGCAAGCGCAGCGCGAGGTGGAGCGCCAGTTCATGGCGGGCGAGCTGGACCTGCTCTACGTGGCGCCGGAACGGCTGCTTACCTCGCGTTTCCTCGGCTTGATCGCGCAGGTGGAAATCGCGCTGTTCGCCATCGACGAGGCGCACTGCGTGTCGCAGTGGGGGCACGACTTCCGCCCCGAGTACCGCGAGCTGACCGTACTCCACGAGCGCTTCCCGCTGGTGCCGCGCATCGCGCTCACCGCTACCGCCGACCCGCGCACGCGCGAGGAAATCGTGGAGCGGCTGGCGCTGCATGACGCCCGCCAGTTCGTCTCCAGTTTCGACCGCCCCAACATCGGCTACCGCGTGATGCTGAAGCACAACCCGCGCACTCAGCTGATGCAGTTTCTCGACGGGCATCGCGGCGAAGCCGGCATCGTGTATGCGCTCAGCCGCAAGAAGGTGGACGAAACCGCCGCATGGCTGGCCGAGGCCGGCATCGAGGCGCTGCCGTACCACGCGGGCCTCGATGCGGCCACGCGCGCGAAGAACCAGCAGCGCTTTCTGCGCGAGGAGGCCGTGGTGATGGTGGCCACGGTGGCGTTCGGCATGGGCATCGACAAACCCGACGTGCGCTTCGTGGCGCATCTAGATCTGCCGCGCAGCATGGAGGGCTATTACCAGGAGACGGGGCGCGCGGGCCGCGACGGCCTGGCCGCCGAGGCGTGGATGATCTACGGCCTCGCCGACGTGGTGACGATGAGCCAGATGATCGCGCAGTCGGAATCGGCGGACGAACGCAAGCGCATCGAGCGGCAGAAGCTGGAATCGCTGCTCTCCTATGCCGAGGCTACGCGCTGCCGGCGCGAGCTGTTGCTGGGCGCCTTCGGCGAGGACTACCACGGCCCCTGCGGCCATTGCGACAACTGCGTGGAGCCGCCGAAAACCTGGGACGCCACCGTGCCTGCGCAGAAAGCGCTGTCGGCGGTGTACCGCAGCGGCCAGCGCTTCGGCGCCGGCCACGTCATCGACATCCTGCGCGGCGTGGACAACGAGCGCATGACGTCGCTCGGCCACGACAGGCTCAGCACCTTCGGCATCGGCGCCGATATCGACGAGAAGGGCTGGCGTTCGGTATTCCGCCAGTTGCTCGCCGTAGGCCTGCTGGCCACCGACGCGGAAGGCTACGGCACGCTGCGGCTCACGGCGACCAGCCGCGACGTACTGCTGGGCAAGCAGGCCGTGCGGTTGCGCGAAGACGCGAAGCCCGTGCGTTCCGCGCGCCGCCGCCGCGACAGCCAGCTGGTCACCGGCGCCAACCTCGGCATCGAGGCCTACGAGCAGCCGTTGTGGGATGCGCTGCGCGCCCTGCGCACGCAGCTCGCGCGCCAGCAGGGCGTGCCGCCCTATGTGGTGTTCCACGACGCCACCTTGCTCGCGATGCTGCGCGCGATGCCCGCGAACGAAGGCGAGCTGGCCCAGGTCAGCGGCGTGGGCGAAGCCAAGCTGCAGCGCTACGGGCGCGATTTCCTCGCCGTCATCAACGCGGCGGAGTGATCGCATCCCGGCGGCGCTTGTGCCTGCCACAGGATGTGTTTACAACAGGTACCGTACCTCGCACACGGAATCGAGGAATCGCCATGCACGAAGCGCCACTCATCGCCACCCTCGTCAGCGGCATCGTGCTGGCCTTCGTGTTCGCCGCGCTGGCGCACAGGTTGAAGCTGCCCGCCCTGGCCGGTTACCTGCTGGCCGGCGTGGTGGTGGGCCCGTTCACCCCGGGCTACGTGGCGGACGGCCACATCGCGCACGAGCTGGCGGAAGTCGGCGTGGTGCTGCTGATGTTCGGCGTGGGCCTGCATTTCTCGCTGAAGGATCTGCTGTCGGTGAAGGCCATCGCCATCCCCGGCGCACTGATCCAGATGGCGGTGGCCACCGTGCTGGGCGTGCTGCTGGGCTGGGCGCTGGACTGGCCGTTCGCGCAGGGCTTCGTGTTCGGCCTGGCGCTGTCGGTGGCCAGCACCGTGGTGCTGCTGCGTGCGATGGAAGAACGGCGGCTGCTGGACACCGAGCGCGGCCGCATCGCGGTGGGCTGGCTGATCGTCGAGGATCTGGCGATGGTGCTGGCGCTGGTGCTGCTGCCCGCGATAGGCGGCGCCCTGGCGTCGGGGCAGGGTGTCTCGTTCGGTGCGCTGGCGAGCACGGTGGGCATCGCCATCGGCAAGGTGATCCTGTTCGTGGCCTTGATGCTGGTGGTGGGCGCGCGGTTGATTCCGTGGCTGCTCGCGCGCGTGGCGGGCAGCGGTTCGCGCGAACTCTTCCGGCTGGCGGTGCTGGCGATCGCGCTGGGCGTGGCCTTCGGCGTGGCGGGGGCATTCGGCGTGTCGTTCGAGCTGGGCGCGTTCTTCGCCGGCATGATGATGGGCGAGTCGAAACTGGCGCACGACGCAGCCGAGGAAACGCTGCCGTTGCGCGATGCCTTCGCGGTCCTGTTCTTCGTGTCCGTCGGCATGCTGTTCAACTATCATGTGCTGCTTGCCGAGCCGCTGGTGGTCTTGGCGGCGCTCGCGATCATCGTGCTGGGCAAATCGCTGGCGGCATTGTTCATCGTGCTCGCCTCGCGGCGGCCGATGCGCACCGCGCTCACCATCGCGGTGAGCCTGGCACAAATAGGCGAGTTCTCCTTCATCCTGATCGGCGTGGGCGTGGCCCAGCACATGGTGTCGAAGGAGGCGCAGGATGTGCTGCTCGCCGCGGCCATCTTGTCCATCCTGCTCAACCCTGTGCTGTTCAAGTTGCTCGATCGCGCGAAGCCCTGGCTGGATGCGCGCGAAGCGACGACGGAAGATGCGATGGCGCCTCCCAGCGAGGCGGTCCCCGTGCAGGCCGGCGATCTGTCCGGCCATGTCGTGGTGGTGGGTTACGGACGGGTGGGGCGCTTGTTGTGCGAAGAACTTCGTACGCACGGCGCCCCTTTGCTGGTGATGGAAATGGAACGCGAGCGGGTCGAGGCGCTGCGCGAGCTGGGCATCCGTGCCGTTTCCGGTCCGGCCTCGTCCGACGAAGCGCTGACTGCCGCCAACCTCGGCGCCGCGAGGGCGCTGCTGGTGACTGTCCCCGATGCATTCGAAGCCGGCGAGATCGTGCGTGCTGCGCGCCAGCTCAATCCGCAGCTGACGATCTGCGCGCGTGCAGGTTCCGGCGCCGCTGCCGCACATCTGCACGAGCAGGGAGCGAATCTCGTGGTGTCGGGCGAGCGCGAAATGGCGCGCGGCATGCTCGATCGTCTTTCCGCCGATGGAGCCGAAGCGGTTGCGGCCTGAGCTTCAACCGGTCTGCAGCCAACCCTCGTCGTTGATGCTGGCGTGCTCCAGCCGCGCCGGCGGCCCGGCCAGGTAGCGCCACTCGTCCAAGGCAGCCGGCAACCGCGCACGCGGGCAACTCGCCTGCAGATAGGCCAGCGCCGCGGCGGCATCGTCGTGCCGCGCCAGTTCGCAACCCTCCAGCAGGCTGCGCCAGCGTCCTCCATGCCGCACGATGCGAAACAGGCCGAATTTCGAGGGTGCAACGTATTGCGCAGGCATGGGTGCAGCACTCGCGGACAGTGCGCGGGAGTTTCGCCGGCGTGCGTGGCTCGCCGATGATCCGCGGG
Source organism: Rhodanobacter sp. DHG33 (assembly GCF_014843005.1). GTDB lineage: Bacteria > Pseudomonadota > Gammaproteobacteria > Xanthomonadales > Rhodanobacteraceae > Rhodanobacter_A. Next base: position 455,183 of record NZ_JACYXM010000001.1, on the reverse strand, counting down.
TGGCAGAGCGGTGACAGCGTGAACAGTCGTTCATCCGAGGCCGTTCATGGGACGCATCGCGCCACCCGAATCGCAGTCCCGACACTGCGATTCGCGCCCGACACGCCTGGATAAGCGGGTGTCATATCGACATGGCGAGGATTCATTTTTTTGGTCGCCCATTTGTCCCAACACTCGGAACTCCCTTTCACGAGGAGTGATTCTGAATGCGAAGACGCATCCTGTGGCTGCTCGCCGGCCTGCTGCTTGCGCCGCTCGCCCATGCCGACGACGGTACGCCCTACATCGACCTGCGTTACCGCGACAGCACCCTGCACCAGGCCAACATGGCGAATACCGGCCATGCCCATACCCTGCGCCTGCAATTGGGCTACCTGTGGGCATTCGCGCCCGGTTTCGCCGCGTACGCCGAAGGCACGACGGTGCATCCCTTGTTCGGACGCCAGTACAACGACACCACGGGCCGGCGTACGCCTTATCCGGCCGAACCCGATCCGCGTTCCACCGAAGTCAGCAGTGCATGGGTCGGCTATGCGAACGACGCGTTCGGCATCCGCGCCGGCAGGCAATACCTGAATCTCGACGACCGGCGCTTCTTCAGCTCCAACCCCTGGCGCCAGAACCCGCAATCGTTCGACGGCGTCACCGGTTACATAAGGCCGACCCCTACCACCACGATAGGCTGGGGCTGGGTAGGCCAGGTCAACCGCACCGTGGGCGCGGATTTTCCGGACATCGACCAGCGTCGCTGGAAACTCGACGGCAAGCTGCTGCACGTGACCCAGGCGCTACCGCTGGGCAGCCTGACCGGGTACGCCTATTTCATGAAGAACCTCACCCAGACAGCCGATTCCGTGCGTACCGAAGGCGCGCGCTGGGTCGGCAGCGCGCCTGCCGGGCAGACGAAGTTGAGCTGGACGGCGGAGGCCGCCCGCCAGTACGACTATGCCAACAACCCTGCGCGCTTCAGCCTGCCCTATCACCTCTACGAACTCGACTACGGCTTGCCCGCCATCTCCGCGCGTGCGGGCGAGGAACTGCTGGGCGGCAACGGCCGCAACGCTTTCAACATCGCCTACGGCGCGGGGCACAGCTTCGACGGCTGGGTCGGCGTGTTCAGCATCCCGCCGCACGGCTTGCGGGACCGCTACGTGGGCATCCATGGCCAGTTGCCGTGGCAGCGGCTGGGCTGGCAAGTCACCCAGCACGACTTCCAGCCCGCCAGCGGCAGCGGCGCGCGCTACGGTTACGAAACCGACGTCGGTCTGCTGGCCAGCATCAGCCCCCATCTCGGTCTGGAGCTGCAATACGGCGACTATCGCGCCGACGGCTTCACCGTGAACCAGCGCAAGCTGTGGCTGCTGGTGGAGTACCGCTACGGGAAGCAGGCGACTTAAGCGTCCGGTTTGCGCGGCATTTCCGCCAACAGGCGCTCGCGTAAAGAATTTCGATCCATCCCTCCACGCCCAATCTGACACGTGAGGTACCTCACAGTGTCACAAGCCCGGGTTCGCCCGGGAGCAGGCCGTAACCCAGCGCCGCGATTTTCAGGCTACGATTACAGGTGACTGTTTCGTGTCTGTCTTGCAGAGGCGGCTGTGTGATCTAGCTTTTGGGGGGAGCGTCATGCGCGGTGGGTCATGGTTGGGGACCATGTTGCGGCAAGCTCTGGTAGGCGGTGCCTACCTGGGGGCGCTGTACCTGTTTCGCGCGGTTTCAGTCCAACACTGGTTCATCCTGACCGGGCTTCACCTCGCGGTGTTGATGCTCGTGCCGTACCGCTACTGGCCGGCGCTGTTCATTGCGGATACCGGGCGCCTGGCCTTCATCAGCTACACCTGCTTCGATCGATACGGGGCGTGCTGGGCCTTGCTCAACACGATTCCCTCGCTGGCTTACGAGGCTCCCGTGGTGTGGTGGTTCCGGGAGCACCGGCAGCTGTTCCCGTCCAAAGGGACGGTCAACATGCCGGCCTTCGTCCTGTGCGCGTTGATCATTGCCATCATTTCGACGGTCGAAACGATCGTCGAACTGCAGTTCGCGTCGCTCCCGCCGGGCTATGTCATTCACTACGGCGAGGTGACGGCACGCATGGTGCTGGGCAACTTCATGGGCGTGCTCACGGTGGCGCCCATTGCACTGGTGATCTACCAGAGCTTCGCGGCCGCCAACTTCCGGTGGCGGCACTGGCTGCATGGGCTGCTGGGAAGCCGCTTCCTGCTGGAGAGCATGTTGGGAGTGCTCCCGCTCGTGGCATTCCTGGTCTGGCTGGGCCTGCGCGATCCCCAGATCCGCGCCATGGCACAGATGGCCATGTTCGTGCCGGTGATCTTCATGGCGTTCCGGTACGGTTGGCAGGGGGCGGCGGTGGCCGGCACCCTGGCCAGCCTGGGCATCGTGACGTTGATGCCCGCCACCAACGACCGCATCACCATGCAGGCCGAGACCCTGGTGGCCATGGCCGTTTCGACCATGCTGCTGGTGGGCGCGCGCATGGCTGCCCTGAACCGGTGGGTCGAGCAGGAGCGTTTCGATTCGCGCATGGCCATGGCGCTGGCGCAGCGCAATGCGGCCCTGGGCGAGGCCCAGCTGCAGATCACGGCGCAGGCCTTGAATCAATTCCGCAGCCTCTCGCATGGCATCTTCAACAAGATGCCCAAGAAGGAGCGTCAGACGCTGCACGTGGTGGACGGTTCGGGCTACCGCCGGGACGTCGAACAGGCCCAGGAACAGCTTTTTCTGCTGACGGACAGTCTGGATCCTTCCATGCTGCACGAGCGCGGCCTGGCCGGGGCTTTGAGCCAGGGCGCGCTGGCGCGGACGCTCCACGAGGGCGGCATCAAGTACTGGTGCGATTTGCGAGGGCCGGCGAGCGTTCTCTCGCAGACCATGAATCTGGCGGTTTACCGCGTGGTGTGCGAGGCCGTCGCGGAGGCTTGCATCAAGCATGAGCCTTCGGATGTCCTAGTGAAGGTCCGCTGCGGCGCCCGGGGACGTCCCTGGGTAGTGGTGATGATCGACGCCCGGCGGAACCTGGAGCGGACGATGCATGTCGACTGGCTGGCGTTGCGGCAGCGCCTGCGGATCAGCACCACCGGGCTGGGTCGCAAGGCGATCGAGGATCGTGCCGCCACGTTTGACGGCCAGGTGCGCGAACGCGTCATCCACGACGGCTGGCGGATGCTGGTTTCGTTCCTGGAGCCGAACCACCCCCGCGATTGACGCGGGGGTGGCTGCGAACCTTACTGGCCGGTGATGCCCTTCATGCTGCAGTCGACCGGGTCGTCGCACGGCTGGCTGGCTGCCGCGGGGGTCATGGTGCCACCAGTCATCGGCGCGGCCGTCACCGCCGTGGAGCGGTTGTTGTAGACCGTGGCGGGCGCAGCGGCGGAGGCGGCGTTCGACTGGCCGGTAACCCCCTTCATGCTGCAGTCGACCGGGTCGTCGCACGGCTGGCTGGTTGCCGCGGGGGTCATGGTGCCACCACTCATCGGTGCGGCCGTCATCGCCGTGGCGCGGTTGTTGTAGACCGTGGCGGGCGTAGTGGCGGAGATGGCGTTCGACTGGCCGGTAACCCCCTTCATGCTGCAGTCGACCGGGTCGTTGCACGGCTGGTTGGCTGCCGCGGCACTGAGGGCCATGGTGCCGTCAGTCATCGGCGTGGCCGTCACCGCGGTGGTGCCGTCGTTGTAGACCGTGGCGGGTGCGGCGGCGGGTGTGGCGTCCGTGGTCACGGCGGCCGGCTGGCTGGGCGTGGCGACCTGTTGAGCATAACGCCCGATCGGCAGCGTGATGAACTGGCCGCCGGCGGTGCCTACACTGCCGAGCACGTTGCCGTTCAGATCGTTGACCTGGATGTATTTGACGCCTCCAAGGGCAAATACGTAGACATGGAAGTTCGGGCTGGTGCTGACGTCGCTTGCATTCGGCCAGGACTGGCCGAGACCGGTGGCGGGCGTGGCCGCCAGGGCGGTGCCGGTGGCGATGGCGATGGACACGGCGAAGACTGCACGGGTGATCATGCGCATGATGAATTCCTCAAGTTGGTGAAAGAGCAACTCTTGCTCGAAATCAAGAATCCCCTTGGGGAAGCAGGCGCGGCACGAGCGGCTAACCATCCAGGATGAATGGTTCGTCGGCAGAAGCTTCCCTTGATCGCCACCCCGAGGGGGTCGGGCATCTGATCGCCTGATCGGCGCCCAGAACGCCGCCAGATCCGCATGAATCTGGCGCTTCAAATAGTACGATGAATGATGTTTCCTTGCGGTGCGTGCGGCAGGCCGCACACGGCGGAAACACGGGTTCTCGGTGCCATGGTTTTCGCGAGAATCGCGACGGCTGCGGTATGGCTGTGCCAGTACTGCAAGCAGGATGCCATCAACGAAAAAGCCCACTCGAGCGAGTGGGCTTTTTCGTTGGAATCGATGGTGGCCGGGGACGGAATCGAACCGCCGACACGGGGATTTTCAATCCCCTGCTCTACCAACTGAGCTACCCGGCCGAATTTGGGTCACTGCGGATGGGCCGTGAAGGGCGCCGTGCACCGCGTGGAGCCGTGCATTAGACCGAATGCACGGCTTGCCGTCAAGACTCGGAGCCGGGCAGGGTGTAGCCGACGGCCTGGTCCACGTCGCCGCCGAACAGGTATTTCTCCATCTGTTCGGCGAGGTATTTGCGCGCGTTCGGATCCAGCGGGTTGAGCCGGTTTTCGTTGATGAGCATGGTCTGGTGTGCCAGCCATTGCTGCCACGCCGGCTTGCTGATGCCGGCGTAGATGCGCTGGCCCAGCGGGCCGGGCCAGGGTGCGAAGTCGAGGCCTTCGGCGTCGATGCCGAGTTTGGCGCAATGGATGATGCGGCTCATGGGGCGGGTCCTTCGAGATTCTGCAGCAGCTTGCGCACGGGGGCGGGCAGGCCGAGCGCGGCGAGTTCGCCGGCATCGCACCAGCGCAGACCGGAATTATCGGCGATGCCGGGCACGGCTGTCGCACCGTCGAACAACAGGGGTTCGATGCGCAGCCGGTAATGGCTGAACACATGTACGAAAGGTGCGAGTGCCTGCGCATCGTCGATGCGTGCGTGCTGCCGCGCGTGCCGCCATGCGGCAGTCATGCCGGCGGCTTCGGGCAGGCTCCACAGGCCGGGCCATACGCCTTGCAGGCCGCGCCGTTCCAGCAGTACGCGGCCCAGTGTGTCGCGCAGTATCAGCATCACGGTTTCGCGCGTGGGCGCGGCCTTCGCCGGCTTCGGCGATGGCAATTGCGCGACGAGGCCATCGCGCAGGGCGACGCAATCCGCAGCCAGCGGGCACGCCTCGCAGCGCGGCCTGGCGCGCGTGCACACGGTGGCGCCCAGATCCATGATGGCTTGCGTGTAGTCGGCTGCGCGCAGGGCTGGCGTGTGTGCGTCGGCGTGTTGCCAGAGCTGCTTTTCCACCGCACTCCCGCCGGGATGGCCGTGGATGCCGTGGTAGCGCGTCAGCACGCGTTTCACGTTGCCGTCGAGGATGGGAAAGCACAGGCCATGCGCCTGCGCGAGTATCGCGCCTGCGGTGGAGCGGCCGATGCCTGGCAGCGCGGCCAGTGCGTCGAAATCGCGCGGCAGTTCACTGCCATGGCGTTCCACGCAGAGTTGCGCGGCGCGATGCAGGAAACGCGCACGGCGGTAGTAGCCCAGGCCGGCCCACAGCGCGAGCACCTGGTCTTCCGGCGCGGCGGCGAGGTCGCGCAGGGTGGGCAGCGCGGCGACGAAGCGCTCGAAGTAGCCGATCACGGTGACCACCTGCGTCTGCTGCAGCATGATCTCGGACAACCACACGCGATAGGCGTCGCGTTGGCCATGGTCCAGCGTGGCCTGCCAGGGCAGGTCGTGGCGGCCATGGTCGTCGAACCAGGCCAGCAGCGCATCGGCGAAGCGGTTCACTTGGCGGTGCCGTCGGCGTCGGGCTTGATCGCCGCGGTGCCGGCCGCGGCGGGGGCGCTGGCGCCGGTCTGCACGCTGAGGCCGGTGATGCCCAGGCTGCCGATCTGCAGCTTGGACACGCGCAACGTACCGTTGCCGGGCGGGAGTTCGGGTTGGGATGCCGTCTGCGGGTCGGGCGGTGTATTCAGCGTGCCCCACCAGTGCGCCAATGCCAGCGGCGGCAGGCTCAGGTCGGCGTGGTTGTCCTGGCCGTCCAGCTTGAGGTGCAGCAGCAGCGGATTGGTCTGGTCGGCGGGCGTGAGCGTGAGCGTGATGTCGTGGCTGCCGGCGTCGGCCTGGTCGAGTTTGCCGCCGAGTTGGGCTTCCGCGTTGGCCGCGCCGCGCCAGCGGGCATCGCCGCGCAGCGCAAGCGTGCTGTCGCCGCCTTGCGACAGGTGCAGCTGGACGTCGTTCAACTGCAGCGTGTTGCCCTGCATGTGCGGCGTGGCGGTGAGCCGCAACTGCAGCGGCGTGCCGGTGGCCGTGACGGCCGACATGTCGAGCGGGAACTGGCGATCGGGCACCAGCGTGCCCACGGTCAGCGTGACGTTGTTGAGCAGCGACTGGTCGCCGTGCACCACGCTGCCGCGCGTGATGCGGATGCCGGTGTCGATGCGTGGAATCGCCGGGGCGGCATCCGCCGGCTGCGACGGCTGGGCGGCCAGCCAGTTCTGCAGGGCGGCCAGGTCCACGCGCGGTTCGTCGACTTCCATCTGCGTGATGGCGACGGGGCCGCCGAGCAGGGTGCTCCACGGCAGCACCAGGCGGCCACGCGAGGCCAGCAGGATGGGGTCGTCCGAGCCTTCGGCAATCAGCGTGATGCCGCGCAGTTCCAGTGCGGGACGCGGAAACACGGTCGGACTGGCAGGGCTGCCCAGGCTCAGTTCGAGGCCGGCTTCATGTGCCTGCTGCTGCAGCATCACGGTGAAGCGGTCGGGCTGCAGCAGCAGGTAGACCGAGACGGCCATGGCCGACAGCACGACGAGCGCCAGCGCGCTCGCGGCCACCAGCAGGCGGCGCAGTCCGCGTGTCACGTCGGCTCCGCGTCAACCATGGCCGGCCGCGGGCAGCAGGCCGTCGACGAAGGCGGCGGCATCGAAGGTCCGCAGGTCGGTGGCGGTTTCGCCCAGGCCCACGAAGCGGATCGGCAGGCCGAACTCGCGCGCCAGCGCGAACACCACGCCACCCTTGGCGGTGCCATCGAGCTTGGTGACCACCAGGCCGGTGACGCCGACGATCTGGCGGAACTGGCGAACCTGGTTCACCGCGTTCTGGCCGGTGGTGCCGTCGATCACCATCAGCACCTCGTGCGGCGCCTCGGGGTCGAGCTTCTTCAGCACGCGGGCGATCTTGCCCAGCTCGTCCATCAGGCCGCCCTGGGTGTGCAGGCGGCCGGCGGTATCGGCGACCAGCACGTCGGCGCCGCGCGAACGCGCCGCCTGCAGCGCGTCGAAGATCACGCTGGCGGCGTCGGCGTCCTGGCCCTGCGAGATCACCGGCACGGCATTGCGCTCGCCCCAGGTCTTGAGCTGCTCCACGGCAGCGGCGCGGAAAGTGTCGCCCGCGGCCAACAGCACGTTGCGGCCTTCGTCGCGCCACCTGCGTGCGAGTTTGCCGATGGTCGTGGTCTTGCCCACGCCGTTGATGCCCACGGTGAGCACCACGAAGGGTTTGCGGCCGGAAGGATCCAGCGGCTGCTGCACCGGCTTGAGCAGCGCCACCAGTGCCTCGCGCAGTGCGTTGCGCAACTCGGCGGCGTCGGCGAACTCGCGCTTGTGCATGCGCCTGCGCAGGTCTTCCACCAGCGCGGTGCTGGCTTCCACGCCCACGTCGGCGGTGATCAGCGTGGTTTCCAGTTCGTCGAGCAGGTCGTCGTCGAGCTGGGGATTGCGGTTGAACAGCGAGCCCAGGCCGCGGCCCAGTGCGCTCCCGGCAAGACGCTCGCGCCAGCTGCGCTTGGCCGAAGCGGCTTCGGCCGGTTCGCTGGCGGCGATTTCGGCAGGCGCTTCGATCGGGGCGGCGGCTTCCGGGGGAGCGTCCGCCGCCGGCGCTTCGGGCGCGGCGACAGGCGGGGTTTCGGCGGGTTTCTTCTTCCAGAAATTGAGCATTGCGGGGGCGATTCAAAGACAATGGGCGGCATGCTAACACCCCCATCCGTACCGGCCGCTGAGCCGGGGCAGGCCGCGTGAGCGGCCGTATCCGCATCGTCGGCGGCAGCCTGCGCAACTCGCGGCTGGATGTCCCCGGGCTGCCGGGCCTGCGGCCCACGCCGGAGCGGGTGCGCGAAACGCTGTTCAACTGGCTGGCGCCGATGATCGAGGGCGCGCGCGTGTTGGACCTGTGCGCCGGCACGGGCGCGCTGGGCATCGAGGCGCTGTCGCGCGGCGCGGCGTCCGCCTGCTTCGTCGAGCCGGAAGCGCGGGCGGCGCGGGCAGTGCGCGACAACCTGCGGCGGCTGAAGGCCATGGGTGGCGAGGTGGCGGCGACGGATGCGCAGGGGTTCCTGCGCGGCACGGCGCGTCCGTTCGACCTGGCTTTCCTCGATCCGCCGTTCGCGCTCAACTTGTGGGGCGCCTTGGCGCAGGGCCTGGAGCAGGGCGGTTGGCTGGCCGCCCAGGCGTGGGTCTATGTGGAGTCGCCGCGCGATGTGGCGCCAACCCTGCCGGCGAGCTGGTCGCTGCACCGCGAGGGCCATGCCGGCGAGGTGCGCTTTGCGCTCTATCGGCGTGCGCTTCCGTTAAGCTAGGCCCGTTTCCGCAATCGCCGCGTCGCCGTGAACAAATCCTTCGGCAATCCCCGCCTGGCCGTCTATCCGGGCACGTTCGATCCGATCACCAACGGCCATGCCGACCTGGTGGCGCGTGCCGCGCCGCTGTTCGATCGCGTGGTGGTGGCGGTGGCCGAAAGCTCCAGCAAGGGGCCGGGCTTCAGCCTCAACGAGCGCATCGCGCTGGCGCGGCTGGCGCTGGCCGACCTGCGCAACGTCGAGGTGCGCGGCTTCGACAGCCTGCTGGCCGATTTCGTGGTGGAGATCGACGCGGGCGTGATCATCCGCGGTTTGCGCGCGGTGTCGGACTTCGAATACGAATTCCAGCTGGCCAGCATGAACCGGCATCTGATCCCGCGTGCGGAGACGCTGTTTCTCACGCCGGCGGAACAATACAGTTTCATTTCCTCGTCGCTGGTGCGCGAGATCGGCCGCCTTGGCGGCGATATCTCCGGTTTCGTGCATCCGGCGGTGCAACAGGCCATGCGTCAGCGCTGGCACAAGGGCCGCAGCGTCGGCCTCCCCAAGCAACCTGAAACAGAAGAAGGTGACCATCATGCGTAAGTTCGCTCTCATCGCCGCCATCGCGCTGACCGCCGGCATCGCCCTGGGCGGCTGCTCGCAGGGCTCCGACCAGGACCAGCAGGCCGCGCCGCAGGCCGCTGCCGCGACCAAGCCCACCAACATCAGCGATACCAAGGGCTGGGATACCTACCTGGGCCAGCTGGTGCAGAAGAACCTGCAGGGCATGGCCGCGCAGCAGCCCTATGCCTACCTGGTGACCCCGGGCCAGACCGACGATGACAAGGCGCAGAACGATCGTCAGCTGAAGAACGTGCAGGACACGGTGGCCCGCGGCGTCACCCCGGGCAACCTGCTGGCCTTCGCCGGCCCGGTGTCCGCCACCACCGCCGACCTGCTGGTGGCCGCGTTCAAGGATGCCCAGCCGGGTACCTTCAAGGACGTGATCGTGCTGTTCATCGGCGACAAGGCCGACGAGCAGCGCGTCGAGGACGCGGTCAAGCCGACTGGCGCCACCGTCCGTTTCGTGCAGATGTGATCGAACGGCCGGCCGTGCGACGGAGGCGCCATGCCTTCGCCGCACGCCGCGCCGCGTGAAACGATGTCTCTCAAGATCCTCGATACCTGCGTCAACTGCGACGTCTGCGAACCCGTCTGCCCGAACAAGGCGATCTCGCTGGGCGAGGAGTTCTACGTGATCGACCCCGCGCTGTGCACGGAATGCGTCGGTCACCATGACGAACCCCAATGCATCGAGGTGTGCCCGGTCGAATGCATCATCGTCGACCCTGCGCACACCGAGTCGCGCGACGCGCTCGAACTCAAGTACCGCCACCTCATGAGTCAGGAGCCCGGCGCATGAACTTCTCCCTGCGCAGCCGCGCCTTGCTGCTCGGCCTGTTGCTGGCCGGCGGCGGCGCGGCCATGGCGGCCGATGGCGCGCCCAAGGCCTCGCCATCCACCGCGATGGCGCAACGCCCCGGTCATGCCGGCATCGCCAGCGCCAACTTCATGGCCACCAACGCCGGTTTCGAAGTGCTGGCCAAGGGCGGCAACGCGTTCGACGCGGCGGTGGCGGTGGCTTCCACGCTGTCGGTGGTGGAGCCGGAGAGTTCGGGCATCGGCGGCGGCTTCATGGCCACGCTGCACATCGCCAAGGGCAACCGCAACGTGTTCATCGATGCGCGCGAAATGGCGCCGATGGCGGTGAACCCGAAAGATTACCTAAACCCCGACGGCACGCCGAACCGCGACACGGCGCTGAAGGGGCCGCTCTCCGCCGGCATTCCGGGCGAACCCGCGGGCCTGGCGCTGTTGGCCAAGCGCTACGGCAAGCTGCCGTTGAGCGTGTCGCTGGCGCCGGCCATCCGCATCGCGCGCGATGGCTTCAAGCCGGACCCGCGCCTGCTGGGTTCGATCAAGGAAGAGCAGAAGAACCTGGAACGCTGGCCCGCTTCCGCCGCCAAGTTCCTGCCGAACGGCCAGCCGCCCGCGACTGGCGAGATCTGGCGTGACCCGGACCAGGCGCATACCTGGGAGCTGATCGCCGAGCAGGGCGACGCGGGCTTCTACCGGGGCGAAACGGCGCAGAAGCTGGTCGATGCGGTGCATGCCGCCGGCGGCAACTGGACGCTGCAGGACCTGGCGAACTACCGCGCCAAGGAACGCACGCCCATCACCGTCGACTACCGGGGCTACCAGATCGTCACCGCGCCGCCGCCGTCCTCCGGCGGCGTGGCGATCGCCGAGATCCTCAACATCCTGCGCGGCTACGACCTCGCGCAGATGGACCAGGCGCACCGCGTGCACTACATCGTCGAGGCGATGCGCCGCGCGTTCCGCGACCACAACGACTACCTCGGCGATCCCGACTTCGTGAAGATGCCGCTGGACATGCTGCTGTCGCCGTACTACGCCGACGGCCTGCGCCAGAGCATCCTGCCCGACCAGGCCACGCCCTCGTCCATGCTGCCGCACGGCCCGGCGCAGGATCCGGGCATGCACACCACGCATTTCTCGATCATCGACAAGGACGGCAACATGGTGGGGATCACCTCCACCGTGAACTACATCCTCGGCTCCACCTTCGTCGCCAAGGGCACCGGCGTGCTGCTCAACGACGAGATGGACGACTTCGCCCTGGTGCCGAACAAGCCCAATGTCTATGGCCTGCTGGGCAGCAAGGCGAACGCGCCGGAGGGCGGCAAGCGCATGCTGTCCTCGATGTCGCCCAGCATCGTGATCGGCAAGGATCGCAGCGCGGTGATCGGTTCGCCCGGCGGCTCCACCATCATCACGCAGGTGCTGGAAGGCATCCTGCATTTCATCGACGGCCAGAGCGCCCAGCAGATCGCGGCGGACAAGCGCTTCCACCATCAGTTCCTGCCCGACGTGGTCGACGTGGAGGACGGCGTGTTCGACGCCGCCACCAGCGACTCGCTGCGGAAGATGGGCTACACGCTGAAGCCGCGCGAAGCCTGGGGCTTCATGAACGTGGTGACCTGGGACCATCGCGACAACAAGCTCGATGCCGCCAGCGATCCGCGCCGGCCGTCGGGTCTGGGCAAGGTGGAGTAACCCTTCGACATCCCGGCGCAAGCCGGGTCGGTGACTGAATCGTCACGGAGAAATCGCGACGATGCTCAGGTGGAGTCGGTAATGGAATTCTTCTCGATCCCAGGCAACTCGCAGAAGCTCGACGGCGGCGCGATGTTCGGCAACGCGCCCAAGGCGATGTGGTCGCGCTGGATCGCGCCCGATGAGCAGAACCGCATCCCGCTGGCCTGCCGCTGCCTGCTGGTGAAGGGCGTGACGGTGGACGGCGTGCCCGGCCGCAACGTGCTGTTCGAGACCGGCATCGGCGCGTTCTTCGAGCCGGCGCTGCGCGAACGCTATGGCGTGGTGGAGGAGCGTCACGTGCTGCTCGATTCGCTGGCTGCCGTGGGTCTTTCGCACGAGGACGTCCACGCCGTGGTGCTGTCGCACCTGCATTTCGACCATGCCGGCGGTTTGCTCGCCGCGTGGCAGGAAGGTCAGCCGCCGCGACTGCTGTTCCCCAATGCCACCTTCGTGGCGGGTGCGGCGCATTGGCAGCGCGCACTGAAGCCGCATCCGCGCGACCGCGCCTCGTTCATCCCGGAACTCACGCAGTTGCTGGTGGACAGCGGCCGGCTGGAATTGGTGGATGGCGAGTATTCGAAATCGCTGGGCGATGCCGTGCGTTTCAGCTATTCGGACGGCCATACACCAGGCCTGATGCTGGCGGAAATCGGCGGCGTGGTGTTCTGCGCCGACCTGATCCCCGGCCGGTCGTGGGTGCATCTGCCGATCACCATGGGCTACGACCGCTACCCCGAGAAGCTGATCGACGAGAAGCGCGTCTTCCTCGACGACAAGCTGGCACGCGACGTACGGCTGTTCTTCACCCACGACCACGCCTGCGCCTCGGCCCGCGTGGTGCGCGACGAGCGTGGCCGCTACGGTTGCGCGGACGAACGAACCGAATTGAGCGGGAGCCTGACCTGATGCGTACCGACACCTTGCCGCGCGGCCCGCTGCTCATCGTCGCCGGCGTGGTGTTGCTGGTTCTTGGCGTGGCGCTGGCGGTGAACACGGAGCGCAGCCTGGTGAGCTACCAGGCTGCGTTGCAGCAGCACGGTGGTGCGGTGCTGGATCTCGGTGCCGACGCGGAGCCGAACGCGGACCTGCAGGGCAAGACGGTGCGCATCAGCGGCACGCCGCGCGTGGTCGAGTCGCCTTATGACGCCGACTTCAACCAGCAGGCCGCCACGCCGGTGCTGACGCGCCACGTGCAGATGTTCCAGTGGCACGAGTTGCGCCTGGGCGGCAGCGTGACCTACGAATTGGACTGGGCGGACACGCCGCAGGACTCGAGCCGCTTCGCGCAACCGGCGGGACACGCCAATCCCGGGCCGTTCCCCATTGCCGGCAAGCGCTTCGATGCCGGCAGGGTGGAGCTGGACGGTTACAGACTGGATCCCGCTCTGGTGGATGCATTGCCGAGCAGCGAGCCGGTTGCGCCGAACATCAAGTCGCTGCCGTCCAACCTCGCCGCCAGCTTTGCCCTGCACGACGATGCCTTGGTGACCAGCTCCACACCGGCCGCTCCGCGCCTCGGCGATCTGCGCATCAGCTGGAGCGCGGTACCGCTGCAGGAAGTCACGGTGATCGCCCGCGTCGACGGCGACCGCCTGGTGGTGCCGCCGGAGACGGCCGACGGCAAAGGCTATGAAGTGGACGTGGGCAACAGCGCGCTGGTGGACATGCGTCCCGACATGGCGGAACGGCCCGCGATGGTCTGGCTGCGTCGCGTGTTTGCCGTGCTGCTGGCGGCTTTGGGTGCGGGCCTGTTGCTTGGACGCGGCGCGGCACGGATCGATGCGGCGTCCGCGCTTGGCGGCAGCCTGTTGGCGGTCGGCGTGCTTGCCGCTATCCCATGGTTGGGCAGCGGCACGTTGCCCGTCGTTGTATGGCTTGTCATCGCACTGCTCGGCTTCGGCCTGCTGCTGTGGCGCCGCCGCGCCCGGCATCGCTGAGCGCCATCCGCGAAATGCCAGCATTGCGCCCGCGGCGAGTCAGCTGCGGCGGCGATGCTGCGCAACCGTCGCCAAGGAGAGCCCCCATGCATTTGCGATTGCCCGTTGCCACCGCGCTGGCGTTTGGCCTGGCCCTGCCCGCGGCGCATGCCGGGCAGCCCGGGCCATCCGCGGACGGCATTCCACACAGCCAGTGGAATGCGCCGCAGAAGCCGTTTCGCATCTACGGCAACGTCTGGTACGTGGGGCCGTATGGACTGACGTCGTTGCTGGTGGATACCGGGCAAGGGCTGGCGCTGTTCGATGGAGACCTGGCGGAATCCGCGCCGGTGATCGAGGCGCACATCCGCCAGCTCAGTTTCCGCGTGCGCGATGTGAAGTGGATACTCAACTCGCACCCGCATGCCGACCACGCCGGCGGCATCGCCGCGCTGCAGGCGGCCACCGGTGCGCAGGTGCTGACCAGTATGGCCGGTGCGCGCGAACTCGCCCTGGGCGGTGCCGACCCCAGCGATCCGCAATTCGGTGCCATGCCCTATTTCCAGCCGGTGAAGCAGGTGCGGGTGGTGCGCGACGGCGAGGTCGTGCACTTGGGCAACGTGGCGATCACGGCGCACTACACGCCCGGCCACACGGCGGGCAGCACCTCGTGGACATGGGTTTCCTGCGAGCGCCGCCGCTGCCTGCGCATGGCCTATGCCGACAGCCTCAGCGCCTTCAGCGCGCCGGGTTATCGCTTCACCGACCATCCCGCCTACGTCGCCAATTTCCGCAAGGGCATCGCCGCCGTTGCCGCGCTGCCTTGCGACATCCTGCTCACGCCGCATCCCGACGCCAGCGGCTTCTGGGAAAAAGTGGCCCGGCGCAAATCGCCGACGGACGCGGCGCCGCTGATCGACCCGCAAGCCTGCCGAGACTATGCCGCCACCGCGACGCAGAACCTCGACGCGCGACTGGCGGAAGAGCACGCCAAGGCGCAGTGATTCAAGGCTTCGCGTTCACTACCGGAATGCCCAGCGGCCGCACGTCCAGCCGCTCGGGCAGGCCCATGCCCATGCGCAGGCTGCGGCCGATGCGGTCGGCAAAGTCCTGCATCCGCGCGGCATCGTCTTCGTCCAGCACTTCGCAGGTGGTTTCGCGCCACAGCTCCAGCCAGCGGGCGAAGTGGACGGCGCGGATCGCGGTCTGGCCGCGATGCACCGCCATCGGATTGCCGCGGTAACTCTGGGCGCCGAGCGCCACCGAGCACCAGAAACGGGTCAGCAGCGCCTTGTGTTCCGGCCAGTCATGCACGGCGGCATTGAAGATCGGGCCGATGGACGCGTCGGCACGCACCTTGTCGTAGAAGCAGTCGACCAGGGTGGCGATGCGGGTTTCGTCGAGCGTAGTCATGGCTTGCTTGTCTTCTGCTGGGGCAGCTCTGCGCCCCGTACGGGCATTTTCGCAAATGTGCGCATCAGGGTGACCACGGCCAGGCGCCTGCGGCAATCTGTCCGTGGGTGGCATGCCGGCTTGGCGGTCGTGGTTTCGGTGCCGACCGCTTGGGAGTGAAAGCAAAAAGCCCGCTGGCGCGGGCTTTTTGCTTGAGGGCACGGTCGCCATGAAGGGCGGTCGGTCCGGCTCCCGCGATCAAGGCCGATCGCAAGGGCGCCGCGTTGGCTTACTTCGCCACCACGCGCACCATTTCCAGGCACTTGTTGCTGTAGCCCCACTCGTTGTCGTACCAGCTCACCAGTTTCACGAAGGTGCTGTCCAGCGCGATACCGGCGTCGGCGTCGAACACCGAGGTGCAGGTTTCGCCGCGGAAATCGGTGGCGACCACCTTGTCTTCGGTGTAGCCCAGCACGCCCTTCAGCGCGCCCTGCGACTGCGCCTTCATTTCCGCGCAGATTTCCGCGTAGGTGGCGGGCTTTTCCAGTTCGCAGGTGAGGTCGACTACGGACACGTCCGAGGTCGGCACGCGGAAGCTCATGCCGGTGAGCTTCTTGTTGAGCTCGGGGATCACCACGCCCACGGCCTTGGCCGCGCCGGTGCTGGACGGGATGATGTTCTCGAGGATGCCGCGGCCGCCGCGCCAGTCCTTGTTGCTCGGGCCGTCCACGGTCTTCTGCGTGGCGGTGGCGGCGTGCACGGTGGTCATCAGGCCGCGCTTGATGCCCCACTTGTCGTTCATCACCTTGGCGATGGGCGCGAGGCAGTTGGTGGTGCAGCTGGCGTTGGAGATGATCGCCTCGCCCTTGTAGCTCTTGTCGTTCACGCCGTACACGAACATCGGCGTGTCGTCCTTCGACGGGGCGGACAGGATCACCTTCTTCGCGCCGGCGTCCAGGTGCTTCTGCGCGGTGACCTTGTCGAGGAACAGGCCGGTGGACTCGATCACCACGTCGGCCTGCACTTCGTTCCATTTCAGCGCGGCGGGATCGCGCTCCTGGGTGAGGCGGATCGTCTTGCCGTTGACCACCAGCTGGCCGCCCTCGATCGCCACGTCGCCCTTGAAGCGGCCGTGCACGGAGTCGTAGCGCAGCATGTAGGCGAGGTAGTCCGGTTCCAGCAGGTCGTTGATCGCGACGATCTCGATGTCCTTGCCGAAGTTCTGCACCGCAGCGCGCAGCACGTTGCGACCGATGCGGCCGAAGCCGTTGATGCCGACCTTGATGGCCATGGGACAGCGTCCTCCGATTACAGGGAAAGGCGGCCGCGCGGCGCGGCCGGAAAACCGCGATTTTAGCGGGAAACCGGCACGGCTGCCTGCGCCGCGGCGGCTATCATCGGCGCATGCATTCCACGGGTGCCCTGCCATGCCTGCCAATGTCGCCTCCTTCTTCCATGCGGCCACCAGCACCTGGACGCACGTGGCCAGCGATCCCGCGGCCCGCGAGGCGGTGGTGATCGACCCGGTGCTGGATTTCGATCCGGTCAGCGGCCGGATCGGCACGGAGGCAGCGCACGCGGTGCTCGACCATCTGCATGCGCAAGGGCTGCGCCTGAAATGGATACTGGAAACCCATGCGCATGCGGACCATCTCACCGCCGCGGCATGGCTGCGCGCGCAGACCGGCGCGCCGCTGGCAGCCGGCGCGGGCATCGTCGAGGTGCAGGCCGGGTTCAAGCGCCGGCTGGGGCTTGGGGAAGAGTTCGTGGCCGACGGCTCGGCATTCGACCGCCTGCTGCACGACGGCGACACGCTGCCGCTCGGCGAATTGACGATCGAAGTGCTGGCCACGCCCGGCCATACCGCGGATGGCGTGAGCTATCGCGTCGGCGCGGCGGTGTTCATCGGGGACACGCTGTTCTCGCCGGCGGCGGGCACCGCGCGTTGCGATTTCCCCGGCGGCAGCGCAGCGGCGTTGCATGCCTCGGTACGCCGGCTGTACGCATTGCCGGACGACACGCAGCTATACCTCTGCCATGACTATCCCGCCGGCGGCGCTGCACCGCGCGACAGGGTGTCTGTGCACGAGCAACGCGAGCGCAACGTGCATCTTTCCGCCGACACCAGCGAGGCGGATTTCGTTGAACTGCGCGAACGCCGCGACGCCACGCTGTCGCTGCCGCGGCTGTTCTGGCCGGCGCTGCAGGTGAACATCCGTGCAGGCGAATTGCCGCCGGCGGACGGCGATGGGCGGCGCTTCCTGAAACTGCCGCTGGATGCGGGGGCGCTGGAAGCGCAGTCGTGATTCATCAAAGCTGGCCGCGGAACGCACCGGCTGGCGGAATTCCGGTGGGCTGACCGCGCTGGCCACGCGGCAGCTCTCCGCCCCAGCCTAGCTGGGGCCGGCCGCGCTGATGATCCCGGCACGCTGTGGCACACTCCCGGATCCCTTTGTTCGAAGTGTCTGCCATGAAGTTCTCCCGCCGCCTGTTGGTCACCTCGCTGGCCGTGTTCGCCGTCGTTCCCGCCGCACAGGCCTGGGGGCCGCTGGGGCACAGCATCGTCGCCGCCCTGGCGCAGAAGCACCTGAGCCCGGCCGCCGAGGCCGAGGTGGAACACCTGCTCGCGGCCGACCACACCACCCAGCTCGCCGACATCGCCAGCTGGCCCGACCAGATCCAGGACGATCCGGCGATGGCCACGCTGTGGCAGCAGACGCGCAAGCTTCACTACATCAACTTCCGTGGCGGTCCGGATTGCGACTACGTGCCGCCGCGCGATTGTGCCGGTGGCGAATGCGTGGTGGACGGGCTGGCGCATTACGTGGCGATCCTCGGCGACAAGTCGCAGCCGGATGCGGCGCGCCTCGCGGCGCTGAAGTTCGTGGTGCATTTCGTGGGCGACGAGCACCAGCCGCTGCACGACGGCTATCGCGACGATCTCGGCGGCAACAAGTACCAGGTGCAGTTCGAAGGCAAAGGCAGCAACCTGCACAAGGTTTGGGATTCGGGCATGCTGAAGACGCGCGGGCTCGAGTGGCAGGCCTATGCCCAGAAGCTGGACGCGGAAGGCCCGGTGGCGCTGCCGCCGAACAGCGCGCCGCTGGACAACCCCTATGCGCAGTGGGCCGAGGAGTCCTGCCGCATCACGGCCGCGCCGGGGTTCTATCCGGATGGCCACAAGATCGATCAGGCCTACGTCGACGCCGAACTGCCGGTGGCCGAGAACCAGCTGCGCATCGCCGGGCGTCGCCTGGCCGAAGTGCTGAACCTCGCGCTGACCCAGTGAGCGCATCGCAGGGGAGCTGCATACGAATGCAGGCTGGCATCGCGCCGGGCATCTGTTAGCCTCCACGGCAATCCATCGGATTTAGACGTCCATAGTCCACCAGGCCACAGCATGACCAACACACCGCTCCGCCGCACCAAGATCGTCGCCACCCTCGGACCCGCCACCGACGCGCCGGGCATGCTCGAAAGCATCATCGCCAACGGCGTCGATGTGGTTCGGCTCAACCTCTCGCATGGCCAGCCGGACGACCACCGTGCACGTGCTGCCGCGGTGAAGGCGGCGGCAGCCGCCGCGGGCCGCGAAGTAGGCGTGCTGGCCGACCTGCAGGGTCCGAAGATCCGCGTGGAGAAATTCGCGAACGGCCCGATCCAGCTCGAGGTCGGCCGGCCCTTCGTGCTGGATTGCCGCGTTGATGCGCCACCCGGCGACATCGACCGCGTGGGCGTGAGCTACCTTGGTCTGCCGCAAGACGTGCGCCCCGGCGACGTGTTGCTGCTGGACGACGGCCTGGTGGCGCTCACCGTCAACGAAGTCGTCGGCGCCGAGGTGCGCTGCACCGTGCTGGTGGGCGGCAAGCTGTCGGACCGCAAGGGCCTCAACCGCCAGGGCGGCGGCCTCTCCGTCTCGGCGCTGTCGGACAAGGACAAGGCCGACATCAAGCTTGCCGCCGAGATCGGCGCGGATTTCCTTGCCGTCTCCTTCGTGCGCTCGGCCGATGACATGCACCTTGCGCGGCGGTTGCTGGAAGAGGCCGGCGGCAGCGCGGCGCTGGTGTCCAAGATCGAGCGCGCCGATGCCATCCCCGTGCTGGGCGAGATCATCGACGCCTCCGACGTGGTGATGGTGGCGCGCGGCGACCTGGGCGTGGAGATCGGCGATGCCGAGCTGCCCGGCCTGCAGAAGAAGATCATCCGCGAGACGGTGCTGCGCAATCGCGCCGTCATCACCGCCACCCAGATGCTGCAGTCGATGGTGCGCTCGCCCATCCCCACCCGCGCCGAAGTGCTGGACGTGGCGAACGCGGTGATCGACGGCACCGATGCGGTGATGCTGTCCGAGGAAACCGCCGCCGGCGCCCATCCCGACAAGGCGGTGGCGGCGATGGCGCGCATCTGCCTCGGTGCCGAGCGCCAGTTCGAGCCGAAGGAAGACCTGGCCAGCGCCGGCCACCACCTCAGCCGCACCGACCAGGCGATCGCCCTGGCCGCCATGGTGCTGGCCGCCCAGTTGGGCGTGCGCGCGATCGTGGCGCTCACCGAATCCGGCGCCACCGCGCAATGGCTGTCGCGCTACCGCAGCGCGGTGCCGATCTATGGCCTGTCGCCGTTCGCCGCCGCGCGCCGCCGCATGCAGGTGCTGCGCGACGTGCGCGCGGTGGAGTTCAGCCATGGCGAGAACCAGAGCATGGCTTCCTCCACCCGTGCCGCGGTGCGCCTGCTGTTCGGGCAGGGCAAGCTGCTCGAGGGCGACAGCGTGGTCATCACCTATGGCGACCGCGTGGGCCACGTCGGCGGCACCAACACGCTGAAGCTGCTTTCGGTAGGGGCCGGCGGCGCTGTGGACAGCATGCGCGATCTCTGAGTGGTAGGGGACGCCAACAGGACGTCGCGCGACTAGACTGTTGTCGTCCCCAACCCCACCGGAGCATCCGCCATGAACCCGCGCGCCCCCCGTCTGATCCGTTCCCTGTTGTTGGTACCGGCACTGGCTTGCGCCGCATCCGCGTGGGCGCAGTCGGCCCATCGGGTGGGGCCGGAGAACCTGTATCACTACTGGATTCGCCTCAATACCCAGGTGAATACGGATCTGCCCAACTCGGGTCTCAACCTGGACAAGCCCGGCTGCGCGGCGGTGACCTACACCATAGGTTCCGATGGCGTGCCGATGAACGTGCAGCTGGTCAAACTGGTCCCCAAGAGCGACCTGGGCAACGCCGCAGTGACCGCGGTGAAGAACTTCCGTTACGGCCCCTCCCTCACCAATCGCATCGGCCAGCCCATCGACACCTATTACATCGTGCCGTTCAACGCGCCCGACGGTGCGGATGGCATGCAGAAGGTCATGGAGCCCTGCAAACTGCCCGGTTACGGGCAGTAATCGGCGCCCCTCAGGCGGTTTCGCTATAATTCGAGGCCTTTCATCCTGCCGCCCCGGGGCGGCATCACCCTCGAACGGGCGATTACGCCTCGTTGTATGGAGCCGTCATGAGTATCGAAGATCTCGAAAGCGTTGCCCTGGCCATGGTCGCCCCCGGCAAGGGCATCATCGCCATCGACGAGTCGACCAACACCATCAAGAAGCGCTTCGAGGCCGTCGGCATCGAGAACTCGGAAGAGAACCGCCGCGCCTACCGTGAGCTGCTGCTCACCACGCCGGGCCTGGGCGAGCACATCTCCGGCGCGATCCTGTACGACGAGACCATCCGCCAGTCCACCAAGGACGGCGTGCCGTTCACCCAGGTGATGAAGAAGGCCGGCATCATCCCCGGCATCAAGGTCGACAAGGGCCCGGTGCCGCTGGCCGGCTTCCCGGGCGACGTGGTCACCGAAGGCCTCGACGGGCTGCGCGAGCGCCTCGCCGAATACGTGAAGCTGGGCGCGCAGTTCGCCAAGTGGCGCGCCGTCATCAATATCAGCGAGGACAACCCGTCCTCCACCGCCATCGAGGCCAACTGCCACGCGCTGGCCCGCTACGCTGCGCTGTGCCAGGAAGCCGGCCTGGTGCCGATGGTCGAGCCGGAAGTGATCATGGACGGCGACCACAGCATCGAAGTCAGCTATGAAGTGCACGAAGCCGTGCTGCGTAGCCTGTTCAACGCGCTGTACGAGCAGAACGTGATGCTGGAAGGCACCATCCTCAAGGTCAGCATGGTGATCCCGGGCAAGGAATCGTCCGAGCAGGCCGACGTCGAGGAAGTGGCCGAAGCCACCGTGCGCGTGCTCAAGACCTGCGTGCCGGCTTCGCTGCCGGGCATCGTGTTCCTCTCCGGCGGTCAGACCGACGAGCAGAGCACCGCGCACCTCAACGCGATGAACCGCATCGGGCCGCACCCGTGGCCGCTGTCGTTCTCCTACGGCCGTGCCATGCAGCAGGCCGCGCTCAAGCTGTGGGCCAAGGACATGAAGGCCAACTACGCCGAGGCGCAGAAGACTGTGCACGCACGCGCCAAGGACAACGGCCTGGCCGCGCTGGGTCGCTGGAACGGGTGAACTTTGCGGTCGCCTGCGATCGCAAAGTCGAACGGGTAGCCGCCGCTGGCGGTACCGCTCAAAGAAACGGGCGCCTCGCGGCGCCCGTTTCGTTTTTCACGGCTATCGACGATCCGATCAGAAGCGGAATTCCGCGCTGGCCGAGATCATGTCGGTGCTGAGGTCGACGTTGTGCTTCTTGGCGTCGAAATAGTCGTAGTTCAGGCCGACGCTCACGTTCTGCGTGATGTTGTAGCCGACGCCCGCACCGGCGTACCAGCTGTTGTCGCTCAGGCCCTTGTTGACGGGATTGACGTCGTTGCTCATGCCGTGGCCGGTCCAGCTGTAGAGGCCGGCGCGACCGCTGAGGTACCAGCTCGGGCTCAGATCCAGGTGGGCGTTGGCACCGGCGGTCCAGCCGTGCAGCTGCGACTTGCCGGGGGCGATCACCGGCTGGCTGTTGAAGATGTTCTTGGCGCGGATGTTGCCCAGGTCGTTGTAGCCCACTTCCGCACCCAGCTGGAAGTTCGGCGACAGCGCCCAGCGGTAGCCGCCATTCAGGGCGTAACCGGTGTCGTGGCCATTGTCGTACGGACCCTGGTTGATAGCGGTGCGGCCGACGTTGCCGTTGATGAACCAATTGCCGCTGTCGTTCGGCGCGGTCTGCGCGAAGGCGGCGGGGACGGCCAGCAGGCCGGTGGTGGCGAGGGCAAGGGCGAGCAAAGTCTTTTTCATGGAGATTCTCCTGTTATGGGAAGCGGCGCCGGAGCCTGCAGGAGGGCGGTGCCGCATGCCGGAGGTTGGGGATACGTCAGGCACATACCGTTAGATGGGTGCCTCCCAAAAAGATTCAATACTGATTAGTTCATTATTAAGTAACGGTTAATCCGCCATTTCTGTCCGCACAAATAGAACGGGCGCCTTGCGGCGCCCGCTTGTCGTACGTTGTCCTGCCGGACCAAGACAAAATGGTTCAGAAGCGGTACTCGGCATCGAGCGACACGATGCCCGTCGAGCGACGCACCGCAAGGTCCGAATCAGACGCCACGTTGTGCAGGTTGCCAGCCGAGGCGTGGTAGTAGTCGTACTTCAGGCCCAGACCGAAATGGTTGTTGATGTCCCAACCGGTGCCCACGCCGCCGTAGTAGCCGCCGCTGTCGCCACCGTGAAAGAGAACCTGGTGCAGGCTGTCGTTGTAAGCGCCGCCATTGTTGTTGGCATGGAAGTAACCGGCGTGCGCGCTGATGTACCACTGCGGCAGCAGGTTGATGCGACCGTTGGCACCCAGCGTCCAGCCGCGCAGGGCATTCACCGTGCTGCTCTGGTTGACTGAATTGCCGCTGCCGATATTGCTCAGCTTGTAGTTGCCCAGGTCGGCATAACCCGCCTCAAGGCCCAGGCCCAGATCCGGACCGACCTTCCAGCGATAGCCGGCGAGCACGTTGTAGCCGGTGCGGCGGCCATTCTTGTTGCTGAACAGGTTGCCGGAGCCATTGCCGAAGCCGCTGCCGAAGCCGCTGTTCTTGTTGTAGTTGTCTGTGCGGCCTACGCCAAGATCGATCAGCCAGTTGCCGCTACCGATGGGCTGGCTGGACTGGTAGTTGCCATCGCTGGGCTGCGTGTCTTGCGCGAACGCCGCGGGAGCCAATGCCAAGCCGGCGGAAATACAAGCAATCGCGAACAAATTCTTTTTCATGAGGGGAGTACTCCTGTTTTTTTGAATCCATCAGCGCTCCGCGGGGACGGTTGAACGCCAAAGGGCACCCAATGGGATGCGGTGCCGTGTCATTACATCGCCCCCCACCTGAAGGAATTCAATACCTGTAAGTACAGAATTAAGTTCCAGTTAATGTCGAGGCGACAGGCGCCGTCGCGACAGCACCGGCGGGATCGGCGACAATGCGCGTTTTCCGTCGCCGCCCGGAGCTTCCCCATGACCACCCGCCGCCAACTCGCCAACGCCGTGCGAGCCCTTGCCATGGATGCCGTGCAGAAGGCCAATTCCGGCCATCCGGGCATGCCGATGGGTATGGCCGACATCGCCGAGGTGTTGTGGAACGACTTCCATCGCCACAACCCGGCCAATCCGCACTGGTTCAACCGCGACCGTTTCATGCTCTCCAACGGTCACGGCTCGATGCTGCAGTACGCCGTGCTTCACCTGTCCGGCTATGACCTGCCGATGAGCGAGCTGGAGCGTTTCCGCCAGCTGCATTCGAAGACCCCGGGTCACCCCGAGGCGCACCACACGGTAGGTATTGAAACCACCACCGGCCCGCTGGGCCAGGGCATCGCCAACGGCGTGGGCTTCGCGCTGGCCGAGAAGGTGCTGGCCGAGCGCTTCAACCGTCCGGGCTTCGACGTCGTCGACCATCACACCTGGGTGTTCTGCGGCGACGGCTGCCTGATGGAAGGCATCTCCCAGGAAGCGATCTCGCTGGCCGGCACTTGGAAGCTCGGCAAGCTCACCCTGGTCTACGACGACAACAACATCTCCATCGACGGCGAAGTGCCGGGCTGGTTCACCGACGACACCGCGATGCGCTTCGAGGCCTGCGGCTGGCACGTGATCCGCGACGTGGACGGCCACAACGCCGACAAGATCAAGGCCGCCCTGACCGCCGCCAAGGCGGAAACCGCCAAGCCCACGCTGGTGATGTGCAAGACCATCATCGGCTTCGGCGCCCCGCACAAGGAGGGCACCGAAGCCTGCCACGGCTCGGCGCTGGGCAAGGACGAAGTGGCCGCCGCACGCGACATGCTGGACTGGCGTTCCCCGCCGTTCGAGATTCCCGCCGAAACCTATGCCGGCTGGGACGCGAAGCCGGCCGGCGCGAAGCGCGAGGCCGAGTGGAATGCCCTGTTCGATGCCTACGCCAAGGCGCACCCCGACCTGGCGGCCGAACTGAAGCGCCGCCTTGCCGCCGAGCTGCCTGCGGACTGGGCTGCGAAGTCGCAGGCCTGGATCGACAAGCTGCAGGCCGAAGGCCCCGACGTGGCCAGCCGCAAGGCGTCGCAGATGACGCTGGACGCCTATGGCCCGCTGCTGCCGGAACTGATCGGCGGTTCGGCCGACCTCGCCGGCTCCAACCTTACGATCTGGAAGGGCTCGGTGAGCGTCACCGAAACCAGCCCCAACGCCAACTACATCCATTCCGGCGTGCGCGAGTTCGGCATGACCGCGATCGGCAACGGCTTGGCACTGCACGGTGGCTTCATCCCCTACGACGCCACCTTCCTGGTGTTCTCCGACTACGCGCGCAACGCGGTGCGCATGAGCGCGCTGATCCCGGCGCACTCCATCCACGTCTATACCCACGACTCGATCGGCCTGGGCGAAGACGGCCCGACCCATCAGCCGGTGGAGCACCTGGCCAGCCTGCGCTACATCCCGAACAACCGTGTGTGGCGTCCCTGCGACGCGGTGGAATCGGCGGTGTCGTGGAAGGCGGCGATCGAGCGCAAGGACGGTCCGTCCTGCCTGGTGTTCTCGCGCCAGACGCTGAAGCACCAGCAGCGCAGCGCACAGCAGCTGGCCGACATCGCGCGCGGCGCTTACGTGCTGTCGGACCCGGCGGATACGAAGTTCAAGGCCATTCTGATCGCCACCGGTTCCGAAGTGGAGCTGGCGATGGAGGCGATGCGCACGCTGGCGCAGCAGGGTGTGCCGGTGCGCGTGGTGTCGATGCCGTGCACCGAGATCTTCGATGCCGAGCCGCTGGAATACCGCGAAGGCGTGCTGCCCGGCTGGTGCCGCGCACGCGTGGCGGTGGAAGCCGCCATCACCGATTTCTGGCGCAAGTACGTGGGCCTGGACGGCGAAGTGATCGGCATGACCACCTTCGGCGCCTCGGCTCCGGCCGAGCAGCTGTTCGACTACTTCGGCATCACCACGACCAAGGTGGTCGATGCGGTGAAGCGCGTCGTCGGCTGATACGCAGGCTGTTCCCGAACAAAAGCGCCGCGGAAATTCCGCGGCGCTTTTGTTTGCTGCGAAGACGTCACGCCGCCAGCAATTCGGCGAGATGTTCCGGATCGCGCGCCAACGCCTGTGCGCCGGCCAGCTCCAGCTCCTCGCGGCTGCCGAAGCCCCACAGCACGCCGATGGCATGCACGCGGTTGGCCAGGGCGCCTTCGATGTCGAAGCGGCGGTCGCCGATCATCGCGGTCTGCTGCGGCTGGATGCCGAAATCGGCCAGGGCCGCGGCGATCATCGACGCCTTCTCGCTGTGCGGGCTGGACGGGTCGGGGCCGTAGAGGCGCGTGAATGCCTGGCCGAACGGAAGGTGTTCGACGATCGGCCGCGCATGGTGTTCGGGCTTGCTGGTGACCACGGCCAGGGTGTGCCCGGCCGCCTGCAGGCGCTCGATGGTCGCCGCGATGCCGGGGTAGACCGCGTGCTCGCGCCAGCCCAGTGTGGCGAAGCGTTCGTGGTAGTAATCCACGGCAGCCTCGACGCGCTCGGCGTCATGCTCCAGCAGCGGCGCGAAGCCGTGCCGCAGCGGGGGACCGATCCACGGGCGCAGGTCGGCGGGCGCCGGTACGCCCAGCTTGTCGAAGGCGTAGCGGATGCATGCGGTGATCCCGGGTTCGGAATCGATCAGCGTGCCGTCGAGGTCGAACAGGCAGAGCGTCACTGGCCGGCACGCGCCTTGAGCGCGGCCACCGCGGGCAACTCCTTGCCTTCGAGGAACTCGAGGAACGCGCCGCCGCCGGTGGAGATGTAGGAGACGTCGTTCTCGATGCCGTACTTGTCCACCGCGGCCAGCGTGTCGCCGCCGCCAGCGATGGAGAACGCCTTGGAGGCGGCGATGGCGCGCGCCAGCGTTTCGGTGCCCTTGCCGAAGGCATCGAACTCGAACACGCCGACCGGGCCGTTCCACACCACGGTGCCGGCCTTGGCGATCAGCGCGGCGTACTGCTTCGCTGTCTCCGGGCCGATGTCGAGGATCATCTCGCCCTCGCGCACCTGGTCCACCGCCTTCACCGTGGCAGGTGCGTTGGCAGAGAACTCCGGCGCCACCACCACGTCCACCGGCAGCGGCACTTCGGCGCCGCGGCGCTTGGCGTCGGCCAGCACTTTCTTCGCGGCATCGAGCAGGTCGGGTTCGACCAGCGAGTTGCCCACCGAATGGCCCAGCGCGGCGATGAAGGTGTTGGCGATGCCGCCGCCCACGATCAACTGGTCGACCTTGCCGATCAGGTTGTCGAGCAGGGTGAGCTTGGTGGAAACCTTGGAGCCGGCCACGATCGCCAGCAGCGGGTGCGCGGGGTTTTCCAGCGCCTTGCCCAGCGCATCCAATTCGGCGCATAGCAGCGGGCCGGCGGCAGCCACCGGCGCGTACTTGATCACGCCGTGGGTGGAAGCCTGTGCGCGGTGCGCGGTGCCGAAGGCGTCCATCACGAAGATGTCGCACAGCGCGGCGTACTTCTTCGACAGGGTTTCGTCGTCCTTGCCTTCGCCGACGTTCATGCGGCAGTTCTCCAGCACCACCACCTCGCCGTCGGCCACGTCCACGCCGTCCAGGTAGTCGCGCACGAGACGCACCGGCTTGCCCAGCTTCGCGCCCAGCCACGTGGCCACCGGCGCGAGCGAAGACGCTTCGTCGAACTGGCCTTCCTTCGGACGCCCCAGGTGTGAGAGCACCATGACCTTCGCGCCGGCATCGCGCGCGGCCTTGATCGTCGGCAGCGCGGCGTCGAGGCGCTGGGTGGAAGTGATGTGGCCGTGATCGTCGATCGGCACGTTGAGGTCTTCGCGGATCAGCACGCGCTGGCCGTGGAGGTCGAGGTCGCTCATGCGCAGGACGGTCACATCAAGGCTCCGGTGGTAACGATGGGCCGCGGCGGCGGCTGGAATCGCCCATTTTCCCGCCCGCCGGGAGGGGATGCAAATTACACTGCAGGTTTTCCGCAATGGGCAGGCGCCAATGGCTTCCGGACTCGTGCTGTATGGGTACTGGCGCTCCAGCGCCGCCTATCGCGTGCGCATCGCGCTCAACCTCAAGGGGCTGGGCTATGAGAACCGCCCCGTACACCTGGTGAAGGACGGCGGCGAGCAGCACGCCCCGGCCTACGCCGCGATGAACCCGCAAGAGCTGGTGCCCAGCCTGCGTGACGGCGAGCAGGTGCTGACCCAGTCGCTGGCGATCATGGAATACCTCGATGAAACGCGCCCGCAGTCGCCGCTGCTGCCGGCCGATGCGCAAGGCCGGGCGCGGGTGCGGGCGTTGGCGCAGCTGGTCGCCTGCGACATCCATCCACTGGGCAACCTGCGTGTGCTGCAGTACCTGGAACGCGAACTGGGAGCCGACGAGGCGCAGCGTGGCGGCTGGTCGCGGCACTGGATCGCTGCCGGCTTCGCGGCAATGGAGGCGATGCTGGCAAGCGATGCGGCCACCGGCCGCTATTGCCATGGCGACGCGCCAGGCCTGGCCGACGCCTGCCTGGTGCCTCAGGTGTACAACGCACGGCGCTGGAAGCTGTCGCTGGACGACTACCCGACCATCCGCCGCATCGATGCGGCATGCAATGCGTTGGAGGCGTTCCGGGCGGCCGCACCGGAGGCGCAGCCGGATGCACCGGTGGGCTAGGCGGCGCAGCCTGGTCGCTGGAGTGCCGCAAACGGGAGCGGGTTGCCGGTGATCTTGAGAGTGCGGTGTCCCGCACCCTCAAGATTCGCCGTGCTCCGGTGATCGGCTAGAAGCCCATCCCATACGGATCGTTGCTGCCGCCGATCAGGGCATTGCCGGTTGAATTTCCGCCGCCTTCGGCGAGGCGGATCTTCAGCGACAGGCCGTCGCGGGAATCGGCCTTGTTGAGCGCCTCTTCCAGGTCGATGCGGCCTTCCTTGTAGAGCCGGTACAGCGACTGGTCGAAGGTCTGCATGCCTTCCTGCAGGCTGCGATCCATCGCTTCCTTCACCTCGTGGATCTGGCCGCGGCGGATCATGTCGCGGATCAGCGGGGTGTTAAGCAGCACTTCCACCGCGGGTATGCGGCGGTTGTCCTTGCCGATCACCAGGCGCTGGCTGATGACGGCCTTGAGGTTCAAGGCCAGGTTCATCAAGACGTTCTTGTGCGCCGATTCGGGGAAGAAGTTCAGGATGCGCTCCAGCGTCTGGTCGGCGCTGTTGGAGTGCAGGGTGGCCAGGCAGAGATGGCCGGTTTCGGAGAAGGCGATCGCCGCTTCCATCGTGTCGGTGTCGCGGATCTCGCCGATCATGATCACGTCCGGCGCCTCGCGCATCGCGTTCTTCAGCGCCTCGTGGTAGGTGTGGGTGTCCAGCCCCACCTCGCGCTGGTTGACGATGGAGCGTTTGTGCCGGTGCAGGTATTCGATCGGATCCTCGATGGTGAGGATGTGGCCCGCCGAGTTGGTATTCCGATGATCGATCATCGAAGCCAGCGTGGTGGACTTGCCTGAACCGGTGGCGCCCACCACCAGGATCAATCCGCGCGGCTCCATGATCAGGTCGCGGAAGATCGACGGCAGCTGCAACTGCTCGACGTTGGGGATCTCGCTCTTGATCGCGCGGATCACCATGCCCACTTCGCCGCGTTGCTTGAACACGTTGATGCGGAAGCGCCCGGCCTCCTTCACCGCCAGCGCCATGTTGAGCTCGAGATCGCGCTCGAACTGCGGCACCTGACCCTCGTCCATCAGCGAGTAGGCGATCTTTTTCACCATGCCGCCGGGCAAACCGGTGTTGCCCAACGGGTAAAGCTTGCCCTCGACCTTGATGTTCACCGGGGCGCCGGTGGACAGGAACATGTCCGAGGCACCCTTGTCGACCATCAATTTGAGGAAGTAACCAATATCCACACCAAAATCCCCCTGGTTGCGCTCGTTGCAATGACCTATTGCGCACGCACACAATACGCGCAGAGCTTAATCAGGAATGCGTGATGGTGCACATCTCTCTTTTTTCAACCCGGCGGGCGGCCATGGCCGGCTTGCTGGCCGGCCTGCTGGCCTTGGCCGGGTGCGCCAGCGTGCCCCCGCCGAACGACGCGATGAATCAGGCGCAGACACGGTTGCAGGCGGCGCACGACGCCGGCGCGGCCGATTACGACCCGGTGGACCTGGGCTTTGCCCAGGACAAGTTCCAGCAGGCGCAGGCGGCGATGGCCGACCGCAAGTACGCGCTGGCCGCCGATCTGGCCGCCGAGTCGGGAGCCGATGCCGACCTGGCGCGGACCAAGGCCAACCTCGGTGCGGCCCGCTCGAAGATCCAGTCCAAGATGAACACCAACGCCGAACTGCGCCAGCAGGGTGCCGAGGCCGCTGCGGCCGCCGCCGCCGAGTTCGCCAAGCCTCTGCCGGTGCCGTCCTACGGCAGTTCGGCGCCGGCGCCGGCTAGTTCCGCTGCGATGCCGGCCCCCAACCAGGGAATCTTGCCGCCTGCCGCGCCGGTGGAAGACATGCCGGCACCTTCGGCTTCGGCATTGGCGCCGCCGCCCGGTCAGGGCTTCCAGACCACGCCGCAGGCGCCGTCGCAGAACCAGGATTCCAACGCCACACAGGGCTTCCAGCCCGCAGGAGGCCAGCCATGAAGCGCGTCTCCACCGTGTTTGTCACCAGCCTGCTGGCGCTGGGCATGGTCGGTACCGCCCAGGCGCGGCGCGGTGACGACATCGACGTCAGCCGGTTGACCAACAACCTCAACCAGCTGGCCAGTGACCCGGTGCTGGGCAACTATGCCCAGGCCGAGCAGTCGCTGGCCCGCAACGCCATCGCCCAGCTGGCGCAGGCCGATTCGCACGATCGACCGCATGCCCTGTACATGGCCGATCGGCAGGTTGACCTGGCCCGGGCCTCCGCCCAGTTGCAGGATGCCCAGCAGAAGCTGGCCCAGCTCGACCGCGAACACGACCAGATCCAGCTGGAAAACACCCGTCGCGAGGCGGAGACGGCGCAGCGCGAGCTGGAACGCCAGAAGCTGCTGAACCAGATGGCGCAGGAAGAGGCGCAGCGCCTGCAGGAACAGGGTCAGGCCTATTCGCAGGCGGCCCAGCAGGCGCAGGAAGAGGCGGCCAAGGCCAAGAAGCTGGCCGAGGCGCAGAGCCGGGTGGCGCGCTCCGCCAAGCGCGAGGCCGATTTGGCTGCCAAGGCTGCCAAGGCCATGCGTGCCCAGATGCAGCAGGAAAGCAGCGGCAATCCCTGAGCTATTGCGAGCATCCCGGATGGTGAAGATCAAAAGGGCGGCCATTCATGGCCGCCCTTTTCAATAAAAGCCGTTAGCGATCCACCTCCGAGGCAACGCGATTAAAGCAACGCGGCGTCGTGGGAGCAGTGCCGCGTTGCCGTGGGCAAAACAAGCTGTTTCGGCGGTTTTCATGCGGATTTCACGCCGCTTCGGCTCCCCGTGACTGCCGCCATCGGGAAGGCTTGCGGCACTTTTCGCGGGGGAGTAGGGTCGAACCCATGGAGCCGTTCCGCTCCATGCCTGCCGATCACCGAACCATGCCCACTTTCTTGCCAGTTTCCGCCCGCCAACCGGTCTGCCGGTGCGGGCGGGCGGGAGCGTGCGCCTGTGTCACTGGTCGGTAGATGGGCGCGCCCGTGCGCCCGCATGCTCACTCACGAGGAGGTTGAATCATGTTCGAAAACCAGCAGCGTGATGACGTCGAGGCATTGATGAAGGCCAATGCGGAGTTCCGCCGCCTTTATCAGCACCACCGGGAACTCGACAGCAAGGTGCACGATGCCGAAATCGGCGTGCTCCCGCTCGATGACTTCACCCTTGCCAGCATGAAGAAGGAAAAGCTGCACGCCAAGGCGCGCCTCGAGCGCATGTGGGAAGGGCGCCGGCAATTGTCCAGTTGATCCGCTGATTCCCTGATTCCGCGCCACGACGGCCCCGGCAGCTTCCGCCATGGAAGCCGACCGGGGCCATGACGTTTCTGGCCAGCTGATTCGTTGCGCTCGGCTATCATTGGCCTCTTTCCGGTGATGGAAGTAGCGTCCATGGCGGTGCAGAAAAGCGTCCTCGAACTGATCGGCCATACGCCGATGCTGCGCGCGCAGCGCCTCGACACCGGGCCGTGCGAACTGTTCCTGAAGCTGGAGAGCGCCAATCCCGGCGGCTCGATCAAGGACCGCATCGGCCTGTCGATGATCGAAGGCGCGGAAAAGGCCGGCAAGATCAAGCCCGGCGCGATCCTGGTCGAAGGCACCGCCGGCAACACGGGCCTGGGCCTGGCGCTGGTGGCGCAGGCCAAGGGTTACCGCTTGATCCTCGTGGTGCCGGACAAGATGAGCCGCGAGAAGATCTTCAACCTCAAGGCGATGGGTGCCGAAGTGGTGCTCACGCGCTCGGACGTGGCCAAGGGCCATCCCGAGTATTACCAGGACATGGCCGAGCGCATCGCTCGCGAAACGCCCGGGGCGTATTTCATCAACCAGTTCGGCAACCCGGACAACCCGCGCGCGCACATCGAGACCACCGGGCCGGAGATCCTCGAGCAGATGGACGGCCGGATCGACGCGGTGGTGGTGGGCTGCGGCTCGTCCGGCACGATGACCGGCCTGTCGCAGTACTTCGCCAAGGCTTCGCCGCAGACCGAGATCGTGCTGGCCGATCCGGTGGGTTCCATCCTGGCCCAGTACATCAACGAAGGTACGCTCTCCACCAAGTCGTCCAGTTGGCTGGTGGAAGGCATCGGCGAGGATTTCCTGCCGTCGATCAGCGATTTCAGCCGGGTGAAGAAGGCCTACGCGATCTCCGACAAGGAGAGCTTCTTGGCTGCGCGCGAACTGCTGGCGAAAGAGGGTGTGCTGGGCGGCTCCTCCACCGGCACCCTGCTGGCCGCGGCGCTGAAGTATTGCCGCGAGCAGACCAGCCCGAAACGCGTGGTTACCCTGGTCTGCGACACCGGCAACAAGTATCTGTCCAAGCTCTACAACGACTACTGGATGCTGGACAACGGCTTCCTGGAACGCGAGCAGCACGGCGATCTGCGCGACCTCTTGCTGCGTCCATTCGCCAAGCGCGACACCGTGGTGATCGGTCCGAACGAACTACTGATCACCGCCTACACGCGCATGAAGCTTTACGACGTGTCGCAACTGCCGGTGATGGATGGCAACAAGCTGGTGGGCATCGTCGACGAGTCCGATGTGCTGCTGCACGTGCATGCCGACGAGTCGCGCTTCCGCGACCCGGTGTCCGTGGCGATGATCTCGGATTTGCAGATGCTCGACATGCGCTCGCCCATCGAATCGCTGCTGCCGGTGTTCGAACGTGGCCACGTGGCCATCGTGATGGACGGTGAACAATTCCTGGGCCTGATCACCCGCATCGACTTGCTGAACTGGCTGCGGCGCAAGGTGAACTGACCGGCTGACAACGGTGTCGAAAGACGGTTGAAACGAACAGGCGGCACAGTCTCCGCCTTTACTTGCCGCAATCGACAAGGAGTTTGGCCATGTGTGGAATCGTTGCCGCCGCTGCCCAGCGTGATGTGGCCCCCTTGCTGATCGCAGGCCTCAAGGCGTTGGAATACCGCGGATACGATTCGGCCGGCCTGGCCGTGCTGGAAGGCGGCGAGATCCGCCGCGTGCGCGCCAAGGGCAAGGTGCGCGAGATGGAGGCGCAGTACCTGGCCGCGCCGTTCCCCGGCGGCACCGGCATCGCGCACACGCGCTGGGCCACCCATGGCGTGCCGAACGAGGCGAACGCGCATCCGCACGTCGCCGGCCGCGTCGCCATCGTGCACAACGGCATCATCGAGAACTACGCCAGCCTGCGCGAGGAAATGAAGGCGCTGGGCCACGTGTTCACTTCCGAAACCGATACCGAGGTCATCGCGGCGCTGATCGAGCAACGCCTCGCGGGCGGCCTCGGCCTGCGCGAAGCCGTGCTGGCGGTGGTGCGCGGGCTGGAAGGCGCGTATGCGATCGCCGCGATCAGCCGCGACGAGCCGGGCCGCGTGGTCGGCGCGCGCCGCGGCGCGCCGCTGCTGGTGGGCGTGGGCATCGGCGAGCATTTCCTGGGATCGGACGCGCAGGCGCTGATCCAGGTCACCAACCGGATGATGTACCTCGAAGAGGACGACGTCGTCGAGATCACCCGCGAGCGCGCACAGGTGTTCGGCCTCGACGGCCAGCCGGTGGAGCGCACGGTACACGAGAGCGAGCTGTCCGCCGATGCGGTGGAGCGCGGCGAATACCGCCACTACATGCAGAAGGAAATCTTCGAACAGCCGCGTGCGGTGGCCGACACGCTGGAATCGCGGCTCGGCCCGCACGGCGTGCTGCCCAACATCTTCGGCGTCGGCGGCGACGAGCTGCTGGCGAAGGTGCGCGGCGTGCATATCGTCGCCTGCGGCACCAGCTACCACGCCGGCATGGTGGCGAAGTACTGGATCGAGGATTACGCGCGCCTGCCGGTGAGCGTGGAAGTGGCCAGCGAATACCGTTACCGCGAGGCGGTGGTGCCGGAAGGCACCCTGTTCGTGGCGATCTCCCAGTCCGGCGAAACCGCCGACACGCTGGCCGCGATGCGCGAGTCGCGTCGCCGCGGCTACCTCGGCACGCTGGCGATCTGCAACGTGCCGGAATCCTCGGTGGTGCGCGAGGCCGACCTCAAGCTGATGACGCGCGCCGGTCCCGAGATCGGCGTGGCCTCCACCAAGGCGTTCACCACTCAGCTCACCGCGCTGGCGTTGTTCGCGCTGCAGCTGGCGCAGCAGCGCGGCCTGGAGTCGGCACGCCATGCGGAGCTGTGCGCGCAACTGCAGAGCCTGCCGCGCGTGATCGAGCAGGCGCTGAAGCTGGAACCGGCGATCGTGGAGCTGGCCGAGCACTTCATCCACCGCCATCATGCGCTGTTCCTGGGGCGTGGCGCGCAGTACCCGGTGGCGCTGGAGGGTTCGCTCAAGCTCAAGGAAATCTCCTACATCCACGCCGAGGCCTATCCGGCAGGCGAACTCAAGCACGGTCCGCTGGCGCTGGTGGACGAGGACATGCCGGTGGTGGCGGTGGCGCCGAACGGTCCGCTGCTGGACAAGCTGAAATCCAATCTGCAGGAAGTGCGCGCACGCGGCGGCGAATTGATCGTGTTCGCCGACAGCGCCGCGCCGATGGACGGCAACGCTGCGCGCGGCCACCTGCTGCGTATCGATGCCGGCGGCGACTTCATCGCCCCGGCGGTGTTCACCGTGCCGCTGCAACTGCTGGCTTATCACGTGGCCGTGCTGCGCGGCACCGATGTGGACCAGCCGCGCAATCTCGCCAAGTCGGTGACGGTGGAGTAAGTCGCCGATTCGCGACAAGCCCATCGAAATCGAAGAAACGAAAAAGCCGGCTATTGCCGGCTTTTTCCTGAGAAGTGCAGCCATGGATGGCTGCCCGTGTGATCTTCGCGATCAAGGATGATCGCAAAAGTCACTCGTTGTGCTGATACTGCGGCGACATCGGCATCATGTTGGCGTTTTCGTTGTACATCACCCAGATGGATGCGCCCAGCACGATCACCACCAGCACGATGGTGAAGACGAAGGACAGCATGTTCCAGCCGCCCTCCGAACGCGTGTCGAGGTGCAGGAAGTACACGACGTGCACCAGGATCTGCACCACCGCCAGCAGCAGCACGAGAGTGATGGTCACCCAGTGGCTCTGGAACACGTGGCCCATCACCAGCCAGAACGGGATGATAGTGAGGATGCTCGCCAGCACGAAGCCGGTCAGGTAGCTGCGCAGGCTGCCGTGGTTTGCGTGCTCGTCATGGCCGTGCTCGTGGCCATGCGCAGCGTGGTCGTTGGAGTTGCTCATCGCAGCACACCTGTCAGATAGACGAAGCTGAAAACGCCGACCCACACCAGGTCGAGGAAGTGCCAGAACATGCTCAGGCACTGCATGCGCCGGATGTTGGCATCGGTCAGGCCGAACTTGCCCAGCTGCGTCATCAGCACGATCAGCCACAGGATGCCGACGGACACGTGCAGGCCGTGCGTGCCGACCAGGGTGAAGAACGAGGACAGGAAGGCGCTGCGGCCGGGGCCGGCGCCGTCGGCGATCATGCCGAGGAACTCGTGGATTTCCAGCGTCACGAAGCCCGCCGCCAGCAGGCCGGACACGGCCAGCCACAGCATCACGGCGCCCTTGTTCTTGCGCGCCATTTCCAGCATGGCGAAGCCGAAGGTCACCGACGAAACCAGCAGCAGGGCCGTGTTGATCGCGAGGCCGTGCAGGTCGAGCACCTGCGCCGCCGTCGGACCGCCCGCGGTGCTGGTGCCCAGCACGGCGTAGCAGGCGAACAGCGACGCGAAGATGAAGCAGTCGCTCATCAGGTAGATCCAGAACCCGAGCAGGGTTCCGTTGTGCGCGTGCGGCTCCTTCAGGCAGAGGAATCGCGACTGTGCGGTATCGACAGCCATGCTGCTCATGCGTTTGCTCCCTGGGCTGCGTCCTGCCAGTTGCCGCTGTGTTCGAACGAGTCCACCTCAGCCTTGGGGATGTGGTAGTCGCGGTGGTAGTTGTAGGTGTGGGCGATGCTCGCGACGATGACGCCGACGAAGCACACCGCGGCCAGCCACCAGATGTACCAGACCAGGCCGAAGCAGCAGGCGAAGGACAGCACGCCGATGACCACGCCCGTGGCGGTGTTCTTCGGCATGTGAATGTCGTTGAAGCCCGTCAGCGGGCGCTGGTAGCCGTGCTTCTTCATGTCCATCCAGGCGTCGCGCTCGTGCACGTTAGGGACGAACGCGAAGTTGTAATCCGGCGGCGGCGACGAGGTGGCCCATTCCAGCGTGCGGCCGTTCCACGGATCGCCGCCCACTGCGTACTGCTTGCGGCGCAGGATGCTGATGCCGATCTGGATGATGAAGCTGCCGATGCCCAGCGCGATCAGCGCGGCACCGATACCGGCGACGATGAAGTACGGCTGCAGCGCCGGGTTGTCGAAGTGGCTCAGGCGGCGGGTCACGCCCATCAGGCCCATGATGTACAGCGGGCCGAACGCGAGCCAGAAGCCGATCTGCCAGAACCAGAAGCTGGCCTTGCCCCAGAACTCGTCGAGCTTGAAGCCGAACGCCTTGGGGAACCAGTAGTTGACGCCCGCGAACACGCCGAACACCACGCCGCCGATGATCACGTTGTGGAAGTGCGCGATCAGGAACAGGCTGTTGTGCAGCAGGAAGTCCGCCGGCGCCACCGACAGCATCACGCCGGTCATGCCGCCGATGGTGAAGGTGAACAGGAAACCCATCGTCCACAGCATCGGCACGGTGAAGTGCACGCGGCCGCGGTACATGGTGAACAGCCAGTTGAAGATCTTCACGCCCGTGGGGATGGAGATGATCATCGTGGTCAGCGAGAAGAACGAGTTGACGTCCGCACCCGAGCCCATCGTGAAGAAGTGGTGCAGCCACACCAGGTACGACAGGATCATGATCGCGCAGGTGGCGTACACCATCGACGAGTAGCCGAACAGCGGCTTGCCCGAGAAGGTG
Organism: Rhodanobacter sp. DHG33; assembly: GCF_014843005.1. Taxonomy (GTDB): domain Bacteria; phylum Pseudomonadota; class Gammaproteobacteria; order Xanthomonadales; family Rhodanobacteraceae; genus Rhodanobacter_A. The sequence goes on along the minus strand of NZ_JACYXM010000001.1, from coordinate 418,069 downwards.
GGCACGATCTCCGAGTAGATGCCGAAGATCGGCAGGATCAGGATGTACACCTCCGGGTGGCCCCACACCCAGATCAGGTTGATGTACATCATCACGTTGCCGCCGAAGTCGCTGGTGAAGAAGTGCGTGCCGATGTAGCGGTCCAGCGAGAGCAGGAGCAGGGTGGCGGTGAGTACCGGGAAGGTGGCGATGATCAGGCCGCTGGTGCACAGCGAGGTCCAGGTGAACACCGGCATCTTCATCATCGTCATGCCGGGCGCGCGCATCTTGATGATGGTGACCACGAAGTTGACGCCGCTGAGCAGGGTGCCCACGCCGGACAGCTGCAGGCCCCAGATGTAGTAGTCGACGCCGGGGCCCTGCTGCAGCTCGGAGACGGGCGGATAGCCCAGCCAGCCGGCGGTGGAGAAGTCGCCCACGAACAGCGACACCATGAAGGTGATCGCGCCCCAGAACGTGAACCAGAAGCTCAGGTTGTTGAGGAACGGGAACGCCACGTCGCGCGAGCCGATCTGCAGCGGCATCACGTAGTTGATCAACCCCACGATGTAGGCCATCGCCACGAAGAAGATCATGATCGAGCCGTGCGCCGTGAAGATCTGGTCGTAGTGCTCGGGCGGCAGGTAGCCCATGTTCGGGCCGAAGGCGATCGCCTGCTGCGCACGCATCATGATCGCGTCGGCGAAGCCGCGCAGCAGCATCACCGTGCCGAGAATCATGTACATGATGCCGAGCTTCTTATGGTCCACGCTGGTGAACCACTCGTTCCACAGGTAGCCCCAAAGGCGCTTCTTGGTGATGAGGCCGAGCACGGCGAGGCCGCCGAGCATCACCGCGCAGAGGGTGACGAGGACGATGCGGCCTTCGAGGTCGGGTTGCAGGAACGGCAACGAGTCGAGCGTTAGCCGGCCGAACAGGAAACTCCTGGCGGCGGGGTGGTTGGTCGGTTCAAGCATGGTGTGGATCCCGGAAAACAGATCGGTGTGCGCAGGTCAGTGCGTCTCGGCAGCCTGCATGGCGGCAGGCTTGGCGGCATGGTCGTCGTGCATGCCGGGCATGTCCTGCATGGCGTCACCGGCATGGGTGTCGGCGGACATGGTCTGGCTCATGCACGTCTGGCTGGCGTCGACGCAGCGTTCGAGGATGCGCGTATAGAGGTCGGGCTCGAAACTGGCCCAGGCATGCGTGCCGGCATCGCGCTCCGGCTGGCGCAGCTGCTCGTAGGCCTGCAGGTCGAGTGTGCCGCCGGCGGCACGGGCCTTGGCGATCCAGCTGTCGAAGTCCTGCGGGCTCATGCCTTCGAAGGTGAAGCGCATGTCGGTGAAGCCGGCGCCGCTGTAGTTGGCCGAAAAGCCCTGGTACTGCCCGGGCTTGTTGATGACCGCGTGCAGCATCGTCTGCATGCCGGGCATGGTGTAGATCATGCCCGCCAGCTCCGGAATGGAGAACGCATCCATCATTTCGTCCGAGGTGAGCTTGAAGCGGATCGGCCGGTCCACCGGGGCCGCCAGCTGGTTCACCGTGGCGATGCCGTACTGCGGATAGAAGAACAGCCACTTCCAGCGCAGCGACACCACGTCCACTTCGAGCGGCTTGACGTCCGCCGCCACGGGCTGGCCGGGCGCGACGCGGGTGAGCGGGCGGTAGGGGTCGACCTGATGGGTGCCGATCCAGCTGATGGCGCCGACGGCGATGATGATGACCAGCGGCGCGGCCCACACCAGCAGTTCCAGGCTGGGCGAGTGATCCCAATGGGCGTCGTAATGGGCCTGCTTGTTGGAGGCGCGGTAGCGCCAGCCGATGATGCCAATGGCGACCAGCACCGGCACCACGATCAGCAGGGTGATCAGCGTGGTGACGATCATGATGTCGCTTTGCTGGCGGGCGACGTCGCCGGAGGGATCGAGCAGCGCGAGGTGACAGCCCGAAAGCAGCACGAGAGGGAGCAGCAGCAAGCCGCGGAGGCGTTTCACTGTCATGGACACATGTATCTATGTAGGGAGGCAACGGGGAGCTGCTTACACTGCTCCCGCAGGGAGCGCCTATAATACTCCCTATGTCGTCGAGTTTCCCCGGCTGGACGGGTTCGTCCAGGTGTGGTTCGGTGCCGTGAAGGGATTTGGATGGCCGTATGGAGCCGGCCAGCCGCGTTCCGCCACGCCGACACCGGTTTTGTTCGACAATCCCCGTTGCACGCGCTTTTCCACGGAATCCCCATGTCAATCAGCAACGTCCAGTCGGCCGGCCACCCGGCTTCCCTAGCGCACGGCGCGAATCCCCACGACCAGCTCACCTCGGGCGACCTCGCCATCGGTGTGGTGATTGGTCGCATCTGCCAGTCCTTCGATCTGTTCGTGTTCGGCCTGGGCTGCGTGCTGGCGTTCCCGGAAGTGTTCTTCCCGTTCGCCAGCCACATGGACGGCGTGTTCTATTCGTTCGTGTTGTTTGCGCTGGCCTTCGTCGCGCGCCCGCTGGGCTCGATGTTTTTCGTGGTGCTGCAGCGCCAGTTCGGTGCCGCCGCCAAGCTGACCATCTCGCTGTTCCTGCTTGGTATGGCCACTGCCGGCACGGCCTTCCTGCCCGGATACACGACGCTGGGTTGGGCGGCCATCCTTGCCTTGGCGATATTGCGCTTCGGCCAGGGTTTTGCGCTGGGTGGCAGCTGGAACGGCCTGGCTTCGCTGGCCGCGCTCAAGGCGCCGAAGAACAAGCGCGGCTGGTACGCCATGCTGCCGCAGCTGGCCGATCCGATCGGCTTCATTCTTGCCGCCGCCCTGTTCGCCTACATCTGGTCCGCGCTCACGCCGCAGGAGTTCATCGACTGGGGCTGGCGCTATCCGTTCTTCGCGGCGTTCGCCATCAACGTGGTGTCGCTGTTCGCCAGCCTGCGCATGGTGGTCGCGCCGCGCTACGCCGAGCAGCTCAAGGAGCGCGATCTGGAGCCCACCTCGATGCGTCTGCTGATGCGCGAGCAGGGCCGCAACGTCGCCCTGGGCACCTTCGCTCCGTTGGCGAGCTACGCGCTGTTCCACCTGGTGACCATCTTCGCGCTGTCGTGGGCGCTGCTCTATACGCAGCAGTCGGTGACCAGCTTCCTGCTGGTGCAGGTGGTCGGCGCCTTCGTGGCGATGCCCTGCATGATCATCTCGGGCAAGGTGGCGAACCGCTTCGGCCGTCGCACCACGCTCGGTGTGGGCGGTGTGTTGATCGCCGTCTACAGCGGCTGGACCGCGTTGCTGCTTTCGGGCGGCGTGGTGAACAGCTACCTGTTCGTCATCGTCGGTTATGCCTTGCTCGGTTTCACGCATGCGCAGGCGGCCGGTGCGGTGAGCGCGAACTTCCTTCCGGAATTCCGCTACTCCGGCGCCATGATCACTTCGGATTTTGGCTGGCTGATCGGCGCGGGCTTCGCGCCCCTGGTTGCGCTGTCGCTCGCCATCTATGCGGGTGTGCCGTACGTGGGCCTGTACCTGCTGACGGGTGCCGTGGGCACGCTGGCGGCCTTGTGGTTCAGCCGCCAATCCGGCCTGCCCAACGACTGACGAACGATGTCGTCCATCGCCTGCCGCACATCACGCGGCAGGCGATCATGCCGCGCCATGCCTGACACCTCTCTTTCCTTCGAAGGCAACGAACGCCACGTGCGCGGCCCGGTGGCGCTCACGCTGCTGGCCTTGCTCGGCGTCGCGCTGTTTTCCGCCTTCGTGGCGCTGGGCTCCTGGCAGGTGCATCGGCTGGCGTGGAAGACCGCGCTGATCGCGCACGTCGACGAGCGCGTGCATGCGCCGCCGGTACCTGCGCCCGGGCCGGCGGAGTGGCCACGCATCACCGAAGCCGATGACGCCTACCGCCATGTGCTGCTCACCGGCACATGGCTGCCCGGACGCCAGGTGCGGGTATGGACCGCTACCGCCGCCGGCAGCGGCTACTGGATACTCGCGCCGTTGCGCCGCGATGACGGCAGCATCGTCCTGGTGAACCGCGGTTTCGCGCCGGAGGGCTGGTGCAACTTCAAGGGCGATTGCCCTGCCGCGCCGAGCGGCGAAGTCACGGTGACGGGGCTGCTGCGCATCAGCGAACCCTCCGGCTGGATTCCCCACAACGATGCCGCCACCGATACCTGGTACACCCGCGACGTGCCGGTCATCGCCAAGGCACGCGGCCTGGCCAACGTGGCGCCGTACTTCGTGGATGCGGATGCAGGTGCGGACGCATCGGCATGGCCGCGTGGCGGCCTGACGGTGGTCCAGTTTCCCAACCATCACCTCAATTACCTGATCACCTGGTACTTGCTGGCGCTGATGGTGCTGGGTGCAGCAGGTTACGTGGCGCGCGACGAGTACCGGCTGCGCAAGCGACTGAAATCACGGCGGTAGCGGGCTGCTACCTGGCCAGCGCCTGAGGAGGGGAGCGGAGGCGTTTCCTACGCTCGCCCGTACACGTCGTCGTAGCGCACGATGTCGTCCTCGCCAAGATAGCTGCCCGACTGCACTTCGATCAGTTCCACCGGCACCTTGCCGGGGTTGCGCAGGCGGTGCGTGCTGCCCAGCGGGATGTAGGTGCTCTGGTTTTCCCCGAGCAGGAACACCTTGTTGTCGCAGGTGACCTCGGCGGTGCCGGAGACCACGATCCAGTGTTCGGCACGATGGTGGTGCATCTGCAGGCTGAGGCTGGCGCCGGGCTTCACCACGATGCGCTTCACCTGGAAGCGTTCGCCTGCTTCCAGCGAGTCGTAGCTGCCCCAGGGGCGATGCACCACGCGATGGAAGGAATGTTCGCTGCGGCCGCCGGCCTTGAGCTGGTCGACGATCTTCTTCACGTCCTGCGCGGCGTCGCGATGCGCGACGAGGGTGGCGTCGGGCGTGGTGACCACGACCAGATCCTCCACGCCCACGGCGGCCACGAGATGGCGGCCATGCGAACGCAGCAGCGAGTTGCGCGTGTTCACGGTGAGCGTGTCGCCCTCGCGCAGGTTGCCATCCGCGTCGCGTTCGCCGGCCAGCCACAGCGCCGACCAGGAGCCGATGTCGCTCCAGCCGCAGGAGACGGGCACCACCGCGGCGCGTGCGGTCTTTTCCATCACGGCGTAGTCGATGGAATCTTCCGGCACCTTGGCGAAGGCTTCCCTGTCCACGCGCACGAAGTCGAGGTCGGCGTGCGCGGCGGCGTGCGCGGCGCGCACGGCGGCCAGCATCGCGGGCGCGTGCTGGCCGAGCTCTTCCAGGTAGCGGTCGGCGCGGAACAGGAACATGCCGGAATTCCAGTCGTAGCCGCCGTCGGCGAGATAGCGTTCGGCGGTAGCGAGGTCGGGCTTCTCCACGAAGCGTTCGACCTGGAACGTGGCATTGCCCAGCGCCTCGCCGCGGCGGATGTAGCCGAAGCCGGTCTCCGCGCGATCAGGTCGGATGCCGAAGGTGGCCAGCCAGCCCTGCTTCGCCAGCGGGAGCGCCTGTGCGACCGCGGCGGTGAAGGTATCGGTATCGCCGATCAGATGATCTGCCGGCAGTACCAGCAGCAATGCATCCGGGTCGCGCTTCAGCGCTTCCAGCGCTCCCAGCGCGATCGCCGGCGCGGTGTTGCGTGCCAGCGGTTCCAGCACGATGGCGGCGCCTTCGACACCAGCCTCCTGCAACTGCTCCGCAGCGAGGAAACGGTGATCCTCGCTGGCCACCACGATGGGCGCGGCGATCTCGGGCAAGGAGCGCGTGCGTTCGACGGTCTGCTGGAACAGCGTGCCGTGGCCGGTCAGCGACAGGAACTGCTTGGGCAGGTTCCTGCGCGAGACGGGCCATAACCGGGTGCCGCTGCCGCCGCTGAGGATCAGGGGAATGAGCATGGTGCATCAGCCTGCAAGTGTGCGTTTGCCTGCGGCATCGCGGCCTGGTTGTTGGATGTGTCAGGCGCGCTCGCGCGCGAGCACATCCAGCACGTCGTCCAGGCCGGTCTGCCAATCGCCAAGAGCATAGCCGAAGCCCTGCTGAAACCCTGCGTTGTCCAGCACCGACCAGGCGGGTCTCTGCGCCGGCGTGGGGTAATCGGAGGTGCCGATGGCAGCCACGTGTGGTGCACGGGCGATCAGGCCGCGTTCCACGGCACCGGCGAAGATCGCGTTGGCAAAGCCATGCCAGCTGGTATGGCCGCTGGCGACGAGGTGGTGCGTGCCGATGAATGCTTGACGTTGTCCGGCATCCGCGGCTTGCCACGCATCCAGTGCGGCCAGCGTGCCGGCCACGATCAGTGCGGTGCTGGTAGGTGCGCCCAACTGATCGGCCACCACTCGCAACTCGTCGCGCTCGGCACCCACGCGCAGCATGGTGCGCAGGAAATTGTGGCCGTGCGGCGCGTACACCCATGCGGTACGGAAGATGAAATGTGCGGCGCCGCTGTCACGCAGCGTCTGCTCGCCCGCCAGCTTGCTGCGACCGTAGGCGCCGAGCGGCGCGGTGGGCGCATCGACCGGGTAGGGTGCAGCGGCTGCCCCGTCGAACACGTAGTCAGTGGAATAGTGGACCACCAGCGCGCCATGCGTGGCGGCCCAGCGGCCCAGTATGCCGACCGCCTCGCCATTGACGCGGGTTGCCAAGGCCTCTTCCTGCTCGGCGCGATCCACGGCCGTGTAGGCGGCGGCGTTGACGATCACGTCGGGGCGCACGCGGTCGAGCAGGGCGGGCAGGCTGTCCGGTGCGGCAAGGTCGGCGATTTCGATACTGGTGCCGTCGTAACGCTGTCCGTCACGAGTGGCGGCGACCAGTGCGCCGCGCGCGGCGAGACCACCGTCCTCAATGAAACTGCGGCCCAGCTGACCGTTGGCGCCCAATAGCAGGATCTTCATGCCGTATACGTCGGCAGTCGATCGGCGGGTACGTCGGCCAGTAACGGCGCCTTGCCATCCTTATCGGAAAGCAACGGTTCGCCTATCGGCCAGTCGATGCCCAGCGCCGCATCGTTCCAACGGATGCCGGCATCGGCCTTGGCGTCGTATAGCGCAGTGCACTGGTAGGCGAAGGTGGCGAATTCGGAAACCACGCAGAAGCCGTGCGCGAAACCTTCCGGTATCCAGAAGTGGCGGTGGTTCTCCGCGGTGAGCATCACGCCGGCGCACTGGCCGAAGGTGGGTGAGCCATGGCGGATGTCCACCGCCACGTCGTACACCTCGCCTTCCAGCACGCTGACCAACTTGCCTTGCGGGTTCGGCCACTGATAATGCAGGCCGCGCAGCACGCCGCGCGCGGAGCGCGACACGTTGGATTGCACAAAGCGGCGGTCGATGCCGGCTTCGCGGTACTTGGCCTCGTTGTAGCTCTCGTAGAAGAAGCCACGCGTGTCGCCGAACACCTGCGGTTCGATCACCACGGCGCCCGGCAGGCGCGTCTCGATCACCTTCATCGGGCCACGCCCTCCTTTGCGACTTGTTGCAGATACTGGCCGTAGCCGGTCTTGGCCAAGGGTGCGGCCAATGCCAGCAGCTGCTCCGTGTTGATCCAGCCGTTGAGGAAGGCGATCTCCTCGGGGCAGCAGACCTTGAGGCCTTGGCGGTTCTCGATGGTCTGGATGTAGTTGCCCGCTTCCATCAGCGACTCGTGCGTGCCGGTGTCCAGCCAAGCGAAGCCACGGCCGAGCTGCTCCAGATGCAGCGAGCCGTCGTCGAGGTAGCAGCGGTTGAGGTCGGTGATTTCCAATTCGCCGCGCGGGGACGGCTTGAGCGATGCGGCGTAGTCACAGACGCGGCCGTCATAGAAATACAGGCCGGTGACGGCGTAGTGCGACTTCGGCTTTGCTGGCTTTTCTTCCAGTCCGACGACCTTGCCTGCGGCATCGAACTCGGCCACGCCGTAGCGTTCCGGGTCCTTCACCCAGTAGCCGAATACGGTGGCGCCATGCTCGCGCGAAGCGGCGCGCGTCAGCCGCTTGGTGAAACCGTGGCCGTAGAAGATGTTGTCGCCCAGCACCAGGCAGCTCGGCTGGCCATTGACGAACTCGCGGCCGATGGTGAAAGCCTGTGCCAGGCCGTCTGGCGAGGGCTGCACCGCATATTGGATATCGATGCCCCATTGCGAGCCATCACCCAGCAGGCGCTGGAACATGGCCTGCTCGTGCGGCGTGTTGATGACCAGGATCTCGCGGATGCCGGCCAGCATCAGCGTGGCCAGCGGGTAATAGATCATTGGCTTGTCGTACACCGGCAGCAGCTGCTTGCTCACTGCACGGGTGATCGGATGCAGGCGGGTGCCGGAGCCGCCGGCGAGGATGATGCCCTTGGTGGTCATTGGCCTAGCCTCTCCATGCGGTAGCTGCCGTCCAGCACGCGCTGTACCCATGGCTGGTTCGCAAGGTACCAGTCGACGGTAGCGGCGATGCCGCTCTCGAAGGTCTGCGAAGGTTTCCAACCCAGCTCGCGCTGCAGCTTGGAGGAATCGATGGCGTAGCGGCGGTCGTGGCCGGGGCGGTCCTTCACGTAGGTGATGAGCGACTCGCGCTTGCGGCCATCGGCCAGCGGGCGACGCTCGTCCAGCAGGGCGCAGATCGTCTTGACCACGGTGATATTGGTGCGTTCGGCGTTGCCGCCTACGTTGTAGGTTTCGCCGACGCGGCCGGCTTCCAGCACGCGGCGGATCGCGCTGCAGTGGTCGCCCACGAACAGCCAGTCGCGGATGTTCAGGCCGTCGCCGTACACCGGCAGCGCCTCGCCGGCCAGCGCCTTGGCGGTCACCAGCGGGATCAACTTCTCGGGGAACTGGAACGGCCCGTAGTTGTTCGAGCAGTTGGTGGTGAGCACCGGCAAGCCGTAGGTGTGGTGGAAGGCGCGCACCAGATGGTCAGAGGCGGCCTTCGACGCGGAATAGGGCGAATTCGGAGCGTAGGGCGTAGTCTCGGTGAACATGCCGGTCTCGCCCAGCGAGCCGTAGACCTCGTCGGTGGAGACATGTAGGAAGCGGAAATTTTCGCGCGTGTCTCCCTCAAGACTGCGCCAGTAGTCGCGGGCGCATTCCAGCAGGCCCAGCGTCCCCACCACGTTGGTCTGCACGAACTCGGCAGGGCCGTCGATGGAGCGGTCCACGTGCGACTCGGCGGCGAAATTCACGATGGCATCAGGCTTGTGCTCTGCAAGCAGGGTGGCCACCAGGTTGCGGTCGCCGATGTCGCCCTGCACAAAAACATGGCGGTTGTTGCCTTCGAGCGAGGTCAGCGTGTCGAGGTTGCCAGCGTAGGTGAGCTTGTCGAGATTCACTACGGTGAGGCCGTCGGCCACCGCCTGCAGCACGAAATTCGCGCCGATGAAACCGGCGCCGCCGGTGACGAGGAGGGTTTCCATGGAGGCACGTGGTCCGTGTGACTGGTAGAGAGCCAATTGTCGCACGAGGCTGTCGACATCCGGGGACGTGCATAGCCCCGATAGCAGTGTGTTGTTAAGGGAGGCGCCCCATGCAAGTACAATGCTGCATCGTTCGCCCGCGCTTGGCCTCATGGTCCATCATGGTTTTCTGGGGCGCGGAGAGTGGGGTGATTTGGGGTGTGCGCGGTGCTGGGTGAGTGGTGTATCGAGCATGGGAGGCGGGGGCGAGGCTGGCAGAGGGCTGCTGTTGTGCCGCCCCGGTCGAGTGGTCGGGTCGCGGCAGGTAAATCTGGGAGTTTTCATGGAAGCACAAGCACGGCATTCAACGCGGCTGATTTCATTGGTTGTGCCCTTTTACAACGAGTCCGCCGTCATCGAGGATTTCTTTCACGCGGTTCCTCCGGTATTGGCATCGATCGAGCGCGTCGACTACGAAATTGTCTGTGTGAACGATGGCAGCAAGGACGATACGCTCGCGCTGCTGTGCGCCGCAGCGCACACGGATTCGCGGATCAGGGTTGTCGACCTGTCGCGCAACTTCGGCAAGGAGGCCGCGATGACTGCCGGAATCGACATTGCGAAAGGTGATGCCGTGATTCCGTTCGACGCGGACCTACAAGATCCGCCGGAGTTGATACCCGAACTCGTGCGAAAGTGGCAGGAGGGGTTCGATGTCGTCATCGCCCGTCGCATCGAGCGCAGCAGCGATACCTATGCGAAACGGTTGACCGCGGCTCTGTTTTACCGTTTCCACAATGCGATAGCTGACGTCAAGATTCCCGAAAATGCCGGCGATTTCAGGCTCATGGCGCGCCAGGTAGTGGACGAATTGAAGCGATTGCCGGAGAGTCGACGCTTCATGAAGGGGTTGTTTGCCTGGGTAGGCTTCACCCAGACCTATGTGGATTACGTCAGGCAGCCACGCGTGGCCGGAAAAACGAAATTTTCGGGTTGGCGGTTGTGGAATTTCGCGCTTGAAGGCGTCACCAGCTTCAGCACCTTGCCTTTGCGTGTCTGGACATACCTCGGCACAGTGAGTGCATTGGTGTCGATGCTGTATGCCATATACCTGGTGGCCAGAACCGTTGTACATGGCCGAGATCTTCCCGGCTACGCATCTATCATAACGGCCGTGCTTTTCCTGGGGGGTATCCAGTTGATTGGCATTGGGGTCATCGGCGAATACATCGGACGTATCTACATTGAATCCAAGCGCAGGCCCGTATACGTCATCAGGCATGTTTTCCAGAAGCCAGAAAAATCGTGACGGGGCTCGTACCGATCGAGTTCAGACCGATCGCGCGCGAAGGCAATAACACAGCCAATTGATGCATCCAGCCTGCGAAGATTGAACGACGCCGGCTTCGACACGAATTCAATGAGAAGCGCTTGAATACCGAAACATTATCTTACCGTCGATTGTTCTTCGTTCTTTGCGTCATTTGGTTCGCATTGAACGCCACCGTTTTGCTCGGTTACAGGGCGCTGCCTTGGGATGCCATCGACGAATTCTATCCGACCGTCTATTTCAACGCCCATAGCCTCAGGCTGGGCCTTGCTCCATGGTGGAATCCATATATCTATAGCGGGACGCCGGCCATCGCCGATCCGCAAGGGATGATGTTTTCGCCGTTGTTGATGGCATGGATGCTGTTGAAGAAATCGCCAGGGCCCGTGTGGTTCGATTGGGGTGTCTTGCTGCATTTGCTGATGGGCGGCGCTGCCATGCTTGGTGTTCTGCGCCGGTATCGTGCCAATGCAGTGGGGGCTCTGCTTGGTGCCATGGTTTTCATGGCAGGAGGTGTCGCCGCCTCCCGCCTGGAACATACGCCAATTGTGGTGGCGTATGCGTATGTCCCCGTGGTTATGTTGTCCCTGCAGTGCTTTCTTGCGTCGCCGACCTTGCGCGGCGGCTGTCTAGTTGGTATCGCTGCGGGTGTCATGGCTGCGAACCTGGTGCAGGTCACTTATCTGTTTGTCCTGATGTTCGTCGCCTACGCAATCGTTGGTACGTCGGCACGGTGGGCTGCCTACACTAAGAAAGATCGGTTGTGCTGGCTTGTTGGTATGGTTTTGGCTGGAGGTATCGCTGCCGTCATTGCCGTGCCGCAACTGCTGTTCAGCTCGGCTTTCATGGCGATATCCAATCGCACCGCCGTACCTCTGGATGCCGCGGGAGGGGCTTCGCTGGATTTGCGTGCCTTCCTGATCATGTTGGCTCCGAACGTGTATCACACATTCCAAGGTGGCGGTTTTACGGGGCCAGTCGACTTTATCGAGTCGTACATGTACATCGGTATCATCCCGTTGCTGATGCTTGCCCTGCTCTGGCGGGCTTGGCAGCAACCTGTAAATCGTGGTCCGCTGGCATTTTTTGCCGTGGTCGGTGTTTTTTCCACGTTATACATGATGGGTATTCACACGCGATTCTATCCGTGGCTTTATTCATGGCTTCCTGGTTTGACGCACTTCAGGCGGCCGGCAGATGCAGCCTATCTCGTCAATTATGTCTTTGCGATTGGAGTCGGTATCTGCGCCAGCCAACTCAATCTACAATCTCGTCGCGAGCCAGTGGTTATTCTTGCAGTGGCTGCGATTTGGCTGGCGCTTGCCGCGGTACAAATGCACGATCCACACGGATTGCCGCTGCTTGCTGCTGCGGCGGCTGTGGTAGCCCTTTGGGGGGTGTGGAAAAAGCAGGGCGTGTGGCGTGTGGCAGTGTGGCTGTCTCTGGTGCTGGCTGTGGACTACGCCTGTTACAACCTCAATGGACATTTCAATGAAACGGACATATCACACGTAAGTCGTTTCCACGCGCGGCCCTCGGCCAGATATTTAACAAGCCATCTCGATGACGTGGATGGGGGTCTTTCGTATCGATTCACCACGCATGCCGCTGATCCCGTATGGGACAACGGCGGGATGCTGCTCGGAGTCGCATCGACGCAGGGCTACAATCCGCTTCGATTGGACACGTATGCAGAATTATACAAGCCGCGCCAAAGCAGCAATGATCCCAATCCCGAGAATCCGTTAAACGCAGCTCCGACGTACACGCTTGATCGGTTGCTGAGCGTGCGCCTTGTAGTCGTTGGACACCGCAAGGATGTCCCGGCTTGGTCGCCACCATCGGATTACGCGCATGTCTATAGCGACGGTGATGTGGACATTTGGCGCAACGATGGCGCTTACCCTCGTGTATTGACCCCACGCAAGGTGATACAGCTCCGTATCAATGAGGTGCCTGATCCCGCTGCATTCAACGCAACTGATTTTCGTGATGTGATGTGGCTGACACCTAGGGACGAGCGTGATGCAGAGGGTGCCAAGGTTTCGGCCTGCAGTGGCAAAGCTGCAGTCATGGCGTATGCCACGCTCACAAAAACCACCATCACTACGCGGGCTGATAGCCCGGGCTGGATTGTCCTCGGCGATTTGGATGCGCCGGGGTGGCGCGCATCAATTGACGGGAAAAATGTGCCGATCCATCGCGCCAACGTTCTCTTTCGCGCGGTTTGCGTACCTGCTGGAACCCACCAGCTGATATTTGCCTTTCACCCGATGCTCATGATTTCGGATGCTCTGGCCCGGCGCTGAATCCGTGGAGGCTCTTGTTCTGTGGTCTGAAGACTTATCTGTAGATAATCAGTTCGAATCAAGTGGTTGGTACAACAAGTGGCTGGCGTAACTCGAAGCGAGTCACCATCTTTTGTAGCGGACGTGCGGTCCGGCTAGTTTTCGCCATTCGCCCCCTTTATCACCATAGGATCTAGCTGTACCTCTAGTCGCGAGTTCTTGGGCTTGTGCACATCTCTTCGTTAAGGCAAGCAGAGGTGGCGTAGGTACAATGCACGATCCCTGACACTGCGGTGGCCGATTTCGGCGAACCGCCCAGCACGGTTCCCAACATGCCCAAGAAGACGCCTGTCGCAAGCCTCGGACTCGGTACCCGTGCCATCCACGCCGGCCAGCACCCCGATCCCTCGACCGGCGCGATCATGACGCCGATCTACGCCACGTCCACCTATGTGCAGGAAAGCCCTGGCAAGCACAAGGGCTACGAGTACTCGCGCACGCAAAATCCCACGCGCATGGCCTACGAGCGCTGCGTGGCGGATCTCGAAGGCGGCGTGGCCGGGTTTGCTTTTGCCTCGGGCCTGGCCGCGGCAGCCACTACGCTGGATCTGCTGGATTCCGGCAGCCACGTGATCGCGATGGATGACCTCTACGGTGGCAGCTACCGCCTGTTCGAGCGGGTTCGCCGGCGTTCGGCAGGGCTGGATTTCAGCTTCATCGACCTCAACGATGGCACAGCGCTGAAAGCGGCGCTGAGGCCGAATACGCGGATGATATGGGCGGAAACGCCCACCAATCCGATGCTCAAGCTGGTCGACCTGGCAAAGGTCGCTGCGTTCGCGAGGAAGCATGGTTTGACCCTGGTGGTGGACAACACCTTTTGTTCGCCGATGGTGCAGCGGCCGCTGGAACTTGGTGCGGACCTGGTGCTGCATTCGGCTACCAAATACCTCAATGGCCACTCTGACATGGTTGGTGGCATCGTGGTGGCGGCCAACGCGGAGCTGGCCGAACGTATGGCCTTCCTGCAGAACTCGGTGGGTGCGGTGGCCGGCCCGTTCGACGCCTTCCTGGCCATGCGTGGCCTGAAGACGCTGCATCTGCGCATGCGCCAGCACTGTGTCAGTGCGCTGGAGCTGGCGACCTGGCTGGAAAAGCATCCGGCCGTCGAGCGCGTGATTTACCCGGGCCTCAAGAGCCACCCGCAACACGCGCTGGCCAAGCGCCAGATGCAAGGCTTCGGCGGCATCATCAGCATCGAGGTCAAGGGGGGGCTGAAGAAGGCGCGACGCATGCTGGAGCGCTGCGAACTGTTCGCGCTGGCCGAATCGCTGGGCGGTGTGGAAAGCCTGATCGAGCACCCGGCCATCATGACCCACGCCTCTGTGCCGGCAGTCAACCGCAAACGACTGGGGATCAGCGATGGACTGGTGCGGCTGTCGGTGGGTGTGGAGGACGTGCGGGATCTACGCGATGAGTTGGCGGTGGCACTTGGTTAAGTTGGCGAAATGGAGCGCATGAACATGGGACTTCCTGCCGCAACGGGGGCACTACCGACGCCTGGCCCATTCAGCGCCCTGACCCGCCATCGCTCCTTGACCATCGAGCTGGCCAAGCGCGATGTGCTTGGCCGCTATCGGGGAGCCAGTTTCGGACTGCTGTGGTCGCTGATCAGTCCGTTCTTGATGCTAATGGTGTATTCGTTTTCCTTCGGTTTCGTCATGAAGGCGCGTTGGCCGCAAGGCAATCACGGACCTGCCAATTATTCGGTGATTTTGTTCATGGGCCTCATCGTCCATGGTTTTTTTGCGGAATGCATAAACCGTTCCCCGTACTTGGTGACGGGCAATGTGAATTTCGTGAAAAAGGTCATATTTCCGCTGGAGATACTGCCTTGGCCCATGGTGGCCTCGGCGCTGTTTCATGCCTTGATGAACATCATCGTGTTTCTGGCATTGCATGCCTATTTTGACCACACCTTGGCCTGGACCACGATCTTCATGCCCTTGGTGATGCTGCCGCTCGTGCTGCTTGCGCTGGGCGTTGCATGGTTTCTTGCAGCCATTGGTGTCTATTTTCGCGACATCGGGCAGATCACGGGGGTGCTGACAACGGCGTTGTTGTTCCTGTCCACGGCATTGTTCCCGATTGACTCGTTGCCGCAACAATATCGTTGGCTTTTGCTCGTGAATCCGCTCACTTTCATCATCGATCAGGCGCGTGCCGTCGCCTTGTGGGGCGAGCTTCCCGACTGGACTGGCCTGGGCATTTATACGGTGATTTCGCTGGTCGCGGTGTATTTGGGCTATAGCGTGTTCCGCTTGACGCGACGGGGATTCGCCGATGTCGTCTGATCCGATCATCCGTCTGGATGGGCTGAACAAATCGTTCCCGATCTATGAAAAGCCCATGCACCGCCTCTACCAGATGCTGTCGCCACAGGCGCACAAGCAGCGCTGGTTCAGGCAGTTCCAGGCGCTCAAGAACATCAGCTTGACGATTCGAAAGGGCGAAACGTTGGGCGTAGTGGGGCGCAATGGTTCCGGCAAGTCCACCTTGTTGCAGGTTATCTGCGGCACCTTGACGCCGTCATCCGGCGAAGTACGGGTCGATGGCCGCATCGCGGCTTTGCTGGAGCTGGGCTCTGGGTTCAATCCGGAGTTTACCGGTCGCGAGAACGTGTTCCTGTATGGCACGGTGCTGGGCCTGACGCGACAGCAAGTACAGGAACGTTTTGACGATATTGCCGCGTTCGCCGATATCGGCGAGTTCATCGATCAGCCGGTGAAAAACTATTCCAGTGGCATGTATGTGCGCCTTGCGTTTGCCGTTGCTATCAACGTGACGCCGGATATCCTCGTGGTGGACGAGGCATTGTCGGTGGGGGACGAAGCTTTTCAGCGCAAGTGTTTTGCGCGTATCAATCGCATCCGTGACGATGGCGCCACGGTGCTGTTTGTCTCGCATTCCGCGGGTATCGTCACCCAGTTGTGCGATCGGGCGGTGCTGCTGGATCGCGGGGAGCTGCTTCTGGATGGCTCGCCGAAGTTCGTGGTCTCGCGCTACCACAAGATGCTGTATGCCCCACCGGGTCGCATCGACGCGATCAGGGACGAGATCCGCAATGATCGCGATGATGGAGGCGTCCCCACTGCCAAGCCTGTGCTCAGCATGTCGTCGGTCAATCAGGATGACGAGCGGCTGGTAGCCTCGGCAACGGCGTTGCCGAGTCCGTGCGCGACCGGCCTTTCACAAGGCTGGTTCGACGAGGGGCTGGTTCCCCAGAGCACCGTGCGTTACGACAAGCGGGGTGCCACCATCTCCATGCCTTGCGTCGAGACACCGGATGGACGCAGGGTGAACGTGCTGCGCGCAGGCGACGATTACGTCTACGTGTACCGGGTGAGCTTCCAGGAAAATGCGGTAGGCGTGCGCTTCGGTATGCTGATCAAGACCTTGACGGGGGTTGAACTTGGTGGCGCCGCGAGCAGCCTGCCGCAGGATTCGTTGCCGTTGGTCGAGGCGGGGCAGACCATCGAGGTGCGTTTCCGCTTTCGTTGCCTGCTCGATGGAGGGACCTATTTCTGCAATGCGGGTGTGCTCGCGCACATTGCGGAGGAGGAAACCTACATCGACAGGTTGATCGACGCGGCCATGTTCCGCGTCATGCCCCAGCCGGAGCGTCTAGCCACGGGCGTGATCGATTTCTGTGTGAGTTCAGAAGTCGCTGTGGCGAGCGGCAGCGAGGCGCGTGCATGACGCAGGGGCGTCGCGATGGCGGGCAGGCGTTACTGGTCGTCGGGATGCACCGCAGCGGCACCTCGGCGCTGACCAGAGTGCTCAATCTGCATGGCGTGGCCCTTGGAGGAGATTTGCTGGATGCAGCAGCTGACAACCAGGCTGGCTTCTGGGAGAACCGGCGAATAGTGGATTTCCACGAGCGATTGCTTGCCGTGCTGGATTCGAGTTGGGACGACCCGCGCGAGCTGCGTGGTGACTGGCTTGAGATGGCAATTGCCGGTGGCTTTCTTGATGAGCTTGTTGCACTCCTGGAGGTGGAGTTCGGCGCGTCCGGACTTTGGGCGGTCAAAGATCCGCGTCTTTGCCGATTGCTGCCTCTCTGGCTTCGCGCCCTTGCTTCCTTGCGTATCGAGCCCAAGCTGATCTTTGCCTTGCGCGATCCGGGAGAGGTCGTCGGTTCGCTGATGCGGCGCAATGGGCTGTCGGCGGCGACAGGGTCGTTGTTGTGGCTGCGGCATCTGGCCGAGCCCGTGCATGCAGCGCATGGCCTGCGCCGGTGCGCCATCGATTATGACGAGCTTCTGGGGAACTGGAAGTCGTGCATGGATCGCATTGCCGCCAATCTAGGGGTGGCATGGCCCAAGCTGTCGTCGGAGTGTGCAGCGGAGGTTGGGGCCCATTTGCAGAATGATCTGCAGCATCAACATGCAACGGTAGCCCGGGATTTGCTGCCCGTAGCATGGCGCAACATGCTGCTCGAAGTCCATGGTGAGGCACGGACTTTGGTATGCGATGCCCATGACTGGGGCGGCCTTGAAACGACATTGCAGGAGGCGCTGGCGCGCTTTGCGTTCGCAGAACCGATCATTGCGGATTTGCAACCAGCATCACTCACGGAGCGGGTAATGGGACAACTGGTCGAAACGGAACGGGCCAAGATGGCTTATCAGGCCGAGGTCGAGCGTCTGCAGGGAGAAGGGGAGACGGCACAACACCGGTTGACAGAGGCAGAAGCCCGATGGCAGGGGGCCGAACAACGATTGGCCGATGCTGCGCGCCAACAAGATGAGCTTCGGCAATCCATGAAAATGGCGCTGGAGGCGAGCAGCCTGCTCGTCGACTACAAAAACCGCGAGATCGAACAGCTCGGTGCCCGGATTCAATCCGTGGAGGAGCAGCGCCAGGTTGCCAATGCGCGAACGGGCGACCTGGAATCGCATATCGGTCAATTGAACGCGCTGATCGCCGAGCGGGACGAGCAAATCAGGCAGATGTTGTCCTCCCATTCCTGGCGATCCACGGCGTTGTTGCGTATGACGAGTACATCGGCGCGCCGTGCCGCACGCGGGATGCGCCGCGCGGCGTCTTCCGCGTGGCGGGTGCTATCGGATGGTCAGGCGCGTAGCCGCTATTGGGTATTGGCCAAGCAGCTCGGTCCATGGGGTGCATTGCGCCAGATGCTACGTTTCATGCGCCGAGGCGGTCCCTCGCCAACCCCGGGCGGTGGTTTGCTCGCTTGCGTATTCAACCTGCGCATTGCGGGCGACGTGCCCGTGGTGATCCTGAGCACCCTGCATTGCCGCTTTGTGGCCGAGGCCATTGCGCATGCGCTCGAACGCGTGGGCATCGCCAGCAGCATCATCCATGAGCGGCCGGTCGGTGGGTATGCGAACGTTCCTCACTTCGTGATTTGCCCACAGATGTTCGACAGCATGCCTGGGTTGTATGTTTCCTTCCAGATGGAGCAGTCGGTCAGCTCGCGCTGGTTCACCAAGGAATACGTCAATCGCCTGGAAAACTCGTATGCCGTTTTCGATTACTCGATCGAGAACATCGCAAAACTGGTATCGATGGGCCTCTATTCGAAGCAGTTCTACTATTTGCCGATCAGCTATCTGCCGGATTATGGGCGTGAGCTGCCGCTGGTAGATGAGTGTTACGACGTACTTTTCTATGGCGACATCAACAATGAGAGACGTCGTGCCTGTATCCATGAGCTGGAGAAGGTGTGCAAGGTCAAGGTAGTCAGCAACCTTTTTGGCCAGGACATGCTCAACGAGCTGCGCAAGGCCAAGGTCATCGTGAACATCCATTACTACCCGGGTGCGCTGCTGGAATCGACGCGCTTGTGGGAGTGCCTGTCGCTGGGGCGGCTGGTGGTGTCGGAGGGGGCTTCAGACATGCCGCGGCACGAGGAATTACTGCCGCTGGTGGATTTTGTTGACGAAGGCGATTTCGTCGGCATGGCGAATCGCGTGCGGTACTGGCTTGAGCATGAGGACCTGCGGCAGGAGAAGTTGGCAGGGAACGCAGCTCGCATGGCGTTGATGTTCAACCGGTTCGACTACTTCTTCTACCGGTTCCTGCTGGCCACTGACAACATTGGCTTCGAGGATTTCTGGCAGTTGGTGGGCTCGGCGTACCCATTGGAATGCGAGCGGTTATGTCTCAACCTGCCCGAATACGTGGATCGCTCAGCAAGTTTCGATCGCGATAACCGTTACGGCTTCCAGCGCTTTCCGGGGCTGCGTCACGAAAAGGGTTGGCTGGGCGCAGCCATGAGTTACAAATACATCCTGCGCCTGGCGCGTCAATGTGGCGCGCCCTCGATGGTCATATGCGAAGACGATGTGGAGTTTCCAGAAGGTTTCGAAAGGATATGGGCGCAGGTGTGGGAAATCCTGTCGAAAGACCCGTTACGCTGGGATGTTTTTTCCGGTGTACTCGCCGATCTACATGAGGATACGCGCGTGATTGCCGCGGAGCGTGTCGGCGAGAGGGAGCTGATATTGATCGATCGCCTGATAAGCATGGTCTTCAATGTCTACAACGCGTCATGTTACGACTTGATCGATGGTTGGGACGAACGTAATCGGGACGTCACGACCAACACCATTGACCGCTATCTGGAGCGGCATAGCCGGCTTCGTGTGATGACGACGTCCCCTTTCATGGTTGGACACAAGGAGGATCTACATTCCACGCTCTGGGGTGGGCAGAACACTATCTATTCGGCGCTTATTTCCAAAAGCGAAGCGCTGATGCGTGAAAAGGTTGATGCTTGGTATGCCAAGCATAATCGATGGCGCAAACGCCAAGCAAAGTGATCACCCGATAGTGCTAGTGAATGCAGGGCGTGAATGTTTCTATGTTACGCATGGACTCGTTCTGTGACTTAAATCGAGGAAGGACCATGAAAAGACAAGCTTTGATTGCCGTAATGACAATTGTCTCGTTTTCAGTCGCGGGGTGTGGTGGTTCGCAGCAGTCGGGGCGGCAGGCGTCTGCGTCAGATAGCGGCGGGGCATCTGTTCAAAAGGGGGCACGGGCTACGCTCACCGTGACGCCAAGTGGGGTGAGTACCTGCAATGCAGGCGCGCATGTCAATCCCGAGGTTACGTGGCAACGGATTGACGTCGCGATTAAAAATACCAAGGTGACAGTTAGTACACCCGGTAGTTCCGATGAAAAATTGTTCGCGACTGGTGGGTTTGGCGGGTCGGCGAAAGCTGGCGACTGGGTTGTGCCTGGCGTGACCTTCCATTTGTACGACGCCGATACAGGAGGCGTGCTCGCAAGTTACACAGAGGCGGCATTGCCTTGTAATAATTGATCTAAACGGATGCGCGATTGTGCACTCATTCGAATCCATGCTACACCGATATGCGATGTTAAGGCGGTTTCTATGCATGCATCCTGTTGGTGGGCGGTACTTGGTGATGAAAATGGTTGATGGCGCAGTCGCGAGAGCGGTAAGGGTCTGAATTGTGCAATTTGACGATGGGTGCGGTCGTGAAAGTTAAAGGCGATATTCGCAGGGCTCCAAATTTTGGGGGCGCCCTTGCCAAAGGATTGACTGCCGTACTGTTTGTTGCCTCGGCCTGCCTGCCTGGTCTCGGGGGCGCGTATTCGAGGACGGTAACTTCTGCGCAACCGGGTGTGGGATTCTTTACACCGGAAGGTTCACACGCCGAACTCGTCAGCAAGACCCAGTTCGGCATGGTGAATGTGCACAGCCCGGATGAACTTGCCGCAAATCTCCGGATGGCCAAGGGGACGCCATTCAAGGTCAACGTGGATTTCGGCCCGGTCATCGCCAGGCCATCTGACAAGTCCATCATCAAGACGACCTACCGGGATCTGGCTGGCGTGCTGCGTACAAAGGCATTTGCTCCGCTTTCGCAGACAAAGTTGCGCCAGTTTCCGGTGAACGATCAACTCAAGACGCTACTGGCTCCGTATTTCGATGTACTCAAGCGTTATGCGCCCAACGTTGGGATCGTTTTCCTGGCCGACGAGCCATATCTGAACGGCATCCCGAAGTCCGAAATGGAACGAGTCGGCGTCGTCGCCCGGCATGAGCTCGATGTGCGTGGGTTGAAGTCAGTCAAGCTCGGTGTCATTTTCGCGAGTGGCATGTTCGACTCTGACTTCGCGACGATGATCGATCGCCAGGCCGGTGAATATGCGAAGCGCATCGACGATTACTACCGTACCGGCCAAGCTCCGGCGCAGTGGGTCGAGACGATGAGGACTTCGCGTCTCTCCACCTATGATTCCGCCGGGAACATGTATACCGGCGGCGGCATTCCGAAAGGGTTTGATGTCGTCGGCTTCGATTTCTATTTGTCGACCATGCTCCTCGACGGGCTTCATCAGGACACTCTGTCTTGGTTCGCTGCTCACTATCCCGGCGCAGGTTGCGATCGCTTTGCGAATCAGACGATGACGCAGATACATTCGAAATTGTCATTCTTCGATCATAGGTCCATGCAGCCTGGCACACAGGATGCCGATCGTGCGTTGCTTGACGCCATCTATGAATGCCGGATGCAGGCGACTACGACAATGCTGCAGCGCGATCTTCCGCAGGGGCGCCCGCTTCAGTTGCTTATGATTTCCGAATCGAGCAATAACGGTGTCTTGGAGTTCTATTCCGATGGCAGCCCCAAACAGAAGCAGCCGTCGTTGCTCGTCGAGGCGAGGGTGCTGGATGAAGTGCACCGTGCCGAGAAATTCTTCACGGCACATCGGTCTTCCTATACTGCGGGCCTAATGTTCTTCACCTATCAGAATACCTACGACAAAACGATCAGCCTCAACATCGGCGGCGCATCGGGAATGCCCAGCGTGATGAGATCGATCTTCGATTTCAGCGCAGCGGCCGCACCTGGGCATGGATCGAATCCATCTGATCAAACGAAGGGGAGAAATGCCGGCTCGGCAGGAATTGCCTACTGACGGATCCCGTTGGCGACGGTTATGGTTGGAATTGGCCTTTCCACTGCTGCTGGCCATTCTGCTTCCCACCGTGCTCGATCCCGCCCTGGGCTTCCGCAGCCCAATCGCTGCGCAAGCCGTGAATGCGGCTTTGCCGCTGATCCTGATGCTGCTGGCATGGGGATTCAGCGGCAGGTGGTGGGTGGCGCTTGGTTGTGAAGTGATGTTGCTTGGCGTATTGCGCTATGCCGACCATGTGAAACTGATCTATCTAAACACGGGAGTGGTATACGCGGATTTCGCGGTAATTCCCGGCCTTTTGCGCGAGCCCCGCTTGATTCTCGGGTTCATCCGCCCGGATGCCAGGGAGGCAGTGGGCATCGCTGTCGTATTGTTCTTCGCTGGTCTGGCGGCGTGGTGGTTCCGGCGCAGCCGCCCTGTCGGGGTACGCTTCCGTGTGGGTTGCATTGTCTTGGCCGCCGCTTTGCTGGTGTTGATCGGTCGCGTGCACATTCAGGCCAACGTGCCGGGCTTGGCTTGGAGCATCTGGAACCAGCAGACCGGAGAAAAAAGCGTGGGGGTGGCCGGCAACATCGTGCTTGGCCGGATGGCCGCCCACAATGTCTCCCGTTTCGCCGATCCGGCAACTGAGCAGGCGTTCTGGCGCGAGCCGCTGGTGCAGAACGCGATGCAAAAAGCCGCTGCTGACGTACATGACCGGCGACCGGACATCGTGATCGTACAAAGCGAGTCCTTGTTCGAGCCATCCATGCTGCGCGGTTTTTCCGATACGCCCGTATTGCGGCGTATCGCCCAGGAAAAGCCTGACGCACCTAGCAATCTGCACGTTCCGGTGTTTGGTGGCCGGACCTTGCAGACCGAGTTCGAGGTGCTGACCGGTACGCCGACTTCGTTCTATCCGGGGTCGATGTTCGCGTATTTCGAATTGATGGGACGGCATTCGATCGATGCCCTGCCGCGCGTGCTGGCTGACCAGGGCTACGCCACAACCCTGATACACCCCAACCAGCGTGGATTCTGGAGCCGGGCCACGGTCATACCTGAAATGGGCTTCGCCACGTTCCAGGACATCGGCAGTTTTCTGAAGCCCCAGGACTACTCGGACCGCATCTATTACGTCAGCGACATGGCGATGACGAATGCGGTCCTGGCCGAACTCGATGCCTCGAACCGTCCGGCGTTCGTCGATGCAATCAGTATCGAGAATCACGGTCCCTGGGGGGAGTCCCCGCCTGCGGACGAAAGTGCCCTGGGCCTACCTGTCGAGCTGCACGGCAAAGCACGTAGTGAGCTCGCGGACTACGTGCAGCATGCGATCGCTGCGGATCAGGCCTATGCGTACTTACTTGATGCGTTGCGGGCCAGCGGTCGTCCCACCATCGTGCTGATTTATGGCGATCACCTGCCCGGTCTGGCGGATGTGTACCGGAAGCTGGGTTTCAAGGACGGCAAGCCGGCTCAGGAGCACAATCCGCCATACAGGGTCTGGGCCAATTTTCCGATTCCCGAGCCACCGCCCACCACCTCGGCTTATCTGTTGCAAGGGTGGCTGCTGCATGCCGCCGGGTTGCCGCTGAAGGGGCATGAGCTGGCCAACTACCTAGCCGGAGCGGTTGCCGTCGACGCCACGGTGTCAGCCGCCGACAAGCGGCGTGTGCTGGACGAATACGCAAACATCGCTGCCGCAAATGTGGCGAAACCCGTACCTCCACGCGGCATCAATGCGGGCACGATCTTCATCGGTCACGATCATCTGGCTGGCGTCGTGCGTCAGCTTGCTGCGCCGGACAACAGGCAGGCTACGGGCATCACGGGGGACAGGGATCTGTTCATGCGCGCGGTGCCAGGGCAGCCGGCACAATTCGATTTCGATGTCGGCTTGGGGGTGGCCTCGATCAGCCTGCGCCCCTATCTGGCCCCTGGATGCCTGGCCACGGCTACTGATCCACTGCGCTTCACCGTATCCGGTGATGGTCGCGTGCTTTACCGGACATCACTGCAGGCGAGTGCCTTGCGGTTGGCTACGCTCGATCTGCGTGGCACGCGCAGGCTGGTTCTCCGCGCCGAGGGGGCGTCCAGCCAGACTTGCGATGGCGTGCATGTGCGCATCGCTCAATTGCTTTGCTATGCGGCCGAGTGCGACAGCCCAGGGCCGTCCACACCCCCCGCGACTGCCATGTTGCCTTCGCGCACCTTGGCGCATGCCCAGGCTGGGGAAACCAAGTCCGCCTGGCCTTGATGGCGGCAGGTTTGGCGAATGGCGGTCTGGCCGCTGGTTTCAGCCCAGCGCCTGTTCCAGCTCCGGGATGATCTTGAACAGGTCGCCCACCAGACCAAAGTCCGCAATCTCAAAGATCGGCGCCTCGCCATCCTTGTTGATGGCGACGATGGTGCCCGCATCCTTGATGCCGGTGAGATGCTGGATGGCACCGGAGATGCCGATGGCCATGTACAGCTCGGGGGCGATGATCTTGCCGGTCTGGCCTACCTGCAGGTCGCTGGGCACATAGCCGGCATCCACCGCGGCGCGCGAGGCGCCCACTGCGGCGCCGAGCTTGTCGGCAAGCTTGAAGATGATGTCGAAGTTTTCCTTCGAGCCCACGCCGCGGCCGCCGGAAACCACCTTGCTGGCGCTCTGCAGGTCAGGGCGGTCGCTCTTGCCCGACTGCAGACCGACGTAGCGGGTGTGGCTGGGCAACGTCACATCGAGCGCAAGCGCTTCAACCGGTGCGCTGTTTGCGCCGGCCGAGGCTGCCGGCCACGACGCGGTGCGCACGGTGGCGACCACGGTATGCGAGGGCTCGGCTTCGACGGTAACGATGGCGTTGCCGGCGTAAATCGGGCGCTTGAAGGTGTGCGCGCTTTCCACGCTCATCACGTCGCTGACCTGGGCCACGCCAAGCAACGCGGCGACGCGCGGCGTCACGTCCTTGCCGAAGGTGGTGGAGGGCGCGAACACATGGCTGTAGTCCGCAGCGGCCTTGGCGATCTGCGGAGCCAGCACGGCGGCGAGCGGGTGCGCGTTTTCGGCGCGCTCCACGGTGAGCACGCGGCTCACGCCGTCGATCTTGGCGGCTTCGGCGGCGAGGGTGGCGACATTGTCGGCCAGCACCAGCACGTCGACGGCGTCAGGTTTCACCGCAACGGCGGCGCTCACGGCGCGGGCGGTGGAAGAGTTCAGCTTGCCGTCCAGATGTTCGGCGATGACGAGGATCTTGCTCATGTCATGTTTCCTCAAAACTTGGTGCAGAGGGTTTTATTTGGATGTCCGGCCGCAGGCGGCCGTGGTTCGATCAGAAACGATCACAAAAGTCCCTTCTGCTTCAGCGCCGCGACCAGCTCGGCCGCGTCCTTCACCATCACGCCCTTGCTGCG
This sequence comes from Rhodanobacter sp. DHG33, assembly GCF_014843005.1. Classification (GTDB taxonomy): domain Bacteria; phylum Pseudomonadota; class Gammaproteobacteria; order Xanthomonadales; family Rhodanobacteraceae; genus Rhodanobacter_A. Next base: position 392,802 of record NZ_JACYXM010000001.1, on the reverse strand, counting down.
CTTGGCCGGCGCGGCGTAGTGGGTGGTCTTGAGATGGTCGCCGCTGTCCACGCCGAGCGAAGCCAGTTCCACCACGTCGATGGGCTTGCTCTTGGCCTTCATGATGTCCGGCAGCTTGATGAAGCGCGGTTCGTTGAGGCGCAGGTCGCTGGTGACGACCGCGGGCAGTTCCACTTCGATGGTTTCGAGGCCGGCGTCCACTTCACGCGTCACGGTGGCCTTGCCGTCGGCGATCTCTACTTTGCTGGCGAAGGTGGCCTGCGGGCGATCCCACAGCGCGGCCAGCATCTGGCCGGTCTGGTTGGCGTCGTCGTCGATGGCTTGCTTGCCCAGCAGCACCAGCCCCGGCTGTTCCTTCTCGACCAGCTTGAGGAAGGCGCGCGCGGCGGTGAGCGGCTGTACGGCGTCCGTGGTGGTGACGTGGATGGCGCGATTGGCGCCCATCGCCAAGCCATTGCGCAGGTGCGCGGTGAGGTCGGCCGGGCCGATGCCCACCACCACCACTTCTTCGGCGATGCCTTTTTCGCGCAGGCGCAGGGCTTCTTCCAGCGCGATGTCGTCGAAGGGATTGGCGGACAGCTTCACACCGTCGGTCACCACGCCTGTGCCATCGGACTTCACCTGGATGCGCACGTTGTAGTCCACGACGCGCTTGTAGCCGACCAGAATCTTCATGTGGGTTCCTCTACCAGGCGCCTTCAGGCGCGGGGAATAGCGGTGCAATCTGCGATTGTAACCTGTCCCGGCAAGCCATGCGGATGCGTATGGTCTGGGCGGTATTTCATCGCGACTGCGCGTGCATAGGGACGATGCCGGCGGACATCACACGACGCAGCGTTTCACTTGCCGCATCGAACGAGAAATGTTCGCGGACGTTCGCAAGGCCGCGTTCAGACAGCCTGAACCATAGCGCCTCATCGCCATACAGGCGAAGGACGGTGGAGGCGAAGCCTTCCGCGTCATCGGCCAGCAGCACATCGCGCCCGTCGATGAGTTGCATTCCTTCGGCAGCAAGCAGCGTGGCTATCACCGGTACGCCATGGCTCATCGCCATATTCACCTTGCCCTTCACACCGGCGCCGAAGCGCAGCGGGGCAAGCGAGGCGAGGCAACTTTCCAGCCATGGGCCAAGGTCGGGTACGCGGCCATGGAACTCGAGGCCGGGCGTGGCCAGTTCGTGGCGTACAGCATCGGGAACGTCGCCCAGCACATGCAGTTGCATGTCGGGCAGGGAGCGCCGTATCCGGGGCAGGATTTCGTGGGCGATCCAGCGCATCGCGTCGCTGTTCGGCGGATGGCCGTAGCCGCCGATGAAGACCAGGTCGCGGCGTTCCGCGTGCGGACGATGGCAGGCATGCACTTCATGGATGTTGGAAAGCAGCTCCACGCGCGCCGCGGGCAACAGCTGTCTCAGCAGCGCCTGTTCGTGCGCGCTGACCACGAAGCTGATGTCGGCCTGTTCGATCAGTTTCAATTCGCTGCGGCGCGAGCTTTCGGCCTGTTGCCGCATGGCGTCGCTGTCGGCCAATTCCGCGGCGCGCTGCTCGCGCAGGAAGTGCAGATCGACGGTGTCGAACAGCAGGATCGCCTGCGGCGCATGGCGGCGCACCAGTGCCTCGTACTGGCCGGCCACGGTGTGCCGGCAGAGCATCACGGCATGCAGCTCGCTGCCGTGAAGGCGCAGCCAATCGGGCAAGTTGGCGGTTTCCGGTTTGCACAGCACTTCGCAACCCAGTGCGCCCAACGCGGCGATTTCGCTGGCCGAGGCGCGGCCGTCGTCGGGGCAGAAGGTCACGCTCCAGCCTTGCTCGTCGAGTATGCGCAGGATCGCGGTGAGGCGCAGCGAGCCGGAGTCGCGGCTCGGATCCGGGGTCATGGCATCCACTACCAGCACGCGGCCGCGGCGACGCCAGCGGATCGCACGCTCCAGTGGCGTACCGGAGGGTGGCTGCCTGTCGAGCTCGACCTTCCATTTGTCGGCGAACTTCGCCTGGTTGATGCACTGGAAGCGCTTCATGCCGCTGTCGGTGTCGGTGCCGGCGCTGATGCCTTCGCAGTGGATCACCGTGCTGGCCGGTTCGTAGTACACACGCAGGCTAAGTTGGCGCACGGCGAAGGCGAGGTCGGTGTCTTCGTAGTAGGCCGGTGCATAGCGCATGTCGAATCCGCCGACGCGCTGGAATACCTCGCGGCGGATCATCAGGGCCGCACCGGAAACGTAGTCGGTTTCGCGGCGATAGCGGAAGGCCGCGGCGTTGCGCGACTCGAAGCGCCCGGTGTTCCACCCGCTGCCGTCGGAAAACACCAGGGCGCCGGCTTCCTGCAGACGGCCATCCGGATAGACCAGCCGGCTGCCGGCGATGCCGCAATCGGTGCGCTCGGCGAAACAGGCGAGCAGCGCGTCGAGCCAGTCGGGCGTCACCTGGGTGTCGTTGTTGAGGAACACCAGGAACTCGCCGTGCGCCGCCGCCGCGCCGGCGTTGCAGCTGCCCACGAAGCCAAGGTTCTCCGTATTGCGCAGCAGGCGCAGGCCGCCGATCTGCGCCAGCGTCTCGGCGCTTTCGTCAGGCGAGGCGTCGTCCATCACGATGACTTCGAACGGTGCCTGCGCACCGTGCCGCGCCAGCGAGCGCAGGCAGGCCAAGGTATACGCCAGCTTGCCGTGTATCGGGATCACGATGGAGACGTACGGCGTGTCCGATACGGGCAACGCGAACGGCGCGAACGCTTCGTCCAGCGGCAGCAGTTCCAGCGTGTCGTCGTGCTCGGGACGCGACTGGAATTCCTGCCGCATGCGCGCCAGGGTGCCGCGCCATCCGCGCAATGCCACGCTGGCGCGGGTGCGCTGCGCCAGATAACCGAGGCGCTTCATTCGCCATGAGAGCTTGCCGATCAGCGAGGCATCCTCACAGGTTCTGGTAATTCGGCCCCGAACCGCCTTCCGGCGTCACCCAGTTGATGATCTGGTACGGGTCCTTGATGTCGCAGGTCTTGCAGTGCACGCAGTTGGCGGCGTTGATCTGCAGGCGCTTGCCCGCTTCGTCCTGCACGATCTCGTAGACGTTGGCGGGGCAGAAGCGGGTGCAGGGATTGCCGTATTCCGTGGCGCACTTGTCCACGCACACGCTGGTGTCGGCCACGTGCAGGTGGATGGGTTGGTCCTCGTCGTGCTCGGTGGCGGCGAAGTAGACCGCGGCGAGACGATCGCGCGGCTGCAGTTCGCGCGGCTGCACATAGTCGCGCTTCGGTTCCTCGCACTGGCCGAGCTTGTGCAGCGACGACCAGTCGGCCTTGTTCTTCAGCGTCCACGGCGAACGGCCGCCGGTGACGGTTTCCCACGCGGCGTTGAACAGGCCGAACCACAGGCCCTTCTTGAAGGCGGGTTTGATGTTGCGCACTTTCTTCAGTTCGGCCATCGCCTCGGAGTCGCGCAGCTTGGCGTCGAAGCCGGCCGGGGCGAGTCCGCTCGTGGCGAGGTGCTCGGCGGCCAGCATGCCGCTGCGGATGGCCTGGTGGGTGCCCTTCACCTTCGGCACGTTGAGCAGGCCGGCGCTGTCGCCGATCAGCAGGGCGCCCGGCATGTCCACCTTCGGCAGCGATTGCCAGCCGCCGGTGACGATGGCGCGCGCGCCGGCGGAAAGTATCGTGCCGCCTTCGAGCAGGTCCTTCACGTGCGGATGGTTCTTCCACTGCTGGAAGGCTTCCCACGGCTGGTAGTTCGGGTCGCTGTAGTCGAGGCCGCTGACGTAGCCCAGCGCGATCCGGTCCTTGTCCAGGTGGTAGAGGAAGCTGCCGCCGTAGGTGTGGTTGTCGGCGGGCCAGCCGAAGCTGTGCACGATCTTGCCGGGCGTGACGCGGCCGGCCGGTACCTGCCACAGCTCCTTGATGCCGATGGAATAGGACTGCGGGTCGCTGTCCTTGTCCAGCCCGAAGCGCTTGACCAGCTGCTTGGTGAGGCTGCCGCGCGCGCCCTCGGCCAGCACGGTGACCTTGGCCTTGATGTCGATGCCCTGGGTGTAGCCGGCCTTGTGCGTGCCGTCCTTCGCCACGCCCATGTCGCCGATGCGCACGCCGGCGACGGAACCGTCGTCATTGAAGATGGTGTCGGCGGCGGCGAAGCCGGGGAACACGTCCACGCCCAGCGCCTCGGCCTGCGGCGCCAGCCACGCGCACATCGCCCCCAGCGAGACGATGAAGTTGCCGTGGTTGTGCATGCCCGGCGGCACCGGCAGCTTGCGGCCGCCGGTCTTGCTCAGCAGCCAGAATTCGTCCTCGGTGGCGGGTACGCAGATCGGGGGCGGATTGTCGCGCCAGCCGGGCAGCAGGGCGTCCAGCGGGCCGGGTTCGATCACCGCGCCGGAGAGGATCTGCGCGCCGATGGTCGAGGCCTTCTCGATCACGCACACCGTGGTGTCGGGCTGCAGCTGCTTCAGCCGTATCGCGAACGACAGGCCGGCCGGCCCGGCGCCGACCACGACGACGTCGTATTCCATGGTTTCGCGTTCGCTCATGGCTTCCCCGTCATTCCAGTGATGGTGTCGACAATGCGACACATGCGTTGCGGTATTGTCCGTTTTCGCGCGCTGCGCGGCAAACTTGCTTGCACCGGCTTCACGGGGGATGGCAATAATCCGCCCATGCTTACTTGAAGAGTGTGGCTATGGATGGCCGCTGCTTGATTCATGCGTTCATGGAGGAACGCACAAACTTAAGGAGTGCCGATGAGTTCGCTGCCGCCGATCACCGACCTGGACCTGCGCCGCGCCACCGTATGCCAGCTGTTGCACTGGATGGCCATCGGGCGCACCAACCCGCAGGCCGTGGCCGAGGCTTATGCCGAGGCGATCGAGCGGATCAACCCGCAACTCAATGCCTACGTGGGCCTGAGCCCGGGGCTGCTGCAGGAGCAGGCGCGCACGGCCGGGCACCGCCGCCGCGACGGCGTGATCGGCCGGCTGGACGGCATTCCGGTGGCGATCAAGGACAACCTCGACATCGCCGGCTGGCCCACCCGCGCCGGCCTGCCGGGTCGAAGCACGCCCGCGAAGGACGATGCGCACGTGGTGGCGCGGCTGCGCGCCTCCGGTGCGGTGCTGGTGGGCAAGACCAACATGGACGAAGGCGCGCTGGGGGCGGCCACCGACAACCCGCATTACGGGCCTACCCACAACCCGTGGAAGCCTGGCTTCAGCGCGGGCGGTTCTTCGGGCGGGGCCGCGGCGGCGGTGGCCGCCGGTCTGACCGCGGCGGCCGTCGGTTCGGACAGCCTCGGTTCCATCCGCATTCCCGCCAGCTATTGCGGCGTCTACGCGCTCAAGCCCACCCACGGCGAAATCTCCGCGCGCGGACTGGTGCCGGCGGCGCGGCGGCTGGACGCGGTGGGCCTGCTCGCGCGCAGCGTGGCCGATCTTACTGTGCTGCTGCAGGTGCTGGCCGGCTACGACGCCGACGACGCGCGCTCGCGCCGCCGCCGCGTGGCGCTGGACCTGCCGGACTGGGAGCCGGGCAAGCTGCGCAGCGGCGTGCTGCCCGACCTCGCTGCGATCGGCGTGCAGCCGGACGTGGCGGCGCTGTTCGGTTCGGCTCTGGAAAAGCTCGCGCATGCGCTGGGGAGCCGCCGCACCGTGGACTTCGCCGACTGGGATTTCGCGCGCACGCGCCGTGCGGGCCTGCTGCTGATGGAGGCCGAGATGCTGGGCACTTTTGCCGAGGATCTGGCCGATACCGCACACCCGGTGTCGCCGCGTTTCCGCGAATGGTTGGGCTACGCCGGGCGCAAGTGCGCGGCCGATTACGCCAAGGCCGATCGCGTGCTGGACGCGGCCACGCTGAAGATGCGCCGCCTGTTCGCGCAGATCGACGTGCTGGTGCTGCCCACCACGCCATGCGGCGCCTTCCCGCTGGGCGGAACGGAGCCGGACAACCACGCCGACCTCACCAGTTTTGCCAGCCTCGCCGGCTGCCCTGCGGTGAGCATCCCGATGGGCACGCTGCCGAACGGCCTGCCGGTGGGCCTGCAACTGGTGGGTGCGCGCGGTTCGGATCTGCGTCTGCTGGAGCTGGCGGCGGTATGCGCGGCCACGCTGGACGCCGATCCGGCCTATCCCGCGACCGCTTGAGCCGGACGATTCCAGTCCGGACCATATGCCGTGCGGCGCGTTCGCCTGGCGGCATGGTTGTTTGGGCAATCGGCCATGCTCGCGTAGGATGCCCGTTCGGCCCGGCGGTCAGCGGGTCCGGCACCGTTTCCGAAGTCGGCAATCCATGAACGCACGTTTCGCTCCGCGCACCGATCACCTCGACGAACTCGAGGCTGAAAGCATCCACATCTTCCGCGAGGTGGCCGCCAGCTTCCGTCGGCCGGTGATGCTCTATTCCATCGGCAAGGACTCCTCGGTGCTGCTGCACCTGTTGCGCAAGGCGTTCTATCCCGCGAAATCGCCGATTCCGCTGCTGCACGTGGACACCACCTGGAAGTTCCGCGAGATGATCGCCTTCCGCGACCAGGTGGCCGCGCAGGGCGACGTCGAGGTGCTGGTGCACATCAACGAGGACGGCCTCCGGCAGGGCATCTCGCCGCTCACCCACGGCGCCACCGTGCACACCGACGTGATGAAGACGCAGGGGCTGAAGCAGGCGCTGGACAAGTACCAGTTCGACGCGGCCATCGGCGGCGCACGGCGCGACGAGGAGAAATCCCGCGCCAAGGAGCGCGTGTTCTCGTTCCGCAATGCGCAGCACCGCTGGGACCCCAAGCATCAGCGTCCCGAGTTCTGGCACACCTACAACACGCAGATCCGCAAGGGCGAGAGCGTGCGCGTGTTTCCGATCTCCAACTGGACCGAAATGGATGTGTGGCAGTACATCCGCCGCGAAAACATCCCGGTGGTGCCGCTGTACTTCGCCAAGCCGCGCCCGGTGGTGGCGCGCGACGGCGCGCTGATCATGGTGGACGACGAACGCTTCACCCTGCGCGAAGGCGAGCAGGTGGAAACGCGCATGGTGCGCTTCCGCACGCTGGGCTGCTACCCGCTCACCGGCGCGGTGGAATCCACCGCGGGCACGCTGGACGAAATCATCGACGAGATGGTCGAGTCGCGCAGTTCCGAGCGGCAGGGGCGGGTGATCGACCACGATCCCACGGCCTCGATGGAGCGCAAGAAGCAGGAGGGCTACTTCTGATGGCCGCCCTCGACGCCAACCAGGGTCTGCTGCGTTTCATCACTTGCGGCAGCGTGGACGACGGCAAGAGCACCCTGCTCGGGCGCCTGCTGTACGACGCCGGCATGGTGCCGGACGACCAGCTCGCCGCGCTCGAGCGCGACAGCCGCAAGCTGCATGCCGAGGCGGATGGCGGGCTGGATTTCGCCCTGCTCACCGACGGCCTCGACGCCGAGCGCGAGCAGGGCATCACCATCGACGTGGCGTGGCGCTATTTCCATACCGCGCGGCGCAGCTTCATCGTGGCCGACTGCCCCGGCCACGAGCAGTACACGCGCAACATGGCCACCGGCGCCTCCAATGCCGACCTGGCCGTGGTGCTGGTGGACGCGCGCAAGGGCCTGCTGCCGCAGACCCGCCGCCATACCTATATCTGCAGCCTGCTCGGCATCCGCCAGGTGGTGGTGGCGGTGAACAAGATGGATCTGGTCGGTTGCGACGAGGCTGTCTACCGCGGGATCACCGAGGCCTATCGCGAGCTGGCGCGGACGCTGGGCATCGCCAAGGTCGACTGCCTGCCGGTGATCGCGCCGGGCGGCGACAACGTGGGCACGCGTTCGGCACGCCTGCCGTGGTACCAGGGGCCGACCCTGCTCGAACTGCTGGAAAGCGCCGACGCCACGCCGGCGCGTGCGGAGGATTTCCGCATGCCCGTGCAATGGGTGAACCGGCCCGACCAGAGCTTCCGCGGCTACGCCGGCACGATCTGCGGCGGCCGCGTGTCGCGCGGCGATGAAGTGGTGGTGCAGCCGGGCGTGCAGCGTGCGCGCATCGAACGCATCGCCGTCGCCGGCGGCGACCTGGAAAGCGCGGGCGAAGGGCAGGCGGTGACGCTGTGCTTCGACCGCGAGCTGGACGCCAGCCGCGGCGACGTGATCGCCGATGCACTGCGCCCCGCGCCGGTGGCCGACCAGTTCGCCTGCCACATCGTCTGGCTGGGCGACAACGCGCTGCTGCCCAACCGTACCTACTGGCTGAAGATCGGCACGCGCACGGTCAATGCGCGGGTGATGTCGATCAAGCACAAGGTGGACGTGAACACGCAGGCCAAGCTGGCCGCGCGCCACCTCTCGCTCAACGAGGTGGGTTACTGCACGGTGGGCCTGGACGAAACGATCGCGTTCGAGCCTTACGCCACCAACCGCACGCTGGGCGGGTTCATCCTGGTCGACCGTCAGAGCAACGCCACCGTGGCCTGCGGCATGCTCGACTTCGCGCTGACGCGCGCCGCCAACGTGCATTGGCAGCACGTGGACGTGGACAAATCGGTGCGCGGCGCCAGCATGGGCCAGCGTCCCCTGTGCCTGTGGTTCACCGGCCTCTCCGGCGCGGGCAAGTCCACCATCGCGAACCTGGTGGAAAAGCGGTTGCACGCGCTTGGCCATCACACTTACCTGCTCGACGGCGACAACGTGCGCCACGGCATCAACAAAGACCTGGGCTTTACCCCCGAGGACCGCGTGGAGAACATCCGCCGCATCGGCGAGGTGGCGCACCTGATGGTGGACGCCGGCCTGATCGTGCTGGTGAGCGCGATTTCGCCCTACCGCAGCGAGCGGCGTTCGGTGCGCGAACTGTTCGACGAAGGCGAGTTCGTGGAGGTGTTCGTGGACACGCCGCTGGCGGAATGCGAGCAGCGCGACCCCAAGGGCCTGTACCGCAAGGCGCGCGCCGGCGAGATCCGCAACTTCACCGGCATCGACGCTCCCTACGAGCAGCCGGAGTCGCCCGAAGTGCACCTGCAAACCGCGGGCCTGCGCGCCGAGCAATTGGCCGAGCAGGTGACCGCGCAGCTGCTGGAACGGATCGTCGAGCCGGCGGACGACGATTACCCCGTCTGAGCCATGAGCGGTTGGCAGCCCATCGCCCTGCCGGGTGCCGAGGTGGATCTGTGGCCGCAGTGGCTGGACACGGCGGAGGCGGATGCGCTGCTCGACGAGCTGCGGCGTGCCATCGCGTGGGAGGTTCATCGCATCAGCCTGTTCGGCCGCGAGGTCGCGTCGCCGCGCCTGAGTTGCTGGATCGGCGATCCGGACGCCGCCTATACCTATTCGCGCCGCCGCTTCGAACCCCGGCCGTGGCCGGTGGCGCTGGCCGCTTTGCGGCCGCGCATCGAGCGAGCCTGCGGGACGCGCTTCAACAGCGTGCTGGCCAACCTGTACCGCGATGGCAGCGACGCGATGGGCTGGCACAGCGACGACGAGCCGGAATTGGGTGCGCGCCCGGTCATCGCTTCGCTGAGCTTGGGGGCGGAGCGGCGCTTCCGCTTTCGCCGCCGCCGAGCGCGCGGCGAAGGCGTGCAGCCTGGCGACACCACCGAACTGATGCTGCCGCACGGCAGCCTGTTGCGCATGGCCGGCGATACTCAGCGGTTGTGCCGACATGACTTGCCGCGCATGCGCAATCTGGCGGAAGCCCGCATCAACCTCACTTTCCGCCATATCGATACGGCCGCGCACTGAGCCCATGGCTTGGAATGCCTCGTGCGGGCAGGGGATAATGGCCGTCTCTTTCCCCCGCAGGGCGCCATCGCGATGACCGAGAAGACCGTACTCAACGCCACCCATCGCGCGCTGGGCGCCCGCATGGTCGATTTCGGCGGCTGGGACATGCCGATCAACTACGGCTCGCAGATCGAAGAGCACCACGCCGTGCGCCGCGACGCCGGCATGTTCGACGTCTCGCACATGACGGTGGTCGACCTGCACGGTGCGCGCAGCAAGGATTTCCTGCGCCACCTCGTGGCCAACAGCGTGGAAAAGCTCAAGGCGCACGGCAAGGCGCTGTACACCTGCATGCTGAACGAGCAGGGCGGCGTGATCGACGACCTGATCGTCTACTTCCTCGGCGACGAGCATTACCGCCTGGTGGTGAATGCCGCCACCCGTGCCAAGGACCTGGCATGGATCGAGAAGCAGGCCGCGGCCTTCGGCGTGGAAGTGAAGGAGCGCCCCGAGTTCGCGATGATCGCGGTGCAGGGCCCGAACGCCCGCGCCAAGGTGCTCGGCCTGTTGCACGAGGTGGATCGCCCGCGCATCGAAAAGCTCGGCAAATTCGCCGCCGCCGCCGCGCAGGGCCCACATGGCATGCCGCTGTTCGTGGCGCGTACCGGCTATACCGGCGAGGACGGCTTCGAAATCATCGTGCCGGCCAACCACGCCGTGGCGCTGTGGGAAGCGTTGGCCGCGGCAGGCGTCGTGCCGGCCGGCCTCGGTGCCCGCGACACGCTGCGTCTCGAAGCCGGCATGAACCTCTACGGCCAGGACATGGACGAAACCGTTTCGCCGTGGGAGGCCAACCTTGGCTGGACCATCGCGCTGGACGAAGGCCGCGACTTCATCGGCCGCGCCGCGCTGGAAAAGCAGAAGGCCGACGGCGTGAAGCGCGTGATGGTGGGCCTGGTGCTGGACGAAAAGGGCGTGCTGCGCCACGGCCAGAAAGTGCTCACCGCCAACGGCGAGGGCGAGATCCTCTCCGGCAGCTTTGCGCCCACGCTGGAGAAGGCCGTCGCCTTCGCCCGCATTCCCGCCGGCGAACCCGGTGCGGTACGCGTCGACATCCGCGGCCGCGAATTGCCGGTTCGCCTGGTGAAATATCCCTTCGTGCGCGACGGCAAGCCCTGCGAAGGCATCTGACCGCGCATTCCCTTGCGGCTAGAATGGCCGCCCGACTCCGACCCTTTCCAGCCCCGATATAGGACCCGACCATGAGCGAGATCCCCGGCGACCTGAAGTTCAACAAATCCCACGAGTGGGCGCGCATCGAAGACGGCGGCCTGGTGCGCGTGGGCATCTCCGACCACGCCCAGGGCCAGCTCGGCGACCTGGTTTACGTCGAGCTGCCGGAAATCGGCTCGAGCGTGAAGGCCGGCGGCGCCGCCGCGGTGGTCGAGTCGGTGAAAGCTGCCTCGGACATCTATTCGCCGGTGTCCGGCGAGGTGGTCGAAGTCAACGAGACGCTCAACGACAAGCCCGAGACGATCAACGAGGATGCCTGGGGCGAAGGCTGGATCTATGTCGTGCGCATAAGCGATCGCGCCGAACTGGACCAGTTGCTCGATGCCGGCGCCTACGAGGAGCTGGTCGAGAACGAAGACCACTGAGTTTCCGTTCCGCGTGTTGGACGACGGCCGCCTAGTGCGGTCGTCGTCGTTTGGGGCATCCGTCGCGTCGCTTCGCCATTTCAAATAGACGTCTATTTGCACAGGTCGATCGGTCGAATTGGACGATCGATTCGGGGTTGCCCGGGTCTCGCTCGGGGTGGCGTCGAGGCGTCGACGACGCTCGTTCGGCGTCCGTTCGGGTCCGAAAACCTCCCCGCGGCAGTCATCCGGCGAAGTGGCCGGTCGCGTCCCGTTCATCTCCATGACGAGCCCTGGTCGGGCGCTTCGCGCGCATTGCGTCGCGTTGCATTGAATTCGGTGCGTTTTCGTTGCGACATGGCGTCGATAAACGAAAAACCCCTTGTTTCATGTGATTTCCAGTGGTTGAACATGAATATATGCAAATAAACGTTTGGATGTATAGACGTCCAAATATAAAAGTCGGAGAAAACCGTTTGATGGCTCCTTCCGCGTGCGCGTCCGTCGCCTCTCGGCAAAAGGGTTTGATTCGCCAAACAAAATCGATTGACAGGTGAATTCTTACGGAATAGCTTTCGCCCAAGTTCACGGGGAACGGCAACATGGCGACAACGAAATTCATAACGCCTTATGTGGAGCACGGTGAGAAAGCGAATGCGGTACGCAAGATCACTGTTTCGATTCCGCTCCATGTGTTGCGAACGCTGTCCGACCTGCGCACTGAGCGTCAGGTGAAAAATTTGAGGCACGCCACCAACAGCGATTTGTTGGTCGAGGCGTTCCTCCATGCTTTTACTGGGCAACCACTGCCAACCGATGAGGAGCTAAGACGAACCATGGCCACTGCCAAGAAATCCGCTGCAAAGAAGCCGGCTGCCAAGAAGGCCGCCAAGAAGTCCACCGCTAAGAAGCCGGTCGCCAAGAAGGCTGCCGTGAAGAAGGTCGCCAAGAAGCCGGCGGCGAAGAAGGCTGCCGCCAAGAAGCCGGCGGCTGCGAAGAAGTCCACTGCTAAGAAGGTTGCCAAGAAGCCGGCAGCCAAGAAAGCTGCTGCGAAGAAGCCTGCCGCCGCCAAGGTGGTGAAGGCCGTCAAGACCGCGAAGAAGTAAGCGTCACACAACTAAGCATCACCGACTTGCCTCCCCGCGGTGCCCAGCGCGGGGAGATCGATTCGAAATTTCGTCCCGGCATTGCCGGGACGTTTCGTTTCCGGGCCCCGGAAATGCCCTGGCTGCCCCTGGCACGGTGCTGCCCGCGGCGCCGCGAAGCACGTCACGGCTTGCGACGGGAACCTGCGCGATTTGCACGCTCCGTCGCATGCGGTTACCTTTCCCACATCCGCGCCGCAGCGTAGTCGGTGACTTGCTGCTCCTGGATGCACAGGGGGAAAAAGCGCGGGTATCTGTCGACACTCGGTGAGAGACCATGGATACCCGATACTCATACATCGCGCACCGTCGTGTGCGCGGGGCCGCCAGGCCCGTTGTCATTGCCATTGTTGCCATCGTCGTTGCGCTTGCCGCCGCGGCGTGGTTCCTGATCGTTCGCCCGTACCGGGAGCAGATGCAGCTGGATGCCGGCGGCGTGCCGACGGTGCCCGCAGCGGGCAACACGCAGGCTGCCACTTCTGCCGCGCCCGCCAATTTGCAGGCGCTGGACGTCAACCAGCTGCTGGACGAGGCGAGCAAGGCGCTGAAGCAGCAGCGCTATCTTGCGCCGGCGGGAAACAACGCGTTCGAGTTCTACCTGCGCGTGCTCGCCAAGCAGCCGGGCAACCCGGTGGCGACCAGCGCCCTGCGCGAGACGTTCCCGTATGCGGCCTCCGATGCCGAGCAGGCGGTCAATTCGCGCAGCTTCGACGAGGCCCAGCGCGAGATCGACTTGCTGGCCAAGGCCGATCCCGCGAACTTCACGCTGACCATCCTGCGTTCCAAGCTCGATGCGCAGCGCAAGCTGGCCGACCAGCAGCAGGAGCAGGCGCAGAACCAGCAGAAGGCGGCGCAGCTTGCCGCCGAGAAGGCTGCCGCCGACAAGGCCGAGGCCGCCAAGCAGGCCGAACAGCAGCAGGCGCAGCAGGCGCAGGTTGCCGAGCAGGCCAAGGCCAAGCAGCAGAAGGTTGCCGAGCAGCCGCAGTCGACGCAACCGCAGTCGACGCAGGCTGCGACGCCAGCCGCCGCCACCGGCCAGACCACGGGCGCCGTGCTGGTCAAGCGGGCCCAGGCGAACTACCCGACGGCGGCGCTGCGCGCAAACCAGAGCGGTTGGGTGCTGGTGGGCTTCACGGTTACGGCGGATGGGCGAACCTCCGACGTGCACGTGGTGGATGCGCAGCCGCGCCACGTGTTCGACCGCGCGGCCACGGAGGCGGTGAGCCGCTACCGCTTCACGCCGGCGATGCGCGATGGCAATCCGGTGGAAAGCACCAGCCAGCAGCGGATCGAGTTCAGCACCGGGCATTGATCCAGCCGGCTGACATCCTTGCGGCATGAAAACGGCGCCCGTAACGCGGGCGCCGTTTTCGTTCCGGTGTCAGCGATGCTTGGCCTTGCGCGGCTTCTTCTTTCGCGGCGGCGCGGCCTTGGCCGGTGCATCGCTTTCGACGCCGGCCCAGTCGACGTGCTGCAGCCCGAGCAGGTCATCGAACACCATGGGCATCAAGCCGCTGGGCATGGCCCCGCTGGAATTCCATAGCGTCACCACGCCGGCGTGGTATTTCGGGAAGAAGCCGATCATGGTGCGGTAGCCGGCCACGGCACCGGCGTGGAAGATCAGCGTCTCGCCGTTGTAGGTGTAGACGCGCCAGCCCAGTGCGTATTGCGCATCGCTTAGCCTGGCATGCCGCCACGGCGTGGCGCGCACTTCGGTGGGCGTGGCCACGCCCGGCGCGTGCAGCACGTCCAGGAGCACGGTGGGCAGGACATCCTGGCGGCCGCCCATCTGTGCGATCAGCCACAGCTCCATGTCGCGGATGCTGGCGTTGACGCCGGCTGCCGGCGCCACGCGGTAATAGGTTTCCTTGGGCTCGAACGGGACCCAGGTATGGCCCTTGCCGGCGTGGTGCGGGCGCGCCCAGTTCTTGCTGGACTCCAGCGCGGAAAGTCCGTAGCTGGCGGTCTGCATCTGCAGCGGCTTGAAGAGGTTTCGTTCGACGAGCTTGTCGAAGAAGTCGCCGGTGCGCGCGAACAGCACGTCGCCGATCAGGCTGAAGGCCACGTTCTGATACCCGTAGCACTGACCCGGCGCGCAGGTGTTGTCCACTTCGGCCAGCTTTCGCACCAGCTCGTCGTAGGGCACATCGTCTTCGAGCAGGTTGTCGTAGGTGTTGTGCGGCAGGCCCACGCGCTGGCCGAGGATATCGGCCACGGTAGCTTGCTCGGTGTCCTGCACGTCCTTGAGCTTGAAGTAGGGAAGCACGTCCACCAGGCGGGTATTCCAGCGCAGCTTGCCGCGATCCACCATGAGCCCCGTCACCGCGGTGGCGAAGGCCTTGGAGAGCGACGCGAGGCGAAACACGGTGGTGGGCGATACCGGCGTCCTGGCGGCGGCATCGGCATAGCCCAGGGTATGTTCGTACACCACCTTGTCGTCGACCACCACGGCCGTGGCCAGGCCGGCGGCACCGTGGCGCGCATCGAGCTGATCCAGCCAGCGCTGGTAATCCACGAGTGTGGCCTGTACGCGCGCCTGCGGGAGTTCTTCCGTACTGATGAGACCACTAGCTGGTGGCAGGGTCTTCGCAGGGACAGCCTGGGCTTGGGCGGGAGCTGGAGCTGGAGCTGGAGCTGGAGCGTGAGGCTGTGCCTGTATCTGCGCGGCAGCGAGGTTGGTGCAAGCCAGGCTGATGGCGCAGGCAACGGTCAGGTATCGAATCCGCATCTTCTTCGCAAGGCTGATCGACGCGGGGCGTCGCCACGGAGTGCGCGGACAGGATGCCTTGGCCGCACGGAAGCGTCGATTCTCCGGTACTTCGTCCCCAGGAACAATGCGGCCGCCTTGCGGTTCAGCCACGCACGCGACGCGCTGTCGGCGGGGGTGCGTGCTAGCCTTGCAGCCCTTCCGGGCGTTGCCCGCGCTGGATGTCCCCGTGAGTCCGATCCGTGCCGCCGCGATCCGTGAGGGTGCCGAGCCCGCGCTGTCCGCACTGGCGTTCTTCTTCGTGATGACGTCGTACTACATCATCCGGCCGGTGCGCGACCAGTTGATCGGTGCGGTGGGATC
Source organism: Rhodanobacter sp. DHG33 (assembly GCF_014843005.1). Classification (GTDB taxonomy): domain Bacteria; phylum Pseudomonadota; class Gammaproteobacteria; order Xanthomonadales; family Rhodanobacteraceae; genus Rhodanobacter_A. The sequence goes on along the minus strand of NZ_JACYXM010000001.1, from coordinate 377,285 downwards.
GGCGTCGCTGCCGCTGTTCTACGGCGTGGTGTTCGTCATGATGCTGCTGCTTACGCCGGCATTCGGCTGGCTGGTGGCGCGCTTCCAGCGACGGCGCCTGCTGGGCTGGAGCTACAGCTTCTTCGTCGCCTGCCTGCTGGCCTTCGTGCCGGCCTTCGCGGCGCAGGACCGCATCGGTGCGCGCCTGCTGGGCGTGATGTTTTTCGCCTGGGGCAGCGTATTCAACCTGTTCGTGGTGTCGCTGTTCTGGAGTTTCATGGCCGACATCTTCACGAGCGGGCGCGCGCGGCGGGTGTTTTCGCTGATCGCATTGGGCGGCATGGCCGGGGCGATCTTCGGCCCTCTCGTGACGAAGCTTCTGGTGAGGCTGGTGGGCGTAGCACCGCTGCTGGTGGTGTCGGCACTGGCATTGGGCTGCGCAATGGCGTTGCTGTTGAGCCTGTCTGCGCGGAACGAACAGGCAAGGCCCGGGGTGGGTGGCGGCGATGCGGTCGGCGGCTCGATGTGGGCAGGCGTGCGCGAGCTGTGGACGCGCCCCTTCCTGCGGTACATGGCGCTGCTGATGCTGTTCGGCGACGGCATCGGCACGCTGGCCTATGCCCTGGTGGCCGATTATGCGAAGGCGAACTTCGTCGGCAACGTGGCGCGCACCGAGTTCTACAACAATCTCGACCTGGCCACCAATACGCTGGGCGCGTTGCTGCAGCTCACGTTGACCCGGTGGTTGCTGATCCGCCGTGGCGCAGGGTGGGCGCTGGTTCTTCCTGCGCTGGTCAACGTATCGCTGCTGGTGATGGTGGCGATGAGCGACCACGGCGCCGTGGTGATATCCGGTTACGGCGTGTCGCTGCTGGCGGTGATGATGGCGACCACGCGCGGTTTCGCCTACGGCATGACCAAACCGGCGTCGGATGCGCTGTATACGCGGGTGCCGCGCGAAACTCGCTACAAGGGCAAGAACTTCGTGGAGACGGCGGTGTGGCGCTTCGGCGATCTCGCCGTGACCAGCGCCGTGAGCGGCCTGCGCCTGCTCGGCGTGGGCGTGAGCGGCCTTGCCTTGGCGGGCGCCGGCGTGGCCGCGCTGGCTACCTGGGTGTCCGCCCGTGCCGGATGGTCGCCCGATCTCGCGCCGGAGGAAAAGCGCATCGCCTGAGGCGGCTTCGGCGCTTTTCCGTTTCCCGGTTGCCGGCTCGGCTCACCCCGTGATGTAGCGCTCCAGATGCTCGATCTGCTCGGCCTGCGCGTCGATTACCGCCTTCACCAGATCGCCGATCGAGATGACTCCCACCACCTTGCCTTCTTCGACCACCGGCAGATGGCGGACGCGGCTGTCGGTGCACAGGCGCATGCAGTCGAGCACGTCGGTCTGCGGTCCCACGGTGAGCGGGTCGGGGCGCATGATCTCGCTCACCGTCGCTTGCGACGAGGAACGGCCCTGCAGGATCACCTTGCGCGCGTAGTCGCGTTCGGACACGACGCCCAGCAGTTGCGCGCCGCGCATCACCAGCAAGGCGCCGATGCGGTGTTCGGCCATCAGCTTGATCGCGTTCAGCACGGGGGCGTCCGGCGCGATGGTGTAGAGGCTGCCGCCCTTGCTTTCCAACAGATGCCTGACCTGCTGCATATCCAGTTCCCCGATTGAACCCGGAATGAGGGCGCAGCCAGTCTAGCGCTGCAGTGCGCGGCGGGTGTTGCGGTGTCGTGAAGCGGCGACGGGGTCAGCGTTTCCCGATGTAGGACGGGCCGCCGAGCTGGCGCATCTGCCGTTCGATCCAGGCCGCCCGACGCTGCACGTAGGCGCTGGGATGGTCGGCACGCAGGCGCCTCGGATTGGGCAGTACTGCAGCCAGCTGCGCCGCCTGCGTGGGGCCGAGTTGCGCGGGCGGCTCGTGGAAATAGGCGTCGCTGGCCGCGCCCACGCCGTAGATGCCATCGCCCAGCTCGGCGATGTTCATGTACACCTCGAGAATGCGTTGCTTCGGCCAGGTCAGTTCGATCAGCACGGTGAAGTACGCCTCCAGCCCCTTGCGCACGAAGCTGCGGCCGTTCCACAGGAACAGGTTCTTTGCGGTCTGCTGGCTGATCGTGCTGGCGCCGCGCAGGCGTGCGCCATCGTCGGCCGCATCGATGGCCTGGTGGATGGAGTCGAAGTCGAAACCGTGGTGGTAGGGGAATTTCTGGTCCTCGCCGGCCACCATCGCCAGCGGTACCCACGGCGACACCTGCGACCACGGCACCCAGCGCTGGTGCAGGTGGAAGTCGTGCTCGCCGTGCACCCATGCGCCGACGTGGCGCTCCAGCATGACCGCCGAGGTGACGGGAGGCACGAAACGCAGCACCAGCACCATCAGCCAGGTGAGACCCAGCCAGGCCAGCACGGCGAACATGATCCAGCGCAGCAGGCGGCGAAAGGGTGGGCGACGGAACATGGCGGGCGGATGGCGGATACTGGCGGCAGTATAGGCCGTACCTATTGCGCGGCGGTCGTTCGTCCCCATCTCCCGGGTTTGCTTTGCGAGGTGTTCGCGTGGAAACCGTACTTGTCGAAGATGTGCTGCACCGCTTCCTGCTCGAGCGTGCCGGCGTGCGTGGCGCGCTGGTCCGGCTGGGGCCGGCTTGGCGTGAAGTGGCCGGCCGCGACGACTATCCCGCCGACCTGCGCAACCTGCTCGGGCAGGCGCTGGCCGCCAGCGCGCTGCTGACTGCCAACATCAAGCTCGACGGCGAGCTGTCGGTGCAGCTGAAGAGTGCGGGTGCGCTACGCCTGCTGTTCGCCGAATGCACCGATCAGGGCCGCCTGCGCGGCCTGGCACGCTGGGAATCGCCGTTTCCCGAGTCGTTGTCGCTGGATGCGCTGCCGCAGGCGGTGATGGCGATCACCATCGGCAACGTGGAGCGCGGCCAGCGTTACCAGGGCCTGGTGGAATTGCGCGCGCCGCATCTGGCCGGCGTGCTGGAAAACTACTTCGCGCAATCCGAGCAATTGCCGGCGCGTCTGCTGCTGGCCGCCGACGGCGAACATGCGGTGGGCCTGATGCTGCAGAAGCTGCCGGACGAAGGTGGCCACGCTGCGGTGCAGGACGAGGATGCATGGACGCGCGTGATGCATCTCACCGCCACGCTGGGTGCGGCCGAGTTGCTGGCCACCCCGCCGGAGCAGCTGCTGTATCGCCTCTACCACGAAGAGTCCGTGCGCCTGTTCGAGCCGCGGCCGCTGGCCTTCGGCTGCAGCTGCACACGCGACCGCGTGGCGGCGATGCTGCGCTCGCTGGGTCGCGAGGAATTGGAGACCACGTTGGCGGAACAGAGCGAGCGCATCGAGGTGAACTGCGAGTTCTGTGCGCAGCGCTACGAGTTCGACCGCATCGACGTGGAGCACCTGCTGCGCGACGCGGGGGCAGGCGGCGTCTCCGGCACCGCGTAAAAGTGTCTGGCTTGCGCGCGCTGCTTTCGCCTCGGTCGGAGCGTGCGCGGCTCGCGCACAAGCCGCGTTCCTAGGGCAGCCGGTTTTCCGGGCGCAGCCAGAATTCGGCGGTCTGCGCTTGTCCGAACAGAAAGCCCTGGCCGTAGCGGCATCCCATGTCGAGCAGGGCTTCCCGCTGGGAGGTCTGTTCGATGCCTTCGGCGATCACCTGCATGCCCAGCGAGTCGGCCAGCGCCTGGATCGCGCGGACCACGGCGGTACCTTGGTCGCCGCGGTCGCTGCCGAGCTCGGTGACGAAGGAGCGGTCGATCTTCAGCGTGTCGAACGGATACTGGTGCAGGTAGCTCAGCGAAGAGTAGCCGGTGCCGAAATCGTCCAGCGCGATACCCACGCCCTCGAGCCGCAGGTTCTGCAGGATCTGCTTCACCTGGGTGGGGTTGTCCAGCAGGGTGCGCTCGATCACTTCGATGCGGATGTTGGACGGCGGCACGCGATGTTTTTCGAGCAGCGTCAACAGGCGTGTATCGAAATCCGCATAGCGGAAATGCAGGCCGGAGACGTTGATGCTGATGGTGCCCTTGTCGCCGATCAGGTGCGTGGCCTGGGCGCAGGCTTGTTCGAAGATCATCCAGTCGATCGTTTCGGCGCAGCCGGCCTCTTCGGCGATCAGCAGGAAATCCTGCGGATGCAGCAGACCTCGTTCGGGGTGGTTCCAGCGCAGCAGCGCCTCGTAGCCGGAGACCCGGCCATCGGCCAACGAGACGATGGGCTGGTAGAACGGCACGAACTCGCGGCGCGCCAGCGCGTGGCGCAGGTCGCCTTCCATGCGCAGCAGGGACAGCGCTTCGCGGCGCAGGCCGTCGTCGAACAGCGAGGCGCGGTGACGGCCGCCGTCCTTGGCGTGGTACATCGCCGAGTCGGCATCGCGGAGAAGTTCCTCGGGCTGGCGGTAGTGCGAGTCGGCCATCGCGATGCCGATCGATGCGGAGGTGAATATCTCGCGCGTTCCCAGGCGGAATGGCGTCTGCAGCTCCCTCAGCACGCGCTCGGCCGTGAGCCGTACGGCGGCGACGTCGGGTACGTGCTCCAGCAGCACGGCGAACTCGTCGCCGCCCAGTCGCGCCACCACGTCTCGGGTCTTCAGGCAGGCGCGTATGCGGCCGCCGACCTGGAACAGCAGGTCGTCGCCGACCAGGTGGCCGACCGAGTCGTTGATCACCTTGAAACGATCCAGATCGACGAACAGCACGGCAAACTGGTCTTTCGGATTCGCGCGATAGCGCTGCAGCGACTGTTCCAGCCGCTGCAGCAGCAAGGTGCGGTTGGGTAGGCCGGTGAGCGAGTCGTGCAGGGTTTCGTACTTCAGCCGGCGTTCGATGCGTTCGCGCTCGGCGATCTGTTCGCGCAGGTCGCGGTTGGCCAGGCCCAATGCGCGGGTACGTTCCACCACGCGCCGTTCCATGCCGGCATAGGCTTGCTTGAGCGCGGCCTCGGCGTGTTTGCGTTGCAGCGCGTTGGCGACGTGGTAGCTGACGAAGGTCAGCAATTCCTGGTCGCGTTCGGTGTAGGTGTGTTCGGGACTATAGCTCTGCACCGCCAGCACGCCGCGCACCCGATCGCCCCAGTTCAGCGGCACGCCCAGCCAGCACACCGAGCGCGAGCCGAAACGGGTGATCTCGCCGCATTCGAGCAGGCGGTCGATCGTCGCCGCGTCGGCGAGCAGCGGGCGTCCGGTGCGTTGCACGTATTCGGTGGCACCGCCGCCATGGCTGCGTGGAGGGCGTTCGCTTTCCACCTCGTCCACCGAATAGGGGAAGCTGATGAACTGGCTTTCCTCGTCGCTCAACGCGATGTAGAAGTTGCGCGCGTAGAGCAGGCCGCCGATCACGCGATGGAGGGCGGGATAGAAATCCTCGAGGCTTTCGGTGGTGCTGGCCAGTTCGGCAATGCGGAACAGCGCCGCCTGCAAGCGTTCGCCGCGCTGGCGCTGCAGCACCTGCTGGCGCAGCACGCGGTTGGCCTCGCGCAGCGCGGTGGTGCGGTCGGCAACGCGGCGCTCCAGTTCGACGTGGGCGCTGCGCCGCTCGATCGCCGTCTGTACATGCTGCGCCACGTAGCTCAGCAGATCGAGATCGTGCCGCGTGTAGCGGATGTTGCTGCGATAGCTCTGCACGACGATGCAACCGACGGCTCGTCCGGCGCGGAACAGCGGCACGCCGATGCAGTGCTCGCAGCGCGGGCCATGCAGCTGGAATTGCCCGGGCATCTCCCGCGCCAGGTCTTCGATGGCGCCAAACAGCGGGCGGGCGTGACGCAACAGATTCCAGGTGAGCCCGTGCAGCAACTCGTGCAGGGGAACGCTCTGTTCGGGCGTGGGTGGAGCGACGTCGAGCGTGTCGACGTAGTACGGGAAGCGCACGCTGTCGCTGGCGGCGTCGTACAGCGCAATGTAGAAATTTTCCGCATACATCAGGCTGCCGATGATGGTGTGCAGCGAACGCATCAGGGCGGGCATTTCACGTTCGTTGCTGGCCTGCTCGGCAATGGCGTAGAGCGCGCGCTGCAACCGTTCGGCCAGAGCCAGTCGCGAGACCGCTTCGTATAGCCGGCTGGATTGACCCAGCTGGCGCAGGCGGGTGTCGGCGAGTCGCCCCAGCCAGGCCAGGTTGTCGTGCTGGTCTGCGGCTACCGGTTCTTCGCGGCTCAACGTGAGGGCTTGATGGTGTTGCGCGTCTTCCGCCAGATCGAAGTGCCAGCCTGAAGGTTCGGCGGCCTGGGCGTCCACGGGTCGCCAATGCAGGCGGCCGGTGATCCCGAGTTCCTTCAGGATGCACTCACAGGCTTCCAGCACACTCGAGCCGTCGTGCGCCCTGAGCAACTGCTCGATCGCCGCCGGCACATCCGCCGGCGCGCCGGTCGAAGCAGGCGCGGACGGCAGGTGCGAGGGAGTGGCTGCATTCATGGAAGGAAAAGGTGGCCCGATGGCCCGCAGGCGGCGAGGCCCCCGTTATATCGTGCGTATCGACGTGCCGCCAGCAGGAACCAGGCAAGGAGGAATGGCTCTACTGTAAACAGGGGCGACACGGCATTCATTTACTGTACCGGGGCTTGTTTCAGTGTTAGTTAAATGTAAAATGCGCTATACTTTTGCCACCAATTCCGTGTGATCTCAAGGGATCAAGCCTGATTCTTATGCGCCGCCTGCTCGCTCCATTGCTGTTGTGCCTGTTGCCGTTCGCGGCGGCAGGCCAAGCTGTGGGCGATGCCGATGGCCAAGTGGCTGCGCAACTGCTGAAGCAGCCGCCCGCGCAGATGGCCCAGGTGAAACCGGGCTTGGTGGTGCCGCTGTGGCGGGGTACGGACGGTCGCCTGCTCGCACTCAAGGCGGACAACAACAACGGCGCTCAGGCCTTGCGCAGTTCGCCGCTATCCTTCCACGCGGTGGATGCAGCCAGTGTGATGAGCACCGGTCTGCAGTACAACCTGTCGCCGAATTGGCAGACGAATGCCGGCGTCAACCAGCAATCCTGGGTCAACAGCCCGCTGCAGGTGGTTGGCAGCGAAGTGGGTGCCACTTATTTGAACGGCCCCTACAGCCTTGGCGTGAGCGTGGGTACCAACACTACGCCCAACAACAGCCCCAGCTTGCCGCGAGTGCTGCCTGGCGTGACCCCCAGCGTGGATGGCCTTTCCGGTTTCGACAGCAGCTCGCAATTCAACGCCCGCGGACGTTTGGCGCTCGGTACCAACAGCGGCGTCGATCTGGGCGCCAGTGTCGGCCGCATCCACCTGTTGCCTGGCAACCTGCTGGGTATAAGCACCCTGGACCAGAAGGCGATCAGCTTCGGCGTCGACCATGGCCCGGTCAGCGGCACCCTGGTCGGCCGCACCATGCAGCCTCTGGCCGGTTTGCCGGGCAACGGCTATGCCCCGGATCGTCGCTGGAACAGCGTCGACCTCGGCGTGACCTGGCACTTGCCGTGGCAAGGGTCGTTGAGCGTGGGTGCGCAGAACCTGTGGTCGTCCGGCACGCAGACGAACACGCCGGCAGGTCCCGAGCCGGATCAGTCCCGTACGCCATACGTGCAATACCACCAAGATCTCTGATCTTTTGAGATGTTGAACAAAAGCGCCGCCGCTTTTGTTTGTGCGAAAGGATTCCGTGCTCGCGAGCATGTACGGTCGACCGCCAGCCCGCATCCAATGCATCTGCTTTCGGTAAGCCTGGAAATGCTGCGTTACGACGAGCTCAGCGTGAAGTACGACTGGTAAGCCGCATGCTTCAATCTCATGCCGCTGCGACAAGCGACATGAGGGAAGATGAAACGAACAAGGCCGCCGGTTACCCGGCGGCCTTGTTCGTGAGGCGGGAAAATTTCGAAACGACAGGTCTACCGTGAGGGATCAGGCCCGACCCGACAGCATCAATTCGATACGCGGATGCGCAGGTCGCCGCTGAAGGTCTCGACGTTGACGGTCCCGCCGCCATTGCCAAGCGTCGCATCCAGCTTGCTGCCGGGACCGTGTTCGGATTTCTGCACGCTGCCGGCATCGCTGCGCAGGTCGCCGCTGAAGCTGCTGCCATGCACGGTGGCATTGGTTCCTGTGGGCAGCTGCAGTTGCACGTTGCCGCTCATGCTGTCGATGCCGATCTTGCCGCCTGGCGCAATGCCGCCGGCGATCTGCACGTCGCCTGACACCGTGCTCAGCGTGAGCTGGCGCCATGGGCCGCCGCTGGCCTGGATGCGGCCGGAGACGGTCTGCATCTTTGCCTGATCGCCCAGCACGGGCGCGAGGATGTCGCCGCTCACCGTCTGCAGGTTGGCCTGCGTGGCATGGCCGGCCAGTTCGATGTTGCCGCTCACGCTCTGGACATCGAGCGAAGGGCTGTTGGCGTTGATGCGGGCGCGGCCGCTTACCGCGTTGACGGAGATCGTGCCGCCGTTCAGGCCGTCCACCGTCAGCGGCGCGCTGACTACGCGCACATCCAGCGTGGCGCCGCGTGGCACGTGCAGGTCCAGCAGGGTCGGTCCCATGTGGTTGTCGCTGCCCCAGTCGAACCAGCCGCTGCCCTTGTTTTGTGGCTGCACGTCGATGGAGAGCTTGTCGTCGCTGCCGGTGATCGCCAGGGGTTTGGCGCCGTCGCCGAGCTGGCCGCCGACCTGCACGGTCGGACGATCCCAAGCGGTGACGCGCACCTCGCCGGAAATGTTGCTGATGCTGATGCGCGCCGTGGGCGTGGCGGCGTGCTGCAGGTTGATCGGTGTGTCGGCCAGGGTCTGGCCGACACATAGGCACAGCAGCAGGGGAGCGTAGCGGATGGTCTTCATGGTCATATCTTTCATGGTCATGTACGGCTGCGGTCAGCCGGCCTCCTGGGCAAGATGGCGCAATTGCGTCTGTTGTTGCTCGGTGCGCGCCAGCAGGCGTTGCAGCGAGGGGGAATTCGGGGATTGCTGCATGGCCTGCTGCAGTTCGACGCGGGCGGCATCCAGCTCGATCGCCGCGCCGCTGAGGCGCGGGTCGGTCGGTTTCCATGGCGTGCTGGCCAGCGCCGGCGCGTTGTTCGGCGCGACATGGGCGTCGCGGCTCAGGTGCCAGCCGATGCTGCCTGCCAGAAGGAATGCGCCGGCCAGCGCGGCAGCCAGCAGCCAGGGCCGCGGCGATACATGGCGCTTGGGCGGTGCCGCTGCCGTGTCGCCGGCGCGGTCGTCCAGCGCGGCATCGATCGCGTCCCACAGGTCGCGGCGCGGTGCGACCGGCTCGCGCAGCTTGCGCATCTGCTGGCGCCATTCGAATTCGTTCATGCGTTTTCTCCCAAAGCACGGCGCAGCAGTTGCCGCGCGCGGTGCAATTGCGCTTTGGACGTGCCGACGGCCATGTCCATTTCCTCGCCGATTTCCTCGTGCCGCCAACCTTCGACGTCGTGCAGCACAAGCACGGCGCGTGCTCGCGGCGGCAGTTTGCCGATGGCGCGCTCCAGTTCTTCGCGTTCGGCGGCGCAGAACGGCGTTTCGCCCTGGTCGGGCAGATGCTCCTCGTCCACGAAGCCGACCGGATCGGCGCGGCGGGCGCGGATTTCCATCAACGCCACGTTGACGGCGAGGCGGTACAGCCAGGTGCCGAACGCGCTCTCGTGCCGGAAGCCCGGCAGTTTCTGCCAGGCGCGCACGAAGGCTTCCTGCGTGAGGTCTTCGGCACGGGCGTGGTCGTAGCCTGCCAGTCGATAGACCGCGCCGTGGATGCGTTCGGCGTGCCGGCGGTACAGCCGCTGGAACGCACGGCGGTCACCGTCGGCAGCGGCGCGCGCATCATCAGTGTCGTTGTCGGCGGCAGCGGAGGCTGGCGGCATCGAGCGGTCGGTGGCTGGGCAGGCGGCGATCATCTTGCCAGCTTGGATGCCGGTCGTGCCGAAAGGGTTTGCATCGCCGCGGACGCGAAGTCCGCGGCGATGCCGGGCAGGTGCTCAGGCCGTGGCGACCTTGCGTTCGGTGGTGTCCAGGGCACGGGCCACGCGTTGCTGTTCCGCGTGCAGCTTTGCCGGCATGCGCGGGGAGAAGCTGTCCAGGTATTCGCCGATGGCGGCGAGTTCGGCCTGCCAGCCGGCATGGTCCACTTCGAGCAATCCCGTCAGCGTGGCCTTGTCGAGGCTCAGCCCCTCCAGCTTCAGTTCGCCGGTGGCCGGCAGGGTACCGATGGGGGTTTCCTCGCCACGCGCCTTGCCTTCCACGCGCGCGATCATCCACTCCAGCACCCGCAGGTTTTCGCCGAAGCCCGGCCACAGGAACTTGCCATCCTTGCCCTTGCGGAACCAATTGACGTGGAAGACCTTCGGCAGCTGCGCGCCCGGCTTGTCGAAGCTCAGCCAGTGCGCGAAGTAATCGCCGTAGTGGTAGCCGCAGAATGGCTTCATCGCCATCGAGTCACGGCGCAGCACGCCCACCGCACCGGTGGCGGCAGCCGTGGTTTCCGAGCCCATGGCCGCGCCCATCAGCACGCCGTGCGTCCAGTCGCGCGCTTCCATGACCAGCGGCAGCAGCGAAGGACGGCGGCCGCCGAACACGATGGCGCTGATCGGCACGCCTTGCGCGTCCTCGGCCTTGGGCGACCACGTGGGGCACTGCTTGGCGCTGACGGTGAAGCGCGAGTTGGGGTGCGCGGCAGGACCGTTGGCGGCGTCGTAAGGCCGTCCCTGCCAGTCGGTGACCGGCGTGCCGGGCAGGCCTTCCCACCACGGCTGGTTGTCGGCGGTGACGGCGACGTTGGTGAAGATGGTGTCGCGTGCGATGGTCGAGAGCGCGTTCGGGTTGCTGTTGTCGCTGGTACCCGGCGCCACGCCGAAGAAGCCGGCTTCGGGGTTGATGGCGTACAGACGTCCATCTGCGCCGGGACGCATCCAGCAGATGTCGTCGCCCACCGTCCACACCTTCCAGCCGTCCTTGCGGTAGCCCTCGGGCGGAATCAGCATGGCGAGGTTGGTCTTGCCGCAGGCGGAAGGGAAGGCGGCGGCGATGTAGTGCGTTTCGCCCTGCGGGTTCTCGATGCCGACGATCAGCATGTGCTCGGCCAGCCAGCCTTCGGTGCGTGCCTGGTGGCTGGCGATGCGCAGCGCGTGGCACTTCTTGCCCAGCAGCGCATTGCCGCCGTAGCCCGAGCCGTAGGATTGGATGCTCAGCTCGTCGGGGAAATGCACGATGAAGCGGCGCTCGGGGTCGAGTTCGCCGGTGGAATGCAGGCCCTTCACGAAGCGGCCCTCGCGCTCGATGCGTTCCTGCGCCGCCTTGCCCATGCGGGTCATGATCTTCATGTTGGCGACCACGTACGGGCTGTCGGTGATCTCCACGCCGCAGCGCGACAGCGGCGAATCGATGGGACCCATGCAATACGGGATCACGTACATGGTGCGGCCCTGCATGCAGCCGTCGAACAGCGCGTCCATCTTCGCGTGCGCCGCGGTCACATCCATCGTGTGGTTGTTCGGGCCGGCATCCTGTTCGTCTCGATGGCAGACCAGGGTGAGATGCTCCACGCGCGCCACGTCGGACGGGTGGGAGCGGTGCAGATAGCAGCCCGGATGGGTCTGCTGGTTGAGCTCGACCAGGGTGCCGTCGGCCAGCATCTGGCGCACCAGGGCCTGGTATTCGGCTTCGGAGCCGTCGCACCAATGGATCTTGGCGGGTCGTGTGAGTGTCGCAACGTCGCTGACCCAGCGTTCGAGCGCTTCCAACGTGCTTGCCATCGTGTCCTCACTGGTCTTTAGAAAAAAGGGTGAAAGAACCGTAGTTTGCGGACACTGGCATTGCAAGGACGAATGCAACAAAAACGGCGCCAGTTGGCGCCGTTATGCGAAAACCGGTGTTGCCGGTCAGGCTGGAATCAGCGTGGCGATCATGTGTTCCACGTAGGCGTCGAACTCCTCGTGGTTGATGCGCGGGAGGCCCAGCGTGAAATTCAGTTGCAGGAAGCCGACGTAGGCGGCGTAGGTGAGCCGCGCGCGGTTCAGCGCTTCGCGCGGCGGCAGGCCGGCTTCGCGGTAGGCGGTGTGCAGGAATTCAGTGCGCCGCTGCGACACGCGCGCCATCACCGGCACCACCAGCGGGTGATCCAGGGCCTTCAGCAGGGCGGCATACACGCGATGCGGCTGTATTTCATGCGCCACGCGGCGGAACAGTTCGGGCAGGCGCTGGCGCGGATCGGCGATCTGCTCGATCTGGCCCAGTACCTCGTTCTCGCCGTACTGCTCCCATCGCTCCAGCGTGGCCTGCAGCAAGGCTTCGCGGGTACGGAAATGCCAGTAGAAGCTGCCCTTGGTGACACCCAACTGGCGGGCCAGGGCTTCCACGGCCAATGCGCCTACGCCCTGGTCGGCGATCAGCTGCATGGCGGCGACTTCCCAGTCTTCCGCGGTGAGGCGGGTGCGTTCAGGTTTCTGGCTTGAATCCATGACCGTATGGTAGCCGCTGCGCCGGGCTTTGTAATCCATGGAGGCAGGTTGACGAGGCCAGATGGCGCATCCATACTCACCCGTATGGATGCGCCCGTGCCGCTGATGATCCGCTCCAAGAGCGAGCCTGTCGCTACCCGCGACGGCCTGCGCCTGGCCGTGGAAACCTATCGTGGCGACGGTGCGCCGACCCTGCTGTTCGCCCACGGCTTCGGCCAGACGCGTGGAGCGTGGAACGGCGCGGCCGCCGCGTTGGCGGCACAGGGCTATCGCTGCATCAGCTTCGACTCGCGCGGCCACGGCGAGAGTGGGCGTGCATCGGATGGCGACTACCACATGCAGCAGTTCGTGGATGATCTGCTGACCCTCGCCCGCGCGCAGCCCGAACCGCCGGTGCTGGTGGGGGCCTCGATGGGTGGCCTGCTGGGCCTGGTGGTGGCGGGCGAGACACGGCCTTCGCCGTTCTGTGCGCTAGTGCTGGTGGACATCACGCCACGCTGGGAAACCAAAGGCGTGGAACGCATCCTCGCCTTCATGCAGGCGCATCCGGACGGCTTTGCCGACTACGCCGAGGCGGCCGAGCAGATCGCCGCCTACCTGCCGCACCGTCCCGGCCGCAAGAGCGAGGAGCAACTGCGTCCGCTGATGCGCGCCGGCAGCGACGGCCGCCTGCGCTGGCACTGGGATCCGGCCTTGCTGGCTGGCGACCTGATTGCCGAGAGCGAGCGTTACCAGCCCCGCCTGTTCGCCGCCGCTGCGCAGGTGGACGTGCCGGTGCTGCTGCTTTCCGGCGAACGCAGCGACGTGGTGTCGCACTCCACCGTCGAGGAATTCCTGCAGCTGGTGCCGCACGCACGCCACGTCGAGGTGGCCGGCGCCACGCACATGCTGGCGGGCGACGCCAACGACGCATTCACCCGCGAGATCGCACATTTCATCCAATCACTGGACGACGCGCCTGCCCGACCGGGCGGGCGTGCCGCTTAACTGCAACGAGGAAGTCGAGATGGCCGTGATAATCACCTTGCTGGCGGCACTCATCGCCGCCGGCGCCTGTGCCTACCACCGCAGCAGCCTGCGCACGTTCGCCATCGCCGCACCGGTGACCACACTGGTCGTCGGCTTCATCACCGGCGCGTACTGGACGACCTTCCTGCTGCTGGTCGTCGAGCTGGGTATCGCGGTGCCGCTGCTGATGGACGGCTTCCGTCGCAAGCAGATCACCGCGCCGTTGCTGAAGATGTTCGCCAAGGTGACGCCGAAGCTTTCGGAGACCGAGCAGACCGCGCTGGAAGCGGGCACCGTCGGCTTCGAGGGCGAGCTGTTCTCGGGCAAGCCGGAATGGCACGAACTGCTGAAGCAGCCCAAGCCCGAACTGAGCGTGGAAGAGCAGGCTTTCCTCGACGGTCCCGTGGAAGAACTCTGCGGGATGATCGACGACTGGCAGATCACCCACGAACTGGCCGACCTGCCGCCCGAAATCTGGGACTTCATCAAGAAGAACCGTTTCTTCGGCATGATCATCCCCAGGCAGTACGGCGGCCTGCAGTTCTCCGCGCTGGCGCATTCGGCGGTGCTGCAGAAGCTCTCCACCATGTCCGCCACGGTGGCGTCCACGGTGGCGGTGCCGAACTCGCTGGGCCCGGCCGAGCTGCTGCTGCACTACGGCTCGGACGAGCAGAAGAACTACTATCTGCCGCGCCTCGCGGTGGGCGAGGAAATCCCCTGCTTCGCGCTCACCGGCCCCTACGCTGGTTCCGACGCCACCTCGATTCCCGACGTGGGCATCGTGTGCAAGCAGGTCGTCGACGGCGTCGAGACGCTGGGCATCCGTCTCACCTTCGACAAGCGCTACATCACGCTGGCGCCGATCGCCACGGTGGTGGGCCTGGCCTTCCGCATGTACGACCCGGAGCATCTGCTGGGCGACAAGGAAGACCTCGGCATCACCCTGGCGCTGCTGCCGCGCTCTACGCCGGGGCTGCAGATCGGCCGCCGCCACTTTCCGCTCAACATCCCGTTCCAGAACGGCCCGATCCACGGCAAGGACGTGTTCGCGCCGCTCGATACGCTGATCGGCGGCCCGCACATGGCCGGCCATGGCTGGCGCATGCTGGTGGAATGCCTGTCGGTGGGTCGCGCGATCTCGCTGCCGTCCAACGCCACCGGCGCGATGCGCGGCTCGGCCGCGGCCACCGGTGCGTATGCGCGCATGCGCAAGCAGTTCGGCCTCGCCATCGCCCGCTTCGAAGGCGTGGAAGAAGCACTGGGCCGCATCGGCGGCCTCACCTACGCCACCACGGCGCTGTCGCGTGCCACCGCGGCGGCGGTGGATCGCGGCGAGAAGCCCGCGGTGCCCTCGGCCATCGCCAAGTACCACGCCACCGAGTGGGCGCGCGTGGTGGCCGGCGACACCATGGACGTACACGGCGGCAAGGCCGTGCAGCTGGGTCCGAAGAACTACGCCGGACGCGGCTGGTCCAGCGTGCCGATCGCGATCACGGTGGAAGGCGCCAACATCATGACGCGCAGCCTGATGATCTTCGGTCAGGGCGCGATCCGCTGCCATCCCTACGTGCTGAAGGAGATGCAGGCGCTGTCCATCGCCGATTACGGCGACCGCCTGCGCAGCTTCGACAAGGCGCTGTTCGGCCACATCGGCTTCGGCATTTCCAATGCCGTGCGCAGTTTCGCGATGGGCCTTTCCGGCGGCCGCATGGGCGATGCCGCGGGCGATGCCTACACGCGCCGTTACTACCGCAAGCTCAACCGTTACTCCGCGGCGCTGGCGCTGTGCGCCGATACCTTCATGGGCGTGCTGGGCGGCAAGCTGAAGTTCAAGGAAAAGCTCTCCGCGCGTCTGGGCGACGTGCTGAGCTACCTCTACATCGCCAGCAGCATGCTGAAGCGCTACGAGGACACCGGCCGGCCGGAAGCGGATCGCCCATTCCTCGCCTGGGGTTTCCACGAGTGCATGTGGCTGATCCAGAACGCGCTGGACGGCGCGATCCGCAACTTCCCGGTGCGCCCGGTGGCCTGGCTGCTGCGCGCGCTGGTGTTTCCGTTCGGCCGCCGCGAAGTGCCGCCGTCGGATCGCCTGGGCCGTCGCGTCGCCGCGCTGCTCACGGCGCCGAACGAGGCGCGCGCCCGCCTCACCGAGTGGGTCTACCTCACGCCCACGGCGAACAACACGGTGGGCCGCATGAATGCGCTGCTGCCCGACGTGATCGCCGCCGAGCCGGTGGAGCGCAAGTTCCTCAAGGGCCTGAAGGCCGGGCAGTTCAAGGCGCACGACTACGACGGTCAGCTGGGCGAGGCCTTGGCCGCCAACGTCATCAGCCAGGCCGAACATGATCTCCTGAAGCGGGTGCACACGGCGGTATTCGAGTTCATCTCGGTGGACGACTTCGATCCGTCTGAGCTGGGCGCGGCGGTGACTCGCGCGGACGAGCGTCGCAAGCAACTGGCCGACGCGGCATAAACCGCTCCTCGGAGCAACCAAGAACGAACGGAGCGCATGTCGCTCCGTTCGTTCATCAGGAGCCAAGGGCATGAGCGATGCGCTGAAACTTTGGAGCAGCCTTTCCAGGGTGCCCGCTGGCCGTTGGCTCTACGGCCGGCTGCTCTGCCTCAAGGCACCGTACTTCGGCACCATCGCGCCGCATTTCACGGTGCTGGAGCCGGGGCGCTGCGAGATCGCCATCCGCGATCGCCGCCGGGTGCACAACCACATCGGCACTGTGCATGCGATCGCGCTGTGTAATCTTGCCGAGCTGTGCGCCGGCATGATGACCGAGGTCACGATCCCCGCCGCCATGCGCTGGATCCCGAAGGGCATGACGGTCGAATACCTCGCCAGGGCAAAGGGTCGTATGCATGCGACAGCCACGCCGGAGCATCCCGTTGCCAAGTCCACCAGCGGCTATGCGTGGCCGGTAGCGGTACAGGTGCATGACGATGCGGGAGCCGAGGTGTTCCGCGCACGCATCGATATGTGGCTGTCACCCCGGCGTCGGGATTGAGCGCTCAGGCAGCGCTCGCCATGTCGAGCAGGCAGCGGTTCTTGCCTGCCCGCTTGGCTTCGTAGAGCGCCCGGTCGGCGGCCTGGATCAGTGCTTCGTCCGATGGCGTTTCGGGACGCCACACCGCGATGCCGATGCTGGCGCTGACTCGGGCCACTACTTCTCCAGACGGGCCGGGTAAGGGGTAGGGCAGTGCGAGCATGTCGCACAATTCCTGGCAGCGCTGGAGCAGCAAGGGCAGCTCGGTGGCGTCTTCGAGGATCAGCGCGAATTCGTCGCCGCCCAGCCGCGCCAGCGTATCGCCGGCGCGCACGTGCCCCCGCAGGCGGCCGCCGATCGCCTTGAGCAGCGTATCGCCGACGGGGTGGCCGTGGGTGTCGTTGACCGCCTTGAACCCGTCGATGTCGAGCATGGCCAGCGCAAAACCGTGCCCAAGCGCCGTGGCCTGCGCGATGGCATCGCGCAGGCGGTCGTGGAAAAGCGCGCGGTTCGGCAGGCCGGTGAGCATGTCGTGGGTCGCCTGGTGGCGCACCTGGATCTCGATGCGCTGGCGTTCGGCGATCTCTTCCTGCAACTGGAGGTTGCGTTCGGACAGCTCCCCCATCGCCTGCTGCAACTGCATGCGCGCGTTGTAGAGGTCGAGGAACACGCGCACTTTCGAAAGCAGGATGGTGTCGTTGATCGGCTTGGCGATGTAGTCCACTGCGCCGGAGCGGTAACCCTTCAACCGGTTGAGGTCGTCGGCGTAGGCGGCGGTGACGAAGATGATCGGCGTATCGCGCAGCTGCTCGACTTCGCCGAGCAGGGTGGCTACTTCGAAGCCGTCCATGTCGGGCATGTTCACGTCGAGCAGGATCAGCGCAAACGCATGCTCCAGGCACAGTGCCAGCGCCTCGTTGCCGCTCGTTGCCTCGACCAGTTCGGCGCCGCAGTCGCCGAGCAGGTGACGCATCGCCACCAGGTTGGCGTGGGTGTCGTCGACGATCAGGAGCTTGGGGCGCGTATCGTTCATGGCAGGCACAGCCGGTTGAGCAGGGGAGCGATCGCATCCAGCGGTACGCAGTGGTCGGCACCGGCACGGTCTAGGGTCGCCTGCGGCATCGTGTGCGCCGACGCAGTGTCCGGCGCTTGCACAATGGCGCAGCCGCCCAATCGACGCAACTCCCGCATGCCCTCGGCGCCGTCCGCATTCGCACCGCTGAGCACCACGCCGATCAGGGCGCCGCGCCATGCGGCAGCGGCGGAAGCGAAGAGGACATCGATCGAGGGGCGCGAAAGATTGACGCGTGGATCGACCGACAGCGTGAAATGCAGATCGCGCTCCACCAGCAGGTGGTAGCCGGCGGGAGCGACCTGCACCACGCCGCCGCGCACCGGTTCGCGTTCGGCGGCTTCGATCACCGGCAGCCGCGAGGCGCGCCCCAGCAGGTCGCACAGCAGTTCCACCGTCTCCGAGCCGGTGTGGCAGCAGACGAGTACCGTTTGCGGCAGGTGCGGATCGAGGCCGCCCAGCACCGTCTTCAGCGCCTCGGGGCCGCCGGCCGAACAGCCCAGCACGATCGCGGCCGGATGTTTCACGAACGCTTCATCGCAGCTGCGCTGCGGCGCCGGTAGACGCGAAGATCGGCGTTTACGGGTACGAAGTCGGCGGCGGCCTCGGCGGAATCCGGCCGCTCGCGCAGCCCCAGGCAGAGAAAGCCGCCGCGCACCAGCGAGTCGCGGAACAGCGTGAGGCAATGTTGCTGCAGCGGGTTGGTGAAATAGATCAGCACGTTGCGGCACAGCACCAGCTGCGCCTCGCAGAACACCTGGTCGACTGCCAGATTGTGCTGGGCGAACGTGACGTTGCGACGCAGCTGCCGGTCCAGCTTGAGCAGGCCGTAGCGCGCGCTGTAGTAGTCGGCCAGCGAATGACTGCCACCTGCCGCCAGGTAGTTGCGCGACCACTGTTGCGCGGACCGCAGCGGGTAGATGCCTTCGCGTGCGCGCTCCAGTGCGCGGGCGCTGAGATCGGTGGCGAAGATCTGGCTGCGTTCGTACAGGCCTGCTTCCTCCAGCAGAATGGCCAGCGAATAGACTTCCTCGCCGTGGGCGCAGCCCGCCTGCCAGATGGTGATGTGCGGGTACGAGGCGAGCAGCGGCAGTACCTGTTCGCGCAGCGTGCGAAACACGGGGGGGTCGCGGAACATGTCCGAAGCCGGTACCGACAATCCTTCCAGCAGTTGCGGCAGCAGCTCCGGTTCGTGCAGCAGGCGCCGGGTGAGCACGCTGATCACGCCGTCGCCGTGGCGCTCGGCCAGGAGGCGCACGCGGCGCAGCAGCGAGGCCGGCGCATACTGGCCGAAGTCGTAACCGTGGCGTCGCCGCATCGCCTCGACGAATAGGTCCAGTTCGATGCCTTCCAGCTCGATGTCGTCCGGCGCACGATCCATGGTCAGCGGCGCAGCCAGACACGAATCATCGAGTTGAGCTTGTCGAGATCCACCGGTTTGGAGAGATAGTCGTTTGCGCCGGCGGCGAGGCATTGCTCGCGATCGCCGCGCATCGCCTTGGCGGTGAGGGCGATGATGGGCAGCTGCGCAAGCCGAGGCTGGGCGCGGATCTGCCGGATCGCCTCGTAGCCGTCCATGCCAGGCATCATGATGTCCATCAGCACAAGCTCCGGTGCGTCGTCCTCGTCCAGCATGCGCAGCGCCTTGGGACCATCCTGCGCCATGCTGACCTTGAGGCCCCAACCGCGCAGCACCTTCGACAGCGCGAACAGATTGCGCATGTCGTCGTCCACCAGCAGCAGGTGATGGCCCTGCAACCCGTCGGCGACGTCGGCCGCACTCGCGGAAGGTTGCTGGCGGATGCGGTGCAGGAACAGGCTGACTTCGTCCAGCAGCCGATCCGGCGAGCGCGCACCCTTGATGACGATGCTGTCGGTGTACTGGCGGATGCGCAGGTTCTCCTCGCGGCTGAGGTCGCGGCCGGAGTAGATCACCACCGGCGGCACGCTGCCGCCGGCAGCGAGACGTTCCAGCAGCTCCATGCCGGAGAGGCCGGGCAGGCCGAGGTCCAGCACGATGCAGTCGTAGGCGTTGGCGGCGATCCGTTCCAGGGCCTGCTCGGCGGAACCCGCCTCGTCGATCTCGACACGATCCTGCCGCAGCAGATTGCGCAGGGCCGTGCGCTCGGCGGCATCGTCGTCCACCACCAGCAGGCGGTGGATGCGGTCCTGGGCCACATGCAGCAGGCGATCGACTGCCGCGTTGATCTGCTCGCGGCTGACCGGCTTGGTAAGAAAGCCCACCGCGCCCAGCTCGCGGCTGTGCTCCGCGCCGTCGACAGCGGAGAGGAAATGCACCGGGATCGAGCGGGTGGCAGGATCGGCCTGCAGCCGTTCGATCACCGTCCAGCCATCGATGCCCGGCAACATCACGTCGAGCAGGATGCCCAGCGGGCGATAGCGGCGCGCCAGCTCCAGTCCGCTCTCGCCCTCGTTGGCCAGCAACATGGGGTAGCCCTTCTGGCGCACCATGTCGGCGAGGATGCGTGCGAAGGCCGGATCGTCCTCGATGATCAGGATGGGCGCTTCGTTCGAAGCGAGGCGTTCGCGATCGTCGGGCAGGCTGCCCGGCAGCAGCACCGGAACCGGCGCTGACCGCACCGGCATCACGGATGGCATCGGCGTGGCGGCTTCGCTTTGTTCGGGCAGCAGCAGCGTGAACTCGCTACCGCGGCCGCTTTCGCTGCGCAACGCGATGTCGCCGCCCAGCAGCTCGGCCATGCGCCGCGAGATGCTCAGGCCCAGGCCGGTGCCGCCGTAGTGGCGGCTGGTGCTGGAATCGACCTGCTCGAACGCGGCGAAGACTTTTTCCAGCTTGTCGGCGGGAATGCCGATGCCGGTGTCGATCACGCTGATCGCCAGCAGGGGCACGCCAGCCAGCGCCGCGGGCAGCGGCAGATCCGCGGCCGGGCGTTCGATGCGCACCTGCACCGAGCCGGAGGCGGTGAACTTGAATGCATTGGCCAGCAGGTTGTTGACGATCTGTTCGAGCTTGCCGAGATCGGTATGGATGCGCGAGGGCAGGCCATCGCCCACCTGCACGCTGAAGTTCAGGCCCTTGTTGAGGGCGACGTGGTCGAAGTTGCGGCGCAGGTTGCGCGCAAAGTCCTCCAGCGCATAGTCGTCCAGCGCCAGCTCCATCTTGCCGGCCTCGATCTTGGAAAGGTCGAGGATGTCGTTGATCAGACGCAGCAGGCTGCTGCCCGCGTCGTGGATGATCTGCGCCGATTCGACTTCTTCGGCATCCAGCCGGCCACCCGAGTTTTCCGCCAGGCTGCGCGAAAGGATCAGCAGGCTGTTCAGCGGCGTGCGCAGCTCGTGCGACATGTTGGCGAGAAACTCGCTCTTGTACTGGCTGGCGCGCGCCAGCTCGCGCGCCTTTTCGGCGGTCTCGGATTGCAGCGCTTCGAGCGTCTGCTTCTGTTCGTGCAGAGTGTCGCTCTGCAGTCGCAGCTCCTCGTTCGAGGCCTGCAGTTCCTCCGCCTGCACCCGCAGTTCCTCTTCGGAGACCAGCAGGCGTTGCGACTGTTCCTCCAGCTCCAGAGTCTTTGTGTGCAGGGTGTCGTTCGAATTGCGCAGCGCTTCCTGCTGCTGGCGCATGGTTATGCTGCTGACGCGCAGTTGGTCGGCCTGCTCCTGGGTCTGTTCCAGCAGATCCTGCGTGCGGACGGCTCGGCTGAGGTTGTCCAGCGACAGGGCGACCATCGGCAGCAACTGCTCCAGCAATTGCCGATGCAGTGCGGTGGGAGCTTCGAAGCCGGCGAACTCCAGCACGCCGATCAGGCGGTCGCGTAAGAGCACGGGGAGGATCAGCAGGTGGCGAGGCAATGCGCTGCCGCTGCCGGAAGCAACTCGCAGGTAGTCGTCCGGAAGCCGATCCAACTCGATCGGCTGGTGGCTCTGCGCGCACTGGCCTGCCAGCCCTTCGCCGGGCAGGTAGCGGACCGCGGGATCGGTACCCAGCTGCAAGCCGTAGCTGCCGATCAGGTCGAGTCGTCCGCTGGCCTCGTCGTGCAGGTAGAACAGGCCGACGCCGGCCTTCAGCAGGGGCATCAGCTCGCCGGTCAGCCGTTCGGCGAACGCACGGTGGCTGGCGGCCTCCTGCAATTGCCGCGCGATGGCCGCAACCTGGCTCTTCAGCTGTGCGTTGTCTTGCGTCGCGATCGACATCTCCTTGAACACCTGCAGCGCCCGGGCGATTTCACCGATCTCGTCGCGCCGCTCCACCTGGCGTATCTCGACGTTGTGATCGTGTTCCGCGAGCCGGTTCATCTGATCCGTGATGCGGCGCAGGGGGCGAGTGATCAGGCGGAAACACAGCGAAATCACCGACAGGCCCAGCAGGAGCATGAGCAGGGTGAACACCCCGTCGAGCACGCGGGTGCGCGTCATCAGGCTGTCCAGGCGTGCGGTGCGGCTGGACAGCAGATCCTGCTCGGTGGTGCCCATCAGGTCGAGCAGGGTGAGGACGTTGGTGGCCCCCGTACTGCGGCGCTCTATGTAGTCGGTCTGGAGGCTGTGCCGCTCCGTCGCCTGTTGCGCCGGATCGAGCGCGCCCAGTTTCGCCATTGGGGTGAGCACGCCGGCGTCCACTTCCTGGCGCCATTGCGTCGCCAGGTTTCCGAGTCGGTCGATGCGTATCTGCTGCAACGGATTGTCGGAAGTCAGTGTGCGCAGCTGGTTGGCGAGCGCGTCGAACTTCTGCATGCTGGCGAGGTAGGTATCGCGTCCCTCGACGCGCTGATCCAGCAGGTAGCCGCGGATGCCCACTTGGGCGGTCTTGGTCGCCTGCCGGATTCCGTCGATCTCCTGCAGCACCGAATAGGTATGCACATACCAGCGCCGCGCCACATCCTGCTGGCGCAGCGAATCCAGCGTGAGCAGGTTGGTGGCGAGCGATACGCCCAGCAGGAGCACGATGGCCAGCTGGATCTTGCGCTGGATCGGCTGGTTCGCCAGCCAGGAATACTTTCGATGATTCGTGCGGGTCGTCGCGGGCATGGTCGTCTCGCCGAACGTTTCGAAGAACTGGACGCCGCATGCCCCTGCCGAGTGCAGGGCTGCGGCTGTGCACAGGGTAACCGTTGCGGGCACCCGGCCATAGCGGGTGCCCGTTTGGTCAGCGCTTCCAGCTGGGCGGCACCAGCGTATGCCGCCGCAGCGCCACCGCCAGCAGGGCGATCGAGCACAGGGTGCACAGCGTCAGCGCCACCACGGAGGCCTCGGCGCCGAATGCGCCTCCGCTCAGCCAGGCGGGGCCGCTGCGCGTGGAGACCAGCCAGCCGTCGGCCTTCAGGCCGGAGACCGGGATGCCGTAGACCGTGCCCTGGCAGAAGTTCCAGGCCGCGTGCAGACCCATGCAGAGCGGCAGCGAACGGGTCACGTTGTACAGCAGGCCGAACAGCAGGCCGGCCTCGACCGTGATCGCCAGCGAACTCCAGAGCGTGGCACCCGGGTTGAAGATGTGCGCCACGCCGAAGAAGAGTGCCGACACGATCAGCGCCGCCCACGTGCCCAGCCCTTCCTCCACGAAACGGAACAGCACGCCGCGGAACATGATTTCCTCGCCCACGCCCGCTCCGACGCCCACCATCAGCAACGGCGTCACCCAATTGACCTGCGGATTGATGCCGGCGACGTGGTAGGCGCCCAGCAGCCACAGCACGCCGACCACGGCACTGAACAAGGCGGTGCCCGCCGCCAGACCGGCGAGGGCGCGCGACGGCGCGTTACGCGACAGCAGTTCGCTCGGCCTACGGCGTTCGATCAGGCAGGCCACCACCAGGTAGGCGACGAGGGCCGGCGCGATGCGGCCGACCATCTGGCCCAGTCCTGCCTGCAGCGGCGTGCCTTTGCTGGTCCATCCCAGTGCGTGCATGGCGAATTCCGCCAGCTTCACACCGGGGATGAACACGATCACGTAGGCCAGCAGCCGCGCGAACGGCGAAAACACCACCCAGCGTTGCCAACCCGGCGCGTCCGCGGGCGTGGTGAAGGCGACCTGCTGGCCGGAGACGATCATGGAAACCCCCTGTGGTTTTGGATGCGTGCGAGTCTGGCGATCGCCGCAGGCGGGCGACCAGTGACCTCAGTCATGCCCTGTCGGAGGTCACGCTTCGATGGCGGCGGCATGCTCGCGCGTGGCCGAGAAGCGCACCGCGGGCGAGCGCTCCTGCGCCAGCTGAAGGTTCACACGCGAAGGCGCGAGGTAGACCAGTTCGCCGGCGGCGTCGATGGCCAGGTTCATCGCGTTCTTCTCGCGGAACTCCTCCAGCTTCTTCGCGTCGTCGCAGTGCACCCAGCGCGCGGTGGACACGGTCACCGGCTCGAACGCGGCGTCCACGCCGTATTCGTCCTTGAGGCGGTAGGCCACCACGTCGAACTGCAGCACGCCCACTGCGCCGAGGATCAGGTCGTTCGACATCAGCGGGCGGAAGAACTGCGTGGCGCCCTCCTCGGACAGCTGCGCCAGGCCCTTCTGCAGCGCCTTCATCTTCAGCGGATCGCGCAGGCGCGCGCGGCGGAACAGTTCCGGCGCGAAGTTGGGAATGCCGGTGAACGACACCGGCTCGCCCTCGGTAAAGGTGTCGCCGATGGAGATGGTGCCGTGATTGTGCAGGCCGATCACGTCGCCCGGGTAGGCGGTTTCCACGATCTCGCGGTCGCTGGCCATGAAGGTGAGCGCATTGGCGATGCGCACGTCCTTGCCGGTGCGCGTCTGGATCATCTTCATGCCGGCGCTGTAGGTGCCCGAGCAGACGCGCATGAAGGCCACGCGGTCGCGGTGCGCGGGATCCATGTTCGCCTGGATCTTGAACACGAAGCCGGTGAGCTTCTCCTCTTCCGGCTGCACTTCGCGCGTGGTAGTGGTGCGGGCGCGCGGCGCGGGCGCGTGTTCGACGAAGAAGTCCAGCAGCAGCTGCACGCCGAAGTTGTTCACCGCCGAGCCGAAGAACACCGGCGTGAGCTTGCCGGCGAGGTAGTCATCGAGATCGAACGAGGGCGCGGCGCCCTGCACCAGCTCCAGCTCCTCGCGCAGCTCGGCCAGCGCCTCGCTGCCGAGGGCTTCTTCAAGACCCGGGGCGTCCAGGCCCTTGAAGATGGTGGAGTCCTGCCGCGTGAAGTTCTTGCCCTGCTCGAACAGGTGCACCTCGTCGAGCAGCAGGTGGTACACGCCCTTCAGCCGCTTGCCCATGCCGATGGGCCAGGTCAGCGGCGCGCAGGCGATGCCGAGTACGGATTCCACTTCGTCCAGCAGTTCGATCGGCGATTTGCCTTCACGGTCGAGCTTGTTGATGAAGGTCATGATGGGCGTGTCGCGCAAACGGCACACTTCCATCAGCTTGATCGTGCGTTCCTCCACGCCCTTGGCGCAGTCGATCACCATCAGCGCCGAGTCCACCGCGGTGAGCACGCGGTAGGTGTCCTCGGAGAAGTCCGCGTGGCCGGGCGTGTCGAGCAGGTTGACGATCTTGCCCTCGTACGGGAACTGCATCACCGACGAGGTCACCGAGATGCCGCGCTCCTTTTCCAGCGCCATCCAGTCCGAGGTGGCATGGCGCGCGGCCTTGCGGCCCTTCACCGAGCCGGCCATCTGGATCGCGCCGCCGAACAGCAGCAGCTTTTCCGTCAGCGTGGTCTTGCCCGCGTCGGGATGGCTGACGATGGCGAAGGTGCGGCGGCGGCGGGTTTCGGAGAGGTGGGTGGACATGGCGGCAATTCAGCTGGAGCGCAAACCGGCAATTGTAGCTTGGTTTGGCTCATGGCCCGGAAACACCCGAGCCGTCTATGTCCGTTATTCGCCAAGGGCAAACACTGCGGTGCGCTTTATCCAGAGTGCGATTCCGTATGGAATTCCTGCTTCAGCTTTGTTGATTCTTTGCAGCGCAGGAGATCATCGTCTGTGCCAAAGAATCGAAGTCGGCCAGCATGCCGGAAAGCAAAATTTTTCGCCCGGCGCGGATGGATAGAGTCAACTCTGCACTCCTGCTGCCTCTCTTGAGGTTTGCGGCAACGATGTCACGCAGATCAATTTGGCGCTTGAAGTAGGCTCCGGCAGACAGGTGTCCATCGTTGATCACGACCCTGTATTTCAGCAGATAGAATCCGAATGCGACGACTAGCGCCGCAATGATCCAAAAGAAGCTTGCGAAAGTGAGGAAATCCATGTCCCCTTTTGCACCAGGCAAGAATGGGGCGCCCAGGAAAAGCACGGCTATGCCGAACATCATGTAACCGAGGGCAGCCGGGAACTTGTAAATCTCGGCGTTTCCAACCTTGAGATGATGCTCTCTTGCGCCGATCAACATGACGCCAGTGAGCGTCAGTCCCGTGAAAAAAGGGACAAGTGGACTCAGACTCATTGTCTAGACCTCCTTTTCATGTCGAGTGGTTCGATCCGCAGTTGGTTACACACGTGCTGGATATGGTTGTTAATGGGTGCTTCGGGTGGCAGAAATCTTTGGCCCCTTAATTCTTCTGCCCAGATTTTAGTTCAGTGTAGTAGCGGCTTTCGACCGGCATGATCTTGCCCATGTCGGGATGTCTGGCGGTAGCGAAGGTGCGGCGATGGCAGACTCCGGCGAAATGGATAGACACAAAAGGGCACCAATCGATGTATCAGCCTCTCTGGCCTGAACAGGCCCGATGGCACTGACCCTGTGGGATTGCATCATTCGAGTCATCTTTGGGACTATCGGAATCTCCATCGAAGCTGCGGAGCAGCGTGCCATGAACACGTCCAGGCAATAAGCGAATGGCAGGCGCTCATGCGCCTCGCTTTCCATGACTTTTTGCTGGGGACGCAACCATGGGTCGTCTGAAGGGCAAGATCGCGCTGGTGACTGGCGCGGCAAGGGGAATCGGTGCCGCCATCGCAGCGGCTTTCGTCAATGAAGGTGCGTCGGTCTACGTGACCGACATCGATGTCGTGCGCGGCGGCGCCGAGGCGTCGCGGCTTGGCGGGGCGGCGGCGTTCCTGCCGCTGGACGTGCGCGAGGAGACGCATTGGCGGCAAGCGGTCGACCGGGTGCTGGCGCGCTCGGGCCGACTCGACGTGCTGGTGAACAATGCCGGCATCACCGGATTCGAGACCGGTTTCGTGCCGCACGACCCGGAACATGCCAGCCTCGCCGAATGGCGGCGCGTGCACGCGACCAACCTGGATGGCGTGTTCCTTGGCTGTCGCGAGGCGATCCGCGCCATGCGCGCGACTGGCTCGGGTTCGATCATCAACATCTCGTCGCGCTCCGGCGTGGTCGGCATCCCGGCCGCCGCCGCGTACGCATCTAGCAAGGCGGCGGTGCGCAACCACACCAAGAGCGTGGCGCTTTACTGCGCCGAACAAGGGCTGCGCGTGCGCTGCAACGCCATCCACCCGGCCGCGGTGCTCACGCCGATGTGGGAGCCGATGCTTGGCAGTGGCCTGGAGCGCGAAGCCAACATGGCGGTCTTCGTCAAAGACACGCCATTGCGGCGCTTTGGGAGGCCGGAGGAAGTGGCGGCCATCGCCGTCCTGCTCGCTTCGGACGAGGCGACCTACATGACCGGCAGCGAACTGCACATCGACGGCGGCATCCTGGCCGGTTCCGCCGCCTCGCCGGGAGGCAGGGCGGGAACCTGATCTTCGGCAAGCTGTGGCCGCAGTCCGTGGCTATCTCTCGATCACCCGCCTGAACGGCGGCAACGCCCGCAACATCCCCGCCCCATAGCGCTTGGTCACCACCCGCCGGTCCAGCAGCACGATGCGGCCGCTGTCGCTCTCGTTGCGGATCAGGCGGCCGCAGTACTGGGTGAGCAGGCGCGTGGCTTCGGGGATGCTCACCTCGATGAAGGGGTTGCGGCCGCGCGATTCCAGCCACTCGGCGTAGGTGGCGCCCACCGGGTCGGTGGGTACGGCGAACGGCAGTTGGGTGATGACCACGGTTTCGCACAGCTTGCCGGGCAGGTCGAGGCCTTCGCCGAAGCTGGCGAGGCCGAACAGGGTGCTGCCCTTGCCGGCCTCTACGTCGCCGATGTGTTCGGCGATCAGCTGCGTCTTGCCCAGCGAACCCTGCGCACGCACCTTGCGCACCTTGTCGATCGGCAGGCGCTGCAGCACGCGGTCGAGCTTGGCGCGCGAAGTGAACAGCACGAGGTTGCCGGCGTTCCAGTCGAGGTGTTCGGCCAGCCAGTCGCTGATCGCCTGCGCATGCTCCTCGCGCGCGTCGGGCAGCGCGTCCATGGCCGGCACTTCGAGCTGCGCCTGCGCGGCGAGATCGAAGGGCGAAGGCAGGCTGAGCGTGGCCGCGTCGTCGGGCAGGCCCACCGCATCGGCATAGCCGCGGAAGTTGCCGCCCGCACTCAACGTGGCCGAAGTGAGCACCACACCGCTGGCATTGCCCCACAGCACGCTGCGGAGCAGGCCCGCAGCGGACACCGCCGATGCGTGGCAGACCAGCTGCTGATCGCCGGTGAGGGTGACCCAGCGCGCCAGCGGCGGCATCTGGTCGGGATCTTCCATGGCCCATGCCTGCCAGCACCCGGCCTGCTTGCCTATGCGTTCCAGCGCGATGCCGAGCTCGCGCGACAGCGCCTCCTGCGTGGGGCCGCCGTCGGTCATCTCCACCACCGCACGGCGCACGGCGGCCAGCCAGCGCTGCACTTCGCTGGCCTGCAGGCTGAGCATGCGTGCGTGTTCGACCCATGCCTCGGGCAGGCGGCCCAGCGAGCCGCGGTACATCGGCTCGGTCTCGGCGTGATCGGGCAGCCAGCCGAGGCGGATTTCTTTTTCCAGCGACTCGAGCGCGTCGCTCAGCTCCTGCAGTTTCGCGTCGCCGGCATCCAGGGTGAGCTTGCCGAGGCTTTCCTTGTCGGTGAGCGAATAGGCCGCGTGCACCTGCCGCCCGAGTCGGCTCAGCTGGCGCACGGTGGCGGCCATGTGCACGTCGGAGGCGCCGCGGTCGATGGCCTTGCCGGGGATGTGGTGGGCTTCGTCGAACACGTACAGCGTTTCGTCCGGGCGCGGCAGGATCACGCCGCCCCAGTTGTCGTCGTCGCCCGGCATGGTGAGGTCGGCCAGCACCAGGTCCTGGTTGGCCACGATGACGTCGGCGTCGTCCACCGCGCGGCGCGCCGCGAAGAACGGGCAGATCATGAAGTGGCCGCACTTGCGGTTGGTGCAGCCGCCGGCGCTGGTGGTGAGCATGGGGCGCAGCAGGTCGCTCACGGGCTCGGGTGCGGCATCCATGTCGCCGTTCCATTGGCCCTCGTCGAAGGCCTGCGCGAGCTTGGACAAGGCCTGCTTGTCGCGTTCGGCGGGCGGCTTGCTCCACAGCGCGAGGTCGGCATCGAAACCGAAGCCCGATTGCGCCGGGCCGGCGAGGCTGTTGCGTGCCATGGCCAGGTTGCGCGGGCACAGGTAGCGGCCGCGACCCTTGGCCAGCGCCACCTTGGCCGTGTGGCCGGAGAGCTGCAGATAGAGCGGAATGTCGCGTTCGACCAGCTGTTCCTGCAGAGCCACCGTGGCGGTGGCGATCAGCAGCTTCTTCTTCTGCGCACGGGCCACTTCATGGCCGGCGATCAGGTAGGCCATGGACTTGCCGGTGCCAGTGGGCGCCTCGATGGCGGCGACGCCGCCTTCGCTGGCCAGCGCCTTGGCCACTTCGGCGATCATCTTTCCCTGCGAGGCGCGCGGGCGGAAGCCCGGCAGGCCGTCTTTCAGGCGCGCATAGGCGGCGCGGATGGCGTCCTTGGTGGTGTCGGCGAGCATGGGCCGGCCATGATACAGGCAGGCCGCATGCCGCCGGTGCGGATTCAGCGCGTGCCGCGCACCACGATGGTCTTGCCCGAGACGTCGATCATGCCCTGCTCTTCGAGCTGCTTGAGCACGCGGCCGACCATCTCGCGCGAGCAGCCCACGATGCGGCTCACTTCCTGCCGCGAAATGCGGATCTGGGTGCCGTCGGGATGGCTCATCGCGTCCGGCTCCTCGCACAGGTCGAGCAGGGTGCGCGAGATGCGGTTGGTGACGTCCATGAAGGCCATGCGGCTCACCTGGCGCGAGGTGCGCAGCAGGCGATGGGTGAGCTGGGAGCCGATGGCGAACAGGATCTTGGGGCATTCCTCCGCCAGCGGACCCTTCAGCAGCGTGAACAGGCGCTCATAGCTGACTTCGGCCATCTCGCACACGCTGCGCGTGCGCACCACCGATTCGCGCTGCGCCTGTTCCACGAACAGGCCCATCTCGCCGATGAACTGGCCCCGGCTGATGTAGGCCAGGATCAGCTCGCGGCCCTGTTCGTCCTCGGTGCACACGGCCAGCGAGCCGTCGATGACGTAATACAGCGTGTTGGCCGGGTCACCGGGACGGATGATCGCGGTCTTGCCGGGATAGCGGCGGCGATGGCACAACGCCAGGAAGCGCTCCATCGAAGCCGGGTCCGGTGCAAACGCGAGCGGTGCCTGCGAACGTTCGAAGGCCTGCTGAAGCTGATATTTGAGTAGCGCCACGTTGTTTTGTACCCCTTGGATGGTGCCCGCACCCCATCATCCCATTATGTCAAAGCCGGATGGATTGACGGAGGTTCTGTTTTTCAAGATTTTGCCGCATACTTCGCAGTCTTTCGCTCATGGCGGGTAGCCGTGGGTGTTCGCCGGATCGTGGGAGACAAGGGTCCCCATCGTCCGAATTCCCGCGGGGACCCTTGGTGCTAACCCGCCTCATCTGCTGATCGTTAGATTCGGTCATGGAGAGTCGTCGTGGTCAAGCCTTTGCCCCGCCTGCGCCTGCAGGGTTTCAACAACCTCACCAAGGCCCTGAGCTTCAATATTTATGACATCTGCTATGCGGTGTCGGAAGAGCAGCGCCAGCGCTATATCGAATACATCGACGAGCAGTATGACGCCGATCGCCTCACCCAGATCCTCACCGACGTGGCCGAGATCATCGGCGCGAACATCCTCAACGTGGCCCGCCAGGACTACGACCCGCAGGGTGCCTCGGTCACCATCCTGATCTCCGAGGAGCCCATCGTCGAGAAGCTCGGTCGCGATTCGATCGCCGGTGCGGTGGTGGCGCACATGGACAAGAGCCACATCACCGTCCACACCTATCCCGAAACGCACCCGCACAACGGCATCGCCACCTTCCGTGCGGACATCGACGTGGCCACCTGCGGCGTGATCTCGCCGCTGAAGGCGCTGAACTACCTGATCGACAGCTTCGAGTCGGACATCGTGGTGTGCGACTACCGCGTGCGCGGCTTCACCCGCGACGTGAAGGGCAAGAAGCACTTCATCGACCACAAGATCAACTCGGTGCAGGACTACCTGGCGCGCCACATCCGCCAGAAGTACGAGATGTTCGACGTCAACGTGTACCAGGAAAACATGTTCCACACGAAGATGCACGTGAAGGACTTCGACCTCGATACCTACCTGTTCGACGCCCACGCGGACGACCTCTCGTTCAAGGAGCGCCAGCGCATCGAGTCGCTGCTGCGCCGGGAGATCGAGGAGCTGTTCCACGGCCGCAACCTGATGTGACGAAAGACCCGCCGCAAGGCGGGTTTTTTCTTTGCCCATGACGCTACACGTGCTCTTCGTCTGCAGCCGCAACCGCCTGCGCAGTCCCACGGCGGAGGCGGTATTCGCCGGCGTGCGTGGCGTGGAAACGGATTCCGCGGGCTTGGCGCCGGATGCGCAGACGGTGCTCGACGCGGCGCAGGTGGACTGGGCCGATCTCGTCGTGGTCATGGAGCGCCAGCACAAGGCGCGGCTGGTGCAGAAGTTCGGTGCCCGGCTCAGGGGCAAGCGCGTGGTGTGCGCGGATATCCCGGATCGCTACGACTGCATGCAGCCCGAACTGGTGGCATTGCTGGAACGGAAGATCGGTCCGCTGCTCACCGGTTGAGGCAGCGGGCTCAGACCCGGTACGCCACCGTCTTCATCACCATCGAGCTGGCCTGCATCAGCTGCGGGATCGGGAACGGCAGGTCGATGCCGCCGCGCGCCTGCGCATCCTGCCCGTGGCGCACTTCGTCGGCCTGCATCTGCGCCAGCACGGCGCGTGAGCGTTCGTCCTGCGCTGGGAGGCGATCCAGGTGCTCGGCCAGGTGTGCTTCCACCTGGCGCTCGGTTTCCACCACGAAACCCAGGCTCACCGCGTCGCCAACCAGCGCGGCCAGCGCGCCGATGGCGTAGCTGCCGGCGTACCACAGCGGGTTGAGCAGGCTGGGGCGGCTGTCCAGTTCCTTCAGGCGTTCGGCGCACCACGCGAGGTGGTCGGTTTCCTCGGCGGCGGCGTGCAGCAGGTGTTCGCGGTTCGCCTCGTTGCGGGCCAGGGCGGCCTGGCCGTCGTACAGCGCCTGCGCGCAGACCTCGCCAGTGTGGTTGATGCGCATCAGGCCGGCGGCATGGCGACGTTCGGCGTCGTCCAGCTCCGCATCGGCGGTGCCGCGGGCGGGCGAGGGACGGTTCGCCTCCGGTGCGCCGGACACGGTCTCCAGCGCGCGTTCGATGCCGGCGAGCAGGCGGTCCAGCGGGCCGAGCGTGCGTGCGTTCATGGGCGATCCTCCAGTTGCTGCGCCAACAGGCTCAGCGGGTGCTGCGTGGTCCAGTGCTTTGCGTCGTCGCCGGCGGCGAGATGCAGGCGGCAGCCGATATTGGACGACAGCAGCCGCGCCGGCGCCAGCGCGGCGAGCGGCTGCAGCGCGGCTTCGCGCAACTGCGCCGCGCGTTCGGGAAATTCCAGCAGATGGCTGCCGGCCGCGCCGCAGCAGCTTGGCGGCCGCGGCAGCGACGCGACTTCGAGCTGCGGCACGCGGTGCAGCAGCTTCAGCATCGCGGTCTCGCTGCGCGCCACGTTGGCCTGGGTGCAGGGCAGGTGCACCGCCACGCGCAGCGGCAGTGGACGGAAGCGCAGGCGTTCGGCGCGTTCGGCCAACAGGGTCAGCGGATCGAGCACGGGGACATTGGGCAGTGCCTGGCGCAGCGTACCGAGACAGCCGGACGTCACGCTCAACAGGCGCGTGGCGCCGCTCGCCTCCCATGCTTGCCGCACGCGCCGGGCGGCTTGCTCCGCCCCCGCGGTTTCGCCGCCGTGCAGATCCATCGCGCCACAACAGAACGCGGGCAGCACGTGGATGCGGTAGCCGGCGGCGCGCAGCAGAGTCAGCGCCGCCTGTTGCGCCTCGGCATCCTCGACGCTGGCCACGCAGCCGGGGAACAGGGCGAGTTCGGCGCCGGCCGCATCGCCTCGCGGCAACGGCAACGGTGACGTGGCGGGCAACAATCCAAGCGCGGTGCGCCACGGCGAATAGGGCGGCAGGTGGCGGGCCAGTGCACGACTCCAGCGCGTTGCACCGAGCGCCGCGCCGATCCGGCGCAGTGCGCGCAGCAGGCGTGGGCGCTGCAGCAGGCCCAGCAGGCCCAGCAGGAGCCGGGGGCGCTGCGGTGCGGGGCCAAGCAGGGCGCGCGTTCCGATCAGCAGTTCGTCGTAGCGCACTTCGGCGGGGCAGGCCCGCTGGCAGCTCAGGCAGCCCAGGCAATGGTCCAGATGGGCGCGCAGTTCCGCCGTGGGCTCCGCCGCGCCGCGGGCCAGCGCGGCGGCGATGGCGATGCGTCCGCGCGGCGATTCCGACTCGCTGCGGTCCAGCGCGTAAGTAGGGCAGGCGGGCAGGCACAGGCCGCATTGCACGCATTGATCAGCCAGTTCCGAGATGCGTGTAGGGGGCTGTTCAAGTGCCATGTCGGGCATGCTATCATCGCCGGCCCACAGCCCACCCACTCGGTGGACTTGCGCAGGCGGTGACAGCTTCGCTATCATTCCGCCTCTTTGCTTCACCGATTAATGTGCAACCGCCCTCGCTGGCGGCATACGGGTATCTCGAAATGAAAACTTTCAGCGCCAAGGCAGAAAGCGTCAAGCGCGACTGGTTCGTGGTGGACGCCACCAACAAGACGCTCGGTCGCCTGTCGACCGAAATCGCGCGTCGCCTGCGCGGCAAGCACAAGCCTGAGTTCACCCCGCACGTGGACACCGGCGACTACATCGTCGTGGTCAACGCACAGAAGGTGGCGGTCACCGGCGCCAAGCTGGACGACAAGATGTATCACCGCTTCACCGGCTACGTCGGCAACCTCAAGACCACCAGTCTGAAGGACATGCTGGCCACCCACCCGGAGCGCGTGATCGAGATCGCCGTCAAGGGCATGCTGCCGAAGAACGCACTGGGCCGCGAGATGTATCGCAAGCTCAAGGTGTACGGCGGCGCCGAGCACCCGCACACCGCGCAGCAGCCGCAGGCGCTGGAAGTTTAAGGAACCATCATGGCGATTCAGCAGAATTACGGCACCGGCCGCCGCAAGACCTCCGCCGCCCGCGTGTTCCTGCGCAAGGGCACCGGCGCGATCGAAGTCAACGGCAAGACCCTCGACCAGTTCTTCGGTCGCGAGACCTCGCGCATGATCGTGCGCCAGCCGCTCGAACTGACCCAGAACACCGACAAGTTCGACATCAAGGTCACCGTTGAAGGCGGCGGCATCACCGGCCAGGCCGGCGCGATCCGCCTCGGCATCGCCCGCGCGCTGATCGAGTACGACGAAACCCTGAAGTCGCCGCTCCGCAAGGCCGGCTTCGTGACCCGCGACGCTCGCGAGGTCGAGCGCAAGAAGGTCGGTCTGCACAAGGCCCGCCGCGCCACCCAGTTCTCGAAGCGCTAATCGCGCTTCGACGTGCGGCGCTCCAGGTCAGAGCGCGCCGACACGCAAGGGTTTTGGGAGATCGTCTAACGGTAGGACAACAGACTCTGACTCTGTTTATCTAGGTTCGAATCCTAGTCTCCCAGCCAAACAAAAAACCCCGCCGATGGCGGGGTTTTTTGTTTGGCTGGGAGATACGAGGCATCGATCTGCAGGAACAAATTGGATCGCTGCGGCAAGCCCGTCCGGGGTGCGCACAACACGAGTCCGTATCCCTCAGACCAAACTGGTCGCCACCCCAAACCCCACCGCCATCACCACGCCCACCGCCAGGCATGCGCTCCCCGGTCGCACGCGATGCGCATCCGTCCGCGGCGTCAACCGCCACACCAACACCACGCCCACCAGCATGTCCGCCACCAGCGCCCAGCGCAGCAGGCCGGAAGCGAGCAGGGCGCGGAACGGAGGATGCAGGTGGCCTTCGTATGCGGCCACGCCCACGACCAGCAGCATGCCGAGCAGCGTCCACAGCAGGCAGGCGAGGTAGACGCGGTTGAACACCACGTTGCAGCGTTCGGTCCAGCGCAGCACGACCCAGGCGATCAGTGCGCAGAACAGCGCGGCG
Source organism: Rhodanobacter sp. DHG33 (assembly GCF_014843005.1). GTDB lineage: Bacteria > Pseudomonadota > Gammaproteobacteria > Xanthomonadales > Rhodanobacteraceae > Rhodanobacter_A. The sequence goes on along the minus strand of NZ_JACYXM010000001.1, from coordinate 342,539 downwards.
ATGCTGCCGTAGAGCACCCACCACACCAGGCTGCTGAGGACGGTGAGCAGGGCATTCATGCGACGTGCTTGAAGCCGAGCCGGCGCAGCAGCTTGGACATCAGCCAGGCCGGGCCGATCAGCAGGTAGGCGAGGTCGGTGAGGAAGCTGGGCTTGCGGCCTTCGAATTTGTGGCCGATGAACTGGCCGATCCACGCCACCACGAACACGCCGACGGCGAGCCAGCAGAGGTCGGTCGCGCCCAGTTGCGCATACAGGAAGTTGGTGAGCAGGCCGAGCGCGGCGAATGCGACCAGCAGCGCCAGCGCCAGCGTGCGCGAACGCTTCCAGTACCAGTAGAACGCCAGCACCATCACCGCCACCGCCCAGGCGCCGGGGCGCAACCATGTCCGCGGTACGGGGATCGCCCACAGTAGTGCGATCACCGACCAAACGATGGGCGGTACGCAGCACCAGTGGAAAACCTGGTTCACCGGGTTGCGGTGGTCGTTGCTGTAGCTGTCCAGCCAGTCCTGCATGCTGCGCTGGTTGGCGGCCTGCGTGGTCATGGTGTGCTCCCCGATGGGTCAGGGGTGCAATAGCAACATGCAAGCGACAGCCATCGCAAGCGGAGAATCAGTCCAGCCGGATGCCCGCCAACCGCTCCAGCGCTTCGGCGTACTTGGCGGCGGTGTGCGCGATTACCTCGTCGGGGATCACCGGGCCGGGCGCGGTCTTGTTCCACGGCTGGGTTTCCAGCCAGTCGCGCACGAACTGCTTGTCGTAGCTGGGCGGGCTGATGCCCACCTGGTAGCTGTCGGCGGGCCAGAAGCGCGAGGAGTCCGGCGTGAGCATCTCGTCCATCACGTAGAGCTTGCCGTCGGCATCGGTACCGAACTCGAACTTGGTGTCGGCGATGATGATGCCGCGCTCGGCGGCATAGGCGGCGGCCCACTGGTAGATGGCCAGCGTGGCGTCGCGCACCTGCTCGGCCAGTTCGCGGCCCACCGCGTTCACCACGGCGTCGAAGCTCACGTTCTCGTCGTGGTCGCCCACGGCGGCCTTGGTCGAGGGCGTGAAGATCGGCGCGGGCAGCTGCTGCGCCTGCTTGAGGCCCGCGGGCAGCGCGATGCCGCACACCGTGCCGGTCTTCTGGTAGTCCTTCCAACCCGAGCCGATGATGTAGCCGCGCGCGATGGCTTCCACCGGCACCGGCTTCAGGCGGCGCGTGACCACGGCGCGCTTCTCGTAGAGTGCGAGGTCGGTGCCGGGCGGCAGCACGTCGGCCAGCGGCACGTCGAGCAGGTGGTTGGGCACCAGGTGCGCGGTCTTGCCGAACCAGAAGTTGGAGATCTGCGTGAGCATCTCGCCCTTGCCGGGAATCGGGTTGGGCAGCACCACGTCGAACGCGGAGAGCCGGTCGGTGGCCACCATCAGCAGTCGCTGGTCGTCCAGCGCATAGACGTCGCGCACCTTGCCGCGATGGATCAGTTCCAGGCCGGGCAGGTTCGATTGCGGCAGGGTGGTGGGCACGACGGCGGTTCCGTGGGACGAATGGGGAACGCGCATTGTAGCGGCTGACGCAGGCATCGCCGCGGTGAAAGGCGGGTCGCGCTGCTAGAATTCGCGGCTTTGGGCCCGGCTTCCGTCGATGCGCATCCTGTTGATCACGGCACTCTGCCTTGTCGTCGCCTTTCCGGGCTTCGCGCAAACGGTATCTCCCAAGCCGTCACGGCTGGGTCTGTGCGCGGCCTGCCATGGCGAGAACGGCGTGGCGGTGATGCCGGGCGCCCCCAACCTTGCCGGGCAGCGGCTGGATTACCTGCGCGTGGCGCTGAAGCATTACCGCGACGGCAGCCGCGACGTGCCGGTGATGCGCGCAGCCATCGGCCCGCTCAGCGATGCCGAGCTGGATGCCGTGGCGCGCTGGTACAGCGAACAAACCCCGGCGTCGGCGGCCAAGCCATGAGTTTCACTTACACCCTGTGGTTCGGCTTCTTCGGCCTGCTGATCGGCCATCTGCCCGGTGCGGTCACCGGCGCAATCATCGGCTTCGTGTTCGACAACCTGCGTCATAGCCAGCGCAAGCAGGCCACGCCGGAGGCGGGCGGTTTCATCGGGCCGCTGTTCGCCCTGCTCGGTGCGGTGGCGAAATCCGATGGCCGCGTTTCCGAGGCGGAAATCGCCATCGCCGAACGCATGATGACGCGCATGGGGCTGGATACAGCGCAGCGCCAGCAGGCCATTGCCAGCTTCAACGCGGGCAAGCAGCCCGAGTTCGACGTGACGCCCACCATCGATGAGCTGCGCCGCTGGGCCGGCCTGCGCCGCGACCATGCCTTCCCGGTGCTGGACGTGGTGATCGACACCGTGCTCGCCGAGGGCAATCCGGCGCCGGAGAAGATGGCGATACTGCACCAGCTCGCCTTCGCCCTGCGCGTCAGCGACATGGAGCTGATGGCGCTGATGGCCATGAAGGGCTATGCGTGGAACGCGGGCGGCGCGCGCGGCCGCGGCGGCCAGGGTTACGGCGGTGGCGGTTACGTGCCGCCGCAGCGCAATACTCAGGGACCCGATCCCTACACGGTGCTCGGCATCGACCGCAGCGCCGACGACCGCGCCGTGAAGCGCGCCTATCGCAAGCTGATTTCCGAACACCACCCCGATCGGCTCGGCGACCTGCCCGAGACCATGCGCAGACAGGCCGAGGCCCGCGCCAGCGAGATCAACGCGGCCTATGAGCGGATCAAGGCGGAACGCGGTTTCAAGTAAGGGTGCACTCCGTGCGCGAAAAGCCGACGAAGCGGTGACGCCGTAAACTTCCATCGCGCACAGGGTGCGCTCCCATTTTCAGAGCCGACGCCATGAGCAAGCAGAGCCCCATCATCGCCCCCTCCATTCTCGCCGCCGACTTCGCACGGCTGGGCGAGGACACCGCCGCGGCGCTGGCCGCGGGCGCGGACTGGGTGCATTTCGACGTGATGGACAACCATTACGTGCCCAACCTCACCATCGGACCGATGGTGCTGCAGTCGCTGCGCAAGTACGGCATCACGGCGCCGATCGACGTGCACCTGATGGTGAAGCCGGTGGACCGCATCGTGCCCGACTTCGCCAAGGCCGGCGCCACGCTGATCAGTTTCCACCCCGAAGCCAGCGAACACGTCGACCGCACCATCGGCCTGATCAAGGATTCGGGCTGCAAGGCCGGCCTGGTGTTCAACCCGGCTACTTCGCTGGATTGCCTGGATTACGTGCTCGACAAGCTCGACCTCGTGCTCATCATGTCGGTGAACCCCGGTTTCGGCGGCCAGAAGTTCATCCCGATGGCGCTGGAGAAGCTGCGCCGCGTGCGCCGGATGATCGACGAGCGCGGTCTGTCCGTGCGGCTGGAAGTGGACGGCGGCGTCACCGCGGAAAACATCGGCGCCATCGCGGCAGCGGGTGCGGACACCTTCGTCGCTGGCTCGGCGATCTTCCATGCCAAGGACTACCGCGCCGAGATCGCCGCGATGCACGCGGCCATCGGCTGAGCCCGGGCTGCCAGCAACAGAAAAGCCGCGGAAGCGGCTTTTGATCTCGCGCAGGCGGTGTCCGGGGGATGGCGACCGCAAAAAGCCCCGGCGCAGGAGAGCCGCACCGGGGCAAACGTCATTGCATGACGTGCGAGGAGACACCATCGACCGGCGCCATGGCGCGGTTACGGTCACCGGGGAGGGGAATTCGATACCGTATCCGCGCCATCCACGGCAATGGAGAAGCGCCAGTCCCTAAATCAGACAGGGGGCTGAGGGATTGGTTCCCGGGAAAGTCACCGGAAGCGGTTTTCGGCGGATCTTCTGAAGAGAGTGGCTCTGGATAGCCGTTTCCCGGCCTTTGCGTTCATGGATGAATACACGACCGCGACCGAAAAAAATCCCCTCGCGAGGAGGGGATTGAAGGAATCACCATGGTTGGAGGAAGGGGTGATGGGATGGGCCGTTGTGCGGGGCGTTCGTGTCCCGCGGCCGGCACGCTTCCGTGCGCACCGGCCGCACTCTGGCCCTTCCACGGGATTCAGTGCAGTCCCAGCAGCAGGCCCAGCAGCAGCGCGCCTACCGCCAGCGTCACCCGCAGCGGCTCGAAGCCGCGCAATTCGGCGTTGGGGTCGCGATCGGTGGCTTCGGTACGGGGCATTTCGGCGTTCCGGTGGGAGTTGGGTACATCTCACGCCGCAACGCGGCCGCGCGGGCGGCGCGAGTGAGGCGGCTTGCCGCCCATTCGTGGCAAAACGCGGGCAACGTGAACGCGCGGCTTGCGCCGTCGGCGTGCGCATAGCACGCTGCGCGCCATCGCATCGCAACATCGCATCGCGCCATCGAAACAGGGAGCCGCCCATGGGCCGCAGCATTGCCATCGTCGAGGACGAACCGCTGATCCGCGCCAACTACGTCGAGGCGCTCAACCGCTTCGGCTACGACACCCGCGGCTACGGCTCGCGGCAGGAAGCGTCGAACGCATTCGCGATCAAGCTGCCGGAGCTGGTCATCATCGACATCGGCCTCGGCGACGAGCCGGAAGGCGGCTTCGACCTGTGCCGCGAGCTGCGCGCGAAATCCGCCACGCTGCCGATCATCTTCCTCACCGCGCGCGATTCGGATTTCGACGTGATCTCCGGCCTGCGCCTCGGCGCCGACGATTACCTGAGCAAGGACACCAGCCTGCACCAGCTTGCCGCGCGCATTGCCGCACTGTTCCGGCGCATCGAGTCGCTGAAGGCGCCGATGGCCAGCGAGACGGTGATCGAGCACGGTCCGCTGAAGATGGAATCCGAGCGCATGCGCATCACCTGGGGCGGCGTGGAAGTGCCGCTCACCGTCACCGAGTTCTGGATGGTGCACACCCTGATCCGCTTCCCCGGTCACGTGAAGAACCGCGACCAGCTGATGCGCGAAGCGGAGCTGGTGGTGGACGACGCCACCATCACCTCGCACATCAAGCGCATCCGCAAGAAGTTCATCGCGGTGGCGCCGGAGTTCGATGCCATCGAGACCGTGCACGGCGTGGGCTATCGGTGGAGGCCGTGAGCGTGCGTCGCCTGCTGGCCTTGATCCTGCTCGTTTCCTGCACCTTCGCTGCGGCAGCGCAAACCGGCGACGACATGCTGGCCCACGGCGCGCGCGATGGCGATGCGCCGGCCTGGGCGATCGCGGTGGCGAGCCCGCCGGGCTGGACCCGCGACTGCTGCATGTACGCCAAGGCCATCGGCGTCGACGCCGTGCTCTACCAGGGCGAGTGGACGGGCAAGCCCGAGCGCGTGATGGTGCTGAACACCTGGTCGCGCAAGCTGGCGACGCTGGCCGACGAAGTGGCGGCCGACCGCAAGCAATACCTGCAGCGCGACGCCAGGGGCAAGGCCACCGACCTCCGCATCGACAACCCGCACATGCCCTGCGCCGGCGTGCTGTACCAGGGAGGCGACCGCATCGACGACGTGGTGGTGTTCTGCGACCCAGGCCAGGCCAGCGGCATCCGCCTGAGCTGGTCGATGAGCTTCGCCGACGGCGACGCCGCGCAGAAAGCCCTCCTGGAAGCCTTCATGCAGGTGGCGACCAACGCGCGTTACGAGCGCTACGTCGAGCCGAAGAAGCATTGATCGCGCGATGAACCTCCGCCGCAAGCTGCTGCTCGTCGCGCTGTGCACGCTGGCGCTGCCGGTGGCCGGATGGCTGTACGTGCGCCAGATGGAGGCATTGCTGCGCGAAGGTCAGGCGCAGGCGCTGGTCGCCTCGGCGCGTGCGGTGGCGCGTAGCCTGGTGGTGACGCATGCCGTGCTGCCGCAGGGCGATGCGGCGTGGTACGTGGAGCAGGCGGTCGATCCGATCACCGTGGACGGCTATGGCGACGATTGGGCGCCGCTGACGCCATGGAGCCAGTCGTTCGGCACGCGCGGCAAGCTGATGCTGGCCGAGGATGCGAACAGCCTGTACCTCTATGCCGAGGTGCGCGATACCCGGCGCACCCGCGCCGACACGATGGATGGCGCGAATGCGCTGGCGGCCGATCACCTCAACCTGGTGCTCGGTGGCGCGGCGGGGACGCAGCATTACCTGCTGGAAAGCGACGCGCCCGGCGCGATCACGGCCAAGGCGCTGGATGCACCCGTGGCCGGGTTGCCCGCGGAATTCCCCGCGCAGTGGCAGGAGGACGGCAGCGGCTTCCGCGTCGAGCTGCGCCTGCCGCGCAGCCTGTCGCTGCAGGCGCTGGGCATCGGCGCCTACGTGGCGGCGGACGGCGGCGATCGCATGGCGGCGGAAACGCGGCCCTTGCTGGATTATTCGCCCGTGCTTTCCAGCGAGCTCGTCAGCCTTGCACCGGATCGCACGCAGGCGCGCGTGCTGTCGCCGCAGGGCTGGTTGCTGGCGCGCAGCGGCAAGCTGGAAACGGCATCCGGCGTGCAAGGCCAGCCGGGCTGGTTCGCCTCGCTGGTCTACCGCTCGCTGCTGGCCACCCGATTGGAGGATGCCAATCTGTGGGCGCAGGACGTGCCGCGGCTGGACACGCCGGAGGTGCAGCGCGCCCGCACCGGCCGGCCGGTGAGCGTGTGGCGCAGCGGCGAGGAGCGCGGCAGCGTGGTGCTCTCGGCGGCGGTGCCTATCGAGCAGGACGGCAAGCTCGTGGGCGTGCTGCTGCTGGAGCAATCCAGCCGTGCGGTGCCGCTGCTGGCCAACCGCGCGCTGTTCGGCCTGCTGCTCACCAGCTTCGGCGTGCTGCTGGTGGCCGGCGCGATCCTGCTGCTTTTCGCCACGCGCCTCAGCCTGCGCCTGGGCCGTCTGCGCAACGCGGCCGAGCGCGCGCAGCTGTCGGATGGACGTCTGGACGGCTTGTTCGAACGGGGCCGTTTCCCGATGACCGATGCGCCGGACGAGATCGGCGACCTGGCACGCAGCTTCGAAAAACTGTTCGAGGCGGTGGACGGTTACACGGACTACCTGCGCACCCTGGCCTCCAAGCTGTCGCACGAACTCAACACGCCGCTGGCCATCGTGAAGTCCTCGCTGGACAACCTGGAACACATCCTGCTGGAGCAGGCCGAATTGCCGCCGGATGCCGAACCCTACCTCGCGCGTGCCCGCGACGGCGTGGCGCGGCTGGGCGCGCTGGTGCGCGCGATGAGCGAGGCCAGCCGCATGGAGCGCGCCATCGCCGCCGCCGAACCGGAGGACGTGGACCTGCGCGAGGTGGTGCGCGGTTGCGCGGCAGCCTATCGCCCGCTGGCCGGCATGCGGCGACTGGAATGCGTGCTTCCCGATACGCCGCTGCGCCTGCACTGCGCACCCGAGCCCATCGCGCAGGCGCTGGACAAGCTGTTCGACAACGCGCTCTCGTTCACCCCGACGGATGGCTGGCTGCGCCTGTCGCTGCACGCCATCGATGGCGGCGCCGAGATCGAGCTGGCCAACCAGGGGCCCCCGCTGCCCGCGGCCATGCAGGGGCGCCTGTTCGATTCGCTGGTGAGCCTGCGCGACAAGGCCACGCCGGGCGATGCGCCGCACCTCGGCCTCGGGCTGTACGTGGTGCGGCTGGTGGCCGAGCGCCATGGCGGTGTCGCCAGTGCGCGGAATCTCGACGACGGCAGCGGAGTGGCTTTCAGCCTGCGATTGCATGGGATGCCGCGGCAGCGACTTTAGGGCTGTGTGTCGGGCTCTTTCGCGGGCTTGGAAACTTGCGGCAAGCAACAATTCCCAGGCGTCTCGAAAGCGGGGGCAGCAAAGCCGGCAATTCCGGACAGGCCGGATTTCGTATGGATGTCCATCCGTAAACCCGCGCCGCCCTGCTATCGTGTGCAACCCGTTTCCGTGAAATGGTCAATCCGTGATCTCCCGTAGCGATTTCGACGCGCTGGCCGCGCAGGGCCACACCCGCATCCCGCTGGTGCGCGAGGTGTTTTCCGACCTCGACACGCCGCTGTCGGTGTACCTGAAGCTGGCCGACGGCCCGTACACCTTCCTGTTCGAGTCGGTCGAGGGCGGCGCCACCTGGGGTCGCTACTCCATCATCGGCCTGCCGGCGAAACGCGTGTACCGCCTGCGCGGGCACGAGCTGGAAGTGGAGGACTCGGGCGAAATCGTCGAGCGCCGCCATCTCGAGGACCCACTGGGCGAGATCGAGAAGCTGCGCCAACAGTACGACGTGCCGCGCCTGCCGCAGCTGCCGGCGTTCAGCGGCGGCCTGGTCGGCTACTTCGGCTTCGAGACCATCGGCTACATCGAACCGCGCCTTGCGCAGTGGGACCGCGCCGACGAGCTGGGCACGCCCGACGTGCTGCTGATGCTGGCTGAGGAAGTCGCGGTGTTCGACAACCTCAAGGGCCGCCTGTACCTGATCGTGCACGCCGACCCGTCGCAGCCGCAGGCGTATGCGCGCGCGCAGCGCCGGCTCGACGCGCTGGTGCACCGCCTGCGCCAGGGCGGCGCGGCGTATCCGCATCTCACGCAATCCGTCGCGCTGGACGAAGGCGACTTCACTTCCTCCTTCACCAAGGAGGAGTTCGAAGCGATGGTGGAGCGCGCGAAGGAGTACATCCGCGCGGGCGACATCTTCCAGGTGGTGCCTTCGCAGCGCCTGAGCGTGGGTTTCAACGCGCGGCCGGTGGACGTGTACCGCGCGTTGCGCGCGCTGAACCCGTCGCCCTACATGTATTTCGTCGACCTCGGCGGCACGCAGATCGTGGGCTCCTCGCCGGAGATCCTGGCGCGGCTGAAGGACGGCAAGGTGCTGGTGCGGCCGCTGGCCGGCACGCGCAAGCGCGGCGCCACCGAGGAAGAGGACCAGGCGCTGGAAGCCGAGCTGCTCGCCGATCCCAAGGAGCGCGCCGAGCACGTGATGCTGATCGACCTGGGCCGCAACGACATCGGCCGCATCAGCGAGACGGGCACGGTGGAGGTGAGCGAATCCTTCGCGATCGAGCGCTACTCGCACGTAATGCACATCGTCTCGCAGGTGCAGGGCACGGCGAAGCCGGACCTGAGCTACATGGACGTGCTCAAGGCCACTTTCCCGGCCGGCACGCTGAGCGGCGCGCCGAAGATCCGCGCGCTGGAGATCATCCAGGAGCTGGAACCGTACAAGCGCAACATCTACGCCGGCGCGATCGGCTGGATCGGCTGGTGGGGCGATGCCGACACCGCTATCGCGATCCGCACTGCGGTGATCCAGGACGGTCGCCTGCACGTGCAGGCCGGCGCCGGCATCGTCTACGACTCCGATCCCGCCGCCGAGTGGGAGGAGACCATGAACAAAGGGCGTGCGCTGTTCCGCGCGGTGGCGCAGGCGGCGCAGGGGTTGTGAGTACCTGCCCGCGATACCTCGCGGCATGTGGCGCGCTGGTGCTGGCGGTCGCACCCGTCGTCGCCGCGCGAGACAGCTGGCCGGACACACCGCTCGCCCGCACGCAAGCGCTGGCCGAACTGCAGACGCTCAATGCCGAACTGCTGAGCCATCCCAGCGCCACGCTGACCCTGGAGCACTGGTGCGGCGAACATCACCTGGCGGCGCAGGCGAAGATCCTGGCGCATCGCGTGCAGGGCGAAGACAAGCCGCTGCCGCCGGACGGGCGCGCACTGCTTGGCATAGCCGCAAGCGAACCGGTGCGCTACCGCCGCGTGCAGCTGGCCTGCGGCGACACGGTGCTTTCCGACGCCGACAACTGGTACGTGCCGTCCCGGCTGACGGCGGCGATGAACCGGCAGCTCGACACCAGCGACGTGCCGTTCGGCAAAGTAGTGCAGCCGCTGCATTTCCACCGCCAGACGCTTTCCGCCGACCTGCTGTGGTCGCCGTTGCCGCAGGGCTGGGACAGCGGTGCGGCGCTGCCGCCGGCAAGCGGCCAGCCATTGGCGATACCGCAGCACGTGCTGCAACACCGCGCCTTGTTGTACACGCAGGACAACCAGCCCTTCAGCCTGGTGGTGGAGAGCTACACGGCGAGCGTGCTGGCCCGTCCTTAGTTGGTGGGCGCCTGCGGCGAAGGTGCGGTGCAGGTGTTGGCGCTGGGCTCGATCTGCTGCGCGAGGTTGTAGAGGATGCGCAGATCCTGCGCATCCAGCGTGTCGCCCTCCATGCCACGGAAGTGGTGATGGAAGGAGCGCACGGCGGCGGCGCGATCGTCCAGCGCATAACCGACCACGGCCATCGCCATCCACGGATCGAAACCGGGCGGCGGATCGCACAGCGGCGCGTGCGGCCAGCGGCCGAAACCGGCATCGGCGAGTTGCTGCCACGGGAACAGCGGGCCGGGATCGTCCTTGCGGCCGGGCGCGAGATCCTCGTGGCCGATGATCTGCGTGGGCGGGATATGCAGTCGGGTGGTGAGGTCGGCCAGCAGGCGCAGCAGGCTGGCGATCTGCGGCTGCGCGAACGGCGAGTGGCCGTCGTTGTCCAGCTCGATGCCGATGGAGGCGGAGTTGAGGTCGGTGATGGTGCCCCAGCGTCCCGGCCCGGCCTGCCATGCGCGCAGCTGGTCGGGCACCAGCTGGTAGACGTGGCCGTCGCTGCCGATCAGGTAGTGCGCACTCACCGGACCGCCGCTGTTGCGCGTGCGCAGGGTGTCCAGCGCTTCCTGCGCGGAGTGCTCGTCGGTGAAGTGCAGCACGATCAGCACCGGCCGGCGGATGTCGTAGTTCGGCGAAGGCACCCAGGTCGCCAACGGATTGCGGGGCGGCGCGTGGGCGCAGGCGGCGAGCAGCAGAAAGGCGGCCAGCAGTGCCGCAAGGCGGACGATGGCGAAGCGGCTGCGCGGCGTGTCGGGCGAGGCGTGCATGGATGCGATGTCCCGATGGATGGCTCAGTGTTGCAGGAACGGCTCGGCGATCGCCAGCGCGGTGCGGTAGGGTTCCGGATCGTTGCGGTTGCTGAGCAGGATCACCGTGAGGTGCTGCTTCGGCCAGCGCACGATCACGTTGCGGAAGCCGATGCTCTCGCCGGAATGCCACAGCGTGTCGCCGGTGATGCGCCAGCCGAAACCGTAACCGGCTTCGTACGGCTCGCCGACGACTTTCACATGCGCGGTGAAGGCCAGTTTGCGCGAGGCATCGCTCAGCAGGCGGCCGTCGTACAGCGCGGCATCCCATTTCGCGAGGTCGTCGATGTTGGAATAGATGCCGCCGTCGCCGCGGGTGGCGCTGGTCATGTCCTGATCGGTGCGCTGCCAGCGGCCGTCGGTCTCGCTGTAGCCGTAAGCGCGGTTCGGCACAGTCTTGACGTCGTGCACGTAGAGTAGGGTGTGGTCCATGTGCAGCGGCTGGAAGATGCGCCGCGCGAGAAAGTCCTGCAGCGCCATGCCCGAGGACTTCTCCACCACCAGCCCGAGCAGCACGTAGCCGGTGTTGCTGTAGCGGTAGGCGCTGCCGGGCGGGAAATAGCCGTGCGTGGTGGCGGAGACCATGCGCAGCACATCGCCGTCGTTGAGCTGTGCGGTGCGGTCGGCCGGCACCAGGTCTTCGTAGTCGAGCAGGCCGCCGGTGTGGCTGAGCAGTTCGCGCAGCGTCACCTGGTCGGTGAAGGCGGGCAACGAGGGCAGCCAGTGGCGGATCGAGTCGTCGAGCTTCAGCTTGCCGTCCTGCGCCAGCAGCAGGATCGCGGCAGCGGTGAACTGCTTGGTGACGGAGGCGAGGCGGTAGTCGGTGGCGGAGGTGGCGGCGACATGCTGTTCGAGATCGGCCATGCCGTAGCCGCGGTCGAGCAGCGGCTTGCCGTCCTTGATGACCAACAGCGAGGCACCGGGCACGTCGCCGGTGTATTTCTGCATCAGCTGGTTGGCGTTGTTGATGGCGTCGGTGGTCGAGGCGCCTGCTGCGCCGGCGGTGAGCATCGATACGACGAAGGTGGCGGCAAAGCGCATGGTGGTTCTCCGGGCGCCGAAGCTTGCGCCGCGCTCCCGGCGGCAGGGATGGGAGTGCATGGGGTGCGGCGAAGATGTGGCGTTCATTGCACGGGCACGTCGTAAAGCCATTGCGGCGTGGGTTCGGGCGTGAGCGTGTAGTGCCACCATTCCAGCATGTAGTTCTGGAAGCCTTCGTGCTCCATCGCCGAGCGCAGCAGCAGGCGATGGGCGTGCTGTTCCGCGCTGATGCCGGGCGCGTCGGTGTGGGCGCGTACGCCGAACCAGTCGAAGCCGGTGCCCATGTCCAGCGGCGTGCAGTGCGTGTCGGCGGTGGCGCAGCGTTCCATGGTGAGGTCCACGGTGGCGCCGCGGCTGTGGCCGGAGACGGGTGCGATGTAGTCGCCCAGCAGCTGCGACTTGTCGAGGTTCGGGTAGTGCTGCGGTTTGCTGCGCTGGTCGCCGAGGTCGTGCGCCCAGCGCACGAAGTCCGCCACCGCACGGGCAGGGCGGTAGCAGTCCCACAGCTTGAGCCGATAGTGCTGCGCGCGCAGGTCGCGCTCGACGCGGGCCAGCGCTTCGGCGGCTGGACGCAGCAGCAGGCACTTGGGTGCGAGGTAGCCATCCGCCGGCCGGCCGACGAAGTTGTCGCTGCCGGCGTACTTGATGTCCTCGGCGATGTCGGGCACCAGGCTGCGGATGTCCACCAGGTTCGCCTGCGCGGCGGTTTTCGCGGGCGAAAGCTGCGGCGGCGGCTGGTCGGCTCTCGCGGCGAACGGCAGTGCGAGCAGGGCGGCAAGCAGCAGCTGAGGTTTCACGGGCAGTCTCCGGTGCGCACGAAGTGCAGGTCTTCGTAGTCGGAACTGAAGTCGCCCAGCGCATCGACCTTGGCCATGGTCAGCGTGGCAGGCTGGCCGCCTTGCGCGGGATGGAAATCCAGCCAGGCATCGGGGTCCATGCCGTGGTTGCTCCAGTGCACCAGGTCGCGGTTGCCCAAGCGCATCACGTCGCCGTTGAGCCGCGGCGACTTAGCGGCGGCGAAATGCACGCGGCCGTTCTCCGGGCACAACAGGAGATCGCCCAGCCACGGGTCGCGGTAGCGGCCCGTCCACGCGGCCAAGGCAGCAGGCGCGACAGGGGTGGCCTTCGAGGTGTCGGGCGCGGCGGCGCGCTTGCTGGCCTGCTCGTCGGCGCGCTGCTGCGCATCCGCGTACCACGTGACATCGTGCGTATCGTCCGGCTGGGTGAAGTGCTTGAGCAGCGCTTCGCCGAGCACGGTGCGCGCGGATTCCGCCTCGCCGTTGATGAGGAACACGAAGCCGTTCTTCCGGTCGGGCAGCAGCATCAGTTCGGAGTACATGCCGTCCAGCGTGCCGGTGTGCCACACCGTCCAGGTGCCGTCCACGTCGGTCATGCGCCAGCCGTAGCCGTAGGCCATGATGTGGCTGTTGTCCCAGTCGCGGCGCTGCTCGGAGACGGGGATCAGCATGTGCGGCGACTGCAGCACGTGGCGCTGTTCCGCCGACAGCCATTGCAATTGCGCCGGCGTGGGCACCAGCCAGTTGCGCGCCCAGGTCAGCATGTCGTCCAGGTCGCAGCGGATGCCGCCGGCCGGAGCGGAGGTGATCGCGGGGATGACCGGGTTGTCCGATTGCTGCGGGATGTTGCGGCCGTCCTCGCGCGCGTGCGGTGCGGCCACGTCGCCCACCGTATCGCGGTTCCACTCGCCGACCTGGCAGCGCGAAAGCCCCAGCGGCTGGAACACCTCGCGATGCATCAGCGTTTCGTAAGGCGCACCGCCCGCGGCGGCGGCGACTTCGCCGGCGACCACGTAGAGCAGGTTGTCGTACTCGTATTTCGAACGGAAGCTGTAACCGGGCTTGATGTAGCGCAGGCCGTGGATGATGTCGGCGCGGGTGAACGCGTTCGGCTCCGGCCACAGCATCAGGTCGCCGCCGCCCTCGGGCAGGCCGCTGGAGTGCGTGAGCAGGTCGGCCACGCGCATGTTCTGCGTGACCCAGGGGTCGTACATGCTGAAGTCGGGCAGGTATTTCGTCACCGGGTCGTCCCAGTGCAGCTTGCCCTGGTCGACCAGGCGGCCAAGCAGGGCGGTGGTCATCGCCTTGCTGTTGGAGGCGATCTTGAACAGCGTGCGCGGCGTGATTTTCTGCCCTGAGCCGGCGACGGTTTCGCCACGCGTGGCGACATAGACCACCTTGCCGTTTTCGATTACGCCCAGCGCAATGCCGGGCAGGTGGTAGCGCGCGACCACGGTGTCGAGGATGCGGTCGTAGTCGCCGTTCGCCGAAGGTGTTGCCGACGTGGCGGCCTGTGCAGTGCCGGCAAGCGTGAACGTGGCCAGCAGGGCGAAGCAAAGGAGGGCCTTCGTGCCAACCCTTTCCTCGTTCTTCGAAGTTGCGGTCATCCGTGGTCGCTTTCCGAGTGCCCTGGAAGGGAGAGCGAGTTTCATGCGCGCGATGAGTTTCATGTCGTCTCCCACTGGCCGGCCGACTGTTCGCCGGCCAGCATGTCGTCCAGCGTCTGCCGTCGGCGCACCAGGGCGAACCGGCCGCGGTCGAGCAGCACTTCGGCGGCCAGCGGCCGCGAGTTGTAGGTGGAGGCCATGGAGGAGCCATAGGCACCGGTGCCGCGGATCATCACCAGATCGCCCGCTGCGCAGGTAGGCAATGTGCGGGCCTGCGCAAAGGTGTCGCCGGTTTCGCAGACCGGGCCCACCACGTCGTAGACGGCTGGCGGCCGCACTTTGTCCGACACCGGCACGATGTCGTGCCAGGCGTCGTACAGGCTGGGGCGGGCGAGATCGTTCATCGCCGCGTCCAGCACCAGGAAGTTGCGTGCTTCGCCCTGCTTGACGCGCAGCACGCGCGTCAGCAGCACGCCGGCCTCGGCCACGAGGTAGCGGCCCGGTTCCAGCAGCAGGCGCCCCTCGAAGCCGGCGAGTGCCTCGCGGATCACCGCCACGTAATCGGCCGGCGCAATCGGCACATCGCCGTCGCGGTAGCGCACGCCCAGGCCGCCGCCCACGTCGATGCTGGCAATGGGATGGCCGGCATCGCGCAGTTCGCGCCAGAACGCAGCCACGCGCTGCAGCGCCAGGCGGTACGGTTCCAGCGAGAGGATCTGCGAGCCGATGTGCACGTGCAGGCCGTCCAGCCGCACATGCCGCAGCGTGGCGCGCGCATCGAACCAGCGGCGCGCCTCGGCGATGCTCACGCCGAACTTGTTTTCCGACTTGCCGGTGGAAATCTTGGCGTGGGTGAGCGCATCCACGTCGGGATTGATGCGCACCGCCGCGCGCGCCATCGCGCCGCGTTCGCCGGCGATGCGCTCGATGGCGTGCAGTTCGTCCAGCGATTCCACGTTGAAGCGCTGGATGCCCGCGGCCAGCGCCTCGGCGATCTCCTCGTCGTTCTTGCCCACGCCGGAGAACACGATGCGCTCGGGTGGCATGCCGGCGCGCAGCGCGCGCTGCAGCTCGCCGGCGGAAACGATGTCCGCACCCAGTCCGGCCTGCGCCATCAGCTCGAGCACGGCGCGGTTGCCGTTGGCCTTGACTGCATAGCAGATCATCGCGTCCATGCCGTGCAGCGCCTGCTGCAGGCCGGCGATGCGCTGGCGGATCGCGCTGGCCGAATAGGCGTACAGCGGCGTGCCATGCCGTTCGGCGAGCGCGACGAGGTCCACGCCGTCGAAATGCGTGGAGGGCAGGGTGTCCATGGTGGGTGGGTTCATTGCGGAATCGATGAGGAAATCAATGAGAGTCGACCGGCGACCAGTCGAAGCTGTAGTTCCACTGGTCGTAGTAGAGGTTGCCGCCGCTCCATTCGACTTCGCCGCGCTGCGAATCCACGTTGTCGGAGCGGAACGACTGCTTGGCCGGCGTGAAGCCCTGGCCGAAGTCGCTGTTGAAGGCGACGCGCCAGGCATCCAGCCCGCCGAGGTAGAACCATTCCAGCGCATCGTCGCCGGGCTTGGCTTGCGCGCCCGGATGCAGGCGACCGAAGGTGACGTCCATCGGCACCCAGCCGTAGGGCGCGAGGTAGAGCTGGCCCCAGTCGTGGATGTCGTTGTAACCGTGGTCGGCGAAGATCGCGCCGGACTGCCAGCGCGCGGGGATGCCGTTCAACCGCAGCAGCGCGATCAGCAGCATCGTCTGCTGCCCGCAGTCGCCGTGGCCGGCATGCAAGGTGTAGTCGCTGAGGTTGGGAATGGTGGAATATTCGCGCGCGCCGGCCCACGGGATCTCGTCCACCGCGGCAAACAGCTTCTGCGCGATGCGGTACGGATTCTTCTCGTTGCCGACGACCTGCCGCGAGAACAGCCGCAGCTGCTCGGTGAACACCAGGTGCGGCGGCCGTTCGGCCACGTAGGGCGCGAGCTCGGTCGTGATCGCCGCCGGCACCACCTTCGCCGGATCGATGGCGTGGTACTGCGCGGAGAGGGTGAGTTCGTAGGTGACCGAGAAGGTGGTGGGCTTGCCGGCCTGCGCGGGTTTTTCGAAATACGCCGTGCGCATCGGCGCGGCATCGGGCGCGATGACGTGTTTCGCGGGTTCGCTGCTGACGTAGCGGATATCGTCCTGCTGGCCCGGCAGCGGTTTCGGATAGGGAATCCAAGCGCGCACGGTCTTGCCGGCCGGCACCGCGTCGGCATCGACGGTGAGCGTCTGGGTGATGCGTACGCGATGCGGCAGCACGCTGCTGCGGTTCTCCTGCAATGCCGCCGAGCGCACCTCGCGGTGGTAGTCGTTCAGCACGCCCATGGGGTCGTCGTCGAACGGCGCGGGATGGGCGCGGCGCGCGGCGGCTTCGGCGCTGAGGCGGAAGATGTTGGAAGCGTCGCGCTTGAAGTACATCACGCGGCCGTCGATCACCATGCGTTCGAGCAGGCCGTGTTCGTCCCAGTTGCGGAATTCGTCGTCGCGCAGGTCGGGCACCTGCTTGCGGATGCGCGCCTTCAACCCATCGGCATCGAGCGAGAAGTCGTAGCGGATGCGGCGCATGCGTTCGCGCTGGAACAGCAAGGCATCGCGCGTGGCGGTATCCAGGCCGGTCTGATTCAGCGCCTGAGCGATGTCGGCGTCGGCGGCCTGGAACTGGCCGGCGTCGACCAGCCTGGCGATGCTGGCCGGCGTGTCGGTCGCCCAGGTGGCTGCGAAGGGAACGGCCAGCAGAGCCGATGCGAACAGCAGACGCGTCCTCCAGCGTGTAGTGGTTGCCACGTTCGCCATCAGATAGAACCCCGCGATGCTTCCCCAGCGGCGTTGTGTAGCACGCTTGCAAATGGCGGTCAATAATTTATGCTGACAATGAAATTACATGGAATCAAATATTCCTTGGCATGCCGCACGGCCATGTCGCCGTGCCCGGTGACATGCCGGTGAAGGGGGTAAAACGATGAAGCGTCCGGTTCTCACAGCCCTGGTTTTCGCGCTCGCGCTGGTCCATGCGCCGATGCAGGCGCGCGACGTGCCCGCGAATGCATTGCCCATCCCGCCCAGCGGGGTGCTCGGCGTGGGCGATGCCCAGCTGACGCCGGCATTCTGGATCGGCCTGCAGGCGCAGCCCGACCGGCAGATTCTTTCTCGTGCGCAGGTCGATGCGCAGAACGCAAAGCTGTTCCAGCTCGATCCCACCATGCATGACCTGGCGGCGCTACCTGCCACACTGCCGCGCGAACAAGTAGCAGCGTGGATCGGGCACCTGTCGCAGCGGCCCACGCACGCGCTGTACGACGAGCACGGCCAGCCGGTGCCGACGACTGCACTGGACAAGATCGAAAACGATATGGCGCTGGACACCATCCCCGCGCAGACCACGGTGCGTTACGGTCTGGTGGTGGAGCGCGCCGCGTTGCGTACCTTTCCCACCACGCTGCGCGTGTTCAGCAGCGACGACGACCACGACATCGACCGCTTCCAGGAAAGCGCCGAGTTTCCCGGCACGCCGGTGGCCATCGTGCATACCAGCCGCGACGGCCAGTGGCTGTTCGTGGTGAGCCCGCGCTACGCGGCATGGATGCAGAAGCGGTACGTGGCGGAAGGCGCCAAGGACGCGGTGCTGGCCTATGCCGCGAAGACGCCGTACCGCATCGTCACCGGCCCCAGCGTGCGCACCGTGTTCACGCCCGAACAGCCGGCGGTGTCGCAACTGCAGCTGGACATGGCCACCCGCGTGCCGCTGCTCGCCACGCTGCCGGCCGACCAGCCGGTGAACGGCCAGACGCCGTACGCGGCGTATACGCTGCAGCTGCCCATCCGCAAGGACGACGGCAGCCTGGAGCTGGTGCCTGCGCTGCTGCAGAAGAACACCGATACCGCTGCCGACTATCTGCCGCTGACGCCGCGCAATCTGATCACCCAGGCATTCAAGTTCCTCGGCGAGCGCTACGGCTGGGGCCATTCCTACGACGGCCGCGACTGCTCGGGCTTCGTCTCCGACGTGTACCGCAGTCTCGGCGTGCAGATGCCGCGCAACACCGGCGACCAGGCCAAGAGCCCCGCGCTGGAGCATCGCCTGTTCACCGCCGCCGACAGCCACGCGGTGCGTCTGCAGGCGGCGATGCAGTTGCGGCTCGGCGACCTGGTCTACATTCCCGGCCACGTGATGATGGTGCTGGGCCAGTGGCAGGGGCAGCCCTGGGTGATCCACGACGTGCTGGGCATGAGCTATCTCAAGCCGGATGGTTCCGTAGCGCACGTCAAGCTCAACGCGGTGTCGGTGACGCCCTTGCTGCCGATGCTCTATGGCAAGGACGGCTCCACCTTCATCGACCACATGACCAGCATCGTGCGCATGCGCCGCTGATCGCCATCACCCTTCCACGAACCACACGGACACGGTCGCCCATGAAAATCACCGACATCCAATTCGGCATGCTGCGGGTGCCGCTGAAGACACCGTTCAAGACGGCGCTGCGCACCGTGAACCAGGTCGAGGACATCGTGGTGATGGTGCACACCGACACCGGCCACGTCGGTTACGGCGAGGCGCCGGCCACCGCGGTGATTACCGGCGACACCCACGGCTCGATCACCGACGCGATCCGCCACTACATCACGCCGCGCCTGCTCGGCCAGGACGTGGCCGAGCTCAACCGGCTGACTCATCTGGTGCAGTCGTCGATGGAGAAGAACACCAGCGCCAAGGCGGCGGTGGAGATCGCGCTGTACGACCTATGGGGCCAGCTCTACGGCGCGCCGCTGTACAAGCTGCTAGGCGGCGGCGATCCGGTGATCACCACCGACATCACCATCAGCGTGGACTACATCGACAAGATGGTGGCCGATTCCGTCGCCGCGGTGGAGCGCGGTTTCGAGTCGCTGAAGATCAAGGTGGGCAAAGACATCGGCGTCGACATCGAGCGCGTCAAGGCGATCTACGCGGCGGTCGAAGGCCGCGCGCTGCTGCGGCTGGACGCCAACCAGGGCTGGACGGCCAAGCAGGCGGTGTATGCGCTGCAGACGCTGGAAGAGGCCGGCATCAAGCTGGAGCTGGTCGAGCAGCCGGTGAAGGCGCGCGACCTGGAAGGCATGCGCTACGTCACCGAGCGCGTGCACACGCCGATCATGGCCGACGAAAGCGTGTTCGGGCCGATGGAGGTGATCGACCTGATCCGCCTGCGCGCCGCCGACATCATCAACATCAAGCTGATGAAGACCGGCGGCATCTCCAACGCCATCAAGATCGCCGACATCGCTGCGCTGCACGGCGTGGAATGCATGATCGGCTGCATGCTGGAAACCTCGATCAGCGTGGCGGCGGCGGTGCATGTAGCGGTGGCCAAGTCCAACGCGATCACCAAGGTGGATCTGGACGGCCCTTCGCTGTGCCAGTTCAATCCGGTGGATGGCGGCGTGAACTTCAACGAGTCCGAAATCTCGGTGACGGATGCGCCGGGCCTGGGCATCCGCGAGATCCGCGGGCTGGAAACCGGCAGCGTGGTCTGAGGCGGAGTGCCGCATGTCTCCCCTGGTAAAGATCCGCTCCGAGCGCGACCAGATGTCGGCGGTGGAACGCCGCATCGCCGACTTCGTGCTGGACAACGCACAGCTGCTGCGCGACTACTCCTCGCAGCAGCTCGCCAACGCGCTGGGCATCAGTCAGTCCAGCGTGGTGAAGTTCACCCAGAAGCTGGGCTTCAAGGGTTATCCCGACCTCAAGTATTCGGTGGGCGAGGCGATCGCGCGCGCCGACAACGGCGACGACGTGGAAACCGCCGCGCAGGTCCATGGCGAGACCGGCGAGTCGTTGGCTACCGGCCTGTGGCGGCGCAAGTCCGAGGCGGAAGAGGCCACGCGCCTCATCAACCCGCCGCAGACGCTGGCCGCGGTGATCAAGGCCATGGCCAAGGCCGGCCGCAGCGGCAAGGTGTTCCTCATCGGCCTCGGCGAGGACGACATCCACGCGCGCGGCTTCGCGTACAAGCTCGCGCTGCTCGGCCTGCCCGTGGTGCACAACTTCGACATCGCACGGATGGCCGCCAACGTCTCCGCCGCCGGCCCCGGCGACGTGCTGCTGGTGTTCTCCGAGCACGGCAACCATCCGGCGCTGTGCAAGATCGGCCGGCATTTCCGCGAGCGTCGCGGCATGGTGGTCAGCGTGACCCGGCACAGCGCCAATCCGCTGCGCACGCTGGCCGATGCGGCCCTGCTGGTGTCCGCGCACGACGAGCGGCCGTACATCCAGTCGCTGCTCTACCAGTCCGCGCTGCAGCACCTGCTGGACGTGCTGTTCGTGCAGCTTTGCGAAGGCGACGACACGCGCCATGCGCAGCTTGTCGCCAACCTGGAACGCATCCAGCAGGTGCTGGAGCCTTGATGGGCGCCCAGGTTTTCATCGGCGCCACGAGCTTGAGCTCCTCTCCCGCCGGGAGAGGGGTTGGGGTGAGGGTGCGGTCTTGCCGCAACGCCTGTCTCCGCCCGAACTCTCACCCGCCTGCCGGCACCCTCTCCCGAAGGGAGAGGGGTCCCTTCGATGGAGGATTCGTCATCCATGCGTAGCCATTTCGTCGCCTTGCTGATCGCCGGCCTCGCCTTCGCGGGCCATGCCATTGCCGCCACGGATCCGGCTGATGCCTGGTCCAGTGCCGACCAGATGGTGCTGGTCACCGTGCCCGACTGGAACACGATCGAAGGGACGCTGCGCACCTACCAGCGCAACCACGGTGGCGCGTGGCATGAAGTCGGCGCGGCGAAGCCAGTGGTGATCGGTCAGAGCGGCTCGGCCTGGGGCCTTGGCCTGAGCCCGGCGCAGCAGGGTGGCCCGCAGAAGCACGAAGGCGACGGCCGCAGCCCGGCCGGGGTGTTCCGCATCGGCAGCACCTTCGGCTACGCAGCGCATGTGGACACGTCGATGCCGTATCTCGCGCTCACTGCCACCGACTACTGCATGGACGTCAGCGGCACGCCGCTCTACAACCGCATTGCCGATACGGCGAAGGTGGGCGAGGCAGCACTCAAGGGTTCCAGCGAACCGATGCGGCGCGACCTGCACATGCACGGCGACCAGGCCTACCGCATCGGTTTCGTGATCGAGCACAACCCGGACGGCGTGGCGCGTGGCGGCAGCTGCATCTTCGCGCACCTGTGGTCGTCGCCGACCACGGGCACCACCGGTTGCACCGCGATGACGCCGGACACCATGCAGCGCCTGCTGGCGTGGCTGAAGCCGCAGGCGCATCCGGTGTTCGTGCTGTTGCCGCAGGACGAATACGCGCGCCTGCGCCACGCATGGCAGCTGCCCGACATGAAGGCCGGCCGATGAGCGCCACCACGCGGGTTTTATCCAGTTTGGTTGCGGGCGCACTGGCCGGGCTGGCGCTGGCGACCTGGGCGCCGGCCTGGGCGCAGCACGCGGCAAATGTGGCGCAGCCCATCGGCCATCTGTGGTTGAACGCGCTGCAGATGACGGTGGTGCCGCTGGTGTTGGCGCTGGTGGTGGTGGGCGTGAACACGGCCAGCGATGCAGCGGCTTCCGGGCGGATCGCGCGGCGCGCGCTCATTGCCATCATCGCGATCCTGGCATTGGGGGCGGCGGTCGCCGCGCTGCTGGCGCCGCCGTTGCTGGCGATGTTTCCGCACAACCCGGCACTGGGCGCGGCGCTGAGCGGCCACCCCGTAAACGCCACGGCAGTCTCGGCACCGGGCTGGGCCGACTGGTTCGCCGGCATCGTGCCCAGCAACGCGCTGATGGCCGCGGCGCAGAGCGCGATGCTGCCGGTGGTGGTGTTCGCGTTGTTCCTCGGCTTCGCGCTCACGCAGCTGCAGCCGTCGCGCCGCGCGATGCTGGTGGAATTCTTCCAGGCCATGGCCGACGCGATGATCGTGATCGTGCGCTGGGTGTTGTGGCTGGCGCCGCTGGGCGTGTTCGCGCTGATCCTCGCCGTGTGCGCGCGTGCCGGTCTGGGCATGGTGCGCGCGCTGGGCGTGTATGTGCTGGTGGAAATCATCCTGTACCTCGTGGTCACCGTGCTGATGCTGCCGGTGGCGGTGCTGTGGGGCGGC
This sequence comes from Rhodanobacter sp. DHG33, assembly GCF_014843005.1. Taxonomy (GTDB): domain Bacteria; phylum Pseudomonadota; class Gammaproteobacteria; order Xanthomonadales; family Rhodanobacteraceae; genus Rhodanobacter_A. The sequence goes on along the minus strand of NZ_JACYXM010000001.1, from coordinate 320,176 downwards.
GAGCGTCTGCGCCGCTTCGTGGTCGCGCTGGCGCCGGCGCAGGCGGTGGCGGCCAGCACGCAGTCCTCGCTCGCTTCGCTGCCGGCGATGCTGGAAAGCGCGGAGCGGCGACTGGGCTATCCGCAGCAGGTCACCGCGCTGGTGCTGCCGATGGCGGTGTCGCTGTGCCGGCTCACCAGCCCGGTGCAGTACATCGCCTCGGCGTGCTTCATCGCGTGGGCCACCGGCACCGACGTGGGCGCCGCGCAGCTCGCCGCCGCCGCGGCGCTGGCCGTGGTGATCAGCCTGGGTTCGGTGGGCCTGCCCGGCCAGGTCACCTTCATGGCGACCAACCTGCCGGTGGCGCAGGCGATGGGCGTGCCGCTGGCGCCGCTGGGCCTGATGCTGGCGGTGGATACCTTGCCCGACGTGTTCGCCACGCTGGGCAACGTCACCGCCGACCTCACCGTGGCCAGCGTGGTCGCACGGCAATCGCGCAACGACACTTCCAACGTTTCCCCGGCAAACGGGGAAGGCCACACGAAACAGGATTGAACATGCAGGCGAACGACTTCGACGCCATCGTCATCGGTGCCGGCATGGCCGGCGCTTCGGTCGCGTGGTTCATGGCGCCGCACGCGCGCGTGCTGGTGCTGGAGCGCGAGGCGTGGCCGGGCATGCATTCCACGGGACGCTCCGCGGCGCTGTTCAGCGAAACCTACGGGTCGGCACAGGTGCGCGCGCTGTCGCGGGCCACGCGGCCGTTTCTCGAGCATCCGCCGGAAGGTTTCGCCGAGCACCCCATCCTGGCGCAGCGCCCCACGCTGGTGATCGGCAGCGCCGAACAGGCGGATGCGGTGCGTGCGATGTACGTGGAGAACCGCGCGCACATCCCCGACCTGCGCCTGCTCGATGCCGACGAGGTGCAGGCGATGGTGCCGGTGCTGAAGCCGGAGGCCGCGCAGATCGGCATGCTCGAGCCCGGCGCGGCCGACATCGACGTCAACGAATTGCACCAGGGTTTCCTGCGCGGCCTGCGCCAGCGCGGCGGTACGCTGCGCGTCGACGTGGCCATCCGCTCGATCGAACGCGGGCAGGGGCAGTGGAACATCGACTGCGGCGAAGCGGTGTACCGCGCGCCGCTGCTGCTCGACGCCGCGGGCGCGTGGGCGGACGAGGTGGCGCGCCTCGCCGGCGTGGCGCCGCTGGGCCTGCAGCCGAAGCGGCGCACCGCCTTCCTGTTCGAGCCGCCCAAGGGCCTCGACACGTCGCATTGGCCCTTCGTGATCGATGCGGAGGAGAGCTTCTACTTCAAGCCCGATGCCGGCCTGCTGCTGGGCTCGCCCGCCAACGCCGACCCGGTGCCGCCGCACGACGTGCAGCCGGAGGATTTCGACATCGCCTTGGGCATCGACCGCATCGAGCAGGCCACCACGATGACGATCAACCGCCCGACGCGGAGCTGGGCCGGCCTGCGCAGCTTCGTCGGCACGGAAGGCGATCTGGTGGGCGGTTTCGCACCCGATGCGGAAGGCTTCTTCTGGGTTGCCGCACAAGGCGGCTATGGCATCCAGACCAGCGCCGCCATGGCCGAAGCCTGTGCCCATCTCGCACTGGGTCTGGCGTTGCCGGCAAACCTGGTGGAAGCGGGCATCACTGCCGCGATGCTGGCACCGCGGCGGTGATGCTCGACCTGGCAGGAAGCCGGAAATCGTGAACGGACTCCGGTGCCTGCCCAACATTTTCTGAGGCCTGGATCAGAAACCGCCTGCAGGTAAGCCTTGTTGGAGCGACAAGCGCCAGGTCCTCCGCTCCGAACTGCTGGAGTCATGGCCGCACCGTTCATCGCGTAGGCGGGACTAATTCCCAAGCATGAGCGGTGGCACTTACAGTGCGACCGTCACGCTGGCCCGCACCGTGCGTGGTGTCCCCTGGTTGAGGATGAATCCCCAGCTGGCAAGCCAGTATTTCTCGTTGGCGAGGTTGTCGATGCCGGCTCGCCAGGTCACCGCATGGCCGCCGAGGCTGGTGGCGTAGCGCGCACCGATGTCGAAGGTGTGATACGCACCGACGAACTCGGTATTGCTGGCATCGATGGCCTCGTTGCCTACGTAGCGGCCGCCGGCATCCAGCACCAATCCCGCGATATGCGGCACCGCGTATTCCACATACAGATTGCCCTGCACGCGCGGCGTGCCGTAGGCACGCATGCCTTGCACGCCTGCCGAAGCCTGCTGGTTGTACGCGTCGAGGTACATCACGCCGCCGAGCAGCGTCCAGTCACGCGCCAGTGACAACTTGCCGGACAAGTCGATGCCCTGGTAGCGCGTACGTCCGTCGGACACGTACACGTCGTCCGAGTTGATGTACTGCAGCCCGCGCTCCACGCGGAACAGCGCGAGATCCACGCTCCAGTCTTCGTGCTCGGTCTTGGCGCCCAGTTCGTATTGCTTGCTGCGCGTCGGCGCGAACGTCTGGTACTGGTTCTTCGTGCCCAGCGGCGCGCTGCTGGCCTGTTCCAGCGACTCGACGTAGCTGGCGTACAGCGTCGTGGATGCGGTCGGCTTGTAGAGCAGGGCGACGGTGGGCGTCAGCGGACTCTGCACGTAGCGTGCAGTGGGCAGGCTGCTGCCGGCGGCGTAGTCCTTGTCGATGTAGTCCGTGTAGCGCAGGCCGAGCAGGGCCGACCATTGCGGCGAGAACGTCACCGTGTCGCTGGCGAACACCGCGCGCTGCGTGGTGGTTTCAGCGAGGTAGGTGCTGCGGCTGAGCGGCGTGCCGGGATCCGGCAGCAAGGGCACGTCGTAGAGATTGCCCTGCCCGAGCACCTGCCCGTCGGCATAGGGGCCGGTCGGGTAGTGGTAATCCAGCGCCTGCCACGACGCGCCGAGCACCACTTGGTGGCCGATCGCGCCGGTGTCGAACCTTCCCTGCAGCATGCCCTGCCACTGCTGGTAGTTGTAGCGCGAGTAGCCGAGGTAGTTGAGGTCGGTGTAACCGCCCTGGTTGTCGGTGAGGATGATCGCGCTGTCGCGGTTGGAGCGCGTCTGGCCGGCGTAGCTGTAGTCCAGGCTGGCCGTCCAGTCGGGCGAGAGGTCCCACTTCAGGCCGGTGTTGGCCACGCGCATCGAGGTGCCGTAGCCGGTATAGGGCTGGGTCACGCGCTGGCTGCCGTCCAGCGGCGCGGGCGTGTGCACGTCCACCGGATAGCCGTAGTACTGCCCCATGATGATGCCGTAGTAGGTGCCGCGCGTGTCGCGGTCCTGCCAGATGCTGTTGAAGTGCCAGTGCAGATTCGGTGCGATGTCCTTGGTCAGCGCCAGCGAGGCGGCGTTGCGGCGGATGTGGCCGCCCTGCACGTAGGTGTTGCCATCCTCGTGCACGAGATTGAGGCGATAGCCCCAGCCGCCTTGTCCGCCGAATGTGCCGCCGAGATCCGCGGATTCCTCGAGCGCCCCGTCGGACACGTAGCCCAGCGTGAAGCTGGCATAGGGCTGCAGCGTCGGTTGCTTGGAGACGTAGTTGAGGATGCCGCCGGGTGCGCCGAAGCCGTACATGAAACCACCCGCGCCCTTCAGCAGCTGGATTTCGCTGAAGGGCTCCAATGGCAGATCGCTGGCCCAGTTGACCACGGACAGGCCGTCCATCTTGTAGCCGTTGAGCAGGTCCACCGGCAGACCGCGCACGGCGAACATCGATTCCTCGCCGGCATAGCCGCTGCCCAGCGGCGTCACGCCCGGATCGGTGGCGAAGGCCTCGTTGATGTCGATGGCTTGGCGGTTGACGATAAGGTCCGACGTGGCCGTGCTGATGCTGAAAGGCGTGTCGAGCAGGCTGCGATTGCCCAGGGCGCCGGCGCTGGCGTTGCTGCTGCCGTAGAGATCCAGCGCACTGGTGGTGCCGGTGACGGTCACCGCGCCGAGCTGCTTGGCGTCCTGCGGATTTGCGGTGCTGCCGGTGTCGTCGGCGTACGCGGCGGTGTTCGCCAGTGCAGCGAAGATCAGCAAGGCGATGGCGCGACGCGCAAGGCGCCGGGGAGGCGGAAAAATCATGGGGTGACTCCGTGTTGCAGGTTTGCCCGGCTGGCACAGGCTTGCCGGAAAGGGGATTCAGTTCGCCGCCGCTGCGGCGCGTGCGGGCAGTGCCCACACGCTGTTCGGATCGCCGTCGCGCCCGCGCCGCAGCGCCGCGCGTGCGAGTCGCGCGAAGATCAGGCCGAGCGCGATGCCGGTGAGATCGACGGCCAGCACGGCATGTGTCGCGGGTGTCCACGGCTGCAGCCAGCGGCCGGCATTGCCGAGCAGGTCGGCCATCGCCACGGCGATGGTGAGTGCGGCGGTCGCACCAAGCAGTTCGGTGGCGGCACGCGCGACCGGCCGGGCAAAGGCCCAGGCGCAGGCGGCGAGGAACAATCCATAACAGGCGAGCCGCTGCACCAACGCTGCGTCGATGCCAAGGTGCGAGCAGGCCAGCGCCGCAGCGAAGGCGCCTGAAATGCCGAAGCACGTGCCGATGCATACGCCCACCGTGGCGCGCGCCATCACTCGCGTACGCAGCGGCTGATCCGCGTGGCGTCGCTTGCGCCGCGATTCCACCCACAGCAGGTTGCCGGAATAGAACAGGAAGGCGCCGGCCAGCCCCAGCACGAAATACAGCCAGCGCACCGTATTGCCGCCGAAGCTGCCGAAATGCAGCGCATACAGCGCTGACCAGCTGATGCCGTTGGCATCCTGCCCGGCGCCGACATGCGCGGCGAGCACGCTGCCGTCGCGCGCCGACAGCGCCACCGTGCCGTACGTGCCGAGGGTGTGCTGCGACAGTCCGCGCACCTCGACCACCGCGTTGCGGTCGCCGTAGTGCACGAAGTGCAGGTAATCGGGATCGAAGCTGCTGACGCCTTGCGCCAGTGCGGCGACGCGCGCACGTGCGATCAGCTGATCGGGCGACAACATCGCGCCGGTTGCGCCGCTGGCTTTCGTTGCCGGGGCTGTCGCCACGGCCTGCGCGAACAATCCGAACAGCTTGCCGTTGAACGAAACCGTGTTGAGCGCAAGCAGCGTGACGGCAAACAGGCAGAAGATCGCGCCGGTCAGCGCGAAGATCACATGGAACGGGAGGCTGAGCACGCCGATGGCGTTGTGCGCGTCCTGCCACAGCCGCTTGAGGTTGCGCCCCGCGCGCAACGCGAACAGGTCGCTCAGCAATTGCGGCAGGTGGATCAGGAAGCCCGACACCAGCGCCAGGCCGTACAGCACGCTGACGATGCCCATCAGATACAGGCCGACCACCGGCAGGCCCAGCGAATCGTGCAGCGCGTACACGAAGTCGGCGAGATTGCCGCCACCTGCGTCGGCGGCGGGTGCGTCCATCTGGCTCGCGGTGGCGAAGCGCGCGCCGTCCTTGCCCTGCCAGAACGCATACGGCGCGCCGTGGCCGCCACCGGGCAGCACGATGCCGAAATCGTCACGGGTTTCCGGATGGTGCGCGAGCAGGCTTTCGATCAGCGCGTCCACCGGCACTCGGGCGTCCGGCGCGGCGCGCCATGGTGGGTTCTGCCATGCGGCTATCTCGTCGTGGAACACGGTCAGCGCGCCGGCGTAGAACGCCACGAACAGCGCGAAACCGGCAAGCAGGCCGGTCCAGGTGTGCACGGTCTGGAAACGGCGGATCGTGGCGGCTTTCATCGCGTGTCGCCCGCCTTCAATGCGGCAGCAGCCAGAGTGCGAGGAAGGCGACTGCATTCGCACCGCCCAGTGAAAGCCATGCGCGCGTGCCGCTTCGCGCCGCATACGAGCCGGCCATGAAAGCAGTCCACAGCGGGAAAAACAGGATCAGCAGCGGAATCAGCCAGGCGCTGCCGTTGGGCAGCACGCGCATCAGGAGCGCGGGCAGCGCGGCGGCAAGCGTGAACCCGAGGAGGACGCCGGCCAGGCAGCGCGCGATCATCGCTGCGACACCTTCGCGCCGCGCCACCAGGCGAAATAGGGGAGCGCCACCCACGCCAGCATCCAGCAGGTCAGCGCCGCCGCGATACCGGCGCCAGGACCTGCAGCCGCCATCCACGCCGCGAGGCTGGCGGCGAGCAGGGTCGCGGCGAGCACGCGCACGCTTCCGGGCAGTCGTTTGGCGAGCAGGCCCTGCCTGGCGCCGGCCAGATAGGCCAGGACGGCGCCAGCCATGCCCAGCAGCAGTGCGTAGAGATTCATCGCGGGAGGGTTCCTGGAACAAGGCGAGAAACGGCGCGGGGAGCCGGTATCGCACATTTAGTTAATGCGATGCATTCTCATTTGAGCGAAGTTTGATGTCAACCGCCCAAGCTCCGGAGTGCCCGATGGATGCGTGCACCCTGCGACGCATAGACCCGCCGCCGCGGCGTTTGGACGTCCATTGCGCGATGCCCGCGGCGCATGGATTGCCGCATGCCGGTATGATGCCGTCTCCCCGGGTTCTCCTGCGAAGACGCCGCGCCATGCTGCTGATGATCGACAACTACGACAGCTTCACCTTCAACCTCGTGCAGTACCTCGGCGAGCTGGGGCAGGAGGTGAAGGTGGTGCGCAACGATGCGCTGGACGTGGCGGGCATCCGCGCGCTGAAGCCCTCGCACATCATGATCTCGCCGGGCCCGGGCACGCCGGACGATGCCGGCGTGTCGCTGGACGTGCTGCGCGCATTGTCGGACGCGATCCCGGTGTTCGGCGTGTGCCTCGGCCACCAGGCGATCGGCCAGGCCTTCGGCGGCAAGGTGATCCGCGCCAAGCAGATCATGCACGGCAAGACTTCGCCGGTGCGCCATCGCGGGCAGGGCGTGTTCGCCGGCTTGCCGGATCCGTTCGAGGCCACGCGCTACCACTCGCTGGTGGTGGAGCAGGGCTCGCTGCCGGATTGCCTCGAAGTCACGGCGTGGACGGAGAACGCGGACGGCAGCATCGACGAGATCATGGGCCTGCGCCACAAGACCCTGCCGGTCGAGGGCGTGCAGTTTCATCCCGAGTCCATCCTCACCCAGCATGGTCACGACATGCTCGCCAACTTCCTCGGTCTGCCGCGGCGGAAACTGGCGGCATGAGCGCGCGCGCGATCACCATCACGCCGCAGGAGGCCCTGCAGCGCACGATCGAGCATCGCGAGATCTTCCACGACGAGATGATCGCGCTGATGCGCCAGATCATGGCGGGTGAAGTGAGCCCGCTGATGACCGCGGCCATCGTCACCGGCCTGCGCGTGAAGAAGGAAACCGTGGGCGAGATCACCGGCGCGGCGCGGGTGATGCGCGAGCTGGCGGCGGCGGTGCCGGTCCGCGGCGACACTGCGCACCTGCTCGACATCGTCGGCACCGGCGGTGACGGGGCCTCCAGTTTCAACATTTCCACCGCCTCGATGTTCGTGGCGGCGGCGGCCGGCGCGCGCATCGCCAAGCACGGCGGCCGCAGCGTTTCATCCAAATCCGGCAGCGCGGACGTGCTGGAGGCGCTGGGCGCACAGATCGACCTCGCGCCTGCACAGGTAGCCGAGTGCCTGGACGAAACCGGCATCGGCTTCATGTACGCGCCCAACCACCATCCGGCGATGAAGGTGGTGGCGCCGGTGCGCAAGGAAATGGGCGTGCGCACGCTGTTCAACATTCTCGGCCCGCTGACCAATCCGGCCGGCGCACCGAACATCCTGATGGGCGTGTTCCATCCCGACCTGGTCGGCATCCAGGTGCGCGTGCTGCAGCAGCTCGGCGCGCAACGCGCGCTGGTGGTGTGGGGGCGCGACGGCATGGACGAGATCTCGCTGGGCGCGGGCACCCTCGTCGGCGAGCTGCGCGACGGCGTGGTGCGCGAGTACGAGGTGGAGCCGGAGGATTTCGGCCTGGCGATGGCCTCCAGTCGCAACCTGCGCGTGGCCGACGTGGCCGAGTCGAGGGCGATGCTTGAACAGGCGCTGGCCGGCGAGCGCGGCGTGCCGCACGACATCGTCTGCCTCAATGCGGGCGCGGCGCTGTATGCGGCGAACGTGGCCGACTCGATCGCCGGCGGCATCGGGCTGGCGCGCACGGCGATTGCCAGCGGCGCGGCACATGCGAAAATGCGCGCCTTCGTGGCAGCGACGCAGCGCTTGTCAGGCAGGGTGTGATAGCGTGACGACGCAGCGCCGCTCCCCGTCGCTGCGATGCTCCGGCCCTCCGCATCCCCAAGAGCACAGACAGGCTCTAGCGCCATGACCGACATCCTCAATCGAATCCTCGCCCGCAAGGCCGAAGAAGTCGCTGAACGCCAGGCCCGCCTGCCGCTCGCCGAGCTGGCCGCACGCATCCCCGATCTACCCGACACGCGCGGCTTCGCCGCTGCGATGGAGGCGAAGATCAACGCCGGCAAACCGGCGGTGATCGCCGAGGTGAAGAAGGCCAGCCCCAGCAAGGGCGTGATCCGCCCCGACTTCGACCCGGCGGCGATCGCCAAGAGCTACGAGAAGGGCGGCGCAGCCTGTCTTTCCGTGCTCACCGACAGCGATTTCTTCCAGGGTAGCGAAGCCTTCCTGCAGCAGGCGCGTGCGGCGTGCTCGCTGCCGGTGCTGCGCAAGGACTTCATCATCGATCCCTACCAGGTGCACGAAGCGCGCGCGATCGGTGCCGACTGCGTGCTGCTGATCGTCGCCGCGCTGGATGACGACGTGCTGCTGCAGCTCTCCCTGCAGGCCGCCGAGCTCGACCTCGACGTGTTGTGCGAAGTGCACGACGAAGACGAACTGGAACGCGCGTTGGCGCTGCCGGTGCCGCTGATCGGCGTGAACAACCGCAACCTGCGCAATTTCGAGACCTCGCTGGAAACCTCGCTGGCGCTGCAGGAGCGGATGGAATACGACCGCATCCTGGTCGCCGAGTCCGGCATCCGCACGCCGGAAGACGTGGCGCGACTGCGCGAAGGCGGCATCAATGCCTTCCTGGTCGGCGAAGCCTTCATGCGCGCCGAGGACCCCGGCGCGGAACTGAAGCGGCTGTTCGGCACGAAGTGAAGCCCATGCAGGTCGAAGGCATCGAGCAGCCCGCGACGGCGGGCGAAGAGGCGGTTGCGCAGCGCGTGGTGCTGTTCGATTTCGACGGCGTGCTGCTGCACGGCGACGCGTTCGAGCTGTTCATCCGCGACCGCTACCAGCGATCGTTGCTGCGCAAGCTGATGGTGCTGCCCTGCCTGCCGTGGCTGCTGCTGATGCTGCCGTTCTCGCGGCGTCTGGCGGCGCGCACCCTGGTGCATGTCGCGTTGTTCGCCACGGGGGAAAAGCGTTACCAGGCAAAGGCCCAAGCCTTCGCTTCCGGGCTGGTGCAGAACTCGCGCCGCTGCAATCGCGACGCACTGCGCCAGTTGCGCCGCCACCAGCAGGCCGGCGATCGCGTGATCGTGGTTACCGGCTGCGAGCAGGCGCTGGTCGGCAGCATCCTTGGGCAGCTCGGGCTCGGCGATGTCGAACTGCTGGCCTCGCGGCTGCGCCCCGGCTGGTCGGGCATGCGCACCGGCTTCCACAACATCGGCGCGAACAAGCTCAAGGCGTTGTCCGCGCACGGCGTGCGTGCATGGCAGGTCGCCTACACCGATTCGCTGATGGACGTGCCCATGCTCAAGCCTGCCGCCGAGCCGGTGCTGGTCAACGGCACGCCCAAGTTGTGCAAGAAGATGGATGCCGCACTGGGGCGTGTGGTTGGCCGCGTAGAGTGGCAGTGAAGCGCCCGTAAACCGTTCGCGCTGAGCGTGACCCGCGCAGCGGGCGAAGTCGAAGCGTTGCGCCGACTGCCTCGCTACTCAAAGCGCGAGTATCCATATCCGCTCCACGCGTCGCAGCTTCGGCGCTACGCTCAGGATGAACGAGGCGTGGTGATCGCAAGCGCCACCGCCTCCGCCACGCGTATCCCATCCACGGCCGCGGAAAGGATGCCTCCCGCGTAGCCCGCACCTTCGCCGGCCGGGTACAGGCCGTGGGTGTTGAGGCTCTGCAGGTTGTCGTCGTTGCGGCGGATGCGCACGGGCGAGGAGGTGCGTGTTTCCACGCCGGTGAGCATGGCGTCGGGCAGCGCGTAGCCGCGGATCTGGCGGTCGAAGGCGGGGATCGCGGCGCGTATCGACGCCACCGCGTAATCGGGCAGTGCGGTAGAAAGATCGGTGAGCCGCACGCCCGGCTTGTACGAGGGCTGCACTTCGCCGATGGCGCGCGACGCCTTGCCGGCCAGGAAGTCGCCCACGCGCTGGCCCGGTGCGCTGTAGTCGCCACCACCCATCTCGAAGGCGTGAGTTTCCCAGTGCCGCTGCAATGCGATGCCGGCCAGCGGCCCTTCGCCGTAGGCTGCGTAGTCGGCGGGGCGGATGTCGCAGACCAGCGCCGCGTTGGCGTTGCGCTCGTTGCGCGAATACTGGCTCATGCCGTTGGTGACCACGCGGCCGGGTTCGCTGGTGGCTGCTACCACGGTGCCGCCGGGGCACATGCAGAAGCTGTACACCGAGCGGCCGTCCTTGCCGTGGTGCACCAGCTTGTAGTCCGCTGCGCCGAGGATGGGATGGCCGGCCTGCGGGCCGAAGCGCGCCTGGTCGATCAGCGACTGCGGGTGCTCGACGCGGAAACCGATCGAGAACGGCTTGGCTTCCACGTAGACGCCGCGCGCGTGCAGCATCTCGAAGGTATCGCGCGCGCTGTGGCCCAGCGCCAGGACGACATGGTCGCCGCGCAGCTCGCCGCCGTCGGCGAGCCGCACGCCGCGCACGCGGCGTGCGCCGTGCGCATCGGTTTCGACCAGTAGATCATCCACGCGCTGCCCGAAGCGGATCTCGCCGCCCAGTGCCTCGATGCTTTCGCGCAGGTTCTCCACCATCGTCACCAGCCGGAACGTGCCGATGTGTGGCTTGCTGACATAGAGGATCTCTTCCGGCGCGCCGGCCTTCACGAATTCGGTCAGCACCTTGCGGCCGTGGTGCTGCGTGTCGCGGATCTGGCTGTGCAGCTTGCCGTCGGAGAACGTGCCCGCGCCGCCCTCGCCGAACTGCACGTTGGAATCGGGGTGCAGGTTGCGCTTGCGCCACAGGTCCCAGGTGTCCTGGGTGCGCTCGCGCACGGCCTTGCCGCGCTCCAGCACGATGGGGCGGAAGCCCGACTGCGCCAGGATCAGCGCCGCGAAGATGCCACAGGGGCCGAAGCCGATCACGATGGGACGATGCTCCAGCTTCGCCGGCGCCTGTGCTACGAAGTGGTAGCTGGTGTCAGGCGTGGGCTGCACGTGGCGATCATCGGCGTGGCGCGCCAGCAGGGCGGCTTCGTCGGTCACTTCCACATCCAGCGTGTAGATCAGCGCGATCGCGCCGCGCTTGCGCGCGTCGTAGCCGCGGCGGAACACGGCGAACCCGCGTAGCGCTTCGGGCGCGATGCCGAGCTTCGCGTGGATCGCGGCAGGAAGGGCTTCCGCCGGGTGGTCCAGCGGGAGCTTGATGTCAGTGAGGCGCAGCATGCGGTAGGCCGGCAGGGGCAGGCTGCGATTTTCGCATGTCGCTACGCAATGCGTGGCGGATCATGCGGCGAGGGCGCCCCGGCATGCGCTCGGATCGCATGCCCGGGCGCGCAAATGCGGCTGGTCGCCGGGATACGGGCGCAACGGCCCCTGACTTCGAGCACATGGCACGGGCCGGACGGCCAGCGCAGTATGCGGGCGTCGTGCCGTCGACGGCACGAAAAGACGCAGGAGAGTCATCGTGCGGAAGAAGCTTCTGGCTCATGCACTCGCTTCGTTCGGTCTCATGGCGGCTTGGGGTGCCGCGCAGGCTTCGACTTCAACGCCGGTGACGATAAAGCTGGAGCCCTATCTGGGTTCGGCACTGGCGTTGCGGGCCGAAGTGCACGGTCATCAGGGACTGTTCCTGTTCGATACGGGTGGCGGAGTCACGATCATCAGCCCGGATTTCGCCAAGGCTGTCGGCTGCACGCCATGGGGCAGGATCTCGGGATTCCGGATGACCGGGGAGCGCCTGGACTTCCAGCGTTGCGATAACCTGACATTCGACGTCGCGGGCGTATCCATGAAAGCCCCGGAAGCCGGCGTGTTCGACATCATGAACCTGGTTCCCAAGGATGCGCCGCGTCTGGACGGTTCGCTCGGGCTTGATCTGTTCGCCGGCCGTGCGATCACCTTCGATGCGTCCGGACGCACGCTCACGATCGAAAGCGCCGAAAGCCTGAAGGCGCGCATGCGCCATGCCCGAGAAGTCCCGATCCGTCTGGTGCGGGATGCCGAGGGCGTGGCGCTGACCGTCGACGTCGGCGTGCCGACGCCGAAGGGCATGGCGTGGATGGAGCTGGATTCGGGAAATGCGGGCGGGGCTTACATCGTTGCGAAATACCTGGCTCCGATGTTCCGGCTCGATCCCGGCAAGAGCAGCCCGCAGCCGGTGCGGTTCGAGGTGGCTGGCGGTATTCCGGTCGAAGGAAAGGCGCTGGCGCTCGACCTGATCAAGGACGGCAACCTCGGGGCGCCGTTCTTCAAGCAGTGGGTACTGACCGTGGATCTCGCCTCGGGCCGTGCATGGCTATCGCATGGCGCCCAGGGGAGCGCACCCTAGCGGCGGCGACAGGGTGCCGCCGCCGCGCTTTCGGCGTCGTCAGATGTCGCCGATGAAGTCGCTCTTGCCGATCTCCACGCCCATGCTGCGGAACAGGTTGTAGGTAGTGGCGCAGTGGAAATACAGGTTGGGCAGGATGAACTGCAGCAGGTAGGACTGGCCGGGCATCTCCTGCTCGCCGCTGCGCATCTTGAGGCGAATCGTGCGGCTTTCGCTGCCGTCGATCTGTTCGGCCTTGAACGACTGCGCATAGGCGATGGCGCGGTCGACGCGGCTGTACACCTCGGCCATCGTCGCCTCGTTGTCCTCGAAGCTCTTCGGCTCCTCGCCGGCAAGGCGGGCGCTGCCGCGGCAGGCCATGTCGCAGGCGATCTGCACCTGCTTCACCAGCGGCAGCATGTCGGGGATCAGGCGCGTCTGCAGCAGCACGGCATCGGCGACGTTCTTGGCCTTGGCGTGCGCTTCGCCTTTCTGCAGAACGTGACGCAGATTGGTGAGTGCACGGACGAAGACGGGGACGCTGGCCTGGTACATGGAGAGACTCATGGGATTTGCTCCGGGGGGTGGGAGGAAGCGATTTCGGGTGCCAGCACATCACCAAGGGCCGAGTGTGCAGCGGGAGCCGTGGCCTCGCCGGCGGAAGCGGGAGTCGTGACGGCATGGCGGGTGGCGCGGATCGCCACCAGCGTCGCCACCACCAGCAGCATGGCGGCCAGCACGAAGGCCGCACCCGGCAGGTGACGTACCGGCGCATGGTCGCTGATGAACAGTGCGAACAGGTTGGCGAACATCGCAGGGCCGAAGATGCCGGCGAGGCTGGCCAGGCTGGTGAGTGCGCCCTGCAGGCGGCCCTGTTCGTGCGGATCGACCTGGTGGGTCATGATCGATTGCGCCGGCGGCCCGGCGAGGCCGCCAAGACAGAACACCGGAATCGCCAGCAGGAACAGCAAGGGAGTAGGCGCCAAGCCGAACGCAAGATAGCCCACGACGCACAGCGCCAGGCCGACCAGGATCATCCGCCGCTCGCCCAGCTTCGGCATCAGCCGGCGCACCAGCACCGCCTGCACCAGTCCGCTGCACAAGCCCACCAGGCTCAGCGTGTAGCCCACGGCCTGTGGCCCCCAGCCGAAGCGGTAGTCGGTGAACAGCACATAGGTGGAGTTGAGCGAAAACTGCGCAAGGTTGAGCAGGAAGAACACCGCGGCCAGCGCGAACACCTGCGGATAGCGGCGCAGCAGCACCACCGCGCCGAACGGGTTGGCGTGGCGCCAGTCGAAGCGCGGCGAGCGGCGTTCCTTGGGCAGCGACTCGGGCAGCACGAACCAGCCGTAGCAGAAGTTGAGCAGCGACAGGCACGCCGCCGTCCAGAAGGGCAGGCGCAGGTGCCAATGGCCAAGGAAACCGCCCAGCGCGGGCCCGATGATGAAACCGATGCCGAACGCCGCGCCAAGCATACCGAACGCCGCGGCACGTTTCTTCTTCGGCACGACATCGGCGATATAGGCGTTCGCGGTAGAAAAGCTCGCGGCGCAGGCGCCCGAGAACAGGCGTCCCACGAACAGCAGCCACAGCGTCGGCGCCAGCGCCATCACGATGAAATCCACGCCGAGGCCGAAGCTGGAAATCAGGATCACCGTGCGGCGGCCAAAGCGGTCCGACAGCGCACCTTGCACCGGCGAAAACACGAACTGCATGGTCATGAAGAAGGCGGCAAACCAGCCCACCCACGAGGCCGCCTTGGCGATGTCGCCGCCGATCAGGCCTTCGATCAGATGCGGCAGCACCGGGATGATGATGCCGAACGCCAGCATGTCCAGCATCACGGTGACGAAGATGAAGGTCAGGGCGGCGCGGCGTTGCGGCGTGTGTTCTGCGGGCGTGTTCATGGCGTGGGATGCGACGGCGGACGCGGAACGATAGCGCATCGCCGTGCGGCGCGTGCCAGGGGCAACGCGGGGTGGCCTTCAGCCTGGCGGTGCCGTGAGCTCCTGCGCGTCGAGGCAGCCGTTGCGATGGCGGTCCAGTCTGCGGAACTGGCGCCGCAGGTTGTCCTGCCATTCCTTCAGCGTTACCGGCTTGCCGTGGCCGCCGGGGAGCTCGTCCGGTTCCAGTACGCCGTCGTGGTTGCGGTCCATCTGCTCGAAGCCACGGCTCATGTAGGCCACGTATTCGGCCTCGCTCACACAGCCGTTGCCGTCCGTGTCGAATTGCCGCAGGTAGGCGTTGCGCGAATCCTGCGCCGCCGACGCGAGCGGCAGCAGCAGGCACAGTGCAGCGAGGCAGTGGCGAAGGTGGCGAGGGGCAGGCGGCATGCGCGGCAGTGTGCGGCATGTCGCACGGTCACGTCGAGGGCGATGCAACTCGCTTGCCGGCGACGTGCGCGCGGTGGCCGCTAGCTTTCCGTAGGCGAGTTCGATGCCGTCTGCGGCGAATCGCTGGCCGAACCGGGCAGGACCGGCGAGGCGTCGTCTATGGCGGCGACGACACGGTTGCGCCCGGTGCGTTTAGCATCGTAGAGCGCCCTATCCGCGCGTTGGATCAGGTCGTCCACGCTGGCGTCCTCGGGCCGGTACGCGGCGATGCCGACGGAAATGGTGACGCCTGAAACCGCAGCGTCGGGCACGAGCTGCATGGCGGCGACGGCCATGCGCAGCTGCTCGGCCAATGCCATGGCCTCGGCCACGCCCGTGCCGGGCAGCAGGGCAAGGAATTCCTCGCCACCCATGCGGCCCAGCACGGCCGGTGGCTGCAGCCGCCAGCGGATGCCGACGGCCAGTGCCGCCAGCACGCTATCGCCGGTGACATGGCCGAAATTGTCGTTGATGCGCTTGAAGTGGTCGACGTCGATAACCAGCGCGGCCAGCGTGTTGGGGCGATCCGTTTCACGGAACAGCCGCTGGGACTCCTCATCCAGCGCGAGGCGGTTCAACGTGCCGGTTAGCGGGTCGATGCGCGCCAGCCGATGCAGCTCGGCCTGCACTGTCTCGTTATACATCAGCAGGAAGCCGATGCTGGCCAGCACCGGTTCCACCGCGCTATAAATCATCTCCAGCGTGTTAGCTGGCGAGCGTGCCAGCAGCCCTGTGGCGGCATCGGGGCGGAATGCCATTTCGCTCAGCCGTGCGCCCCACGCTGCCAATGCGCCCAGCAACACCAGCAGCATCACCCGCTGCGCGGTCGAGCCGCCGCGGCGCAGTGCGTGGCGCAGTGGCCACACCAGCAACAGCAGGTAGATGCCAAGCGCAAGTGTCGCGATGTACACGCGCATGCGGTAGTCGGGCATGACCATGCCGAACCAGATGATGCCAAGCCAGCCGGCTGCACCGATGACCAGCAGCAGGGCACGGTGCTGCGGCACGTCCAGCAGCAGACGCAGCGCGCGCGTGGTCTCGGCATAGGAGACCATCAGCAGGCCGTTGGCGAGCACGATCGACAGCCAGTCGCTGGCGTGCCCACGCAATCCCATCAGTACCCAGCCCGATGCCTGCAGCAGCAGCACCGTGCCCCAGATGCGCAGGCTGGTGCGCGCGATACCGGAGAAGGCCCGCGTGGCGGCGAGCAGCAGGGGCGCCAGCAACAGCGCCTGCAGGGCGCCGAACAAGGCGATGGTGGCCAGATCAATATGCAGCACGGTATCCGGTGAGGAAGGCGAGGCCGGAACGGCGATGGTACCCCGGCGCGCCGCGGTTATCGTCCGTGGTCAGGAATGCCTAGGAGCCGGCTTGCGGTCTCCGCATGGCCATGGACGCGTTGCCGTGGCCGCCATGCAACAGCGAGCAGAGCCTTATGGACGCGCATCATCACGCGCGTCCATGGGCCTTCCCCGAGTGTTTTCGCTCTACCTTGGCCCGCGAGCAGATGCCGCAGACATCTTCCGGCACGCGGCGCCCGGAGCAGGCCGGCAGGCTCTCAGCGCACGCCGCCGTGGATGCCGATGAATTGCAGGAACTCGGCGCGCGTGCGCGCGTCGTCGCGGAACGCGCCCAGCATCTGGCTGGTGACCATCGACACGCCGCGCTTGTGCACGCCACGCGTGGTCATGCATTCGTGGCTGGCGTCGACCACCACCGCCACGCCGGCCGGCTGCAGGTTTTCCTGGATGCAGTTGGCGATCTGCGCGGTAAGTTTCTCTTGCACCTGGAAGCGGCGCGCATAGCCTTCCACCACGCGGGCCAGCTTGCTGATGCCGACCACGCGACAGGTGGGCAGGTAGCCGACGTGGGCACGGCCGATGATGGGAGCCATGTGATGCTCGCAATGGCTCTCGAATTCGATGTCGCGCAGCACGACCATCTCGTCGTAGCCCTCCACTTCCTTGAAGGTGCGGCGCAGGTAGTCGCCCGGGTCTTCGTCGTAGCCGGAGAACCAGTCGCGGTAGGCCTTCACCACGCGCTTGGGCGTGTCCAGCAACCCTTCGCGCGCGGGGTCCTCGCCGGCCCAACGCAGCAGGGTGCGCACGGCCTCCTCGGCCTGTTGCTGGGTGACGCCGTCATCGGCTGGATGCTTGCTCATGGGGAATTCCGGGGATGAGACGAAGCCGCATTTTAGCGGTTTCGCGGGTCAGGTCGTCGGTGATGTGCCAAACAGGCGACGGTCCAGCGCGTTGAACACCGCGCTCACCAGCAGCGCGGCGATGGCGCCCAGCGTGACCTCGCCCAGCCGGAACAGCGCGAATTGCCAGAACGCGCCCTGGTGCGGCACCAGCATGATGATCGTGGTGGTGGTGCCGCTGATGCGGCCGGCCGCGCCCAGGTTGAAGGCCGAGCACAGCACCATGCCGATCATCACCGCCAGTACGTAGGCCAGGTAGTGGTCGTGCCCCAGCGTGGCGACGGCCATGCCGATCAAACCGCCGACCATGGCGCCGAGGAACTGGTCGCGCGAGGAATTGCGCACGTCGGTATAGCTGCTCTGGCTCACCGAGATGGCGGTGATCGCGGCCCAGTAGCCCTGCTCCAGGCCCAGCGCAAGCGCGCCGAAATAGCCCAGGCTGGCGGCCAGCACCGCACGCAGCGCATGCGTCAGGCCGATCAGCAGGCGGTCGCGCGGCGGCAGCGCCTTCCACAACCACTGCACCTGGTCGGTCAGCGCGCCGAGCTGGCGGTGGTGTTCGGCGAGCGGGCGCTGCGGTTCGCTCATGCGTCGTCTTCCGTCTCGTTGTCGCCCTCGACATCGACCGTGGCGTCGCCGAGCAGGCGGGTCGCGTCCTCGCCGGACAGCGATTCGACGCCGCGCAGCCGCCGCTCGATCGTGCGCGTCTTCTTGCCTGCGTCGCCGATGCTCTTGCTCACCGTATTGAGCTGGCGTTCGGCCTTCTCCAGGATGTTGGCGAATTTGCCGAACTCGCTCTTCACCGCGCCGAGCAGCTGCCATACCTCGCTGGATCGCTGCTGGATCGCCAGGGTGCGGAAACCCATCTGCAGGCTGTTGAGCAGCGCGCTCAGCGTGGTGGGACCAGCCACGGTGACGCGATGCTCGTGCTGCAGCGTCTCGAACAGGCCGGGTCGCCGCAGCACTTCGGCGTACAGGCCTTCGGTAGGCAGGAACAGGATCGCGAAGTCGGTGGTGTGCGGTGGCGCCACGTATTTGGCGCGGATGGTCTTGGCCTCCTCGCGCACGCGGCGTTCCAGCGCGAGCGCGGCGAGGTTGGCGGCATCGGCGTCGGCACGCTCCTGTGCGTCCAGCAGGCGCTCGTAGTCCTCGCGCGGGAACTTGGCGTCCACCGGCAGCCATACCGGGTGCTCGCGATCGGCGCCAGGTAGGCGGATGGCGTACTCCACGCGGTCGGCCGAGCCGGGCACGGTGGCCACGTTGGCCTCGTACTGGTCGGTGATCAGCAACTGCTCAAGCAGCGCGCCGAGCTGCACCTCGCCGAGGATACCGCGCGTCTTCACATTGCCCAGCACGCGCTTCAGGTCGCCCACCCCGGTGGCCAGCGTCTGCATCTCGCCGAGGCCGCGCTGCACGGCCTCCAGCCGCTCGGAGACCAGCTTGAACGACTGGCCCAGCCGTGTTTCCAGCGTGGACTGCAGCTTCTCGTCGACGGTGGCGCGCATCTTTTCCAGTTGCGCTGCGTTGTCTTCGCGCAGGGTCTTGAGCTGGCTTTCCAGCGAGCCGCGCACATCGTTCATGCGCTGCTCGTGCTGTGCGCCGAGCGCGGTGAGGCGCTGCTGCTGCTGCTCGCCGAAGCGGGTCAAGGCCTGCACCAGTTCCTCGCGGCTCTTGCGCGCGTCTTCGTTGAGTCGCTGCGACAGCGATTCCAGGCCGGTGCGCGTGCTGTCGGTGAGCGTGCCGAGGCGCTGGCCGAATTCGCCGATGCGTTCGGCCTGCTGGCGCGACATGCCATCGAGCTGTTCGTTGACGTGCCCGCGGAAACGTTCGAAGCCCTGCTGCAGCTCCTCGCGGCCGCCGCGCTGTTCGTCGCGCAATGTCCGTTGCAGGCGCTCGTTGTCGTCCTTCAGCGCGTCCAGCCGCGCATGCAGGCCGGCATCGCCGCGGCCGCGCAGCAGCAGCGCCAGCTGCAGGGCCAGCAGCAACAGCACGAGCACGACGAGGACGATGAGCAGGATTTCGCTGGCAGGCATGGCGGCTTTCGCATGGAACGGTCTGCATCAGTGTACGTCCTGCGGTCGCAGGCCTTGCGACTTCACATCGCATTCGCTGCGGGTGCGGATGATGGGCGGGTCGTTTCGCGAGGGAGCCGGCCATGGAACACGTGCACGATTACCTGATCGTCGGCGCCGGCATGGCCGCCGATGCGGCGGCGAAGGCGATCCACGATGTCGATGCGGCGGCAGACATCGGCATGGTCGGCGAGGAAGCCGTGCCGCCGTACCAGCGGCCGCCGTTGTCCAAGGCGCTGTGGAAAGGCGACAAGCAGGTGGCCGACATCGATCTGGGCACTGCGGTGAGTGGTGCGAAACTGTATCCGGAGCGGCGCATCGTGGCGCTGGATTGCGCGGCGCACGTGGTGCGCGACGCGCAGGGCGACAGCTACCGCTACCGCCGCCTGCTGCTTGCGACCGGTGCCACGCCGCGGCGGCTGCCGTTCGAGGGTGGCGACCGCGTCATTCATTTCCGCACGCTGCGCGATTACGAAAATCTGCGGCATTTCGCCCGGCCCGGTGCGGAGATCGCCGTGATCGGCGGCGGCTTCATCGGTGCCGAGCTGGCTGCGTCGCTGTGCGGGGCAGGCTGCAAGGTGAGCATGCTGTTTCCGGATTCGCACATCGGCGCCGGCCGCTACCCCGATGGCCTTTCGCATTATCTGGACGACTACTACCGCCGGCACGGCGTGGACGTGCGCAGTGGCGTGCGGGTGAGCGGCGGAAGGCCCATCGACGGCGGCGTGGAGCTGAGCCTGTCCGACGGCAGCCTGCTGCGGGTGGAGGCCGCCGTGGCCGGCCTCGGCGTGACGCCGAACACCGCCCTGGCCGAGCAGGCGGGCCTCAAGGTGGACAACGGCATCGTGGTGGACGCCCAACTGCGCAGCGACGGTCCCGACATCTGGGCCGCCGGCGACGTCGCCAATTTCTACAACCCCGCGTTGGACCGGCGCCTGCGCGTGGAACACGAGGACGCCGCCATCAGCATGGGGCGCCATGCCGGCCGCGCGATGGCCGGGATCGCCGGCAGCTACGACACGCTGCCGTTCTTCTACTCCGACCTGTTCGACCTGGGCTACGAAGCCGTCGGCCTGCTCGACACCCGGCTGCAGGTGGTCGAGGACTGGCGCGAGCCGCACCGCGAAGGCGTGGTGTATTACCTGGAACATGGCCGCGTGCGCGGCGTGCTGCTGTGGAACACCTGGGACCAGGTGGATGCGGCGCGCGCCTTGATCGCCGATCCCGGCCCGTTCGATGCCGCGTCGCTGAAAGGGCGCCTGCCGAAGGGCAAGTAAACCGGCGCCCTCACTCCACCCGGCAGAACACCGCCTTGAGGTAGCGGCTCTCCGGCACGTCGGTGCGCACCGGGTGGTCGGCGCCGGCGCCGCGCACTTCGAGTATCTGGATCTCGCGGCCGGCGTTGATCGCCACGCGGCGCAGCATTTCGAGGAAATCCGCCTCGCTGACCAGGCCGGTGCAGGAACAGGTGAGCAGCAGACCGCCGGGCGGGATCACGTCGAGCGCGAGGCGGTTCATCGCGAAGTATTTCTTCAGCGCATCGAACACCTTGTTGCGGTCGCGGGTGAGCTTGGCGGGGTCGAGGATCACCGCGTCGTATTTCTCGCCGCGCGTCACGGCCGCACGCAGCCAGTCGAAGATGTCGGCCTGCTGGAAATCCACCGCCGTGTGGTTCGCCGAGGCATTGGCCCGGGCGATGTCGAGGATGCCCGCGTCCATATCCACGCCCACCGCTTCGCGCGCGCCGGCGGCCATCGCGTGCACGGCGAAGCCGCCGGCGTTGCAGCACAGGTCGAGCACGCGGCGGCCGCGCGCCAGTTCGGCGAAGCGCCGGCGGTTGTCGCGCTGGTCGGCGAAGAAGCCGGTCTTGTGCCCTGCGCCGGGTGCGGCATGAAAGGCGAGGCCGTGCTCGTGCACCGCCACGGGCGCAGGCGGCTCGCTGGCGCGGCAGTCGAAGGATTCCTGCTTCTGCACGTGCGTTTCGGCAAAGCCGTAGATGCGCGCGCCGGGGAAATGCGCAAGCAGCGCGTCGCGGATCGCGTCGCGGAATTTCCACATGCCGGCGGCGAAGTATTCGACCACCAGGATGTCGGCGTAGCGGTCCACGATCAGGCCGCTGAGGCCGTCGCCTTCGCTGTGGATCACGCGCCAGGCGTCGGTGGACTTGTCCAGTTCCAGCAGTTCGCGGCGCAAGCGCACGGCGCGATCGATGCGCGCAGCGATCCAGTTTGCGTCGACTATCTCGGCGGGATCGGCGGTGAGCAGGCGCAATGCGATGCGTGCATGGCCGTTCCAGAAGCCGCGGCCGACGAAGCGGTCCTTCGCGTCCACCACGTCCACCACGCTGCCCGGCGGGATGCGCCCCTCGGGCTTGTGCACCTGCGCCGACCACACCCAGGGGTGGCCGGGCGTGCGGTCGGACTTCAGGCGGATGACGGGAAGGGCGGATGCGGTGTCGGTCATCCGCACATGATAGCGGCTTGCAACCCGCGCTCCCCCGGAAAACCGGGGGAGGGCCAGGGATCAGACCGGTTCCAGCCAGCCCCACTTGTCGTGGGTCTTGCCGTTGAACAGGCCGAAGTACAGTTCCTGGATGCGGCGGGTGACGGGGCCGGCGTGGCCGGCACCGACCTGTTTGCCGTCGACTTCGCGGATCGGGGTGACTTCGGCGGCGGTGCCGCACATGAACACTTCGTCGGCGAGGTAGAGGTATTCGCGCGGCAGATCGCGCTCGATCACCTCGATGCCGTCCTCGCGCGCCAGCGTGATCAGCGAATGGCGGGTGATGCCGGTGAGGATGGACGCGCTGGCCGGCGTGGTGTGCAGCGCGCCGTCGAACACCAGGAAGATGTTCTCGCCCGCACCTTCGCTGAGCAGGCCGGTGGAAGCCAGCGCGATGCCTTCGCCGAAGCCCATGCGGCGCGCTTCGCGCGCGATCAGCTGGCCGGAGAGGTAGTTGCCGCCGGCCTTGGCGCCGGCCGGAATGGTGTTGGGTGCGAAACGCTGCCAGCTCGACACGCACGCGGTGATGCCCTTCTCCAGCGCCTCCGGCCCGAGGTAGGGGCCCATCGGCCATGCGGCCACGGCCACGTCGATCGGCGTTTCCGCGGAGAGGCCGAAGCCGCCCAGGCCACGCCACGCCACCGGGCGCAGGTAGGCGGCGGAGAGGCCGTTCTTCTTCACCACGTCACGGCAGGCGGCGGCGATCTGGTCGCGCGTGTACGGCAGCGCCATGTCGTAGATCTTGGCCGAGTGGAACAGGCGGGTGAGGTGGTCGGTGAGGCGGAAGATCGCCGCGCCGTCCGGCGTGACGTAGCTGCGGATGCCTTCGAACACCGAGGAGCCGTAATGCAGCGCATGCGACATCACGTGGGTGGTGGCCTCGGCCCACGGCTTGATCGCGCCGTTCTGCCAGATCCATTCGGGGTACTGCTGCGCCATGGGAACTCTCCGTGGGGGACTGCCCATGATAAACCGCGCCCCTGCCTGCCGATATTTGCGGCGCAGCATGCGGGCTCGTTCATCCGTGCGGGGAGCGGCCGTGGCCGCGCTTCCCAAGTCCTTGCGACCGCCGTGGGCGGAGCCGCTCTCGCTTCCGTGGCGCGCCGGTCAGTCGGCGTAGCGCAGCCAGAGGCAGCCGGCCTGGCGGGTGATGGCGAAGCTGGCGCGGTTGCCGCCGTCGGTGCGCAGCTGGAGTTCGCTGGCGGGCGGCGTCGGTGCCGGCGAGGGGTTGTCGCCAGGGTCGTCGTCCCGTTCGTTGTCGAAGTGGATTTCCAGCAGCGGTTGCCGCACCAGTTGCGCCAGCGCGCGCAGGTCGTCGACTGCCGACCGGCTGCCGTAGCCGTGCCAAAGCATCAGTCCGGCGAGCTGGTTGGGGTCGCGCGCGGCGAAGGCGTCGATCACGCGCTGCCGCAGTTCGGTCGCGGTGGAGGCACAGCGCTGCAGTGGCACGGGTGCATCGGGCATGGCCGTGCCCGGCGTCGATGACGGTGCCTGTACCGGCGTGGCCTGTTGCGACGTACAGGGCTGGTCGGTGAACACGGGGTTGCCGTGCGCATCCACGCAGCGGTGGATGGCATCCTGCGCCCGCGCCGTCAGGGCGAAGGTGCAGAGCGTCAGCAGCAGGAGCAGGGCGAGGGTGCGCATCGCGCCAGCATAGCGGCGCCGGTCGCGGATCAGCCCAGTTGTTCCAGCACGGCGCGCGTGGCGCGGGCGCGGTTGAGCGTGTAGAAGTGCAGCGCCGGCGCGCCGCCGTCCAGCAGGCGGCGGCACAGCTGCGCCACCACTTCCGCGCCCAGCGCACGCACCGACGCGGCATCGTCGCCGTGCGCCTGCATGCGCTTGGCGATCCAGCGCGGGATCTCCGCGCCGCAGCCGTCGGAGAAGCGCTTCAGCTGCGTGAAGTTCGCGATCGGCATGACGCCCGGCACGATCGGTACGCACACGCCAAGCCGGTGCGCGTCCTCCACGAAGCGGAAATAGGCGTCGGGGTTGAAGAAATACTGGGTGATCGCGCCGTTCGCGCCGGCGTCCACCTTGGCCTTGAAGTGGCGCAGGTCGGCCAGGGCGTCGTCGGCCTGCGGATGGGTTTCCGGGTAGGCCGCCACTTCGATGTGGAAGTGGTCGCCGGTGTGTTCGCGGATGAAGCGCACCAGTTCGGCGGCATAGCGGAAGTCGCCTGCGCTGGCCATGCCGGAGGGCAGGTCGCCGCGCAACGCCACGATGCGGCGATAACCCGCGGCCTTGTAGCCGTCGAGCAGGGCGCGGATCTCCGCGCGCGTACCGCCCATGCAGGACAGGTGCGGCGCGACCGTGTAGCCGTGCGCCGCATGCAGGTGCGCCACGGTGTCGCCGGTGTAGCTCAGCGTGGAGCCGCCGGCACCGAAGGTCACCGAGGCGTATTCGGGCTGCCAGGCCCGCAGCGCCTGCGCGGCCTGATCCAGCTGGGCGCGCTGCTCGTCGGTTTTGGGCGGGAAGAATTCGAAGCTGATGGCGGGCATGGGGTCACCGGCGAAGGTTTCCGGTGATTTTATACGTTCATCGCGATGAAAAGATAGACGTCTAAATGCCGCGGGCGGCCGAGCGGGTCCCGCAAGGCCATGCGTTAGGCTGTCGTTTTGCCATCGGCTACGCCATGACCATCGTCCTCACTCCCTTTGCGCGCGCCCGACTGTTCCCGCGCGAGCCGCGGGGGAACACCATCCAGGACTGCACACCCGAGGAGTTCGAGCGCCGTCTCAACGACGAGGCGCCGTTCAAGCTGCTCGACGGCTACGCGCCGTTCTGCAAGCTGCACGTGCACCGCAACTGGACGTCCACGCGCTGCCTTACCGCGCCGATCACCGACGCCAATCGCCACCTGCTGCGCTCCGCCTACGAGGCGCGCACCAAGGCCGAACTGCCGGTGCTGGTGCGCTGGTTCGAAGGCGTGCAGCCGCCGGTCGCGAACTGGCTGGTGGTCATCCTCTACAGCCGCGAGCAGCTCGCGAAGGAGGGCGAGCCCATCGAGGCCGACTGGGGCATCGTCGGCTGCATCTACACCCTGGAGCCGGAAGAAATCCCGATGGCGCCGATCACCATGCTGCGCAACGCGCTGGGCGTGGAAGAGGGCGGCTCCGGCGTGCCGCTGGACCGCGAGGCCTACCGCCGCGCGGTGGCCTTCTGGGAGAGCAACGCGAACTGGCGCCCGTAACTGCATCTTGCCGTCTGGTGCCGGGCGGCTTCGAAAGTGGGCTTTCGATCCTTGTTATGCTTTGAAAGTATTCGGGCATTTTCTTTCAATGTTCGATAGACTTTGAAAAAGATGCTTTCAAAGCGGGGAGTAGATGAAGGCTGCAGACTTCCATGCGCCGCAAGCCGGTCGGGTCGTGCGCACGGCAGCGGGCCACCCGGCCTTCGTGCCGGCGCCGCTGCCGCCGGAACTGGCATTCGATCTCGACTTGGTGCGTGTGTTGTCGCGTGCTGATGCGGCCCTGAGCGAACTGTCCGGGCACGGCGCGCTGTTGCCCAACCCGCACCTGCTGATCGCGCCGTATCTGCGTCGCGAGGCGGTGTTGTCCTCGCGCATCGAGGGAACGCAGACGAGCCTGGCCGACCTGCTCGCCGACGAGGCCGGCCAGGACTCGCACGTTGCGCCGGACGACGTGCGCGAGGTGCGCAATTACGTGACCGCGCTCGAACATGGCGTGCAGCGTCTCGGCGCCTTGCCGCTGTCGCTGCGGCTGGTGCGCGAGCTGCACGAAACGCTGCTGCAGGGTGTGCGCGGCAACCAGGCCACTCCGGGCGAGTTCCGCGCGCGGCAGAACTGGATCGGACCGCCCGGCAGCACGGAGGCCACGGCGACTTATGTGCCGCCGCCGGTTCCGGAAATGAAGCAGGCATTGGCCGACTGGGAGAAATTCCTGCACCAGCGCGACACACTGCCCGAACTTGTGCAATGCGCGCTGATGCACGAGCAGTTCGAGACGATCCATCCGTTCCTCGACGGAAACGGCCGCGTCGGGCGCCTGCTGATTACATTGTTCCTGATCGAGCGCGGGCGCCTTTCGCAGCCGCTGCTGTACCTGTCCGAATACATCGAGCGCCACAAGCAGGGCTATTACGACGCCCTGCAGCGCGTGCGTACGCACGGCGCATGGAGCGAATGGCTGCGCTACTTCCTCGAAGGCGTGTGCTGGAGCGCCGCGCGCGCCGCGCGCCAGGCGCGCGAACTCATGGCATTGCGCGAGCAGCTGCGGCGCAAGGTCGCCGAGGCGCCGAAGTCGCTGGCACTGATCGACGAACTGTTCGTCAACCCCTACATCAATACCGCCCGCGCCAAGGGCATCCTCAACGTCACCGATCCGACCGCGCGCAGCGCCATCGCGGTGCTCGAAAAGGCAGGCATAGTGCGTGAAGCCACCGGCCGCGCCTGGGGCAAGATGTACTTGGCGCAGGGAGTCTTGAAGGCGATCGAGCAACCGAAGGACGATGATGAAGAACACTGACGAGGGCAACGCATGTCAGATTTGACCTGGCTCGGCGACCGCAAGGCGCGGCTGACCGCGCGCCACGTGCCGTACCGCTTGCGTGAAAAGGATGCCATCGGAAAGGTTTGGGCCGCTTCGAGCGACAAGCGTTGCGTATTCCTGATGGCCACCGATGCGAAGACCGCGGGCAAGCCGGTATCGCTACAGTTGCGCGATGCGATAGAAAGTTGAGCTACGTTGGACACAACGAAAACGGGCGCCTCGCGGCGCCCGTTTTGTTTCAGCCATAGCGAAGGCCATTGCTCAGTAGCGGTAGTGGTCCGGCTTGTACGGGCCTTCCACCGGCACGCCGAGGTAGGCGGCCTGCTCGGCGCTGAGCGTGGTGAGCTTCACGCCGATCTTCTCCAGGTGCAGGCGCGCGACTTCCTCGTCCAGCTTCTTGGGCAGGATGTAGACCTTGGCGGCGTACTTGTCCTTGTTCGCCCACAGGTCGATCTGGGCCAGCGTCTGGTTGGAGAAGCTGTTGCTCATCACGAAGCTGGGGTGGCCGGTGGCGCAGCCCAGGTTCACCAGGCGGCCTTCGGCGAGCAGGAAGATCGCATTACCGTTCTTGAAGGTGTACTTGTCCACCTGCGGCTTGATGTTGAGGCGCTCGGCACCGGAAGCGTTCAGCGCATCGACCTGGATCTCGTTGTCGAAGTGGCCGATGTTGCAGACGATGGCCTGGTCCTTCATGCCCTGCATGTGCGCGAGCGTCAGCACATCCTTGTTGCCGGTGGTGGTGACGTAGATGTCGCCGCGGCCCAGCGTGCTCTCGACGGTGTTGACCTCGAAGCCTTCCATCGCCGCCTGCAGCGCGTTGATCGGATCGATCTCGGTGACCACCACGCGGGCGCCGTAGGCACGCAGCGAATGCGCGCAGCCCTTGCCCACGTCGCCGTAGCCGCAGACCACGGCCAGCTTGCCGGCCAGCATCACATCCATCGCGCGCTTCAGGCCGTCGGCCAGCGATTCGCGGCAGCCGTACAGGTTGTCGAACTTGCTCTTGGTCACCGAGTCGTTGACGTTGATCGCGGGCACCAGCAGCTTGCCGGCCTCGGCCAGCTGGTACAGGCGGTGCACGCCGGTGGTGGTTTCCTCGGACACGCCCTTCCAGTCGGCGACCACGCGGGTCCAGTAGCCGGGACGCTCCTTGGCGACGCGCTTCAGCAGGTTCTTGATGACCTGCTCCTCGTGGCTGCCGGAGGCGCTGTTGACCCAGCTCTCGTCGCCCTTTTCCAGCTCGTAGCCCTTGTGGATCAGCAGCGTCACGTCGCCGCCGTCGTCCACCACCAGCTGCGGGCCGAGGAAGCCGCCCTTGCCGTCGGGGAAGGACAGCGCGTCCAGCGTGCAGTCCCAGTATTCCTCCAGCGTCTCGCCCTTCCACGCGAACACCGGCGTGCCGGTCTTGGCGATGGCGGCGGCGGCGTGGTCCTGCGTGCTGAAGATGTTGCACGAGGCCCAGCGCACGTCGGCGCCGATGTCCTTCAGCGTCTCGATCAGCACCGCGGTCTGGATCGTCATGTGCAGCGAGCCGGTGACGCGCACGCCCTTGAGCGGCGTGGAGGCGGCGTACTTGCGGCGGATCGACATCAGACCGGGCATTTCGTGCTCGGCGATGTCGAGCTCCTTGCGGCCGAAATCGGCGAGGCCGATGTCGCGGATCTTGTAGTCGTGCTGGCTTTCTTTGAGTGCGGCGTTCATCGTGGATCTCCGGATGATTGAGCGCCGTTGCAAAGTCATGCCGTCGAGCCTGGCCATTGGAATGAGCCGTCTGCACGAGATGTGCAGGCCGTTGCGGACGGGTCCGCATTCACCGATGGTCGCAGCGCCCCTCGACGGGGAAACGCAAGTATAGCTTCGCGCTCTCCTCGCGTCCTTCGCGGGCCGTGTGCCCGCAAAACCGGGGCGCGATGAAAGAAAGTCATATGCGGCACCGCACCAAATCCGGTCGAATATGCGTTAGGCTCGGAAATCCATCCCCTGCGAGCCGATGTCGTCACGATGAACGCTTCCCGCAGTCCCGAGCCCGCCTTGCCCGATGCGCAGCTGCGCGACGACGTGCGCCGGCTCGGCGCCCTGGTTGGCCGCATGCTGGCCGAGCAGGGCACCCAGGCCTTCCTCGACGAAGTGGAGCGCATACGCATCGCCGCCATCGCGCGCCGGCACGAAGGCGCGCCGCTGGCCACGCTGACCGCGCCGCTGGCCGGACTCGACGCGACGCACGCGGAAGCCCTGGCGCGCGCCTTCGCCACCTACTTCAACGCGGTGAACATCGCCGAGCGCGTGCATCGCATCCGCCGCCGCCGCGACTATCAGCGCGAAGGCGGCGCGCCGCAGCCGGAATCGCTGCGCGACGTGCTGGAGCGCTTGAAGGCGCAGGGCGTGACGGCGCAGGAACTGCTCGACTGGCTGCTCAGGCTGGAAGTGGAGCCGGTGTTCACCGCGCACCCCACCGAGGCGGTGCGCGCTTCGCTGCTGGAGAAGGAACAGGCCATCGTGCGCGCGCTGGTGGACGGCTTCGACGCCGGCCGCACGCCGCAGGAGCGCAGCGAGGACGAGGAGCGCATCCACATGGCGCTCACCGCCGGCTGGCAGACCGCCGAGGCTTCGCCGCTGCGGCCCAGCGTGCAGGACGAACGCGAGCACGTTGGCTTCTACATCGCCGATCCGATCTACCGCATCGTGCCCGCGTTGTACGAGGCGCTGGCCGATGCGCTGCAGGCGGTGTACGGCGTGGCGGTGCCGCTGCCGCGGCTGCTCTCTTTCGCCACCTGGGTGGGCGGCGACATGGACGGCAATCCCAACGTGGGCGCCGACACCATCGCCGCCAGCCTCGCCAGCCAGCGCACACAGATACTGGACCGCTACATCGGCGACGTCGCCGCGCTGGCGCGCCTGCTCAGCCAGACCGACAGCCGCGTGCAGGTCGACCCGCACCTGCGCCGACGCCTGGACGAGATGCGCGAGCGCTACCCGCAGGCGGCGTCGCACATCAAGCCGCGCCATGCCGACATGCCTTACCGCAGCTTGCTCACCGTGATCGGCGCGCGGCTGGAAGCCACGCACGAGGACGGGAACCCCGAGGCCTACGCCGGCGCCGACGAACTGCGCGGCGACCTCGAGCTGATCGCCGCCAGCCTCGTCGACCATCGTGGACTGCATGCGGGCGCCTACGCGGTGCAGCGTCTGATCTGGCGCGTGCGCAGCTTCGGCTTTCATCTCGCGCGGCTCGATGCGCGGCAGGACTCGCGCGTGCACGACGACGCGCTGGGCGCGCTGTTCAACGATGCCGAATGGCCGCAGCGCAGCGTGGACGAGCGCGTGGCCGCCCTGCACGAGCACCTGCGGGGCGAGCGCGATTTCGTCGCCAGCGAAGACAGCGTGGCGACCTCGCTGCGCGCGGTGTTCGCCGCCCTGAGCGATGCGCGCCGCCGCTACGGCAAGGAAGCCACCGGCCTCTACATCATCAGCATGGCGCGCTCGGCCGCCGACGTGCTGGCGGTGCTGGCGCTTGCAAGGCACGGCGGATTGATCGAGGCGGCGCAGACTTCTCCCTCTCCCCTCCGAGGAGAGGAGGCGAACGCAAAGAGTCGCGTCCCGTTGGACATCGCGCCGCTGTTCGAGACCATCGACGACCTCAAGAACGCGCCGGCCACGCTGCGTGCCCTGCTGGCCGATCCGCTGTACCGCGCGCATCTTGCCGCGCGCGGCGATCGCCAGTGGGTGATGTTGGGCTACTCCGACAGCGGCAAGGACGGCGGCACGCTGGCCTCGCGCTGGGGCCTGCAGCGGGCGCAGGTGGAGTTGCTCGAGGTGGCGCGCGAGTACGCCATCACGCTGGCGTTCTTCCACGGCCGCGGCGGTTCGGCGAGCCGCGGCGGCGCGCGCATCACGCCTGCGCTGCTGTCTTCGCCGCGCGGTTCGGTGGCGGGCCGGCTGCGCGTCACCGAGCAGGGCGAGGTGATCCATCGCAAGTACGGCATCCGCGCGCTGGCGCTGCGCAACTTCGAACAGACCGTGGGTGCCGTGCTGCGCGCCAGCCTGCGTCCGCGCGACGAAGACCCGCGCGAGACGCCATGGCGCGAACGCATGCATGCGCTGTCGGCGCGCAGCCGGCAGGCCTATCGGGCGCTGGTCGAGCGCGACGGCTTCGTGGACTACTTCCGCACGGTCACGCCCATCGACGTGATCGAGCGCATGGCGCTGGGTTCGCGCCCCTCGCGTCGGCGCAGCATGCGCGGCGTGGAGGATCTGCGCGCGATCCCGTGGGTGTTCGCGTGGACGCAGTGCCGCTCCATCATCACCGGCTGGTACGGCCTCGGCAGCGCGCTGGAATGGGGCGCGGCCGAATACGGCGAGCAGGCGCTGGCCGAAATGGCGAGCGACTGGCCGTTCTTCGCCAACGCACTGGACGACATGGAGATGCTGCTCGCCAAGTGCGACCTCGACATCGCCGAGGCGTTCTCGCAGCTGGCGGGCGACCTGCACGAACCGTTCTTCGCGCTGATCCGCGCGGAATTCGAGCGCAGCCGTCACTGGCTGCTCAGGCTCAAGGGCGCGGGCGAACTGCTGCAGGGCGATGCGCGCCTCGCCGCGTCGATCCGCCTGCGCAACCCCTACATCGATCCGATGAGCCTGCTGCAGGTCGACCTGCTCGGCCGGTGGCGCGCGGGCGACCGTCAGGACGATGCCCTGCTGCGCGCGCTGGTGAGTTGCGTCAACGGTGTGGCGCAGGGGCTGCAGAACACCGGTTGAGCAGGGCTTGGCAGCTCCTCGGCGCGCCCGCTAGGCTGGCGCATCAACCGGGAGCCTCCCATGTCCGATCGTCCCGTACCCAAGCTCGGCCCGCTGCCCCTGCTGATCTTCAACGCGCGCTGGCTGCAGTTGCCGCTCTACCTCGGCCTGATCGTGGTGCAGTGCGTCTACGTGTTCCTGTTCGGCAAGGAACTTTGGCACCTCATCAACCATGCGTCGAAGATGGGCGAGCAGGAGATCATGCTGATCGTGCTCGGCCTGATCGACGTGGTGATGATCTCCAATCTGCTCATCATGGTGATCGTGGGCGGCTACGAGACCTTCATCGCCCGCCTCGGGCTGGAGGACCATCCCGACCAGCCGGAGTGGCTGAGCCACGTCAACGCCTCGGTGCTGAAGGTGAAGCTGGCCATGGCGATCATCGGCATTTCTTCGATCCACCTGCTGAAGACCTTCATTGCCGCCGGCGCGCTGCAGGGCTTGCCGTTCTGTTCGCCAGCGGAACTGGCGGCCATCGCCGAGAGCAGCGATGCCGCCACCGGACTGCAGTGCGCCACGCTCACCCCGGTGGGCGTGATGTGGCAGACCATCATCCACTCGGTGTTCATCCTCTCGGCCGTCGGCATCGCGTGGACCGACCGCATCATGCAGGTCGGCCTGCAGCGGCAACGCGGCGCGCACTGATCTGACCGCGGTCGGGCGTCCGTTTGCGGACGTGCCGATCCGGATGCGGACGGCGCCTCGCCGCGATCGTCCTTCGACACGGACTGCGGCCTTGATCTGCAAGGCTTTTTTGCGTGGCCGCCGGTTGGCACGCCGCTTGCCATGTACCGTGCATGGATATCGCAAACCCGATGTATGGCATCCGCAAGCGCCGCCGCCTGCGCCTCATGGTGGGCGGCGGCGCCCTGGCCGTGGCCGTGCTGGCCGTGCTGGTCTGGCGGCTGGGCCCGGCGCTCCCCGTGGCGGACCGCGGCAGTCTGTGGATCGACGCCGTACAGCAGGGCGACATGCTGCGCGAAGTGCGCGCCACCGGCACGCTCGCGCCGCGCGAGATCCGCTGGCTGGCCGCGTCCACGCAGGCGCAGGTGGAAAAGATCCTCGTGTGGCCGGGTGCGCAGGTGCAGCCGGACACCGTGCTGATGCAGCTCAGCGACCCGCAAACCGAGGACGCGCTGCGCAACGCGCAGGCCCAAGTGGCCGCGGCGCAGGCCGATGTCGCGGCCAAGCGCGCCGAGCTCGAATCGCAGTTGCTCGACCAGCGTTCCGCGTACGCGCAGGCGCAGTCCGATTACGCCTCTGCCAAGGTCAAGGCGGACACCGACACCATCGCGATACAGCAGCACCTGATCCCCCAGGTGGAGTACGCGCAGGGCCAGATCGCGCTGAAGCAGCTGCACGAACGCATGGACATCGAGCAGCAGCGCGTGGCCGCGTTCGCCGCCAGCATGAAGGCGCAGCTCGACGCGGTGCAGGCTGCGCTGATGCAACAGCAGAGCAACCTGCAACTGCGCCAGCGCCAAGCCGATGCCCTCCAGGTGAAAGCCGGCATCGCCGGCGTGCTGCAGGAAGTGGCGGTGCAGGAAGGCGCGCAGGTGGCCGCCGGTGCCAATCTCGCGCGCGTGGCCAAGCCCGACGTGCTGATCGCGCGCCTGCAGGTGCCCGAGGTGCAGGCCAAGGACGTGGCGATAGGCATGCCGGTGAGCGTGGATACGCACAACGGCCTGATCGACGGCAAGGTGGAGCGCATCGATCCGGCCGTACGCAACGGCAGCGTGCAGGTGGACGTGGTGCTCACCGGCAAGCTGCCGCCCGGCGCGCGGCCCGACCTCTCCGTGGACGGACGCATCCTGATCGCGCAACTGCACGACGTGCTCTCGGTAGGCCGCCCGGCGCTGGCCCAGGCCGATGCCGACCTCAGCCTGTTCCGCCTCGATCCCAATGGCGACACTGCGACACGCGTGCCGGTGCGCATCGGCGCGGCTTCGGTGGATCGCGTGCAGATAGTGCGCGGCCTCAAGACGGGCGATCGCGTGATCCTTTCCGATGCCAGCCAGTGGGACAAATACGACCGCATCAAGTTGAAGTAAGCGCGACACGACGTCCTCCCTGCACGCAGGGAGACCCGCACAACCCGATGGACATGCCCATGACCCACCCCGCCAACGTCATCACCCTCGACGGCCTCCGCAAGGTATTCCAGACCGACGAAGTGGAAACCCACGCGCTCAGCGACGTGCACCTCACCGTGGCGCGGGGCGAATACGTCTCCATCTCCGGGCCATCCGGCTGCGGCAAGACCACGCTGCTGTCCATCCTCGGCCTGCTCGACACCGCCAGCGGCGGCAGCTACGTGTTGAACGGCCACGACGTCGCCGGGCTCAACGCCGCGCAGCGCGCGCGCATCCGCAACGCGGAGATCGGCTTCATCTTCCAGGCGTTCAACCTGATCGGCGACCTTACCGTGCAGGAGAACGTGGAGCTGCCGCTCACCTACCGCGGCGGCATCGACGCCGTCGAACGCCGCGCGCGCGTGCAGGAAGCGCTCGAACGCGTGGGCATGGCGCACCGCATGCGCCACTATCCCGCGCAGCTTTCCGGCGGCCAGCAGCAGCGCGTGGCGGTGGCGCGCGCACTGGTCGGCAGGCCCGCGCTCCTGCTCGCCGACGAACCCACCGGCAACCTCGACTCGCGCAACGGCGAGGCGGTGATGGCCCTGCTCGACGAGCTGCACAAGGGCGGCGCCACCATCTGCATGGTCACCCATGACGCGCGCTACGCCGAACTCGCCCAGCGCAAGGTGCGCCTGTTCGACGGCCGCGTGGTGGACGAGGAAACCTTCGACCGCCTGCGCCGCGAAGACGAGTCGCGCCTCGATGCACTGATCGGTCAGCGCATCGAGGCCGGTGTATGAACATATGGCTCGCCGAGATCTGGCAGGCCTGGCGGGCCAGTCTGCGCCGGCCAGGCTTCCTCTTGCTGGCGAGCGGCGTATTGGCGCTGGGCATCGGCGCCAGCGTGGCGGTGTTCGCACTGATCGACCAGGTGCTGCTGAAACCGCTGCCGTATCCGCAACCCGCGCAACTGGCGAACGTGGGTCGCGACACCACGGACCGGCAGATTTCGCCGCTGCAGTATCAGCAGCTTCCGACGCTTCCCGGGATCGCTTCCGTGGGCCTGCTCGAGGCCAGTCTGACGCCGGCCAACGTCACCAGCGATGGTCAGCCGGAACAGGTCGAGGCGCTGGATGTGGACCGGGGCTTACTGCCGACGCTGGGCGTTCGCCTGGCGCTGGGACGGAATTTCGATGCCGGCGAGGACAGCCCGCACGGATCGAAGGCGGTGATTCTTTCGTACGGCTTCTGGCAGCACCGCTACGGCGGCGACGTCAACGTGGTCGGCCGCAGCCTGCCGCTGGAAGGCAGCTCGTACACCATCGTCGGCGTACTGCCGGCCAGCTTCGACTTGCTGGGTGGCCCGGATTTGCTGTTGCCGGCGGCACTGCCCGCCCAGTCGCGTGATGACGGCACCAATTATCTCGCGGTGGTGCGGATGTCACCGGGTACCAGCCTCGGCATGCTGAGTGCCGAGTTCGCGACGCGCGTGCATGCGATGTACGCCGCCATCGGCGGCAAGCAGGGCGAGGCGGGCGTGCACACGCAGTACAACGCCGTCGAACTGCGTTCGGGCCTGCGAGGCGAATCGGGCCGCGTGCTGTCCATGTTTATGGTCAGTGCCTTGTTCGTGCTGCTGATCGCCCTGGTCAATCTCGTCAATCTGATGGTCTTGCGGGCGCTGGCGCGCGCCCATGATGCCGCCGTGCGCGCGGCCCTGGGGGCGCCGACCATGCGCCTTGCGTGGCCGGCGCTGGCGGAGGGTGTGCTGGTCGGGCTTGTCGGTGCCGTGGCCGGCATGGGCCTAGCCGGCCTGGGGCTGCATGCCTTGCACGGATTCATGCCGGCGGAGTGGCAGGCGGATGCCGTGCATGCGACCGGTTGGCTGCCGTGGATCGTGGCATTGGCGATCGGTTTGACCGGCGCATTGCTGTCGGCAGTGCTGGGCCTGTGGCGTGGCCGTGCGGCCACCACCGTCGACGAACTGCGTGAGGGCGGACGCAACGGCATCGGCCAGCACAGCGGCCTTCTGGGCAAGACACTGGTGGTGGCGCAGGTGACCCTGGCCACGACACTGTTGTGCGGAGCGGGACTGTTTCTGCATGCCTTGCGCGATGCGGCGCGGACACCGCTGGGCTTTTCCACGCAGGGTGTGCTGACCTTCGAGCTTGCGCCGATCAAGACGGCCTATCCGGACGTACCCTCGGTGCAGCAGCTGACCCAGCGCGTGCTGGATCGCCTGCGCGCGGAGCCGGGCGTCGCGGATGTCGCGGCCACCACCAATCTGCCGATCGGCGACCAGCTCAACATGCCGGTGCGCGCGCCCGGTGGCCAGGCCGATGCCGTGCAGTTCCGGGGCGTGAGTCCCGGCTACTTTGCCGCTTTCGACATTCCATTGCGCAGCGGGCGCGGCTTCGAGCGGTCCGACGGCGCGGGCAGCGAAGCGGTGGCCGTGGTCAACGAGGCCTATGCACGCACCTATCTCGGCGGCAAGGCCTTGGGCAAGACGCTGGAAGTGGTGTTCGGCACCACCGGCAATCCCACGGTGCGCGTCGTCGGAGTCGTGGCCGACACGCGCCAGTTCGGTCCGCTGCAGTCCGCTCCGGCGATCGTCTACGTGCCGCTGGCCCAGGTGCCCGACACCGTCATGGGCCTGATCCGCGATTTCATCCCGCTGCGCTTCGCGCTGCGTACGCACGGCAACCCCGGTGACTACCGCAACGCCGTGCACACGATACTGGCCGAGATCGCGCCCCAGCAGCCGATCGCCAACTTGCGCAACCTCGCGGACATCGCCCGCGGAACGACCGAACCCGTGCGCCTGGATCTGCTGCTGGTCGGCCTGTTCGCGCTCATGGCCCTGCTGCTGGCCGCGGCCGGCATGTACGCCGTGATGGCGGTGGCCGTAGCCGCGCGACGGCGCGAGTTCGGCGTGCGCCTGGCGCTGGGAGCGGCGCCGTTGCAGCTGGGGCGCCTGGTGATGCGCACGGGGTTGTTGCAAGTGTCGATGGGCCTGCTCCTCGGCGTGGGCGTGGGCTGGTTGCTGACGGACTGGTTGCGAGGCGTCGTGGCATCGGTGGCGGAGATTCGCTTCGAGCCGCTGATCGTCGCCTGGGTGTGCGTGACGCTTGCCGCCGCGGGCCTCATTGCCTGCCTGCTGCCGGCATTGCGCGCGACACGCGTGGTACCGATGCAAGCGTTGCGGGGGGAGTAGGGACATGACGATTTTTCTTGCCGAGATCTGGCAGGCATGGCGGGCTACCGTGCGCCGGCCAGGTTTTTTGCTGTTGGCGGCGGCCGTGCTGGCGCTGGGCGTGGGTTCGGCCAGTGCCGTGTTCACCCTGGTCGACGGCGTGCTGCTGCGACCCATGCCCTATCCCGAGCCGCACCGACTGGTTGCGCTAGGCAAGGTCGAGCAAGGCAATGTGGTGGGCGTGTCGCCGCAGCAATACCAGCAACTGGCCGATCTGCCGGGAGTGAATTCGCTGGGCATCTTTAAGGGAGAAACAACCGCCACGAACGTGTCTGGCGACGGCGAGCCGGTGCAGGTGCCGGCGCAGGCAATCGACCACAACCTTCTCCCCACGCTGCGCGTGCAGCCCGTGCTGGGTCGCAACTTCAGCGCGCAGGAAGACCAGCCGAACGGGCCGCCAGTGGTGCTGATCTATCACGGTTTCTGGCTGCGCCGCTTCGGTGGCAATCCCGCCGTGATCGGCAAGACGATGCAGGTGGAAGGCATCGCGCACACCATCGTCGGCGTGTTGCCGGCGGGTTTCG
Source organism: Rhodanobacter sp. DHG33 (assembly GCF_014843005.1). Classification (GTDB taxonomy): domain Bacteria; phylum Pseudomonadota; class Gammaproteobacteria; order Xanthomonadales; family Rhodanobacteraceae; genus Rhodanobacter_A. Next base: position 283,340 of record NZ_JACYXM010000001.1, on the reverse strand, counting down.
ATCTCGGTCAGGCATCCATCGCGTTGCCCACGGCATTTCGCGCAAGCACGCCCGAGGACTCCAACGATTACACCGCGGTGGCGCGTCTGGAGCCTGGCTTTACCCGCGAGGGGTTGGCTGCACAAGTGCAGACGCGTCTGCATGCCTTTTATGTCGCGCAAGGTCGCCACGTATATGCCGGTGATTACTGGCTGCGCGCGCATTTCGGTACGCAGGATTTCGGTGCGGAAGAACACCATGGGTTGCGCGCAATCTCGTTGATGTGGCTGGCCAGTGCAGCACTGCTGCTGGTGATCGCACTGGTCAACCTCACCAACCTGATGATGCTGCGCGCGATTGGGCGTACCCATGATGCCTCCGTGCGCGGTGCGCTCGGCGCTTCGCCGTGGCGCGTGGCGCTGCCTTCGATGGCGGAGGGCGTGTTGGTCGGCCTGCTCGGCGTGCTGTTCGGGCAGGCTTTGGCAGCCATGGGCCTGGCGGCGATACGCATATGGATGCCGGCCGACTGGATGGTGGTGGAGTGGACGCGCCCCGGCGGCTTGAGTCTCGGCTGGCCGGCGTGGGCGCTGGCCATTGCGGTCGGCCTATTCGGCGCGCTGGTCGCCACCTTTCTGGGCCTGTGGCGCGGCCATGCCGCCCTGTCGGCAGACAGCCTGCGCGAAGGCGGCCGCAGCGGATTCAGCCGGCGCAGCGGGCTGCTGGGTCGCCTCCTGGTGATCGCTCAGGTGGCGCTGGCATCGTTGCTGTTGTGCGCGGCTGGTGTGTTCCTGCGCACCTTGCTCGACAACGCGAAGATCGACCTGGGCTTCGATGCGCGCGGCGTGCTCACCTTCGAACTCGCACCGGTCAAGGCGACCTATCCCGATGCCGCTTCCGTGCAGGTCTTGTCGCAGAGATTGGTCGAACGCCTGCGCCGGATTCCCGGCGTGAGCCAGGCGGCGATGGGCACCAATCTGCCGGCGGGCGATTTCAGCGGTCAGTGGCGCATGAACATGCACGCCCCGGGCGGCGAGGATTTCAACGCCCAGCTCCATGCGGCCGATCCGGGTTTCTTCGGGGTGTTCGGCATACGCCTGCTGCAAGGCCGCCTGTTCGCCGATACCGATGTGCGGGGCGGCGAAGCCGTGGCCATCGTCAACCAGAAATTCGCCGACCAGCACTACCACGGCCGCGCGCTGGGCCAGATCATCCAACGCGGTTCGGGTGCGGACATGCTCTCAGCGCGCATCGTGGGCGTGGTGGCCAGTACCTACCAGTTCGGCCCGGAAGATCCGGACGCGGCGACGCCCATCCTCTATCTGCCGCTGGCACAGATGCCGGACGACATATTGCGCGCCTTCCGCACGTACGAGCCTTTGCGCTTCGCTATCAAGGTGCAAGGCGACCCCGACGGTTACCGCGATGCGGTGAAGAAGGCGGTAGCCGAAGTGGCGCCCGACCAGCCGATCAACCACGTGTACAGCATGGCCTGGATCGTGCACGACATCACCACCGACACGGAATTCGACCTCATGCTGGTCGGCCTGCTGGGCGGGCTGGCCCTGCTGCTGGCCGGTGTGGGCATGTATGCGGTGATGGCAGTGGCGGTCGCCGCGCGTGAGCGCGAGTTCGGCGTGCGCGCTGCGCTGGGCGCGTCGCCGCGCCGCCTGTTGCTGCTGGTGTTGCGTGGAGGTCTGCTGCAGATCGTGCTGGGTCTCGCCGCCGGTGTGGTGCTGGGCGCGGCGGGCTCGGGCGTGCTGCGTGCGGTGGTGGTGCAGCTGGGGCGCAGCGTGTTCGATCCCTGGGCCTTACTCGCCGCCTGCATAGTGCTTGCATGTGCCGGCGTGCTGGCCTGTCTGGTGCCGGCGATGCGGGCCGGACGCACGGCGCCGATGCACGCCTTGCGCGGGGAATGAAGCGATGGAAAGGGGCGTTCGGGCATGAACATTTGGCTCGTTGAGATCTGGCATGCATGGCGGGCCATGCTGCGGCGCCCCGGCTTCCTCCTGCTGGCGAGCGGGGTGCTGGCGCTGGGCATCGGTGCCAGCGTGGCGGTGGCCACGTTGATCGATCAGGTGTTGATGCAGCCGTTGCCGCTTCCCGACGCATCGCGGGTGATGGTGGTCGGCCCCGTGTTCGACGGGCAGCGCGTTGTGTCGCCGCTGCAGTATCAGCACCTGATGCCGCTCGAGCACATCGAGTCGACCGGTGCGACGCTGTTTTCCAAGCCCAACGTCAACATCACCGGCGGCAGCCGGCCCACGGTCGTGTCGGCCGCCTATATCGACCGGGGCATGTTGCCGACTCTGGGCCTGCATCCGCTGCTCGGGCGCAATTTCACGGCACAGGAGGATGCGCCGAACGGACCGCATGCGGTCATGCTCGGCTACGGGTTCTGGCAACGCCGTTACGGCGGCAATCCCGAGGTGCTGGGGCAGGCGCTGGATGTCGAAGGCGTCGGCTATACCGTCGTCGGCATCTTGCCGAAGTCTTTCGACAGCCTCGCCTTCAGTGGCGACGTGGCGCTGCCGCTGGCGCTTCCGCCGCACAGCACGGTCGACGGTCTCAACGATATCGCGCTGGTGCGACTCGACTCGGGCGCGCACCGGCAAGCCATGGCGGCGGAGATGGATGCGCACCTGCACGCCATGTATGCCGCACTGGGCTCCAAGTATGTGGAGAACTGGAAAGAAGCGCGGTTCGGCGCGCAGCCGATCGCGGCGTGGCAGCACGCGAATGCGCATGCCACCTTGATGCTGTTCATGGCCTGCGCATTGTTCGTGCTGCTGACCGCCCTGGTGAACCTGGTCAACCTCATGCTGCTGCGCTCGCTGTCGCAGGCCCACGACAGCGCGGTGCGCGACGCCTTGGGCGCATCGCGGTCGCGGCTGGTGCTGCCGGCGCTGGCGGAAGGCCTGCTCGTCGGCATCGTCGGCGCGCTGGTCGGTACGACGCTGGCGTGGACCGGGCTTCACGCGCTGCAAGGCGCAGTATCGGCGGATTGGCTGCCCGGCGCCGGCATCCGCATGCCGGTGTGGATGGGGCTGGCGGCAACCGTTGCTGCGGCGGCCGTTGCCGTATCCGCCGCGGCATTCGGCGTCTGGCGCAGCCAGGCGACGGTGGCGGGCGAAACGCTGCGCGAAGGCGGGCGCAGCGGACTCGACCGGCGCAGCGGACGGCTTGGTCGCGCGCTGGTCGTGGCGCAGATGTTCCTGGCCACCGTGCTGTTGTGCGGCAGCGGACTGCTGCTGCACGGCCTGTACAAGGCGTCGCAGACGCCGCTCGGGTTTTCGAGCGCGAACATGCTTGCCTTCGATCTGGCGCCGGTGCGGGCGGATTACCCCGATGCGCAATCGGTGAATGCCCTCTCCGAGCGACTGGTTCGTGGATTGGAAGCGATCCCCGGCGTGACCACCGCCACGGTCACCACCAATCTGCCGACGGGTCCCGGGCATGCGTTCAACACGAACGTGCGCAGCCACGGCAGCGAGCGTGTGGACATGGATTACTTCGGTGTCGGCCCCGAGTATTTCGGCCTGTTCGACATTGCCGTCTTGCGCGGGCGTGCCTTCACGCGCGACGACGTGCGTGGCGGCGAGCAGGTAGCGATCGTCAATCGCGCCCTCGCCCTGCGGATGTACGGCGGCCATGCGCTGGGCGAGCGCATCCAGGAGGACGACGGACGGTCGGCGCGCATCGTCGGGGTCGTCGCCGATACGCGCCAGTCCGGTCCGCTGCAGCCGGCCCCTGGCATCGTCTACGTGCCGCTGGCGCAGATCCCGGATGGCGACCTCGACTTCATTCGCTACTTCATGCCGATGCGCGTCGTCCTGCGCGGTCATGGCGACCCCGGCCAGTGGGGCGCCGCGGCGCGCGCGGCGGTGGCGCAGATTGCGCCCGGCCAGCCGGTCTCCGGCTTCAGCAGCATGGATGAGATCGTGCGCTCGACCACGGCGGACACGCACCGGACCCTATTGCTGGTCGGCGTGTTCGCCACGCTGGCGCTGCTGCTGGCGATGGCCGGCATGTACGCGGTGATGGCCGTGGCGGTGGCGGCGCGCGAACGCGAGTTCGGCGTGCGGACGGCCTTGGGTGCCGTGCCGGCACGCCTGATGTGGCAAGTGCTGCGCAACGGGATGGCGCAGATCGCAGTCGGCTTGATGGTCGGTATCGCCATCGTGCTCGGCATTTCGCGGTTGCTGGGACAGCTTCTGCTGTCGCTGGCGGGACGCGGCAATACCTTCGATCCGGTGGCGTTGGGCGGCGCCTGCGCGGTACTCGCCATCGCGGGCCTGTTCGCCTGCCTGCTGCCGGCCCTGCGCGCATCGCGCGTGGCGCCGATGCGCGCCTTGCGTGGGGAATGAAACGATGGAAAAGGGATTCGTGCATGAACATCTGGCTCGTTGAGATCTGGCGCGCGTGGCGCGCCATGCTCCGACGCCCCGGCTACCTGACGTTGGCCGTCGGCGTGCTGGCGCTGGGCATCGGCGCCAGCGTGGCGGTGTTCGCCCTGGTCAATGCGATGCTGCTGCAGCCGCTGGCGTATCCGCGCGCGTCCGAACTGGTGCAGGTGGGACAGGAAAAGTACGGTGTCGCCTATTGGATATCGCCCAGCGAATACCAGCATCTGCTGCCGCTGCAGGGTGTGCGGTCGCTGGGCCTGATCGAGGCGGATGCGCTGTCCGTCAACATCGCCGGTGATGGCACGCCCGAGCTGGTGCCGGCCATTCATGCCGATCGCGGCTACCTGCCGACGCTCGAAGTCGAACCGGTCCTCGGCCGCAATTTCACCGCGGACGAGGATCGCCCGAACGGCCCGAAGGCAGTGATGCTGAGTCACGGTTTCTGGTTGCGTCGCTATGGCGGCGATGCCCGCGTCATCGGCCGTGTCCTGTCGATCGAGGGCGTGTCGCATGCCATCGTCGGCGTGCTGCCGGAGGGCATCGACCTCAAGCAGGGCGACCTCGTATTGCCCACCGCTTTTGCCGTCGGCAGCACGGATGACGACAGCAACAACTACCGGGCGATCGCCCGGCTCGCGCCCGGGGCGACGGCGGCAGCGGTCGGCGCCGAGGCGGACACGCGTCTGCACGCGGTGTTCGCGGCGAAGCACGATGCCGGCAGCGAATACATGAAAGGCCTGCGGTTCCGCGCCGACGATCTCAGGATCGCGATGCGGATCAGGGCGCGGCCAGTGCTGATGATGTTCCTGGCGAGTGCGTCACTCGTGCTGCTGATCGCGTGGGTGAACCTCGCCAACCTGATGCTGCTGCGCACCTTGTCGCACAGCCACGATGCGGCGGTACGCGGCGCACTGGGCGCGTCATGGGGGCGGCAGGTATCGCCGATGCTGTCGGAGGGCGTATTGGTCGGTCTCGGCGGGACGCTGCTGGGCATCGCCCTGGGCTGGCTGGGACTGAATCTGCTGAGCGGATTGATACCTCCGGAATGGCTGGCGGGCAGCCAGCTGCGTTTCACCGCCTCGACCGCGGCGGTGGCGTTATGCCTGGGCATGGCGGGTGCGTTGCTGGCGGTGGCGCTGGGGCTTTGGCGCGGCTTGTCGGCCCTGTCGGTGGAAGATCTTCGGGAAGGCGGACGTGGTAGCGCGGGACGCCGCGACGGTCCGTTGGGGCGCGTGCTGGTGATGGCGCAGGTGGCGCTGGCCGCGACCCTGCTGTGTGCGGCGGGACTGTTCCTGCATGCGCTGTACGACGCCGCGCACGCTACGCTGGGGTTCTCCAGCAGAGGCGTGCTCACCTTCGAGCTGGCGCCGGTCAGGGCCGACTATCCCGATGCCGCTTCGTTGCAGCGACTCACGCGGCAACTGCAGGACCGGCTGCGTGCGCAGTCCGGCGTCGAGCGCGTCGCGGTCGGCACGGGCCTGCCCATGGGCGACAGGACGCAGAATTTCTACTTCGGTTTCGTCCATGCGCCCGGCAATGAGCCGTTGCGCGCGAATTCCCCGCAGCTGCGCAGCGTCGACACGGACTATTTCGCGACCTTCGGCATCACTCCGCGCGAGGGGCGCGCCTTCCAGAACACGGACGTCAAAGGTGGCGAGGCCGTGGCCATCGTCAACCGCACGCTGGCGCAGCGACTGTATGGAGGGCATGCGCTGGGCCAGACCATCGATATCGGCACCACCGAGAAGAGCGTCGGGGTGAGCCCGTACTCCGCGCGCATCGTGGGCATCGTCGACGACATCAGCCCGTTCGGGCCTCTGGGTGACCGGGACGGCATCCTGTATCTGTCGATGCAGCAGGTGCCGGACGATCTCGCCGGTCTGATGCGCAGCTACCTACCATTGCGGTTCGCGCTGCGCGTGCACGGCGATCCGGACGGCTATCGTGCAGCCGTCGCTGCCGCTGTCGCCGAAGTGGCCCCCGACCAGCCGATTGCCCGCATGCGCAGCATGCAGAGCATCGTCAGCAGCACCACGGATGCCACGCGCATGGATCTGTTGCTGATCGGAATCTTTGCGGCGCTCGCGCTGGCACTGGCCGCTGCGGGCATCTACGCGGTGATATCGGTGGCAGTGACGCTGCGCGAGCGCGAATTCGGCGTACGGCTGGCGCTGGGCGCATCGCCGTCGCGGCTGGTGCGCAGCGTCTTGCGCGGCGCGTTGCTGCAGATCGTCGTGGGCCTGGGCATGGGGCTGGGCATCGCCTTCGTTCTCGCGGGCGTGCTGCGTGCCGTGCTGGTGCAGATGCAGCGCAGCGTGTTCGATCCGGCGGTCCTGCTGATGGTCTGCGTGCTGCTGGTGGCGGTCGGCCTGCTGGCCTGCCTGTGGCCGGCGTTGCGCGCATCGCGCGTGGCGCCGATGTGTGCCTTGAGGGGGGAGTGAGATGATCGTGCGCGAATTCCGCGGAGCGTGGCGCCGGCTGATGCGGCGGCCGGGTTATGCCTTGCTGTCGGTGGCCATGCTGGGCGTCGGACTGGGCGTGGTGCTGTTCCTGTTCGGCCTGGTCAACACGATGATCCTGCGGCCGCTGCCGTTTCCGCAGGCGGACCGATTGATTGCGGTCGGCGAACAACCGTCCAACGGCTACGGCATCGGCACCATCGACAGCGACCAGTACCTGCAGCTGCAGGGGCATCTGCGCAGCGTGGAGATGCTCGGGGCGTATGCCCAAACCGGATTCAATCTGGATAGCGGCGACGGCGCGAACTTTGCGCGCGGCACCCGACTCACCGCCTCGATGATGCAGTTGCTTGGCGTGGAGCCCATCCTCGGCCGCGGTTTCATCGCTTCCGACGAAGTGCCGGGCGCTGCTCCTGTGGTGCTGCTGGGCGAGACGCTGTGGCGGCAAGACTTCCATGCCGACCCGCATATCGTGGGGCATGTGGTGCAGGTGAACGGCGAGCCGGCCACGGTGATCGGCGTGCTTTCCGCGGATTTCGGTTTCCCGCAGGCCAGCCAGTTGTGGATGCCGCTGCAGCTGAGGCAGGGCCAACATCTTTACATCTCCGGTGTCGCCAGGCTGGCGCCGGGCTTCGAGTTGTCGCAGGCAGGTGCGGAACTTGCCGCGCGCGGAGACGCGATGCAGCTCGCGTTGCCGATGGATCAGCGCGGGCTGCCGTTGACGGTCAGGCCGTTGTCGGTAAGTTTCGTCCCTGAGGATATGCGTGGCTGGGTCTGGCTGATGTTCGGCGCCACCGGTCTGGTATTGCTGCTGGCCTGCGTCAATGTGGCGAACCTGCAACTGGTGCAGACCCTGAACCGGCGTCGCGAACTGGCCTTGCGCAGCGCGCTCGGCGGCGGCCGCTGGCGCCTGATGGTCGGCGTGCTGGTGGAAAGTCTGCTGCTCAGCGTGGCGGCATTGGCGGTGGCCGTGCCGATCATGCAGTTCGGCAATCGCTGGCTGATCGGCGTGTTCGTCGCCAGCGACGATCCGCCGAACATGTTTTTTCGCTTCGGCATCGATGGCCGGGTGCTGTTGTTCGGTTTCGGCGTGGGCATACTCTGCACCGCCCTGGCCGGACTGGTTTCTGCTTGGCGCGCTGCGCGCGCCGACCTGCAGGATGCGCTGCGCGACGGCAGCAAGGGTTCCGGCAGCGGTTTCGCCCAGGTGGCGAAGGTGCTGGTGGTCGCGGAAGTGGTGCTCACCGTGGTGCTGCTGGTAGGCGCAGGCATGTTCGTGCGGGCGCTGGGCGGACTGATGGCGGAGCGCTCGATCGGCGCCACGCACGCCGCGCAGGTGCTCACCGCGGATGTGGCGTTGCCACCGGCGCGATACACCGACGATGCGCAGCGCATCCGTTTCCTGGATACCGTGGTCGAGCGTTTGCGCAGCGATCCTGCGGTGATCGACGCGTCCGCCTCGGACACCATTCCAAGCGCCCAACTCGGCAGCCACGAGGACGTGTCCCTGCCGGGCCAGCCGCAGCCATCGGACGGCTGGCCGCGGGTGCAGATGGGCATCGTCGATCCGCACTTTCTCGCCACCTACGGCGTGCGTCTGCGCGCGGGGCGTTTCTTCGATGCGCGGGACCGTGCAGACAACGCACCGGTGGCCGTGGTCGATGCCAAGCTGGCCGAGGCGATGTGGCCGCACGGCGATGCGCTGGGCCGCAAATTGGTGTTGTGGCCGGGCCGCACGCGGACCCTCACGCTGACCGTCGTCGGCGTGATCGAGCCGCTGCAGCTGGACAGTGCGCTGGAAAGGCCGCTGCCCGGACTGCTGCTCCCGCTGGAGCAGGCGGCGACCCAGGGGCCGCTGCGTCGCCGCATGGGACTGGCGGTGCGCACGCATGCCGACGCGGAAACCTATGTGCGGCAACTGACCGCGGCGGTGCGAGAGGTGGATCCGCAGGCGGCCGTGCATGCGATGTACAGCCAGGCGAAGGCGATGGCGATCACGCGCGTCAAGCTGCAGGTGATGACCGAAGTCTTTGCGGCGCTGGGGCTGGTGGCATTGCTGCTGGCCGGCGCAGGGCTGTATGGCGTGCTGGCGTTCTCGGTGGCGCAGCGCACGCGCGAGATCGGCATCCGTCGCGCGATCGGCGCCGGGCACGGCGCCATCGTGCGTACGGTGGCGCGGCAACTGGCATGGCAGCTCGGTCTCGGGCTGGGCATCGGCCTGCTGCTGGCCGTGCCGTGGTCGGGCGTGCTGGCCGACCCGGGCCTGCACACGCGCGCGCATGATCCGGCGGTGTTCGTGCCGGTGCTGCTGCTGGTGATCGGCGTCTCCGCATTCGCCGCACTGGTGCCGCTGCTGCGCGCGCTGCGCGTCGATCCCGCGGTCGCGCTGCGCTACGAGTGACCCTTACACTGCACGGATGAACGAACGCATGGCGCGCGAATCGAATCCCACCGTCCTGATCGCCGACGACCAGGCTGACGTGCGCGAGGCCTTGCGCCTGCTGCTGAAGGCCGAGGGCATCGCCAGCGTCGGCGTGGCCGATCCGGCGGCGGCGCTGGAGGCGGTGCGCAAGCGCGAGTTCGCCTGCGCACTGATCGACTGCAACTACTCGCGCGACACCACGTCGGGCGAGGAAGGCTTGCACCTGCTGGAACACCTGCGCCAGCTTTCGCCCGAATTGCCGGTGGTGACGATGACGGCATGGGGCAACGTGCCGCTCACGGTGGAGGCGATGCGCCGCGGCGCCGCCGATTTCATCGAGAAGCCGTGGGACAACACGCGCCTCGTCAGCGTGCTGCGCGCACAGATCGCATTGGCCGAGGGCGCGCGCAGGCAGCGCCGGCTGGAGGCGGAGAACGCGCTGCTGCGTGGCGAGACGGGCGAGGATTTCATCGCCGAGTCGCCGGCCATGCGCCGCGTGGTGGCGCTGGTCGAGCGCGTCGCATCCAGCGACGCCAACGTGCTGGTGCTGGGCGAGAACGGCACTGGCAAGGGCGTGATCGCGCAGCTGCTGCACCAGCGCTCGCCGCGTGCGGCGCGCTCGCTGGTCAAGGTGAACATGGGCGGCATCGCGGAGAGCGTGTTCGAGTCGGAAATGTTCGGCCATGTGCGCGGCGCCTACACCGACGCCAAGAGCGAGCGCATCGGCCGCTTCGAACTGGCCGACGGCGGCACGCTGTTCCTCGACGAAGTGGGCAACGTACCGGCTTCGCAGCAGCCGAAGCTGCTGCGCGTGCTGGAGGACGGCGAATTCGAGCGCCTGGGTTCATCGCGCACGCAGAAGACGGACGTGCGGCTGGTCTCGGCCACCAATGCGGACCTGGTCGCCGAGGTGGCCGCGGGCCGCTTCCGCAAGGACCTGCTCTATCGCCTCAATACGCTGGAAGTGCGCTTGCCGCCGCTGCGCGATCGCGTGGAGGACATCCTGCCGCTAGCGCGCGCCTTTCTCGCCAGCAACGCGCAGCGGTACGGACGCGACGGGCTGCGGCTGGCGCCCTCGGCCGAGCGCGCGCTGACGGCATGGCGCTGGCCCGGCAACGTACGCGAACTGCAGCATTTGATGGAGCGCGCCGCGCTGCTCGCCGAGCATGCCGAGGTGGGCGCGGCGGCGCTGGCTTTCGGCGAGGCCGCCGCACCGCTCTCGACGGATCTCGACGGCATGACGCTGGAGCAGGCCGAGGCGCATCTGGTGCAGCGTGCGCTGGAGCGTTTCGACGGCAACCTGCAGCGTGCCGCCGACGCACTGGGCATCACGCGGCAGTCGCTGTACCGGCGCCTGGACAAGCACGACCTGCGCGACGCCGCCGTCGATGCCGACTGAGCCATCCCTGCAGCGCGCCGGCCGCATGCCTCGCTTCGAGCGGCGCGTGCTGCTCGGCGGCCTGCTGGTGGCGACGCCCACGTTGCTCGCCTCGATGGCGCTCGCCTGGATGCCTCTGGACGAGCCATTGCGCTGGGCGTGCGTGGCCATTGCGGTTGTCGCCACGTTGCTGCTCGCGCGCTGGCAGTACCGCCGCGTGGTGTTCCCGCTGTATACGCTGTCCGGACTGCTGGAGGCCCTGCGCCAGGGCGATTACAGCCTGCGCGGCGTGCAGGGCGGCGTGCTGGGCGACGCGATCTACGACATCAACGCGCTGGCCGAGCGGCTGCAGCGCGAACGGCTGGAGTTCGAGGAATCCTCCTACCTGCTGGGCAAGACACTGGCGGCACTGGACAGTGCGGTGTTCGTGTTCGACGAAGGCCAACGACTGCGTTTGCTCAACCCGGCGGCGCAGCGCCTGCTGGATGCCGAGCGCCATCGCCTGTTCGGCCTCAGCGCGGCGGAACTCGGTCTGGCCTCGTTGCTGGAAGGACCATCGGCGCGCCTGCTCCGGCATGTGTTTCCCGGGCGCAGCGGTCGCTTCGAGATCCGCCATGCGGCATTGCGCAGCGGCGGCCGTGGCGGCCAGCTGCTGGTGATCAACGACGTGGGCCGCGTGCTGCGCGAAGAAGAACGCGTGGCGTGGCAGCGCCTGTTGCGCGTGCTGGGCCACGAGGTCAACAACTCGCTGGCGCCGATCCAGTCGATGGCCGGTACCCTGGCCACGCTGGCCGCGCGCGATCCCTTGCCCGAGGACTGGCGCGAGGATTTTCGCGGCGGCCTGGAGCTGATCGGCCACCGCGCCGAGGCGCTGGGGCGTTTCCTCTCCAGCTACAGCAAGCTGGCGCGCCTGCCGCCGCCGCAGCCGCGCGCGGTGGAGCTGTCCGCATTGCTGGCCAAGCTGGCGAAGCTGGAACAGCGCGTGACGGTAGCCGTGGAGGCTGGCGAGCCATTGACGGTAACGGCCGATCCCGACCAGCTCGAACAGGCGCTGATCAATCTCGTGCGCAATGCGGTGGAGGCTTCGCTGCCGGATGGCGGCGTGCGGTTGCGCTGGCGTCGCGACGGGGAGCGCGCCGTGATCGAAGTGGAAGACGACGGCCCCGGGCCGCCGCCCAGCGACAACCTGTTCGTGCCGTTCTTCACCACCAAGCCCGGCGGCTCCGGCATCGGCCTAGCGCTGGCGCGGCAGATCGCCGAGGCGCACGAGGGCGGCGTGGCCCTGGTGGCGCGCGAGGGTGCGCACGGCGCTTTGGCGCGGCTGTGGCTGCCGAGCCACGCCGCGGCAGGGGAGAAGGGATAGGCTGCGCGCTCAGCCGTCCAGTTCGGTCCAGCGCGCGTAGGCGCTTTCCAGCTCCTGCTGCAGCTTCGCCAGCGCCTCGTTCGCCTTGACGATGGCGGCGCTGTCCTGCTGGAAGAACGACGGATCGTTCATCGCTTCGCCGCGTGCGGCGATGTCGGCTTCGAGCTGCTCGATGCGCGCGGGCAACTGCTCCAGTTCGCGCTGGTCCTTGTAGCTCAGTTTGCGCTTGGCTTCCGCTGCGGGAGCGGATACAGCTGCCTGGCTTTTCGCGGACGGAGCGGGGACAGGTGTGCTTGCCGCAGGCCGCTGCCGCAGCCAGTCGCTGTACCCGCCCACGTATTCGCCGACCCCGCCTTCGCCCTCCAGCACCAGCGTGCTCGACACCACATTGTCGAGGAAGGCGCGGTCGTGCGAGACCAGCAGCAGGGTGCCCTGGTAGCCGGCGAGCAGTTCCTCCAGCAGTTCCAGCGTTTCCACGTCGAGGTCGTTGGTGGGTTCGTCCATCACCAGCAGGTTGGACGGCTGCGCGAACAGCTTGGCCAGCAGCAGGCGGTTGCGTTCGCCGCCGGAGAGTCGGGTGATCGGCGCGCGGGCGCGTTCCGGCGAGAACAGGAAGTCCTGCAGGTAGCCGATGATGTGTTTGCGCTGACCGTCGAGTTCGATGTACTCGCGGCCCTCGGCCACGTTGTCCAGTGCGTTCTGCGTGTCGTCCAGCTGCAGGCGGTGCTGGTCGAAATAGGCAACCTGGATGCCGGTGCCCAGCGTGGCGCTGCCACGCTGGGGCTTGAGTTCGCCCAGCATGATTTTCAGCAGCGTGCTCTTGCCCGCGCCGTTGGGGCCGATGATGCCCACGCGGTCGCCGCGCAGGATGGTGGTGCTCAGGTCGTCGATCAACACACGGCCGCCGTAGCTCTGGTGCACGTGCTCGAGATCGATCACCTTCTTGCCGGAAGCCTGCGCGCTGGCGGCGGTCATCTTCACCTTGCCGGACAGTTCGCGGCGCTCCGCGCGTTCCACGCGCAGGGCTTTCAGCGCGCGCACGCGGCCTTCGTTGCGCGTGCGGCGGGCCTTGATACCCTGGCGGATCCACACTTCTTCCTGCGCCAGCTTCTTGTCGAACAGCGCGTTGGCCTGCGCCTCGGCGTGCAGGCGTTCTTCGCGGCGGCGCAGGTAGTTGTCGTAATCGCCGGGCCAGTCGGTGAGCTGGCCGCGGTCGATCTCCACGATGCGCGTGGCCAGCGCCTGCAGAAAGCTGCGGTCGTGGGTGACGAACAGCAGGCTGCCCTCGAAGGATTTCAGGAAACCTTCCAGCCAGCCGATGGCTTCGATGTCGAGATGGTTGGTCGGCTCGTCCAGCAGCAGCACGTCGGGTTTGCGCACCAGCGCCTGCGCCAGCAGCACGCGGCGCTTCATGCCGCCGGAGAGCGCGGCGAAGTCGGTGTCGGCGGGCAGTTCCAGCCGGGTCAGCACTTCGGTGACGCGACGGTCGAGGTCCCAGCCGTGGCGCGCCTCGATCTGCGCCTGCACTTCGCCCAGCGCATCCAGGTCGCCTTCGTGCAGCAGATGGTGATACCGCGCCAGCAGCTGGCCGAGGTCGCCCAGCCCTTGCGCCACCACGTCGAACACGCTGCCGGCGGTGCCCTGCGGCACCTCCTGCGCCATGCGCGCGATGACGATGCCGTTCTGCACGCGCACTTCGCCGTCGTCGGCCTTCAGTTCGCCGGCGATCAGCTTCATCAGGGTGGATTTGCCTTCGCCGTTGCGGCCGACGATGCACACGCGCTCGTTGCGGTCGATGGACAGATCGACGTGTTCGAGCAGGAGGGGGCCGCCGATGCTGAAATCGACGTGATGGAGTTGTATCAGGGACATAGACCTATTCTAGCTGGCCCGGGCCGACGGGCGCGCTGCGTACCGTCGCGAATGGGTCTGGACAATCCTTTGTGGAACATGGATTTAACGAATTAATTTCAAGTCTTGCCTCTGGATTTCACCGACTCCTTGCGTTATGGTCGCGACCACGCGCGGTAATGTTGCGGTTTGTTTGCGAGGAATAGTCGGGTGGCCATCGAATCGACGGGGCTGGGGCGGATGCTGGGGCATCTGCGCGCGATGCTGATGCTGGTGCTGCTCTGCGGCCTCGGCAGCTTTGCGTGCGCGGCGCATGCCGGCTATGCCGCCATCGTCGTCGACGGCAGCACCGGCCAGATCGTGCAGCAGGTCAACGCCGACCAGCGCGACTACCCCGCCTCGCTGACCAAGATGATGACGCTCTACATCACCTTCCAGGAGTTGAAGAGCGGCAAGCTGGGCCTGGACCAGAACATGCCGGTGTCCAGCTGGGCGGCGAACAAGTCGCCCACCAAGCTGGGCCTGCGCGCCGGACAGAGCATCTCGGTGCAGGACTGCATCCTCGGCATGATCACCAAGTCGGCCAACGACGCCGCCACCGTGATGGCCGAAGGCATCGGCGGCAACGAGGGCCACTTCGCCGACATGATGAATGCGCAGGCCGCGCTGCTCGGCATGACCGACACGCACTTCGCCAACGCCTCCGGCCTGCCCGATCCGAACAACACCTCCACCGCGCACGACCTGGTGAAGCTGGCGATGGCGCTGTACCGCGACTTCCCGCAGTACGCGCATTTCTTCGCCACCCAGGAGTTCGTGTTCCGCGGTCACATCGTGCGCGGCCACAACAACCTGATGTACCGCTATCCCGGCATGGACGGGCTGAAGACCGGCTTCACCGATGCCTCCGGCTTCAACCTCGCCTCCACCGCCACGCGCGACGACCATCGTCTGTTCGCCGTGGTGCTGGGCAGCCGCACCGCCGGCGGCCGCGACGCCCTGATGGCGCGCCTGCTGGACGACAGTTTCGACGGCCGCCAGACCCCGGCGCTCCTGGTTGCCCAGGCCGGCGGCGTGCGCGCCGGCAGCCGTGCCGCGCGCCTGCTCCAGGCGATCTCGCCGATCGAGACCGCCGACGCGGATACCGTGCCGGCTTCGCAGCGCCACGTGCCGGTCCGCTCGTCGCATGGCGCCAAGAAGTCCACCGTGATGGCCGCGCGCGGCGGCCGCCGGGTCACCGCGCATCATGCGCGCCATCGCGCGGCGCCGCGCCTCGCGGCGCGTCATTCGCGGACGGCGAAGAAGGCGGCCGTGATGGTCGCTTCGCGCAACGATGCGGACGACTGAGCGGGTCTGACGCGATTGCGATTGCCCGCGTCAATCCGGGCAGTGCCATCAAATAAAAAAACGGGCCGCGCGAGCGGCCCGTTTTTGTTGGTGCCGACGGACGTCGGTTACTTCAGCTTGGCGTCCGCGCGCAGCAGGTCGGCCTTGTCGGTCTTTTCCCACGAGAACGCGGTGAACTTGCTGCCGTCGGCGGCCTTCACCTCGTAGGGGCTGCGGCCGAAGTGGCCGTAGCTGGCGGTCTGCTGGTACATCGGGTGGATCAGATCCAGCATCTTGAGGATGCCGTACGGGCGCAGGTCGAAGTGCTTGCGGATCAGCTTCTCGATCTTGTCGTCGCTGATCTTGCCGGTACCGAAGGTGGTCACCGAGATCGAGGTCGGCTCGGCCACGCCGATGGCGTAGCTCACCTGCACCTCGCAGCGGTCGGCGATGCCGGCGGCCACGATGTTCTTGGCCACGTAGCGCGCGGCGTAGGCGGCGGAACGGTCCACCTTCGACGGATCCTTGCCCGAGAACGCACCGCCGCCGTGGCGGGCCCAGCCGCCGTAGGTGTCGACGATGATCTTGCGGCCGGTGAGGCCGCAGTCGCCCACCGGTCCGCCGATGACGAACTTGCCGGTCGGGTTGATGTGGAACTTGGTGCCCTTGTGCAGCAGCTTGGCCGGCAGCACGGGCTTGAGGATCTCCTCGCGCACGGCTTCGATCAGGTGCTTCTGCTTCACGTCCGGATCGTGCTGGGTGCTGAGCACCACGGCATCGATGGCGGTGGCCACGCCGTTCTCGTAGCGCAGGGTGACCTGGCTCTTGGCGTCCGGGCGCAGCCACGGCAGCGGCGAGTTCTTCTTCTTGCGGACCTTGGCCTGCTGCTCGACCAGGCGGTGCGAGTAGTGGATCGCCGCCGGCATGTAGTCCTTGGTTTCGTTGGTGGCGTAGCCGAACATCAGGCCCTGGTCGCCGGCGCCCTGTTCCTCGGGCTTCTTGCGGTCCACGCCCTGGTTGATGTCGGGCGACTGCTTGCCGATCAGGTTCAGCACGCCGCAGGTGGCGCCGTCGAAGCCGACTTCGCTGGAGTCGTAGCCGATGTCCAGGATCACCTTGCGGGTGATCGCCTCGAGGTCGATCCAGGCGCTGGTGGTGATTTCGCCAGCGACGATGGCCACGCCCGTCTTGACCATGGTTTCGCAGGCCACGCGGGCGCGCGGATCCTGCGCGAGGATCGCGTCGAGCACGGCGTCGGAGATCTGGTCGGCGACCTTGTCCGGATGGCCCTCGGAGACCGATTCGGAAGTGAACAGATGGCTGGACATCAGGTTTATATCCTCGTGTACGGATAAAGAGATAAAAAGGTGCGGCATGATACACCGCCACCCCCTGTTTTGCAGCCCGGAGGATTCTGGCGGGGCGGAGGTTAGGCGGGTGTTCAGCCGTCTGGACGGCTGCGGCCCCGGCACGAGACCGGGGCCGCGCCGGTTCAGGCGGCGGCCGTGGCGGCCAGTTCCGCGCGCAGTTGCCGGGCGCACGCCACCATGCCGCGCAGCGCGGGTTCGGTTTCCTTCCAGCCGCGGGTCTTCAGGCCGCAATCCGGATTCACCCACAGCTGGCCGGCGTCCAGCACCTCCAGCGCCTTGCGCAGCAGGGCCAGCATCTCCTCCTGCGTCGGCACGCGCGGCGAGTGGATG
The DNA here is from genome assembly GCF_014843005.1 of Rhodanobacter sp. DHG33. Classification (GTDB taxonomy): domain Bacteria; phylum Pseudomonadota; class Gammaproteobacteria; order Xanthomonadales; family Rhodanobacteraceae; genus Rhodanobacter_A. Next base: position 266,459 of record NZ_JACYXM010000001.1, on the reverse strand, counting down.
TCGTACACGCCGGGGCCGATGCCGTTGGGGTAGCGGAAGCGCACGAAGGCATCCAGCAGTTCCATCCGCGAGCGGCTGGTCTCGATCGAGATCACGTCGGCGTCCATCGCGGCCACCGCCTCGATGATGTCGTTGAACTCCGAGTAGCACATATGGGTGTGGATCTGCGTGGCGTCGCGCACGCCGCCGGCCGTGATGCGGAAGCATTCCACCGCCCAGGCGAGATAGGCCGGCCAGTCGGCGCGGCGCAGCGGCAGGCCTTCGCGCAGCGCGGGTTCGTCGATCTGGATCGCGCGGATGCCGGCGGCTTCCAGGTCGTGCACCTCGTCGCGCAATGCCAGCGCGATCTGCCGGCACACCGTCTCGCGCGGCAGGTCGTCGCGCACGAACGACCACTGCAGCATCGTGACGGGGCCGGTGAGCATGCCCTTCATCGGCCTGTCGGTGAGCGACTGCGCGAACGCCGACCAGTACACCGTCATCGGCGCGGGTCTGGCGACATCGCCCCAGATCACCGGCGGCTTCACGCAGCGGGAGCCGTAGCTCTGCACCCAGCCGAGCCTGGTGAACAGGTAGCCGTCGAGCTGCTCGCCGAAGTACTCCACCATGTCGTTGCGCTCGGGCTCGCCGTGCACCAGCACGTCCAGGCCGACCTCCTCCTGGAAGCGCACCACGCGTTCGATCTCGGCCTCGAGCCGGTCCTCGTAGGCCTTGTCGGCCAGCTTGCCGGCGCGATGCGCGGCGCGGGCCTGGCGCAGCTCGTCGGTCTGCGGGAAGGAGCCGATCGTGGTGGTGGGCAGCGCCGGCAGCGCGAGCACTTCGTCCTGCGCGATGCGGCGCGTGGCATGGGCCGATCGGCGCAAGGCCGTCTGCGGGCTGAGTGCGTGCAGGCGGCTGCGCACGGCCGGGTTCAGCACGCCGGCCTGCTGGGACTGCCGGTCGAGCAGGGTCTGTTGCGCATGCAGCGCCGCTTCCGCTTCGGCGTGGCCGGCCAGCGCTTCGGCATAGACATGCAGCTCTTCCAGTTTCTGCTTGGCGAACGCCATCGAAATGCGGCGTGCCTCGGGCAAGGCCGTTTCGGCATCCAGGTCGATCGGTACGTGCAGCAGCGAGCAGGACGGCGCGAGCCACAGCCGCTCGCCACCAAGGCGCGCGTGCGCCTTGCGCAGCAGCGGAAGCACCTGCCCCGGGCGGCTGCGCCACACGTTGCGGCCGTCGACCACGCCTGCACTGAGCACGCGTCCTTCGGGCAGTGCATCGAGCACGGCATCGAGCTGCTGCGGCGCGCGCACCAGGTCGATGTGCAGGCCGTCCACCGGCAGGCCGGCGGCCAGCGCGAGGTTGTCGCCCAGCGCACCGAAATAGCTGGCGAGCAGGATCCTGGGTCCGTTCGCCGTGGCCAGCGCCGCGTAGGCCTTGCGGTAGGCGGCGTGATCGTCGGCGTCCTGGTCGAGCACCAGGCAGGGTTCGTCGAGCTGCACCCATTCCGCACCGGCTTCGGCAAGTCTGCGCAGCAGCTCGGCGTAGGCGGGCAGCAGGGCATCGAGCAGGGCGAGCCGGTCGCTGCCGTCCACGGTCTTGGACAACAGCAGGAACGACACGGGACCCAGCAGCACCGGCCGCGCCGCGTGGCCCAGCGCCTGCGTCTCGCGGAACTCCGCCAACGGCTTGTCGCCGACCAGGGCGAAGCGCTGGCCGGCATGCAGCTCCGGTACGAGATAGTGGTAGTTGGTGTCGAACCACTTGGTCATTTCCAGCGCATGCAGGTCGTGGCCGTCGCGGCGGTGGCCGCGGGCCATCGCGAAATAGCCGTCCAGACGGCTACCCGCGAAAAGCGGCCGGTAGCGGTCCGGGATGGCGTCGAACAGCACGGCGGTGTCGAGCACGTGGTCGTACAGGCTGAAGTCGTTGCAGGGCACGACGTCGGCGCCGGCGTCGCGCGCCAGCCGCCAGTGCCGCGCGCGCAGTTCGCGGGCGGTGTCGAGCAGGGCCTCGGCGGGCGTTTCGCCGCGCCAGTGCGCTTCGAGCGCGCGTTTCAGTTCCCGCTTCAGACCGATGCGCGGAAAGCCGGGGTGGGTAACGAGTGACATGGATGATTCCTCTTGCGGGTAGGGGCAAAGAGGAACGAAGGAGGCGCAGCGATTGCCGCACCGTTGACCTTCGCCCCCGCGGGCGAACCGGCTCACGCGGGCGCGACGCAGCCGCCGCAGTGCCTGCGGCGGGCGCGGCGCTCCCCGCGGAGAGCCAGGCCGATGGAAGTCCGCACGCACGCTTTCGCGTGACGCGCAGGCTTCGCCGGGGCAGGTCTTCGGGCTCGTGGACGAGGCCGGCAAATACGCCGACCGCCTACTGTCCGCCGCTTCCCGGGCGTAGGGGCCCAGTGCTGGTGGCGAAGGTCGTTTCCACATACCGCTGCGGGGCAGCGCCGGATTCGCACCGGCTTCCCTTTTAATTTCATCTCCGCATTCGAATGAAGAGATGAAAACCTCGGCGCTGCGCAAGTTACGCCGCGCAGGGGCATCCGTCAATGGGCAGATGGCCGTCCAAACGCCATGGGCGATCCGGCGGCCCGGGGCTGTCACGCTGCTGACGCAGCAGCGCAACGCAGCCGTCCCGGTAACCGCGGAATCTTGCGGCAGGCCAAGCCGGGAGACTCGCCATGCAAGCCATCGAACAGCGTTTGCAGCAACGCTATCCGCACTTGTTCCGCGGCCACCGCGGGCGACTCGCCACTCCGCTGCTGCACGGATGGGCAAGCTGGTCGGGCTTGGATGGCATCGATGCCTTCTGCGCGGAGGCGGAACATGCCGGGTTGCACGGCTTCGCCTTCGTCGAGGCGGCGCTGCGCTTCGTGCAACTGCGCTACGACGTGGACGAGGAAACGCTGGCGCGCATCCCGCCGCAGGGGCCGCTGCTGATCGTCGCCAACCATCCTTGCGGCGGCCTCGATGCGCTGGCGCTGCTGGACATGGTGGGGCGGGTGCGCCGCGACGTGCGCATCGTCGCCAACGAAGTGCTGGAGCTGGTGGAGCCGCTGGCGGAACTGCTGCTGCCGGTGCGCGTGTTCGGCGGCGGCGCCGGCGCGGCCAGTCTGCGCCGGGTAGAACGCGCGCTGCGCGACGGCGAATGCGTGATCGTGTTTCCCGCCGGCGAAGTCTCGCGGCTGGGGCCGGGCGGCGTGCGCGACACGCGTTGGCGTCCCGGCTTCCTGCGCTTTGCGCGGCGTGCCGCGGCGCCGGTGTTGCCGGTGCGCATCGAGGCGCGCAATTCGGCGTTGTTTTACGGGATTTCCGCGCTGTGGCGCCCGGCCTCCACGGCGCTGCTGCCGCGCGAGATGTTCGGCCGTCGTCAGCGCCCGATGCGCCTGCACGTGGGCGAACTGCTGTCGCTGGCGCAGGACGAGGACGAGGACGAAGGCATGGCGCTGAAGCGCATCCGCCGTGCGCTCTACGCGAGCGGCCGCGCGCCGGTGGCCGCCGTTGCTCCGATCGGCCGGCAACCGCTGGCGCCAGCGATCGATGCCGATGTGCTCGCGCGTGCCGTCGAGGCGACCGAGCTGCTCGGTTGCACCGGCGACGGCAAGCAGATCCGCCTTGCGCGCCATGCCGGCGGCTCGCCGCTGCTGCAGGAGATCGGGCGGCTGCGCGAACTGAGTTTCCGCGAGGTCGGCGAAGGCACCGGCCGCAGCCGCGACCTCGATGCCTACGACGCGCATTACGACCACATCCTGGTGTGGGACGCGCAAGCGTCGCGCATCGCCGGCGCCTACCGGGTGATGCGCGGCGCCGAGGCGCTGGCGCACAGCGGACTGGCCGGCCTGTACACCGCATCGCTGTTCCGTTACGAGGACGAAGCGGTGCCGCGGCTGGCCTCGGGGCTGGAGCTGGGGCGGAGTTTCGTGGTGCCCGACTACTGGGGCAGCCGCAGCCTCGACTACCTGTGGCAGGGCATCGGTGCGTATCTGCAGCGCTATCCGGGCGTGCGCTACCTCTACGGCGCGGTGTCGATCAGCGCGGCCATGCCGAGCGCGGCCAGCGAGCAGATCGTGGATTACTACCGGCGCTATCACGGCAGTGCGCAGTTGCTGGCCACCGCGCGGCGGCCGTTCGTTCCCGCCGGCGCGGCGCCCATGCCCAATGAGCAGGAGGATGGCGGCGCGGCGTTCGACGCACTGAAAACGGCACTGGGCCGCCTGGGCGCGTCGGTGCCGATGCTCTACAAGCAATACACCGAGCTGTGCGAACCCGGTGGCGCGCGTTTCCTCGCCTTCGGCGTGGACCCGGATTTCAGCGGCGCCATCGACGGACTCATCGAGGTGGATCTCGAATGCGTGCGGCCGCGCAAGCGACAACGCTACCTGCAGGCGCGGAGCGTGCCGGCATGAGGCGGCTCGTCGCGGTGGCGCAGCGGCCATGGAACGCGGTGTTCATTTCCGACGTGCACCTCGGCACGCGGCATTGCCATGCCGCCGAGCTGGCGGACTTCCTCGACGGCCTGCGCTGCAAGCAGCTGTATCTGGTGGGCGACATCGTCGACCTGTGGTGGATGGCGCAGCGCCGCTCGCAGTGGAGCAGCGCGCATACCCGTGTGATCGAGGCGCTGCACGGATTGCACGCACGCGGTACGGAAATCATCTACGTGCCAGGCAACCATGACCGTCCGCTGCGCCGTGTGTGCGGCCTGATGCTGCCCGGCATGCGGGTGCGCCGGCGCGCGGTCCACGTCACCGCCGACGGCCGCCGCCTGCTGGTCACGCACGGCGACGACTACGACAACGTCACCCAGTTCGGCGGCCTGCAGGAACGCCTGGGCGACTGGCTGTACTACCGCATCCTCACCTGCAACCGCTGGCTCAACATCGCGCGCCGGCGCGCCGGCCTGCGCTACTGGTCGCTGTCGGAGTTCGTGAAGCGGCGCAGCAATGCCGCGGAGCGCTACATCGAGCGCTTCGTGCAGGCGGGCCTGGACGACGTCGCGCGGCGCCAGCTCGACGGCATCGTGTGCGGCCACATCCACCGCGCCGGGCTGATCGAGCGGAACGGCCTGATCTATGCGAACGACGGCGATTGGGTGGAGAGCCTCACCGCGCTGACCGAGGACGCGGACGGCGTGCTGCGCCTGCTCGGACATCGTGGCGAGGTGCTGGCCGAGCTGCCGCCGCGGTTGCGCCTGACGATGGTGGAGATGCCGCACGAGCTGGCTGCCTGAAACCCGGCCCCGCCGGTGCGGCGAGGGTGGCTGACGCGATCTGCCTCCGTCTTGCCATGGCTACGCCTGCATGCGGCCGCAGGATGCGACGGAAGGCGTGGGAGAATTCCGCATCACTGCACAGGCAGGGGGCGGACATGCGTTCGATCGGAATGAAGGTGTCGTTGGCGCTGGCCCTGCTGGGCGCGGCGCCGCTGGCATGGGCGGCGGGATTCGATTGCGCGAAGGCCGGCAGCGCGGCCGAACGCCAGATCTGCGGCAATGCCGAATGGTCCGGGCTCGACGGCCAGATGACGCAGGCCTTCGCGCAGGCGCGCACCAAGGCCGGCACGCAGGCGGATGCCCTGCTGCGCGACCAGCGCAACTGGCTGGGCGAACGCAACGATGCCGTGCTGCAGGCTGCGCAACTCAAGACCACGCGGTACGCGACGGACCTTTATCGGGAGCGCATCGCGTTCCTGGAACACGTCTTCGATGCCCCGCCGACGGATGCGCCCTTGCTTGCCGCCATCGTGAAGCATCTCGCCGGCCAGCCGTCGGCGCCTTCCCAGGCCGAAGCGCTGGGCGGCGATGGTTCGGTGTTCAAGCTGGCGAAGGAACAGCCTTACGATCCATCGAAGCCGCTGCCGTTCGATACGGCACCCCTGGCCAAGCTGGGCGACGATGCAGGCATCGAGATGCCGAGCGCACTGACCGTCGGGCCCAAGCTGCTGCGCCTCGACGAACTGCATCTGGGGGCGCTCTATTCGGTGGCAGGTACGGCGGATTGCGTCACCATGGCGCTTTTCAGTTGGCAGGGACGAGCCGTGCAGCCCGTGCCCGTGCCGGAAACGCTGTCCCAGAACTGCTGGACGACGCAGGGCTGGCTGGTCGAGTTCCAGAACCGCGCCTATGCCTTGCAGTCGGACGACTCCAGCATCGCGGCCAGCGACATCGAGACGCAGCAATGGGACGGCAGCCGCTGGGGTGCGCCGGCGCGCGCGCTGGTGCGCTACGACTACCGCACTTCGCCGCAATACGTGCAATGCGCGCAGGCCGATTGCGCCGGACTGTCCGCGCTGGCCGGCAAGGTGCTGGATCGCTATGTGCGTAGCCGCGATGCCGATGCCTTGGCCGGTCACGTTCCGGCCGATGCGCAGGCGCAGTTCGAGACGCTGCGGCAGCGCGCCGGGAAAGAGGATGGCCTGAAGGAGCTGCCGTGGGCCGACGCGCCAAAGAGCTACACCCATCCTGGCGATGGCTACACGGGTTACCGCGGATTCGACGACGGCAGCGTGTTCTTCCCCATTCGCTGGCAGGGCGAATGGCTGCTGGGCCGGATCGGCCACGCCGCACTGGGCTGGCGTAGCAGCGACGACTGGCTGCTGGGCCTATGGCGCTGGGACGGCCATGCCTTTGTGCCGGTGTTCGGCATGGTGGCGCCCACGCGGCGCGAGGGATTCCTGTTGGCGGCGCGGTTGCCGGCCAAGCCTTTCCAGTCGCATTGATCGACCGCCGGGCGGGCTGGCCCTTCTTCGTCAGGCCGCCAGCAGCTCGCCCGTCGCCAGCGCATCGAAATAATCGCGCACCAGCCGCAACTGTTCCTGCGCGCTCTCGGCGCGGTTCGCCACCTGCCGGAACGCGGCGTTCTCGGGCCGGTCCTTCGCGTACCAGCCAAGGTGCTTGCGCGCGATGCGCACGCCGGCCTGTTCGCCGTAGAAGGCGTAGAGGTGTTCGAGATGGCCGAGCAGGATCGTCGCCACTTCGGCGGGCGTGGGTTCGGGCAGCAGCTCGCCGGTGGCGAGGTAGTGGGCGATCTCGCGGAAGATCCACGGCCGGCCCTGCGCGCCGCGGCCGATCATCAGCGCATCTGCGCCGGTGGCGGCCAGTACGTGTCTGGCCTGCTGCGGCGTGATCACGTCGCCGTTGGCGAACACCGGGATGCGCACGCTGGCCTTCACCGCGGCAATGGTTTCGTATTCGGCCTCGCCTTCGTACTTGTCGGCGCGGGTGCGGCCGTGCACGGCCAGCGCGGCGATGCCGGCGTCCTCGGCGATGCGCGCGATGGCCAGCGCGTTCTTGTTCTGGCGGTCCCAGCCGGTGCGGATCTTCAGCGTCACCGGCACGTCCACTGCGTCGGCCACCGCCTTGCAGATGCGCGCCACCAGCGGCTCGTCCTGCAGCAGGGCGGAGCCCGACCACACATTGCAGACCTTCTTCGCCGGGCAACCCATGTTGATGTCGACGATCTGCGCGCCGTTGGCCACGTTGAAGCGTGCGGCCTCAGCCAGCATCGCCGGGTCGTAGCCGGCGATCTGCACGCTCACCGGCTCGGGCTCGCCTTCGTGGTCCATGCGGCGCAGCGACTTGCGTGTATGCCAGAGACGCGGGTCGGCCGTTGTCATCTCGGATACGGCCAGGCCCGCGCCCAGCCGCTTGCACAGCAGGCGGAACGGCTTGTCGGTGACGCCGGCCATGGGGGCCAGCGCCAGCGGCGGGTCGATGCGGTAAGGGCCGATCTGCATGCCGGTATTGTACCCGGCCGACCTCTTGAACCCGATGAACCGACGGAGACACTGCATGGATACGATCTGGCGCAGGCACGCATGGATGTTCTTGTCGTTGCTGCTGCTGTTGCCGACGGCGGCGCTGGCGCACCACGACCATGGCGACAAGGGCAGCCGCGGGCTGCGCGACGTCACCGTGCTGATCGTGCGGCATGCCGAAAAACCGGCCTCGGGCAGCGGACTGAGCCCGCAGGGCGAGCAGCGCGCGCAGGCCTACGCCAGCTATTTCGACCCGCTGCAGCTCGATGGCCAGAGCTTGGTGCCGGGGCGCTTGATCGCCACCAGGGACAGCAAGAACAGCATGCGGCCGCGCCTTACGCTGACACCGCTATCGCAGCGTCTCGGTCTGCCGATCGAGCAGCCGTACGCCGACGCGGACGTGGACAAGCTGGTGAAGTCGCTGGGCAAGGACAACTCGGCGCCAGTCGTGCTGATCGCCTGGCACCACGGCCACATCGACAAGCTGATCGAGGCCTTCGGCGGCGACCCCAAGGCCATCACCGGCCGCAAGACATGGCCGGGCGACGTGTACGACTGGCTGGTGGTGCTGCACTTCGACGCCAGCGGCCACCTGGATGCCTCGCGCAGCCAGCTGGTACAGGAGCACCTGCTGACGGGCGACGGCGGCAGCTGACGCCGTTCAGTGCGCCGGCGCGCCGTGCCCGGCGGCGCCCGCATCGTGCCGGTGCTTGAACAGCGGCACGAACAGCAGCGCCATCACCAGCGCATAGGCGGCGAAGGCCAGCCAGATGCCGTGCCAGTCCTTGCAGATCAGCACCGCGTCGTTGCAGGCGTGGTCGGTGAAGAAGCGGTCGATCATCCAGCCCGCGATCAGGCTGCCCAGCACCGCGCCGATGCCGTTGGTCATCAGCATGAACAGACCCTGCGCGCTGGCGCGGATCTTCGGGTCGGCCTGGCCTTCGACGAACAGCGAACCGGAGATGTTGAAGAAGTCGAACGCCATGCCGTAGATGATGCAGGAGAGCACGATCATCCACAGGCCGCCGGCCGGGTTGCCCAGCCCGAACAGGCCGAAGCGTAGCACCCACGCCAGCATGCTCATCGTCATCACCGCCTTGATGCCGAAGCGCTTCAGGAAGAACGGGATGGTGAGGATGAACGCGGTTTCGGAGAACTGCGAGATGGAGATGATGATGGTGGAGTACTTCACCGTCAGCAGGTTCGCGTACGCCGGCACTTTCACGAAGTCGCTGAGGAAGGCGTCGCCGTAGGCGTTGGTGAGCTGCAGCGCCGCGCCCAGCAGCATGGCGAAGATGAAGAACACCGCCATGTTGCGGTTCTTGAACAGCACGAACGAGGTGAGCCCGAGGCGGTCCATCAGGCTGCGGCTGTGCGCAGCGTCGAGCTTGGGCGGGCACTTGGGCAGGGTGAAGGCGTACAGGCCCAGCAGCAGCGAAGCCGCCGCCGCCACATGGAACTGCGCGGCGGAAGCCTTGAAGCCCAGCAGGCTGGTCGTCCAGGTGGCGGCGATGAAACCGACAGTGCCCCACACGCGGATCGGCGGATAGGTGCTCACCACGTCCAGGCCTTCCTGCTTCAGCGCGTTGTACGCCACAGCGATGGCAAGCGAGATGGTGGGCATGTAGAAACACATGTACAGCAGCACCACCCAGAACATCTGCTGTGGATCGTTGGCATGAGGAATTACGAGCAGCACTGCCGCGCCCAGGATGTGGAACAGCCCGTACAGGCGTTCGGCGTTGACCCACTTGTCGGCAACGATGCCCGCCAGCGAAGGCATGAACAGCGAGGCGATGCCCATCGTCGAGAAGATCGCGCCGAAGCTGGTGCCCGACCAGTGCAGGGTCTGGAACCACCACGTGCCGATGGTCAGCAACCACGCGCCCCAGATGTAGTACTGGAGGAAATTCAGGGCGACGAGGCGCTGCTTCAGGCTCATGGATCGGGCTCCCCTTGGCCGGGACGGTCCCGTGGCCATGTGTCAGGTGTTGTATCGCGGCAGGTTAGAGGAAGCCGCCGCCGTGCGGCAAGGCGCGCCGCTACACTGCGCGGACCGTGAATGGAGCCAGCGCATGAGCCTTTTCCTGAGTCTCGCCGTGGTGCAGCTGATCGCCCTGATGAGCCCGGGGCCGGACTTCTTCTACGTCTCGCAGACCGCGGTGAGCCACTCGCGCCGCGAGGCGCTGGCCGGCGTGGTAGGCATCACCCTGGGCGTGGCCGTGTGGGCGGCCCTGGCGCTGCTCGGCCTGCAGCTGCTGCTGCATCGCCTGGCGTGGCTGGAGCGGCTGATCGCCATCTGCGGCGGCATCTACCTGTGCTGGATGGGTTTCAAGATGCTGCGCGGAGCGCTGACCGCACCGGCTCCCGATGCCGCCGCGCATGCGGTGCGATTGGCGAACGGTTCCTGGCGCGCGCTGCGCAACGGCCTGTTCACCAACCTCGCCAATCCCAAGGCGGTGGTGTATTTCGGCAGCATCTTCTCCGCCTTCGTGGGCGATGGCGTGGGCGCGAGCGCGCGTTGGGGGCTGTGGGTGATGGTGGTGGCGGAGACGCTGCTGTGGTTCGCGCTGGTGGCGAGCGTGTTTGCGCTGCCGGCGATGCGGCGGGGATATCTGCGGTTGGGACGGTGGATCGACGGCTGCGCGGGGGCGGTGTTCGTGCTGTTCGGGTTGCACCTGGTTTTTGCGCGGCGAGCGGTTTGATTTGCTCTTTCAGGGTCTGGGCTATCGCGAGCTACAGAGCGGTTTCGGACGCCTGCCGGCGCCCGAGTTACTTCTCTTTGCTGGCCCACGCCACCGCTTGGAGCGGTGGCGAACAGCGAAGCTGGCCCGAAGGGCGGAGGGCAGGATGCCCGGAGTCAAGAGAAGTAACCCAGAGAAACGGCCTTATTCAATCCGCCGGAACTACGAGCAGGCTGTGTCGAGAGGGTTGGAACTACTCCCGCCGACACGTCCTGCACAGCGGCCACGCCGCGCCGTATCTGGAAACTGAGGGTATTTGCGTTCTGCGAGAGCCTTTGGCGGGCTTTAGTGCAATGCGCGTTTCACTTGTCTGCGCAGCTCCGGAAGCAGTTCCGTTTCGAACCACGGATTGCGCTTCAGCCAGAGCTGGTTGCGCGGGCTCGGATGGGGCAGCGGCAGCACGCCGCGGGCGAGGTGTTCGCGCCAAGCCAGTACGGTATCGGTGAGCGTGCGGCCGCGTCGATCGGCCAGCAAGCCGGCTTGCGCGTATTGGCCGATCGCCAGCGTCAGCTGGACCTGCTCCAGGCGCGGCAGCAGGCGCGGGTGCCAGGTGGGCGCGCACTCGGGGCGCGGAGGCAGGTCACCGCCCTTGCCGGTGCCGGGAAAGCAAAAGCCCATCGGCACGATGGCGATCTTCGCGGCGTCGTAGAACACGTCCTTGTCGATGCCCAGCCATTCGCGCAGGCGGTCGCCGCTGACGTCGTTGAAGGGTATGCCGGTGTCGTGCACCTTGCGCCCCGGTGCCTGGCTCACGATCAGCAGGCGCGACTGCAGCGATGCCTGCACCACGGGCCGTGGCCCTAGCGGCAGGTGCGCAGCGCACAGGCGGCAGGCGCGGATCTCGGCGAGCAGCCGGTCGAAGGCAGCGGCAGTATTCAAGGCAGCAGCTTGCCCGGGTTGAGGATGCCGTCGGGGTCGAACGCGGCCTTGACGCCGCGCATCAGCTGCAGCGTTTCGCCCGACAGCGCCAGGGGCATGAAGTCGCGCTTGGCGATGCCGATGCCGTGTTCGCCCGACAGCGTGCCGTCGAGCGCGATGACCAGTGCGAACAGTTCGGCCAGCGCGGCGTGGGCGCGTCCGCGTTCGGTATCGTCGCGCGGCAGCAAGTTGACGTGCAGGTTGCCGTTGCCAGCGTGGCCGAAGCTGACGATGGGCAGGTCGTGCTTCGCCGCCAGCCGCTTCACGCCATCCACCAGTTCGGGCAGGCGGCTCACCGGCACCACCACGTCCTCGTTGATCTTGTGCGGCGACAGTTTGCGTTGCGCGGGCGACAGCGCCTTGCGCGCGCTCCACAGCGCTCTGGTTTCCGCGGCGGTTTCGGCCACGCGCAGTTCGACCAGCCCCTCGCCGCGCGCGGCGTGCGCCACGGCTTCCGCGGCGGCGGGCAGGGCGTCCGGTTCGCCGTCCACTTCGATCATCAGCAGCGCACCGGCCTCCGGCACGCCGGCATCGGGCGCGTAGTCGCGCGCGAGCTTCAGTGCCACGTCGTCGATGAACTCCAGCGCGCAGGGCGTGACCGGCTGCGCCATGATCCGCGCCACCGCGCGCGCCGCCGCACCCACGTCGCGGTACGTCGCGCGCAGCGTGCGCACGGCGGAGGGCCGTGGCGTGAGCTTGAGCGTGGCTTCGGTGATCAAGGCCAGCGTGCCTTCCGAGCCGATCAGCAGGCGCGTCAGGTCGTAGCCCGTCGCGCCCTTGCTGGTGTACGTGCCGCAGCGGAAGCTCTCGCCCGTGCCGGCCACCGCGCGCAGCCCCAGCGTGTTCTCGCGCGGGCTGCCGTATTTCACGGTGCGGGGTCCGGCCGAGTTGCAGGCGAGGTTGCCGCCGATGCTGCACCAGGGCGCGGAGGAAGGGTCGGGCGGCCAGAAGAAGCCGTGCGGCGCGAGCGCCTGCTGCAGGTCGTCGTTGAGCACGCCGGGTTCCACCACGGCGAGGCGGTTGTCCGGATCGATGCGCAGGATGCGGTTCATCCGCTCGAAGCTCGCCACCACGCCGCCGTCCACCGGCACCGTGGCGCCCGTGGTGTTGCTGCCGCGGCCGCGCGCCACCAGCGGCACGCGGTGCTCGCGGCAGGCGCGCACCAGCGCCTCGACCTGCGCGTGGTCGGTGGGAAACGCCACGGCATCCGGCAAGGCGTTGAGCCGCGAATTGTCGTAGGCATAGGCGAGGCGTTCGGCCTCGGCGACGGACAGCGCAGCAGGCGGGAAGATGGCGCGCAGGGAGTCCAGCAGGGCGGGCGTCAGTGGCATCGCGCCAGTCTAACGCCGCACACGTTCACGGATGGCCGCGACGGCGCATCCGTTATCCTTGGCGCTTTACCGGATACGACAGCCCGCATGGCCTCCCGCCTTCCCGAACCGACCGCCGACGAGCGCGCGCATTCCGAGCGCCTGCTGCAGCAGCTGCGCGAGCACATCGCCGCGCATGGACCGATGCCGTTCTCGCAATTCATGGAGCGCTGCCTGTACATGCCGGGGCTGGGCTACTACAGCGCGGGCAAGACCAAGTTCGGCGAGGCGGGCGATTTCGTCACCGCGCCGGAGTTGGGCGAACTGTTCGCGCGCTGCGTGGCGAACCTGGTGGCGCCGGTGCTGGACATGCTGGGCGAGGGGGCGAGCTTCATCGAGCTCGGCGGCGGCAGCGGCGCATTCGCCGAGACGATGCTGAAAGCCCTGGCCGAAGCGGGCAGCCTGCCGCACCGTTACCTGATACTCGAGCCCAGCGCCGACCTGCGCGAACGCCAGCGCGAACGCCTGGCCGCTGCGTTGCCCGCCGAGATCAACGAACGCGTCCGCTGGCTGGACGGGCCGCCCGACCATGGTTGGCGCGGCGTGCTGTTCGCCAACGAGGTGATCGACGCGCTGCCCACCACGCGCATCGCGATGAAGGGCGGCGAGGTCTACGAGGAATACGTGGCGCTGGATGGCGAAGGCCGCCTGATGCGCGTGGATCGCCCTGCCGACGCGCTGGTGGCCGGCGCGCTGCGCCACGTCGAGCGCGACATCGGCGAGGAATTCGCCGACGGCTACCGTACCGAGCTGCTGCCGCAGCTGCCGTACTGGCTGCAGGCCGTGGCCGGTTTGCTGGAAGCCGGCGTGATGCTGTTCGTCGACTACGGCTACGTGCGCCGCGAGTTCTACCAGCCCGACCGCCGCGACGGCACCCTGATGGCGCATTACCGCCATCACGCGCACGGCGACCCGCTGTGGCTGCCCGGCCTCAACGACCTCACCGCCTCGGTGGACTTCACCGCGCTGGCCGAAGCCGGCAACAGCGCCGGCTTCGGCGTGGCCGCCTACCTGCCGCAGGCGCAGTTCCTCATTGCCAGCGGTCTGCAGGAAGTCTTCGAGACCGCGCATACGCAGGCCGCCGATGAGGCGGCGCGCTACCGTCTGGCGCAGGAAGTGAAGCGGCTCACCATGCCCGACCGCATGGGTGAGAGCTTCCAGGCGATGTTGTTCGCGCGCGGCATCGACATGCTGCCGCTGCCGGCGGAATTGCTGGAGGCGGACCAGGGCGAGCGGCTATAGGAGTGACTTTTGCTCGGCGAAAGCCGCCGTCTAGGATGAGTTGTTAGCCGTACTGGCTGATGATCGCAATGCAGGCGTTGAGAAGTCTTGGCCTGAACTCGGCTTCAATTCTTGTGAGCTCGGCATCGCGCTCCAGGAGGGCTGGATACGCCCAGAGTAGTCGCTCATTGCCGACCGGAAAGCTGAGAATCGCTCGATTGAACTGATGGAAAACCTGCGAGGTTTCGTCGTTCTGAAGGTCCAGCCGAAGAAGAATCTTGCTTATGCGCTGGCTGCCGATACTGACGCCTACCTGCAATGACAACAGAGCCTTGGCTGCAGACACGAGCTGTTTTTTCCGGGCGGCTTCCTGTTCCGGTGTCATAGAGACCATTTCAGCAGCGATATTTATTTCGCCGCTGGTACTGGCGCCCCGCGCCCCAGCGCCATGCCCTTGAGCACATTCAGCGCCTGCGCCAGCGCGTAGTCGCTGGTGGCGAGTTTGGCTTCGGCGGCGCTGCCGTCGTTGTCGATGTTGCCGCCTGCCTTGCCGTTCTCGTTGGCGAGGTGGTTGGGCAGGTCGGCCTCGGAGCTGATCAGTTCCGCATCGCTGTCGGCCTTCTGCACGCTGAGGTCGGCGAGCGGAATGTCCGGCTTGATGCCTTCGGCCTGGATCGAGGTGCCGTTGGGCGTGTAGTAGCGCGCGGTGGTGATCTTCACCGCATGGTCGGCGTCCAGCGGCAGCACGGTCTGCACCACGCCCTTGCCGAAGGTGCGCTGGCCCATCAGCAGGGCGCGGCGGTTGTCCTTCAGCGCGCCGGAGACGATCTCCGCGGCGGAAGCGGTGCCGTGGTTCACCAGCACCACCATCGGCGCGCCGTTGAGCAGGTCGCCGTGGTGGGCGCTGAAGCTCATGTTGGAGTCGGGCAGGCGGCCGCGCGTGGTGACGATGGTGCCGCCGTTGAGGAAGTCGTCGCTGACGCCCACGGCGGCGGTGAGCAGTCCGCCGGGGTTGTTGCGCAGGTCGAGCACGGCGCCCTTGGGCGCGCCGTCCTTGGCGATCAGCTCGCCGAGCTTGTGTTCGAGGTCGGGCGCGGTGTCGCTCTGGAACTGGGTGATGCGGATGTAGTCGTAGCCGGATTCGAGCTGGCGCACCTTGACGCTGGTGACGTCGATGTTCTCGCGCACCATGGGCATGTCCACCGGCGCGTTGCTGCCTTTGTGCAGGACGGTGAGGGTGATCTTGCTGCCGGGCTTGCCGCGCAGCTTGTTGAACATGTCGTCCACGTTCTGCGAGTCGACCAGGGTGCCGTCGATCTTCACGATGATGTCGCCGGGCTTGATGCCGGCGCGCGAAGCGGGCGTGTCGTCGATGGGGGTGACGATCAGCAGGCCGCCGTCCTGTTCCTCCACCTGGATGCCGAGGCCGCTGTACTGGCCGGTGGTGTCCTCGTTGAGCTGGGCCAGGCCGTCCTTGTCGAGGTACTCGCTGTGCGGATCGAGGTTGGCGAGCATGCCGTTGATCGCGTCGTCCATCAGGTCTTTGTTGCGCACCGGCTCCACGTAGGCCTGGCGCACGATGTCGTAGACGCGGCTGAAACGGCGGATGTCCTCGAGGCTGGGCTGGCCGTCGTTGGTCTGGGGGGCGTCGGCGAGCACATGGGTGGGCGCGAGATCGATGGGCGGTTCGGGCGCGCTGGCGGCGGGCGCGGCCGCGTCCTGCGCATGCACGAACGGCGCCGCCAGCAGCAGGGCGCACAGGCTGTAGGTGGGAAACCGCATGGAACGACTCCGGGGAATGGGGATGAACCTGCCGTGGTAACGGAGAGGTTTTACGCTGCCAGACTGCGACGAAGGCGTGATGACGTCAACGTTGCCAGTTAGTGGGATTTCAGCCAGCTGCGCGGATCGACCGGCTGGCCGTTCTGGCGCAGCTCGAAATACACGCCGGAATTGGTGCCGGTGGGCGCGCTGGCGGTGCCCACGGTCTGGCCGGCGGCGACCGCGTCGCCCACGTTGTGCAGCAAGGCCTCGTTGTTGCCGTACATGCTCATCCAGCCGTTGCCGTGGTTGAGGATGAGCAGCATGCCGTAGCCGCGCAGGAAGCCGGCGTAGACCACGCGGCCATTCGCCACGGCGCGCACTTCGCTGCCGCCGGGCGCGCGGATCAGCACGCCGTTGCCGAAGCTGTGCACCTCGCCGGAGGCCGGCCAGGGCAGATTGCCGCGGATGTTGGCGCCGGCATTGCCCACTTCCACCGGCGGCGGCGCCTTGCCGCCGTGCTTGCGCGCGGCGGCTTGCTGCGCGGCGGCGCGGGCGGCGGCCTCGCGCATCGCCTCGTCGATCTGCTTCTGCAGGCGCGAGACCAGCGAGTTCAGCGACTGCTCGTCCTGCTTCAGCGCGGCCAGCCGTTGCGCCTGGCCCTGGTAGGTGGCGTCGGCCTCCGCGGCCAGCTTTTGCTGTGCGGTGCGCTGCTGGGCCAGCTGTTTGCTCTGCTTTTCGCGCTGGTCGCGCTGGGCCTGCAGTGCCTGTTGTTCGGTGGTGATCTGTTCTTCCAGCGTCTGTAGCTGGGCGAGATCGGCCGTCAGTTGCTGCACCTTCTGCAGCCGGTCCTGCTGGAAGTACTGCGAATAAACCAGCGCACGCGCGATGCGGTCCATGTCGTCGTTGTCCAGCAGCAGGCGCAGGTCCGAGCCGTGGCCCAGTGCATAGCTGGCGCGCAGCAGGTCGGCGATGGCGGCCCGCTGGCCGGCCAGTTTCTGCTGGAGGTCGGCGCGCTGCTGCCGCAGCTGGTCGAGCTGCTGCTGCTTGGCGGCGATGTCGGCGTCGGTCTGGCGCAGGGCGCGCGCGGCGGCGGACAGCGCTGTGGTCTGCTTCGCCAGTTCCGCAGTGAGCTGGTCGCGTCGCGCCGCGGTGGCGGCCTGCTGCTTGTCCAGCGTCTGCACTTCCTGGTGCACGTCGCTCAGTTTCTGCTTGGCCGCGGCCTGTTCGGTCCGGCTCTTGTCCTGCGCATGGGCGGGGACGGCCGCGAGCGCGGCGACAAGCGCGAGCGTGGACAGGGCGGGAGAACGGACGAGGCTGGGCATCGGCCGATTATCACCGAGCCGGCGGATCGGGGCGAGCCGGTCCGCGCAGCCTGTTCACATGGCAGGCGTCTCCGGCAAGGCCAGTGCCTTGCGCAGTTCCGCGCGAGCCGCCGCGTAATCGGCCTGCCACGACGGATCGTCCAGCACATGGCCACCGAGCACGGTGCCGGCCAGCCGGCCGGCTTCCACGTCGCTAGGGAAGTGTGCGCCCATCACGATGCGGTGCTGCGCGTAGATATCCGCACGGGCGAAGATCGCGGCCCGCTTCTCCGGCAGCATGTTGGCCAGCAGCACCGCCGCGGTGTAGCCGAAGGTGGAGTGCCCGCTCGGATAGCTCCAGTCGTTGGGCTTCTCCGCCGCCAGCGGCTGCACCTGCGCGGACACCGCCGCCGGGCGCGGGCGTTGCCAGTAGTTCTTGGCCTGCTTCACTTCGGCCTTGTCCAGCGAGGCCACGCGCTTGAAGAAGGCGGCGGTCCTGGGCAGGCGGTCGGCTTGCAGGTCCGGGCCCAGCGCGTCGGCGAAGCGGAACACGGACCGTTCCGCATCCGCCTTGGCCGCCGCCGCATCGGCGGCGGTGCGGGCGTGCTGCGTGGCCAGCACCGCGTCCAAATCGTGCCGCGCCTCGGCCGAACCTGCTGCCGGTGGCGGCGGCAGCAGGTTCGACAGTTCGACGGGCGGGGGCGCCTTGTTGCCGTCGGCCGCCAGTGCGTTCGGGCCGGCCAGCAGCAGCGACAGCAGCAACAGCGTGCGCTTCATCAGAACAGGTCCGCCGAGAAGGTGATGTTGTAGTTGCGCGACGGGATGGTGAAGTACAGCGGCGTGCTGTCGGCCACGGTGGTGCCGGCCAGCGCGTTGATGTGGGTGTTGTTGAACAGGTTGTTGATCTGGAAGCCGATCTTGAAGTCCTTCACGTCGGCCATGTGCAGGTCGAAGCGGTAGCTGGCGGCGAAGTTGGCGACCGCGTAGCCGCCGATCGGCGTGTCGTCGTTGGCGTTGGCGGTGTAGAAGGTCTTGCCGACGAACTTGTCCATTAGCGACGCGTACATCGGGCCGTTGCGGTAGATCAGGCCCAGCGCGGCGGTCTTGTGCGGCGTATTCGGGTTCCAGGTGTTGCTTTCGGTCTGGATCGCGCGGTTGAGCGAGCCGTTGGCGTAGATGCTGAAGCCGCCGCCGACCATGTAGGTGCCTTCCAGCTCGAGGCCGGTGTAGTGCACGCCGCCGCCGTTGTAGAAATAGGTGACGCCGCCGACCTTCTGGCTCTGGATGAAGTTGTTGAAGTTGATCTTGTAGATGTCGCCGGACAACGTCAGGTCGTCGCTGTTCCAGGTGGTGCCGATCTGCCAGTTGGTGGTCTTCTCCGGCTGCAGGGCACCGTCGGAAACCTGCGGATTAGCCACGTAGAGCAGGTTGAGGTTGGGCGCCAGGAAGCCCTTGGCCCACTGCGCGTAGGCCGTCCAGTCCGAGGTGAACGCATAGTGGTAGGCCACCGAGGGCAGCGTGGCGTGCCACGACGAGGAGTAGTTGAGCGGCGTACCGGTCTTCTGGTTGTATTCGGCGTCGAGATTGCGCTTGAAGTCGTCGTACTTCACGCCGCCCACCAGCCACGAGTCGTCGGTGATGTTCCACTGGTATTCGAGGAACGGCTGGAAGGTGGTCAGCGAGTCGTTCATCACGCGGTCGACCGGGCTGGCGCTGCCCTTGGTCGGTGCGCCGGTGGTGTTGATGGCGGGCAGGTCCAGCGTGTCGTCGAACTCGTATTCCCAGCGCAGGTTGTCCTGGTGGTCGTACCACGCGCCGGTGCGGATTTCGCCCGGGCCGAGTTCCTTGCTCAGGCGGAAGATGTCGCCGAACGAGCGGTACCAGTTGCGCATGTGCTGGCCGGGCACGTCGTTCGGATCGAGGCAGTTGTCGCCTTTCTTGTCGCAGAACGTGCCGTTCGGGGTCTCGCCGTTCGGGTCCAGGCCGTTGAAGCCGAAATGGTTGTAGGCGTAGGTGTAGGCCTTGTTGTCGATCGTCCAGCCGTCGAACTCGGAGTGCAGGCCGATGTAGGCCATGTACGTGGTGATCTTGTCGTTGTTGTAGCGGTAGTACGACTGGCTGGTCGGGTCGTTGTTCAGGCCGTAGTTCGGGCCGTATTCGGCGATCTGCGCCTTGGTGGCGCCGAAGGGTACGTACTGGTTGATCTTGTTCCACATGCCGCCGAAGGTCAGCGTGGTGTTGTCGCCCAGCGGCTGCACGATCTTGGCGAAGATGTTCTGGCGGCGCTGGCCGGCGTAGGTGAGATAGCCGTCCGAGCTGCCGTTCTGCACGTTGACCACGGCGGCGGTGCCGCTGTCGTTGAGCTTGCCGGTGTCGATGCGCGCGCCTTCCACCGCCGTCGCCCAGCTGCCGTAGCTGAGGTAGGGATGGATGTTGAAGTCGTTCGAGGGGTCGATGGACTCCACCGACACAGTGCCGCCGAAGGTGGCGTCGCCCAGCGTGCTGGCGGTACTCGGGCCGCGGTCCACCGTGACGCTGCTGGTGTCCTGGTTGGTGAAGTACGAAGTGGAGTGGTGCGTGAAGTCGTTCGAGTCACCCCACGGGATGCCGTCGAAGGTGACGTTGTACTGGCCGTCCTGGAAGCCGCGGATGCTGGCCACCGAGGTTTCCATCAGACCCGAACCGTTCGGCGCGATGGTGTAGGTGCTGGGCGAGATCGCGATGGCGTCGGTGTAGTCGCCGGTCGGCGCGATGTTTTCCTGCAGGTACAGGCTGCCGACGATCGACTGCGGTTCGACCGCCACCAGCGAGCCCTGCGTCGGGGCCGTGGTGGTCGCGTTGACGGCGCTGGCATTCACCTGCACCTTCGCCAGCGTCTTGGTGTTGTTGTCCGTGGCGCTGGGGACGCTTGCATCCGCTGTCGGTGCGGCAGTCGCGGCGGACGTGGTGTTCGTGTCGTCGGCGCGAACCGGCGAGGCGAGGGCGGCGGCGATGGAAAGCGCGAGTACGGCGCGCAGGACAGGCATGGGCTGGGTCATGAGTGGGCACCGGAGAGGATGAAGGTGTAGTCAGCGGCGCGGATGCTGGGCCCTGCTCATGACATTTGTGCTGCAAAAAGAAGATGCGATTCGTGCGGAAAATTGCGGCCACGTAGCGCAATTTTCTTCTCTTAGTCTTCACTTAGGCTTGTCTTAGGTTTCTCTTAGCCCTTTGCGCGAACAAGGAAATCATTACGTCCGCGACAGAAAGGTTTCACTCGCTTTCCGATACGGTGACCGCGCTGTTTCGCTTTTGCGTACACGAGCGGATTGGCCCGGGGACGAAGGGCACTCCGATGCGTCGCCATCCGGCATCTTGTCCCCCGGTCTTCGGCACGGACGTGCCGCTCGCCGTCGAGCTTGCGGTGGCGTGGGCTGGCACAGCGAAGAAACGCCGCGCCGGCCGGCGATCGAAACCGGCTTGCCCATTGCGGAAAGATCGAGAAGGCCCGCAGGCAAGCCGGGATCGCAAAACGAAAGGTCCTCGCGGACATCGAGCCTCGCCCCGCAAGGCGAAGAAGCGGCGCAGTGCATCGAACCGGCTTTCCCAGGCCTGCTTTCCCTTGGCGCGGGCGCCGGCCTGGGGCGGCAACGGCAAATTTCATTTGGACGTATAGAAGTCTTTGACGCGACGCAGCAAGTGTGTTGTAGTCGAACCGTAATCCACGAAATCCAGCACGGCGCCTAGGCGTCGCTGGCCTTCCGTGCCCTGCCGTCCAGCGAGTGAGCAAGATGAAGCAGTCCGGTGCAACAAGCCTGTACGACGCGGCGTTCGAGCACGACAGCTGCGGTTTCGGCCTGGTGGCGCAGATCGACGGCCGCGCCAGTGCATGGGTGGTCGACACCGCGTTCGACGCGCTGGCGAAACTTTCGCACCGCGGCGCGGTGAACGCGGACGGCGTGAGCGGCGATGGCTGCGGCGTGCTGATCCGCCGCCCGCAGGCGTGGCTGCGGGCGTTGGCGAACGAAGCGGGTATCGCCGTCGGCGAGCGCTTCGCGGCGGGCCTGGTGTTCCTCGATTCTGCAGACGGCGCGGCCGCGGAAGTGCTGGAGCGGCATCTCGCCGAGGAAGGCGCGCGCGTGGCGGGCTGGCGCGAAGTGACAGTGAACGAGGAGGCCTGTGGCCCGCTCGCGGCTGCTGCGCGGCCCCGCGTGCGCCAGGTGTTCGTCGAGGCCGGCGACGGCATGGGCGACGAGGCCTTCGAGCTCGCGCTGTTCCGTGCACGTCGCCGCGCCGAAACCGCGCTGGCGGCGGATCCGGCGTTCTACGTGGTGACGCTGTCGTCCGAATTGATCGGCTACAAGGCCATGGCCGCGCCGGGGCGCCTGCGCGAAGTGTTCGCCGACCTCACGCATCCGGCGCTGGTCGCCGACGCGGTGGTGTTCCATCAGCGCTTCTCCACCAACACCATGCCGCAGTGGCGGCTGGCGCAGCCGTTCCGCCTGCTGGCGCACAACGGCGAGATCAACACCATCCGCGCCAACCGCCGCTGGATGCAGGCGCGCGAGACGATCTGGCGCTCGCCGCGCGTGGAACTGGGCGACCTCGGCCCGCTGGTGCGCCAGCAGGGCTCCGATTCGGAGAGTCTCGACAACGCGCTGGAAGTGCTGCTCGCCGGCGGCATCGACCTGCTCGCCGCGATGCGCATGCTGGTGCCGCCCGCGTTTGCCGCGCGCGAGAACATCGACGAGGATCTCGCCGCGTTCTACGAGTACTACGCGCTGCACAGCGAGCCGTGGGACGGCCCCGCCGGCCTGGTGATGTGCGACGGCCGCTACGCCGCCTGCACGCTGGACCGCAACGGCCTGCGCCCCGCGCGCTGGGCACTGTCGGACGACAACCACTTCATCATCGCCTCCGAAGCGGGCCTGTGGGACATGCCCTCGGCGCGCGTAGTTGCCAAGGGCCGCCTCGCGCCGGGCGAGATGATCGCGGTGGATTTCCGCGAGCACCGCCTGCTGCGCGACGCCGACATCGACGAGGTCAACCGCAAGCGCGCGCCGTACCGCGACTGGCTGCGCGCCGGCGTGAGCTACCTGGAGTCCGACCTGATCGATCCCTCGCTGGCGGCCGAGCCGCTGCCGGCGGACCAGCTGCGCTGCTACCAGAAGCTGTACGGCCTGTCGCGCGAGGAGCGCGAGACGGTGCTGAAGGTGATCGCCGAGCTCGAGGCCGAGGCCACCGGCTCGATGGGCGACGACACGCCGGTCGCCGCGCTGTCGCGGCAGGTGCGGCCGCTGTTCGACCGTTTCCGCCAGGCTTTCGCGCAGGTCACCAATCCGCCGATCGATCCGCTGCGCGAAAAGCTGGTGATGTCGCTGGTCACCCAGGTGGGGCCGGAAGGCAATGTGTTCGAGCTGAAGCCGGAGAACGCGAAGCAGATCCTGATCAACTCGCCCATTCTTTCCCAGCGGAAATTGCGGCAGCTGCTGGCGCTGCCGCAGTATGCCGGCACGCCGCGCTTCGACCTGATGTACGACCCGACGCAGACCCACCTCGAAGCCGCGTTGCGCCAGTTGTGCGAGGACGTGGCGAAGGCGGTGCGCGATGGCAATGCGCTGGTCTTCCTCAGCGACCGCTATCCCGAGCGCGACAAGCTGCCGATCCACTCGCTGCTCGCCACCGGCGCGGTGCATGCGCACCTGGTCGAGCAGGGCCTGCGCTGTCAGTGCAACCTCATCGTGGAAACCGCCACGCCGCGCGACGCGCATCAATTCGCCTGCCTGCTCGGCTTCGGCGCCAGCGCGATCTATCCGTGGCTGGCCTATCAAAGCCTGTTCGAGCTGGGGCGCGAAGGGCACATCGACGGCGATCGGATCGAGATCGGCCGCAGCTACCGTCGCGGCATCCGCAAGGGGCTGCTGAAGATCCTGTCGAAGATGGGCATCTCCACCATCGCCGGCTACCGCGGCGCGCAGTTGTTCGAGATCGTGGGTCTCGCGCCGGACGTGGTGGCGCTGTGCTTCCCCGGCACGCCTTCGCGCATCGGCGGCGCCAGCTTCGCGGAACTCGAGCACGAGCAGCAGCTGCTCGCCGCCGAAGCATGGAACGCCGCGCAGCCGCTGCGCGCGGGCGGCATCTACAAGTACATGCACGGCGGCGAGTACCACATGTACAACCCCGAGGTGATCGCCTCGCTGCAGCTGGCGGTGCGCTCGGGTGACCCGGCCGATTATCGCGTCTACGCCAACCACGTGGACCATCGCCCGGCTTCCGCGCTGCGCGACCTGCTCGCGGTGCAGCCGCTGGGCGCGCCGGTGCCGCTGGACGAGGTCGAGCCGGTAGAGGCGATACTGCGGCGTTTCGATTCCGCCGGCATGTCGCTGGGCGCGTTGTCGCCCGAGGCGCACGAGGCGCTGGCCACCGCGATGAACCGCCTCGGCGCGCGCAGCAATTCCGGCGAAGGCGGCGAAGATCCCGCGCGCTACGGCACCGAGAAGATGTCGAAGATCAAACAGGTCGCCTCGGGCCGCTTCGGCGTCACGCCGCAGTACCTGGTCAACGCCGAGGTGCTGCAGATCAAGATCGCGCAGGGCGCCAAGCCCGGCGAGGGCGGCCAGCTGCCCGGCCACAAGGTGGACGCCACCATCGCGCGCCTGCGCTACGCCAAGCCCGGCATCGGCCTGATCTCGCCGCCGCCGCACCACGACATCTATTCCATTGAAGATCTCGCCGAGCTGATCCACGACCTCAAGGAAGTGAATCCTGCGGCGCTAGTCTCGGTGAAGCTGGTCTCGCACGCCGGCGTGGGCACGGTGGCCGCGGGCGTGGTGAAGGCCGGCGCGGACCTGATCACCGTGAGCGGCCACGACGGCGGCACCGGTGCCAGCCCGCTCACCTCGATCAAGTACGCCGGCACGCCGTGGGAACTGGGCCTGGCCGAGGCGCAGCAGACCCTGCGCCGCAACGAGCTGCGCGGCCGCGTGCGCCTGCAGACCGACGGCGGCCTGAAGACCGGCCTCGACGTGGTCAAGGCCGCGCTGCTCGGCGCGGAGAGCTTCGGCTTCGGCACCGGTCCGATGGTGGCGCTGGGCTGCAAGTACCTGCGCATCTGCCATCTGAACAACTGCGCCACCGGCGTGGCCACGCAGCACCCGGTGCTGCGCAAGGACCATTTCACCGGCCTGCCGGAAATGGTGATGAACTACTTCCGGTTCATCGCCAATGATGTGCGTGAGCACCTCGCGCGGCTGGGTGCTCGCTCGCTGGCCGAACTGATCGGCCGCAGCGAATTGCTCGCACAACGCGACGACGCAACGCCCGTGCGTCATGGCCTGGATCTCGCGCCGCTGCTCGACGGCAGCAGCCTCGGCGCCGCCAGCGACAGCGCCTGCGCGATGGCGCGCAACCCGGTGCGCGATCCCGCCGCGCTGGCCATGCGCATCGAAGCGGATACCGCACCGCTGGTGGAGCTGGGCGAAGGCGGTCGCTTCAGCTACGCCATCGTCAACACCGACCGCGCCGTCGGTGCGCGCCTTTCCGGCGCCATCGCGCGCAGGCACGGCGACCACGGCATGGACGAGCATCCCATCGTGCTGCAGCTCGAAGGCGCGGCCGGCCAGAGCCTGGGCGCATGGAACGCCGGTGGCGTGCACATCGAACTCACCGGCGAGGCGAACGACGGCGTGGGCAAGGGCATGGCCGGCGGCCGCATCGTGGTGCGCCCGCCTGCGGATTCGCCGTTCGCCACGCAGGACGCCTCCATCATCGGCAACACCTGTCTCTATGGCGCCACCGGCGGCGAGCTGTTCGCGGCGGGCCGCGCGGGCGAACGCTTCGCGGTGCGCAACTCCGGTGCGGTGGCCGTGGTGGAAGGCGCTGGCGACCACTGCTGCGAGTACATGACCGGCGGCGTGGTGGCGGTGCTCGGCAAGGTCGGCCTCAACTTCGGCGCGGGCATGACCGGCGGCTTCGCCTACGTGCTCGACCTCGAACGCGATTTCGTGGACTGCTACAACCACGAGCTGGTGGACATCCTGCGCATCTCGCCCGAAGGCATGGAGCACTACATGCAGCATCTGCGCGGGCTGGTGACGCGCCACGTGGAATACACCGGCAGCGATTGGGGCCGGCAGGTGCTGCGCGATTTCCGCGGCCTGCAATACAAGTTCTGGCTGGTGAAGCCGAAGGCGGCCAGCCTCGCCGTGCTGGCGGAAGAATTGAGGAGTGCGGCATGAGCGAGCACAAGCTGTTCCAGTTCCTCGACCTGCCGCGGCAGACGCCGCGCACGGTGCCGGTGGCGATCCGCGTGCTGGGCTACGGCGAGATCGCCGGCGACTTCGGCGAGGCAAACGCGGGCGCGCAGTCGGGGCGCTGCCTGGATTGCGGCAACCCGTATTGCGAGCACGCCTGCCCGGTGCACAACTACATTCCGAACTGGCTGAAGCTGGTGGAGCAGGGGCGCATCGTCGAAGCGGCCACACTGATGTACGAGACCAACCCGCTGCCGGAAATCTGCGGCCGCGTGTGTCCGCAGGACCGCCTGTGCGAAGGCGCCTGCACGCTGGAGCAGACCGAGTTCGGTTCCGTGACCATCGGCAGCGTGGAGCGCTGGGTCACCGACGAGGCCTTGCGCCAGGGCTGGCGCCCGGATCTTTCCGCGGTGAAGGAAACCGGCAAGCGCGTCGCCATCATCGGCGCAGGTCCGGCGGGCCTGGCCTGCGCGGACCGCCTGCGTCACGCCGGCATCGCCGCCGACGTGTACGACCGCCAGCACGAGATCGGCGGCCTGCTCACCTTCGGCATCCCGCCGTTCAAGCTGGACAAGGCGGTGGTGCGCACGCGCCGCGCCTTCCTCGAACAGCTGGGCGTACGCTTCCTGCTCGGCCACGAAGTGGGCCGCGACATCGAGTTCGGCCAGCTGCTGGACGATTACGACGCGGTGTTCGTGGGCACCGGCGCCTACACCTACGTGGACGGCAAGCTGCCGGGCCGCGAGCTGCACGGCGTGCACGACGCGCTGCCGTTCCTGATCGCCAACACTGAGCGCCTGCTGCGCGACGAAGCGCCGGCACCGGCGTTCGACCTGCGCGGCAAACACGTGGTGGTGCTAGGCGGCGGCGACACCGGCATGGACTGCAACCGCACCGCGATCCGCCTCGGCGCGGCCAGCGTCACCTGCGTGTACCGCCGTGACGAAGCCAGCATGCCCGGCTCCGCGCGCGAAGTGGGCTACAGCCGCGAGGAGGGCGTGGAATTTCTGTTCCATCGCCAGCCGCTGGAAATCCTCGGCGACGAACACGGCCGTGCGCGTGCGGTGCGTGTGGTGCAGACCGAGCTGGTGGCGGATGGCCACGGCCGCCCGCGCCCGCGCAACGTCGAAGGCAGCGAGAGCGAGCTGCGCGCCGATGTGGTGATCCAGGCCTTCGGCTTTCTGCCCAGTCCGCCGGACTGGCTGGTGTCGCACGGCGTGAAGCTGGCGCACTCCGGCCGCATCGTCACCGGCGCCGACGGCGCGCTGCCGCAGCAGACCAGCCACCCGCGCATCTTCGCCGGCGGCGACGGCGTGCGCGGCGCGGATCTGGTGGTGCGCGCGGTGCACGACGGTCGCGAGGCGGCGGCTTCGATCGCGCGCGTGCTGGCCACGCAGGCGGAAGCGGTCGCGGCCTGATGCTGCTGTGCAGGAGTGCGTCTCACGTGCTCCTGCACGGCAATCCGAGTCGGCCTCGGTGAATCTCTTCCTCACGCGGAAGAGAAGGCGCGACCGAGTATGCTTTTCGCGTTTCCCCGATTGAAGCAAGCGAGAGGACCAACCCCATGCGCCTGGGCCTTGCCGCCAACCAGCTGCACCACAGCCACGACGATGCGGCATTGTTCCGCTGGCTGGGTGCCTGCGAGCAGGGCATCCGCGAGCTGGGCCTCGAACTGCACGCGGTAGGTCGCACCCACGACGCGATCATGCGCGCCGGCCTGCTGGCGAACTACGCAACCCTGCGCCGCTACCCCTACGGCCGTGCCGGTGGCCTGATGAAGCTGGTGGCCGAAGTGGTGGGCATGGACGGCGATGCACGCACGCTGGACGGTGCGATCTACTTCATCGATCCGGTCGACCCGTCCTCGGTGTTCCCCGAGGCGGTGGCGCTCAAGCGCCAGTGCGTGATCCATGCCAAGCCCTTCCTCTCCACCGTGGCCTCGGCGCGCGACTGGATCGAACTGGAGCGCATGCATGCGGGGCTGGAACCCGATCCCGGCGCGGACGACCTGCACGCGTTCGAGTCGCAGACGCTTGCCCTGATCGCCCACGACGCCATGAAGCCTGCGATGCTGGCCTACGCGGCCGAGCACTTCGACACGCTGTCGCGCTTCGGTCGCCGCGTCGCCACCGGCACCACCGGCCAGCGTCTCAACGAACTGGCCTGGAGCCGCGGCTGGCCGCAGGGCCAGTCGTGGGCGGATCGCTATCAGAGCGGCCCGATGGGCGGCGACGCGCAGATCGCCGATCTGGTGCTCGAGCGCCGCTGTCATCGCGCGATCTTCTTCGAGGACCCGCACGTGGCGCGCCAGCACGAGGCCGACATCCAGCTGCTGGAGCGTGCAGTGACCACGCTTACCGACGTTGCGGTATGCATCACCACGCCGCGTGTGGCGGCGCGCTGGGCCGAGGCGGCGGAGCTGCGGCGGAATCGACTGGTGGGCGGTTGATTGCGTCTTGGCTTGCGGGTGAATCGCGCAGGCTGAAAGCAAGTGGGGGAAGGGGTTCCCGAACTCTATTCAGCTCTCCGTTTGGCGGATTCCATCACACGCGCGCCGACCGCGTCGGTGCAAACGGCCGTGGCGCTGACGTGAGGAAAGCCTTCGTGAGCGAATCCCTCTCCCTTAGGGAGTAGGTTCAATCGAGGCGAGGGGCGATGGTGCAACCGAACCATCGCCCTGATGCCGACTCTCTGTTGCGCGAGTCCGGTTTTGCTTGGGACTTCCCAAAGCTCAGAAGCTGATCTTCAGAATCTGTCCGTTGTTGCCGACGAACCATCCGGCTTTGGGATTCGCGAAAGCGACGGCCCAGTATCCGCTCACGGTGGGCAGCCAATACCAGGTCCGGCCTTCGTCGGGAGTCCAGGCGGCCGATCCCGAATTGAAGTTGGGTGCGGTTTCGGCGGTGATCACGACCGTGCGGTCGAATCGGGGGCCATGGTCGCCATAGCCGTTCCGGTCTTCACCTTGATCGTCCTCGTCGTTGGCAGACGCGGAAAAGCGGTGATCGCGCAGACCCTGGACGTACGCCGCGCAGAAGACCGCTCCGGGGGTCGGCGGCGGGTTGGTCAGCGTCCAGGTCGCGCCGCCATCGTGAGAGATCGCTGCGTCGGCTGAGGTGTTGCTCGACAGGTCGCCGCCGCCGACAAATCCGTTGCGCGCATCGCGGAAAGCCACGCTCAAGCCGCCGGCACTGGCGTTGCTGACGAGCGGGGTGGCATAGGCGTTCCATGTGTTGCCGCCGTCGCGCGTGGCCAGGATGCGCGAGGTGGTCGAACCGCCGGTGGCAATCCACGCATTTTGCCTCCCTTGCGTGGTGATGCAGGTTCCGCTCGATGCAAACGAGGCTTCGCCAGAGAGTGCCGGCGGCATACGGCCGGCAATCGACTGCCAGTGGATGCCGTCGGAAGTGCGCAGATCGGGAAACACCCCGTTCACTGAATCGCTGTGTGCGAGGCCGCGGTCGGGCGACCAGAAGGCGAAACAGTCGTAGAACGCGTTGGTGAGCTGGTTGGTGAACTCCGCCGTCCAGTGCGCGCCGCCATCGACGGTTTTGTAGATCTTGAAGTCGGTGGTGTTGGCGCCGACCGACGACAGATAGGCGATCCGGTCACTCACGCCTTGCACATCGCGGAACTGCAGATTCTCCGCGCCGGGTACCACGCCGGACTTCCAGGTGTTGCCGCCGTCGGTGGTCACCACGTAGGTTCCCCCGGCTCCCGAGGCCCAAACCACGCGCGAATTCACCGGGCTGACGGCGATCAGCAGCTGTGTGGTGCCGCTCGACTGCGGCGTGAGCGTAGGTTGGCGAACTTTCGGAGGGCTGTCCGCAAAGGCAAGCGTGGCGAACGCAGCGAGCAGCAAAACGAGTACCGAATGCTTGAACATGGCAGCCCTCCCCGGGTAGTCGATCCAGGCCAGCATAAAACTCCCGAGATGAGGATTTCGCGAAATCGGGGGTTCGAGATCCACCTTCTCCGTGCAGCGAAGGGCCTCTCGCGCAGATCGCCGGCTTGGTGCTGGAGCGTCACGGCCGTCGCACGATTGCCTTCGAGGGTTGGTGCATGGCGCGCCAGCACGAGGTGGCCATCCAGCTGCTCGAGCGTGCGGTGGCCACGATCGCCGATGTGGCGGTGTGCACCGCCATGCCAGGGCCGCGGAGTTGGCGGCCGCGGCTGGCAGGTCGCTGATTGCAGCCCCGGGTCTGCCAGTTGACCTAGGGCAGCTGCTCCCCGAACTGGATCATGGCGCTCACGACTTCGGCCGGGTTGGACAGGAATACGTAGTGGTGGCCGTGCGGTATCCGCACGATCTTTGCCGATGGTTGTTGATGCTGCAACGTAGCGATCTCTTGCTCCTGCATCCGGGTGTGCATCGCATCCGCTGCTTGACGCTTCGCCTCGTCACTGCCGACTGGAAGATCCGACGTGCGTGGCACGGGGACGATGTCGAGTATGGGCACGTCGGGTGCGTGGAAGCGCTCTTCGCCTTCAAGGACGGCGTTGTAAACGAACGCCGGTGCTTTCTGTTCTCCGACGCCACCCGTGGCGCTTGTCGCAAACGTCTGGCGTATCTCGTCCTCAGGTATGACTCCCCCGAGTTGTGCAGAGATGAAACAACGAAACGCCGGGAAACTGGCCAGTTCTTTGGGCGTTGGTTCGGAAGGCGCAGCCCCCGTTGTGCTGGCGTGATCCGCAGCTACCCCAGCAAGCTCGCTCCCAAGGCTCCGTTGCAACATGGAGACTTCATTCAACAGCTTGGTCATCTGCGACTTGTCTGTCGGGTCATCGTGCATGCGCGAAATCTGCGCGGACAGATGACTCAAGTCAGGGTGATAGGCTCCGCGAGCCGGATCGTAGATCGCGTACTCGTGCGCGGCGTCGAGGTAGATCAGTCCGGCAATTTTGCCTTGATAGTGTGTTCCTATCGCGCTCAATTCCTCGCCGGCGATCGAATGGCCGGCAAGGATGGGGCGATCGATATGGAGTGCTTTGACCACGGCCATGACATCATCGGCCAGCCGATCGGCGCCATAGCCGTTCTTGGGCACGGACGATGCTCCGAAGCCGCGTCTAGTGATGCCATAAACGTGAAAATGTCGCGCCAATTCCGGGGCAATCGAATCGAACACATGCGCCGAATTGCCAAGCCCCGCCAAGAGTACGAGTGGTCGCCCAGTTCCGCCCCAATCGAGCACTTCCAGCCGCACTCCTTCTGCCACCGGAACGAATTGCCGGTGATAGCTGGCCCTTTCCGCTTCGAAAGTCGACGCGGTGGCCGAGCAGTCTGCAGCCCCGGCTGCAGTTTGCATGAAGCCCATACCCAAGACGGCTGCTACCCACGCCCTGCTCATCGCGGTCTGCATTTTGCGCTCCTTGACTACACGTGTAGCCAGGCTATCGCATGGCTACACGTGTAGTCAATATATGCGCGTACCGAAGCTGGCGGGCGGGGATGCGCCATCTGTCCGCTGGCATGCCGAGCTCCAACAACATGGCAGACGCGAAAACGCCCGACGCATGCGGTAATCCGTTGCATACACCAGGGTATCCGTGCCTAACGCCAACTGTTCGCGTAACGCCAGAAGGCCGCTTTGGATCGAAACGGGCGGTGGTTTACGGCTTTGCCTTCTGATTGGCCTCTTTTATGTTGAAAGACAAGCTGCGCTCAAGCAGTGAGGAGCGTTGCTCGGTGTTCAACGTATCGGCATAGGCTTTGACGATCGCATTGATAACCAGAGTGGGGTTGTCATGGAAAATATAGTGGCCGGTCCCCACCGCGAGAATGCCTTCGCGGTTTGCGGAAGCGCCCGCGAATTGTCGGTGACAATTCTCCCAATGCTGCCTTTCGGCCTCGCTTGGGAATGGAGGGTGCTCTGAAACGATGTCGACCACCGGGATGGAAGAGGGGAACGCGACTTTCTGCATCACGTCGGCCATGGACCGGTAATCGCTCAGCAAGTAGTACACACCCGGTCTGTGAGCCTTGAAATCATCCATTTGCCCCTTGTAGGTCCGCTCGGTGATATCCAGCTCTTCGGGGGTCAAGAAGCAACTTTCCGTCGCATCGATCAAAACCATCGATTTCACCCTGTCGGGATGTCTTGCGGCATACAGCTCGGCGTAAAGCCCGCCTAGCGAATGCGCAACCACCATGATGTTTCCATCGTAGCCCAGTGCCTTGAGGCCTTTTTCGAGGTCATTTATGCCGTTGACGATGCCGTGCCTTTTTTTGTCGAGTCCGCTCTTTCCGAATCCCGGCCTGTCATAGGCAATCAATGTGGCATGTGTGATGTCTGCCAGTGACGGCAGAATGCCGTTCCAGACAGTCGAATCGTCGCCGCCGCCTGCTTCGAACAGGATGGGCATGCCCTGTCCTTTCACGACGTGGAAATTCAATTGATTTCCGCCTACGTCGACCTTGATGTCCGTGGTCTGGCCCATCGCGAGGGGCGCACTCAGACAGAAGAGCAGAAACGCAGCCTGGATGAATCGGTTCACGAACATGGCGCATCCTTTGTCGGCAGGAGCAGCTGGCTTGGCGCGTGCGGAAGGCCAACCCCACGAAAGTACCCGTAAGGGGCGGTATGAACAGAGATGCCTCATGCGAACGAACGGTTTAAAGGTCGCGCGGATTTCTGCCGACGGGAGTCGCTGGACGAGCAGTACGAGCGCCATCGCCGGCATGCCAATGTCCGCTTCGGGTCGAAGACGGACCGATGCCGGCATGCGGTCAGCCGCGATCCGGCGGTGGCTTTCCGCCGTGCGTATCGCTGCGCTCTTTCTCCCTGCGCCGATGCTCCCCTTCCGCTATTGCCTTGAACCGGTTGAGCGACTGCAGCCATAGCGGGTCGAGGCCCGCCTCCTGCTCGCTGTCGCCGTCGGGGATGCGGTTGAACGGAATGCGCATGGGCGCGGCGTCGTGCATCAGCGCGGCCTGCATGCCGCCGAAGTAGACCTTGTTGAGGCCGTATTTCGTGTTGATGCGGTCCACCACGGTGTCGACCCTGCGCGTGTCGCGGGTGGCTGCGAACAGCGAGCCGCTGGTCTGCGTGCGTTCGGCGAGGCGCATCAGGGTGACGCTTACCGACAGCGGCACGGCACGGATGGGGCCGGGCAGCGGGCGCTTGCGCACGCGGCCGGCGTCCAGCATGGCGGCGAGCAGGTGCAACAGGTTGCGGCTGTCGTCGGTGGGGTCGAAGTTGATGCTGCTTTCCCAGCGGTCCTGGTAGCCCACGAAGCGGATGGCCACCGTCATCGCGCCGGCCAGCAACTGGTCGCGGCGCAGGCGCATGGCGGCTTTCACCAGCAGTTTCTTCAGCACCGCCAGCGCGCCTTCGGGCGTGCGCAGTTCGGGGCCGAGCACATGCGAGTGGCCCAGCGAGCTTCGCGTGGTCGCGGCGGCGGGCAGCCACGCGCCGCGCAGCAGGCCCCACATGCGTTCGCCCTCGATGCTGCCCCAGGCGCGGCGCAGCGCCAGTTTCGAGACGGCGGTGAGCTGCGGCAGGGTGAAGATGCCTTCGGCATTGAGGCGCGCCTCCATCGACGGGCCGATGCCGCACAGGTCGCGCAGTTTCAGCTCGTGCAAGGCGTGCGGCAGATCGGTCTGCTCGATCACCACCAGGCCATCGGGCTTCTGCATGTCCGAGGCGGTCTTGGCGAGGAAGTCGTTGGGCGCGATGCCGATGGAGCAGCGGATCGCGCCGCCGGGCGCGGCCTTGGCGATTTCCTCCTTCACCTGCCGCGCGATGCGCTCGGCTTCCGCGCGCTGGCGCTGGCGGCCGACCAGTTCGCAGGCCATCTCGTCGATGGAGCCGACATGGGCGATGGGGATGGCGCGGTCGATGGCTTCCTTCAGCGTGTTGTGCCATTGCACGTACAGCTGCGGCCGCGCGGCCACGATGACGATGCCGGGGCAGCGTTCGCGTGCCTCGCGCACCATCGTGCCGGTCGAAACGCCGTGCGCCTTCGCCTCGTAGCTGGCGGCGATCAGGCTGGTGGTTTCCGCCGCCACCGGGGCCACGCCCACCGGCCGCCCGCGCAACTCCGGCGTCTCGTGCTGCTCCACGGAGGCGAAGTAGCTGTTGAAGTCGATGAACAGGCTGCGCAGGGTCATGGTGGATGTATAGCTTGCGCCTGTCGCGCGGGGCGAGACAGTGCCCGGCATGTTTCGATTCTTTTCGTCGCCCTTGTCTCCGCGGGCGACGGGCGGAAAACCGATCCTGGTGCCGCGTTAATCGGCAATTGCCTTGGTTGATCTTCCCCTCGGGAAGCGAAGCCTCAGGCAAACAGCGCCTTGAGGCCGGCGACGGCGATCTGCAGGCCGATGCAGAAGATGAAGAACGCGATCAGCCGGTTGAAGATCTTCTCGCCCTGCGAACCGAGGTAGCGCTCGATGCGCTGGGTGTTGAGGTAGAACACGTACACCAGCACGCACATCACCACGATGGCGAGCAGGATGGCCGCCATGTTGAACGCCAGCTGGCGCAGGTCGGCGTCGGCGCCGTGCGCGCTCAGGGTCAGCAGCACCGAGATGGTGCCCGCGCCGGTGGTGAGCGGAAACGTGAGGGGATAGAACAGCAGGTTGTCGATGTTCTTGTGCTTCGGCGCGGCGACGTCGCCATCGCTGCTGCTGTCGGCGCTGTCGTCCTTGTCGGAGGTGAGGAAGCCCCAGCCCATCTTGCAGATCATGATGCCGCCGGCCAGCTGCACCACGGGAATGGACAGGCCGAACAGCTTCAGCACCCACTCGCCGGCGATCAGCGTGACGGTGCAGATGCAGAAAGCGTACAGCGTGATCTTGCCTACGGCCTGTTTCTTGCCGGCCTTGTCCAGCTGCGAGAGGTAGGGCATCACCACGAAGGCGGTGCCGATGGGGTTCACCACCGGGAACAGCGCCACGACGCCGATGAAAAGCAGGTGGATGAAGTTATGGACTTCGGAGGCCATGCCCGGTGGATCCTCTGATGAGAGTGGGCTGCGCAGCTCGGCGAGGTCGGCCATGCGCGATAGATGCTCATGATACAGCCGTGCAGGTGCCCGCCTTTTTTGAAAGACGTTTGGCTGCTGCTCGTCATCCCGACGTAGGCCGGGCTTCATTGGCGATTACGCATGTCCAAACCATACGGCCACTGGATTCCGGCCTGCGCCGGAATGACGAGAAAAGGGCAGCATGTGCACTACAGGGCGGCGTCTACTTCGTGTCGTCCTTCCATACGAGCACGCCAGCCGGCGCCAGCGGCAACTGGCCATCCACGACGTGCGCCGCAGCAGGCAACTGCAGATCGAACGGCTTGGGGTTGTAGCTCACCATGAAGTCGTAGCCGCCGC
Organism: Rhodanobacter sp. DHG33; assembly: GCF_014843005.1. Classification (GTDB taxonomy): domain Bacteria; phylum Pseudomonadota; class Gammaproteobacteria; order Xanthomonadales; family Rhodanobacteraceae; genus Rhodanobacter_A. The sequence continues at coordinate 231,850 of NZ_JACYXM010000001.1, read as the reverse complement.
GCCAGCCGTGGAACACGCCGGTGGGCAGGTCCTCGATCGCCACGCCGGCGCGCTGGTAGACGCTGCGCACGATCGCGCGCTCCAGCTCGCCGTCGTCGGTGGACACGCCGATCATGGTGACGGTGCCGTTGCCCAGCTTGCGCGTGGTCGCGGCGGCCTTGCCGGCGTAGTAGTGGTCGGCATAGGTGGCGAGCACTTCGGTGCCGGGGCGCGGCGTGAGGATGTCGGCCCAGCGGTGCCATGCGTGCGTCTTGCCATCGGCCTTGACCTCGCCGTCCGCGCTGGGCGGCAGCATGTCGAAGCCGTCCACGTCGTCGCCGATCAGGTCGAGGATGGGGGCGTACCACGGCCCTTCGGGAAACTGGCCAAGCTCGTTCTTCTGCCCGGTGCGGCTGGTGAGGATGAGGTGGCCGCCCTGTTCCACGTAGCGCTTCCACTTCGCCGTCAGCGCGGGACTCACCATCTGGTAGGCCGGCGCGATCAGGAAGGGGTAGCGGCTGAAGTCGCTGTCCTCGGCGATGAAGTCCATCGGCGCGCCGGTGGTCTGCACCGCCAGCGTGTAGCCGTTGCGGTAGGCCCAGGTGTTCCACAGCGTGGTCTGCGGCTGGATTTCCAGATCCCAGAACACGTCCTGGCTCCACAGGTAGCCGGTGTAGCGCGCGGCAAGGCGTTCCGGCAGCTTGGCCGACGGGTCGAGCTTGCCCTCGAGCGCCTTGATCTCACGCAGGGTGTCGGTGAATTCGCGGCCGGTGCGCGAGAGCGTCACGCCGTCGGTGCCCACGATGCCCTCGTGGTACATCTCGCTGCCGCGCAGCGGGTGGCGGTAGCGGTAGGTGGCGAGCAGCGAGGCGCCGGAGGCGAAGGCGTGCCACATCCACATGCGGACCGCGCCGGGCATGGGCTGCGGGTTGATCGAGGCCCAGTTCACCTGGCCGGGTTGCAGCTCCATCACGCCGAAGGTGCCGTTGATCGGGCGGAAGTACGCGGCGGCCTCCATCAGGTTCGCCGGCTTGCCGATGGCGTAGCTGTCGCCGCCCAGCACGTTGGTGCCGGCCACCGGGTAGAGCGTGAAGGTGGGGAAGTCGAGGTCGCGCGTGCGGCGCGGGTCGGTGTCGGTGCTGACGTTTGTGTAGTCGGTGGTCACCCACTGCCGGTGGCCGGCGTACTTGTGGATGATGTCGGCCTGGTCGTCGAGAAACTGCGCCTGCGTATCGGCGCGGAAGCGGGCGAGGTCGAGCACGGCGTGCGGGCTCAGTTTGTCCTCGGCGGCCAGCGTGGTGTTGGGCAGCAGCACTTCGTCGAAGCTGCCGTAGCGCGTGCTCCAGAACGAGCCGGCCCACGCCGCGTTCATCGCGTCGATGCTGCCGTACTTCCTGCGCAGCCAGTCCTGGAAGGCCTTGCGCGCGCTGTCGCTGAAGTCGGGGAAGGTGCTGGGCTCGTTGTCGATCTGCCAACCCCACACGCGCGGGTCGTGGCCGTAGCGCTGCGCCATCGCGGCGACGATCTTCGCCACGAAGGCCTTGTAGGTGGGGTCGGTCAGCGACACCTCCGCACGGATGCCGTGCTCGTGGCGCTGGCCGTGCTCGTCGACGCGGTAGACCTGCGGGTAGCGCTGGCCCATCCAGCTCGGCACCGCCGCCGACGGCGTGCCCAGGATCACGCGCAGGCCCGCCGCGTGCGCCAGTGCAATGGCATGGTCCAGCCAGGCGAAGTCGTACTGGCCTTCCTTCGGCTCCAGATAGGTCCAGCTGAATTCGGCCATGTGCGTGAACCCGAAGCCCAGCTTGGCCATGCCGTCGAAATCGCGCTGCCACTGTGCTTCCGGCCACTGTTCCGGGTAGTAATACACGCCGAAGCTCATCGGCTCCGCTTGGTGCAGCAGCGCCGCGCCTTGCAGATGCGCGGGTTGCGCATTGCCGGTATCGGCCGGGGCGGCAACGGCTGCGGTGGTAACGGCAGTGGCGAGCAGCGTGGCGAGCAGGGGTTTGAGCATGGATTGGCCTCGGGCCGAGGTTGTGTATATTTGTAATACTATATGCCTTTCCGTCACGAGGGTGTTCGCCCGTGTCCACCGTGTCCACCGTGTCCCCCGAAGCTGCGCTGGCATTGGCCGACAGGCATTGGCGCGTGCGTGGCGAGGTGCGTGCGCTGCCATCGTATGCCGACCAGAACTTCCGCATCGGCGGGGAGCAGGGCGATTACGTGCTGAAGGTGGCGCATCCGTCATGGGCCTATGCCGACCTGGACCTGGAAAACCAGGCCATGCTGACCCTGGCCGCGCGCGAACCTTCGTTGCAATGGCCGCGCGTGATGCCCAGCGTGGACGGCGGGCACCTGCTGGCACTGCCGATGGAAGACGGCGTGCGGCATGTGCGCCTGCTGAGCTTCGTGCCGGGCATGACCTATGCCGAGGCCATCGTTGCGGTATCGCACACGCATCGCCCGGCATTGCACGAAAGCCTGGGCCGGGCCGTGGGCCTGCTGATCCGCGGCCTCGCGGATTTCCGCCACCCGGCAGCGGGCCGCGCGCAGGACTGGAACCTGATGAGCCTGCCGGACGTGTGCGACGAGGTCGTCCACATCGAGGACGATGCCTTGCGCGCCATCGTGGCGGCGCAGGCGGAATCGTTCTGCGCGAAGCTGCCGGCGTGGCGCACGCAACTGCCGATCACCGTGCTGCACAACGACGCCAACGATCTCAACGTGATCGTGGCGCTGGACGGCCAGGGTGGCGGCAGGGTCGACGCCATCATCGACTTCGGCGACATGTGCACCAGCTTCCGGTTGTGCGAACTCGCCATCGCCTGCACCTATGCCATGCAGCACGAGGACGATCCCGTGGCCTGCGCGCAGGCCATCGTGCGTGGCTGCCTCGATCTGTGTCCGCTGACGCGGGCCGAACTGGAACAGCTGCACGCCTTCATCGTCGCGCGTCTCTGCCACAGTGTGTTGATGGCCACGCGCGCGCACCGCGAACAGCCCGACAATCCCTTCGTGCTGGTGTCGCAGCAGGGCGTGCGCGCCTTGCTGCGCACGCTTGCCGGCATCGATCCGCATGCCATCGTCGCCCCCTTCCTGGAAGCCTGCCATGAGTGACCGCACCGCCGCCGAAACCGTCCTTGCCGGCGTGCCTGAGCGCGGCACTGCCGAGCTGCTGGACCTGCGCAAGCGTTATCTCAATCCCACGCTTAGCGTGTCCTATCGCGAGCCGCTGAAGATCGTGCGCGGCGAAGGCGTGTGGCTGTACGACCAGCACGGCGAGGCCTACCTCGACATGGTCAACAACGTCTGCCACGTGGGGCACTGCCATCCGCGCGTGGTGGCGGCCGGGCAGGCGCAGATGGCGCAGCTCAACACCAACACGCGCTACCTGCACGACAACATCGTCGAGTACGCGATGCGCCTCGTGGCGACGTTGCCGGCGCCGCTGTCGGTGGTGTTCCTCACCAACTCGGGCACCGAGGCGAACGATCTCGCGCTGCGCCTTGCGCGTGCCCATACCAAAAAGCGCGGTGTGCTTGTGTTGGATCACGCCTATCACGGCCACTCGCCGTCGATGGTCGAGTTGAGCCCGTACAAGTTCAACGGCAAGGGCGGCGAGGGGCAGGCGGCGCACGTCGGTGTGGTCGACATGCCCGATGTCTATCAGGGCGCATTCCGCGATCCGGTCGCCGCGGGCAAGCAGTACGCCGACCTGCTGCCGGCGGAAATCACGGGGCTGCGGGAGCGCGGCTTCGACCCGGCGGTGTTCTACTGCGAATCCCTGCTCGGCTGCGGCGGCCAGATCGTGCTGCCCGACGGCTACCTGCGCGATGCCTATGCCACCGTGCGCGCCGCCGGCGGCGTCTGCCTCGCGGACGAAGTGCAGGTGGGCTTCGGCCGCGCCGGCGACCATTTCTGGGCCTTCGAGCGCCAGGGCGTGGTGCCGGACATCCTCACCGTGGGCAAGCCCATCGGCAACGGCCATCCCATCGGCGCCGTGGTCACCACGCCGGAGATCGCCGCCAGCTTCGTCACCGGCATGGAGTACTTCAACACCTTCGGCGGCAACCCGGTGTCGTGCGCCATCGCGCTGGCCGTGCTCGACGTGATCCAGGAAGAGCGCCTGCAGGACAACGCGCGCGAGGTCGGCAATCTGGTGATGGAGGGGCTGCGCGAATTGCAGCGCCACCACGCCTGCATCGGCGACGTGCGCGGCTGCGGCCTGTTCATCGGCGCGGAACTGGTGAGCGACACCGCGGCGCGCACGCCCGACCGCGCCAAGGCCAAGCAGGTGGTCGAGGCGATGAAGGCGCGGCACGTGCTGCTCTCCACCGAAGGCCCTGCCGACAACGTGCTGAAGATCAAGCCGCCGGTGGTGTTCGGTCGGCGCGACGCCGCGGAGTTCCTCGAAAAACTCGACGCGGTGCTGCGAGAAATCTGAGATCGCGGACAGGGCGAGGGCATCGATCCATGGGTCCGGAAGGCCCCATTTTCGTGCCCGTCCGTCCGGTGAGCGACGGCTCTGTCAGGTGCCGCCCGTGACTATTTTCATATTGTAGTATGAATAAACATTTTGCTATATCCTGAGCCTGCAGGCGGGGATGCGTGCTCAAGCCGCGAGCGAGAAGAGGTGATGGACACCCGACACATCGGCCGCTTGGGATGGCGCCTGCATGCAAGTTCATGACAACAACTATTCGGGTAGGGGTATCGAGATGAAGAATCGCAAGCGAATCAACCGGTGCGCTCTGGCGGCCGCCATCAGCCTCATGCTGGCGTCAGGTGCCGCGGTTGCGCAGGACACGACGGGCCAGAGCGCGCAGGCGCCGGCGGCGCCCGTAGCGAAAAACAAGGCGCAGGTATCGTCCGACGCGAACGCGAAGTCCGCGCAGACACTCGACCAGGTAGTGGTCACCGGCACGCCCAACGTGGGCGGCATCCGCAAGATCGACGCCAGCTATTCGATCACCACGGCGACCAGCGAGCAGATCCGCGAACTCAACCCGGTCAGCACGGCCGACCTGTTGAAGATGTCGCCCGGCGTGTATCCGGAATCCTCCGGTGGCGAGACCGGCGCGAACATCGAAGTGGCCGGCTTCCCGTCGGACAGCGGCGCGCCCTTCGTGACGCTGCAGATGAACGGCTCGCCGCTGTTCCCGAAATGGGACTACTTCACCGACGCGATGTTCCGCCTCGACGACACCATCGACCGCGTGGAAGCGGTGCAGGGCGGCACCTCGGTGCTGTACGGCAACGGCCAGCCCGGCCTGATCGCCAACTTCATCCTGAAGGAAGGCTCCTCCACGCCCGGCGGCGACATCGGCATCACCTACGGCTCGGAAGGCATGGAGCGGCTGGACGGCTTCTACGGTTTCCCGCTCGGCGCGAACAGCGGCTGGTACGCCAGCGTGGGCGGCTTCTGGCGCAAGTCCGACGGCGTGCGCAATCCGCAGTTCCCCTCGGACAAGGGCGGCCAGCTCACCGCCACGCTCAGCCACGACCTGGAGCACGGCTCGCTGATGTTCTACGCGCGTGACCTCAAGGACAAGAACCAGTGGGTCACCGACACGCCGATCTACAACCCGTCGGCGGGCAAGTTCACGGCCTATCCGGGCTTCAATCCGCTTACCGGCACCTTCGGCAGCAACGTCGACCGCTACCAGTTCCTGCAGACCACGCCCTGCTTCACCAACGGCTGCACGCCCACCGGCCAGAACATCGACATGGCCAACGGCCAGGGCGGTGACATGCACGTGATCGGCGCCAACCTCGACCTGGATTTCGACAACGGCTGGTCGCTGTCCGACAAGGCCATCCTCGTCGGCGGCAACATGGACACCACGGCGTTCTACAGCACCGGCGCCAACCCGAGCTCGCTGGGCGATTTCATCACCGGCTCGGTCGCCGGCTTCGGCCTGCCTGCCGGCGGCACCGCCACGGCGGTCTACACCAACAACGGCCAGGCGGCTGACCTGAGCCAGAACGTCTCGGTGCAGAACCCGGAATACATCCACAAGCGCATCCACTCGCTCAGCAACGAGTTCCAGCTGAGCAAGGAGATCTTCGACGGCAACACGCTGACCTTCGGCAACTACACCGCGGTGTACGGCATGGATCACTCCGAGGCCGACGGCCTCAACATGCTGCTGCAGGCGAAGAACAACCCGACCCCGATCGCGGTGAACTACACCGTCGGCGGCAACGTCTACCAGCTCACCGACAATCAGGGCCTGTTCTGGGCGCCCGGCCCGGCGTCGTGGATGGCGTTCAACGAGCACTGGCACGCCACCACCACGGCGTTCTACCTCGCCGACGAATGGACGGTGGGCAAGTGGCGCTTCGACGGCGGCGTGCGCTGGCAGCACGACAACATCGGCGGCAATTTCCAGAACACCGCATCGGGCGACCTCGACGCCAATCCCAACACGGTCTACAACAACAACGCCGAGTACCTGATCGACAGCTGGACCCACTACGGCCAGAACCGCGGCGCAGCCTCGTGGACGTTGGGCGCCAACTACGAGCTGGCCGACAACATGAGCCTGTACGGCCGCGTCAACAACGGTGCGTTCCTGCCCAGCTTCGACGACATCGTGAACCTCGGCAACCCGCCGACCGAGCACATCCACAACTACGAGATGGGCTTCAAGTACCAGGCGCCGTGGATCTACGCGGACGTCGGCGTGTACCACCGCCAGTTCATCGGCGTGCCGTACTCCATCCAGCTGAGCACGGGGCTGGTCAGCCTCGTCTACGGCTCGATGACCAACGGCGTCAACGCGCAGGTGATGCTCAAGCCGTTCGAGCACTTCTCCCTGGCGCTCAGCGGCAACTACATGCACGGCCACTACAACCGCTACGCGGGCTGCGTGACGTACCAGACGCAGGACGGCAGCTACCAGTGCAGCAGCATCTCCGGCATGACGGTGGACCGCCAGCCCGAGATCCAGTACCGCGTGACGCCGGCCTACGAGTTCCCCACCAGCTGGGGCAGCATGAAGTTCTGGGCCACCTACGAACACATCGGCAACCGCTTCAGCGACCAGCTGCAGCAGCAGCCGATGGGCAGCTACTACGACCTGAGCTTTGGCGCCAATGCCAACATCGGCGAGCAGTGGGTGCTGAGCCTGCGCGGCACCAACCTGACCAACCAGATCGGCATCACCGAAGGCAACGCGCGCCTGTTCGGCTTCGCCAGCGAAGGCGGCGTGATCCTGGCCCGCTCCATCGAGGGCCGCGAGGTGAACTTCCAGGTCAAGTACAAGTTCTGACGTCCGCCTGCTGAAGCTCGTCGGCCCGCATCGCCCGTCACGTCCGTGATCGGTGGGTGCGGGCCGACGGATTTTCCGGCCAGCTGTGGGGCAGACTGTCCGCACGCGCAGGCTCAATCGGAGACACGGTTCCATGCGTTCACTCATTAAGCCACTGATCCTCGCGGCCGCCATGGCCATGGCGATCGGCCTGCACGCGGCGCCAACGGAGCAACCCGTCGCGCAGTACCAGGATCTGCTCGATTTCCACGGCACGCCGAGCACGGCGACGGACCGCGGCTTCAACATTTTCTTCGACATGGGTGCGTGGCAGGGCTATAGCCTGCCGCGGACCGGCGATACGGGCACGGGCTTCTCCGGTCCCTTCGTGCATAGCCTCGGCACGGGGCAGTGGGCGGGTGTGCGTTTTGCCGCGCTGACTCTGCGCGATGCGGGCGGGAAGAACGGCATCGATCTCAAGGAAACGGCGAGTCATGCCGTGCCGGGTGCGCTGGAGCGGACGTTCTCGGCGGACGGCCTGAAGGTGCGGCAGACGCTGTTCTTCGCCGACTCCTGGCATGCGCTGGTACGCATCGAGTTGAGCGCAGACAGGGCGCGCGATGTGGAGCTGGCGATCGGCGGTCGTGCGATGCCGCTGCCGGGCAGCCATCTCGCCGGCGATGGCGATGCGGTGACGCAAAGGTTCGCCGACTCGCCTTCCACGCTCATCACGCAGGTGCATGCGGATGGATTGGTTGCCGATCACGTCAGTGTGTCGGGCAACGACTATCGCATCGCGCTGGACAGGCCGCTGCATCTCGAAGCCGGCAAGCCCGCCACGCTTTACGCGGTGCAGACGCTGCGTTACGACGCGAACGCGAAGCCGCCTTCGATCGATTACACCCAGGCGTGGGACGCCAATCGTGCGCGCTGGAATGGCTATTTGAAATCCGTCGCCACCAGCCATATCGACGGCCTATCCGACGACGTGGCGCGACGCGTAGCCGTGAAAGCCGTTGTTACTTTGATCGGCAACTGGCGCGCGGCGCGCGGCGACGTGCACTACGACGGCGTGGTTCCCTCGTATTCCAATCCCGACTTCAACGGTTTCTGGGCCTGGGATTCGTGGAAGCACGCAGCAGCGCTGGCTTGGTTCGCGCCGGATCTCGCGCGCGAGCAGATCCGCGCCATGTTCGACTATCAGGGCGCCGACGGCATGCTGCCAGACTGCGTCTTCATCCGTCGCGCGGACGACAACTGGCGCGACAGCAAGCCGCCGCTGGCGACCTGGGCGGTGATGGAGGTGTATCGGGCCACCGGCGACCGCGCCTTCCTGGCCGAGATGTACGACAAGCTGGTGCGCTATCACCGCTGGTGGTTCGCGGACCGCGACCACGACCGCAATGGCCTCGCCGAATTCGGTTCCACCGACGGCACGCGCATTGCGGCGGCATGGGAAAGCGGCATGGACAACGCCGTGCGTTTCGACGGCGCGAAGATGGTCAAGAACAGCGAGCACGCGTGGTCGCTGGACCAGGAGTCGGTCGATCTCAACGCCTATCTCTACCGCGAGGCCGTGGAGCTGGCGCAGATCGCCGAGCTGCTGGGCAAGCCGCAGGACAGGCAGCAGTGGCAGGCGCAAGCCGATGCGATGAAGGGCGCGATCCAGTCGCGCATGTACGACGCGAAGCTGGGCTGGTTCTTCGATGCCAGGCTCGGCAAGCCCGACCTCGTGCGTGTGTACGGCTCGGAGGGATGGGCGCCGCTGTGGGCCGGCGTGGCGACGGCGGCACAGGCCGCCGCCGTCGAGAAGACGATGCTGGATCCGCGCAAGTTCGCCACGACGATGCCGTTCCCCACGCTGGCCGCGGACGATCCGCACTTCTCGCCGATCAAGGGCTACTGGCGTGGGCCGGTGTGGATGGACCAGTCGCTGTTCGGCGTCGAGGCGCTGCAGCGATACGGCTACACGAAGGAGGCCGGTGCGATGGCGCGCCGGCTGGTGCTCAACGCGAAAGGGCTGGCGACCGGGCAGGCGACGTTCCGCGAGAACTATGATCCGCTGACGGGGAACGGCTACCAGTCGCAGAACTTCAGCTGGTCGGCCGCGAGCTATCTGCTCCTGCTCGGAAACCGCGCAGGCGGCGAGCGGTAACGGGCTCGACATGCAACACAAAGCCAAGGGCGGTCATCGAACATGGGCGTGAGCAAACGGCAGATCGGATTGGTCACCGCCACGGCGCTGGTCCTGGGCAACATGATCGGGTCGGGCGTGTTCATGCTGCCCGCGACGCTGGCACCTTACGGCGGCTACAGCCTGGCTGGATGGCTGTTGAGTGCCGTGGGAGCGATGCTGCTGGCAGGCGTGTTCTATCGCCTCGCCAGGCGTGCGCCGCGCGCCGGCGGCCCCTATGCGTACAGCCGCGAAGCCTTCGGCGACTGCATCGGTTTCCTGGTGGCGTGGGTTTACTGGTTCTCGTCGATCGGCGGCAACGCGGCGATCGCGGTGGCCTTCGCCAGTTACCTCTCGACCTTCGTGCCGGCCGTGGGCGCCAGTCCGCTGTTCGGTGCGCTGACCGCGCTGGCGGCGATCTGGGTGGCCACTTTCGTGAACATGGCCGGCGTGCGCAGCGCGGGCGTGGTGCAGGTGGTGACCACGGTGCTGAAGATCGCGCCGCTGCTCGCGCTGGTGCTGTTCGGCCTGTCGCACTTCGATCCGCATCTGCTGGCGCCGGGCAAGCAAGCGGGCTCGCCATGGAGCGCCGTCAACATCAGCATGACCGCGACGCTGTTCGCGTTCGTGGGCGTGGAATGCGCCACCATCCCGGCGGGGCACGTGCGTGATCCGGAGAAAACCATCCCGCGCGCGACCCTGCTGGGAACCTTGATCGCGGCGCTGGTCTATGTAGCCTGCACCACGGCGGTGATGGGCATGCTGCCCGCGCCGGTGCTGGCGAAATCGCAGGCGCCGTTCGCCGATGCGGGACAGATCCTGTGGGGCGGCTGGGCGAGCTATCTCATCGCGGGAGCCGCCGCCATCTCGTGTTTCGGCGCGCTCAACGGCTGGACGCTGATCGCCGGGCAGTTCCCGCAGGCGGTGGCGCAGGATGGCTTGTTCCCGAAGTTCTTCGCGCGCGAATCCAAGCGCGGCGTACCCGTGCCGGCCCTGCTGGTCGCGGCGGTGGTCAACAGCCTGCTGGTGCTGGCGAACTACAGCCGCGGCATGGTCGGCATGTTCACCTTCGTGGTGCTGCTGACCACCCTGAGCAACGTGGTCGCCTACCTGTTCTGCGCCATGGCGGACGTGGCGCTGGCGTATCGGGAAGGCCGGCCCGTGCCGTTGCGCGATCCGCTGCTCGCCTGCGCCGCGTTCGGCTTTTCGATCTGGGCCGTGATCGGTGCGGGCGCGGATGCGGCTTACTGGAACCTCATCCTGCTGGCGCTGGGGCTGCCGGTCTACGTGTGGCAGACGCGGCGCGCTTCATCAGCCATCGCCTGACGATCGCCGCCGCGGCACCCGTCTGAGTGAACATGGTTGCCGGCCGATGCGACGCAGTGACAGGCAGCTCGCGACGAGCCGACGCATCTCCGCCCGAAATATCGGAGTGGGGTAGGGATGCCTGCCAAATGTCCTATTATTTGTGGATGTTCGGGCTTGCCCGATGTCATTCCATGAAGCGGGGACCGCACGATGAACAGGCACCTGGCCGTTTGCGTTTTCTTCCTGCCGGGATTGGCTGCGCCCTGGCTGTGCAGCGCGGCTGATGTCAGCCAGACCACCTTTGGCAACATGCCCGATGGGCGCAAGGTGGAGGTGGTGACGCTGGACGACGGCCATGGGTTCACCGCCCGCGTGATCAGCCTGGGCGCGAGCCTGCAGTCGCTCACGCTGCCCGACCGCCATGGCAAGCTCGCCGACGTGGTGCTGGCCTATCCCGACCTGCACGATTACCTGGCCAAGCCGCAGTACTTCGGCGCCACGGTGGGACGCTTCGCCAACCGCATTGCCAAGGGCCGCTTCACGCTGGACGGCAAGAACTACCAGCTCACCATCAACGACGGGCCGAACTCGCTGCATGGCGGCACGAAGGGTTTCGACAAGGTGGTGTGGCAGGTGGTGAAGGTGGCGAAGTCGCCCGAACCCAGCGTGACTCTGCAGTACGTCAGCCCCGACGGCGACCAGGGCTACCCCGGCACGCTCACCGCCACCGCCACCTACACGCTCAAGGCCGGCCACGAGCTGGACATCGACTACAGCGCCACCACCGACAAGCCCACCATCGTCAACCTCAGCAACCACACCTACTGGAATCTGGGCGGCGAAGGCTCGGGCAGCGTGTACGACGACATCCTCACCATCCCGGGCGACAGCATCACGCCGGTGGACGACACGCTGATTCCCACCGGCGAGTTCCGCGCCGTGGCCGGTACCGACTACGACTTCCGCCAGGGCAAGCCGATCGGCCGCGACATCCGCGACGGCAAGGAGCCGCAGCTCCTGCTCGGACATGGCTACGACATGAACTGGGTGATCAGCCGCACGGAAGCGTCCGCGCCGCGGCTGGTGGCGAAGGTGGAGGATCCACACAGCGGTCGCGTGCTGGAGCTCTACTCCGCACAGCCGGGCCTGCAGTTCTATTCGGGCAATTTCCTCGACGGCACCAGCCTGGGCAAGTCGGGCCGCATCTACCGTCAGGGCGATGCCTTCGTGCTGGAGCCGCAGCGGTTCCCGGACACACCCAACCATCCCGGCTTCGGCCCGGCCCGGCTGGCGCCGGGGCAGACCTATCGCAGCCACATCATCTACCGCTTCTCGGTGGATGGTGGTGCGGCTCGCTAGGCACCACGCTGTCGCGCATTCAATAGGGGCGGACTTGGTCGATTCCGCCAGCCGCGGCGCTCACGAGGGCCGCGGCTGGATGTCATCGGTTCCGTCTCAGCGCCCGATCTGCCGCAGCGCCTTGCCGGCCATCAGGTTGCGCTCGATCTGCTCCAGCGTGACGCCCTTGGTTTCCGGCACCAGCCAATAGGTGAGCGCGATGAACACGACGTTGAAGGCACCGTAGAGCCAGAACGTCTCGGCCTGGCCGATGCCGTTGAGCAGCGGCAGGAACGAGAGGCCGACCAGCCAGTTGGCCGCCCAATTGGTGAAGGTGGAACAGCCGATGCCGAAGTCGCGGCCCTTGAGCGGCTGGATTTCCGAGCACAGCGTCCAGATCAGCGGGCCCGCCGACATCGCGAAGCCCACGATGAACACCAGCAGCATGCCCACGGTGAAATATTGCTGACCGTGCGAATGGATGCCCAGCTTCATCATGCTGCCGACCACGCCGAGACCGATCGCCATCACCACGAAGCCGACGTAGAGGATGGGCTTGCGACCCAGCTTGTCCACCAGGCCGATGGCGATGAAGGTGGCCAGCACGTTCACCAGGCCGACGATGGCGGTAAACCACATCTGCGATTCGGTGTCGTAGCCCATGCCCTGGAAGATGCGCGGCGCGTAGTACATCACCACGTTCATGCCGGTGAGCTGCTGCATCACCTGCAGCAGCACGCCCAGCCCCACCGAGCGGCGGAAGTTGGTGTTCTGCAGGAACATCTGCAAGCCGCGCTGCGGCGTCTTCAGCTGCTCCTTGATTTCGCCGACTTCCTTGGCAATGGCATCGCGGTTGCCTAGCAGTTTCTCCAGCACTTGTTCGGCTTCGTCCTGGCGGCCCTTCATCAGCAACCAGCGCGGGCTTTCCGGCAGGAAGGCCACACCGAACAGGAACAGCGCGCCGGGGATGGCGATGATGCCCAGCATCCAGCGCCAATTGCCCGAATAGCTGAGCGCGGTGTCGGAAAGGAAGGCGACCAGGATGCCGATCGTGATCATCAGCTGATACATCGAGATCATCGCGCCGCGGATCGATTCGGGCGCGACTTCGGCGAGGTAGAGCGGTGCGGTGAAGCTGGCCAGGCCGATGGCGACACCCAGCACGAGGCGGCCAACGATCAGCACCTCCGGCGTCGGCGCCAGGCCGCACAGCACGGAGCCGCCGACGAACAGCACGGCGCCGAGGATCATCGTGCGCTTGCGGCCCAGCTGGCTGGACAGCCAGCCGGCGACCAGCGCGCCAAGTGCAGCGCCGAGCATCATCACGCTGACGATCCAGCCCAGGGTGTCGTCGCCGATGCCGAAGTCCTTCTGCAGGAACTGCTGCGCGCCGGAAATCACGCCGATGTCCAGGCCGAACATCAGCCCCGCCAGCGCGGCGAGGATGCAGACGAAGATGGCGGTGGCCTTGCTGTGCCTGGCGGCGGGTGCTGCGCTGGTGATGCTCATCAATGTCTCCCCGTGGAATGGCGCACGTACGGCTTTATCGGATGGCTGCGGTACTCATGGAGTGTCGCCCACTGGCGGCGTGCCTGCAAAGCGTGGCTCGGGCAGGCCGCGCACGTCGATCTGCGCGGCGAACAGCGCGCCGGCCAGCGGCTCGCCCGCCAGCGTATCGGCACCGAGGCCGTCGCGGGCGCTGGTGACGTAGAGCGTGTCCAGCGCCGATCCGCCGAAGGCGGGGCGCGTGGGCTGGCGCGCGGGCAGCGGCAGGATGCGGTCGAGGCTGCCGTCGGCGCGGTAGCGCACCACGCGGCCCAGACCCCATTGCGCGTTCCACAGGCCACCGTCGGCATCGACGCAGGAGCCGTCCGGCTCGCCTGCGGTGTCGCGCAGGTCGGCGAACAGGCGCGTGTCGCCCAGCGTGTCGCCGTAGTCGCAGCAGCGGATCGTGCGTGCCAGCGAATCGCAGTAGTACAGCGTGCGGCCGTCGGGACTGAAGGCGAGGCTGTTGCTGATCGCCACGCCTTCCAGCGGCAGCTTTTCCAGCGTGAGGTCGGCGCGCAGGCGCCAGAACCCGCCGATGGGCTGCTTCGCGCCGCCGTCGGCGGGTTCGTGCAGGGTGCCGAACACGAAGCGGCCCTGCCGGTCGCAGGCGCCGTCGTTGCAGCGCGTGGGCAGCTGCGGTTCCACTTCGTGCAGCGTGTGCAGCGCACCGTCGGCGAGGCGGAAGAACGCCAGTCGCGAAGCCAGTGCCAGCAGCAGCCAGCCGTCCGCTTCGCACAGCACGAAGGAGGCGAGGCGTTCGGGCAGCCGCCATTGCTTCGCCTCGCCGCCGGATGGCGTGTAGCGCCACAGCGTGGAGGCGTGGATGTCGGTCCAGTACAGCGCCTGCGCGCGGTCGCACCAGGTGATGCCTTCGCCCAGCGTGTTGCGCGCCTCGAGCACGGCCTGCATCGGCGCGCTCATACCCAGCCGCCGTCCACGATGAAATCCTGGCCGGTGCACATGCGGCTGTCGTCCGCGGCGAGGAACAGCGCCATGCGCGCCAGATCCTCGGCCATCAGATAGCCGGGCATGCATTGCACGCGCGCGATCTCGGCCTCGCCTTCGGCGTCCAGCCACAGCGCGCGCTGCTTCTCGGTGATCGCCCAGCCGGGCACCAGCGCGTTGATGCGGATGTTCTGCTGGCCGAGCTCGCGCGCCATGCCGTTGACGAAGCCGTGCACGGCGGCCTTGGCCATCGCGTACAGCGGGTAGCCGGCGTTCTTCTTCATCCAGCCGGTGGAGCCGAGGCAGACGATGGAGCCGCCGCCGAGCTCTTGCATGTCGGGGATCACCGCTTGCGTGGCGAACACCTGGTGGCGCAGGTTCACTGCCACGTTGCGCTCGAACGCGGCGGCATCCACGTCGGCCAACGCGTGGCGCACGTCGTTGGCGGCGTTGTTGACCAGCACCGCGATGGGGCCGACGTGCGCGCGCGCGGCGGCGATGGCGGCATGCAGCGCGTCGAGATCGGTGAGGTCGCAACGCAGGAACAGCGGCGCGTGCGGCGCGTCCTGCAGGCCGTCGAGCACGGACCGCGCGCCGGCTTCGTCCACGTCGAGGAAAGCCACCTTCGCGCCCTGCCGCGCGAAGTGTTCGACGAAGGACGCGCCGATGCCGCTGGCACCGCCGGTGATCAGTACGCTGCGCTCGCGCAGGCTGGGGTAGCTGGCGTAGCGGTCGGCCATCGCGCTCACCACTCCGCCACGCTGCCGTCGGCATGGCGCCACACCGGGTTGTGCCACTGGTGGCCCACCTTGGCGCGCTCGGCCACGTAGGCCTCGTTCACCTCGATGCCCAGACCCGGCCCCTTCGGCATGCCCACGTAACCGTCGGCGTAGGCGAACACGCTGCGGTCGGTGACGTAGTCGAGCAGGTCGTTGCTGGCGTTGTAGTGGATGCCCAGGCTCTGTTCCTGGATGAAGGCGTTGTGGCACACCGCGTCCAGCTGCAGGTTGGCGGCCAGCGCGATCGGACCCAGCGGGCAGTGCAGCGCCAGCCCCACGTCGTAGGCCTCGGCCATCGCGGCGATCTTGCGCGTTTCGGTGATGCCGCCCGCATGCGAGGGGTCCGGCTGGATGATGTCCACGCCGCCGGTCTGCAGCACGCGCTTGAAGTCGTAGCGCGAGTACAGGCGTTCGCCCAGCGCGATCGGCGCGGGCGAGATCGCGGCCAGCTCGGGGATGCATTCCAGGTATTCGGAGAGCACCGGTTCCTCGATGAACATCAGCTTGAACGGCGCCAGTTCGCGCATCAGCACCTTGGCCATCGGCTTGTGCACGCGGCCGTGGAAATCCACGCCGATGCCGATGTGCGGCCCCACCGCGTCGCGGATGGCCTGCACGTTTTCCAGTACGCGCTCGACCTTGTCGTAGGTGTCGATGTACTGCAGTTCCTCGGTGGCGTTCATCTTCACCGCGGTGAAGCCGCGCGCCACGGCATCCTGCGCTGCCTTGGCCGTATCGGCCGGCCGGTCGCCGCCGATCCACGAGTACACGCGGATGCGGTCGCGCACCGGGCCGCCGAGCAGTTCGTGCACCGGCTTGCCGAGGTCCTTGCCCTTGATGTCCCACAGTGCCTGATCGATGCCGGCGATCGCGCTCATCAGCACCGGGCCGCCGCGGTAGAAGCCGCCGCGGTAGAGCACGCTCCAGTGATCCTCGATGTGGCGCGGGTCCTTGCCGATCAGATAGTCCGACAGCTCCTCCACGGCGGCGGCCACGGTGTGTGCGCGGCCTTCCACCACCGGTTCGCCCCAGCCGCTGATGCCGGCATCGGTGTCGATGCGCAGGAACAGCCAGCGCGGCGGCACCTTGTAGACGGTGAGCTTGGTGATCTTCATGCGTGCTTATCCAGAATGCGCCAGGCCTGTGCAAAGGCGCGGGCGCGTTGCGCGGTGTCATCGAGAGAGCGGCCGGGTGCGAACAGCGCCGAGCCGATACCGAAGCCGGCGGCGCCCGCGATCACCCAGGGCGCCATGTTGTCGGGTGCGACGCCGCCCACCGGCAGCACTGCCACGTCGCGCGGCAGCACCGCGCGCCAGGCCTTGAGCACGGCGGGCGAAAACTGCTCGGCGGGGAACAGTTTCAGGCCATCGGCCCCGGCGGCGAGCGCGGCGAAGGCTTCGGTGGGCGTGGCCACGCCGGGCACGCAGAGCAGGCCGGCCGACTTGGCGGCGCGGATCACCGCGGTGTCGGCATGCGGCATCACGATCAGCCGGCCGCCTGCGTTCGCCACGGCTTCGACCTGGGCCGGTGTCATCACCGTGCCCGCGCCCACCAGCACGTCCTTGCCCAGCGCCTCGGCGAGCAGGGCGATGCTGTCGAACGGCTGCGGCGAGTTCAGCGGCACTTCCAGCACGCGGAAACCGGCATCGACGATGGCGCGGCCGGTGGCCACGGCTTCGCCGGGCACGAGGCCGCGCAGTATCGCCACCAGCGGCAAGGGTTTGAGCCACGGCGTCAGCATGCGCTGGGTTCCCTGGAATGGATGAGGTCGGCCTGCGCCGCCAGTTGCCACAGGCCATGCGCGGCGGCATCGGGGATCGGCGATGGCAGCTCGATGTCGAACAGCGCGGCCGCATGGCGATAGCGTTCGCACAAGGCGGCTTCGCCAATCAGCTGCAGCGGCGCGTCGCGGCGGGCGAGGCCGTCGGCCAGCGCGGCGCGGAATTCCTCGCCGATCAGCAGGCCGGAGAGGTAGTCGGGCACGGACGCGGGCGCCAAGGCGCCATCGAGCATCAAGGCGCGTGCGGAGAACAGCCGGCTCAGCGCGCCGGCCGCGCCGCTGTCGCGGGCGGCGCCGACGCCACGGGCGAAGGCTTCCGCATCGTTCGCGGCCTCGGCTCCGCTGGCGCCGAGGATGGAATGCTGCCGCAGCACGGCGAACAGTTCGCCGGTCATCAGGGTGCGGAAGCCGGTTACCGCGCCGTCGCGCACCACCGCCCACTTGCTGTGCGTGCCGGGCAGGATGAAGGTGGAGGCCGTGCTCAGCTCGGGTCGCAACACCAGCGCGCCGATCAGCTGCGTTTCCTCGCCGCGCATCACGTCGGGGCCGTGCGCGTCGCGCAGGCCGGGAATCAGGTGGACGTCCATGCCGTCGGCAGCGCGCACGGATCCGAGCGCATTGCCGAGCTGCGCAGCATTCGCGGGAAGATCGAGGTAGGGCATCTCGCGCCAGCCGTTGCGGCTGCCGACCATGCCGCAGGCCACGCGCGGCAGTGCGGGCCAGCCGGCGGTGATGCCGGCCAGCGCGGCGTCGTAGCCGCCTTCCGGCAGGTGGCGGATGCCCCACGGGCGTGCACGTGTCTCTTCAAGCCGGCCCGTGGCGTCGAAACGGAACGCACGCAGGCTGCTGGTACCCCAGTCGAGTGCGATCAGTCCGCTCATGCCTTCTTCGCGTGGCGACGGATGTTGCTGCGCGAGTCGGCCACCATCTTCTGCATCGCCTCGCGCGCCACTTCGGGCTGGCGGCGGCGGACGGCGTCCAGCACCTTCTTGTGGTGCGGCAGCGAATACTTGAAATCGCTGGCCTTGAGCGCCGACAGGGCCAGGTAGCTGCCCAGCGCGGTCTCGATTACCGCAAACAGCGAGATCATCAGTTCGTTGTGCGTGGCGTGCAGCACGGCCTCGTGGAAGGCCAGATCCGCCACGGACCATTCCTCGCGGTCGTTCGACGCGGCCATGGCCTCGTAGGCAGCCTCGATGCGGTCGAGCTGGTCGGGGTTGCGGCGGCGTGCGGCGGCCGCAGCGGCCGCGGGTTCGATGATCTCGCGCATTTCCACCAGCTTGTCGACGAAATCGTCGGTGGGCATGGAGGCGCAGCGCCAGGCCAGCACGTCGGCATCGAGCTGGTTCCAGTGCAGGGTGTCGCGCACGCGGGTGCCGGTTTTCTGGCGCGATTCGATCAGGCCCTTGGCGGACAGCACCTTCATCGCCTCGCGCAAGGCAGTGCGGCTCACTTTCATGCGCTCGGCCAGCAGCTCCTCGCGCGGCAGGTTCTGCCCGGGCGCGATCTCGCCCCCGACGATCAGCCGGCCCAGTTCCTGCACTACCTGACCGTGCAGGTTGCGCACCACGACGGGTTTCACCATGCCTGTTCTCCCTGCCGCGGCCGCGTTTTGCGGCCATGGGTATGATTTGTACTACATAATGTACAGCAAGTCGTGGAAGCCGCGTTAATTTCGTCGGCTCTTTTAAGGTGAAAATGCATAAGGCCGGTCCGACGGCCACGAGCCGGCCGCACCGGCAAACCGGCGCCAGGGTCCGGGGATGCCGTTGCAGCTTACCTGCCTGGCGCGCCGTGCGTCTGCACCGCGTAGCCATCGTCCAGCGTGTGCAGGAAGGCGATGACGTCGCAGATGTCCTGCGCGCTGAGTGGGGCGGGGTCGCCCGCGTGGCGGTCGAAGGGGGCGTCGGCGGTGTCCACGTTGGCCCGATACGCCGCGGGCAGGTCGTCGTAGACCTGCGGCTGGCCATGCGTGTCGTGCGGATAGATCCGCTCCGGCGCGACGCTGCGCAGATTGTAGAAATCGAGCACCTGCGTCAGCGAATGGTAGACGCCGTTGTGGAAGAACACGGCGCGCCGGTCCACGTTGCGCAGGGTGGGCGTAAGGAACATGCCGCAGTACTGCGTCTGCGCCGCGAGGTCCTTGCGGAAAGGTCCGCAGATGCCGAGGTCGTGGAAGCGCGGGTCGCGGTTGACCGCCAGCGCGGTGTTGCGCGGCACGCCCAGCGCTTCGTACTGGGTGTCGGTGAACAGCGGCGGCAGGCCGTCGCGCGTGGGCTGGCTGAGGTGGCAGGCGGCGCAATTGCCTTTCGCGGGGTCGTCGAACAGGCGCAGGCCGCGCATTTCGGCGGGCGTCAGGCGGGCCTGTCCCTGCAGCCAGGCGTCGTACTTGCTGGTGAAGGGGTGGAAGGACGGGTCTTCGATCTCGAAGCGGCCGATGGCGAACATGGCTTCGTCGATGAGCTGCCGCGGATCGTTGACGATGCCCGGTCCGAACAATTGCGCGAAGGTCTGGCGATAGCGGCTGCGCACCAGCCGCGCGGCCACGTCGTCCATGCTGCGGTTGGCCATTTCCACCGGGTTGAGCAGGGGCAGGTAGGCCTGTCGCTGCAGCGAATCGGCGCGACCGTCCCAGAACAGGCCGCCCTGCGGCACCATCGCCGGCGCGGCGGGAGCGACGTCGGCCTGCTTGGTGGCGCGCGGGTCGCTGCGCGCGGCGGTGGCCAGCGCAGCGAGGTTGGGCGCCACGTCGTCGCCGGAACTGTCCGGGCCGATGCTGAAGGGACGTTGCCGGTACAGATAAGCCAGCGAAGGCGGCGGCCGGTAGCCGACCTTGCGCAGATCCACGCCGCCAGGCTGCACGGCGAGGGCGTTGGGCGGGTTGTAGCTGTACGCGGGGCTGTGGCACGACGCGCAGGACTGCCTGCCCGAACCCGACAGCATGGGATCGAAGAACAGCGCCTTGCCGAGTTGCGCCACGGCGCTCAGCGGCTGCGCTTTCGGCAGGCGCAGGCGGACGGGATGCGGATTGCTGCCGTCGCCGCCCTGCGGCGCGGCTGCCTGGTCGAGGAAGGCGTAGCTGGCGAGGCAGCTGAAGGTGCACACCGTGCCCAGCAGCAACCTGGCCAGGCGATGCGGCTTGCGCATGGCACGGAGGAGAGTGGTCTGATTGGCCCGCATCGTGGTGTGCGTTCTCTTTTCCCGGAATAGCCAAAGATAAGCCCCTCTCCCGCAGGCGGGAGAGGGGCCGGGATGGCTTCCGTCAGGAATGCCAGTGCCAGCGCTTGTCCACCGGCAAGCCGGTGTCGGGATCCAGGATCAGTCGCGGCGTCAGGTCGAACGCGCGGCGGCGGAAGTCGAACATGCGCATGATGCTGCCGGTGCTGGCATCGTTCGAGCCGTCGCCCAGGCGCTGGCCGCGCAGCCAGTTGTCCTCGATGAAGCGCACCACCGAGGCCTGCGTGATCTGCGTGTCGTCCACGTAGTTGCTGCGCGCCCACGGCGAGATCACCAGGAACGGCACGCGCGTGCCGGGGCCGCAGCGGCCGTTGACCGCGCCGCCCTTCACGCCCACGCCCTGCTTGGCGCCTTTGGCATTGCATACGCCCGGGGCATTGAGCTGGTCGGCGCCGATGACCGAGCCTTCCTTGGTGTTGGCGTCGAAGGACGACGTGGAGGGCGCGGTGTAGCGGTGGTCGTACCAGCCGTCGGAGTCGTCGTAGGTGATGATGACGGCCGTGCTGTCCCAGTCGGGTTGGTGCTGCAGGAAGTTGAGCACCTTCACCACGAAGGCCTGCTCGTCCAGCGGGTCGGAGTTGCCCGGGTGCGCATCGCCCACGGCGGGCGGCTTGATGTAGCTCACCGACGGGAAGTTGCCGGCCGACACGGCCTTGAAGAAATCGTTGACGTCGTACTCGTGATGCACCGGCGTGGCGGTGCCGTCCTTGTCGTCGGTGCGGCCGATCTGTTCCAGCGAGGTCGGGCGCGTGTGCGCCGGGTTGGACGTGCTGGCGTAGTACTGGAACCAGTTGTGGTGCGGCACGTAGTCGGAGACGGAGGCATCCAGCACGCCGGAGTAAGTGCTGCGCGTGCAGCCGGTGCTGCCGTTCTCGTTGGTGGCGGCCAGGTCGAAGCCGCCCATGAAGCCGCCCCAGGTGATGTGGCCGGCGTTGAGCAGGTCGCCGATGTTCTTCGAGGTCATCTGCACGGTGTTGCTGGTGGACGAGCAGGTGTCGTAGGCCGGGTCGGTGTCGCCGATCAGGCTGAGGCCGCCCTGCGTGTCGGGCACGGTGGCGGCCGAGCCCAGCACCACCTTGGCGCCGTTGTTGGTGCCCGAGACCACGGCGATCGCGCCCGGCGTCGAGGGGCCGTAGGTGTCGGTGTAGGCGTTGTCGTCCATCGCGAAGTTCTGCGCGTAGTTCCACATTGCGGTGACGGTGTTGCCGTCGTAGTAGCCCATCACCAGGCCGTGCGTGCCGAACGCGCCCGTGGTGGTCACGGTGTTGTTGCCGGTGTAGGCGGGGAAGCGGTCGGCGGCGCCGTTGTCGTAGGCGAGCTGCTCGGGCGTGTAGCTGTGGTTCTGGCCTTCGGTGTTGGCCTGCGTGCGGTCGAGGCGGAACGGGTTCACCGCGTTGGCGCCGTTGGCCAGGTTGGACTTGTTCGGGTTGTCGTTGAGCAGCGCCGGCGTGAGGCCTTCCACCTGCGGCGTGAAGGGCCGGGCCCTGAAGGCGGGTTCGCCGGCCGGGTTCGCGGCCACCGGATAGGTGCCGAAGTAGTGATCGAACGAGCGGTTCTCGTCGAAGATCACCACCAGATGCTTGATCGGCGTGGCGGTGGGGATTTCATCCTGCGGCGAACGCCCCTGGCCGTGCCAGGGGGCATGCGCAAAGCCGTCCGCCTGGTTCGGGGTCGGGTTGGCCTGGGCCTGGGCGGCGATCGCGAACCCCATGATGGCGATCGACGCGGGCAGCAGCGCCTTGCGGAGCAAGTGGAGACTGGACATGTGGAAACTCCCGGAGTGGATGCAACGACACGGGGCGGGCAAGGCCCCTCGTGTGGACTCCCCCTGCAGCAAGCCTCGCGACACGTCATCCGCGTCGCCGGGCATGTGCGGAATTGCATCACTCTTGTGTGAAGGTTCCGGGACAGCAAAAGCTTGCGGCGCATTGGCTTTTCCGCGCCCTGCCATGGGTTACGCTTGCACCGACGCCGCGGCATAGGGGCTGCGGCGCTTCATCTAAAAAAGGGGAGTGGCAGCCATGCTGGGGATTTCAGTGTTTGGTGCGTTGGCGGGCGTGGGCCTGTTCTTTGGCCTGCTGATGATCGTGGTCGGCGTGCTGGTCTCGGCGCTGGTGCTGAGCCTGGCGTACCGGCTGGTGGTCGGACACATGCCGGACTTCGCGCGGGCATTGGCTGTGGTTGTGGTGTCCTGGCTGGCGAAGTGGGTGGTGATGCTGATCCTGCACGGGGGTGCGGGTAGCGTGCTGTCCTGGGTGGCGCAGTTCCTGGTAGGTGCGCTGATCATCAACATGCTGCTGCTGGCGAAGGACGGCAGCCAGATCGGCTACGGCAAGTCCTGTCTGGTGCAACTGCTGACCACAGTGATCTTCGTGGTGATTGCTGTCGTGATGATGCTGGTGTTCGGCGGCATGATGCTGGGCATGCTGCACCACTGAGCGCCTTGCGCCGGGATCGGGGAGGGCGGGCGCGGTCTGCCCTCCCTTTTTGTTTGGCGTACCGCGTGCTTTCGACCTTGGCCGTCCGGGCGTGCCGATGTCGCAAGAACGCGCGGCTTCGGTTTGTGCGGGCGAAGGCGTAACATTTCCGGCTTTGCGTCGCGATGGATCCCTCCATGACCTCACCTACTGACGATTCGCGCAACCACGCCGACGTCCGCGTCCAAGGCAGCACGGACGCCTTGCCGTTGTCGCCCGCGCTGGGCGTGACGCTGGATGCGGCGAAGATGCCGCGCCGCTCCACCCTGGTCGATCGCCGCGTGCTGCACATCACGGCGGTGTCCGTGGTGCTGGGCATCGGCGCGGCGGTGATCGCGAAAATCCTCACCATGCTGATCGGCCTCATCACGAACCTCGCGTTCTACGGCCAGGCCTCCACCGCGTTTTCCTCGCCGGCCGACGCGGTGCCGCACCTGGGCTGGTGGGTGGTGCCGATTCCCGTGGTGGGCGGCGTGATCGTAGGGTTCATGGCGCGCTGGGGTTCGCGCGCGATCCGCGGCCACGGCATCCCCGAGGCGATGGAGCAGGTGCTGCTCAACGAATCGAAGATTCCGCCGCGCATCACCTTCCTGAAACCGATTTCCTCGGCCATCGCGATCGGCACCGGCGGCCCCTTCGGTGCGGAAGGTCCGATCATCGCCACCGGCGGCGCGCTGGGTTCCTTCGTCGGGCAGGTGATGAAGGTCACCGGCAGCGAGCGCAAGGTGCTGTTGGCGGCGGGCGCGGCGGCGGGCATGTCGGCGATCTTCTCAGCGCCCATCGCGGCGGTGGTGCTGGCAGTGGAACTGCTGTTGTTCGAACTGCGCCCGCGTTCGCTGATCCCGGTGGCGCTGGCCTGCGTGGCCGCCACCGGCACGCGCTACGTGCTGATGGGCACCGAACCGGTGTTCGCGATGCCGGTGCTGGCCTCGCCCGGCGGCTGGGCGCTGGCCACCTATGTGCTGATCGGCGCGGTGGTCGGCCTCATCAGCGTGTGGACCACGAAGATCGTCTACGCCATCGAGGACTGGTTTGAGGAGCTGCCGATCCACTGGATGTGGTGGCCGGCGATCGGCGGCCTGGTGGTGGGCGTGGTGGGCTACTTCGCGCCGCTGACGCTGGGCGTGGGCTACAGCAATATCGAGAACATCCTCAACGGCCGGCTGACGCTGACGGGGCTGGCCTTCCTGTGCGTGATGAAGTTCGTGTCGTGGTCGGTTTCGCTGGGTAGCGGCACCTCGGGCGGCACGCTGGCGCCGCTGTTCACCATCGGCGGCGCGCTGGGCGCGGTGGCCGGCATCGGTGTGGCCGCGGTGGCCCCGCACTTCGGCATGGACCCGCGCATCGCCGCGCTGGTGGGCATGGCGGCGATCTTCGCTGGCGCCTCGCGCGCGCTGCTCACGGCGGTGGTGTTCGCGTTCGAGACCACGGCGCAGCCGGCCGGGCTGCTGCCGCTGCTGGGCGGTTGCACCGCCGCCTATCTGATCTCCGCACTGATGATGCGCAACACCATCATGACCGAGAAGATCGCCCGCCGCGGCGTGCGCGTGCCCGCCGAGTACGCAGCCGACTATCTCGACCAGGTGGTGGTGGGCGATGCCTGCGCGCGCGACGTGGTGACGCTGCAGATCGCGCAGACGCTGGCCGAGGTGCGCCGCTGGCTGGGCGAAGGTTCGCCGGATGCGCAGCACCAGGGCTTCCCGGTGGTGGACGAACAGGGCCGCGTGCACGGCGTGCTGACGCGCCGCAGCCTGCTCGATCCGCAGTGGCACTACACGCTGACCCTGGGCGAACTGGTGACGCGCCCGCCGATCGCGGTGAACGAAGGCCATTCGCTGCGCGAAGCCGCCGACCACATGGTGGCCGAGGGCGTGGGTCGGCTGGTCGTTGTGAGCAAGGACGACCCGCGCAAGCTGGTCGGCATCCTCACCCGTGGCGACATCCTCGCCGCGCACGGACGCCGCCTGCGCGAGGCGCGCCACTCCGCGCGCCACCTGCGTTTCCGCGACGGCCTCAGGCCGCGGCCCGAGGAAGCGGTCGCTTCACGCCACTGACCGGCGAAGCACGACAGACAAACGGCCCGCGAGGGCCGTTTTTCGTTGCAGCCCCGTTGCGTTGCGACGCAAAAAGATAGCGCCGTTTTACAAAAGTTTACGCAATTGTTTGCGTGTCCGAAGGGGATCGGGGATGCTCACCGGTGACGCCTTGGCGATCGCGGTCCCGATGGGGGATCGGCCGCTGTTTCGCATGGCGTCGCCACGACGCAGAGCGTGGCTGAACGTCCACAACGGGGTTACACGGGAGGAGACTGATGAATACTCGTAGGAAACGCGTTTCGGGTAGGGGGAGTGCCGTACTTGAGCGGCGGATGCTGGTCGTGGCGTGCGCGACGGCATGGCTTTTCGCAGTGCCGGCCCAGGCTGCCTTCGCGCAGGAGGCGCCGAGCCAGAACCAGGGCACGCAAGATCAGACGCCGAAGGATCAGGCGACGCAGAACAATCAAACGACCCAAAACAAGAACCAGGCGAAGCCGAACAAGAACGCGCAGTCGTCCAAGACCAACCAGCAGCCGCAGACCAGCCAGTTCAGCGCCGTGGTGGTGAACGGCATCAGCACCAGCATCCAGAGCGCGCTGGACACGAAGAAGAACTCCAACGACATCGTCGAGGCCATCTCCGCCGAAGACATCGGCAAGCTGCCCGACGTGAGCATCGCCGACAGTCTGGCGCGTCTGCCGGGCTTGACCACGCAGCGCGTGGACGGCCAGGCCAGCGCGATCTCGATACGCGGCCTGGATCCGGGTTTCGCGGGCACCACGCTCAACGGCCGCGAGCAGGCGACGATAGGCGAGAACCGCGGCGTGGAGTACGACCAGTACCCGTCGGAGCTCATCAACGGCGCCATCGTCTACAAGACGCCGGACGCCAGCGTGATCGGCCAGGGTCTGGCCGGCACGGTGGACCTGCAGACCATCAATCCGTTGGATCTCTCCAAGCGCACCCTGGTGTTCAATGTGCGCGGCGAGCACAACACCAACGGCGACCTCAACCCCGGCACGGGGACGGGCACCACGGGGCATCGCGCCAGCTTCTCCTACATCGACCAGTTCCTCGACCACACCCTGGGTGTCGCCATCGGCTTCGCGCAGCTCGACCAGCCGATCCAGGAGAAGCAGTACCAGGCCTGGTGGTGGGGCGCGGACAACGGCAGCGCCGGCATGGACCAGAACTGGGGTGCGCGCACCATGCCGGGCATGCCGGACAACGTGAACTCGCAACAGGGCATGCAGTTGCGCGCGCAGTCGCAGGACGAGAAGCGCAACGGCCTGATGGCGGTACTGGAGTGGGCGCCCAACGACACCTACTACTCGAAGCTGGACATGTACTACTCCACCTTCAACAAGCGCGAGTTCACCAACGGACTGCAGTGGTCCAGCAGCCCCTACGGCCAGCCCTACGACAATCTTTCCTACGCCAACGTGGGCACGTCGCCGGGTTCGCCGCTGCCCATCGTGACCTCGGGCACCATGCTCGGCCTGGCGCCGATCATGCAGAACGACTACACCAAGGAACACGACAAGCTGTATTCGATCGGCTGGAACAACAAGCTCTACCTCGGCGACTGGACGACCTCGCTCGACCTGTCTTCGTCCTCGGCGCGGGTGAAGCTGCACGACGCCTACCTGTTCACCGGGCTCGCCAACGGCGGCCTCGCCAACGTGGGCTTCAACACGCCGACGGGGCCGGGCTATCCGGATTTCAGCCCGAACGTGAACTTCGCCGATCCATCCAACGTGGTCTTCACCGACCCGGACAACTACGGCTACGACGGCCGCCAGGAGTTCGATCGCCAGGACGACCGCATCACTGCGTTCCGCCTGCAGGCGAGCCGCACGCTGGACTGGTGGATCTTCAGTGGCCTGGATCTGGGCGTCGACTACTCGGACCGCACCAAGACCAAGCACGCCGACGTGGATTTCGCATGGTTGAACGGCAACGGCGCCAGCGACGGCAGCTACCTGTACAACTACAGCTCGCCGATCAGCCCGTCCTTCCTCTACGGCCCGACGTCGCTGGGCTACGGCGGCATTCCCGGCATCATCAACTACAACGTGCTGGGCGCGATGTACAACCAGTTCTACCTCACCCCGGAGAACGAGTCGGGCGACTGGAGCCGCAACTACACGATCGAGGAGAAGGTTCCGCTGGCCTATGCCAAGCTCGACATCAACACGGACGTGGCGGGACTGCCGCTGGCCGGCAACGTAGGCGTGCAGTTCGTGCACACCGACCAGTCGTCCACGGCGCTGCAGACCAACGGCAACGCGCTGGTGGGCAGCATCCACGGCGGCACCACGTACAACAACGTGCTGCCCAGCCTGAATCTGAAGCTCCAGCTGAGCGATAGCCAGTACCTGCGTTTCGGCCTTGCCAAGACCATGACCCGCGGCCGCATCGACGACGAGAAGATCTCCTCCTCCGTCAGCGTGGCCAAGGTCACCGACGGTCCGCAGGCGGGGCAGGTGGTGTGGTCGGGCAGTGGCGGCAATCCGTTGCTGAAGCCTTACGTGGCGGTGGGTACCGACATCTCGTGGGAGAAGTATTTCGGCAACGCCAGCTACGTGTCGGTGGCGGTGTTCAAGAAGAACCTGCTCAACTACATCTACAACAAGACCGTCCTCAACTACGACTTCTCCAACTACATCAACGACACGCCGACGCTGAAGCCGACCAGCAACTACGGCGCGTTCACCACGCCGGAAAACGGCACGGGCGGCTCGATGAACGGCCTGGAGCTGGCCGGCTCGTTCGAGGGCGGCCTGCTGGCCCACGCGCTGGAAGGCTTCGGCATGCAGGTCAACTATTCGCTGGTCAACAGCGATATCCCGACCAGTTCCATCTCGTCGATTCCGGGCGGGCCCAAGACGCTGCCCGGCCTGTCGCACAAGAGCGGCGACATCACGCTGTACTACGAGCGCAACGGGTTCTCGGCGCGCATCTCGCAGCGTTACCGTTCCTCGTTCACCGGCGAGACGGTGGCGCTGTTCGACCAGCTCGGCTACACCAAGATCCTGGCGAACCGGCAAACCGACCTGCAGCTGGAATACGACTTCAGCCAGGGACCGATGACGGGCCTGTCGATCCTGCTGCAGGTGAACAACCTGTCCAACTCGCCGGACGCGACGGTGCAGTACGCCACGCTCGCCAACAGCGTGCCGATGACCATGCCGCTGGAATACGACACCTGGGGACGTACCGTGTTGCTCGGCCTAAGTTACAAGCTATGAGCCGTACGGCCATGGACGGCCGCCGGTTCGACCCGCGCGATCAGGGAGGATCGCGGGCTGCCCGGGTGGCGTCTTGCCGCCCGGTGCCGTATCGGGGCAAGCTTCGGCAACGCGCCGCACGATGCCGTGCGGCCGTAGCTAGAGAGATTTCAGTGATCCACAAGGCCACCTCCAACGTCGAGTGCCGCGCATGAGGGAACCGCAGGGCATCTCCGGCCGCATGGCGGTTGCGCTGTTTGCCCTTCTTACCCTGTGCGCGCTGGCCGCACTGCACGTCCCCTTGCGCCTGCCGCCCGCGCCGCAGCTGCTGGTGCCGGCGATGCCCGACGGTTCGGATGTCCAGCTGTGGGTGAGCACGCAGGACCGCAAGCTGCGACTGGCGCAGCAGCCGAACATTCCGGTCGTGGTGTCGGACGCCGAGGCCCAGCCGCCGCAGGCCGACATCGTGATCGACACCAGCCGCACCTTCCAGACCATCACGGGCTTCGGTGCGGCGATGACGGATTCCTCGGTGTGGCTGCTGGACCACGCGCTCGACGACGACCAGCGCTTCGACTTCCTGCAGGAGATGTTCGGTCCGCCGCCGGGGCTCAACCTCGACATGGCGCGCGTCACCATCGGCGCTTCGGACTTCTCGCTCAAGCCCTATACGCTGGACGACATGCCCGGGGGCCAGACCGATCCGTCGCTGGCGCACTTCAACATCACCGCCGAGCTGCATGATCTGGTGCCCGTGCTGCGCGAGACGATGGAGATCAACCCGCAGCTGCACATCATCGCCACGCCATGGAGCGCGCCGACGTGGATGAAGAGCATCGACGCGCTCAACGGCGGCACCCTGCAGCCGCAGTACGAAGCCGCGTATGCGCAGTACCTGGTGAAGTACATCGATGCGATGCAGGGGCAGGGCATTCCGATCTGGGCGCTGACCGTGCAGAACGAACCGGGATTCGAGCCGCTGACCTATCCGGGCATGTTGCTGCCCGCCGATGCGCGTGCGCGCATCATCGGAAAGTACCTGGGACCGGCTCTGGCGGACCGGGACCCGCAACCGCTGATTTTCGACTGGGACCACAACTGGGATGAGCCGCAGCAGCCATTGGCCGTGCTGGCCAACCCCGAGGCGCGGCGCTACGTCGATGGCGTCGCGTGGCATTGCTACGCGGGCGACGTGAATGTGCAGAACCGCGTGCATCGGGCGTACCCCGACAAAGACGCCTACCTGACCGAATGTTCGGGCGGCGACTGGGCCTCCGCGAAGAACGGCGAGCTGCTGCTCTTCGCGCGCGACATCCTGCTGATGAGCCTGCGCGACTGGGCGCGCGGCGCGATGTACTGGAACATCGCGCTGAACGAGAAACATGGTCCGCATTCCGGCGGCTGCATCGACTGCAAGGGCATGGTGACGATCGACTCCAAGACCGGCGCGATCCACCGCAACGACGAGTACTACGCCTTCGCCCACTACAGCCGTTTCGTGCTGCCCGGCGCCGTACGCGTATGGTCGACCGCCACCGGCCCGGACATCCACAACGTGGCGTTCCGCAATGCCGGCGACGGTTCCATCGTACTGGTGGTGACCAACGGCACGAAGGAGGCGCGTCATGTCAGCGTGGTGCAGGATCAGCTCTATTTCGAGTACACGATGCCGCCCGAGAGCGTGGCGACCTTCACCTGGAATCCCGACCTGGCCACGCATTCGTGGGAGCGTCGCGTGCATCGCCTCTTCGACAAGGCGGTGCATGCCATTACGCCGGGCGGGGCGGGCGTGATGCGCGCGGGCGTAAAGTGAGCCGCGGGCCCATGGCTGGATGCGGCGCGAGTTTTCCGAGGAGGACGATGTGATGAGTTCAAGCAGGTTCGGCTGGCGCGCGGTGGCCGCGGCAACATTGGCCGTTGGCATCGCGACGACCGCAGCGGGCGCGAGGGCGGCCGATGCGCCCAGGCCCAAGGTGGTCGTCATCAGTCTGGACGCGTTCGGCGCGCGAAGCCTGGCGGAGCCCGAGCTGCCCGCGCCCACCCTGCACGCGTTGATGCAGCAGGGCGTGCACGCCGTCTCCATGCAACCGATCAATCCCACCATCACCTGGCCCAACCACACCGCGATGGTCACCGGCGACGACGCCAGCCTGCATCACGTGCTGGTCAACGGCCTGATCGTGGGGCAGCGCGAAGCCACTCCGCCGCACATCGACATGAATGCGCCCAAGTCGAAACTGGTCGCCGTGCCCACCGTGTACGACGCCGCGCATGCGGCCGGCCTGGTCACGGCCGAGGTGGACTGGGTGGCCATCATGGATGCGCCCACCATCGACTGGCGCTTTCCGGAAAAACCGAATCCCGACGGCGCGATCGAGCAAGACCTGGTGAAGCAGGGAATCGTCACGCGCGACGAACTGGCGAAGTTCGGCGAACCCTCACAGGCCTGGCGCGACCGCATGTACACGAACGCGGCGGTGGACATCATCCGCAAGCACCATCCCGACCTGTTGCTGCTGCACCTGCTCGCGCTGGACAGCATCGAGCACGAAACCGGCTACGGCAACGACTCAGGGCGCAACACCATCGCCTTCCTCGACGATCGCGTGAAGGAGGTGATCGATGCCGTGCGCGCCGCAGGCGAGCTCGACAACACCACCTTCGTCATCGTCTCCGACCACGGTCAGGAGAGCGTGCACCACCTGCTGAATCCCAACGTGCCCCTGATCGATGCAGGCTTGCAGACGGCCAGCGCTAGCCAGTCCGCGTTCGCCATTCCCGAGGGCGGCTTCGCGCTGGTGTTCCAGAAGAACGCCACCGACGCTTCACGCCAGGCACTGAAGAAACTGTTTGCGGGCAAGGCCGGCATCCGCGCGGCGCTGACGCCCGACGAGGCGGCGAAGATGGGCTGGCCGGTGCCGGCGACCTCTGATCAGGCGCCCGACCTGCTGCTCTATCCGGCCAACGACTACGAATTCGACGACAAGTACGCCACGCAATACGACGCGCCCACGCTGCAGCGTGGCGCGCACGGCTACCCCAATTCGGAGCCGCTGATGCAGGCCATCTTCATCGCCGCGGGGGCGGGCATCCAGGGCAAGGGCGTGCAGATTCCCGCATTTCCCAATGTCGATGTGGCGCCGACCATCGCGCACCTGCTGCACATCCGGTTCGACGATGCCAAGGGCAAGCCGCTCACTGGGATTCTGGCGCCGGGATACTGAGTGCCTGTCTGAAATTTTCAATCAGACTTTCGCGAAAGATATTTTGCGTTGGCGCAAGCGACAGAGCGGTTTCGGTCGCCTGCCGGCGCCCGAGTTACTTCTCTTTGCTGGCCCACGCCACCGCTAGGAGCGGTGGCGAACAGCGAAGCTGGCCCGAAGGGCGGAGGGCAGGATGCCCGGAGTCAAGAGAAGTAACCCAGAGAAATGGCCTGGTGTGATCCGCCGAAACTACAAGCAGGCTGTATCGAGGACGTCGGAATCCTTCCCGCCTACGCGATTGACCGCGCGGCCACCCCGCGCCGTATCTGGAGACTGAGGGAAGTATCTGAGAACTGAGGGCGGGACCCTGCAGCATTTCGCGCTGCATCTCTTAGCTCGTCATTCCGGCGTAGGTCTGAATCCAGGGACGGTATGGCCTGGACAGGCGTGATCGCTACTGGATTCAGGCCTGCGTCGGTGTGATGAGCGAACAGAAACTTCCCGGGCAGCCACCGGATGCCCGGCTCAGAGCTCCTTGTCGCCCACCAGCACCACGTCCGCCGGGCGCTGCGCGAACAGGCCCACGGTGACTACGCCGGCGAGCTGGTTGAGCTGCTGCTCCAGCGCCACCGGGTCGGTGATGCGCCAGCCGTGCACGTCGATGATCCAGTTGCCGTTGTCGGTGGTCACGCCGTCGCGCCACACCGGCTGGCCGCCCAGCTTGACGATCTCGCGGCTCACCAGGCTACGCGCCATCGGGATCACCTCGATCGGCAGCGGGAACTTGCCCAGCACGTCCACGCGCTTGCTGGAGTCGATGATGCAGACGAACTTCTGCGCCGCCGCCGCCACGATCTTCTCGCGAGTGAGCGCCGCGCCGCCGCCCTTGATCAGGCGCCTGTGCGGATCGCACTCGTCGGCGCCGTCGATGTAGATGCCGATCGGTCCGGTGGCGTTGAGGTCGAGCACCTCGATGCCGTGCTGCCTCATGCGCGCGGTGGATTGTTCGGAGCTGGACACCGCGCCCTTGATGCGGTCCTTCATGCCGGCCAATGCGTCGATGAAGAACGCCACGGTGCTGCCGGTGCCCACGCCCACGATGGCGCCGTCCTCGACGTAGCGCAGCGCGGCTTCGCCGGCCAATTGTTTTTCGTTCGGGTTGCTCATGCGTGTGTTCCGGCAAGGATGGAAAGGTCGGCGATCATTCGAGCGCGAGGATGTGCTGCCAATGCGCGGCCTCCACCGGCTGCACCGACAGGCGGCTGCCCTTGCGCACCAGCACCATGCCGTCCAGCGCAGGGTCGGCCTGCAGCTCCTTCAGCGTGATGGTGCGCTTGAGCTTCTTCACGAACTTCACGTCCACCAGCATCCAGCGCGGGTTGTCGCGCGAGCTGCCGGCATCGAAGTACTTGCTCTTGGGATCGAACTGACTGGGATCGGGGTAGGCGTCGGTGGCGACTTCGGCGATGCCCACGATGCCGGGCTCGGCGCAGTTGGAGTGGTAGAAGAACACCTTGTCGCCCACGCGCATGCCGTCGCGCATGTAGTTGCGCGCCTGGTAGTTGCGCACGCCGTCCCAGGACTCCTGCTTCTTGCGCTTGAGATCGTCGATGGAGAAGGCGTCCGGTTCGGACTTCATCAGCCAATGGTTCTTCATGCGGCGCTCCCGGCGGCGTGGCAGTCGATCAGTTCGCGGTCGGTGGCCACGTAGTCCAGCGACACGTCCCACGGCTCCGCATCCAGGTGCTCGACTTCCTGGAAATCGTAGGCCACACCCACCAGCAGCGGCTCGGTGGGGCGCGCCTGGTCCTTGAGGAAGGCGAAGCTGCGGTCGTAGTAGCCGCCGCCGTGGCCGAGGCGATGGCCGCGGCGGTCGAAGGCCAGCAGCGGCACCAGCACCAGGTCGAGCTGGAACGGTGCGAACCATTCGCGCGGGGTCACCGGCTCGGGGATGCCGTAGCGGTTCGGCGCCACCGCGTCGCCGTCGCGCCAGGGCGCGAAGTGCAGTTCCTTGCCCTTCGCGAGCAGCGGCAGCAGGAAACGCTGGCCGCGAGTGGCCAGCGGCGGGATGACCAGGTTCAGCGGCAGCTCGCCGCCGGTGGCCCAGTAACCGGCCACGCGCACGTCGGTGAGGTATTCGGGCAGCTGCTCCAGCGAGCGGCGTAGTCCCTGCGCGGCGGCCATGCGTGCCGGCGGCGGCAGTGCGCGGCGGCGTTCGGCCATCTGCTGGCGCAGTTCGTGGCGATGGGCGGCGGCGTCCACGAGGCTTGTCTCCATCGAAAAAACGCCCCGTCAGTCGTGCGACGGACGGGGCGCGGAAGAGGTGGCGTCAACCGCGATGCCGCTGCCCACCAAACGACCTTGATCCACAATGGATCAGGTGGGAGGGCGACATGGTCTCAAGGCTTTCCGCACGCGGCGGACATGCACAACGACCGATGAAAAGCCGACCCGGGGCCGTATTTAGGAACAAGGCAAATGTAAGAGTGTGCCGGCGCACACCGCAGAAAACGCCGGGAACGATTTTAGGCTTTTGGGAACAAATCCGCCACCGTCTCGCGGTGCAGCGTGTCGGCGTTTTCCAATGCGAATTCCAGCCGCTGGCGCATCGTGGCAAGGCGTTGCGCGGTTTGCTGGCCGTCGCCGCCCTGCTGCTTGCGCAGCGCCAGCAGCTCGTGGGTCATGCTCACCGCGGCGAGCACGGCGAGGCGCTCGAAGCTGGGCGCGCGCGCGTTGGCGCGCAGCTCGCGCATCTTGCGGTCGAGCAGGGCGGCGGCTTCGACCAGGCCCTCGCGCTCTTCGGGCGCGCAGGCGATCAGGAATTCGCGGTCGATCAGCCGCAGCGCGACCGGATCGTTGTTGCCGGGAGTACTCATCGGTTCAGCCATTGCTTTCGAGCGACTTCAGTCGCTGGATCATCGCTTCGACCCGGCTGCGCGCCTGTTCGTTCCGTGCGAGCAGGCTGGCACGTTCGCCCGACAACTGCTCCTGGCTGTGTCGCAGGCTGCGGTTTTCGTCGCTGAGCCGGCGCACGGTGTCGAGCAGGCGATCGACCTGGCGGCCAAGCGCCTCCAGTTCAATCTGGACGGGATCGGGCGGAATGGAATCGGCCGGGTTCATGCGTCGAACTATAGCAGTACGGCATGCCGGCACAGCGGTCCGGGGATGGCCGTGGCGTAGAATGAACGGCCATCCCCGAGGAACCCCGCCATGCCGGCCAACGAACCGCTCAGCCACGACGATCTGGACGCGTTGATCGTGCGCCTCCGCCTGGGCGTGGACGCCAGCGAGCTGCATGGCTCGCTGTGCGGCTACCTTGCCGGTGGCGCCACGCCAAACGGCAGCAGGCTGCTCGCCGCGCTGGAACTGGAAGGTGCAGAAGGCGTCACGCCCTCACCCTCCGACCAGGCCGCGCTGGATACCCTGTTGCGCCAGTGCCGCGACGCCCTGGCCGATCCCGACCTCGGCTTCGAACCGCTGCTGCCCGCGGACGACCGCACGCTGGACGAGCGCGCCGACGCGGTGGCCGAATGGTGCCGCGGCTTCCTCGGCGGCTTCGGCCTCGCGGGCACCGACGCCCATGCGAGTCTGTCGGACGACGCGCAGGAAGTGCTGCGCGACTTCGGCACCATCGCCGCCTCGTCCTTCGATTTCGACGACGCTGCCGAAGACGAGGACGCGCTGATCGAAGTGCAGGAATTCCTCCGCGTGGGGACTCTGCTGCTGTACACCGAATCCGCCGGCCGCGGCCAGTCCGGCAGCGACCGCCTGCATTGAGCACGCCGGCCGACCGTTTCGCCGCGCCCGCCATCGCGGGCGAGGAATTCGCCCGCCGTCGCCGCCAGCTCATGCAGATGGCCGGCGAGGATGCGGTACTGCTGGTCGCCGCCGCGCCTGAGCGCCTGCGCAACGCCGATGCCGCGTGGCCGTACCGCCAGGATTCGGATTTCCACTATCTCGCCGGCTTCCCCGAGCCCGATGCCGTGCTGGCGCTGCTGCCAGGCCGGATGCATGGCGAGGTCGTGCTGTTCTGCCGTGAGCGCGATGCCGAACAGGCGCGCTGGCACGGGCCGTCCATCGGCTCCGAGCGCGCGGTGGCCGACTACGGCATGGACGATGCCTTCCCGATCGACGACATCGACGACATCCTGCCCGGCATGATCGAGGGCAGGGCGCGCGTCTACTGCCACTTCGGCCGCGAGCCGGCGTTCGACGCGCAGCTGATGGGCTGGATGCGGCGCCTGCGCCAGCTGCGCGGCGGCGGCGTGGCGCCCAAGGAATTCGTGGCGCTGGGCCACCTGCTGCACGACCTTCGGCTGTACAAGTCGCGCGCCGAACTCCGGCTGATGCGCACCGCCGCAGGCATTGCCGGCGAAGCGCATCTCGCCGCGTGGCGCGGCGCGGTGCCGGGGCGCTACGAATACGAGGTGGAGGCCGAACTGCTGCACGCGCTGCGCAGCCGCGGTGCGGTGCCTGCGTTCACACCCATCGTCGCCGCGGGCAGCAATGCCTGCGTGATGCATTACCAGCACAACCGTGCGCGTCTGGCCGACGGCGACCTGCTGCTGATCGACGCCGGCGCCGAGCTGGACTGCTACGCCAGCGACATCAGCCGCACCATTCCGGTCAACGGCCGCTACAGCCGCGAACAGCGCGCGCTGTACGAAGTGGTGCTGGCCGCCCAGCTTGCCGCCATCGACGAGGTACGGCCGGGCCAGCCGTTCGACGCCGCGCATCACGCCGCGGTGCGCGTGATCGCCGAAGGCCTGTGCGCGCTGGGCCTGCTGAGGTGCGATGCCGATACGGCCATTGCCGAAGGCGATTACAAACGTTTCTTCCCCGGCAAGACCGGACACTGGCTGGGTCTGGACGTGCACGACGCGGGCGACTACCGCATCGACGGCGTCTCGCGCGTGCTCGAGCCCGGCATGGTGGTGACGGTGGAGCCCGGCATCTACGTGCCGCCCGACGACACCGGCGTGGATGAGCGCTGGCGCGGCATCGGCATCCGCATCGAGGACGATGTGACGGTGACGCGCGACGGCAGCGAGGTGCTCAGCGCCGCCGTGCCGAAAGAGCCGGTGGAGATCGAGGCACTGCTTGCCCAGCGTTGAGTCGGGGGCGCCACCCGCGCATCGACTCTCGGCATAGAGGGGCAGCCACGAGGCTGAGCACTCACGCAACGTGAAATACCCCTGATTTCGGGGATGACGCCCTGCATTTGCACAGACCACCATGTGCAGCACAGATATCTTGGGGGGCAGGGGCGTGAACACGAAGCGCAGTGGCGCAAAACCGCGGCCGTGGTTCGGGTTGGCATGCCTGGCGCTTGCCAGCGCGTTCGGGTTGCCTGGGTTGGCGAAGGCGTCGCCCGGCTGCGTGGCCCTGAATGGGTTGTCCGGCACCATCCAGGCATACGGATATGTACAGCTTCTCAGTAACAGCCAACTGGTCAACCAGGGCGACCGGGTGACCCTCACGACCTCGGGATACGCTTATTACGACGGTTCCTTTCTGAACATGCAGGACAGCGGTGGAACGGTCACCGGCACCGAGTCTGCCTCGGGAGCCGGGGCTGACAACCTCAGTAACGGCACCAATAGTCCGATCACCTACAGCATTTCATGCCAATCGGTCGGCGCCTCGGGGCTGAGTCTCAGTCCGTCCAGCGGCGGGTTCGGCAGCACGATCACCGTGACGGGCTCGGGCTTGTGGGGCACCAGCGCGGTGAGGTTCGGCGGTATCGCTGCAACCGGTTTCAGCATGCCAGCCTATGGCAACACAGCGACCGTGACGGCCACGGTGCCCGATGGCACGGGTACCGTGGCCGTCACCGTGACCACGGATGCCGGAACCTATACGGCCGGCAACTACACCTTCACTCCGCCGACGGTCAATGCGGTCAGTGCCACGGTGGGCTATGACAGCAGCAACAACGCCATCGGCCTCAGCGTCAACGGCACCCCCGATTCGGTGGGCGTGATACAGGCCGCTGCCCATGGCGTGGCCAGGTCCAGCGGCACGTCGATAACCTATACGCCCACGGCTGGCTACGTCGGCAGCGACAGCTTCACGTATGCGGCCAAGAACCGTGCCGGTACGTCGTCCGCGGCGTTGGTATCCATCACGGTGGGCCAGGCGACGCAGACGATCACGTTTGCCAATCCCGGTGCGCAGAATTTCGGCACCACGCCCACGCTGACGGCCACGGCCACTTCCAACCTTCCGGTGACCTTCACGTCGAGCACGACGGCGGTGTGCACGGCCGCCAGCAACGGAACGCTCACTTTCATCACGGCCGGCACTTGCACCGTCAATGCCAACCAGGCCGGCAATACCAACTACACAGCTGCACCGCAGGTGAGCCAATCGTTCACCGTCAACGGCGTCGTACCGGGCGAGCCCGCCATAGGAACAGCGTCCGCAGGGCCCGCCCAGGCAACGGTGACTTTCACTGTGCCGCTCTCTTCGGGCGGTTCGCCGATCACCAGCTACACCGCCACCAGCAGCCCTGGCGGAAATGTCGGAACATGCGCATCGTCGCCATGCACCGTGACCGGACTGGTCAACGGCACCTCGTACACTTTCACGGTGACGGCGACCAACGGCGTCGGCACTGGCTCCGCATCCGCTGCATCGAATGCCGTGACGCCGGAAGCGGCGCAGACCATCACCTATGCCAATCCGGGTACGCAGAATTTCGGCACCACGCCCACACTGACGGCCTCGGCGACATCCGGGTTGCCGGTGACGTTCACATCCAGCACGACTGCG
Source organism: Rhodanobacter sp. DHG33 (assembly GCF_014843005.1). GTDB lineage: Bacteria > Pseudomonadota > Gammaproteobacteria > Xanthomonadales > Rhodanobacteraceae > Rhodanobacter_A. The sequence goes on along the minus strand of NZ_JACYXM010000001.1, from coordinate 193,790 downwards.
GTCTGCACCGTCACCAGCGGCGGCGTGCTGACCGTCGTGACGCCGGGATCCTGCACCATCAACGCCAACCAGGCCGGCAACGGCGCTTACCTTGCCGCCGCGCAAGTGAGCCAGACGTTTGCAATCGCGGCGGTGGTGCCCGGCGAGCCCACCATCGGCACGGCGACCGCAGGGGCTGCCCAGGCAACGGTGACCTTCACTGCGCCGACCTCCAACGGCGGTGCGGCGATCACTCAATATGTCGCCACCAGCAGTCCGGGCGGCCTCACCAGTGTTTGCGCTGGCTCGCCCTGTGCGGTGACGGGGCTCACCAATGGCACCGCCTATACCTTTACGGTGACAGCAACCAATTCGGCCGGTTCCGGCATGGCGTCTGTTGCATCCAACAGCGTCATCCCCAAGGCCGCGGGCACGATCACGAATTTTGTCGCTACCCCGGCGGCGCCGGTGTACAGGCCGAACGGCACTTTTACCGTATCCGCCACCGGCACCGGTTCGAGCAGCCCGCTGGTGTTCGCCCTCGGCGGGTCTTCGGGGGCGGTGTGTTCGATACAGGGCGGCACGGTGACGACGCTCTCGGCCGGCACCTGCACGGTGACGGCCAATCAGGCCGGCGACGGCAGCCACCTGGCCGCACCACAGGTGACGTTGGCCGTGACGATCAGCAATCCGCCGGCACCCACCGCCAGCAATGTCAGTGCGAGTGCCAGCTACAACACGGCGGCGAGCATCAACCTCGCCAGTGCGATCGCCGGCGTCGACATCACGGCGGTGACGGTCGGCACGGCACCGACACACGGCACGGTGAGCGTGTCGGGCGAGACGGTGACATATACGCCGTCGTCGACGTTCTACGGCGGCACCGACAGTTTCACGTATACCGCGACGAATCCAGGCGGCACCTCGGCTCCGGCCACGGTGACTCTGACCGTGGGTACGCCGGCGGCGCCGACGGCAGCGGCCAAGGCGGTGACGACGCCGTACAACACGGCGGCGAGCATCAACCTCGCCAGTGCGATCGCCGGCGTCGACATCACGGCGGTGACGGTCGGCACGTCGCCCACGCACGGCACGGTGAATGTGTCGGGCGAGACCGTGACGTACACGCCGTCGTCGACGTTCTATGGTGGCACCGACAGCTTCAGCTACACGGCGACGAACCCGGGCGGCACCTCGGTTTCAGCCACGGTGACGATCACGGTAGGCGCACCGGCAGCGCCGACGGTGGCGGCCAAGACGGTGACGACGACATACAACATGGCGGCGAGCATCAACCTTGCCAGTGCGATCACCGGCATCGACATCACGACGGTGACGATCGGCACGTCGCCCGCACACGGCACGGTGAACGTGTCGGGCGAGACGGTAACTTACACGCCATCGTCGACGTTCTATGGCGGCACCGACAGCTTCACTTATACGGCGACAAATCCGGGCGGCACGTCCGCGCCGGCCACGGTGACGATCACGGTGGGTGCACCGGCGGCACCGACGGTAGCGAGCAAAGCGGTGACGACGCCGTACAACACAGTGGCAAGCATCAACCTCACCAGCGCGATCACTGGCATCGACATCACGGCGGTCACGATCGGCACGCCGCCCGCGCACGGCACGGTGAGCGTGTCGGGCGAGACGGTGACGTACACGCCGTCGTCGATGTTCTACGGTGGTACCGACAGTTTCACCTACACGGCGACAAATCCAGGCGGCACCTCGGCTCCGGCCACGGTGACAGTGACCGTGGGTACGCCGGCAGCGCCGACGGTAGTGGCCAAGGCGGTCACGACGTCGTACAACACAATGGCGAGCATCAATCTCGCCAGCGCGATCACTGGCATCGACATCACGGCGGTGACGATCGGCACGGCGCCCGCGCACGGTACGGTGAGCGTTTCGGGTGAGACGGTGACGTACATGCCGTCGTCGACGTTCTACGGTGGTACCGACAGCTTCACGTATACCGCGACGAATCCGGGCGGCACCTCGGCTCCAGCCACGGTGACTGTGACCGTGGGTACGCCGGCAGCACCGACGGTAGCGGCCAAGACGGTGACGACGCCGTACAACACGGCGGCGAGCATCAATCTCTCCGGTGCGATCACTGGCATCGACATCACGGCGGTGACGATCGGCACGGCACCCGCACATGGCACGGTGAGTGTGTCGGGCGAGATGGTGACGTACACGCCGTCGTCGACGTTCTACGGCGGCACCGACAGCTTCACCTACACGGCGACAAATCCGGGCGGTACGTCCGCGCCGGCCACGGTGACGATGACGGTGACGCCGCTGAGCGTACCGGCGGCCCAGGCCATCAGCGTGTCCACCACCACGGGCACGCCAGTGCTGATCGATGCCACCGTTGGCGCGACCGGCGTGCAACCGTTCACCGGCGTGAACGTGGCCAGCGCTCCGTCACACGGCAGCGCCAGCGCAAGCGGCGGCCAGATCACCTATACGCCGGCGGCCGGTTTCATTGGCAGCGACACTTTCACTTATCGCGTCGCCAACCACTTCGGCAGTTCGGCGCCAGCCACCATCACGGTGACGGTCACGGCTGCCGGTCGCGCTGGTGCGGCCACGGGCACCAAGACGGCGACCACCGCGCCGGGAGTCGCCGTGACGTTGAACCTGGCCCAGATCGTGCCGGATACCTATGTGTCCTCGGCCCTGATCGGCCTTTCTCCGGGCGATGCGGGCCAGGTTGCGCTGAGCCAGCCGGCCACGCTGACCTTCACGCCGGCCCAGGCGTTCCGTGGTCTGGCCCAGATCAGCGTGGTACTGACCACGGCCTCGGGGCATCAGGTGACGATCGATGTGCTGGTGCTGGTGAGCAGTCAGCCCGATCCCTCGAAGAACCCGGATGTACTCGGCCTGGTCAACGCGCAGGCCGAGCAGGCGCAGCGTTTTGCGCAAAGCCAGCTGGACAACATCGATGGGCGCCTCGAGAACCTGCACGATGGCGGTGGCACGGCACTATTCAGCAATACGCTGTCGATCAGCGTGGATGGTCAGGCGCTGCAGGCCCCACGGCAGGGCGATCCGGCGATGGCTAACAGCCAGCCGGGAAGCGGCGGACCGATCGGCCCGGACCGCAACCTGTCCGGGAACGGGTTCGGTACGCTGCTCCAGCCAGGCCTGAGTGCGGCGGGCGGTGGGCCTTCCGCCGCGATGGGGCCGGAGGTCACGACAGGCAATGCGGCACAGTCGGCGGCCGCTCCGCTCAAGGGGCCGGCAGGGCTGGGCTTCTGGATCGCCGGTACCGCCAACTTCGGTACCTTCGAGGCCTATCGGCAGGCAGCGGGTTTCGACTCGAACGACATCGCGGTGAACCTTGGCGTGGATCAGCGGATCAGCCAGCACGCCCTGTTCGGCTTCAGCCTGGGCTACAACCACGACAATGCCGACATCGCCAATGACGGCACGCGCAGCATCGCGCAGGGGTACAGCGCGGCGATGTATGGCAGCTACCAGCCGGCGCCGCAGGTCTACATCGATGCCGTGCTGGGTGGTGGCGGCCTGAGTTTCGACAGCCGTCGTTACGACGCTGACAGCGGTAGTTTCCTCACCGGCCGGCGTACCGGCAGCGAGTGGTTCGGCTCGCTCACCGCAGGTTACGAGTACCACAACCAGGGCGGGTTGCTGTGGTCGCCTTACCTGCGGCTGGAGCAGTCGTTGTCCGAACTCAACGGATTCTCCGAACAGGGGGCGGCCACGGCGGCATTGAGCTACGGCCGCCAGACAGTGCGCACTTCACTGGCGGTGCTGGGCCTGCGTGTCGGCGAGCAGTTCTCCATGGACTGGGGCGTGTTGGCGCCGCGTGCGCGACTGGAGGTCGGCCACGATTTCCAGGGCACCAGCGACACCAATCTGAGTTACGCCTTCATTCCGTCGGCCGGATCGTGGAACGTGCTGACCAATCCTTACGCGGCCAACGGCACCAGCGTGCAGCTTGGCCTGGGGCTCGATCTGCAGCTGCCGCGCGACCTGCGGTTGACCACCGACTACGAATACCTGACGCAGCCGCATGCGCACGACCAGATGATACGGCTGGGTTTGAGCAAGCAGTTCTAGGGGGAAGGCCGGGCCGCCATGCCGGCAGTCGCCGGCATGGCGGGATTCACGGCAGCAGCATGTCCAGGCCGACGCTGGCGCCGCTTCCTGGAATGGCGAGGAGTTCGAGTCGTCCACCCAGCCGCGCCGCGCGGCTCTGCATGCTGGCGAGGCCCGCGCCGCGCGAGCCGTGGTTGGCGGGGTCGAAACCGCGGCCATCGTCGCGGACTCCGGCGCGCAGATGATCGCCGCTGCGTTGCACGTCCACGTGAACCTTGCTGGCACCGCTGTGCTTGAGCACGTTGGTCAGCGCTTCCTGCAGGAAACGCAACAGGTCCAGACTGCGCATGGCACCCAGGCGGCAGTCGTCCAGATCGTCGAGCTGCCAGCGGCTGTCGATGCCTGCGGCTTCCAGCCGCTGGCTCCAGCGGTGGCGCAACGGCGCCAGCAGGCCGGCGAGGTCGGTGTCCTGCTCGTGGGTGGTGGTGTCGATCACCAGGCGCAGATCGTCGCGCAGTTCCTTCAGCGTGGCGACGGTGCGTGTCGTTTCCGGCGAGGGCGGCGACTGCTCCAGCGTGGTGATGGCGCCGAGCAGGCTGCCGCCGAAGCCGTCGTGCAGGTCGCGCACCAGGTTCAGGCGTTCGCCGATGCGGGTATTGGCGAGCGCCAGGGTGTGTTCGCGCGAGAGAGTGTCGGAAAGTTGCGCAGTGGCCACCTCCACCTCGTGGCGCAGCTCGATGTTGAATCCTTCGACGCGGCGCATCGCGGCGGAGAAGCGCCAGGCGACGGCGAAACCCATGCCGACCAGGGTGAGCGGCGAGGTGACCGCGCCCAGGTTGTTGTTGCCGGCGGGGAGTATTTCGAAAAAGACCAGCAGGTCGATCAGCGAGACCAGCACGGGCACCGCCAGGCAGGCGGCCATCACCCGCAGGTCGGCACGCGGCGTGCGCACTGCATGCCACTGGAAGGCCAGGATGGCCACATAGTCGAGCGCGATCGTGGGGACGATCCAGACGTTGCGCCACACTCCCATGGCATGCGGCGCGAACAGCGCCATCAGCAGCGCCGCCACCGTGGCCGCCAGCAGCGCGGCTTCCGTCCGCCGCCAGCGCAGTTCGCAGAACCGCAGCAGGAACACGCAGAACGTAGTCGCCGAGGCCAGGAACATGGCGGCGTTCATGCCTTCCCACGCATCCGTGCTCGCCAACGGCCACGTGCTCGAGGCCACGAAGTTCCAGTCGTAGGCGGCGCCGAACAGGGTGGTGAGGGCGTACCAGCCGAACACCGTCTCCCGCCGACGCAGCAGCCAGAACATCAGGAACAGCACGCCAAGCACCGTGCTCAGCGCGAAGTTGAACAGGTGAATGTTGAAGCGCCAGAACATCGCCTGCTCGTAGCTGGCGCGTATCGTCGCGGGGGCGCCGATGCTGACCGTGCCGAGGCCGGGCTGGTAGGCGGCCAGGCCCGAGGCGCGCACCAGCAGCGTGTTCTCGCCCGCGCGCAACAGCGGCCGGTCGAGCATGAAGTGCTGCGGCACGATCCAGCTCCGCGACAGCGGTTCGACCAGATGCGTATCGCGGTAGAGCAGGCTGCCGTTGACCCAGACCTCGTCGGCCATGCAGACGTAGTCCAGCAATATACCGACGGGTGCATTCGCGTCGGTCTGGTTCCAGTGCAGCCGGTACCACACGACGCCGTCATGCCGGGGCCAGCGCTTGTCCCAGTAATCCATCAGCTTCACCGGCACCCAGCCCGTGGCCGGGGGCGCGGCGGCGTTCCAGTCGGAGCGCACGGCTTCGGCCTGCGTCAGCGTGAGGACGGGATGCGTCGCTTCCGTCCGCTCATGCGCATGCCGCGCGCAGGCGGTCAACGCCGCCAGCAAGCCGAGCAGCACGACGACGCGCAGGCGTGCCATCAGCGCAGCAATCCCCGGGACTTCGCCTCGAATACGGCAGCCGTGCGCGAGCGCACCGCCAGCTTGCGGTAGATCGCCTTGGTGTAGCCCTCGATGGTGAAGCGCGAAAGCGACAGCTGTTCCGCGATCTCGCGGTTGCTGTGGCCGCGCGAAACCAGTTCGAGGATTTCGGTCTCGCGCTCGGTCAGCGCATCGTCGGCGTGCACGGCCTGGACCGATGCGGAGGGCAGCAAAGTAAGGATGCGCCGCGCCACGAAGGGGTCGATGGGCGAGCCGCCGCGGCGGATGCTTTGCAGCGCGAACTCCAGCTCGGCATCCTCGCGTTCCTTCAGCAGGTAGCCGATGGCGCCGGCACGCAGCGCCGCCAGCACGGTGTCCTCGGCGCCCCAGGCCGAGATCACCACCGTCGCCGTCTGCGGATGATGGGCGTGCAGCCAGCCGATCAGCTCGATGCCGCTGCCGTCCGGCAGGCCGATGTCGATCAGGGCCAGCGCCGGCGCCTGCTGCACGATGTGCGCCCGCGCCGCGGCGATGCTGCCGGCGGCGGCGATGCGCAGCCCGTCGCCGAGGACCCGCTCCAGCAGGCGCGCGAGACGCTGCTGCGTGGCGGCGTTGTCTTCGACGATCAGCGCCGGATCCAGTGCGATGCCCCCGTTGTCCCCCATGCCTGCATCTACCCCGAATGGACCGGAGAGATTATGCAGGGATTGCCGGACAACTTCCTGCGACGGATGGGTCAATCCGCCTGTGCGAACGCGTCGCGCGTGAGGTTCTCCGGCGCGCCTTCGGTGCACGCCACGTCGTCCTCGATGCGGATGCCGCCGTAGGGACGGAAGGCATCCACCCTGGCCCAGTCGACGTCGGCGGCAGCGGGCTTGTCGCGCAGTTCGGCCAGCAGCATGTCGATGAAGTACAGGCCCGGCTCGATGGTCACCACCATGCCCGGCTCCAGCGCGCGGGTCATGCGCAGGTAGGGATGGCCGGCGGGACGCGGGATGCTGCCGCCGCGCGCGTCCGGCTGGAAGCCGGCCACGTCGTGCACCTGCAGGCCGATGGAATGGCCGAGGCCATGCGGGAAGAACGCGCTGGTGACTCCGGATTCCACCGCGCTTTCCGCGCTCATGCGGATGAAGCCGTGCTCGCGCAGCACGCCGGCGATCACGTGGTGGGCGTACAGGTGCAGTTCGGGATAGCTCTGCCCCGCGCGGACCTTCGCCACGAAGTCTTGCTGCGCGGTGTCCATGCTGTCGATCAGCGCCTGGAATTCGCCGTGGCCGGCGGCGGCATACGTACGCGTGATGTCGCTGGCGTAGCCGGCGCAGCTGGCGCCGGCGTCGATCAGGAAGGAGCGGTGCTCGGCCGGCGGCGTGCGGTCGAAGTGCATGTAGTGCAGCACCGCGCCGTGTTCGTTGAGGCCGACGATGCTGGCGTACGGCAGTTCAGCATCGATCTGCCGCGCAGCTTCGAGATAGGCGAGATGGATGCCGAACTCGCTCTCGCCCGCGCGGAACGCGTCCTCCGCCGCGCGATGCGCACGCACGCCGATACGGCTGGCATGGCGCATCAGCTCCAGTTCGTAGGGCGTCTTGAACGAGCGATGCCAGTGCAGGAAGTCGAGCACGGCATGCGGGTTGTTGACCGTCACGCCGTCGATGGCGGGGCAGGCCGGCGCGATGACCGCACTGCGGCCCTTGGGCAACTGCGCCGCGGCCTCCTGCGCGCTGCGCACGGTGACGATGTCGAAGTGCTCCACCCAGTAGCCGTGCGGCGCCTGCGGCACCACGTGCCAGTAGTCGCGCGGCTGCACGAAGATCAGCTTCGGCTTCGCGCCCGGCGTGTAGGCGATCCAGCTGCCCGGCGCATCGGTGAGCGGCAGCCAGTGCTTGAAATGCGGGCTGGCGACAAAGGGGTAATCCTGGTCATCCAGGAACTTGCCCGGCGGCGTCCCGGCGGCGATCAGCAAGTGGTCGAAGCCTCCCAGCGCCAGCGCCTGGTCGGCGTGCGTACGCAAGGTGGCGAGGTGCGCGGAATAGAGCGGGGCGAGCGGCGCGTTCATGCGGGTTCCGGAGCGGGGATGGCAGCCTGCGAGTGTAATGCCGCGACTTCATCGCGACGCGCCTGCAGTCCTCGGGCGGATTTTTACAGCGCCGCCAGCACCCCGGCCGCGATGATCGCGAGGACAAGCCCGGCGATCAGCGCATAGACGACATCCTTCTCGCGCAAGAAGGTGAACAGCATCAGCGCCACGCGCCCCACGGGCAGCGCGATGAAAAGCGCCACGCCTGCCTTCATCACGGCAAGGCCGTCCGGTCCGTGAGGAAAAGCGTGACCAACGTGCTGCATGGCGCGGAGCGCCAGGCCGACGGCGATGATCGCCGATGCGATCCAAGTGCCCAGCCAGAGCAGTCGCGCGACAAGCCGTTCGCGCCGCTGGTCGTCGCTTGCCCGCGGGTTCATCCGCCACCTCCGAGGATGTGGAAGCCGAAGGCGCTCATCAGCATCAGCACCGCCAGCAGAGCGAGCACGGTCACGAAGAAGACGCGCAGCTTGTCGGCGGGTAGCCACATCAGCAGGCGCGCGCCCGCCAACGCACCGACCACCGAGCCCAGCGCGACGGGCGCGGCGATATCGATGTCGATGTCGCCGCGCATGAAATACGCGCCCGCGCTGGCCGACGCCGTCACGCCAATCATGAAGTTGGAGGTGGCGGACGACACCTTGATGGGCAGGCGCAGCGCGGTGTCCATCGCCGGGATCTTCAGCACGCCGGAGCCGATGCCGAGCAGGGCCGAGATCAGGCCCGCGCCGTACATCAGCGACAGGCCCAGCGGCACGTTGCCGACGCGATAAGCCACCTCGCGGCCCAGCGTGCGGTCGAGGAAACTCGAATGCAGCCGAAGCCTCGTCGCCAAGCTCGTCGCGTCGGGTTCCTGCGCATGGGCCGCGTCGCCGCGCCGCGCGAGCATCTGCCGCGCCGAAACCGCGAGGATCAGCGCGAACAGCCCGTAGAGGAAGGCCGTCGAGACGACGCCCATCAGGAACACGCCGCACAGCGCGCCCAGCGTGGTGGCCGTTTCCAGCACCACGGCGAGACGGATATTGGTCAGGCGCCCTTTCAGGAACTGCGCGGCGCTGCCGCAGGAGCAGGCGATCACCGAGACGATGCTCGCGCCGATGGCCACGTGGATGTCCACGCGGAAAAGCTGGGTGAGCAACGGCACGATGAAAATGCCGCTGGCCATGCCGAGCACGCCGCCCAGGGCGCTGGCGCCGAAGGCTGCGACGAACAGCCAGGCAAGGGTGGAGATTTCCAAGTCGCAGGTTCCGATGGCGTCCCGGTGTCCGGGCGCCCGGACAATCGTGTGGAAACCGGCCCGATGGACCGATCCGCAATGATAGGTCTACCCCCTGGGCCCACGGCTGAATCGCGGTGCGTACGCCGGTGCTTTCGGCTTGCTTTTCAGCGCCGTATCAATGCCGTCGCAACCAGCGCTCCAGCAGTTCGCCGTGAGCGTGGCTGATCGCGATGATGCGATAGCCGGCCCAGTACTGTCCGCGGCTGGCGGCGGGTTCGTGCCACTGTTCCTGCAGGCCGACCTCGATGTTTCCGCTGGCATCCGGCAACGGCAGCCGCACCTGGTAGATGCCCTCGCTGCGCGGCGCGCGTCCGCCGATCAGCAGCAGGCCGCTGCTGGAAAGGTTGCAGAGGTTGCCGAACGGCTGTTCGGCGACGGTGTCGAAGGCCGTGATGCCGCCATCGACGGCCTTGCGCGGCGCGCGGCGCTGGTCGGCGGTGTTCATGGGAAACCTCGGGGCAGGGGCTGTCGATCCGAAGGCGCCTTGGCGCCGTGCTGCAGGGTGCCGGTAAGCGCTTGCCACGCGCGGTCGAGCAGGCCGTCGCGCTGCGGCGACAGTTCGCGCACCCGGCCGCTGGACATGGCACGGGCCAGCTCGCGCAGGTTCATTTCTTCTCCGCGCTGGCCGCGGCGGGTGACGAACAGGCTGTTGCCGGTGACGGGCGAGAACCAGGCCAGTTTGCGCTGGCTGATTTCACCCGTGGCGGGGTCGGCGAATTCGAACCAGCTGCCGTAGGGCAACTGGCGCAGGCGGTTGTGGATGCGCGCTTCCTGCGGTCCGAGCGGCGCTTCGCTGTGGGGCGTCGGCGCCGCTTTCGCGTGCTGCGATTCGCCCAGCCGCTGACGCTGTTTCAGGCGCAACGCGAGATCGGTCGCGCTGGGCAGGTCGGATGTCGTCGCGGCCGGCGCAACCGACGCCGGCGGAGCGGATGCCGGCGCGGCTGCGGCTGGCGCAGGCGCAGGTGGCGCAACCGGTGCCATCACGGTGGCTGCGAGCGCAGCGGGTGTGGCACCGGGTTCGCGTACCGGAGGCGCAGCGACCGGTTCGGTCACTGCCGGCGGCGGGGCGGCCTGCGGCGCTCTGGCGGCGGGGGGCGGTTCGACGAACTCGTCGTCGACCAGGCGCAGCGCAACCTGGCCGGCCTCTTCGGCGTGCATGCCGATTTGCTGCAGCCCGGCCTGTACTTCGCGGCGCAGCAGGTCGGCATCGTCCACCGGCAGGCGACCCAGCAACTGGTCGGTGACGCGCACGCGCTGCGCGAAGACCGGGCTGTCCTCGCCGTGCTGCAAGACGGCGAGTGCCAGCACGTCGGCCCAGGCGCGGTCGAGCAGGGCACGCAGCAGGCCGCGCGGCGGGTTGGTGGCGTAGCGGCTGGCCAGCAGTTCGTTGGCGCGCTGGCGCGCCAGCTCCAGGCGTTCGCGGCCCTGCATGGCCTCGACGTGGCGCCGTTCGGCGGCCTGTGCGCGGCGGTTGAGCTGTTCGAGATGGTGCTCGATGTCCGCCAGCAGGCTGGTATAGAGGCCGGCGCTGGGCGGCTCGCGCCGGGCGCGATCCACCAATTGGTTGAGGCGTGCGGTGAGCTGCCGGTCGGCGTCGCCATCCGGACCGTCCAGCCAGTCGTTGGCGGCATCGGCCACCACACCCAGCAGGCGGCGTGCGGGATGTTCGTGCTGGTCGAAGAAGTCCTGGTCGGCGACGGCGAGGCGCAGCATCGGCAGCTGCAGCTCGTCGAGCACGGAGCGTGCGTGCGGGCCTTCGTGCATCTGCTTGCCGATCTGCTCGAACAGCATCGCCACCAGTTCCACCGTGTCGTCCTGCTCGGCGCTGAGCCGGGTGGGCGCGGCGCCGGCCGGCTTGCCGGCATTGAGCTGCAGCAGCAGTTCCTCGCGCAGGCGCTGGGCGCTGCGCAACTCGCGGCTGGCCTGGTCGGTGACCTGGGCCAGGTGCTGCTGCAGGGCGTCCAACGCGGTCTGCAGTTCTTCCGGAGTGGCGGGTTGCCCGGCGACGACGCCACCCGCACCGGTGCGGCGCTGGGCGAGCAGGTCGCGCAGGGTTTCCAGCACGGTGATCGGCGCCTGCGCCGTGCCGGCGGCTTCATGCGCCTGCGGCTGGGCGGCGGGAGGGGCATCGTTCGCCGGCACGATGCGCGCGGCGGAAACCGTGCGCGGCGGCGCGTAGGGGCGCAGCTGCGGCAGCAGGCCATCGTCCTGCAACTGGGCGTTGACGGTCGCGTAGAGCGGACCTGCCGGCATCAGCACCGTCTGTTCGAAGCTTTGGAGCAGCAGCAGGCGATGTTCCGGTGGCAGGGTTTCCATGGTGGCGATGCCGTCCCGCAAAGCCCCGACGAGGCCGGCGGGCCCGATCGGCAGTGCAGGCCCTTCCAGCGGTGCGGCGCCGACCAGCACGGCAAAGCGGTAGGAAAGCTCGGTCAGCAGCCGGCCATGGTGCGCTTCGCCGCGCGCGGCGAGCTTGTCCAGCGACGTGGTCAGCTCGTGCTCGCCGCGCTCGAGCAGGCTCAGCGGCTGATGCGCAGGCAACTCGTCCGCGGCTTCGCTGAGCTGTCCCAGGCAGGTGAAGCCGTTGCGCAGGTGGTCCGCGAAGGCCTGCATGAATGCCGCCTGCTGCAGCTGCAGCAGGGAGCGACTGTCGAAGCAGCGTTGCTGTTCTTGGTGGTTGTGCGAACGCTCGGCCAGCTGGTACAGCGCCTTGTCGAAGCGGTCCAGGCATTGCCGCAGCGCAGGTTCCAGCCATTGCGCACACAGCGGGCCCACGACGTTGAGCAGGCGTTGCGTGCGAGCAGGCCAGCGGGCACGTGCAGCCGAGCCTGCCGCGGCGGATGTGCGTCGTTCCATATGGTCAGCGTCCATGACGCGATTCCCTCGATTCCCCGGCAGCAGTGTAGGCCGCTTCCCCGGGGAGCGCCAAGTTCACCCCAGGAAGCTGGCGATCACGTCGTTGAGGAAGCGTTGCCCCAGCGGGGTGGTGCACAGCCGGCGATCGTCCTCGACCAGCCAGCCGCGGCCGCGGGCCTCGGCCAGCGGGGCGGCGATGCTCTCGGCCGGCAGGCCCGTGCGCGCGGCGAAATCCGCCAGCGGCACGCCGTCGATCAGGCGCAGCGCATTGAGCATGTATTCGAACGGCAGCTCGTCTGCGGCCACGATGCCGTCCCCGCCGATGCGGGCGGCGCCGCCCGCGGCGTCCATGTAGGCGCGCGGATGGCGGGTTTTCCAGCGGCGATGCACCTTGCCCGCGGCTCCGTCGCTGAGTTTGCCGTGCGCGCCGGCACCGATGCCTAGGTAGTCGCCGAACTGCCAGTAGTTGAGGTTGTGCGTGCAGCGCCGGCCCGGCTGCGCGTAGGCGGAGATTTCGTACTGGCCGTAGCCGGCCTCTGCGAGGCGCGCCTCGCAGGCTTCCTGCATCGCCCAGGCGTGGTCGTCGTCGGGCAGCGGCGGCGGGTTGGCGGCGAAGGCGGTGTTCGGCTCCAGCGTGAGCTGGTAGTGCGAGATGTGCGCGGGCGACAGCGCGACCGCGCGCTCCACGTCGGCCAGCGCGCCGTCCAGCGTCTGCGTGGGCAGCGCGTACATCAGGTCTAGGTTGAAGTTCGTGTAGCCGGCGTCCTGCGCCGATTTCACCGCGGCTTCGGCCTCGGCGGCGGAGTGGATGCGGCCCAGGCGCTTCAGCTTGTCGTCGTCGAAGCTCTGGATGCCGAAGGAGAGCCGGTTGACGCCGGCCTTGAGATAGCCGTCGAAACGGCCGTGCTCGACCGTGCCGGGGTTCGTTTCCAGCGTGACTTCGCAGTCGGCCGCGAACGGCAGGCGCTCGCGCGCGCCGTCGAGGAAGCGCGCGACCAGTTCCGGCGCGAACAGGCTGGGCGTGCCGCCGCCGAAAAACACGCTGACGATTCCGCGACCCTGGACGGCCGCGCCGAAGTCGCGCAAGTCGGCGTCGAGGTCGGCCATCAGCAGGTCGACATAGGCCGCGTACGGTGGCGGTTCGCCGCGCAGGCCGTGCGAATTGAAGTCGCAGTACGGGCACTTCTTCACGCACCAGGGCATGTGTACGTACAGCGACAACGGCGGTGCGGCGAGGCTCATGGCCAGTGCTGTTCGCGCAACCGTTCGCGCAGCAGGGCCAGCGCCTGGCCGCGGTGGCTGAGCCGGTTCTTCAGCGCGTCGTCCATCTCGGCCACGCTCTGCGTGTAGCCGTCCGGCAGGAACACCGGGTTGTAGCCGAAGCCGCCGCTGCCGCGCCCTTCGGTCAGGATACGGCCGTACCAGCGCCCCTCGGCAATCAGCGGGGCGGGATCTTCGGCGTGGCGCAGCAGCACCAGCACGCCGATGAAGAAGGCGCCGCGCCGTTGGTCCGGTACGCCTTCCAGGGCGTGCAGCAGTTTGGCGTTGTTGGCCACGGCATCGCCGTGGCCGCCGCTGTAGCGCGCCGAATACAGGCCGGGCGCGCCGCCGAGATGATCCACGCACAGGCCGGAATCGTCGGCCAATGCGGGCAGGCCGGTGGCGCGTGCGGCATGGCGCGCCTTGATCAGCGCGTTTTCGACGAAGGTGAGGCCGGTTTCCTCGGCATCGTCGACGCCGAGGCTGGCCTGCGTCACCACTTCGAATCCGCTGTCGGCGAGCAGGGCGCCGAATTCCTTGAGCTTGCCGGAGTTGCTGCTGGCGAGTACGAATTTCATGGCTTCAGTTGCAACAGATCCCAACGATTGCCGTAGATATCCTCGAAGACGGCAACGGAGCCGTAGTCTTCGTGGCGCGGGGCTTCGGCGAAACGCACGCCGCGCGATGTCATCGCGGCGAAGTCGCGCTCGAAGTTGTCGGTATGCAGGAAGAACCCCACGCGGCCGCCGGTCTGGTCGCCGATGCGCGTGGCCTGAAGGTCATTCGCCGCCTTGGCCAGCAGGATGCTGGTGGTGGCGCCCGGCGGTGCCACCAGCACCCAGCGCTTGCCGTCTCCGCGCGGCGAATCCTCGCGCAGCTCGAAGCCGAGCACCTGGGTGTAGTACGCGATCGCCTCGTCGTAATCCGCCACGACGAGCGCGAAGCTGGCGATGTACTGGGCCATGCGCGCGAACGCTCAGAGCGCTAGCGCGGCGCGTTGCGCGGCGACCAGCTCGGCGATGCCTTTCTCGGCGAGGCCCAGCAGGGCGTCCATCTCGTCGCGGCGGAAGGCGTGGCCTTCGGCGGTGCCCTGCACCTCGATGAAGCCGCCGCCGTCGTTCATCACCACGTTCATGTCGGTGTCGCAGTCCGAGTCCTCGGCGTAGTCGAGGTCGAGCACCGGCACGCCCTTGTAGATGCCCACCGATACGGCGGCCACCGCGCCCACGATCGGGTTGCGCTTGAGGTTCTCGCGCTGGACCAGGTCGTTCACCGCATCGACCAGGGCCACGTAGGCGCCGGTGATCGCCGCGGTGCGCGTGCCGCCGTCGGCCTGCAGCACGTCGCAGTCCAGCGTGATCACGCGTTCGCCCAGGGCCTGGCGGTTCACGCAGGCGCGCAGGCTGCGGCCGATCAGGCGCTGGATTTCCAGCGTGCGGCCGCCCTGCTTGCCGCGGGCGGCCTCGCGGTCGCTGCGGGTGTGGGTGGCGCGCGGCAGCATGCCGTATTCGGCGGTGACCCAGCCTTCGCCCTTGCCGCGCAGGAAGCCGGGCACCTTGCTCTCCACGCTGGCGGTGCACAGCACGCGGGTGTCGCCGAAGCTCACCAGCACCGAGCCTTCGGCATGCCGGGTGTAGCGGCGCTCGATGGTGACGGCGCGCAACTGGTCGCTGGCGCGACCGCTGGGACGGCTGCCTGAAGGGAGTGACTGGTTCATGGGAGCGATTGGGCAAGGCTGGGCGGGAAAGTTTACCATTGCAGCCTTTCCCGCCGTCCGCAGGCCGCCGATGATCCGCAGCATGACCGCCTACGCTTCCGCCGAATCCGGCGGCTCCTCCGGCGCATTGAGCTGCGAGTTGCGCACGGTCAACCACCGCTACCTGGAACTCTCGCCGCGCCTGCCGGACGAGCTGCGCAGCCTGGAATCCGCGTTGCGCGAGCGCATCGCGGCGAAGCTCTCGCGGGGCAAGGTGGACGTGACGGTGCGCAGCCGCAACGACGCGCAGCGCGA
Source organism: Rhodanobacter sp. DHG33 (assembly GCF_014843005.1). Classification (GTDB taxonomy): domain Bacteria; phylum Pseudomonadota; class Gammaproteobacteria; order Xanthomonadales; family Rhodanobacteraceae; genus Rhodanobacter_A. Next base: position 178,342 of record NZ_JACYXM010000001.1, on the reverse strand, counting down.
ATCGCTGCAGGTCAACAACGCGCTGCTGCACCAGCTTTCCGAGCTGAACCTGGATCTGGCTTCGCGCTTTCCCGGCCTGCAGGTCCAGTTCACCGAACTGCTGCGTTTCCCGGGCGTGCTGCAACAGGACGCGACCGACCCCGAAGCGCAGCAGAGCGCCCTGTTCGAGGTGCTCGACCGCGCGCTGGACGCATTGACCGCCACCCGCGAGCGCGAAGGCGCCAAGCTGGGGCAGATCCTGCGCGAGCGGCTGGACGCGATCGAACGCATCGTGGCCCAGGTGCGCGAGTGGATGCCGGAAATCCGCACCGCGCTGCGCGCCCGGCTGGAGGCACGGCTGGCCGACCTCAAGCAGCCGGCCGATCCCGGCCGCCTGGAGCAGGAGCTGGTGCTGCAGATCACCCGCAGCGACGTAGACGAGGAGCTCGACCGCCTCGCCACCCACATCGCCGAAACGCGCCGCGTACTGGGCCTGAAGGAGCCGGTGGGCCGCCGCCTCGACTTCCTGATGCAGGAGTTCAACCGCGAGGCGAATACGCTGGGTTCCAAGTCGGTGGATGCGCGCAGCACCAATGCCGCGGTGGAGCTGAAGGTGCTGATCGAGCAGATGCGCGAACAGGTGCAGAACATCGAATGAGCGAGACCGCCACCAGCACCCTGTTCGTGGTCGCCGCGCCCTCGGGCGCCGGCAAGTCCACCCTGGTCAACGCGCTGCTGGAGCGCGAGCCGGCGATCTCGCTGTCGATCTCGCACACCACGCGGCCGCCGCGGCCGGGCGAGCAGTACGGGCGCCATTACTACTTCGTCGAGCGCACGGAGTTCGAGCGCGAGATCGCCGAAGGCATCTTCCTCGAACACGCCGAGGTGCACGGCAACCTGTACGGCACCTCGCGCGAGAAGGTGGACGCCCTGCTTGCGCAGGGGCGCGACGTGCTGCTGGAGATCGACTGGCAGGGCGCGGCGCAGATCCGCCGGAGCAAGCCGGATTGCGTGAGCGTGTTCATCCTGCCGCCGTCGCGTGTGGAACTTGAGCGCCGCCTGCGCGGTCGAGGATCGGATGCGCCGGAGGTGATCGAGCGCCGCCTCGCCAATTCGCGCGGCGAGATCGCCCATGCGCACGAGTTCGACTACATCATCGTCAACGACCGCTTCGAGGATGCGCTGGACGAACTGCAATCCATCGTGCGCGCGGTGCGCCTGCGCAGCGCGCTGCAATGCCGCCGGCACGAGGCGCTGATCGCCGAGCTGCTGGCCTGACGCCGCCGCTTGGCGGCTTTCCGTCGCTCCGCTAACGTAGCCTGATTATGAATGCCGCCGCCCCTCCCGACGACACGCTGATCCGCATCCGCGGCCTCACCACGGTGCTCAACGGCAAGAAGGTCTTCGACGCGCTGGACCTGGACATCCCGCGCGGCAAGGTTACCGCGATCATGGGCCCCAGCGGTACCGGCAAGACCACCCTGCTCAAGCACATCACCGGGCAGATGCACGGCGATGCCGGGCAGATCCTGGTCGATGGACAGAACGTGCCGGAGCTGAGCCGCGAGGCGCTGTACGCGCTGCGCGAGAAGATCGGCTACCTGTTCCAGAACTCGGCCCTGCTGACCGACTTCGACGTGTTCGAGAACGTGGCCTTCCCGCTGCGTCAGCACACGAAATTGCCCGAGGTGCTGATCCGCAACCTGGTGCTGACCAAGTTGCAGGCGGTAGGCCTGCGCGGCGCGGCAGGGTTGATGCCCAGCGAGCTTTCCGGCGGCATGGCGCGGCGCGTGGCGCTGGCGCGCGCCATCGTGTTCGACCCGATGCTGATCCTCTACGACGAGCCTTTCGTGGGCCTCGATCCGATCGCGCTGAACCAGGTGCTGAAGCTGATCCGCACGCTCAACGAGACGCTGGGTATCACCAGTGTGTTGGTGGCGCACGAGCTGGATGCGATCAAGCAGGTGGCCGACCACATCTTCCTGATCGCCAACGGCAAGGTGGTGGCGCAGGGCGATCCCAGGACCATCGCCGACGACGGTTCGCCGTGGACGCGGCAGTTCTTCGGCGGCGAGGCGGACGGCCCGGTGCCGTTCCAGTACCCGGCCGGCGACTACGCCGAGGCGCTGGGCTTTCCGCGGAGAGGCGCATGAACGCACGCATCGAACGCGACAACATCGTGACGCAGGCGCTGGGCCAGATCGGCAATTGCGGGGTGTTCCTGCTGCAGATCCTCGCGGCGATCCCGCGCAGCCTGCGTTACGGGCGCGAGACGGTGCGCCAGTTGTGGTTCGTGGGCGCGATGAGCCTCATCATCATCATGACCTGCGGCCTGTTCGTGGGCATGGTGCTGGAGCTGCAGCTCTACCACGTGCTGTCGATGTTCGGCAGCACGTCGATGAGCGGTACGGTGGTGGCCATCGCCACCTATCGCGAACTGGGTCCGGTGGTCACCGCGCTGCTGTTCGCCGGACGCGCCGGCACCGCGATCACCGCCGAGATCGGCTTGATGCGCGCGACCGACCAGATCTCCGCGATGGAGCTGATGGCGGTCGATCCGCTGGCCTACGTGGCTGCACCACGCTTTCTCGCCGGACTGGTGGCGATGCCGCTGCTGTGCTGCGTGTTCTGCGCGCTGGCTGTGTTCGGCGGCCACCTGGTGGGCGTGTCGTGGCTGGGCATCGACAACGGCACGTTCTGGTCGAACATGACCGCCACCGTGGATGTGTGGCAGGACATCGTCAGTGGCGTGGTCTGGAAAAGCCTCGCCTTCGGCGCCGTGGTGGCGCTGATCGCGGTGTTCCAGGGCTATACCGCGCCGCCCACCAGCGAAGGCGTGGCCTACGCCACCACTCGTACCGTGGTCGCCTCGTCCATCGCCATCCTGGCGCTGGACTTCGTGCTGACCGCCTTCCTGATGTGACCGCCATGACGACACGTGAACGTATCGTGGTGCCCGCGGCAGATGGATGTGCCGCCCGCGATCAAGCACGTCAGTGTTTGATCGGCGGAGCCCAGCTCGGACATGCGCCGGGCTCGGCGACTCGAAAAACCGCCAGGAAGGCGGGTTTTCGAGCCCCCAACAAATTTTCGAGGATGTCGCCGTGAGCCAGAGAAAATCCTATGCCGTCGGCACCGGCTTGTTCATCGTGCTCGGCTTCGCCGCGCTGGCCTATCTCGCCACCCAGACCAGTTCGGTGGCGAACCGCCAGCAGGGCGCCAGCTACACGGTGGATGCACAGTTCGAGAACATCGGCCAGCTAAAGGAGCGCGCCCCGGTGAAGATCGCCGGCGTGCGCGTGGGCCAGGTGCAGGCGATCGCGTTGGAGCCGGGCAAGTCGGTGGCCGACGTGAAGCTGGCTATCGACAAGCGCTATGCCGATATTCCCGCCGACTCGGTCGCCACGATCTTCACCAGCGGCCTGCTCGGCGACCAGTACGTGGGCATCGAGTACGGCCATTCGAAGGACCACGTCGCCGATGGCGGCAAGCTGGCGCTGACCCGTTCCAGCGAGCCGCTGGAAGAGATGCTCGGCAAGTTCTTCGGCGCCGGCGGCGCGGCGGACAATATCGGCGGCAGCTACATGGTGACCGCGCGCTTCAGCAATGTGGGTTCGCTGTCGGCCGGTTCGCCGGTGAAGATGGCGGGCGTGCCCATCGGCCAGGTGCTGTCGGTGCAGGCCGAGCCGGCCAAGCTCGATGCGCTGGTGACGCTGGCCATCGACAACCGCTACAACCAGATCCCCGACGATTCCGCCGCCGCGGTGTTCACCAGCGGTTTGATCGGCAGCCAGTACGTTGCGATCCAGCCCGGCGGCTCGCCGGACATGCTGAAGAACGGCGACGAGATGATCCTTACGCAGTCGGCGATGCAGCTGGAAGACCTGATCGGCAAGTTCCTGGTCAACGGTTCCGGCAGCAGCGACGGCAAGCAGGGCGCCAACCCGCCGACTTCCCCCGCCGGCAAACACTGAGCCGGCAGCGCAACAGACCAAGGAGTTTCCGCATGATGCGTCATCTCGCCCTCGCCCTTGCCGTAGCTCTCGGCAGCGCATTCGTCGCGCCGGCTTTCGCCCAGCAGGCGGCCCAGCAGCCCGCCGCCCAGCAGACCCCGACCCAGGTGGTGCAGAGCATCGCCCAGCAGCTCGATAGCGCCGTGGCCGGCCACAAGGCCGAGCTGAAGCAGAACCGGGACAAGCTGATCGGGGTCATCAACAGCGTGTTTCTGCCGCACTTCGACGTCGACTACGCGGCGATCCTGGTGCTCGGCCAGCATGCGCGCGAAGCCTCGCCAGAACAGCGCTCGCAGTTCGCCAAGGCGTTCTACAACTCGATCACCCGCCGCTACGCCGAAGGCCTGCTCGACTACACCTCGGGCGCGGTGAAGGTGCTGCCGTCCGCCGCCGGCGACCTCAACGACAAGCGCAGCGTGGTACGCACCCAGGTGGCCACCGGCGACGGCAAGACGGTGTCGGTGGACTTCGCGTTCCGCAAGACCGCCAGCGGCGAGTGGAAGGCCTATGACGTGGTGATCGAAGGCATTTCCTACATCACCAACTACCGCAACCAGGTCGACGCGGAGGTCCGCAAGGTCGGCCTCGACCAGCTCATTAAGAACCTGCAGACCCAGGGCGACCAGGCGCTGAAGTCGATGGAGCAGGATGGTGGCAAGGGCAATGGCGGCTGACGGCGCATTCATGCTGGATCGCACCGCACCGGGCACGCTGGCCGTGTCCGGCGCGTTGAGCTTTGCCACCGCGACCACAGCCTTGCAGATGCTGGGTGACGCATTGCGCGCGGGTGACCGCTCGCGGCTCGATCTTGCTGGCGTGCGCAACTGCGACAGCGCGGGCTTGGCCTGTGTGTTGGCCGTGCTGGCCGAGGCGCGCCAGCGCGGCCAGGCCGTGAGCCTGCAGAATGTGCCGGCGGGTCTGCGTACGCTGGCGCAGGTCAGCGGAGTGGAAGCCCTGCTGGCCTGAGCGATGCCGATTCAGCACACGAAAACGGGGCCGATCGGCCCCGTTTTCGTGTGCGTGACGCGTTTCAGTTCTGCGCGGGCTGCTGCGTCGGCGTGGCGGCAGGCTGCTGCGACGAGCCGTGCTGCTTTTCCCATTGCTTCTGCTGCTCCAGCAACTCGTCGGGATCGAAGCCCTGCTGGTCGACGCCCTGCATCTTGTCGACCACCGCAGCGGGCGGGTTGCCGTCGTACAGCAGATACAGCCTGCGCTGGCGGTAGGCGTCGCGCATGAAAGCGTACGGGTCGTAGGCGGTCTGCAGGAAGCCTTCCGCGTCGATCAGCTGCGCACGCATCGACACCACGTACAGCACCTGCGGCAGGTAGTACTCGCCGAAGTTGAAGCCGTGGTTCTTCGCGACCAGGCTCAGCGGGTCGAAGAAATAACCGTCCACCGGGTAGCGCCACATGTCGCGCAGGGTGCTGGGCCCCAGCAGGGGCAGCATCACGAAGTCGCCATCGGGCATGCCCCAGCGTGCGAGGGTGATGCCGAAGTCGGTGGTCTGCAGCGGCAGGCCCAGCTTGGTGGCCGGATCGAACAGGCCGCCCACGCCGACGGTGAGGTTGATGAAGAAGCGTCCGGTGTTGCCCAGAGCCTGCGAGGGACGCGCCTGCAGCAGGTCGTTGGCCACCGTCACCGGCAGTTCGATATTGGTGAAGAAGTTGTCCACCGAGCGCCGCATGCCGGGCGTGGTCACCTTGCGATAGCCCACGGCGGCGGGCCGCAGCACCGCCTTGTCCAGCGTGTCGTTGAATGCGTAGACCTTGCGGTTGACCTTCTGCAGCGGGTCGTCGGTGCGCGGCGGGGCGATCGCGCAGCCTGCCAGCAACGCCATGACGAGGAGCATCAGGCTGAGGCGCGGCAAGGAATGTCGGAACATGGAAGGCATGGGCATGAAGTCGCGGCCAGATTGGGGGCGTGGCTGGTAGCGCAGTGTCGGGATGCAATAGTGTACCGATTGGTTTTATATCCTGCACGCGTTTCGTTCCGCTTTCGCGGCAGGCGGCGAGGTTGCAGTACCGGATACGGATCGCGTTGCCAGCCCAAGGCCGGCTGCTCTAAACTGTCATCCTGTATAAGTCTCTATTCCCTAAGGATTTGGCATGGCACGCATTACCGTGGAAGACTGCCTCGAGGTGGTCGACAACCGATTCGAGCTGGTATTGATGGCGACCAAGCGCGCCCGTCAGCTCGCCAAGGGCGCCGAACCGGCAGTCAACCCGAACAACGACAAGCCTTCGGTGCTTGCACTGCGCGAAATCGCCGGCCGCCGCATCGACCAGGCCACCATCGACGAGATCGACAAGGCCGAGCGCGAGCGCGCCGAGCGCGAGGCGCTGGAATGGGCTGCCGCCGAGGTCGATGACGACCTCAAGGTCGGCGACGATTGATGGAGTCTGGCTGTAGACCGCGCATGCACCGCATCGGGACAACCGATGCACTTGCACGCGCGGCCGGCCACCTTCAGCTTTTCCGCATGACCGCGCCGTCGGCGCGATACCTCCGGCGAGTCCTCCCATGACCGCCGCCAGCACGCCAGTCGTCATCGATCCCGCCTCGTTGCCGCCCTACGTGCTGGCCCTGAAAGACCAGCTTGGCTATCTGCCGGAGCCGCAGGTCCAGCGGGTGCTGCGCGCGTTCGAGGTCGGCGCGCAGGCGCATGAAGGGCAGACCCGCAAGAGCGGCGAGCCCTACATCACCCACCCGGTCGCCGTGGCCGGCATCCTGGCCGAACTGGGCATGGACGCCGAGACCATCATCGCGGCGATCCTGCACGACACCCTGGAAGACACCGCGCTCAGCCGCAGTGCGCTGGCCGCCGAGTTCGGCGAGACCGTGGCCGAGCTGGTGGACGGCGTCACCAAGCTGGACAAGATGCGCTTCGGCAGCCGCCAGGAGGCGGATGCGGAAAGCTTCCGCAAGATGCTGCTGGCAATGGCGCGCGACCTGCGCGTGATCCTCATCAAGCTGGCCGACCGCCTGCACAACATGCGCACGCTGGGCGCCAAGGACGCGCCGTCGCGCCGCCGCATCGCGCGCGAAACGCTGGAGATCTACGCGCCCATCGCCCAGCGCCTCGGCATGAACGCAATCAAGGCCGAGCTGCAGGATCTCGGTTTCCGCGCGCTGCACCCCGATCGTTACCGCGTCATCAGTGAACGCATCCGCGCCGCGCTGGGCAACCGCCGCGAGGCCATGGGCAAGATCGAGGCCGCGCTGTCGCAGCGGCTGGCTGCCGAGCATCTGCCCTCGCGCGTGGTCGGCCGCATCAAGTCGCCGTGGAGCATCTATTCGAAGATGCGCGGCGAGCACAAGAGCTTCGCCCAGCTGATGGACGTCTACGGTTTTCGCGTGGTGGTCGAGAGTGCGCTGAACTGTTACGTGGCGCTGGGCGTGGTGCACGGGCTGTACAAGCCGGTGGACCGGCGTTTCAAGGATTTCATCGCGATCCCGAAGGCGAACGGCTACCAGTCGCTGCACACCGTGCTGCTGGGGCCGTTCGGCGCGCCGATCGAGGTGCAGATCCGCACGACTGAGATGGATTCGGTGGCCGAACGCGGCGTGGCGGCGCACTGGGCCTACAAGACCGACTCCACTCCCGCGAACAGCGCGCAGGCGCGCGCACGCGAGTGGTTGTCCTCGCTGGCCGACAGTCAGGTCAACACGGCGTCGTCGGACGAGTTCATCGAGAACGTCAAGATCGATCTGTTCCCGGACGAGGTCTACCTGTTCACTCCGCGCGGCGACATCCTCGCCCTGCCGCGCAACGCCACTGCGCTGGACTTCGCCTACGCCGTGCACACCGACGTGGGCGACCACGCGGTGGCCGCGCGCGTGGACAAGAAGCTGCTGCCGCTGCGCACGCGGCTGGAGTCCGGCCAACTGGTGGAAATCATCACCGCGCCGTCGGCGGTGCCGAACCCGGCGTGGCTGGAATCGGTGGTCACCGGCAAGGCGCGCACCGCGATCCGCCAATACCTCAAGCATCTGCAGCACGAGGATGCGGTGGATTTCGGCCACCGCATGCTCGATCGCGCGCTCGACGCGCGCGGCAGCAGCCTGGATGCGATTCCCGCCGACGTGCTCGACCGCTTCCTGCACGAGGCGCGGCTCAAGCGCCTGGAAGAACTGCTGGCCGAGATTGCCCTGGGCAACCGCATGCCGGACGTGGTGGCGCGCCATCTGCTGGCGCTGCGCGACGGCCAGTTCGACGATGCGGCGCCCGGCGCCGGCATGGTGCTCGAGAAGATCCACATCACCGGCGCCGAGCGCGGCGTGCTCAGCTTCGCCAATTGCTGCCATCCGCTGCCGGGCGACGCGATCTTCGGTTACCTGTCGCCGGGCAAGGGCATCGTGGTGCACCGCGAGGAATGCCCCAACGTGGTCGAGCTGCGCAAGTCGCCCGAACGCTGCGTGGACATCGAATGGGACCGCGACGTGCAGGGCGATTACCGCGCCGAGCTGCGCATCGAAGTCATCAATCGCCCCGGCGTGCTCGCCACCATTGCCGCGGCGATCGCGGCGGCCGATTCCAACATCGAGAACGTGGAATACGTCGAGCGCGATCTCGCCGCTGCGACGTTGCTGTTCGCCATCGAGGTGAAGAACCGCAAGCACCTGGCCGAGGTGATCCGCCGCGTGCGCCGTACCGGTGTGGTGAGCGGTGTCTACCGCTATCCGCTTTGACCGGGCTGCCATGACGCATTCCGCCACTGTCGTGCTGGCGATCGACCTGCAGGTCGGCGTATTGGAAGGCTGTTTCGACGTTGCGGGCGTGGTTGCGCGTACGGATGCACTCGTGGCGCGGGCGCGGCGCGAGGGTGTGCCCGTGGTCTGGGTGCAGCATGAAGAAGCGGAAATGCCTCATGGCAGCGCGGGGTGGCAACTCATGCCAGGCCTTGCGCCGGCCTGGGGCGAAGCGATGATCCGCAAGACATGCTGCGACGCTTTCGTCGGCACGTCGTTGCGCGATGTGCTGGATGGCTTCGGTGCGAAGCGGCTGGTGCTTGCCGGCGCGCAGAGCGACTACTGCATACGCGCTACGGCGCAGCGTGGAGTGACCGAGGGCTATTCCATCGTGCTGGCCAGCGATGCGCACACCACGGCCGATGCCGCGTTCGGCGGCGTGACGATCAGCGGCGAACAGATCGTGGCGCACCTCAACCGGTCCATCGGCGGCCTGGCGTGTCCGGGCATCGCCGTCGATCTCGCCACGCACGATGCCGTGGCGTTCTGAAGACTGCGGCAGGAGGCCTGCTCGTTTAGACTGGCAGGCCTGAATCAGTCGAGGTCCCGCCATGTCGTCCCGCCAGATCATCGCCACCACCCACGCGCCCGCCGCGATCGGGCCGTACTCGCAAGCCGTACGCGCCGGCAATACCGTGTACTTCTCGGGTCAGATCCCGCTCGATCCGGCCACCGGCAACCTGGTCGGCGGCGACATCACGGCGCAGGCCCGGCGCGTGTTCGACAACCTGACGGCGGTGGCGCAGGCAGCCGGCGGTTCGCTGGAGCAGGTCGTGCGTGTTGGCATCTACGTCACCGACCTGGCGAATTTCGCCGAGGTGAACGCTGTGATGGCGGAATACTTCCAGCAGCCGTATCCGGCACGCTCCACCATCGAAGTGTCGGCCTTGCCCAAGGGCGCGCAGGTGGAAGTGGACGCGATCATGGTGCTGGCCTGATACGACCCGGCCCGCGATGAGCGTCGCCGCTGCAACGGATGCGGGCGCGCAGTCCGTATCCAAGCTGCCGGGTGTCGGGCCGGCGCTCGAGGCCTTGCTGCACAAGCTGGGGTTGGAGCGTGTGCAGGATCTGTGGTTCCACCTGCCGCTGCGATACGAGGATCGCACCAGCGTCACTCCCATCGCCGCTCTTCGCACGGGCCAAAGCGCGCAGGTGGTGGGCACGGTCGAGGCGGTCGAGCGGGGGTTCCGCTATCGCCCGCAGCTGAAGGTCGCGATCAGCGACGATTCGCGGCAGACGCTGCAGTTGCGCTTCTTCCACTTTAATCGCGCGCAGGCCGAGCAGTTGGCCGTGGGTGCGCGCCTGCTGTGTTTCGGCGAAGTGCGCCATGCGGGGCAGGGCCTCGAGATGGTGCATCCGCAGTACCGCCGGCTGGCTGCAGGCGAGGACGTGGCGCTGGAGGACCGGTTGAGCCCGGTCTATCCGACCACCGAAGGATTGGGACAGAAGCGGCTGGCTGGCGTGGTCGCCAAGGCGCTGGCGCTGCTGCCGCCGGAGTCGGCCCTGGAATTGATTCCGCACGACCTGTGCGCGTCGCATGGCCTTGCGTCGTTGCGCGACGCGCTGCTCACCGTGCACCGTCCTCCGCCCGATGCGCGGCTGGATCTGCTGTTGCACGGCAGGCATCCCGCGCAGCAGCGCCTGGCGTTCGAGGAGCTGCTCACCCAGCACCTGAGCCTGAAGCGTATGCGTGCCGCCGTGCAGCGGCGCAAGGCGCCGCGGCTGGCTGCGGCTGGCGTGTTGCGCGAGCGATTGCTCGCCTCGTTGCCGTTCGCGCTCACTGGCGCCCAGGGTCGCGTGGATGCGGAAGTGCGGCGCGACCTCGCACAGGCGAGTCCGATGCTGCGGCTGGTGCAGGGCGACGTGGGTTCGGGCAAGACCGTGGTCGCCGCCTTGGCGGCGCTGGCCGCCGTGGAGTCGGGGCGCCAGGTGGCGCTGATGGCGCCTACCGAGTTGTTGGCCGAGCAGCACCTGCGCAACTTCCGCCACTGGCTGACGCCCCTGGGCGTGGAAGTGGAATGGCTGGCCGGCAAGCAGCAGGGCAGGGCGCGCGAGGCGGCGATGCGCCGCGTGGCCGAAGGCGCACCGGTTACCGTAGGCACGCATGCCTTGATGCAGGAAGGCGTGGGCTTTGCCCGGCTGGGCCTGGTGATCGTGGACGAGCAGCACCGCTTCGGCGTACAGCAGCGCCTGGCGCTGCACGACAAGGGCGCCGACCACGGACGCGGCGAGGTGCCGCACCAGCTGGTGCTGACCGCCACGCCGATTCCGCGCACGCTGGCAATGAGCGCCTATGCCGATCTCGACGTCTCCGCCATCGACGAGCTGCCGCCTGGCCGCACGCCGGTGCAGACGGTGGCGGTATCCAACGCGCGCCGCGCCGAGGTTATCGAGCGCATCCGCGTGGCCTGTGCCGAAGGGCGGCAGGCGTACTGGGTCTGCACCTTGATCGAGGAGTCCGAGCAGTTGCGCGCGCAGGCCGCCGAGGTGGCGCATGCGGAGCTCTCCGCGGCACTGGCCGACTGCAAGGTGGGCTTGATCCACGGTCGCCTGAAATCCAAGGACAAACAGGCGGTGATGGATGCCTTCAAGGCCGGCGAACTCGCCGTGCTGGTCGCGACCACGGTGATCGAGGTGGGCGTGGACGTGCCCAATGCCAGCCTGATGGTGATCGAGAATTCGGAGCGGCTCGGCCTGGCCCAATTGCATCAGCTGCGCGGACGCGTGGGCCGCGGCGCGGTGGCCTCGAATTGCGTGTTGCTGTACCAGCCGCCCCTGGGGCAGTTAGCACGCGAGCGCCTGGCGGTGATGCGCGAAACCAACGACGGCTTCCGCATTGCCGAGAAGGATCTGGAATTGCGCGGCCCGGGCGAAGTGCTGGGTACGCGGCAGACCGGCCAGCTCAGTTTCCGCATCGCCGATCTTTCGCGCGACGCGCACCTGCTGCCTGCCGTGCAGCAGGTGGGCGAGCGACTGCTGGCGGAACATCCGCGCGCGGCGGAGCTGCTCATCGCGCGTTGGATCGGCGGCGCGGCACGCTACGCGCGAGCGTGATTTTTGCGATCATTCCTGACCGCGAAATCGCCTGCAGCGATTTCTGGCGTCGCGCCGGCGATGGCCCGAAGGCTGGCCGCCAAGAATGGTGGTCGCTGGATCAGACGGGTGCCCATGTTTGATCCCTGGCTGTACTTTTCAATTCTTGTGATGATCCGTCCATGAGCAAACCGCAACTTCTGATCGATACCGACCCTGGCGTGGACGATGCGCTGGCCATCCTGATGGCGCATGCCCATGCCGACATCGCCGCGCTGAGCGTGGCCGCCGGCAACGTGGGCCTGGGCCATACCGTGCGCAATGCGCGCACCTTGCGCGACCTGCTGGGCGCCACGTTTCCGGTGTTTCCCGGATGCGCCACGCCCTTGGTGCGTGCGCCGGACGAGGACGCCGCCTTAGTGCATGGCACGGATGGCCTCGGCGACGTGGGTTTCCCCGAGCCCGAGGCGGCGGCCGAGAGCGAGGCTGCGGCCCTGGCGTTGCTGCGGCTCACGCGCGAGCGACCCGGCGAGTTGACCCTGGTGGCGCTGGCGCCGCTGACCAACCTCGCGCTGGCGCTCAAGCTCGATCCCGCGCTGCCGCAGCGCGTTAAGCGGCTGGTGGTGATGGGCGGTGCGGTGACCGGTCACGGCAACACCGGCAACGTACCCGCCGAGTTCAACGTGGGTTTCGACCCCGAAGCCGCGCATGTGGTGTTCGAGGCCTTCCCGGCGTTCGACCTGGTCGATTGGGAGGCCACGTTGCGCCACGGCTTCGACGATGCCGAGTTCGATGGCTGGATCGCCGCCGGCGACCAGCGCGCGAAGTTCTTCGAGCAGGTGTTCCGCACCGCGCGCGAATACAACGCCACGCATGACCGCAACGGTGTGGTCGCCGCCGACGCGCTGGCGATGGCGGTGGCGATCGATCCGGCCATCGTCGTGCGCAGCGAGTTGCGGGCGGTGGCCGTCGAGCTGGACGGCCGCCTCACCCGTGGCGCCACGGTGGTGGACTGGGCGAAACGACTGGGCCGGCCGGCGCAGGCGCGCATCGTGCTGGAGGTGGACCAGGCGCGATTTGCGGCGATGGTGCGCAAGGCGCTGGGCGCGGCTTGACGCAACGCCGCACGGCTGGCTACACTTATCCTCTTATCACGCTGCAACAGAGCCCGTCATGAAGCCCGATATCCATCCGAATTACCGCGCGGTGGTGTTCCAGGATCTGTCGTCCGACTTCGCGTTCCTGACGCGTTCGACGATTGCCGCCAAGGACACCGTCAAGTGGGAAGATGGCAACGAGTACCCGCTGATCAAGGTGGATATCTCCAGCCATTCGCACCCGTTCTACACCGGCAAGCAGAAGACGCTGGACGTCGGCGGTCGCGTCGACAAGTTCCGCAAGCGCTACGCGCAGAAGTAAGCGCGTTTCGCCGCCGCATGGCGGCGGACTGAACATCCGCGCACGGGGCAGGCAGCAGCCTGCCCCGTGCGTTTTTGCGGCCGTCATCCTCATGACACATCGCCGATGCGATGCAAAGCGCGCCGGCGATTTTTTGCGGCCGCCGTACGACCATCCGCGAACGCATGGCTATGGGCCGTTGTGCGATAATGTGTGGATTGCATCGAGACATTCCCCGGTCGCGGTGCCCTGTTCCCCTCGCCCCGATGCCGCTACGCGACCCGTTGGCGACGACCCACGCTAAGGAGGTTCCCTGTGTCCGATCCCAAGACTGTCAAGCTGGTGGATGAGTCGACCCAGCGCAGCAGCACCATGCCGTTGGTTTCCGGCACTCTCGGCCCCGCCTGCATCGACATCAGCACGCTGTACAAGGACACCGGCCACTTCACCTACGACGTGGGCTACGGCTCGACCGCCAGCACCAAGAGCGCGATCACCTACATCGATGGCGACCAGGGCGTGCTGCTGTATCGCGGCTACCCGATCGAGCAGCTGGCCGAGAAGTCCAGCTTCCTCGAGGTGGCCTACCTGCTGCTCAATGGCGAGCTGCCGAAGCAGGAGGAGTTCGCTTCCTTCGAGAACGACATCACGCATCACACGATGATGCCCGAGTCGCACAAGCGCTTCTTCGAGGGCTTCCATCACGATGCGCATCCGATGGCCATGCTGGCCGCGTCGGTCGCCTCGCTGTCCGCCTTCTACCACGATGACCTGGACGTCGATAACGCGGAAGACCGCAAGCTGGCCGCGATCCGCCTGATCGCCAAGATGCCGACGATCGCCGCTGCCTGCCACCGCTACTCGATCGACCGGTCGTTCCGCTACCCGCGCAACAACCTGGAATACGTCGACCGCTTCCTGCACATGATGTTCGAGGTGCCGAGCGAGCCGCTGCAGCTGAGCCCGGTGGCCGCCAAGGCGCTGGACCTGCTGTTCATCCTGCATGCCGACCACGAGCAGAACGCCTCGACCTCGACCGTGCGCCTGGTCGGCTCCACCGGCGCCAACCCGTACGCTTCCGTCGCCGCGGGCATCACCGCGCTGTGGGGCCCCGCGCATGGCGGCGCCAACGAGGCGGTGCTGAAGATGCTGGAAGAGATCGGCACGCCGGACAAGGTGGAAACCGCGGTCAAGCGCGCCAAGGACAAGAACGACAACTTCCGCCTGATGGGCTTCGGCCACCGCGTGTACAAGAACTTCGACCCGCGCGCGAAGATCATCCGCGAGATGTGCCACAAGGTGCTCGCCGAGCTGGGCGTCAACGATCCGCTGCTGGACGTGGCGATGAAGCTGGAAGAAGCGGCGCTGAAGGACGACTACTTCGTCGAGCGCAAGCTGTATCCGAACGTGGATTTCTATTCCGGCATCATCTACAAGGCCCTGGGCATCCCCACCGAAATGTTCACCGTGATGTTCGCCATCGCGCGCACCGCCGGCTGGATCTCGCATTGGATCGAACAGCACGAAACCCCCGGTTCGCGCATCGGTCGTCCGCGCCAGATCTACACCGGCCACGACGTACGCGACTACGTGGCCTCCGCCAAGCGCTGATCCGCGCCTGGCAAGTCCATACGAAACGCCCCGGCATGCCGGGGCGTTTTTTTGTGCGGGTGATCGTGGGCACTCATGAAAAGTGCGGTCATGGGCGGCCGTCCGTCTGGTTCTCGCGACCAGGGCCGGGCGTGTGCCTAGGTGCGGCGGGTTGCGTTCGCCAGCATGCGTTCCAGCTCGTCCGTATCGTCGTTCTCGGCCAGCAGTTCCTCCACGGCGGCCAGCGCGGCGCGGCGCATCGGTTTCTCGTCGATGCGGTCCAGCGGCGCCTGGCGCAGGGCGTCGTGCGGCAGCACGATGAGGTCGAACGGCAGCGTGTCGGCGGCGAACAGCAGTACCGGGAACTCGCCCTGTTCGTCGCGGCTGAGGCGCAGGCGGCGGGTCTGCGTTTCGAACGGCACGCCGTGCTCGTGCAGGTGGCGGTGCACGGCATCGGGATCGTCGCTGAATACGTGCAGGCAGACCGCCGAATGCGCATCGGCAGTGCCGTCGAGCACGGAGCCGACCAGGCGCGGCTCGAAGCGAGCGAGGAAGCGCATTGCTTCCACCGCGGCCTCGCGCCGGTCCTGCAGCAGCCGGGGCTGGCTGTCGGCGTGAAAAAGGCGCTGGTGTTCGCGCAGCGCCTGCTCGATTTCCTGGTTGCGCGGCAGTGCCTGCGTATCGAGGATGCCCAGGCGTTCGGCGGCCTTGAGCTTGGCGCGATGGAAGTCGCGGATGCCGTGTTCGCTCATCAGGCGGGCGGCTTCCTGGGCCACGCGCAGCCGATTGCGTTGCTGGCGGTCGCTTGCATGAATGCGGTGATGTTCGCCACGTGCCATGAGGGGTTCCTCCGCCGCTTGCGCTACTAGACTAGCGCAAGCGGCAGGATCGGGGAAACCGCGGCGCGGATCAGAAGATGTTGTAGGGGTTCTGCTGGTCCTGCTGCTGCTGAGTGGCCTGGCTGCGCAGCCGGTCGACGTCTTCGACCTTGAAGAACTCGTTCATGGCGTTCGGGTCGTCCGACGTGGTGGGCAGGCCGCTGTCGCGATTGATCGGCACGGTGGCGATGCCGGGCGGCATGGGCAACGAGTTCTCCGGCTGCCCCTTCAGGGCGTCGCCCATGTAGTCCATCCAGATCGGCAGCGCCGCCTTGGCGCCGAATTCGTCGTGTCCCAGTGGCCCGTAGTTGTCGAAGCCCACCCACACCGCGGTGGAGACGTCGCCGTTGAAGCCGATGAACCAGGCGTCGCGGAAATCGTTGCTGGTGCCGGTCTTGCCGGCGAGGTCCGGGCGATTCATGGTCTTGGCGGCGAAACCGGTGCCGCGCAGGATCACGTCCTTCATCAGCGAAGTGATCAGGAAGTCGGTGCGCGGGCCGAGCACATGCGGTGCCAGTACAGGTGCGTGTGCGCCGTTGCCGGCGTCGGCGGGCAGCGTTTCCACGCCGGAATCGTCGCTGCTGGCGGCGCTTGCGGGAGCCGCAACGCTGGCATTGCTGGCGAGCTGGTTGGCCGGGTGCTTGCCCATGTCCGCTGGCGGCGGTCCCGGCGGGGTGTTCTGCAGCAGGCGCTCCTGGCATTCGCGGCAGGCGCGCGCGGGGTTGGCGATGTAGATCGGCTTGCCGTTGCGGTCGTCGATCTCGCTGACGAAGTACGGCGTCACCAGATAGCCGCCGTTGGCGAATACCGCGTAGCCGCGCGCCATGTTGAGCGGCGACGCCGAGGCGGTGCCCAGCGCCATCGAGAGATTGGCCGGCAGCGCATCCAGCGGGAAGCCGAAGCGCGTGATGAACTCGCGCGCATAGCGGATGCCGATGGCGTTGAGCAGGCGGATGGAGACGAGGTTCTTCGACTGCACCAGCGCCTCGCGCAGGCGCATGGGGCCGGCGAACTTGTCGTCGTCGTTGCTCGGCGTCCACAGGCCGCCGGGGCGCGAGGGGTCGGGCAGCGCCAGCGGCGCGTCGTTGATGATCGAGGCGGGCGTGAAACCGTGGTCGAAGGCCGCCGAATAGAGATAGGGCTTGAAGCTCGAGCCTGGCTGGCGCGCTGCCATCACCGCACGGTTGAACTTGCTGCGGTTGAAATTGAAGCCGCCCACCAGCGCCTCGACGGCGCCGTCCTCCGGCCGGATCGCGGCCAGCGCGCCCTGCACGGCGGGAATCTGCGCCAGCTGCCAGGCGCCCTTGTCGTCCTGCGACACGCGCACGATGTCGCCACGCTTGAGCACATCGTCCACCCGCGTCGGCGCGGGCCCGGTGCGGCTGTCGTTGATGTGCGGCCGCGCCCATGCCACGGCGGGGAGATCGAGATTCACGTTCTGGCCAGAGGCGAGGAAAATCGTGGCGGCGCTGTTGGAGCTGGCAACGACCAGGCCGGGCACGAGGCCCGAGACATCGCCGTAGCCGGTCAGTGCGTGCACGTAATCCTGCTCGCCGGCATCGGCGGCCAGCTCCTGGTGCGCTTCGGGGCCGCGCCAGCCGTGGCGACGGTCGTAGTCGATCAGGCCCTTGCGTACGGCCTCCGTCGCCTCCTTCTGGTTCGCGCTCTGGATGGTGGTCTTCACCACATAGCCTTCGGTGAGCGCGTCGTTGCCGAGGCGATCGAGGGCCTGGCGGCGGACCATTTCGGCGAGGTAGGGGGCGTCCACCTGGATGGGGGTGTCGTGCGGCGCGGCATCGTTCGTTTCGGCAACCGCTGCCTTGTACTGGTCGTCCGTGATGTAGCGATGGCGCAGCATTTCGCCCAGCACCCAATTGCGGCGCGCCAGCAGGCGCGCCTGGCTGTTCAGCGGGTTAACCACCGAGGGCGATTGGAAGGTGGAGGCGATCGCGGCGCACTGCGCGATGCTGAGCTGATCCAGCGTCTTGCCGTAGTAGTAAGAAGCAGCCGCGGCCACGCCATAGGAGCGGTGGCCGAGGAACATCTTGTTGAGGTACAGCTCCAGGATCTGGTCCTTGCTCAGCTCCTGCTCGATGCGCAGCGCGGTGAACATCTCGATCAGCTTGCGCGAATAGAGCTTCTGCGGGCTGAGGAAGAAGTTGCGCGCCACCTGCTGGGTGATGGTCGAGCCGCCCTGCACCTTGTCGCCGCCGGCTAGGATCACGTGCCATCCGGCGCGCATCACGCCGCGCCAGTCGACCCCGGGGTGATGGTAGAAATCGGCATCCTCGGCTGACAGCACGGCGTGCTTGAGGTTGTCAGGCACGTCGGCAATCGCCACCGGGATGCGCCGCGTTTCGCCGAAAGTGGCGATCAGCTTGCCGTCGGCGCTTTCCACCCGCAGCGGCACCTGCATGTGGTAGTCCTTCAACTGGGCCACCTGGGGCAGCCGCGGCGCCACCAGCCAGTACGCGACACCGACCGCGAGCACCGCCAGCAGGAGGCCCGAGAACGCCAGGATCAGTGCCCAGCGCAGGAGACGCTTGAGAATACGCATGTGTGGCGGATGACCCGTGTCGAGACCCGGCAGAGTATAGAGGTTGTGTCGCCGGGCGCCTCGGAACGGCACATATTCGGTAGCGGGCCTCTTCGGGCACCGCATGGCGCGTCGCCGCCAGGACGGGGGGCCCTGCCGGACGATCGGAACGATGTTGATACAAGTGCGGGCCCCATCACGGGAAACACTTGAAAAAACCTCGGCAGGCCATTGCAGGGGCGTTAAATTTTCGATCTAATGCCAGCGCACATCGGCCGGAAAACACGGCCGCTGGTGCCCAGGGCAAAGGGGGAACACCGTGGGGCTCTTCACACCCAAGAAGCCGGCGCTGATTGGCGTCGACATCAGCTCGACCGCAGTTAAGTTGCTGGAGCTCAGCCAGTCGGGTGGGCGTTACCGCGTCGAGCATTACGCAGTGGAACCGCTGCCGCCCAACGCCGTGGTCGAAAAGAACATTGTCGAAGTCGAGGCGGTGGGAGAAGCCATCCGCCGCGCGCTGGCGCGTTCCGGCTCCAGGCTCAAGCATGCGTCCGCTGCGGTCGCTGGTTCGGCGGTGATCACCCGCATCATCCCGATGCCAAGCGAACTGGGCGAGGAGGATCTGGAAAGCCAGATCCAGACCGAGGCCAACCAGTACATCCCTTATCCGATCGATGAGGTGAGCCTCGACTTCGAGGTGCTGGGCCCGGTGCGTGACAACCCCGAGATGAACAACATCCTGCTCGCTGCCTCGCGCACCGAGAACGTGGACATGCGCGTCGCCGCGCTGGAGCTGGGCGGACTCACCGCCAAGGTGGTGGACGTGGAGGCGTTCGCGATGGAGAACGCCTTCGCGCTGCTCACCGACCAGCTCAACGTCGGCCGCGACGCGCTGGTGGCGGTGGTGGACGTGGGTGCGACCATGACCACGCTGTCGGTGCTGCGCAACCAGCGCACGATCTACTCGCGCGAACAGGTATTCGGCGGCAAGCAGCTCACGGACGAAATCATGCGTCGCTACGGGCTTTCCTACGAGGAAGCCGGTCGCGCCAAACGCAAGGGCGGCCTGCCGGAGTCGTACCAGAGCGAGGCGCTGGAGCCGTTCAAGGAGTCGCTGGTGCAGCAGGTCAGCCGCCTGCTGCAGTTCTTCTTCGCCGGCAGTGAATACAGCAAAGTGGATCAGGTAGTGCTGGCCGGTGGCTGCGCCACCATCGACGGCATTGCCGGGATGTTGGAGGAGCACATCGGCGTGCCCTGCGTGCTGGCCAATCCCCTGGCGCGCATGTCGATGTCGCCCAAAGTGCAAGGGCAGACACTGTCCCAGGATGCGCCGGCGCTGATGATTGCGGTCGGCCTCGCGCTGAGGAGCTTCGACTGATGGCTCACGTCAATCTTCTCCCCTGGCGTGTGGAGCGGCGCAAGCTGCGCGAACGCGAGTTCTTCGGCCAGCTCGGTGCCGCCTTCGTGGCAGGGCTGGCCTTTGTGTTGCTGTGGGCGTTCTGGATGGGAGCGCGCATCGACAACCAAAACGATCGGAATGCCCTGCTGCAAGGCGAAATCAAGCAGCTCGATGTGAAGATCGACAAGATCAAGGAGCTGGACAAGGTGCGCGACCAGCTGCTGGCGCGCAAGCAGATCATCGAGCAGTTGCAGGCTGATCGTTCGCAGATGGTGCATCTGTTCGACGAACTGGTGAAGACGATCCCCTCCAGTGTGCGGCTCACGGCGATGAAGCAGGCCGGCGACACCATGTCGCTGGATGGCGTGGCGCAATCCAACGCCAGCGTGGCCGAGTACATGCGCAATATCGAGGCCTCGCAATGGATGGGCCACGTCGACCTGCGTAGCACCATCAACAGCCACGATGCCTCGCGCATGCCCTACAAGTTCAGCCTGAGCGTGAAGCTGGGCAAGCCCAAGACGGACGATAACGGAGCGCCGGCCGGCGCCAGTACGGTGGCGGCTCCGGCGCATGCCGGCAGTGCTGCGCCCGCGGCTCTGCCGTCCGCGCCCGTCATGACGAAGCCGGCCGCCCCGGCAAAGCCTGAGTCCGCCCCGGTCGCTGCCGCAAAGGGAGGGGCCAAGGCATGAAATTCCTGGACGAACTGCGTGGCCTCGACCGCAACAATATTGGCGGCTGGCCCAAGTCGATAAAGGTTTTCTTCACCGCGCTGCTGTTCCTGGTGGTGGTGCTGGTGGGCTGGTACTTCTATGTCAGCAGCCAGCAGGACGAGCTCGCTTCGCTGGCAAGCAAGGAAGGGCAGCTCCGGCAGGAATTCGCCACCAAGCAGGCCAAGGCCGTGAATCTGGACGCGCTGCAGCAGCAGCTCGACGAGATGAAGGACATGTTACGCCAGCTGCTCCGCCAGCTTCCCAGCAAGACGGAGATGCCCGAATTGCTGGCCGATATCTCGCAGACCGGGCTGTCGGCCGGCCTCCAGGTGGATTCCTTCGTGCCCCAGCCCGAGGTGCCGAAGGACTTCTACGCAGAGAAGCCGATCCAGCTGCGGATGGTGGGCACCTATCACCAGTTCGGCACGTTCATCAGTGGCGTGGCTTCGCTGCCGCGAGTGGTGATCCTGACCATGAACGACGTGGCGCTCACGCCTCAACATGGCAGCAAGGATGGCACTTCGGCCGATGGCCAACTGGTGCTGCAAGGCACGGTGAAGACCTATCGCTATCTGGACGAAGACGAGACCGCTGCCGCTGCAGCGAAGAAGAATTCGGCCAAGAAGGCAGGGGGGCACAAGTGATGAAGCTGTCCACTGCCATGAAGCCGACGACACTGTCGCGCATTGCCTTGCTGCTGATCGCCGTGCTGCTGGGAGGCTGCACGGGCAGCAACTCGGACCTGCGCGAATGGATCGCCCAACAGAAGGGCATGAAGGGTGCGCCGATTCCGCCGCTGCCCGTCATCAAGACCTTCGAGACCTTCACTTACGCCGACCAGGATCTGCGCGATCCGTTCGGGCCCAGCGCCGCTGAGGTCGACGCGGCCACCAGCGGACCGCGGCCGGATCAGAACCGGCCCAAAGAGCCGCTTGAAGCGTTCGCGCTGGACAGCCTGAAGATGGTCGGCACCATCGGTACCGGTCCGGGTACCGAGGCGCTCATCAAGGACCCCGGTGGCGTGATCCACCCGGTGCACCGTGGCGAATACATGGGCCAGAACTACGGCCGCATCACCGCCATCAGCGACGACCATATCGATCTGACCGAATTGGTATCCAACGGCAACGGCGGCTGGATGGAACGTCCGGCCAGTATCGCGCTCGGCGAGAAATAGGGGACACAGGGGCTGATGCAATGAGCAACCACATTCAATCCGTCCGGGGCCGGGTCATGCGCCATACCATTCGTTGTCTCCTGTCGCTGCTGCTGTTCGCAGGCGCGTGCTTCAGCCAGGTAGCACTGGCCGCGAGCAGCAACACGCTGAAAGACATCAGCTACACGACGCTACCTAACGGAAGCGTGCAGCTGCATCTGAACTTCACGGGTGCCGTGCCGCAGCCGCGCATCTTCACCACCGGCAATCCGGCGCGCATCGCGGTCGATTTCAGCGACGCGGACACCACGGCCCAGCGGCATACGGCCATAGGACAGGGGGCCGTCTCCGGCGTGTCGGCGGTATCCGCTGGCGGTCGCACTCGGGTGATCGTGGAGCTGATGCAGTCGGCGCCATACCAGTCCGCGGTAGAGGGCAACAGTCTGGTTCTCACCGTGGACAACGGCACCGCACAGACGGCAGCAACGCCGGCACCGGTGCAGCACAGCGTCACCACCGCCGCCGTCATCGATCCTTCCAAGCGCTTGCCGACGACGGCTGAAGGTGCCATCAGCGTCAGCAATATCGACTTCCGCCGCGGTGCGGATGGCCAGGGCCGCGTGCTGATCAGCTTCAGCGGTCCGGGCGCCGATGCCCAGATGCATACGATCGGCGACAAGGTAGAAGTCAGCGTTCCCAATGCCAGCGTGCCGGCCAATCTCGCGCAGCGGCTCGATACGCTGGACTTCGCCACGCCGGTACAGTCCATCGACACCCGCAACGGCATCGGCGGTGGCGTACACATGACGATCGCCACCAAGGGCGTGGTGGATACCTCGGCGTGGCAGGAAGGGAACCAGTACGTAGTCGAGGTGGCGCCGAAGAAGAGCAGCAGTGCCGCTGTAAACGCCAGCCAGTTGGCGATGGACCAGCACCCGGCCTATACGGGTACGCGCGCAACCTTCAATTTCCAGGACATTCCGGTGCGTTCGGTGCTGCAGCTGATTGCCGACACCTCGCACCTCAACGTCGTGGCTGCCGACAGCGTCAACGGCAGCATCACTCTGCGGCTGGTGAACGTGCCATGGGATCAGGCGCTCGATGTGATTCTGCGCGCCAAGGGCCTGGACAAGCGCCGTGACGGCGATGTGATCTGGGTGGCGCCACAGGAGGAGCTGGCCAAATACGAGCAGGACTTGGCCATCGCGCGCATGAAGGCCGAGGACAACGCCCCGTTGATCACGAGCTATATCCCGATCAGCTATGGCAAGGCAGCCGATATTGCCAAGCTGCTAACCAGCGGCAGCCTGCAGGGAACGGGCGGGAGCGGTGGTACACA
Organism: Rhodanobacter sp. DHG33; assembly: GCF_014843005.1. Taxonomy (GTDB): domain Bacteria; phylum Pseudomonadota; class Gammaproteobacteria; order Xanthomonadales; family Rhodanobacteraceae; genus Rhodanobacter_A. The sequence goes on along the minus strand of NZ_JACYXM010000001.1, from coordinate 155,559 downwards.
GGGTGGCGTCATATCGAGTGGCTTCCTGTCGCCGCGCGGGAGCGTTTCCTTCGACATACGCACCAATACGCTGCTGCTCAACGACACCGCCGAAAAGACCGAGCAGATCCGCAAGCTGGTCGCGACGCTGGACAAGCCTGTGCAGCAGGTGTTGATCGAGTCGCGCATCGTCATCGCCTCCGACACCTTCACCCGCTCGCTGGGCGTGCAGTGGGGCGCGTATGGCCAGCAGACCAACTCCACCTACAACCAGTACACCGGCCAGACGACCACGAATAACGTGCTGCAAATAGGTGGCGGCGTGGGTGGAACCACGCTCGGCTGGACCACTCCTGGCGGTACAGGTACCAGCAGCACCAGTGGCGCTTCCAGCAATCCCGGCCTCAACGTGAACCTGCCGTCATCGACTTCGACCACTCCTGCGGGCGCACTGGGCTTTGCCATTCTCGGCAAGAACTATGCGCTGGACCTGGAATTGTCGGCGGCACAGACCGAAGGCACGGGCGAGGTGATTTCCAGCCCACGCGTGATCACGTCGAACCAGCAAGAGGCGGACATCCGCCAAGGCCAGGAGATCGGTTACGTCACTTACCAAGGCGGTGTCGGTGGCACTGGGGGCGTCACCGGTTCGGTGCAGTTCAAGGATGCCGTGCTGGAGCTCAAGGTCACGCCCACGATCACGGCGGACAACCGGGTTTATCTGGCGATCAACGTGACCAAGGATTCGCTGGCGCAATTCCTCACCACGCCGAATGGCCAGGTGCCGGAGATCAACACCCAGTCGGTGAACACTTCCGTGCTGGTGGACAATGGCCAGACCGTGGTGCTGGGCGGCATCTACGAGGTCGACAAGAGCAATACGGTCACCAAGGTTCCCGGTCTCGGCGACATCCCCGTCCTCGGCAGCCTGTTCCGTAGCACGAGCCGCAACGACTCCAAGGCCGAACTGCTGATCTTCGTGACGCCGCGCATCCTCAACGATTCCTTGCAATAAGCATTCGCACAAGTGCGGTGCAAAAGAGGCGGCCATCGGCCGCCTCTTTCCTTTGGCGGGCCTGAACGGTGAGAAGCGCACGGTTAAACTTGTGCGCTCCGCCGCGGTCGATAGCGGCACCTCGTGTCGGAAACACCATGATGGACATGCCTGAAATCGCGCCAAACCGCCTGCAACAAGCCTTCGTGCAACTGCGCGACGAACTGCGGGACTGCATCATCGGTCAACCCAAACTGGTCGACTGCCTGTTGCTGGCGCTGCTCGCCGATGGCCATCTGCTGGTGGAAGGGGCGCCAGGCCTGGCCAAAACCACCGCGGTGAAGGCGCTGGCTGCGCGCATCGAGGCGGATTTCCATCGCGTGCAATTCACCCCGGACCTGCTGCCCGCGGACCTCACCGGCACCGACGTGTTTCGCCCGCAAAGCGGCAATTTCGAGTTCGAGCACGGGCCGCTGTTCCACAACATCGTGCTGGCCGACGAGATCAACCGCGCGCCGGCCAAGGTGCAGTCGGCGCTGCTCGAGGCGATGGCGGAGCACCAGATCACCGTGGGCCGCGCGACCCGGCCGTTGCCGGAGCTGTTCATGGTGATGGCCACGCAGAACCCGATCGAGCAGGAAGGCACGTTCGCCCTGCCCGAGGCGCAGCTCGACCGCTTCCTGCTGCACGTCACCATCGGCTATCCCGATGCCAGTGCTGAACTGGCGATCCTGCGGCTTGCCCGCGAGCAGGCCAGCCGACGCATGCATCCCTCGCCTGCGCCGAAGTCGCTGCTCGGCCAGGACGACGTGTTTGCCGCACGCGAGGCCGCGATGGCGGTGCACATGGCACCGGCGCTGGAGGAATACCTCGCCCAGCTCGTGCTGGCCACGCGCGATGCGGGTCGCTACGGAGCGGAACTGAAGCGCTGGATCGCCTGGGGCGCCAGCCCGCGCGCCACCATCGCGCTGGATCGTTGTTCCCGCGCGCAGGCCTGGCTGGCCGGGCGCGACTATGTGCTGCCCGAAGACATCCACGCCATCGTGCATGAGGTATTGCGCCATCGCGTCCTGCTCAGCTACGAGGCCGAAGCCGAGGGCGTGCGCAGCGACCAGGTGATTGGCCGCCTGCTGGATCTCGTGCCGCTGCCGTGAGTGCCATGCTGCCGAACCGGGTCGATGGCGACGGCCGTACACAGGTATCGCTGGCCGAACTGATCGCGCTGGGTACGCGCGTCGGCCGCGCGAAGCTGGCGGCGACGGAAAGCCGTGCCGCACGCGGCGGGTCGCAATCCAGCCGGCTGTTCGGCCGCGGCATGGATTACGCCGAGTCGCGCGTCTACCAGGCCGGCGACGACGTGCGCCGGCTCGACTGGCGGCTGACCGCGCGCAGCGGAAAGCTGCACACCAAACTGTTCCAGGAAGAACGCGAAGGCCAGTTGCTGATCCTGCTGGACACGAACGCCAGCCTGCGTTTCGGCACGCGTGTGCGCTTCAAGTCCGTGCAGGTCGCGCGCGTCGCCGCCATTGCCGCTTGGCTGGCCATGCGCGCGGGCGAGCGCGTGGGCATGATGGCCTTTGGTGGCAATGACCGCCTGCTGCGCCCACAGGGTGGTGCACACGGCGCGCTGTCGGCTTGCGGTGCATTGGCGGAATGGGATGCGCTGCCCGCGACGGATCGCAGTGAGCCTCTGTCCACGGTCTTGCTGCGCGCCCGCCGGCTTCAGCATGGCGCCAGTCGCGTGCTGCTGCTCAGCGACGGCTTCAGTACGGATGGCGAAGCGCGACGTCATCTGCTTGAACTGAAGGCGCGCGCCGATATCGGCGTGCTGGTGGTGGCCGACGCACTGGAGCGCGAGCCGCCGCCGCCTGGCCGCTATCCGCTGGAGCACGATGGCGAGCGTCGCGACGTAGTGTTGCTGGGCGAACGCCAGCGGCGCGAGTTCCAGCAGATGCTGGGCAGCGGCCCGGCGCGATTGGAAGCACTGGCGCGTGGCGTGGGAGTGCGTTGCCGCGTGATCGACACGCGCGACGATCCGCTCCCCGCCGTGAGCGAATTGCTGGGCGTGACGGGAGGACGCCGATGATGCCGCCATCGACGCCGCCGGGCGGCCCGGAATTGCGCGACATCCATCTGCCGCCGGCACCTTCGTGGTGGCCGCTGGCACCCGGCTGGTGGATGCTGGGTGCTTTGGTATTGGTCGCGTTGATCGTGGCGGCGTGGTTCTGGCAGCGTCGCTATCGCTTGCAACGCGAGCGTCGACGCCTGTTGGGCGAGCTGGAAAAGTTGGCGGAGCGCCATGTGCGCGATGGCGACGATGTCGCGTTCGCGGCCTCCCTTCATCAACTGCTGCGTCGCGTGGCGCGTCGTTACGACGACGCGGCGACGACGCAGCGCGGCGAGAGCTGGCGCAGGACGTTGGCACGCGTGCCGATAGCGCCGCGGATTCTGGATCGCCTGCTGGCATTGGAGCAGGTGATCTACCGGCCGCAAGCCGAATTCGATGCACACGCCACCCTGGCTGCGGCGCGTGACTGGCTGCGTGTCGCGGCCAATGCACGCGCGTGGAAGCCGCCTGTCGCGGAGCCGGGCCATGTTTGAGTTCGCGTGGCCCTGGTTGTTCCTGCTGCTGCCGCTGCCCTTGCTACTGCGCCGCGTGCTGGCACCGACGACGCCAGGACAGGCACTGCGTTTGCCTCAGCCGGGTTTGCGGCTTGCGGCGACGGGTGGCCATGCTGCGCGCAGCTTCTCGCCGTGGCTGCTGGCGCTGGCGTGGTTGTGCCTGGTGGCCGCGTCCGCGCGGCCGCAATGGGTGGGGCCGCCGCAGGCGCAGCAACGCAGCGGTCGCGGGCTGTTGCTGGCGGTGGACCTGTCCGGCAGCATGAACACGCCGGACATGGAGCTGGCCGGCCAACCGGTGAGCCGCTTCGGTGCGGTGAAGGCCATCGCCGGCAACTTCATCGACCGCCGCCGTGGCGACGAGATGGGGCTGGTCCTGTTCGGCAGCCAGGCGTTCCTGGTGACGCCGCTTACCTACGATCTCGACGCGGTGCGTGCGCAATTGCAAGGTGCGGCGGTAGGTCTGGCCGGCACCGAAACCGCCATCGGCGATGCCATCGCCATTGCGGTGAAGCGCCTGTCCGCACTCCCCGAACAGGCGCGCGTACTGGTGTTGCTCACCGATGGCGTCAACAACTCCGGCAGCATCACGCCGCTGGAGGCCGCACGCGCCGCGAAGGCGGCCGGCGTGCGCATCTATACCGTGGGCATTGGCGCCGACCGCATGGAAGTGCCGGGATTCTTCGGCAGTCAGGTCGTCAATCCTTCCGCCGATCTCGACACCGTCATGTTGACCAAGATCGCGGACGACACCGGCGGTCGCTTTTTCCGCGCCACCGACAGCGCCCAGCTTGCCGACGCATACCGCGCCATCGACGCGCTGGAGCCCATGCCGCAGCGCGGCCCCACCTTGCGGCCGCGCAAGGAATGGTTTGTCTGGCCATTGGCGGCGGCGCTGCTGCTCTGGCTTCTGGTCGCATTGCCGGGCTGGCGCATGCGCGAGGTGGCGGCATGAGCGCGGCATTGGCCCAGTTCCACTTTCTGCGGCCTGTGTGGTTGTTTGCGCTGCTCGTGCTGCCGTGGCTGTTGTGGCAGGCCTCGCGCCGCTCGCGCGGCCTGCAGGCATTGTCGCGCCTGGTCGATGCGGCATTGCTGCCACAGCTCCTGCATGGGCGGGCTGCAAGGCAGCGCCTGCCGCTGGGATTGCTCACGCTGGCGTGGCTGCTGGCGGTGCTGGCGCTGGCCGGGCCGACCTGGAGCCGCGTCGAGCAGCCGCTGTATGCGCGCCGTGCCGCGCAGGTGGTGGCGATCTCGCTGTCGCAGCGCATGCTGTCGCGGGACGTGGCGCCCAGCCGCATCGATCGTGCACGCTACAAGGCGCACGACTTGCTGGCGGCGAACCAGGACGGTCTCAATGCGCTGATCGGTTACGCCGGCGAGGCCTTCGTGGTGGCGCCGCTCACCTCCGATACGCACAGCCTGTCCACCCTGCTCGACGCCATGGCACCCGACACCATGCCGGTGGACGGCAACGACGCGGCAGCCGCGATCGATCGCGGCGTCGCCTTGATCCACGACGCCAAGGTAGGCGGCGGTTCGCTGGTGTTGATTGCGGACAGCGTGGACGCATCGGCGCAGACGGCCGCGCGCAAGGCGCTGGCCGAAGGCGTGCATGTTTCCGTGCTCGGCGTGGGTACGACGCAGGGCGCGCCAGTACCGCTGCCGGGTGGTGGTTTCCTGCACGATGCGCAAGGCAGCCTGCAACTCGCCGCGCGCGACGATGCGGCGCTGGCGGCGGTGGCCGCAGCGGGCGGTGGCCGCCATGTGCCGATGAGCGCCGGCGATAGCGACATCGCCGCACTCAAGGACGAATTGCGCGCGGGCTCCACGCAGTCCGTGCAGGGGCAACTTGGCGACGAATGGCAGGATCGCGGTCCATGGCTGCTCCTGCTCCTGCTTCCGCTCGCCGCGTTGTCTTTCCGGCGCGGCTGGTTGGTGCTGTTGCCGCTGGTGCTGCTGCCGATGTTGCCGGGGACTGCACACGCGACGAGTTGGAGCGACCTTTGGCGGAACAGGAACCAGCAGGCCGCGGCGGCGCTCAAGCAAGGTGATGCGAAGCAGGCGATGCAGTTGGCGAACGACCCTGCGCTGCGTGGTACGGCGGCGTATCGCGCGGGCGACTATGCCGGTGCGGCGCAGACATGGCAGGGCGTGCCGGGCAGCAACGCCGCGTACAACCGCGGCAACGCGCTGGCGCGCGAAGGCAAGTACGAGGACGCGATCCATGCCTATGACGAGGCGTTGAAGCGCGATCCCGGCAACATCGACGCAAAGGCGAACAAGCAGGCCGTCGAAGACTGGTTGCGCAAGCAGCAGAAGCCCCAGCAGGATCAGCAGAAGAATCAGTCTTCCTCGCAGCAGCCACAGAAGCAGAATGGCTCGTCTTCGCCGCAGGGGCAGGGCGGCAGCAGCGGGCAGGGCGGTGACAAGCAGGACAAGAGCGGGCAAGGCAAGGACGATCAGGGCAAAGGCGATCAAGGCCAGCAGAGCCAACAGAGCCAACAGAGCCAACAGAGCCAGGGCGACAAGGACAAGAGCGATCAGGGCCAGAACGGCCAGGGCAAAAAGGACGAGCAGTCCAACCCGTCGCAGAAGCAGAACGATGGCTCCAAGCAACAAGGCCAGCAGGATTCATCGAACGACGCGGGACAGTCGTCACAGAACCAGGCGCCGCAAAACAAGGCACAGCAGAACGATCAATCCTCATCCGGCAACTCGGGCGCGCAACAGGGCAATCAGCCGCAGCCGACGCCCGAGCAACAGGCTGCGCAAGAGGCGCAGGCCGAGCAGGCGCAACAGGCGTTGAAGCAGCAGCTCGACAAGCAGCTGGGCGCGCCCGGCCAGCCTGCGACCGATCGGCCGCCGGTACACCAGCTCGGTGCGGAAAGCGCCGACGATGCCCAGTCCAAGCTGCCTGCGGACGTGCGCCAGGCCTTGCAGCGCGTGCCCGACGACCCGGGCGCGCTGCTGCGCCGCAAGTTCGAACTGGAATACCAGCGTCGCCATGGCGACGCACCCGACGAGGATGGGCCGTGATGCTCCGACGACAAGCATTATTTTCGCAGTCGAGCTTGGCCGCGAAGACCCGGCGGATGGCGATGCTTGGCCGTGCTTTCCAATGTCTCTGCCTGCTGCTGTTGTTCCTCGTCGTGCCGATCGCGGTGCACGCCACCGACGTGCAGGCCACGCTGGACCGAAGCACCATCCAGATGGGCGAGACGGTGACGCTGAACCTCCACGTCAATGGCGACATCAGCAACGTTGCCATGCCCGACCTGAGCCCTCTCGAACAGGATTTCGACATTCTCGGCAATTCGCAGAGCAGCAGCATCAACATCGTCAACGGCCAGCGCAGCGCCGAGCTGGTGATCGGCGTGGTGCTGCGGCCGAAGCATGCGGGCACGCTCGCGATTCCGTCGCTGGCCGTGGCGGGGTCGCAGATCACGCCACTGCAACTGCAGGTCGCTCCGGCGAACCCGGCGACCGCCGCGGCCACGAACAAGAGTGTGTTCATGGAGGCCGAGGTCGAGCCTAAGCAGGCATGGGTGGGCCAGCAGCTCAGCTACGTGGTGCGGCTCTATGTCAGCGGCAATGTTACGAACGGTACGCTGGATTCGCCGCAGGTGGGCGGTGTGCAGCTCCGCCAAATGGGTGGCGACCTGCGCTACGACAAAGTGCGGGGCGGCCGGGAATACCGCGTGTTCGAACGGCGCTACGCGCTGGTGCCGCAGCATGCGGGAGCGCTCACGATCCCCGCGCTGGGCTTCCATGGCGTGGCGCTGGACCCCAACGATCCGAACAGTTTCTTCGGCGCTGGCTCCCAGGTCAGCGCTGGCGCGCCGGCGCAGACGGTGCAGGTACAGGCTGTCCCTGCCAACTGGGGCCAATCGGCATGGCTGCCGGCGCGTGCGCTCAGTCTTTCGCTTACGGGCTGGCCCGATGCGGGTACATCGGTGCACGTGGGCCAGCCGATCAACCTCCGCATGGCACTCAGCGCCACCGGCTTGTCGGGCGATGCGCTGCCACAGCTCAGCCTGCCCGCGATACGCGGCGCAACGGTGTACCCCGACCAGCCAAAGACGGCCACCGCGGAAGACGACGCGTGGCTGCAGGGCAGCAGCGAGCGCAGCTTCGCCGTGGTACCGGAACAGGCGGGCACATTGACCATGCCGGCGACCACGCTGCGCTGGTTCGACGTCACGTCTGGCGAGGTGCGCACTGCCGAGATTCCGGCGCAAAGCATCACCGTGCTTCCAGCGGCGGGTACGGCAGCGGCCTCATCCGCCGCTACACCGGCTTCGGCGCCCGCCACGGCACCGGTCGCGACGGCTTCTGCCAACGCGGCTTGGCGGAATATGCCGTGGCGCTGGATCGCGCTGGCCAGCCTGCTTCTGTGGCTGCTCACCGTCTTGGCGTGGTGGCTGTGGCGGCGGCGTCCGCCACGCCGTTCCGCCGTCGGTGTGACAGTCAATAACGGCGCGGTTGCTGGCTCTGCGGGCCAACGGAAGCAGGCATTCCTCGCCGTTGCCCGGAGCGGCGATGCGCCGGCGCAGCTGCGCGACCTGCTGGCGTGGGCACAGGCGGAACGCCCGGCGATCCGGAACGCCGGAGAGTTGCAGGCCGCGCTGACGGATGCCGCGCAGCGGCGGGCCATCGCCGCGCTACAGCGGCAGTGCTATGGCGATGGCGGATCGACGGCGAACCTGGATCTGGCCGAAACCTTCAAGCGCGGTTTCGCATGGAGCGCGGCGGACGGTGCAGGCGACGATGGCTTGCCGCCGCTTTATCCCTTCAAGCTGCATTGAGCGCGTGCTGGAACACTGCACGCATGGGCTCGCTGTAGCAGCACAGGACGATGTCGAGGGAAGGATCGTCCGCCAGCGCTTCGCGCAATGTGGCTATGGCCACCGCAGCGGCCAGTGCTGCCGGGTAGCCGTACGCGCCGCAGCTGATCGCGGGAAACGCAATACGGCGAGCATCGTGTTCATACGCGAGGCGCAGGGCATTGCGGTAACAGTTCGCCAGCAATGCGGCTTCATCGCGATTTCCGCCATGCCAGACTGGTCCTACAGTGTGGATCACCCAGCGCGTGGGCAGCGCGAAACCCGGCGTGATGCGTGCTTTGCCGGTGGGGCAGCGTACGCCGAGCGAAACCTGCGGCAGCGCACGGCAGGCGGCGAGCAGGGCCGGCCCGGCGGCGCGGTGGATGGCCCCGTCGACACCGCCGCCGCCCAGCAGCGTCTCGTTCGCCGCGTTGACGATGGCATCCGTCGCGAGCGTGGTGATATCGGCGATGACGACAGTAAGGGGCATGTGGAGACCGCAAACGGGTCTATGCTTGGCTTGGTGATAGTGAGGTTGCGACGATCATGGCGAAAACGGAAGAGCTTTCCTTCGGCTACCTGCTGAACGACGTGACCTTGCTGTTTCGCAAGCACTTCGACCGGCGCGCGGTGAAGTTCGGCCTCACGCGCGCGCAGTGGCGCGCCACCAAGATGCTGCACCACCGCGCGGGCATGCGCCAGAACGAACTGGCCGAGGCGCTGGAAATGGAGCCGATCGCGGTGGGCCGGGTGATCGACCGCCTGCAGGCGGCGGGCTTCGTGGAACGCCGCCCCGACCCGCGCGACCGTCGCGCATGGCGCCTGTACACCACGCCGCAGGCGAGCGAGGTCGTCGACGACATGGAGCAGCTCGCGCGCGAGTTGCGCCGCGAATCCACCGATGGCATCGACTACGACGAGCTGAAGCATGCGCTGGACGTGATCGAGCGGATCAAGATGAACCTGCAGGCCCTGGATGCGATCGAAGCGCCGGCGGCGCACAAGGAATAGGGCGCCCGCGCATAACCCCATTCGCCGCACCTGCCAAGTGCCGGGCGTTGCCCGCAATTTGATGCCTTGTTGGCGCAGAATGTGCTGTGGTACTCGACGCATTGGCATCTCCGTGCGCTCGTTTCCCCTTTTGATTCCGGTCGTGTACCGGCGCTGCGATGACGTAGCCCGTCAATCGGCAGGAATGTCCATTCGTTATTGGAGTTCCCATGCCGCAGCGCATGTCCTGGAAAAAGCTCGTCGCGTTGCTGTTGGCGGTGGTGCTGGCCGTGTTGGTCGCGCACGTGTGGTCGGGGCGCGGCAAGGCCGATGCGGGCAAGCCGGCCGCCACCCAGGCGGTGCCGGTGAAGGCGGCGGTGGCGCAGCGTGGCGACCTCGACCTCTCGTTGCAGGTGATCGGCAGCGTCGAGGCGTATTCCACCGTGACCGTGCAGTCGCGCGTCAGCGGACAGCTTGAGTCGGTGGCGTTCACGCCGGGCGGACGAGTGAAGGCCGGCGAGGTGATCGAGCAGATCGATCCCAGCCTGCTGCAGGCGCAACTGGATCAGGCGCGCGGCAATCTCGCCAAGGACCAGGCCCAGCTGGCGAACGCCGAGCAGGTGCTGCGCCGCTACACGCCGATGCTGGCTAAGGGCTACGTCTCGCAGACCGACTACGACGGCTACAAGGCGAACGTGGGCGTCTACGGGGCCTCGGTCAAGGCGGATCAGGCGGCGGTGGAGATGGCGCAGACCCAGCTCGGCTATGCGCGCATCCTGGCACCGGTGGACAGCATCGCCGGCGCGCCGCTGACCTATCCCGGCGCACAGGTGAGCGCGAACAGCACCAACCTGGTGGTGCTCAACCAGGTGCGGCCGATCTACCTCACCTTTTCCGTGCCCGAAACCGCACTGGCCGGCGTGAAGGCGGCCTACGCGCGCGGCAAGGTGGCGGTGAACGCCTCGATCCCCGGGGCGAAGGGGCCGCCGCTCGCGGCCTCCCTGGATTTCATCAACAACGCGGTGGACCCCGCCACCGGCACGATCCAGCTGAAGGCGGTGTACCCGAACACCGACGACCGGCTGACGCCGGGCCAGTTCGTGCAGGTGCGGCTGCCCACCACGCGTCTCGCCGACGTCGTGACGGTGCCGGTGGAGGCGCTGCAGAACTCGCCCAACGGCAGCTTCGTGTTCGTCATCGGCACGGACGGCCGCGTGCAACAGCGCATGGTGACGTCGGGGCAGACCAGCGGCGACCGGCTGGTGATCGAGAAAGGCCTGGACGCCGGCGAGCGCGTGGTCACCGACGGCCAGATGCTGTTGACCAACGGCACGCTCGTGCACGTCGCCGACGGCAGCAAGAGCTGAGCGGCCGCGATGAACCTTCCCGCACTATGCATCCGCCGCCCGGTGATGACGGCCTTGCTGATGATCGCGCTGATCGTGTTCGGCGTGGCCGCATACCCGAACCTGCCGGTGAACGAGCTGCCGAACGTGGACTTCCCCACGATCTCGGTGAGCGCGAGCCTGCCCGGCGCCTCGCCGGAGACCATGGCCACCGCGGTGGCCACTCCGCTGGAGAACCAGTTCTCCACCATCGCCGGCATCAGCCAGATGACCTCGACCAGCGCGCTGGGCTCGACCTCGATCACGCTGAGCTTCGACCTCAGCCGCAACATCGACGGCGCCGCGCAGGACGTGCAGGCGGCGATTTCGGCGGCCCAGCGCCAGCTGCCGACCAACATGCCCACGCCGCCCACCTTCCGCAAGGTGAATCCCGCGGACAAGGCGATCCTCTACCTCACGCTCAGCTCCGACACGCTGCCGCTGTCCACCGTGGACGAGTACGGCGAGACCCAGCTGGCGCAGGAGCTGTCGATGATCAGCGGCGTGGCGCAGGTGAGCGTGTTCGGCTCGCAGAAATACGCCGTGCGCATCAGCGTCGATCCCAGCAAGCTGGCCGCCAACGGCATCGGCATCGACACCGTGCAGGCGGCGATCTCCAACGCCAACGTCAACCTGGCCACCGGCTCGCTCAACGGCGGCCGGCAGCTGTTGCAAGTGACCTCGGATGGCCAGTTGCAGAGGGCCGCGCCCTATAACAACGTGATCGTGGCGTACCGCAACGGCGCGCCGGTGCGCCTGTCGCAGCTCGGCCATGCCGAGGACAGCGTGCAGAACGACCAGGTGGCGAGCTGGTTCAACGGCAGGCGTGCGGTGGTGCTGGCGATCGACCGCCAGCCGGGCTCCAACACCGTCGCCACGATCGACCGCATCCGTGCGGTGCTGCCGCAGTTCGAAGCCACGCTGCCGCCGGGGATCAAGCTGGAGACGCTGTACGACCGCTCCGACTCGATCCGCGACTCGGTGGACGACGTGCAGTTCACCCTGCTGCTGGCCGGCGTGCTGGTGGTGCTGGTGATCTACCTGTTCCTGGGCAATGCCTCGGCCACGCTGATTCCCGCGCTGGCGCTGCCGGTGTCGGTGATCGGCACCTTCGGCGTGATGTACGCGCTGGGCTACAGCCTCGACAATCTTTCGCTGCTGGCGCTCACCCTGGTGGTGGGCTTCGTGGTGGACGATGCGATCGTGATGCTGGAGAACATCGTGCGCCACGTCGAGGCCGGCATGGACCCGTACGAGGCGTCGATGGTCGGCGCCAGCGAGATCGGCTTCACCATTTTCTCGATGACGCTGTCGCTGGTGGCGGTGTTCCTGCCGGTGATGTTCATGGGCGGCATCGTGGGGCGGCTGTTCCACGAATTCGCGGTGACGCTGAGCGTGGCGATCCTGATCTCCGGCTTCGTTTCGATCACCCTGACGCCGATGCTGTGCAGCCGCTTCGTGAAGCATGCCGAGCACGAGGAAAAGTCGCGCGTGGCGCTGGCCTTCGACCGCGGCTTCAACCATGTGCGCGACGGCTACAACCGCTCGCTGGCGTGGGCGGTGGCGCGGCCCCGTTTCGTGCTGGCCGTGTTCTTCGCCAGCCTCGTCGCCACCGTCATTCTGTTCGCGGTGGTGGACAAGGACTTCATTCCTGCCGGCGACACCGGTCAGCTGAACGCCAACACCGAAGGTCCCGACGATATCTCCATCACCGGCATGGCGATCCGCCAGCAGAAGCTGGCGGAGATCGTGGGCCAGGACCCGAACATCGCCGCGTACATGTCGTCGGTGGGTTCGGGCGGTTCGCGCACCACCACCAACAACGGCTCGATCTTCATGCGGCTCAAGCCCGCGAACGAGCGTCAGCTCGATCCCGACCAGATCATCCAGGAGCTGCGCGCGAAATTCGCCAAGGTGCCGGGCATCCGCGCCTACGTCCAGAACCCGCCGGCGATCCAGGTGGGCGGCCGCGCCTCCAAGGCGGAATACCAGTACACCCTGCAGTCCACCGATCTCGACGCGCTGTATGCGGAATCGGGCAAGGTGCTCGATGCCTTCGCCAAGCTGTCGGGTTTCCAGGACGTCACCAGCGACCTCGACCTCAACGGACCGGCCATCGATGTGCGCGTGGACCGCGACAAGCTGGCGCCGCTGGGGCTCACCATGTACCAGGTGCAGACCGCGCTGGGCACCGCGTTCGGCGAAGGCCAGATCTCCACGATCTACGGCACCGCCACGCAGTACTGGGTGATCCTGCAGGTGCCGTACAAGCTGCAGAACGATCCGGACGTGCTGTCGCAGCTCTACGTCACCTCGAATACCGGCAGCCTGGTGCCGCTCAGTGCCGTGGCCACCTTCACGCGCAGGGCGCAGCCGCTCACCGTGAACCACCAGGGCGAGCTGCCGGCGGTGACGATCTCGTTCAACCTCGCGCCGGGCGTGAGCCTCAGCCAGGCGGTGAACGAGATCGACGGAGCGATGCGCCAGCTCGACCTGCCCGCCTCGATCACCGGCAGCGTGCAGGGCACTGCGCAGGCGTTCCAGGATTCCATGCAGGGCATGGGCCTGCTGCTCGCGCTGGCGCTGTTTGTGATCTACCTGGTGCTGGGCATTCTGTACGAGAGCTTCATCCATCCGCTGACGATCCTCTCGGGCCTGCCCGCGGCGGGCGTGGGCGCGCTGCTCACGCTGATGCTGTTTCACGCGCCGCTGGATCTGTTCTCCTTCGTGGGCATCGTGATGCTGATCGGCATCGTGAAGAAGAACGCGATCATGCTGATCGACTTCGCGCTAGAGCGGCAGCGCGTGGAGGGCATGTCGCCGGCCGAGGCCATCGTGGAAGCCTGCCACGTGCGCTTCCGCCCGATCATGATGACCACGATGGCCGCGTTCGCGGGTACGCTGCCGATCGCGCTGGGCATGGGCGCGGGCGCCTCCTCGCGCCGTCCGCTGGGTCTCGCCGTGGTGGGCGGCCTGGTGGTGTCGCAGGTGCTCACCCTGTATCTGACGCCGGTGATCTACCTCTACATGGACAGGCTGCAGCAGCGCTTCGGGCGCAAGCGGAAGACGACGGAGCCTCTGCAGGCTTCATGACGAACAAGGCGGCCCGGAGGCCGCCTTGTTCGCTGCACATCTGCCGCCGTCTTCAGTCTTCGGCGCCGTCGCCCTTGAAGGCGCCTGGTGCGGAGCCGAAGTCGCCATCCGCCTCGGCCGCCATGTACGACCACGCCGCGTAGGCGGCCACGTTCTGCGCCAGCTCCTTGGGGTCGACCTTGTCCAGTGTGTCGTTGCTGGTGTGGTGCCAGTCGAAGTAGTAGGTGGCGTCCTGGTCGAGGGTGAGTGCGGCCATGCCCTTGGCGTGCATCGCCGAAAGATCCGAACCGCCGCCGCCGGCGCGCTGCGCGTCGTAGGCCACGCCCAGCGGCTTGAGCACGCCGGCGATCTGTTCGATGGCATGGCGCGCCTGCGGCTTCACGCTGGCGCTCATGCGGTACACCTTGCCGGCGCCGAGGTCGGAGTCGGTGCCGAGCATGAAGTTCGTCGCCTCCTTCGCGTGCTTTTCCGCGTAGGCGTTCGCGCCCCACAGGCCCATTTCCTCGTTGGCGAAGGCGATCACGCGGATGGTGCGATCGGGGCGCTGCGGCAGGTCGCGGATCAGCTTGGCGGCAGCCATCGAGATGGCGATGCCGGTGCCGTCGTCGATCGCGCCGGTGCCCGGATCCCACGAGTCCAGATGGCCGCCGATGGCGACGACCTGGTCCGGGTATTTCGCGCCGGTGATTTCGCCGATCACGTTGGCGCCGGTGTACTGGCCCACGATGCCGCAATCGAGGTCGAGCCTCACCGTCACCGGCTTGCCGTAGGCCAGTTCGCGTTCGAGTTGGTCGGCGTCGGGGTTGGAAAGCGCCGCGGCGGGTACGCCCTCCCCGGGATGGCCGAAGCCGGTGAGGCCGGTGTGAGCGATGCGCTCGTGCGCATCGGTGCCTGCCGAGCGCAGGATGAAGCCGACGGCCCCCTTGCCGGCTGCGATGGCCGGCCCGTTTTCGCGTATCGAGCTGCCCATGCCGTAATCGTGGCCGTCGCGGCTGCGCTGCATGCGGAAGCCGATATAGACGATCTTGCCCTTGATCGTGGCCGGGTCGGCGGACTTGAGAGCGGCGAGGCTGTCGAAAGCGATTACCGGCGCGGTGAGTCCACCCTTGGGCGTGCCCGGCGAATAGCCCAGCGCGGTGAGCACCAGGTGTTGCGGGAACGGCGCCACGATGGAGCCGCTCTCGCTGCGTCGCTCCCATAGCGGGTAAGTTGCGGGCTCGGTGTAGACCTTGTCGAAACCCAGCGCCTTGAACTTTGCCACCGCCCAGTCGCGGGCACGCTGGTCGCTGGAGCTGCCGGCCATGCGCGGACCGACCTCGGTGGTCAGCGATTGCAGCACGGCATACGCGGTGCCGTCGTCGAGCGCCTTGTCGCGCAGCTGTTCGGCCGTCTTGACGGCTGGGCTCGGTATGCTGGTATCGGCGGCGAAGGCCGTGCCGGCGGCCAGCATCAGGGCGGCCGCGAGCGGGACGAGGACGAGACGGCGCATGCGTGTTTTCCTTTCTCGTGAATGAAGACGCCGCGTGCAAGCCGTGGGCTCGCACGCGGCGCGGAGAATGCAACGAAGGAGCTTACTGCTTGTTCTTCAGCAGGTCGCGGATCTCGGTGAGCAGGACCACGTCGGCCGGCGGCGCGGCGGGCGCTTCTTCCTTCTTCTGCTGCATGCGGTTCATCAGCTTGATCACCATGAAGATCGCGAAGGCGACGATGATGAAGGTGATGATGGTGTTGATGAAGGTGCCGTAGTTGATCGCGACCTCGGCGATCTTGTGCTTGGGGTCGCTGTCGTCGCCTGGTTTGAGCACCCACTTCATGGCCGAGAAATCGATGCCGCCGGTGAGCATGCCGATCGGTGGCATGATGACGTCGCTGACCAGCGAGCTGACGATCTTGCCGAACGCACCGCCGATCACGATACCGACAGCCATGTCCATCACATTGCCGCGCATGGCGAATGCCTTGAATTCCTGCAGCATGCTCATTGGTGTACTCCCCGAGAGTGAAAGGCCGGATGGCCGGGGAAACTCTAGCGCAGCAGGTACGATTCCGGCATGAAAACCCGGCGGAACATTTTGCGGCGGGTCAGGCGATGCGGCCTTCCAGGGTGGCCCAGCCGTTCAGTTCGGCGTGGAAGCGGTCGCCGCGTTCCAGCGCGGCCACCCCCGCGGGCGTGCCGGTGAACACCAGGTCGCCGGGTTTGAGCTCGAACAGCGTGGAAAGCGCGGCAAGCAGGTGCGGCACGTCGTGGATCATCTCGCCCAGCCGCGCGTGTTGGCGCAGGCTGCCGTTGACCGTGAGGCGCAGCTCGGTGTCGGGGCCGGGCAGGTGGCCGTGCAGCGGGCGCAGCGCCGATACCGGCGCGGAATGGTCGAAGCCCTTGGCCACGTCCCAGGGATGGCCCTTGGCCTTGGCCTGGGCCTGCAGGTCGCGGCGGGTCAGGTCCAACCCCACGCCCACGCCCCAGACCAGCGCGGCGGCACGCTCCACGGTCACGTCGCGGCCGCCGGCGCCCAGGGCCAGCACCATTTCAACTTCGTGGTGCAGCTCGTTCGTGATGGAGGGGTAGGGTACGTCCCTGCCGTCGGCCACCACCGCGTCGGCTGGCTTGCAGAAGAACATCGGTCGCCCGGGTTCCACCGTTGCGCCCATCTCCTTCGCATGGTCGGCATAGTTGCGGCCGATGCAGAACACGCGGCGGATGGGGAAGCGCAGCTCGCTATCCAGAATCGGCAGGCTGGGCACGGCGGGCGGGGTGATGGCGTAATTCATGCCCGCGAGTGTAGCCCTCGGACGGCTCAAGGGGCATGGGCAAACGAAGCCGGGTATCGAGGCGTACGTGGGCGACGTGGCTGAGCTTGTAGCGCCAATTGTGCTGGCGGGATGACATCTGTCATTGCCGGCAGCTGATAATAGCCCGTGGCCTCGCTGGTCCGGGAGCCGCTACGGTGTGCACATCACGGAGTCATGGGGATGACGGTGAGTCAGGCCGATTTGTTGAAAGAGCTTCGCATCGAGAAGCACCAGCGCGACGACCACAGCCAAGGTCCTGCGCGCTGGCCGTGGATCGTGCTCGCGTTGGTACTGCTGGTGGCCCTGATCGGCGCCGGCGTATGGTGGGTAACGAGCCATCGCGCCATCGCGGTGCAGACCGCCAGCGCGGTATCGCCGGCCAGCGACCCGGGCGCCGGCGCGGTGCTGCAGGCCACCGGCTACGTCACCGCACGCCGGCAGGCCACGGTATCGGCACAGATCACCGGCACGCTCACCGCGGTGCTGATCGAGGAAGGCGATCATGTGAAGAAGGACCAGGTACTGGCCCGACTCGATGACAGCGCCTACAGGGCTGCACTGGATGCGGCGCGGACGCAGGCGGCCGCCACGCATGCGCTGGTCGCGCAGTACCAGGCACAACTGGCGCAGAACCTGCGCGATGCCTCGCGCGACGCGACACTGGCCGAACAGGGCCTGGTCTCGAAACAGGATGCGGAACAGGCCCGCACGCTGGCCGCGAGCACGCGCGCCCAGCTCGCCTCGCAGCAGAAGAGCGCGGCATCGGCCGATGCGCAGGTCGTCGAGGCGCAGGTCAACTTCGACTACTGCGTGGTGCGCGCGCCGTTCGACGGCGTCATCACCACCAAGGACGCTCAGGTGGGCGAAATCGTTTCGCCGTTCTCCGCCGGCGGCGGCTTTACTCGCACCGGCATCGGCACGATCGTCGACATGGATTCGCTGGAAGTGGACGTGGACGTCAACGAGGCCTATATCGGCCGCGTGAAGCCGGACATGCCTGCCGAGGCGGTGCTCGATGCGTACCCGGATTGGAAGATTCCAGCTCATGTGATCGCCATCGTGCCCGCCGCCGACCGCGGCAAGGCCACGGTGAAGGTGCGCGTGGCGCTGGAGCACAAGGATGCGCGCATCGTGCCCGACATGGGCGTGCGGGTGTCTTTCCTCGAACAGAAGGCGCCGGCAAGCGTGGGGCAAACACCCAAGGGCGTGCTGGTGCCGGCAAAGGCGGTCGTGCAGCGCGACGGGCGCAGCGTGGTGTTCGTGGTCGCCGACGGCAAGGCGCAGCTGCGCGCGGTGCAGCCGGCGGCGCAGAGCTACGGCGACATGAAACTGATACCCGATGCGCTGCAGGCGGGCGATGCGGTGGTGCTGTCGCCGCCGGCCGAGCTGCGCGACGGTACGGACGTCCAGACGGAAAAGTCCTCTCCCTGATTGCCGTGCCGGCGCGAGCAGGCACGTATCTGTATTCATTCATTCGGCCAACATCCACGGAGCCATGCCATGGACACACTGATCCAGATCCGCGACCTCTCCAAGGTCTACGCGCGAGGCAAGCAGAAGGTCGAGGTACTGCACCACATCAACCTCGACATTGCCGAGGGCGATTTCCTCGCGTTGATGGGGCCGTCCGGCTCGGGCAAGACCACCCTGCTCAACCTGATCGGGGGCCTCGATTCGCCCTCCGCCGGCAGCATCAGCGTGGGCGGTTCGCGCATCGACCAGCTGAGCGGCGGCGCGCTGGCGAAGTGGCGTGCGTCCAACGTCGGCTTCGTGTTCCAGTTCTACAACCTGATGCCGATGCTGAGCGCACAGAAGAACGTGGAGCTGCCCTTGCTGCTGACCAAGCTCTCGGGCGCGCAGCGTAAGAAGAACGCGGCCATCGCGCTGCAGCTGGTGGGGCTGGCCGAGCGCGCCTCGCACAAGCCCAGCGAGCTGTCCGGTGGCCAGCAGCAGCGCGTGGCGATCGCCCGCGCGATCGTCTCCGACCCCTCCCTGCTAGTCTGCGACGAACCCACCGGCGACCTCGACCGCCAGTCCGCCGAGGACGTGCTCGGCCTACTGCGCACGCTCAACCGCGAGCACGGCAAGACCATCGTGATGGTCACCCACGATCCCAAGGCCGCCGAGTACGCCAACCACACCCTGCATCTGGACAAGGGCACCCTCGTCGAACAAGTGACGGCTTGAGGACGATGCCATGAAATATTTCCATCTCATCTGGGCCGCGCTGTTCCGGCGCAAGACACGCACCACCCTCACCCTGGTGTCGATTGCCGCGGCGTTCCTGCTGTTCGGCATGCTGGATGCCGTGCGCACCTCGTTCGACCAGGCCGGCAAGAGCGCCAATGGCGCGCAGCGCCTGCAGACCGGGTCCAAGCTGTCCTTCATCGACACCTTGCCCCAGGGGCTTGGCCAGAAGATCGCCGTCGTGCCGGGAGTGAAGTCCGTGGCCTATGCCAACTGGTTCGGCGGCGCCTACCAGGATCCGCACAACCAGGTGTTCACGTTCGCGGTCAGCGACAACTACATCGACCAGTATCCGGAAGTGGCCGTGAGTGCCGACGCGCGCAAGGCCTTCCTCGATACGCGGATCGGCATTCTGGTCGGCGAGAAGCTGATGGAGAAATACCATTGGAAGATCGGCGATCAGATTCCGCTGCAATCGAATATCTTTCCGCAGCAGAACGGCAGCAAGAACTGGACTTTCAACATCGTCGGCGTGCTTCACCCCACGGATTCGAGCGTGGCCTTCTACGGCCAGATCATCCTGATGCACTGGAAGTACTTCGACGATGCCGTCATGAAGGGCTACAACAACGGCCAGGTCGGCTGGTACGTGACGCGCGTCAACGACGTCAATCAAGCCGATCAGGTCGCCAAGGCCATCGACGCCTTGTCGGCCAACTCCGACCATGAAACCCGCACGCAGACCGAAGCGGCCGCTACCGCATCGTGGATGAAGCAGTTGGCCGATATCGGGCTGATCGTGGGCTCGATCATGGGTGCCGTGTTCTTCACGCTGCTGCTGCTGACCGGCAACACCATGATGCAGGCCGTGCGCGAGCGCACATCGGAACTGGCCGTGCTGAAAACGCTGGGCTTTTCCGATCGCGGCGTGCTGGGCATGGTGCTGGCCGAATCCGTACTGATGGTGCTGCTCGGCGGCGTCATCGGCATCGGTCTGGCGGCGGTGTTGATTCCCGGCGTCAGCGCCAACAGCGGCGGCATGCTCAACCTGCCTACGGTGGGTGCGGCCAGTTGGTCGCTGGGTATCGCTCTGATGCTGGTGATCGGTTTGGTCGTAGGTGCGATTCCCGCATGGCGCGCGATGCGCCTGAATATTGTCGACGCACTGGCCGGTCGGTAAGGAGCCTCAGACATGAAGTTCTTATTCAATCTTCTCGTGTTGGTGATCCTGGTCGTAACCCTGTTCGTATGGGTGCAGTTGCCGTGGATTGCCGTACTGGTACTGGTCGCGCTGTTTGCGGCATGGATGGGACTCACGCGTCGCGGCCGACAGGCTGCGTCCGTGACGGGCGTCGGTGTCAGTACCCTTAAACAGCGCCTGGGATCGTCGTCGGTGGTCGTGATCGGCATTGCCGGCGTGGTCGGTGTGCTGGTGGCCCTGCTGGCGATGGGCGAAGGCTACGCGGAAACCTTGCAGAAGACCGGCAGCGCCGACACGGCCATCGTGCTGCGCGGCGGCTCGGCGGCCGAGGTGAGTTCCGTGCTGAGCAACGACAGCATCGTGGTGATCGAACAAGCCCCCGGCGTCGCGCGGGACAAGCAGAACAAGCCCATCGTGTCGGGGGAGATCGTGGTAGCGGCGAATCTGCCGGTGAAAGGCGGTGGGCCGGACGACGATGGCAGCGTGCAGGTGCGTGGCGTTGGCGAACAGGCATGGGCACTACGTCCCAATGCCAAGATTGTCGCCGGTCGTAGCTTCCGGCCTGGCATGCGCGAACTGGTGGTCGGCCAAGGTGCGCAGCGGCAATTCGCCGGCCTGCAGCCTGGTCACGAGGTGAAGCTGGGCACGCAGACCTGGGATGTCGTGGGCGTGTTCGCTTCCGGCGATGCGTACGACTCGGAAATCTGGGGCGACGCGAACGTCATCGCGGACACCTACCGCCGCGGCAGCAGTCGCACGTCGGTTTTCGCCAAGCTCACCGACGCCAAGGCCCTCGACACCTTCAAGGCTTCCTTGGCGAGCGATCCCCGGTTGCAGGTGGACGTCGACACCACGCTCAACTATTTCAGCAAGCAGTCCGAAGGCATGAGCAAGGTGATGCGCATCATGGGCATCACGGTAGGCTCGATCATGGCGATCGGCGCCATCTTCGGCGCGCTCAACACCATGTTCGCCGCCGTCGCCACGCGTGCACGCGAAATCGCCACGCTGCGCGCCATCGGCTTCAGGGGCGTGCCCGTGGTGGTGGCGGTGATGCTGGAAACGATGATGCTGGCGTTGCTGGGCGGCTTGCTGGGCGGCCTGCTGGCGTGGCTGATCTTCAATGGATGGACGGCGTCCACGCTGGCGGCCGGTACGACCGGGCAACTCGCGTTTACCTTCAAGGTGACGCCCGGCCTGTTGTGGGAAGGCTTGAAGTGGGCTCTGGCGATCGGCTTCGTTGGCGGTCTGTTCCCGGCACTGCGTGCAGCGCGGCTGCCGGTGACCACGGCGCTGCGCGAGCTCTGATTCAGCGGCGCATGCGGGAGCGTGGAGACGCGCTCCTGCATGCGCTTCAGGGCATCACCGGTGGCACATAACTGAGCGTCAACCCCAGCAGCCACAACAAGCCCAGCACTAACGGTACATGCACGAGCAATTGCATGAAGGTGTAACCCACCACGTCGCGCGCCTTGAGGCCCAGCACGCCGAGCAGGGGCAGCATCCAGAACGGGTTGATCAGGTTGGGTAGCGCCTCGGCGGCGTTGTACACCTGCACGGCCCAGCCCAGGTGCACGTGCAGGTCGTTCGCCGCCTGCATCACGTATGGCGCCTCCACCAGCCACTTGCCGCCACCGGATGGCACGAAGAAGCCGAGGATGGCGGAGTACGCGCCCATCACCGCAGGGAAGCTGCCGGTGCTCGCCACATGCACAAACAGCTGCGAGAGCCGATGTGCCAGCGTCACACCGCCGGCGCCTTGCGTATGCGTGAGCAGCGCGGCAATGCCGCCGTACAGGGGGAACTGAATCAGCACACCGGCAGTGCTCGGCACCGCACGCGCCACTGCGTCGAGGAAACTGCGTGGGCGCCAGTGCAGCAGCAGACCCACGGTGAGAAACAGGAAGTTGTAAGTGTTGAGATTGGCAATGGCGCTCACCACCGACTTGGTGGCGAACTCGTGGGCCAGCCAACCCAGTCCCAACAACCCGATCAACACCGCCAGCAACGGGCTGTATTCCAACCATTCGCCGGGACGTTCGCGCGGCGGTAACGCGGGTACGACGGCGGTTTCGGCGATGCCGAAGTCCTGCGCGGTACGCGCGTTCCGATCCGAAGGCGCGGTGAACCAGCACACCAACAGCGAAGCCACGATCAGGCAGGCGGTGAGCGCGAAGGATTGCCACAGGAAGATCGTGCTGGAGAAGGGCAGTACGCCGGTGATCGCCAGCAGGCCGGGCGGCATGCTGGCCGGGTTCGCCTGCAACTGCGCTGCCGATGAGGACAAGCCCATCGCCCACACCGCGCCGAGGCCGAGATATGCCGCCGCGCCGGCCGCGCGGTAATCCATGCGCAGCGCTTCGCGCCGCGCCAGCGCGCGCACCAGCAGCCCGCCGAACACCAGCGAAAAACCCCACGACAGCAGCGACGCCAGCATGCTCACCAGCGCCACGTAGCAGATCGCGCCGCGCCCGCTCTTCGGCACGCGTGCCAGCAGATCGATGAAACGCGCCACGACTGGCGCGGTAGCCACTACGTAGCCGCCGATCACCACGAAAGCCATCTGCATGGTGAAGGGAATCAGGCTCCAGAAGCCGTCACCGAACGCATTGACCGCAGCCACGGGTGTCGAGCCGAAAGCCAGCGCGGCGATCGCCACGATTACCACGCCCAATGCCGCGAACACCCAGGCATCCGGAAACCAGCGCTCCGACCACGCGGCACTGCGCAGCGCCAGGCGCGCCATCGGGCCTTCGTTCGTCGCATTCATGCCGTGTCCCCTTGCGTTGTCGCAGGCATGGTGGCGCGCGGTGCGGGCATCGGGCAAGCCGACAATGGTCGATCAGCTCCTTCGCGGGTGCGCCATCGTGATCGCAGCCACGCCCAGCAGGATGATCGCCATGCCGACGAGGCTGGACGGCCCGATGCGCTCGCCCGCGAGCAGCACGCCGAGCAGCACCGCTACGGGCGGATTCACGTAGGCGTAGCTGGTGGCGAGTGCCGGACGCGCATGCTTGAGTGCGTAGAGGAAGGCGCTGAAACCGATCAGCGAACCGAACACCACCAGATAGGCCATCGCCATGCCCGCGCGCAGCGTGACATGCGCAGGGAAGTGCTCGCCGCTGCCGAAACCCATGACGAACTGCGCCGCGCTGCCGCACAGCATCTGCGCGGCCGTGTTCATCGGACCGGCGGGCATGTCCTGCTGCTTGCTCCACACCGAACCGAACGCCCATGCCGCAGCACCCAGCAGCAGCGCCAGTGCAGCGATGTGCGAGCCGGAGAGCGCGCGGCCGAGATTGAGCACGATCACGCCCGCGAAACCGACCACAAGCCCCAGGGTCTCGCGCCGATTCGGCCGGTGCCCGTACCAGATGCCGAACAGGGTGGCGAACAGCGGCATGCTTGCCAGCGCAACAGCGGTGATGCCCGAGCTTACGTATTGCTCGGAGAAACTCATCATGCCGTTGCTGATGCCGAGCAGCAGCACGCCCGTGAATGCCGCGTTGCGCCACTGCAGCCCCGTCGGCAGCGGTACGCCGCGCAGATAGAGGAAGCCGAACATCAGCACCCCGGCTATCAGCAGTCGTACACCGACCAGCAGGAAGGGCGGCCAGCTTTCCAGGGCGAAGCGGATGCCGAGGTAGGTCGAGCCCCAGATCACGTACAGCACCAGCAGGCTCAACGGCAGCAGCAGGCGGGAATGATCGGCCGCGGCGTTAGCCGTGCCGAGGGTGGCGGCATCGTTCATGGCGGGGCTTGGCAGGACTTGGCGCCGCAAGAGCGCGACGTCCTCGCGCATCATGGACGAAGCGCGAGCCGAACGATAGCGATGGTGGAGCAGGACGGTTGGAAGGCTCAGTGTCGGCGCGACATCGCGCACCGGGCCTTGCGCATCAGTGCGCGACGGGTCCTTGGCGGATCACCACGAACTCGCCCTCCAGCACGTCGGGTGCCGGCTTGTTCGGTCGCGCCATGTTGGACAGCGGTACGCGCGCCCGTTTCCACTGGCGCCATGCCAGCCACAATCCGCCGCCGATCAGCAGGACGCCGGCCAAGGCCAGGCCGAACACCAGCAGCACGCCCAGCACCGCGATGCCGATCAGCAACGACAGCGCACGCACCAACGGATGGCGGGAACGACGGGGAGGCGGCAGGCGAAAGTGCATGTGTTAAAAATCCGTGTGCTAAAATCAATGACTTACGCGTGCAACCATGAGGCCATACGGCCCGCAGGACAAGTGCCGATGGACACTGTTTCCCCTCCCTCCCTGCTGTGTCGGGTGGACGAGATTCCCGACGGCGGCGCCACTGCCATCGAAGACGTGGCTGGTGCCGACGGCGAGAGCGTGATCGTCGCGCGTCAGGGCGAGGAGGTTCGCGCATGGCTCAACATCTGCCCGCATGCCGGTCGTCGGCTGGACTACGCGCCGGGGATGTTCCTGCTCAAGGATGACCTGCTGATCTGTGCCGTGCACGGCGCCTGTTTCAACCGCAGCAATGGCGAGTGCGTGGCTGGTCCATGCCGCGGGGAGCATCTGCGCGCGGTGACGGTCGAGGTCAGGGACGGCGAGGTATGGGTGGCCTCTGTCGTGTAGAAGCGCAACCTGCACGCGACTGCCTTGGCGCTCGACCGAAGTTGCAGGCAGTCACGAGGCTACGGGCGCAGTTCCTACTGCGTGATCATCTGCAGGTTGTCGTTGAGCATGTCGCCGTCGCGATCGCTGGTCAGCGTGTAGAGCGAGTAGCGGCGGTTCAAGCTGGCGCCGCCATCGCGGATCAGCGGTTGCCACAGGATGCCGGCACGGTTGACGGTGGAGCCCGGCAACATCAGGTCGAACGGAATCGAGATGTAGATACCCTTGTCGAAGCTGCCTTCGCCGTATTGCGCGCCGTCGACGTTGGTGAAGGTGGCATAGGCGCCCATGCGCACGCCATTGCGGAATTCCTTCGACACGTCGAAGGTGACGCCGTGGTCGCCAGCCAAGTAACGCCCCAGGCTTACCGCGAAGGTGACATGGTTCACCGGGGTTTCGTAATAGCCCGTCACATGGCCCGTGGCCACATGGTAGCCACGGAACGAAAAATCCTGGTCGAAGCCGCGCTGCTTCACCCAGGCGGCATCCACGCCGATCGCCCAGCGTTCGCCGAAGGGGCGATAAAGCATCTCGCCACCCACGCCGCCGAACATGCTCTCCAGCATGCCGGCGTAGGCCATGCCATACAGATCCTGACCTAGGCGTTCGGCATCGGTGACCTGGAACACCGGCATCGTGATGCGCGAATCGGTCAGGTACTGGCGGATGTCGGTACGCACGCGCGGCAGATCGCTGGGGGCGTCGTAGGTGAACTTGTCGTAGTTGTTGATCAGGTTGGCGCTGAGCACGCCGCTCCACCAGAAGTTGGGCGTGAAGTGGAAGTTGGCTTCGTAGTTCGCCGCGATCTGGTACAGGATGAAGGCGTTGGGTCCACCCATCGACTGGCCGTAAGAGATGGACGCGCCGCCGTCGAACTGCTTCATCGGGGGCTGGTAGAGCACCTGCTCCTGTTGGGGCAGCGGCGGATCCTGCTCCACGTTCAACCGGAAGTCGTCCAGTGCGATGCGATGGTTCAGCAGATCGTCGAAGCGCTTGCGGTCCACGCTGGTGTCGACGATGGGCAGGTTTTCGCGGGTGGACTCCACCGTGTACCAGGTGATGTCTGGCCCGAGCTGGTTGTCCAGCACGCGGGCGGTGCGTCCGACACCTTTGGCAGGATAGAAGTACTTCACTTGCTCAGCGGTGATCACCAGTTCGCTGCCGCGCTTGGTGATTTTCGTGACCTGCAGGCCGGCGTTGTCGCGCAATTGTTGGTCAACCTTGGCCCAGTCAACCTGATCGGCAGGAGCGTGCGTGGCCGCTGGTTGCGGTTGCGGCGGCGGGGGATCGAGCACCTTGATCGGAGGCGCATGCTCGGCAAGGTTGGTGTGCAAGGTCAGGCTGAACATGGCGGTGTTGCCTCGTTCCCACGCCGCGCTGAGGTCCACGTTGTGATTCAAGCGATACACGGCGCCGATATTCACAGGTGAGCTTTGCGGCTGGTTGTTGTCCTTTGGCTCGTGCTTGTAGTTGTTGCCCTCGTACTCTACTTTGATGACCAGTGGCTGCCATGGCGTCTGGTAACTGACGCCACCGAAGAACGCTGCGCGTCCGCGAAAGTAGTCGCTGCCGTTGAATTCGCCGCCACTTCCGACGCTGGCGGCGGGGCGGGTGCTGAATTTGCTGCTGATGAAATCGAGCGGGTTAGAGATGTCGCCGCGTGCCCCCATGTAGCCCCAAGCCAGACCCAAGCTTGCGTCAATTGGTCCGAAACGCTTGCTGCCCACCACGTATTCGCTGGAGAACAGGCCGGTGCCCCCCACGTCACGGATGCCCGCCGCCACCGTTGGGATGTAGCGGCTTTCATCCCACAACCGCACCTTCACATCGATGGACTTGTCCTTGTAGGACTGGGTGCCGCTGAGCGCTGCCGGGCCGTACGGTCGATTGCTGATGTCGGAGTAACGGATGATGCCCTCAAGCCAGGGTAGGGGCTGCAGGGTGAAGTTGTAGCGTGTATAGGGATAGGCGTGACTGGCGTTGAAACCTACCTCGCCGGCATCGGCCATGCGTGCCGTCGGTGTCTGCCATAGGCCCGCTCCACCCCAGTCGCTCTGGGTGGGGGCATTCGGCGGATCGGTGTCGTCGGCCATGACAGCTGGCGCCGCGAGCAGCAAACCAGCCAGCAGGCAGGCACGCGGGCAGGTGCGCGGCAGGCTGTGCGGGAGCCGGAACGGCTGCTTCATGGCATCGTCTCTGGGCCGGGCAGGATCTGCGTGGCGAGGAAATCAGCCATGTCACTGTTCAGTGTGATGTCGATGGTGCTGACTGCGCGTGCCGACAGCGGCACGTAGATCAGCGCGCCGGGCGCCAGCGACAACGGGGTGGAGCGGTTCCAGAGGGCCACGCCCTGGCGGAGCACATGTCCGTCGGGTTGGATCACGTAAATCCAGTCATGGTCCGCGCCGTAAGCCGATGGGCATTGGGCCAGATAACCCGATGCATCCTGCAGTGGCTGCAAGGGCAGCGAGCAGGGTGACCGCACGGCGCCGACGACGCGGATGGTCTTAGGGCGTAACGGATAGAACAGCCGGTCGCCCGGGAGTAGCGGGAGGTTCGCGGTGATATTGACTTCCACGGCCCTCGGAGCCAGCAGAGCCGGTGCGCGTCCGGTCACCGGTAACGCGGCAGTGGCGGTGTGCAATTGGCCGACGGTATCCGACAATGCGGTGTCACCGTGCTGCATGGCGCGTAGATGCAATTGATCGAGGTCATACAGGATGCCGGCCTTGAGACGCTCCTGCGTCACCAGCAGGGAGGGGCGAAGCCAGGCTGCCCCCAACAGATAGGCTTGCTCTTGCACATGAGCTGCCAGTGCAGCGTCACTGAGTCGAGCGCCGTCCTTGAGCGTAAGTGTGCCCGGATGGTCGACGGCGCCTTTCACCTGAACCTGCAGCTCCGCATGTGACAGCAGCGGGGCACCGGCCATGTACAACGCAAGCACTATCGCAAAGGAACGCTTCATGACGACTGCCCCCGATAGGGGTGCAACTGCAGCAAGGTGATCGGCAGCCCCGGGGCTATCTGCTGCACGCTCTTCCACACGAAGCCATCGGCGGGATCCACCCAATAATGGTTGGTGGCGTGCCAGCCGGCGGCCGGAGCATCAAGCTCTTCGTCGATGCGCAGCACGCCATGTACCTGGCCCAGAATCTCGAGTTGCGCGCTACCCGCTGGAATGAAGCGGGCTTTCACCGGGACGCCATAACGATAGCCAGGGGACCAGTCCACGGTATACGTGTATTCCGTCGGCACACTCAGGTGCTGCAAGCCGCGGGTGAACGGGTTGTTGGCAGGTTGCCGTAGGCCATCCAGGTTTTGCAACAATCCAGCGGTTCCGGTCAATTGGCCATGTTCCAGGAAAACCACCACGTGGTTGTTGCCGTACCAGTCTTCACGCACGCCGTCGACGTTGCCAAGGATTAGCACCGCCTGTCCGTCGCGCGTGCTGGCCGCCAACTGGTAATAAGGCAGAGCGGCCACTGTCGCTGCGGTCGGAGCATGGTTCTGATGTTGGCTGACCAACAATTTCACCGCGTCAGTCGCGGCGGAGGAAACGGGTGTGCATCCCGTCTGCGCTGTGGCTGCAATCGCCACCAACAACCATATCGCTGTACCGTGGCGTTGCGATATGGCTTGTTCCGAAGGACAGCCTGGTCGCGTGGGAGCAGCGGCGCTCTGTCGTGGAGAGGGTATCAAACCACGAACCTTCAGTTGCCGCTGGCGTGTTCGAAATTATACTGCGATGCTGAGACCGTGCCGAGTGCGGTCGCCAGTGGCAACACCTGGCTGAAGAAGCGGTTCCAGCGAGTGACGCCGGCAGCACCGACGAAGACCACGTCGCCCGGCTTCACGTCGAAATGGTCAGCCAAGGCAAAAGCGGCGGGCGAGCTGGCATCGAGTTGATATACGGTAGCGGGAGTAGTCTCGATGTTCTTGGCCCCACGGATCACGTAGACAGCCTTACCCTTGGCGAAATTTTGGTCGAGGCCTCCTGCCCGACCCAGCGCCTGTGTCAATGTGAGGTCGGATGTCTTGAAGGGGATGGCCATTGGGTGCATGACCTCGCCTAGGACATAGGCTTCTTGGCGGTCGTTGTAAGACAGATAGAGACGGTCGCCATCCTTGAGGTAGATGTTCTCGGCCAGGCCACTGCCGGGGTCGAGCCGGTTCAGGTCAAGGTGATAGGCACGACCATCACGTGTCAGGATCAGGTCGGAGAGGTTAGCCTCCTTGGGGTCGGCCATTGCTGCGCCGACAGCTTGGCCCAGAGTCAAAGGTACAGCGTTGATCGGCAGTGGGTCAGTTTTGATAAAGGCACCGTTGAGCGTTACACGTTGGCTGCCATAGCCAACTACATTGACGTCCACCTGGGGGTTTTCGACATAGGTAGCCAGCTTGTCGCTGATCGCTTTGCGTAACTCCTCAATGGTCATGCCAGCCACCTTGAGCTGGCCCACATACGGATAGAACAAGGTGCCATCGGGGCGTACTAGGCGACCGTTCGCCTCTGTTGCCTGCTGTGGGCCAGCTGGTGCGGTTAGCTCCGGGTGGTCCCATACAGTGATGTATAGCGTGTCGCCGGCACCAATGCGGTAAGGCTCGGGCTTATAAGCCAGCAATGCGGCAGGTAAGGTGTGGGTTTCCTCGGTTACCTGATCCATGACTAGCAATTTAGGAGTGATAGGCACCAATTGCACATGGCCGTTGTCGATCTGGTTATCGCGAGTAAGCGAGTTTGTAGCCAGATGCTGACCGGGTGCCCAGATGCACCCTCCGAGCGAACTGGACAGGACGGCAACGGCGAGCAGGGGGAGAGTTTTCATGATGGATTGACTAGCCAGAGCTGGTTTCATACGGGCAACAAAAACCGTGCCGGACGCATCCAGCACGGTTTTGCACGATCATGCGTGGAACTCAGTGGGTACCCGTGGTGCCCGTCGTTCCGGTCGTGCCGGTGCTACCGTTGTTGCCGGTTTCATTGCCGTGGTTGCTGCTGCTCGTGGCACCAGCGATAACCGCGACGGCAACCACGCCCATGCCGATATAGATGGCGTCAAGCGTGCCTTGGGACACATCGCTGGCGCCCGCGGCCCCCGGCAATGCAGCGGCAGGCTGACTTTGTTGCGGAGTCGGCTGTTGAGGCTGAGCCTGAGTGCCGAAGGCCTGGCTAGATACGGCTGCGGCGATCAAGGCGATGGACAGGATTTTCATCGATTTCATGGTAGAGGAACTCCCTGCGTTTGGCCTTACGATTGTAACCACAAAAACCCGCAGCTGTGAACCCAGTGGTTGTTAAGTCTTTGACCGATGAGAGTTATCCGCATTTCTTGCCTCGCAGGACGGCAACTTTAAGGAGGGCCAAAGGACTTAGGGGCCAAAAGATTGCTTGTAAGACCAAACATTTCTAAGGACTTTATTAACGAACCTACAACATCGGTTTGCCAGCTCCCCGGCTTGTTGCGTACTCTACCCCTGGCGCCTGGGTTCCTGGATTGTCTGGAACCATAGCGTGTTCGAGGGGCGAACCAAAGCAGCCTAGCCACACCATTGGACGGGGCGCTCGGCAACTGAGAGACGATCGTGGGTCATGTGTCGCCATCGCAGCGCACAGGCGAGGAAACAGGAGAATCCAGTCACTGTGTTTGGAAGGATCTTGACGGTATGCGTGGGCAATATTTGCCGTAGCCCCACTGCTGAATACCTGTTCCGGCAACAAGTTGCGTCGTGGGGCATCCAGGTGGGTAGCGCCGGGCTGGCTGCCATGGTGAACTCGCCCGTAGAGGGCACGGCCGCTCAGTTGATGGACGAGCACGGTGTGGACAGTTCCGTGCATCGTGCACGACAGGTCACGCCAGCCCTGCTGCGCGAGGCCGATTTGGTTCTTGGCATGGAAAAGAGCCATTTGCTTGCTTTGGCGCGCCTGGCACCCGAAGCCAGCGGCAAGCTGTTTCTGTTCGACAAGTGGTGCGAGGCGCGGGATATCCCGGATCCGTATCGGCAACAGCGTCCAGCGTTCGAACACGTCTATGCAATGATCGATCGCGGTGTGCGCAGTTGGCTTCCTTATCTGCGATAGCTGTTTTCGTTTCATCGTGAAGCCGACCCATTCCAGTTTCCTCAATTTTATTTAAAGCGAACTACATGGCAGCTGAGCCGCACACCTCATCTCGAGACGATGAAATCGACCTCAATGCCTTGTTGGGCACGGTTCTCGACCACAAGTGGTTGATCGTCGCTGTTACTTCCTGCTTCTTAATGTTCAGCTTGGCCTATGCCCTCTTGTCCACGCCGGTCTACCAAGCCAGCGCGGTGGTGCAGGTTGAACAGAAAGTCCCCGACCTGCCAGGTCTCAGCGCGATTACCCAAACCCTGGGTGCTTCCAACTCCGAAGCCACCACCGAAATCGCACTGATCACCTCGCGAACGGTCATCGGTCAGGCGGTGGACAGCCTCCACATGCTGATCGAAGCCAGTCCGCGGCGGCTCCCGCTGTTCGGCAGCTTCATCGCGCGCCATTACACCCCGGACAAGCCGGGTGCCGTGGCTCCACCCATCCTCGGGCTAGCT
Source organism: Rhodanobacter sp. DHG33 (assembly GCF_014843005.1). Taxonomy (GTDB): domain Bacteria; phylum Pseudomonadota; class Gammaproteobacteria; order Xanthomonadales; family Rhodanobacteraceae; genus Rhodanobacter_A. The sequence continues at coordinate 124,291 of NZ_JACYXM010000001.1, read as the reverse complement.
CGCTATGACTGGGGTGGCGCTCGACTGGATATCTTTCGTCTCGATGTGCCCAATGCGCTGCTAGACAAGCGATTGACCCTGATCGCGGGCGAGCACGGCGCGTACACGCTGCAAGATGATGATGGCGACACTCTGCTCAATGGTCAGGTAGGGCAAGCTGCCAGTGGGCATGGCGTGACCATCGAAGTGAAGGCGCTGGCGGCCAACCCGGACGAACGTTTCGATGTGGTTCGTCATCGCGACCTGACTATCATCAACCAGTTGCAGCAGGATATCCAGGCATCCGAGCAAGGCAAAGATTCCGGCATCATCGGCCTGACCTACGACAACATCGATCCCGCTCTGGCAGTCAATCTGCTTGATCAGGTAAGCCACTTTTACGTAAAGCAGAATGTCGATCGCAATTCGGCCGAGGCAGCCAATAGCCTGAAATTCGTCAAGGAACGACTGCCCAGCGTGCGTCAGGAACTGGATCACGCCACAGATGCGCTGAACGCCTACCAGATCAAAGCACATTCGGTCGACATCACCATGCAGACCAAAGCGCTGCTCGATCAGGAGGTGGCGGCCGAGACCAGCATCCAGCAATTGCAGATACAACAGGCTGACATTGAGCGTCGGTTCACCTCTGCGCACCCTGCGTATAAGGCTATGCAGCAGCAGATTGACCTGTTGCAGGCGCAGAAAGACGCCCTGGACAAGCAGGTCGGAGAACTGCCGGATACTCAACAGCAGTTGCTGAAGTTGACCCGCGACGTGCAGGTGAGTGACCAGACATATACCGGCCTGCTCACTCAGGCACAGCAGCTGGATATTGCCCGTGCGGGCACCGTAGGCAACGTACGTATCGTCGATACGGCAGCGGTGGATATCACTCAGCCGGTGCAGCCGAAAAAGGCGATCGTGGTGCTTGGCGGCACGTTTCTGGGTGGCTTCCTGGCGATATGTTTCATCTTCCTGCGCCAAATGCTCAATCGCGGTGTAGAAGATCCAGCTGCCATCGAGCAAATCGGTCTGCCAGTCTATGCCTCGATTCCGATGAGTGAACAGGAGCAAGCATTTTGGACCGAGCTGGCGCGGCGTCAGGGGGGGCGTGGCCAACAGCACCTACTGGCGGTCAGTGCGCCGGCTGACCTAGCCACCGAGGCCTTGCGCAGCCTGCGTACCAGCCTGCACTTCGCCAGGATGGAAGCGAAAAACAATCTGCTTATGATTTCTGGCTCCAGTCCAAATGCCGGCAAGACCTTCGTTTCGTCAAACTTGGGTGCAGTAATCGCCCAGGCTGGCCAGCGCGTGTTGGTAATCGATGCAGACATGCGCAAGGGGGGCTTGCACAAGATGCTTGGCGGCAAACCCGAAGGTGGCTTGTCTGAACTGATTTCCGGCCAGATTGACCTGACCACTGCAATTCGTACGGTGCAAGGTGTCGAAGCCATGCATTTCATTGCGCGCGGCAAGGTGCCCCCCAACCCCTCCGAACTATTGATGCATGCCAATTTCACTGATCTTTTGCGGAAGCTGGCGCCGCTCTATGACCTGGTCATCATCGACACGCCACCCATTCTCGCCGTGACCGATGCTGCCGTGATCGGCCATCACGTTGGTACTAGCTTATTGGTGGTGCGTTTCGGCCTCAATCAGGCTCGCGAAATCGCCTTGGCGAAGCAGCGTTTCGAGCAAAACGGCGTGGAGATCAAGGGCGCCATCTTCAATGCCGTTGAGAAGCGCAGTGCAGGGTACTACTCGTATGGTTACTACGAATACAAGGCCGCCAAGTAGTGACTGCTCTAGGGGGCGTTGAAAACCGTCGACGTCATGTCCGCGTAAGCTGGCACCCATTGAAAGCAGCAGCTTGGATTCCCGCTTTCGCGGGAATGACGACTACTTCAACGTCACCCTAACGCAACGGAAGAGTTGCTGTTGAAGGGGCGCTTTGGAAGCAACATGCATTCACTGAACAATACAAAGATCGCCATCATTGGTCTGGGCTACGTGGGCCTGCCGCTGGCCGTCGAGTTCGGTAAGCATTTCGATACAGTGGGATTCGATATCAGCGTCGCGCGCATCGAGCAGCTGCGGGCCGGCATCGACCATACGCAGGAAACGTCCGCCGAGGAGCTCGCAGCATCGAGTCGGCTCGTGTATTCAGACGATTTGCAGGTATTGCGCGACTGCAATGTATTCGTCGTCTCTGTATCCACTCCAGTAGACGAACATAAACGCCCTAATTTCACCCCGCTGATCAAGGCAAGCCAGTCCATCGGAAAGGTGCTCAGGCGTGGTGGTGTCGTGATTTATGAATCTACCGTCTATCCCGGTGCCACCGAGGAAATCTGTGTGCCGGAACTGGAGCGTGTCTCCGGGTTGAGGTTCAACATCGATTTTACCGTGGGCTACAGCCCTGAACGGATCAATCCAGGCGACAAACAGCGCCGCCTTGTCAACATCCCGAAAATCACTTCCGGCTCTACTCTCGAGACGGCCGATTATGTGGACGCGCTGTATCGCACCATCATCACTGCCGGCACCCACAAGGCGACCAGCCTGAAAGTGGCCGAGGCGGCCAAGGTCATCGAGAACACCCAGCGCGATGCGAATATCGCTCTCATCAACGAGTTTGCATTGATCTTCCATCGCCTCGGCATCGATACCCAGGACGTGTTGGCGGCTGCTAGCACCAAGTGGAACTTCCTGCCGTTCCAGCCAGGCCTGGTCGGGGGACACTGCATCGGCGTGGATCCTTACTACCTGATACAGAAAGCTCAGGCCGTGGGCTACTATCCCGACATCCTGCTGGCTTGTCGCCGCATCAACGACGGCATGGGGCGGCACGTTGCCAGTGAAGTGGTGAAGCTGATGATCGGCAAAGGTCACGCCATCAAGAACAGTCATGTATTGGTGCTGGGCCTGACCTTCAAAGAAAACTGCCCGGATCTACGCAACACACGCGTTGTGGATCTGGTGAAGGAGTTTGAAAGCTTTGGTGCCCTGGTGGATATCTACGATCCATGGGCCGATGCTGCCGAGGCCAAGACTGAGTATGGTCTTGATTTGTTGGCGCACGCACCGAAACCGAATGCTTACGATGCTGTGGTGATCGCCGTAGCGCATGATGAATTCAAGGCTGGAGGCAATGCCGGTATACGCGCACTGGCCAGTGACCGCGCAGTGCTTTACGACGTCAAAGGTATCCTGTCCAAGGGCGAAGTTGACGGCCGCCTTTGAATTCACCTTGTCTTTGTCGCAGATGTGCAAAGGACTGAGCGATCCTAGCTTTAGGAGCCTCTGATTTTTGCCCCGCGGTCGAAGCTCCGACCTACTGATGGATCGTGCCCGATGACACCCAAGCAAATGAGCCTGTCAATGCAGCACGACACCGGGTTCGAACGGCATCGCAGGCCGACCTGGAGTGCAGGTTCCTGGCGGAAATGGGGTGTGTGGTGCCATGGGCAGAGCTGTGCGCGGTCATCGCGCGGTACTATCCGAAGGCACCTGAATCGGGGGCGAGTATGGAGCCCATCATGGGTTTGGCGTCTGATTCGATCGCCACAGTCTGGGGGCATGTAACGGATGGAGAAGGCGGCGCCCACCAACTTGGATAAGACGTTGGCGTTGCTGGCACAGATAAGCACCGACTACTTTCCATCAGCCTTGTCGAGCGCGCTCGGCCCGGAGACTCTGGTGATGCTCGACTTGATCGTCGAGCACAAATTGAATATCGAGGTGGTGACGATTGACACGGGTCGCTTGCCCAAAGAGACCTATAGTCTCATGCAGGCAGTGTTTTCGCGTTATGGACCGGTGCTACAGGTCTTGTACCCGGATGCTGCTGAGATCGGCGACTGGGTCCAACGTAACGGGGTCAACGGGTATTATCAGAACGTGGAACTTCGAAAGCAGTGCTGCAACATCCGAAAGGTGTCGCCGTTGAGGCGGTTCCTCGTCGGTAAAAAAGCGTTGCTGACTGGCTTGCGCAAGGAGCAGTCGCCTACGCGTGCGGCCATCGAAGTGCGCCAATGGGACAGCAACTATAATCTGTATAAGTTTAATCCGATGGCGGATTGGACTGCGCAGGAAGTGTGGGCGTACATACACTCCCGGTCCATTCCCTACAACAAACTGCTGGATGAGGGTTATAAGAGCGTCGGTTGCACACCCTGTTCTCGCGCGGTCAAGCCTGGTGAGGACGAACGTGCTGGTCGCTGGTGGTGGGAGCGCGGATCACTGAAAGAATGCGGCTTGCATTTTGACCCCAAGTCCGGGCGATTGATGCGAAACGATGACCATTGATCCGGTCCAGAGTGACGTTCGATGGCCTTCACAAGCAGTCCAACACAACGATTCCTGCCGTACCAAGCCATTTCCTGAAGGAGCTTTTGATGTACCAGCTTAAGAACAAGCGGATCCTGGTTACGGGGGCGTGCGGTACGGTCGGTTCCGCGCTGATCGCGGAGCTGCTCAAGCCGGAGTACGGCATCGGCCAATTGGTGGGGGTCGACAATAACGAGACCGGCATTTTTTCCATCGACCAACAATACCTGGCGGACTCGCGGGCGCGCTTTACCATTGGGGACGTGCGCGATGCCGCCCTCATGACACGCTTGGCACGCAACACGGACGTGATCTTTTCCGCGGCAGCTCTCAAGCACGTGATCGTTTGCGAGCGGTCGCCCATGGATGCGGTGCAGACCAACATTCTTGGTGTGCAGAACCTTATCCAGGCCGCGCGCGACGGTGGCGTTGAACGCATGGTGCAGATGAGCACCGACAAAGCCGTGAACCCGACCAGCGTCATGGGCACCTCCAAGCTTATGGGCGAGCGCCTGATCACGGCAGCCAACAGCCAGACGAGCGAAGGCGGCCCGGTGTTTGTCGCTACGCGTTTTGGCAATGTGTTGGGGTCGCAGGGGTCTGTCGTTCCGGTGTTCGCCAACCAGATCGCCCGCGGGGGGCCGGTGACGTTGACCGATCCGCGCATGACGCGTTTCGTCATGAACACGCGCGATGCGGTTCGGCTTGTCATCGAGTCGGCGTTGCTCGGACGGGGTGGCGAAGTCTTCATCACCAAGATGCCGGTCATCCGTATCAAGGACTTGGCGGAGGTAATGATCGAGGAGCTTGCTCCGCGCTTCGGCGAGGATCCCAAAGCCATCGAGATCACGGAAATCGGCAGCAAGCCGGGTGAAAAGTTGTACGAGGAATTGATGAGCGATGAAGAAACCCGCCGCGCTGTCGAGTTGGATCGCTATTTTGCGGTTCTGCCGGCCTACCGTGGCGTGTATCGGACAGTCTCATACGAATATCCCAATGTCGTGTCCGACAAGGTGACCAACCCGTATGTGTCGGCTGCGGAGCCTCTTATGCAGAGGCAAGATCTCGTCAATCTGTTGCGCGGCGACGGTTTGCTGGACATCCAGATGATGGCCGATGCACCGCAGCGATACTGGCCTGGAGACAAAGAAGAGAATGCGGCGAGTTAGAGATCACGTGGTGCCTCATGGTTGTGTCCGCGAAGCTCCACCGCCGGGACGCCACCCACGATGACCTTTGGCGGGACATCCCGGCGCACTAGAGCGCCGGCAGCGACGACGCAGGATTCACCCACAGTTACGCCTCCCAACACTGTTGCGCCGGCTCCGATCCACGCGCCATCACCAACGACAATCGGTAGCGAATAACCGGAACCGGCTGCTTTCTCGCCAAGCCCACCAAGCGAGTGCGTGCCTGTGATGAGGCTTACACGTGGTGCAATATCTACATCTTTGCCTATGTACACCGCAGCACCGCCGCCAGCTACAAGCACCTCGTGACCGATCCACGCTCCGGAACCGATCTCCAGTGCTCCCGTTAACCAGAACCTAGCGCTCGATACAATGCGTACATTGTCAGCCACGGTGGCGCCTGCCCAACGCAGCAATAACCGTTTTAGTGCAAAAAATCGCGTCGGCGGCAACAGCATAGTGAGTTGGTTATATACATAGAGACGGCCTGCGTGCATTGATGAATCACACCTTCTGGAAACGCGGAGAGCGGTTAGGCAGAGCATGGCAGTACCCGCAGCTGCATACGGGACTAATATCCATTCGACGCTCGGGTACGAATTCAGCAACATCATACTGAATTAAACGAGTATCCATACGATGGAGATGTCCAACAAAGACGTGCGGCAACCGCAGCCAAAAGTAACCTAGGCCCCGTGCGTGGAAGCGGCGGTACACCAACAATTGATCCGCGGCCGTTTGCAGTCGACGCCTGCTTGGGTACTTTGGAATGAGTTGGTACATGTCCGCCATGGAGTGGACATGTGAAGAGGTGCTGTTGAAAAGGGATCGATCATGAACTGGCTTGTCACTGGTGGTTGTGGCTTCATTGGCCGCGCCCTCATCGCCGATTTGCTGGCCGAAGGCGATCAGTCCATTCGCGTGCTGGACAATCTTTCCACCGGTACGCGCGAAGACCTTGCCGTGGTCGCTCCGTTCGTCGAGTTGGATAACACGGCCAACTTCCATGATTGGTCGCAACCCTTGGCGCTAAAGGTGGGCGACATCCTCGATCCGGCAGCGATCGCTGAGGCCATCATCGGAGCGGATGTCGTCATCCACCTTGCCGCGAACACCGGCGTACCGCAGTCGGTGGCCGATCCCGTCAAGGATTGCCATACTAACGTGTTGGGTGTCGTCAACATGCTGGAGGCCTGTCGTGCTGCTGGCGAACCGCCACGTTTCGTGATGGCATCGTCCGGTGCGCCATTGGGTGTACAGGCCCCGCCGCTGCACGAAGAAATGGCGCCGCACCCAGCCTCGCCCTACGGTGCATCCAAACTCGCCGGTGAGGGCTACTGTTCCGCGTATTACCACTGCTATGGCGTGGAAACCGTCACGCTGCGTTTCGGCAATGTCTATGGCGAAGGCTCCGGGCACAAAGGCTCCGTCGTCGCCAAATTCATCAAGGAAGCCATGTCCGGCCAGCGGCTTGAAATCTACGGTGATGGCAGCCAGACTCGGGATTTCATTTACATCGCCGATCTCATCCTCGCCATCCGCAGTGCGGCGCTGACCCCCGGCATCGGTGGCGAGACGTTTCAGATCGCCACAGCCGCGGAAACCACCGTGGCGGAGATGACGGAGCAGCTCATCAAGGCTATGCGCTCTGAAGGTATGCACGTACCGGACGTGTACCATGGTCCCATACGACAAGGTGACGTGGCCCGCAATTATTCGGACACCACCAAGGCGCGGCAACGACTGGCCTGGACGCCACAGGTATCGCTGCACGACGGGCTGCGGCGCACCGTGCGGTATTTTCTTGACACCTACTACCACTCTACAGCGAGCAAGGAATAAACATGCGTGTACTGATTCTGGGCGGCGACGGCTATCTAGGCTGGCCCACGGCCATGAACTTTGCGGCCGCCGGCCACGAAGTGTGCGTAGTGGACAATTATCTTCGTCGCCAAATCGCCGAAGCCACCGACAGTGAGGCGCTCATCGCCACGCCCAGCCTTTCGGAACGCGCGCGTGTCTTCCATGCCGTATCCGGTCACACCATCAAGGTCCACATCGCCGATCTCGCTGACCCGGGTGTAATGTTCGACATCGTGCGCGAATTCGGGCCGGAAACCATCATCCACTACGCCGAACAGCCGTCCGCGCCGTACTCCATGCGTGGTTTCAGGGAAGCGCGTGAAACCTTCAACAATAACCTCAACGTCACCTTCAACTGCATCCACGCAGTCAAGGACATCGTGCCCGATTGTCATATCGTCAAGTTGGGCACCATGGGCGAATACGGCACGCCCAACATCGACATCGAGGAAGGTTGGCTGGAAGTCGAACACAAGGGGCGTAAGGACACCTTCCTGTTTCCGCGTGCGGCCGGTTCGCTGTACCACACCACCAAGGTGATGGATACCGACCTGTTGTGGTTCTACGTGCGTACCTTCGGGTTGCGCGTGACCGACCTCATGCAGGGACCAGTCTATGGCTTGTCCACCGATGAAGCCGACCTCGATCCGCGGCTGTGCCCCAATTTCCATTACGACGACATCTTTGGCACTCTTGTCAACCGCTTCCTCGTGCAGGCCGTGGCGGGTATTCCGCTGACGGTGTATGGCGCTGGTGGCCAGATCCGCGGTTATTTGAACTTGCGGGACACCTTGCAATGTGTTGGCCTGGCAGCAAGCAACCCCGCCAAGAGGGGTGAGTTGCGCATTTTCAATCAACTGACGGAAACCTTCAGCGTCAATCAGGCGGCGGATCGTATCAAGAAGGTGGGCGATGAAATGGGGCTGAATGTCACCATCAAGTCCATCCCAAACCCTCGCAAGGAAAAGGAAAACCACTACTACAATCCGGCCCACTCAGGTTTGATGGAGCTGGGTCTGAAGCCACACTACATGACCGATGATGTCATCACCGCAATGTTGAAACGGGTCATGGAAAACAAGGATCGGATCGTGGCTGGCAGAATCATGCCGCGCGTGAAATGGAGTTAATGACTGCGTCTGCAGTGGGTTTGTGATGAACGAAGGCTAGCTCATGGGGGGGCATGCCCGTGTTTGCGTAATTAACGGACAGCATCCCAATAGCAACATGCGCGGTCGCACGGTGAATGTCGTCATGGCCGCGTATGGCGACTCCCGACCTTCGTGGGTACTTCACCTCGGCCTCCTGCATTGCCTTTGATATATATGCCCTATCTATCGGTCTGCCCCCCCCCGCGATGCTGCAGTGGACAAGCGGCGGTGACTCCGTGAGCCGCCGGTTACTCGCGGCCAATGCGATATGGTCTCTTGTCAACCACCTTGCACAGCGAGGGAGTCTTGCACTCGCTACGATCTTGCTAGCGAGATCGTTTGCAACCAGGGATTTTGCGACTTATTCCTATTTCCAGATGACGGTCAACATGCTGGCTACCTATGCGACCATGGGCTTGGCCGTTGCTGCTTCACGCTTCTTCGCTGCCTCACGCAACGACGATGGTACGGGAGCCTTCCCGCTCGGCACACTGCTGTGCGTCAATGTCGTAGTGGCTGTCGCTGCCTTCATGATCCTCAGCATTGCACCACTGGGCTGGCTTACTGCCGGACGTGATATCCCAATCCTTGCCATTAGCGTGGGTGTGGCGGTCTGTGTGCTTGATGCGGTGATTGGTGGCGCCATCGTGGGGCTTGAGGCTTTCCGGTCGTCGGCCATTGTCTCCATTGGGTCGGCTGTGTGTCTGCTGGCGCTTACTGGATGGGCCGCGGCCACTCGCAATCCCACCATTGGCATGTGGGCGATTGTTGCGGCATTCGGTTTGCATCTCGCCGGTACCACTGCGATTACCGTTCATCAGACTGGTTGGGAGCGCCTCAAGGCATCCATTCGCTGGGACAAGCAAAGCCTGCATGAACTGGGTTCCCTTGTCGGCGCAATGTTCGCAGTTTCGCTGATCAGCGGCTCGGCGACCTGGGTGGTGGGCCGGCTGATCATGGCAAGCGCGGGCGACAAACAATTCGCGGTTTTCACTATTGGCATGCAATGGCTCGCTCTGGGCTTGTTGCTACCAAACCAAATGACCAGAGTCACGTTCTCGCGCATGGTGCGTGAGACACACGAGGGTCTACGTCGGCTCCTGAAATGGGTCGGGACAATTAATGCTGCGATGTCGCTCAGTATTGCGGCATTGGGATTTTTGTTTGCGTCCAAGCTGATTCTGCTCTATGGCAGCCGGTATGCAGGAGATACGCTGGTTGTTGCCTGTTTCTTGGGGGTGGGCGTAATCAATTCCCCAGCGAACGCCTTGGGCAACGCTTTGGTTGGGCGCGGCCGACACATGTCATGGCTGATCATCACCGTTGTGTGGCTGCTCGTTCTTCTTGGAATACTGTTGCCTAGTTCGCACCGGAGTGTGGAGTGGGCGCTGGTTGCATACGCGTGTGCAGGTGCAGTCATGCTGATGATGACTATTTTTCGTGTTTTCCGGGAGGCATAGCGCACCGATGCATACGATGTTTACAGCCATCTCGTGCCGTTGTTGCCGCCCACACGGTTGTTTGCCGTGAGGCGTTCATTGCTGCGCTGGGCACGAGCACCGGTGGGCGACCGTGTACTTGCTGCTTCAAGTGCGCGTTTCTGGTTGGCCGGAGGTCTGGAGATCGGGCTCGGACTATGGATTGATCATGAAGTGCTTGTGGCTGGCGGTGATGCCGCCGTTCGTATTGGCGATGATGCCGATACTGCTCCCTGCGTGAGCCTAATTGCCGGCACCCAGATGCGAGGAGGAGGGTGCAAGGTAACTGTCAGACCGGGTTATTCCATACCTATCAGGAGTGTTGGAGCTTGGGCCGACGTCTGCGCCACCATCCAGGGAGGCGTAGAAGAAGTGAGAGAGTGTGCAATCAGGGCACTTCACATGGGCGGGAGCGGGGCAGCAAATGTTCACTAGACGGACAAAGAACCTCGTTGAGGCGTGCGTGGTGCTTCTGGTCCTGGCCGGCTACATTGCCTCGTCGGCGACTGGGTTGCTGAGTCTCTTTTTGCTATCGCTTTATGCGATGCTCGGGCGCGCGCAAGCAATCCAGGCATTGGCGTTGTCCTGGCTCCTCAGCGTGCTGAGCCCCGGCATTGCTGTTCAACCGAACGTTGCGGCGGTTGGCAGGTTTGCGGTCGAGGCCGGCGCTATGCTGTCTGTCGTGATGGCTGGCATGCGATCTTCTGGCGTACAGTCGTCGATGATTCGCGGTAGCGTATTTGCAACGCTGCTTTTAGGTGGTGGGATCATTGTCCATTCATTGTTCTTCAGCGAAATGCCAGCCGTTTCTTTATTAAAGGCGATTTCATGGACTGTAACTGTATGCACATTATTGGCTGCCTGGGAGGGGCTCCGCTACCAGGATCGGTTGCGCCTCGAGCGCCAGCTATTTGGTGGCTTGGTAGTGCTTATGTTGGTCAGTCTGCCTTTGCTTCCCACGACACTTGGATATCTGAAGAATGGAGCGGGTTTCCAAGGGATTTTGAATCAACCGCAAGCTTTCGGATTGACGGTTGGCTTGTTAGCGGCGTGGGCGGGTGGACGCATTCTGGCTGAACGAAAAGTTGTTACGTCGAATGTGGTAATTTTTTCCATTGCTGTAATTTCGGTCATTTTGTCCCAAGCTCGTACCGCTGGTCTTGCGTTGATATTGGCGCTGATAGTTTCGGTGGTCGTGGGGCCGTGGATTGCACGCCGACGCAGAGGGGACTTTGTTCCCGGCTTCCGCAACAGGCGCATCCAATTGGCGGTAGTGCTGGTTTTGATCGGAGCGATTGGTGCCGGTCCGCTCCTAGGGAAGGTAGTACACACCTATATTGTCAAGCGAGGTACAACCACCAATTTGGATGAGGTGTACGACAATTCGCGTGGCAAATTGATTATTCCGATGTTGGCGAATATTGCTGAGAGGCCCTTCCAGGGAATTGGGTTCGGCATTGATCCCGACTCGGATGACTTTGTGATTCAGCGCGACCCTCTATTTGGTCTTCCAATCGGTGCTCCAGTAGAGAATGGAAATATCTACATTGCGGCATGGGAGCAGTTAGGTATATTTGGATTGATAGCCGTGTTGGTTTGGATTTGGATGCTGTTACGCAGAGCGGTTCGACGCGGAGGCATGATCGCCATGATGGTGTGTATGACTGCACTCCTGGAAAACATGGGTGAAGCGACGCTGTTTTCGCCCAGTGGCATGGGCATGTTGGTTCTAATCCTCATTACATGGGCGACGTCGGTGCCACTCCCGCTCTTGGAAGAGACGTCGGGATGACGAACATCTGGTTCTGGCAGAACATGATTAGCCCGCACATGGCAGCTCTTGCTATCGCGCTGGCACGTATGGGCTGTCGGGTGACCTATGTTGCGGCGCAAGAAATGAGTGAAGATCGGGCGCGATTGGGCTGGCAAGTGCCGCAGCTACCGGGCGTCGACCTTCGGTTGGCTGATTCGGCCATCGCAATGGCGCGCCTGGCAAACGAAGCGCCAGGCGAAGCAATCCATCTCGTTCAGGGCATACGGGGAAATGGTCTTGTTGGTGTTGCACAAGCCGCGCTTGCGCGGCGGAGTTTACAATATTGGGTAATGATGGAGTCGCTGAATAACGCCGGATTGCTAGGCGGCGCTCGACAACTATTGTATCGCAGTGTGTTTTATCGCAATAGGCGGCGATTGGCGGGAGTTTTGGCAATTGGCCGAGGAACTTCCGATTGGGTGCGCGCACGCGGCGTACTTGTTGCCAAAATTTTCCCATTCGCTTATTTCTTGGAGCCCGCGAGTTCATGCTCGCAAACGGTTGCTCCAAAAACAGAGAGTACACAGTCTTTCACTGTGTTGTTTGCAGGGCAATTCATTGATCGAAAACGTCTGGATCTGTTAATTGATGCAATGGCGGCTTTGCCGGCTCAGCTTGCTCGTCAGTCCCGGCTGCAGGTCATAGGTAATGGGCCCCTTGACATCGATCTTCGGGCGCATGCTGAACGATGCCTTGGCAACAGGCTTCAGTGGGCTGGACGGTTGTACGGTGAGTTGGCGCGGCAAAGTATGGCTGCCGCCGACTGCCTAGTGCTCCCTAGCCGCCACGATGGCTGGGGAGCAGTAGTATCGGAAGCCTTGATGGCTGGCACACCGGTTATTTGTAGTGACACTTGTGGTGCGAGTGAAGCTGTGCTGGCGAGTGGGGTTGGTGGGGTGTTCCGTAATGGCGATATCCACGGCCTTGTAGGTTTACTGTCTCGGCAAATTTCGTTAGGGCCACCCAAATATGCAGAGCGATTGACGCTTGCAAACTGGGCTCGGTCTTTGGGTAGTGATGAGGGTGCTCGATATCTACTTGCGATTCTGTCGCATGCAGAAGGTAAATCGGGTAAGCCCGAACCGCCTTGGAAAGAGTGAAACAACAACTAACATAAAGTGAATCATGGGAGAGTGGCGATCGATAGTTCTGTCTGTGCTACGTCAGCTTGCACTTCGGGCGGAGTCTTAACCAGGCGATGACTTTCTCATGATATGGTGTGGCTAGCGTCAAACATGACTGGTGTACTGTCTTGCGTGCTAACACTGAGGAGTGTAAACAAAATGAGTGCACTACGTAGTTTGGTGAAGCTTGCCTCTTGGCCTCGGGTGGCTTTTCCTTTGGCCGCAATCACTCTGGCTCTGAATCTCGTTGCGACGACGGCGGCCGCGTTTCCAGCCACCGCAAAGCCATTCAGTGTCTTCAATTCTGTAGCCTATGACGGCACTCCCGATTTAAGCGCCTATGGAATTAGATCCATAAAAACTATTTATGAGGCGGATCTGGATGATCCGCCTGCGTCGCATTCAAACGATCGTCAGTTCAGTATGGAAAAGGTAGATAATGCAGCGCAATCGGCGGGAAAGAATCCTGGTGAGCTGGTTGTTTTGGATATGGAGACGTGGGGCTGGAATCCTGCCGCAATGCAGAAGTATGCAAAAGCGCTACAAGAGTTCAAGCGGCTCAATCCGCAAAGCAAAGTCAGTATGTTTAACAAGCCTGCGCCATCCGCCGTTTGGAGAATTTATCAGTCGGACGCGAAGCCGCTGGTGGATCACATCGATTTCCTGACGCCGATGCTCTACACACATGGGGCGGATGCTGCGGCATGGGCAAAGGAGGCGAAACTGATCGTTCAGCTCTTGCGGCAGGAGGCTCCAGGCAAGCCGATTTATGCGTATGTGTGGCCGCAGTACAATGCGCCGCATGCGGGATGCAAGCAGGGATCGCTGGGCGCACAATTTCTGCCGGCATCGGTCTGGCGAAGCGAGTTGGAGACACTCTATCCAATAGTCGATGGGGTGATTTTGTGGTCTCCACGCTGGGCGTGTTCAGGTTCAGACGAGGAAACTAAATATCCTAAGTTCGATGCCAAGATGCCTTGGTTTGTTCAAACGGAGGCTTTCATGAAGGCCCACAATATTCACTAACTTTTTAAGAGCCCTCTAAGTGATGCGCTAACAGTGCGTGCCGCGTGATTGTTGTAGCGGCATTAGTAATTGACCTACGGAAGGAAATGAGCTGGTGGTGTTAAGGGTCGCTAACGTCATTGAAGAAGGCAAGCTGGGCGGCCCGCAGATAAGGATTATGCGTGTGGCTGCTGCCTTGATTGGGCGCGTCGATACACTTGTCGTAATGTCGAGAGATAATTCGGGTGCTTTCTATGAAAAATGTGTGGCACTCGGCATCCCCTGTCGTGTAATTGCTCTCACCCGCATTACTCGGGAATGGCGAGTCGCAATTGCATATGTGGCGTTATTTCCGAGTGAGGTAATCAAACTTGCGCGACTTTTTCGGTGTGAACGAATTGACCTGGTTCATGCGTCTGGTGGTAGTTGGCAGATAAAGGCCGTCATTGCGTCACAACTAGCCGGCATACCGTGTGTATGGCATTTGAACGATACGCTCATGCCAGGGTGGATACGCTGGCTATTTCGAGCTGTCCAGCCTTTAGCGGCTGGATTTATTTATACTGGACAAAGAGTGAAGGAATACTATGGCAGGTACGTGACCAACAATCGACCTTCTGCCATAGTGCAGCCACCAGTTGACATTCACGAGTACGATCCGGAATCGCCACCGTGTGTTGATGAAGAGCCGGCTGACTTGTTTGGCGACGGCTTCGTCATTGGTACGATAGGAAATGTAAATCCTGTAAAGGGCATTGAAACAATTATTCGTGCAGCTGCGTTGCTAAATAATAGTGGGCGCTTTGTGCGTGTCGTTGTAATAGGTCCCGTGTTTCAGCGCCAGAGGCATTATGCAGATCATCTGAAAGTGCTTGCGGATCAGGTTGGGCTAAATGACATATGCTTTTTGGGTGGGCGGGCAGATGTACGTCCCATTCTGAAACGTGTTGATGTCTATGTATGTGCCTCGCTTTCGGAAAGTTGGGGCATGTCGTTGTGGGAAGCCATGGCGATGGCAAAACCGGTTGTGTCCACCGATGTAGGCGATGTGGCGCGGTATGTCGTGGATGGTGAGTCCGGCTTTGTGGTCCCCGTTGAAGATAGTGAGGCGATGGCCGAGCGGATTGGGCGGCTCATTGATTCACCCGAGCTGCGACAACGGATCGGACACGCTGCACGTAATTTGGCCGCCGAGTTTTCGCCTGAAAACATTGCGGATAAGACACTCGAGATTTATGACCGTGTGCTAGCGTCGTCGCGGTGCCGCGGTCTACGCCCTTGAAGGTTGAAGCGACGGCTTGGCGCTGTAGAGTTGTTATGGTTGAGGCTTGTCCCTCCAAAGTAGGACGCAAATGATATTTGATGACAAGACATTGCTGGTGACGGGCGGTACCGGATCGTTCGGACATGCGGTCGTCAACAGGTTCCTTGAGACGGGTATTCGTGAAATACGCATCTTCAGCCGCGATGAAAAGAAGCAGGACGATATGCGCAAGCATTACTTGTCTGACAAGTTGAAGTTCTACATCGGCGACGTGCGTGATTTGGCGAGCGTGACCGGCGCCATGCGCGGGGTGGATTTCGTGTTCCACGCTGCGGCCTTGAAGCAGGTGCCGTCGTGCGAGTTCTATCCGATGGAGGCGGTGAAGACCAACGTCCTGGGGGCCGAGAACATCACCGAAGCGGCGATCCGGTGCGGTGTGCGCAAGGTCATCTGCCTCAGTACGGACAAGGCTGTCTATCCCATCAATGCCATGGGGATATCCAAGGCGATGATGGAGAAGGTGTTCATCGCCAAGGGACGCAATGTGGATCCTGGCAAGACGATGATCTGCGGGACTCGCTACGGCAATGTCATGGCTTCACGCGGTTCGGTGATCCCGCTGTTCGTGCAGCAGATCCTGTCGGACACGCCAATTTCGATCACCGATCCCGACATGACGCGATTCATGATGACGCTGGATGATGCGGTCGAGCTTGTGGTGTATGCGTTCGAGCACGGCAACAGCGGTGACATCTTCGTGCAGAAGGCGCCAGCCGCAACGGTGCATACGCTGGCCTGCGCGTTGCGCGAGCTGCTGAAGAAGCCCGAGCACCCGATCAAGATCATCGGCACCCGTCACGGCGAGAAAAAGCACGAAACCCTGGTTAGCCGCGAGGGCATGGCGCGTGCTGAAGATCTTGGCGACTACTACCGGATCCCGCCGGACCGGCGCGACCTCAACTACGGGGCATTCTTCGAACACGGCGAGCAACGCGTGAGCGAAGCCGGCGACTACACGTCAGCCAACACGCAACAGCTCGACGTGGAGGGCATGAAAAAGCTGCTGCTGAAGCTGCATTTCATTCGCGAGCTGGCGGCGGGCCGACCTGCCGAGCCGGAGGATTGACGATGGTGACGCGGGTGCTGGTGACTGGCGCCGATGGCTTCATCGGCAAGAATCTGGTGGTTGCGCTGGGCGAGCACAAGGATTTCGAAGTGCTGCCGGTGACGCGCGCCACGTCGGCTGCGGAATTGGCCGAGTTGGCCGGCCGCGCGGATCGTGTGGTGCATTTGGCTGGTGTGAACCGGCCCAAGGACGTCGCAGAGTTTGAGCAAGGCAACGCCGGGTTCACGGCGAGCCTGTGCGAGGCGCTGCTGGCAACCGGGCGATCGCTGCCCCTGGCGTTCGCCTCGTCGATTCAGGTGGAGCAGGACAATCCTTACGGCGTCAGCAAGCGCCACGCCGAAGAGGCCTTGGCGGACTACGGGCAGCGCAGTGGCGCGTCGGTGGCGATCTATCGCTTGGCCAACGTGTTCGGCAAGTGGAGCCGGCCTGACTACAACTCGGCGGTGGCCACGTTTTGCCACAACATCGCGCGCGGGCTGCCGATCCGCATTGACAACCCTGAATCGCCGGTGCGGCTTATCTATATCGATGACGTGGTGGCTGAGTTGTTGCGGTTTCTGGCCGAGCCCGGGGAGGGCCTGCGGTTTGCCGAAGCTGGGCCGGTCTACGCAACAACAGTAGGCGAACTCGCGCAGCAGATCCGTGCGTTCGGGAACGTGCGCCAATCACTGGTCAGCGAGCGTGTCGGCACCGGATTGGTGCGTGCGCTGTACGCGACTTACGTGAGTTTCTTGCCCCCGGAGGCCTTCAGCTACAAGGTCGAGAAACATGCCGACCCGCGGGGCATGTTCGTGGAGATGTTGAAAACGCCGGACTGCGGGCAGTTCTCGTTCTTCACCGCGCATCCGGGGATCACGCGGGGTGGCCATTACCACCACACCAAGACCGAGAAATTCCTTGTCATCAAGGGCAGCGCACGTTATCGCTTTCGGCATCTGGTCACCAACGAAACGTTCGAAGTCGAGAGCACGGGCGACGAACCGCTGGTGGTGGAAACCATTCCGGGTTGGGCGCACGACATCACCAACATTGGCGACGATGAGCTGGTAGTGATGCTGTGGGCCAACGAGATCTTCGACCGGGAACACCCCGACACGGTGGCGAGCAAGGTATGAGTGTACGCAAACTCAAGGTTGCCACCATCGTCGGCACACGGCCGGAAATCATCCGGCTGTCGCGTGTGATGGCCAAGCTGGATGCGTTTTGCGAACACGTGCTGGTGCATACGGGGCAAAACTACGACTACGAATTGAACGGCATCTTCTTCGAGGATCTAGGCATCCGCAAACCGGACCACTTCCTCGAGGCGGCCGGCAGCAGCGGGGCGGAAACGATCGGCAAGGTCATCATTGCAGCGGACCAGGTGTTGGCTGAAGTGCAGCCGGATGCGGTGCTGATCCTGGGCGACACCAATAGCTGCCTTGCGGCGATCCCGGCCAAGCGACGCAAGATTCCGGTCTTTCACATGGAAGCCGGCAATCGCTGCTTCGACATGCGCGTGCCGGAAGAAATCAACCGGCGTATCGTCGATCACACTGCGGACATCAACCTGACCTACAGCGACATCGCGCGCGAATACCTGCTGCGCGAAGGCTTGCCACCGGATCGGGTCATCAAGACCGGCAGCCCGATGTACGAGGTGCTGACGTACTACGCACCGAACATCGAGCGTTCGGATGCGTTGCAGCGCCTTGGTTTGCAGCCTGGCAAGTATTTCGTCGTCAGCGCGCATAGGGAAGAAAACATCGATTCGGACCACAACTTTGCCGGATTGATGGAAACCCTGAACGCCGTGGCATCGACGTACGGACTGCCGGTTGTGGTGTCGACGCACCCGCGCACACGCAAGCGCATTGATGCGCTGGGCGTGAAGTTGGACGACCGGATCCACCTGTTGAAACCGCTTGGATTCAGCGACTACGTGCGTTTGCAGAAGGATGCCAGGGCGGTGCTGTCCGACAGCGGTACAATCAACGAGGAAGCATCCATCCTCAACTTCCGTGCGCTCAACCTGCGCGACGCGCACGAGCGTCCGGAAGGCATGGAGGAAGCCGCGGTAATGATGGTGGGGACGCGCCCGGAGCGCGTGATGCAAGGCCTGGCCATCCTCGAATCGCAACCTGCTGGCGAGCAGCGCTTGTTGCGGCAGGTGGCCGACTACAGCATGCCGAACGTTTCGGACAAGGTCGTGCGCATCGTGCTCAGTTACGTCGATTATGTGAACCGCGTGGTCTGGAAGCGCGACTGAGCGGCATTTGTTCTGGAACTGGATGGGACGGGAAACCATGGGTGTCACGGAATTCGATGCGGCAATGCTGGATGAGCTGACAAGGCGCGCAGTCGCCTCCCCGCGCCTGCGCCAGCACCACAACATCCACACGTCGTATGCCGATCCTTGCCAGCGCTTGTTGAACGCCATCGAGCCAGGCAGCTACCTGCGGCCATACAAGCATTCAGTCAACCCGCGCAGCAAACTGCTGGTGGCGTTGCGCGGTCAGTTTGCCGTGGCGCTGTTCGACGATGAAGGGAATGTTGAGCGTGTCGTTCCGTTTGGCGCCGGAGGTGGCGTGTCGATGGGGGCCACGGTCGAAGTCAGCGGTGACTGCTGGAATTCGGTGTTGTCGCTGGCACACGGCTCGGTATTGCTCGAGGTGAAGGCGGGGCCATTCAACCCGGACGAACCGCATGAATTTCCATTGTGGGCACCCGCGGATGGTACGCCGGAAGCACAAGAGTACGCTCGTATGCTTGGAGACGCAGCGCGCAAGCATTTCTCGACCGGACAGGCGGGCAACGGCCGGACGCCACATTGATGCGCCTTTTGTTGGTGGCCGACACCTATCCGCCCGCACGCATTTCCGGCGCGGTGCAACTGCATGACCTTGTCACGGAAATGGTGGCGCAGGGACACCGGGTTACGGTGCTGATACCTGCTGCAGGATTACCGACACCTGCTGCCATCGAACAGATGGATGGCGCAACCGTGTTGCGGGTGCGCGCGCCGCAGACCAAAGACGTGGGCCTGGTGCGTCGCGCATTTGCGGAGATGTGGCTGCCGTTCGCACTGCTCAGGGGATTGCGCAAGTCGGGTCTTGCGGCAACTCGTTGGGAAGGCGTGGTGTGGTACTCGCCCACGATATTTCTTGGCCTGGTTGCCAAGCGGGTCAAGCGGGCCAGCGGTTGCCGCGGGTATTTGATCCTGCGCGACCTGTTCCCCGATTGGGCCGCGGATGCCGGCATCATGCGACGCGGCCTGGCTTATCGTCTACTGAAACACGTGGAGCGCTATCAATACCGGCAGGCTGACGTGATCGGCGTGCAAACACCCGGCAATGCGCCCATGGTCGCAGCAACTGCTGGCAGTGGCGCGCGAATTGAAGTGCTGGAGAACTGGCTGTCCGCGCCGACGCATGGCGAATGCAACATTTCGTTGCAATCCACACTGCTTGCCGGAAGGATGATCTTTGTCTATGCCGGAAACATGGGGGCAGCGCAGGGAATGGACTGCTTGCTGGAGCTGGCAGAGGATTTGGCCGGTCGTAATGACGCAGGGTTTCTTTTCGTGGGGCGCGGCAGTGAGGTGGAACGTTTGCGTGAGCACGCAAAACTGCATGACCTGCGCCACGTATTGTTCATGGATGAGGTCGACTCCAAGTCGATACCCGGTTTGCTGGCGCAATGCCATGTAGGCCTGATTGCGCTCGACCCGCGGCATACCACGCACAACATACCGGGCAAGTTTCTGACTTACCTGCGTGCGGGCTTACCCGTGCTCGCGCGAATCAATGCCGGGAATGACCTGGAGCAAATCATTGAAACCGAGGGCGTTGGTTGCGTTTGCGTCGGCGAAGCGGAGCACCAATTGGAATCACTGGCTACAAAGCTCCTGGATCAGCCAGCGTTGAGGAACGAAATGGCCAAAAAGGGCAAACCTCTGGTGGAAAGCAGGTACTCGTCTGCGTCCGCCGTGAAGCGCATCATTGCGGGGATCACATAGGAGTCAAGACTCGGATGACTCTTTGATTTCAGTGGAAGAGCTCGGGGCGCTTGGCATGCCACTGCTGGACGATCCACAACGGCATTTACCCCCCCTCTGCCTGTTGTAGCAGGTGGCCGTTGAGTACTTACATCGGCGACCAGAATACCTGACTGTATTGCGGACGGTGCACGACATTGACGTCATTATGCTAATTTCAGCAGCCTATTAGCTACCTTGTGCCCCGTCCTGGGGCGTATTGCGGTTCGCCAGCACGCCCATTGGCGTGATATCGGCATCGTTAGCAGCCGCGGCTGCGCGGCTCTGTGGCTGCACCCTGCCCATTGTGCGAGCTTGCTGTCTCGCCCAAGTGCGATTGGCCAGCGCGATGTATCCGATCATAAGGGTGATGAACGCGATGAGGTTGGAGCCGGCGCCCAAATTTAGCTGCCGGACCAAGCTGCCAGCAAAAGCAATGGTGGTAGCCAACGCAAGCAAGACAATGAGCGTAGCGCGCGGGCCCAAGCCCATACCCATCAGGATGTGATGTATATGTCCGCGATCGGGCATGAATGGCGATTTGTGTTCGCGCAAACGGCGGAACATCACGGCTAGCGTATCGAGTACGGGGAGCGCCACACACCACAGCACGTCTACTGGGGACAAGTGAGAGCCAGATTGCTGGCTCAGGCGTATCAGTATCCATGACAGCAGATAGCCGATCAGCATGCTGCCGGCGTCACCCATGAATATCTTGCGGCCCAGCAGGCCGAGATTGACGGCCAAGTAGGGCAGAATCGCTGCGACCAGCAGGGCTAAAAGGAATTGAGCTCCGGCGGGTGGAGCATTAGTGAAATGCAGGATCGCCGCTGCACAGACCAGCGCGAGGCCGCCAGCGAGACCATCGATGCCATCCATCATGTTGAAGGCATTCACCAGCCCGATTACAGCGACCACGGTGAGTGGAATGCCTAGCCACCCCAGGACCAGATCATGGCCGAACACCCGCCCCAGGGTGTGGATGTAGACGCCGGTGGTGCCGATCATGACGAGGATGGCTGCGGTTTGCACCACGAGGCGCATGCGCACACTCAGATCCTCGCGGTCGTCGAGTGCCCCCACCAAGACCAAGATCGTCGAGGTAGCGAGCAGGATTTGCGCGAAGTGCGGGAGCTGATGGCGGTCGATGAATGCGCCAACCAGCACACCGGTAAAAATGGCGAGTCCCCCGACCAGTGGCACGCTGCCTGCGTGCAGCTTGCGATGGCCAGGGTGGTCCAGCAGGCCGAGTGGTTCCGCAAACCTGCGCAACACAAGGATGGCTGCGAACGAAGTCGCAGTTGCCGCCAGTGTGGCGGCAAGCATTCCGGTGTCCAACATGGTGCGTACTCCTTAATGAGCCGTCCGCGCTGGCCCCTACCGGCGCGGATTGGCCCCCCTGAACTCTCACATTGTCACATTGGCAGTGCATTCGCCACCACTTTGGTAGCTGGCTGTTCAGGGTGGGGGCGGGTGAATCCCCTTGCTCTCCGATTCAACCGCCAATTCGTGAC
Organism: Rhodanobacter sp. DHG33; assembly: GCF_014843005.1. GTDB lineage: Bacteria > Pseudomonadota > Gammaproteobacteria > Xanthomonadales > Rhodanobacteraceae > Rhodanobacter_A. Next base: position 102,437 of record NZ_JACYXM010000001.1, on the reverse strand, counting down.
GGATTCAGGTCATTCACTGAACAAGTCCCCAATGCCTAGGTCCTGGTGGCACCGCAGGCGCGCCTTCCTGCTTAGGCCGTACCGGGCGAGGCGCCCCGTCGATGCCCGTCCGAGGGGCCTCAGCGGAACAGCAGATTGATCGATACCAGGGTGACCACCAGCATGGCCAGCGTCAGCGGCGCGCCCACGCGCAGGAAATCCCTGCCTTTGTAGCCGCCAGGGCCGGTGACCATCATCAGCGCGGGGTGACCGGAGCTGAGCAGGAAGGTGTTGGACGAGGACACGGCCACGATCAGCGCGTAGGCCGAGGGGTTGCCGCCGGTGGCCACCGCCACCGAGATGGCGATGGGCACCATCATCACCGTGGCGCCCACGTTGGACATCACCTGCGAGAACAGCAGGGTGAGTATGGCCAGCGTGGCCTGCAGCACCCATGGCGAGGCGTGCCCCAGGTAGTGCAGCACGTACTGTGCCACCCACGCGGCGGTACCGGTGGCATCCATCGACCAGCCCAGGGGGATCAGGCAGGCGGTGACGAAGATGGTTTTCCAGTTGATCGCCTTGTACGCCTCGTCCATGTTCAGCACGCCGGAGAGCAGCATGCCGATGGCGCCGGTCATCATCGCCACCGACAGGTCGAGATTGGTGAACAGGGCCAGGCATTTGGCCAGCACGAAGAAGCCCACCGCCTGCCAGATCTTGCCGGGACGCTGCTCTTCCTTCGGGATGTCGGTGACCACCACGAGGTCGCGGTCTTCCGCTGCCAGCGAAAGGTCGCGCCAGGTGCTGTGCACCACCACGGTATCGCCCGCGCGCAGTGTCACCGCGCGCACGTCGTCGCGCAGCACCTGGTCGCCGCGGTTCACCGCCAGCACCGAGATGCCGAAGCGCTTGCGCAGGCGCAGGTCGCCCACGGTGTGCTTGATGAAGCGGGACACCGGCGGGATCACCACTTCGGAAATGCCCGCGCGCGTGGGGTTGAACAGCTCGCCCAGCTGGCGCATCCGCGTGGACAGCTTGCACAGCTGGTTGTTGGCGAACTGGTTGAGCTGCTCGCGCGGCCCCAGCACGCCCAGCACCGAGCCCACCCAGATCACGAGGTCGGCCGGCGGGGCCATGCGTGATTCGTTGCCGGTCTTGATGGCAAGGATCAGCGGCGCGTCGTGCAGTTGTTCGGCCTCGCCGATGCTCATGCCCACCAGCGGGCTTTCGGCGGTGACGGTGAGTTCGGACGTCTCGCCGGCGATGCCGTAGGTGTCGGCGAAGTAGCTCTCGGTACGGCCGGGCGTCACCTTGAGGCGTTCGTCTTCGTGACCCGGCAGTAGCTTGCGGCCGAAGAAGTAGAAATAGCCGATGCCCACCGCGGCCAGCGCAAGGCCAGCGGGAGTCACACTGAAGAGGCCGAACTTCGGAATCGTGTGCGCACCGGGCAGCAGGTTCGCGTTCGCGCTGGCGATCAGGTCGTTCAGCACGATCAGCGGCGAGTTGGCGATCAGCGTGGTGTTGGTGGCGGTGAGGATGCAGAACGCCATCGGCAGCAGCAGCTTCGACAGCGGCACGCCGGTGCGCGCAGACAGGCGGCTGGATACCGGGATCATCAGTGCGGCCAGCGCCTGGCTGGGAATCACCGCGCTGAACAGGCTGGCCATCAGGTTGATGACCAGGCCGAGGCGGGACTCCATGCCCTTGGCCAGCCTCATCACCATGTGCGCGGTGAGGTTGAGCACGCCGGCGCGGTCCAGACCCTCGCCCATGATCATGATCGCGATGATCGCGATCACGGCGTTGCCGGCGAAGCCGTTGAATACCTTCTCCGAAGGAATCACGCCGGTGAGGCCGATTACCACCACCACCAGCAAAGCCACCATGTCGGCGCGGATCCACTCCAGCACCAGCATCAGCATGGTGAAGCCCACCAGCCCGAGCACCAGGATCATTTCGGGGGTGAGCGCGAGCGGCATCAGTACGCCCCCCGACGGGGCGTCGAATCGTGGAGTGGCAGTGGCGAATTCACGCTGCGGCGCTCGTCCCTGATTGGGTTGCGCAAGTATAAGCGGCGAGGTGCAAGTGCTGGTGAACCGTTGCCTCTGTCGCCGCTGGCTGGGGCAGGCGGAAAGTGGGGTAACGGTTGCTTTGGAAAAGGGTTTCCGTAGCGTCCCCCTTCGCTCCGAGGCTATCCCGGCAAAGATGAAGGGCAAACGAAGCACCGCCCGAAGGCGGCGCCGCTTTCACGTCATGGCGCGCGCCGGTAGAGCAGGTCCCACACGCCATGGCCCAGTTTCAGGCCCCGTCGCTCGAAGTGGGTCTCGATGCGCCACGCCGGCTTCTCGGCGTACTGGCCGGGCGCGATGGCGTTGCGCCAGCCGGGCGCGGCCTCCATCGTTTCCAGCATGTGCTCGGCGTAGGGCTGCCAATCGGTGGCCAGGTGCAGGAGGCCGTCGGGCGCCATGCGCGAGGCGAGCAGGGCGACGAAACCAGGCTGGACGATACGGCGCTTGTTGTGGCGCTTCTTGTGCCAGGGGTCGGGAAACCAGATGCGGGCCTCGGTCAGCGTGCCCGGCGGGATCTCGTTTTCCAGTACTTCCACCGCGTCGTGCTTGTAGAGGCGTACGTTGCGCGCATCGCGCGCGGCCAGCGTGTTCATCAGCCGGCCCACGCCGGGCCCGTGCACCTCGATGCCGAGATAGTCGCGCGCAGGGTCGTGCTCGCTGGCCCATGCCAGGGCCTCGCCGTTGCCGAAGCCGATTTCCATCACCAGCGGCGCAGTGCGCCCAAAGCGGGCGGCATAGTCCTGCGCGCTGCCGCTGTAATCGATGCCGAAGCGCGCCCAGTGCTCGTCGAACGCGCGCTGCTGCGCCGGCGTCATGCGGCCCTCGCGCAGCACGAAGCTGCGGATGCGGCGCATGACCTGCAGGTGTTCGGCGCCTTCGTGTTCGCCGCCGTGGTCGTGCGTGTCGCTCATGGCATCAGCCGATGGTGCCGTCGATCGGGCTGGAAGCCGATGCATAGCGCTTGCGCGGGATGCGGCCGGCCTTGAACGCAGCGCGGCCGGCCTGGATCGCCAGCTTCATCGCGTGCGCCATCAGCACCGGGTCCCTGGCGCCGGCGATGGCCGTGTTCATCAGCACGCCGTCGCAGCCCAGCTCCATCGCCACCGCGGCATCGGACGCCGTGCCCACGCCGGCATCGACGATGATCGGCACCTTGGCGCTTTCCACGATCTCCAGCAGGTTGTAGCGGTTCTGGATGCCCAGGCCCGAGCCGATCGGCGCGGCCAGCGGCATCACCGCCACGCAGCCGATTTCCTCGAGCTTCTTCGCGAGGATCGGGTCGTCGCTGGTGTAGACCATCACGTCGAAACCGTCGGCGACGAGGATTTCGGCGGCTTTCAGCGTTTCCACCACATCGGGAAACAGGGTTTTCTGATCGCCCAGCACTTCCAGCTTCACCAGCTTGTGGCCGTCCAGCAGTTCGCGCGCCAACTTGCAGGTGCGCACCGCATCCGCCGCGTTGTAGCAGCCGGCGGTGTTCGGCAGCAGGGTGAACTGGTCAGGCGGCAGCGCGTCGAGCAGGCTGGGCGCGTTCGCGTCCTGGCCGATGTTCACGCGGCGGATCGCCACGGTGACGATCTCCGCGCCGGCGGCCTGCGAGGCGGCGCGCGTCTCGTCGAAATCCCGGTATTTGCCGGTGCCGGTGAGCAGGCGCGAGGCGTAGCTGGTGCCGGCGATGACCAGCGGGTCGGTAACGTCGAGGGTCTTGAGGTTCATGGTGGGCCTTCTTCCGCGGCACTCGCCGCGATGGATCGGATGGCGAGGTGGGATCAGCCGCCGCCGATGGCGTGGACGATCTCGACCTGGTCGCCGTCGGCGAGCAGGTGGCTGGCGTGCTGGCTGCGCGGCACGATTTCGCGGTTCAACTCCACCGCCACGCGCCGGCCGCCGTAACCGGCGGTCTCCAGGAGCTGGGCAATCGTGGTGGAGGGCGCGCAATCGCGCGGCTGGCCGTTGAGCATGATCTGCATGCGGCCATTGTAGCCGCTGGCGGCGCCTTGCTCCCTCCCCTGCGTGCAGGGGGGGGTATGCAGGCCCAGCCCTTCGAGGTTCAGTGCTGCTGTTCGTACTTGCTGGGCGGTGGCGCCCTGTTTGACGACTCGGCGTGCCGTTGTGGTTGCGCCTGGGATGGCGTCGCGGAATGGGGCGCCTGCTGGAAGCGTTGCTGCGGCTGCCAGGACGGCTGGCTGTTTCCGCGCTGCATCGGTTCGTAGGAAGGATTGAAGCTTTGGCGCTGCTGCGGTTGGTAGTACGACGGCCGCAGCGATTGCCCCTGCACCGGCTGGTTGCGTGGCTGTGCGTATTGCGGGACACGTTGGAACTGCGGCGCTTGCGGAAGCGTGTCAGCGGGACGCGCGCTGTAATCGGACGGCTGCGGACGGGACGGCTCCGGACCGGAGATGAAGCTCACGCCCGGTCGCGGCTGCATGTCGGCCGGCGAGGCGCGGCGGATCGGTTCGACCGTGGGCAGCGTGCGCATGGTCGTTTCCGGACGGACGTAGCGAGCCGAGGGCAGGGTATCGGCACGCGGCGGCATGGCCTCCACGCGGTGCATGTTCGGCAGATTGGCGGGAGCAGGACGTGCCGCACCGGCTTGCGCGTTCAACAGGTGCACGTTGTCGAATGTCGTGCCCGGGCGTTGCGGTGCGCGTTCGTTCGATGGGGCGGAATTTGTCTGCGCAGCCGGAGGCGTGCGCGCCACCACGCTGCGGCGGAAATCCGCAGTAGGCAGCGAACGCATCCGCGGGTTGAACGGTTGCGTCATGGACCGCGGCGCTGGGCGCAGCGAAGTCACGCCGGCGGACGTCACGGGCGCGGCGGCAAGCTGGTGCGAGTCGACCTGGAGCAGGTCGCGTTGCACGTGCTGCCCGCTGGCAAAGGCCGAGCCGGGCACGGCGGTGAAGCCGCGCGGCGCGGCGCGGTTCGCATAGTTGACGCCCTGCGGTGCGCGGCCTTCGCGATAGAGGTTGTACTGGCTGTTGATGCGGTTGATGACCGAGTTGCGGTACATCGTGTTGTGCACGTTGATGTTGGTGATGTTGACGCGCTGGTAGCAGGCGAAATTGCAGCGGTACCAGGGGTTGTAGACCTCGCCCGGCCCCAGCGGGAACCAACCCACGGGGGCGCCGCCCCGGAGTCCGGCGGATACGCCCCAGCCGCCGCCGCCCACGAACCCCACCAGCGCCGGCGCGTACACCGGACGTTCGCGCCGGGGGCCCGGGACCCAGCCCCAGGCACCGTGGATCCAGGCCCAGCGTCCGTAGTGGTAGGGCGCGAAGCCCCACGGCAGGTCGTCCACCCAGGTCCAGCCCCAGGGGGCGATCCAGGTCCAGTGGCCGTTGCGGTACGGTGCCCAACCCACCGGTACCTGGCTGGGGTACCAGACCGTGCCGTAGTCGGGCGAGTCCTGCCAACTGCCGTATTCGTCGAGATCCTGGTAGCCGACCACGTCGGCGGATACGTAGCGCGTGTCCGCGGCCTGGGCGTAGCGCTGGTCGCGTTCGCTGCACCAGTTGTCGAAGGCGTCGCCGCTGCCGATATCGGAGACCGCTATCACGGTCAGCGAGGAATCATCGACCTGGTAGCTGCGCCCGGCGGACACGTCGTGCTGTGCGTTGTTCTCGCCGTACACCTCGGCCTGGCCGTCGAACACGGTGACGCGCGTGCCGGTGCCGCCGTTGTCCACGTCGATGCGGTAGGTGCCGGGCTGGTTCACCACCAGCGCCAGCGTGGGCGTGTCGATCTCGTAGCTCTGGCCGGGGTCGAGGTCGCGCACGCTGAGGTTCAGCGTGCCCTGGGTCAGCTCCATCTGCGCGAGGCTGTCGTTGAGGTTGAGCATGCCGAAGTCGGTATCGCCGGCCATGCGCAGGCTGCTGTTGCCCAGATCCAGTTCGGCGACCGCGCCGTCGCCGGTGGAGAGCCGGTCGCCCGTGGTCAACGGGCGGTTGAGGTCGGCGCTGCCCCAATCCTGGCTGCCGGCCGGCAGCAGGCCGAGATCGCCGGCGATGTAGGACAGGCGCGCCACGCGATCCGGCGGGGCGCCGCTGTCGCCGCCATCGTCGACGGATTGCGCCTGGGCCAGCGTGGCCGCGGCACACACGAGCAGCGCGGCCAACAGCGGCTGCCAGCGGCGGCGCCAAGGGGCAGGCAGATGGACAAGCGTATGCATTTCGGGTCTCCCGGTTCCCGCGTGGTACGAAGCGGCGGAGTGCGCCGTGCCTGGTCGCAAGCCTGCTGTTCGCCGCGCTTTGACGACCCGATTATGCCTACGGCAGGGATTAGGGTCGGCTTAGTTTTCGCGCTCGGCGCGTCGACGGTTCAGCGAGTGGATATCGATGGGCGAGGAGCGGTTCACGCCGGGCTCCGGTTCGGCGATTCCCACCATGCTGTCTCCCGGGTTACCATCCGCGGGCCGACACGCGGGTGTAGCTCAATGGTAGAGCTGTAGCTTCCCAAGCTACTGACGAGGGTTCGATTCCCTTCACCCGCTCCACTTCCCCGTATCACACGTATGAGTCGGCCAGTTCCCATCGCCACCCCAGCGAGTGCGACCACACCCATGACGGATCCGGCCACCTCGAGTCCGTGCGTGTTGGGCTGGCGCGAGCGGTTGGCGTTGCCCCAACTCGGCATCGCCCAGCTCAAGGCCAAGCTCGATACCGGCGCGCGCAGCAGTGCGCTGCATGTGGAAACGCTGGAGAGTTTCCTGCGCGACGGCGCGATATGGCTGCGCTTCACGGTACGCCCGGGGCGGCATGCGCCGGGCATCGTGTGCTGCGAGGCGCGCGCGCTGGATCGGCGTACGGTCACCGACACCGGCGGCCGCCGCACCGAGCGATGGTTCATCCGCAGCGAAATCCTGCTGGCGGGGCGGCGTTTCGAGGCTGACATCAACCTGACCGATCGGCGGCACATGCTGTTTCCCATGCTGCTCGGCCGCAGCGCACTGCACGGGCGTTTCGCGGTCGACCCGGCCCGCGCCTACACCCAGCCACGACCGCCGCAGGCGGCCACGGACCATCCATGAAGATTGCCATCCTGTCGCGCAACACGCGGCTGTATTCGACCCAACGGCTGGTGGACGCGGCGCGCGCGCGCGGCCATGTGGTGCGCGTGCTCGACCCGCTGCGCTGCTACATGCGCATCGCGCCCGGCGATGTGGCGATGCGCTACAAGGGCAAGCCCGTGCGCGACCTCGATGCGGCGATCCCGCGCATCGGCACGCAGACCACGTTCTACGGTACCGCCGTACTGCGCCAGCTGGAGACGATGGGCGTGTACACGCCCAATTCCTCCGACGCCGTGCTGCGCGCGCGCGACAAGCTGCGCAGCCTGCAGATGCTCGCCGCGCAGGGCATCGCCATGCCGGTCACCGTGTTCGGCGACAACCCCGACGATACCGAGGACCTGCTCGCGATGCTGGGCGATCCGCCCCACGTCATCAAACTCAACGAAGGCAGCCAGGGCACCGGCGTGGTGCTGGCCGAGAAGCGCAGTGCATCGCAGAGCGTGATCGAGGCTTTCCGCGGCATGTATGCGAATTTCCTGGTGCAGGAGTTCATCGCCGAGGCGAAGGGTTGCGACCTGCGCTGCTTCGTGGTCGGCGGCAAGGTGGTGGCGGCGATGCAGCGCGAAGCCAGCGCGGGCGACTTCCGCGCCAACCTGCATCGCGGCGGCAGCGCGGAGCCGGTGAAGCTGAGCGCTGAGGAAAAGCGCGTCGCCGTGCAGGCGGCGGCGGCATTGGAGCTGGGCATTGCCGGTGTCGATCTGCTGCGTTCGGACCGCGGCCCGCTGGTGCTGGAGGTGAATGCCTCGCCGGGGCTGGAAGGCATCGAAGCGGTCACCGGCGTGGATGTGGCCGGCGCGATCATCGAGCTGCTCGAGGCGCAGGCCGGCGAAGCGAAGCGCATCAAGCGTCGCGCCAAGGCAAACGCGAAATGAACGCCGTGCATGCGAGTTAACCAAGGCCTAACTCCCCCGCCTCTATAAACGATTGCACTGTCGCTGCCGATGCGTGTCGCAAGGCCTGCAGCGACGGATGCGGTAAACGGGACGAGCCCTGTATCCGGATGTGGCGTCAGACGCCACATCCGTTTTTTTATGGGCCGTATTCGTGCGTTCGTCCGTGAACGCGAAGATCAAGAGGCGGCCATCCATGGCGGCACTCCGAAGAAAAGCCGCCAAAACGATCGCCGCCGTTTTGTGGCTATCTCCCTTGGGTGCTTGCCTTGCGGGGCCCGTTTCCGGCGGTTTGCCGTCCGGCGGCGCCAGCGTTCAGGCCGCAGCGGGTTTCCTGCGGGTTTCGTGCGGTGCGAATGTTAAGCTTGCGGCTCAGGCCGGCCCCGCCGGCGGCATCGCGGAGTGACGCATGCGCGTACTGGTGATTGAAGACAACAGCGATATCGCGACCAATATCGGCGACTATCTGGAAGATCGCGGCCACGTGGTGGATTTTGCCGGCGATGGCGTGACCGGCCTGCATCTGGCGGTAGTGCACGATTTCGATGTGCTCGTGCTCGATCTCACGCTGCCCGGCATGGACGGCCTGGAAGTGGCGAAGAAGCTGCGCCACGAGGCGCACAAGCAGACGCCGATCCTGATGCTGACCGCGCGCGACGCGCTGGAGCAGAAGCTCACCGGCTTCGAATCCGGCGCCGACGACTACATGACCAAGCCCTTCGCGCTGCAGGAGCTTTCCGCGCGGCTGGAAGTGCTGGCGCGCCGCGGCAAGGGTCCGCAGAGCCGCGTGCTCAAGGTGGCCGACCTCACCTACAACCTCGACACGCTCACCGTGAGCCGCGCGGGCAAGGCCATCCAGCTCAACCCGATCGGCCTCAAGCTGCTGCAGGCGTTGATGGAAGCCAGCCCCTCGGTGGTGACGCGCCAGGACCTGGAGCAGAAGGTGTGGGGCGAGGAGCTGCCCGATTCCGACTCCCTGCGCGTGCACATCCATGGCCTGCGCGCGGCCATCGACAAGCCTTTCGACAAGCCGCTGATCCACACGCGGCATGGCATCGGCTACCGCATGGTCGAGCCTGACGCAGTCCAAGCTTGATGCAGTCCAGGCGCAAACTTCGCTTCCGGCTCATTCTTTCCTTCGCGCTGTTCGGCTTCGGCCTCAGCGCGTTGTTTGCCGTGGCTTCGTTGTATGTGCGTGCCAAGGTGGAAGATCAGCTGATCAACGCCAGCATGCAGAACGATGTGGATCAAGCGGTGGATCACGCCATCGCCGGTGAGCCCTTCCAGTCCGAACTTATTGAGGGATGGGTCAAGAGCAACCGCACGCTCTACAAGATGCCGCTGGCCTGGCAGAACCTTCCTGCCGGCGTCCACGACATCTACGAGATGGATGCCAGCGGCAAGATGCGTCACTACAAGCTGGCTGTGCAGCGCAAGGACGACATCATCGGTTTCACGCGTTACGACATCAGTCGCGAGGATCTGGGCAAGCGCCAGCTGATCACCTCGCTGATCGCGGTAGTGGTGCTTTTCAGCCTGCTCTCGCTCGCCATCGGCCTGTGGCTATCGCGCAAGGTGCTGAAACCGGTAACCCAACTCGCGCAGCGCATCCGCGATTTCCGCAAGGCCGGCAAGGCCGAGCCGCTGGCGCTGCATTTCGCCGACGACGAGGTGGGCGAGCTGGCGCAGGCGCTGGACGATTACTCGGCCCGGCTCACCGCGATGGTGGAACGCGATCGCGAGTTCAACTCCGACGTCAGCCATGAATTGCGCACGCCGCTGGCAGTGATCTCCAGCACCACGGAGTTATTGCAGGGTTCGCCCGACCTCACCCCCAAGCTCGCCGAGCGCTTGAAGCGCATCGAGCGCGCCTCACGCCAGGCCACCGAGCTGATCGAGGCGCTGCTGCTGCTGTCGCGCGCCGAGCGGCGCGGTCCCACCCGCGGCGAGACCACCGAAGTGGCCAAGGTCGCAGCCGACGTGATCGAGAGCCAGCGCCCGCAGGTACGCGGTAAGCCGATCGAGGTCGAGCTGGCAGCGCGCGAGCCGCTCAGCGTCAACGCGCCGGCCTCGGTGCTGTCGGTGGCGCTCACCAACCTGATCGGCAACGCGATCAAGTACACGCTGGAAGGCACCGTGCGCGTGGAAGTGGGCGCGGGCCGCATCGAGGTGATCGACACCGGCCCCGGCATCAAGCCCGAGGACGCCGAGCGCCTGTTCCAGCGCGGCGTGCGCGGCGAAGGTGCGGGCGGCAGCGGCGCGGGCCTGGGCCTGGCCATCGTGCGCCGGTTGTGCGACCTCTACGGTTGGCAGGTGTCGATGCGCCCACGCACCGACACCAACGGCGCCATCGCCACGATCGTGTTCGGCTGAGCCGGATCAACGCAACTTCAGGGCCAGCCAGGACAGCAGCGCGAGCAGGTTGATGCCCAGATGCGAGGCGGCTGGGCCGCCGACGCGCAGCATGAAACCCTGACTGGCGAAGTGCGATGCCAGCTCCAGGTGCGGCGGCAGATGCAGCGTGGCGAACACGTTGACATAGCCCCCGCTGTACAGCGCGTACGTGAACACCGGCGTGGCGATCAAAGGCAATTGCAGCAACTGCGCCCAGCCCGACCAGCGCACGCCGCGCTCGTCGTTCTCGAGCAACAGCACGCCCGCCACCAGCACAAAGGCATACAGCGCCAACCCGATCAGGGCGAGCACGCTGTCGCTGGCGCGGAACGGGAGCAGGCGGTACAGCATCAGGATCATGCCGTAGCAGCCGCCGGCTACTTCAAGAATGCCGATCAGGCGGAACAGGATGTTGCGCACGCATTTGCCTCGCTGCAAAAAACGGAAGCTTAGGCGATCGACGCGCAACGCGCGCTGTCTTTCGCGACACCGGTCATTCCAGCGCGTCGGCCAGCTCGTGCAGGTCGGCGATGTGCTCGTCCCACCAGCGCGCCTCGGCCGCGAACGGGAACGCCGCGGGGAAAGCGGGGTCGTGCCAGCGCTGGGCGATCCACCCGGCGTAGTGCAGCTGGCGCATCGCGCGCAGCGCGGGGACCAGCGCAAGCTCCGCATGGTCGAAGTCGCGTAGCTGGGTATAGCCATCCAGCAGCGCATGCATCGCGGCATCGTCGCTGGCGAGCATCCACAGGTCCTGCACCGCCGGGCCCATGCGCGCGTCGTCGAGATCGACGAAGTGCGGACCGGTGTCGGTCCACAGGATGTTGCCGGGGTGGCAGTCGCCATGCAGTCGCAAGCTGCGCACGGGACCGACGACATCGAGGCGCCCGGCGACGGCATCATCCAGCCGTTGCGCCGCGCTGCGATAGCCGCCTTGCAGATGCGCGGGCAGCAGCGACGAAGCCAGCACGGCCTGCATCGGCTGCGCGATCATCGTGCTGCGATCCAGCGTGCCGCGGTGGGCGAACGGTTGCCGTGCGCCTACCGCATGCAGTCGCGCGAGCAGGCGCCCCAGCCACTCCAGCTGTTCGCGCGATTCCAGCGCCGGCGCGCGGCCGCCGTGCCGCGGCGCCAGCGCGTAGCGGAAGCCGCCGTGGTGCAGCAGACTGCGGTCGTCGAACGTCAGCGGCGCCACCATCGGCACCTCGTCGGCGGCCAGCTCCTGCGCGAAGGCGTGTTCCTCGAGGATGGCCGCATCGCTCCAGCGGCCGGGCCGGTAGAACTTCGCGATCACCGGCGGCGCATCTTCGACGCCCACCTGCCACACGCGGTTCTCGTAGCTGTTGAGCGCGAGCAGGCGGCCGTCCGGCCACAGCCCGCAGCTGCCCACGGCATCCAGCACGAGGTCGGGGGTGAGGCTGGCGTAAGGGGCGGCGTTCAACGCGACGCCACCGCCTCGGCCGGCACCACCGCCATGGTGATGCGCGACATGCACACCAGTTTCTGGCGCTCGTCCTCGATGCGGATTTCCCACACTTGCGTGCTGCGGCCGAGATGCAATGCCTTCGCGGTGCCGGTGACGGTGCCTTCGCGCACGCCGCGCACGTGGTTGGCGTTGATCTCCAGGCCCACCGCGCGAAACCGCGCGGGGTCCAGCGTGAGCATCGCGGCGGTGCTGCCCAGCGTCTCGGCCAGTGCCACCGAGGCGCCGCCGTGCAGCAGGCCATAGGGCTGGTGGGTACGGGCATCCACCGGCATGGTGCCGCTCAGCCAGTCCTCGCCGATCCCGGTGATGCGTATGCCCAGCACCTGCATCAGCGTGTTGGCGCTCCATGCGTTGATGCGTGCCAGATCGGTTTCCTGCTGCCAGATGGCCATGGTCAATCCTCGCGAAACAGGTACGCATTGTCGGCCGGGGAGCATCGCGGCGACAATGTGCGCGTGTATACCGTCACCCTGAAAAGCACCGGCCGCCGCTTCGACGTGGCCGCGGGCGAAACCGTGCTGGAAGCCGCGCAGCGCGCCGGCATCGCGTTGCCGTACTCGTGCCGGGCGGGCGTCTGCGGCAGTTGCAAGGCCACCCTGCTGGCAGGCCGCTGCGAGTATCCGCGCAATCCGCCATTGGCGCTGGACGCGGACGAACGCGCCCACCACGCCGTGCTGCTGTGCCAGGCGGAGCCGGCCAGCGATCTGTTGCTGGAGGCGCGCGAGGTGGCCTCGGTGGAGGACATCGCGCGTCGCCAGCTGAGCGTGCGCGTGGCCGAAAAGCACGCACTGGCGCCCGACGTGACCGGCCTTCACCTGCAGCCCGTCGATGGCGAGCCGCGCCTGCAATGGCTGCCGGGCCAGTACCTCGATGTGCTGCTGGACGACGGGCGGCGCCGGCCGTTCTCCATCGCCAACGGACCGCAGGCCGACGGCAGCATCGAACTGCACGTGCGGCATGTCGCCGGTGGCGGCTTCACGTCGCACGTGGCCGGGGGCTTGGCCGTAGGCGAGACGTTGCGCATCGAGGCGCCACTGGGCACCTTCGTGGCGCGCGAGGATTCGGAACGGCCGATGATCTTCGTGGCCGGCGGTACCGGCATCGCGCCGGTGAAAGCCATCGTCGAGCATTTCATCGAACTCGGCACGCGCCGCGCCATGGACGTGTACTGGGGCGTGCGCCGCGCGGCGGACCTGTACCTGCTGCCGCAGATCGGGCAGTGGCAGCGTCAGGCGCGGCAGCTGCGCTTCCATGCCGTGCTGTCGGAGGAGGGCTGCGCCTCGGGCCTGCGCGTGGGGCTGGCGCACGACGCGGTGCTGGCCGACCATGCCGACCTCTCGGCGCACGACGTCTACATGAGCGGGCCGCCCGCGATGATCGAGGTGGCGCGCCACCGTTTCGTGGCGGCGGGCCTGCCGGAGGCGAGGCTCTACTACGACTCGTTCGACTACGCGCCGGACGTGCTGGCGCAGATCATCGCCGCCCGCGCGGGCATCCACCCGTAGCGGTTATTTGTTGCCCTTCGCCACCGGCAGCTGCGCCTGGTGCCAGGCGAGCACGCCGCCGCCCAGGAAATAGACCTTCTGGAAGCCCGCTTTGACCAGCCGCTGCGCGGCCTTGGTCGAGTTGCCGTTGCCGTCCTTGTCCATCACCACCACCGGCAGTTCCTTGGCCTTGGTCAGCTCCTTGTTCTCGGGGTCGAACTGGCTCATCAGCACGTGGCGCGCGCCGGGCACATGCATCTTCTCGTAGTCGGCGATGGCCGAGAGGTCGATCAGCAGCGGGCTGTCGCGGTTGATGAGCTGGGTCAGGCCGGCTGGCGTCAGCTCCTTGGTCTTGCTGAACAGCAGGCCGATCTGCACCACGATCACCGCGACCAGCAGGATCGCGAACAGCGCGGCCAGCGCCACATGGTTGCCGATGAACTGGGGCAGCTTGTGCAGGAAATCTTGCATGTCGGTTCCACGGGCGCGAAGGGCGCGCCGGTACGGTTAAACCGTCGATTATAGGCGATCCGGGTGGCGGCTCAGTTATGTCCGAGGTCGGGCATGCCGCTTTCCAGCCACCAGTGCTTGGTCTTGTCGTCGTAACGCCAGGTCTGGCGTACGACGATGCTGCGTTCGGACTGCGTATGGATATTGACGAAACTGATCTTCACCGTCTGCTGCACTTCGTCGTCGCCCAGCGGCGCAGGGCCGGAGCCGTCGTCGTAGTCGGTCACCCGCAGTTGCTGGTAGCGTTGCATGTCGAAATCGGTAAGCGGATGTGCCTTTAGCACTTCGGGGTCGACGAATTGCTGGCTGCTTTGCATGCCGTCCCAACGCACCGCGCTGTTGTAGGCGCTGAGCGTGGCGGTCAGGCTGTCGTTGCGGGCGCTCTTGGCGCAGCCGGCGAGCAGTGCGACGGCGGCGAGCGGAAGCAGGATGCGGTACATGAATGTTCTCCCCCAATGGTCCACGCATTCTGCGGCGGTGGCCGCGCGGCTTCAATCGTGGCGTTTGGCCACGAAGCGTGCGGACAGCGTGGCAGCGGGTTTGCCGTCCGTGCCGGGCACGCTGCATTCCACCTCGATGCGCGCCTTGCCGCGCGCCTGCAGCGTGTCGAAGAAGGCCGCCCAGTCCGCCTCCGCGGCGAGCCGCGCCTCGGCGTGGAAGTCCGCCCATATCGGCTGCAGATAGCGTACGGTGGATTCGCCCACGAACACGTCGCAGTGTTGTCCGCGTGCACGCAGCTCGAGTTCCACCAGGCCCCAGCCCACCAGGGTCATCAGGCTCACCAGGCTGCCGCCGAACGCGCAGCCCTTGTCGTTGACGTTGGGGGCCAGTGGTGCGCGCAGTGCGAGCCGGTGGGCGTCATGGGCCAGCAGTTCGAGATCCATCGCCTGCGCCAGCGGAATCTTGGCGCGGATGAAACGGACAAGGTCGTGGGCGGCGGAGTCGGTCATGCCGCGATTGTAGTGGGTAGCGCGCGGCACCCACGTGTTTCAGCGTGCAGCCGGCGCTCCCTCGGAGCTGGCGACTGCGCATCGGCGTCATGCCGGTTTGCGCATCCGGAACATGCGGCAGCGGCGCATGGCACCGCTGCCGCCTATGTTCATGCCGACGCGGACACGTCGTCGCTGCGCCACTGGCCATCCACGAGCCGCGCGACGCCGCCGGGATTGCGGTCGCGCAACTCCGGCGGCAGCAGCGCGTCGGCCAGGTGGTCGTAGCAGTGCAGCGCGGCGAAGCGGCGGATCGCGGAGGGCATGCCCACCGCGGTGAAGCCGGGGTGGCCGGTGCTGGGCCAGGGGCCGCCGTGATTCATCGCAGCGCTCACGGCCACGCCAGTGGGCATGCGGTTGGCGATCAGTCGCCCCACGCGCGGACGCAAGGCATGGCAGACCCGCGCCAGCGTCGCATCGTCGCGGCCATCGGCGGCGGAGTAGACGGTGCCGGTGAGGTTGCCTTCCAGCTGCGCGATCAGCGCCAGGGTTTCTGTCTCGCCGGACACGCGCACCAGCAGGCTGACCGGGCCGAAGGCTTCGCGCTGCAGTTCGTCGGAGCGTTCGATGAAGTCGCGCGCGTTGACTTGCAGCAAGGTGGGCTGGAACCGATAGCCCGGCCCCGCGGAGTGTCCGCCGACCAGGCAAGTGGCGCCGGCGCCCTGCAACGCATCCACGGCCTCCTGCAGTCCGTCCATCACGCCGCGCGAAAACAGCACCCCTGGTGCCGCTGCCTCGAAGCGCGCCAGCGCGTCGGCGACGAAGGTATCGCCGGACGCGTCATCCGGCACGATCACCAGTCCTGGATTGGTGCAGAACTGGCCGCTGCCGGCGGTGCACGAGGCGAAGAATTCTTCGGCCAGTGCCGCGCCGCGCTCGGCCAGCGCGCCGGGCAGCAGGAACACCGGGTTGATGCTGGACATTTCCAGGTAGGCCGGCACGCCTGCCGCATCGGCGGCGGTCTTCAACGCCATGCCGCCGGCGCGACTGCCGGTGAAGCCCAGCGCGCCAAGGCGCGCATCGCCGGCCATCCGCAAACCCAGCGTCCGGTCGTAGCCGTACAGCAGCTGCAGGGTGGCCGCGGGCAGTCCCGTATCCAGTATGGCGCGGTGCGCGAGCTGCGCGAGGCGTTCGCAGGTGGCCGGATGCGAAGGATGCGCCTTGGCGATCACCGGATTGCGCGCCGCGATGGCCGAGGCGAAATCGCTGCCGGCCACCGCGTTGAACGCCAGCGGGAAATTGTTGGGCCCGAACACCGCCACCGGCTTGCCTAGCGGCGCGAAATGCGAGCGCAATCCGGCCGCGGTGTCGATGGTGGGGGACGTCCACGCGAACTCGCGCACCGCCTGCGCGGCCAGCCGCAACTGGCGCGTCGTGCGCGGCAGTTCCACCTTCGCCAGCCGCGTTTCCGCGGGCAGCGCGGTTTCGGCGTGGGCCAGCGCCACCAGCGTTTCGGCATCGTTGTCGATGGCTTGTGCGTAGGCGTCGAGAAAATCGGCGATGCGTGCGGGCGGCGTGTCGGCCAGGGCAGTGGCGGCCTCCGTGGCGGCGGCCAGCGCAGCCTCCACGTCGGCCGCGCCGCACAGCGGAAAGGCCGGGCCGATGGCTTCGCCGGTGGCCGGGTTCTCGGCGCGGTAATGGCCGGCGGGTTCGCGCGGCGCCTGCCATGCGCCGGCCAGCAGCTGCGGTTGCATGTTCATGTCAGTGCGCCGGGCGGTTGGCGTTGGCGTGGCGGATGATGCGCAAGGCGTCCTCGCGCTCGGCACCTTCCAGCGCCAGGCGCGGCGCGCGCACGCGTTCGTTGCCCATGTCGACCTCCTGCTGGGTGAGCTTGATGAGCTGCACGAATTTCGGCACGGTGTCCAGCCGCAGCAATGGCAGGAACCACGCGTACAGCTCGGCCGCCGCGGCATAGCCGCCGTCGCGCGCCTGCTCGAACAACCGCACCGACTCGCGCGGATAGGCGTTGACCAGGCCGGCGATCCAGCCGGTGGCACCCATCGCGATGCCTTCGACGATGGCGTCGTCCATGCCCACCAGCAGCTCCAGGCGTTCGCCCAGCAGCGACTTCAGCGCGGCGAAGCGGCGCACGTCGCCGGATGATTCCTTCACGGCCTGCACGTTCGGATGCTTGCCGGCCAGCGCGCCGATCTGTTCGGGCGTGAAGTCGGTCTTGTAGGCGACCGGGTTGTTGTAGAGCATGCAGGGGAGGTCGGTGGCGCCGATCACGACGCTCATGTGCGCGCCCATTTCGCGCCAGTCGGTGGAGTACACATAGGGCGGCAACACCATCAGGCCTGCGCAGCCGGCGGCCTTGGCCGCACGCGCCAGGCGCACGCCCTCGTCGGTGGAGAGCGCGGCGATGCCGGGGATCACCGGCGCACGTGCGCCGACGGCCTCGACCAGGGTGTGCATGATCGCGACCTTCTCGTCGAACGACAGCGTCGCCGCTTCGCCCAGCGAACCCAGCGCCACGATGCCGGTGCAGCCGTCGTCGATCAGCTGGCGCGCATGCCGCGCGAGGAAGGCGTGATCCACGCTGCCGTCGGCGGCGAACGGCGTGGTGATGGCGGGGATGACGCCGCGCCAGAGGGAAGGCTTGCTCATGGTTCGATCTCGGTGGTTGGGCGGAAAGGGAGAGCGGCCAGCGTGGCCAGCCGCGCAGGAAACAGTGGCGGGCGACGCGGGCCGTCGTTCGGGAAGCGGCCCAGCTCGGCCAGCGCCGCGCCGCAGATGCGGCCCTGGCAGGCGCCCATGCCGCAACGCGCGGCGAGGCGCGCGCTGCGCGTGTCGGGGCAATCGTCGAGTGCGGAAAGCGGCACGTCCTCGCAGCGGCAGACCACAGTGTCGGCAGTGGCCAGCGTGCGCAGGCGCGGGTCGAGCGCGAAGTGCCGCGCCAGCAAGCCGGCGAACGCGCGCTCACGGATGCGTGCCGGCGCCAGCGCACGCGCCGCATCGACTGCGTCTGCGGCGGCGTGACCGGCCATGCTGCCCTCGATGCGCGCGGCGGCCAGTCCGGCGATGCCCAAGGCTTCGCCCGCGGCGTACACGCCGGGCACGCTGGTGCACAGCAGATCGTCGGCATGCACGCGGGCATGCGTGCCCGACCGGTCGAGCGCGCAGCCGAGCAAGGCGGCCAGCTCGACATTGGGCACCAGGCCATAGCCGATGGCGAGGTAATCGCATTCGACTTGCCGTGTTCCGTCGGCGTCGCGCAACTCGACGCCGCGCAGTTGCGTATCGCCGGATGCGGCTTGCACGAAGCTGCCGCACCGGTACGGTACGCCCGCGAGCGCGACCCGCAGCCGCGCGGCCTGCCATGCGCGTGCCGGCCAGCGCCACAGTTGCGCGGCGAATGCGGCGACGCGGGCGGCGGAAGCCTGCTCGTGGATGCCGACCACCATGGCACCGTGCTTGCGCAGCGTGGCCGCGGCGGCCAGCAGCAGCGGACCGCTGCCGGCCACCAGCACGCGCTTGCCGGCCAGCGGCCAACCCTGCTTGGCCAGCGCCTGCAGGCCGCCGGCACCGGCGACGCCGGGCAGCGTCCAGTTGAGGAAGGGCAGCTGCAATTCGCGCGCGCCGGTGGCGATTACTACGTGACCGGCATCGATTTCGACTGCGCCATCCGGTGTTTCGGCCAGCAGGCGACGGCCATCGGCGGCGACGACCTGGTGTTGCGCGCGCCACTCCACTTTGCCGGACAGTGCCTGGATCGCTGCCTGCGCCGCAGGCGGCGTGCCGTGCGCCACGTCATGCCGCCATATCTGGCCGCCGTGGCGTGGTTGAGCGTCCAGCAGGATCACGCGTGCGCCGTGACTGGCGGCGGCGTGTGCCGCGGCCAGTCCGGCAGGACCGGCGCCGATCACCGCCACGTCGCAACGCTCAATCATGGGTGGTCACCTGCATGCCTTCGCGCACCGGCGTCATGCAGGCGCGCAATTGCGCGCGGCCGTCGATGTGCACGCGGCATTCGAAACAGGCGCCCATGCCGCACAGCGGCGCGCGCGGCATGCCATGCACCGAGTCGCGGAAACGCATGGGGCTGATGCGCGCCACCGCAGCCGCGACACTGGTGCCCGCAGGTACTTCGATCGGCCGGCCATTCACCGCCAGCCGCACGACGCCCTGTGCGTTCATGCCAGCACCCGCGACGGCGCATAAGGCGCAGGGTCGATCGCCGGCGTGCGTCCCAGGATCAGGTCCAGCAGCAATTGCGCGCTGCCCGGCGCGGTGGTGACGCCCAGGCCTTCGTGGCCGGCGGCCACCCAGAGGCCGTCACGGCCCGGCACGGCGCCGAGATAGGGGCGCCCATCCGGCGTGGCGGGACGGAAGCCGGTCCACGCGCGTATTGCCTGCAATTCGCCCAGCGAGGGCATGAAGCGGAATGCGCGTTGCAGCATGCGCGCCAGCATCGATGGCGAAACGGCCGGGTCGTCGATGTCGAATTCGCGCGAGGAACCCACCAGCAACTGGCCGGTGGGACGCGGCTGCACGTTGAAGGCCACGCTGCTGCCGTCGCTGCCGTGCGCGCTGTCGGCATAGCCCAGTTCCAGTACCTGGTGCCGCAGCTTGCCGGGGTAGCGGTCGGTGATGACGAGGTGCCCCTTGCGCGGGCGCAGCGGCAGTTCGGGGACGAGTTGCGGCAGTGCGCAGCCGGTGGCGACGAGCACCGGGCCGTGCAGCACGGTGCCGTCGTCCAGCGTGACGCCGTGCGTGTCCAGTTGGCGCACGCGGCGGCCGTGGTGAAGCACCGCGCCGCGCGCGCAGGCACGAAGCACCAGGTGTTGCGCGACTCGCGGCGGATACACCACGGCCTCCTGCGGCACCAGCATGCCGGCGCAGAGGTCCGGCGCCAGCGAAGGTTCGATCTCGCGCAGTTGCGCGGCGTCGAGCGCATGCGCATGGCCGCCTGCCGCCTGGATGCGGGCCACGCGCGCCGCGATGCCCGCGGCCTGTGCGGGGTTTTCGGCCACCCACAGCGTGCCGCAGCGGTCGAATTCCGCTTCCGGCAGATCGGCGAAAGCCTCCCAGCGGTCCAGGGACAGGCGCGCCAGCGCGAGTTCGGCCGGATCGTCGTCCATCGCCACCAGGTGGCCCATGGCGCAGGCGGTGGCGCCGCCGCCGATGGTGCCGGGCTCGACGATGGCCACGCGCAGGCCCGCCGCCGCGGCTTCGTCGGCGCAGCTCGCACCCACGATGCCGGCGCCGACGACGATCAGGTCGCAGGCGTTCATTCCGCGCCGCTGCCCCAGGCGAACGGGTCGCTCTCGTCGATCAGCAGTTCGCCCTGCGCGACGATGTGCGCGCTGCCGGTGATGCGCGGCAACACCCTGCCGTCCGCCGCCGGTTCGTAGCGCGCCTCGAACATGCTGCCGAGGATGCTTTCCTGCCGCCACGCCTGGCCCGGCGCGAGTTTGCCGTCGGCGGCAAGGCAGGCCAGTTTGGCGCTGGTGCCGGTGCCGCAGGGCGAGCGGTCGTAGGCGAGGCCGGGGCAGAGCACGAAATTGCGCGCATCCATGCCGGGCGTGGGCGACGCCGCGTTGAGTTCGATGTGGTCGATTTCCGCGCCGTCCGCGCCGCAGATGCCGGCGGCTTCCAGCGCGTGGCGGATCGCTTCGGTGTAGGCGGTCAGCTCGCGCTGCCGCTGCACGTCCAGCGGCAGCGGCGTGTCTTCGGTGATGAAGAACCAGTTGCCGCCCCAGGCGACATCGCCGTGCACGCTGCCGTAGCCCGGCACATCGATGCGCAATCCGGCCGCATGGCGGTAGCTGGCCACGTTGTCGATGGAGACACGGCCGTCGTCGTGCAGGTCCACGCCCACGGTGCCCACCGGCGTGTCCAGATGGTGGCGGCCCGGTGCGATGCGGCCCAGGTGCGCCAGCGTGCGCACCACGCCGATGGTGCCGTGGCCGCACATGCCGAGGTAGCCGACGTTGTTGAAGAAGATCACGCCGGCACAGGCGTGCGCGCTCACCGGCGGCAGCAGCAGGGCGCCGACCATGGTGGCGGAACCGCGCGGCTCGCAGGCGATGGCACTGCGCCAGGCGTCGTATTCGTCGGCGAAGCGGCGGCGGCGTTCGGCCAGCGGGCCGTGGCCGAGGTCGGGAAAGCCGGCGAGGACGACGCGGGTCGGCTCGCCGCCGGTATGGGAATCGACAAATTGGATGGCGTGCATGGCAGCCATGTTCCGCGCTAGGCCGGGGCTGCGTCTAGGTGCGCTTGCCCCAGTCAAATGCGGAATTCTGCATAATCGTGGTTGCCGCCGTGAAACCCTGCCAAGGTGCGCTCTCGCTTGCGGCAATCAGGAGGGTGGCATGGACGTGAAGCTTTCGGCCGAAGACATGCAGACGCTGTTCGATGCGTTGCCGGACGTGGTGTTCTTCGTGAAGGACCGCAGCGGGCGCTACACGCACGCCAACCTCACCCTGGTGCGCCGGCTGCGCCTGAAGCGGCGCGAGGAGGTGATCGGCCGCAGCGTCGCGGAGCTGTTTCCCAGCACGCTGGGCAGTTCCTATGCCGCGCAGGACCGGCGCGTGCTGGCGGGCGAGACCATCGCCAACCAGCTCGAGGTGCACCTGCTGCCCAACCGCGCGCCGGGCTGGTGCATCACCTGCAAATACCCGCAGCGCCAGCGCGGCGAGGTGTGCGGAGTGCTGGGCCTCTCACGCGACCTTCGCCACCCCGACGGACGTCACCCGACCTACCCGCGCCTTGCGCGCGCCATGGAATACCTGCAGGAGCACTACGCCGAAGGCGTGCGCGTGGGCGAGCTCGCGGCGCTCGCCGAAGTCTCGGTGGCGCAGCTGGAGCGCCACTTCCGCAATGTGTTCCAGCTCACCCCGCAGCAGGCGCTGACCAAGCTGCGCATCGACGCGGCGATGCGCCTGCTGCGCGGCGCAGGCAGCGTGGCCGACATCGGACTGGCCTGCGGCTTCACCGACCAGAGCGCGTTCGCCCGCCAGTTCAAGGCCACCGTGGGCATGACGCCGCGCGAGTTTCGCAGCCTGCACGGCTGAGCGGGCCGTTCACTCCATTCGCAGCATCGCCACGCCATGCGACGGCACGTCGGCGGTGAAGCTGCCGTGCGCGTCCGGCAGGTTCTTGTGCGCCCAGAGGTCGCGCACCTTCAGCCGCAGCGAAGCGGGCAGGTCCAGATCGGCCCAGTTCACGGTGATCGCATGGGCGGCAGCGCTGCGGTTGAGCAGCAGCACCGCACGGCCGCCGCCCTTGAGCGGGCGCGCCCAGACTTCGTAGTCGCCGTCCTTGGCGACCCGGCGGGCCTCGACGCCCAGCGGGTCTTGGTCCACGGCGATCACTTCGCGGTTGGTGAGGATGGCCTTGGTGTCCGCGCTCATGCCGGCGAGGTCGTTGCCGGCCATCAGCGGTGCGGCCAGCATGGCCCACAGGCTGAAGTGGGACCGGTATTCCTCGCTGGTCATGCCGCCGTTGCCCACCTCCAGCATGTCCGGGTCGTTCCAGTGGCCCGGGCCGGCAAACCCGTCCAGCCCGACCTGCAGGTCGAGGATGGCGAGCACGCTGTGCTGGTAGCCGTCCTGGCCCGACCAGTGGTCGTAGATGTCGTCGGTGGTGCGCCAGAGGTTGCCGATGTTCTTCGCCCACAGCCAGGGCTTGTTGACGCCCCACTCGCAGATGCTGAAGACGATGGGGCGGCCGGTGGCGCGCAGGGCGTCGCTCATCGTCTCGTAGGTGGACGGCGCGTCCTGCGTATAGGTGGAGCACCAGTCGTACTTCAGGTAGTCGACGCCCCACGAGGCATAGGTGCGCGCATCCTGGTACTCGTGGCCCCAACTGCCGGGGCGCTTGCCGCAGGTGAGCTTGCCGGCGTCGGAGTAGATGCCGAACTTCAGGCCTTTCGAGTGGATGTAGTCGCCCAGTGTCTTCATGCCCGAGGGGAAGCGCTGCGGATCGGGCTGGATATTGCCGCTTGCGTCGCGCTGGCCCTGCCAGCAGTCGTCGATGACGATATAGGTGTAGCCGGCGTCGCGCATGCCGGATGCGACCATCGCATCGGCCGCCTGGCGGATCAGGTTTTCGTTGATGGTGCAGCCGAACTTGTTCCAGGTGTTCCAGCCCATCGGCGGCGTCAGCGCCAGCCCGTTGGGTGCGCGCGGTGGCGGGGATTCGGCTAGCAAGGTTCCAGCCGTCAGCACGCAGGCGAGTATGGTCAGCAGTATCCGCAGTCGCTTCACCGGTCGTCCTCCCTCAGTTGTCGATGCGCACCATCACCACGCCGTGCGGCGGAACCTCGGCCGCGAAGCTGCCGTTCGCGCGCGGCAGATCCGCGTGCCGCCACAGGTCGCGCACGCGCATGGGGATGCCTTGCGGGTAGCCGAGCATGTTCCAGTCCGCGGCGATGCGGCTGGCCTGTGCGCCGCGGTTGAACAGCACCACGGCGCGGCCGCCGCCCTTGAGCGGCTTGGACCACACTTCGCGGTCGCCGTCCTTGAACACGCGCTGGCCCTGCGCGCCCAGCGCATCCTGGTCCACCGCGATGACCTCGCGGTTGGTGAGGATGGAGCGGGTCTCCGCGCTCATCGTCGACAGGTCGTTGCCCGCCATCAGCGGCGCCGCCATCTCCGCCCACAGGCTGAACTGCGACTTGTATTCCTCGGCGCTCATGCCGCCGTTGCCGATTTCCAGCATGTCCGGGTCGTTCCAGTGGCCGGGGCCGGCGTAGTGCGCCAGGTCGGCCTGCATGTCCACGATGTTGGTCATGCCGTTCTGACGGCCGTCACGGCTTTCCCAGCCGTCGTAGATGTCGCCCGTGGTGCGCCAGAGGTTGCCGACGTTCTTCGCCCACAGCCAATCCTTGTTGCTGCCCCAATCGCACAGGCTGAACACGATGGGGCGGCCGCTGGCGCGCAACGCGTCGCCCATCAGCTCGTAGGAGGACTGGCCGTTCTGCGTGCCCGTATGGCACCAGTCGTACTTGAGGTAATCCACGCCCCAGGAGGCATAGGTCTGCGCATCCTGATATTCGTGGCCGCGGCTGCCGGGGCGGCCGGCGCAGGTTTTGGTTCCGGCATCGGAGTAGATGCCGAACTTCAGGCCCTTCGAATGGATGTAGTCGGCCAGCGCCTTGATGCCGGAGGGGAAGCGCGTCGGATCGGCGGTGATGTTGCCTTCGGCGTCGCGGGGGCCGTGCCAGCAATCGTCGATCACCACGTACCGGTAGCCGGCGTCCTTCATGCCCGAGCTCACGATGGCGTCGGCGGCCGCGCGGATGGTCTGCTCGCTGATGTTGCAGCCGAAATGGTTCCAGGAGTTCCAACCCATCGGCGGTGTGAGCGCCAGTCCGTTGGGTTCGCGCGGCGGGTCGGGCTGCGGGCCGCCGGCGATGGCAGGCGATACGGCTACGGCGAGCCACGACATCAAGGTGAAAATCGACAAGACCAGCCAGCGCATCAGCTTCTCCCCAGGGATGTGGAACTGCATGGCAACGCATTCGGCCGACATCGCTGCGCGCGAGGTCGAAATCGGAATAATGTCCGACAATTGAGCAATTGTGCGACAAATGAGCCGTCCATACAACATGGGTCGAACCGCGCTGGACATGCCGCCGGTAGCGGCAAGGGCCGCGGAGGGCATGGCTATACTCGTGCTCTGTTGCCCGCACGATGCGGGTTGGCCAGCCGGACGCCGCATGGGTCGCAAGCCGCACATTCCGTCGTTGCGTGGCCGCGTGGTGGTGATCACCCGACCTGCCGGCACGGCTGCGGCCTTAATGCGACGTGTGCGGGCGCGAGCCGGCGTGCCGTTGTTGCTGCCAGGCCTGTCGTTGCGGGCGATCGATGATCCGGCGTTGCCCGCGCAGATGCGCGCCGCGATGAAAGATGGATTGCTGGTGTTCACCAGCCCCGCCGCCGTGCGCTTTGCTGCCCTGCTGTCGCCTTTGCGCAGCAGGGCCATCGTGCTCGCCGTGGGGCAGGGCACGGCGCAGGCGCTGCGCCGTCATGGCGTACTCGCGCAAGCGCCGTCGCGGCAGGACAGCGAAGGCCTGTTGGATCTGCCGGTGATGCAGGACCTGCAAGGCATGCGCGTGGCGCTGATCGGCGCGCCGGGTGGCCGTGGCTTGTTGCGTGAACAGTTGGTCGCGCGCGGCGCGCAACTGCGTGAAGTGCATGTGTATCAGCGCGTGGCGCCGCGATGGGATAGGCGGCATGTCGAAGCGGTGCAGGCGTTGCCGCTTTCGGCGCGCGTGCTCGTCTCCAGCGCCGAGGCGTTGCACAACCTCGCGCAGCGGTTGCCGGCGGCAGCGTGGTCGCGTTTGCGCGCGGCGGTGGCCGTGGTCAGCAGCGAGCGGCTGGAGCAAGCGGCCCGCGAAGCGGGATTCGTGCGCATTGTGCGCGCCGAATCCGCGCTCGCCTCCGACTTGATCGAGGCTGCGGCCCCGCGCTGACCGTTTCACGAGCTTGCAACGAACGCCCGTGGGCCGCCTGCTAGCATGCGGACATGAACGAAAACGACACCACGCCGTCCACCGCGCCCGCTGCTGCGCCGCGCGCCAGCAAACCCTCCACACGCGCTGCTGCGCCGCGCGGCGGCAGCGTCGCGTTGGCGCTGCTGCTGGCGCTGTTCGCTCTGCTGGCCTCCGGTTATGTGGGGTGGCGCCAATGGCAGCAGCGCCAGCATCGCGTCGCCGATGCGAAGGCGATGGCGGCCATGCAGCAACGCGTGGCCGCACTGGAATCTGCCCTGGCGAGCGGCAGCGGTGGCCGCGCCAATCTCGCGCAACGGCTGGATGGCTTCGATCAGCTGGACCGCACGCTGGAATCTGCGCAGCAGGCGCAGGGCGATCGCCTGCGCGCGCTGGAAGGTGCGGTAGGCAAGCTCTCCGAAAGCACGCTGAGCGCACACGACGCCACCTTGCTCGACGAAACCGAATCGCTGCTGCGCATGGCCAAGGAACGCTATGAGTTGTTCCACGATGCGCAGGGCGCGGCGGCAGCCTATGCGCTGGCCGCGCAGACATTGTCCGCGGTGAACGACGGCGCGTTTGCGGGACTGCGCCAGAACGTCGAGGCCGAGCGGGTCGCCCTGCTCGCCAGTCAGCCGGCCAGCCAGGCCGAGGCACTGACCAGGCTGACGGCGTTGCGCGAGACCGTGCCCATGCTGCCGCTGAAACCGCTGGATGCGCCGGCCGGCGCCTCGTCGTCCGGCGCATGGTCGCGCATAGCGCGCGCATTGACCGGCGTGGTCAGCGTGCAGCGCGACAACGGCACGCCGCTGGCGGTGGCGGATGCGCGCTTCGCGCGCGAACTGGTGGCGCTGGATCTCGCACAGGCGCAGGCTGCGCTGCTGGCGCACGACCCGAAGGCCTACGCTGCGGCGCTGCAACGCGCCGATACTGGCCTCGCCAACCAGTTCGACGGCCATAGCGACGACGTGCAGCAGGCACACGCCGCGTTGAAACAGCTCGCGGGCGCGGTGCCGAGCGACACCTCCGTGCCGCTGGGAGCGGCGCTGACCGAGCTGCGCAATTTGCGCGCGGTGCATGCGCTGTCCAGCAACCCCTCGTCCGCGGCCAGTGCACCCGCGCCTGCAGCGGCCAAGGGAGCGGCCCGATGAACCTGTGGCGCTGGATCCTGCTGCTGGCGATCGTCGCCGCGCTGGCCGCGTTCGGCTGGCACTGGGTGGCGATCGATCCCGGCTACGTGCTGGTGCGCCTGCACGGCTGGCGCGTACAGACCACGGTGGTTGCCGCGGTCGTCATCCTGCTGCTGGCATGGGCGGTGCTCACCGCGTTGTGGCGCTTGCTGCGCTGGCCGTTCGGCGCGCTGTCGCGCCGGCATCGCCGGCTCAGCCGCAAGCGCCTGGGCGATGGCCTGATCGCGCTGATGGAAGGCCGCCACGGCGATGCGGAGCGCGATCTGAATCGCGCCTCGCGACTGGATGCGCTGCGTGGCGTCGCCTTGCTCGCGTCCGCCGAAGCCGCTTCGCGCCGCGGCGAACATGGCCGTGCACTGGAGATTCTCGCCGAAGCCTCGCAGGCCGCGCCGCAGGCCGCCCGCGTGCTGCGCGCCCGCGTGCTGCGCCGCGACGGCAAACCCGCCGAGGCACTGGCCTTGCTCGCGCCGGATGCCGACAAGGCCGCGTTGCCGCCCGGCGGCTGGCGCGAGCTGGCGCTCTCAGCACTTGCCGCGGGAGATACCCGCCGCGCGCTCGCCACGCTGGAACCGCTGCAGAAAAGCGGCGCGCTCGGCACGCGCGGCTACACCGCGCTCGAGGCCAGGGTGCTGGTTGCCGCCATCCATGCCGCGCCCGATGGTGCAGCGCTCAACACGTTGTGGTCGCAGCTGCCCAAGACGCAGCGCCGCGCCCCTGCCGCCATCAATGCCTACGCGCGCCGCGCCGCCGGCTTCGGCCTCGTGCTGCCGGCGATGGACGAGCTGGAATCCGCCTTGCGCCGCGAATGGTCGCCCGAACTGGTGGAAGCCTATGGCGTACTAGCCGGCGGCGACCTGGCCGCGCGTCTCGGCCGTGCCGAAGGTTGGCTGGCCGACCATCCGAACGATGCCGTCCTGTTGCTCGCGGCCGGCCGCATTTGCGTGCGCTCCGGACTGTGGGGCAAGGCACGCCAATACCTCGAACGCTCGCTGGCGCTGGAGCCGAGCAGCGGCGCCTGGGAGGCGCTGGGCGACGCGCACGCTGGCCGGGGCGATGCCGCACAGGCGGAGCGCTGTTACCGCAATGCCTTGGCCATGGCCCGCGGCGAAGCCGTCCAGCCCATGCCATCGGACAAGGTCGGCGTGATCGACACGAATGCCATCGCCATCGAAGAGCGCGATGAGCACGGCGTGCCGCGGCTGCGCGGATGACGGGGCCCGAGGCCCATACGGCAATGAACGAAGCAGGGCGGTCTTGAGACTATTCCTATAGTGGGCGCCCTCCCTCGGACGCATACTCGCCCTGCGTAGTGCATGTCCCGACCAGTGGATTGCCACCAGGAGCCGTCAGGCAGCGGAGTGGTCGACAGGAAGGCATGGCGGCTGCGGCGACGCTTGTTCACTTCCAAGAGAGGGACACATCATGGGCTTCATTGCGTGGATCGTGGTTGGCGCCATCGCGGGTTGGCTGGCCGGCCTGCTGGTCAAGGGCGGCGGCTTCGGCCTGATCGTCGATATCATCGTCGGCATCGTCGGTGCCTTCATCGGCGGCTGGCTGTTCGGCGTGTTGGGCATTCACCTCGGCAGCGGCTGGATCGGATCGATCATCACCGCCGTCATCGGCGCCGTGATCCTGCTGTTCCTGATCCGCCTCATCAAGCGAGCGTGACACGTAGCGGCCTCGCGAAGGCCGAGTACGCACTCCAGCCCGGACGGAGAAAAAACGCCCCTTTGTCGGGGCGTTTTCTTTGGCGGCTTTGCGAGAACTAGAGCGGCGTGAGGTTGGCGTAGGCCGCCACCAGCCACTTGTTGCCTGCATTCTCGAAATTCACCTGCAGCCGCGTATGCGCACCGCTGCCTTCGGCGCTGACCACCACGCCTTCGCCGAAGCTGGGATGGTTGACGCGCTGGCCAAGCTTGACCGGAAGATCTTCCTGCAGCGGTGCATGATCGACGTGGCGGCCGGCACCGGCATAGAGCGGCCGGCTCACCTGCACGCGCGGGCGCACTTCGTCGATCAGCTCGGCTGGCATCTCGGCGAGAAAGCGCGAAGGGCGAGCCAGCATTTCGGTGCCGTGCATGCGGCGCGATTCGGCATAGCTGATGACGAGGCGTTCGCGGGCGCGGGTGATGCCCACGTAGGCGAGGCGGCGTTCTTCTTCCAGCCTGCCTTCGTCCTCGGTGGAGCGCTGGCTGGGAAACAGGCCTTCCTCCAGCCCGACCAGGAACACCAGCGGGAACTCCAGGCCCTTGGCCGAATGCAGCGTCATCAGCTGCACGCAGTCGTCCCACGCTTCGCCCTGGCCTTCGCCGGCTTCCAGTGCGGCGTGCGAAAGGAAGGCGGCGAGTTCGTCGAGGCCGGCGTCGATGTCTTCCTGCGTGCGTTCGAAGCGGCTGGCAACGTTGACCAGTTCGTCGAGGTTCTCGATGCGCGCCTCGCCGTTGCCACGGCTGTCCTTCTCGTAGTGGTCGCGCAGACCGGTGTGGGTGAGGACGTGGTCGATCCGTTCGGCGAGGGGCAGCGCAGGATCGCTCGCCTCGTCCCCGGCGGATGCGGAGAGCAGGGGATTGAAGGTGCGGGCCATCTCGTCGATCAGCACGAGAAAGCCTTTCACCGCATTCTTCGCGCGGCCGGCCAGTTCGCTTCCCGCCAGTTCGGCGAGGGCGGCCTCCCACAACGACTGGCTGTCGTGGCGGGCGCGGCGGCGCAGCGTGTCGAGCGTGCGGTCGCCGATGCCGCGCGGCGGCGTGTTCACGGCGCGCTCGAACGAGGCGTCGTCGTGGCGATTGGCGGTGAGGCGCAGGTAGGCCAGCGCGTCCTTGATTTCCGCGCGGTCGAAGAAGCGCTGGCCGCCATAGACGCGGTAGGGAATGCTGCGCTGGGTGAGCTGTTCTTCGAAGTTGCGCGACTGCGCGTTGGAGCGGTAGAGGATGGCGCAATCGCGCGCGCTGCCGTGTTCGGCGATGTATTCGCGGATGCGCTCGATGACGAAGCGCGCCTCGTCCTGCTCGTTGTAGGCGGCGTACAGCGCGATGCGTTCGCCCTCGCCGCCGGCCGTCCACAATTCCTTGCCGAGGCGGCCGCCGTTGCGCGCGATCACCTGGTTGGCCGCTTTCAGGATGGTGGCGGTGGAGCGGTAGTTCTGTTCCAGCTTGATCGTGCGCGAGCCAGGGAAATCGCGCAGGAACTGCTGCATGTTCTCCACCTTCGCGCCGCGCCAGCCGTAGATGCTCTGGTCGTCGTCGCCCACGGCGAACACTTTGCCGGTGTGGCCGGCGAGCACGCGGATCCAGGCGTACTGCAGCGCGTTGGTGTCCTGGAACTCGTCGATCAGCAGATGCCGCCAGCGGCTCTGGTAGTGCTCCAGCACGGCGGGATTCTTCAGCCACAGCTCGTGCGCGCGCAGCAGCAGCTCGGCGAAATCCACCAGGCCGGCGCGGCGGCAGGCGTCCTCGTAGGCCTGGTAGATGCGCACCAGGGTGGCGGTGACGGGATGATCGCGATGCTCGAT
Source organism: Rhodanobacter sp. DHG33 (assembly GCF_014843005.1). Taxonomy (GTDB): domain Bacteria; phylum Pseudomonadota; class Gammaproteobacteria; order Xanthomonadales; family Rhodanobacteraceae; genus Rhodanobacter_A. The sequence goes on along the minus strand of NZ_JACYXM010000001.1, from coordinate 72,429 downwards.
GGCGTCGGGGCGCTTGCCCTCGTCCTTCCAGCCGTTGATCGTCCACGTGGCCTGGCGCGGCGGGAAGCGCGCCTCGTCCAGCCCGAGGCCGGCGACCACGCGTTTCACCAGCCGCTGCTGGTCGTCGGCGTCGAGGATCTGGAAGCCTTCCGGCAGGCTGGCCTCGCGCCAGTGCCGGCGCAGCAGGCGATGGGCGATGCCGTGGAAGGTGCCCACGGTGAGGCCTTGCGTGCCGCCCGGGATCAGGCTTTCCAGGCGCGCGCGCATCTCGCCCGCGGCCTTGTTGGTGAAGGTGACGGCGAGGATCGCCCAGGGCGGCACGCGTTCCACCTGCATCAGCCAGCCGATGCGGTGGGTGAGCACACGGGTCTTGCCGGAACCGGCGCCGGCGAGGACGAGGTAGTGGCCGGGCGGGGCGCAGACGGCTTCGCGCTGCGCGTCGTTGAGCGAGTCGATCAGGTGCGAGACATCCATCGCACCCATTGTAGCGGTTGCGGCGCTCAGCTCTTCTTGAAGATGCCGCCCAGCGCCAGCACGGCGCCCACCACGATGCCGGCGATGCCCGCCCACTGCGGGAAAGCCTTCTCGTGCGTGGCGGTGAGCTTGGCTGAGCCGAGCTGGACCAGCGTGTCGGTCTGCTGGTAGCCGCCGTGGCCGAACACCACCCACAGACCGCCGACGAGCAGGACGAGACCGATGACGATCAGTGCGAAGCGCATGGGATCTTCCCTGGAAGGTATGGGCTTCGAGTATGCCGGGTCGGTCCATGCAGATGAAGTGCAGGGCTGTCGGGACAAAGCTCCGCGGAGCGGCTCTTTTTGAGTAGTGCGGCTATGGATGGCCGCCTTTTGATCTTGCTCTGTGCTCAGGGACGAGTGCACAAAATTGAGCAGTGCGGCCATGGATGGCCGCCCGTTTGATCTTCGTGTTCGTGGACGAGCCCATAAAAAAGGCCCCGAAGGCTAGGGGGAGCCTTCGGGGCCGGGGAGGCGGATGCCCAGGGGAGAGGCTCCGCGTCCGGGTGGCTGTCCAGGGAGGTGTCCAGCCATGGATGCCGTTGCGTGCATCCGATAGATAAGAACGCGCCAGAACGAAAAAGTTCTACACGGATGCGAAAAAAAGTCAGGGCAGATTCATTTCACGAAAAAGCAACGTTTTGTCCCCTGCCTGGCGCTGCCATGGCAGGGAGCGACGAAGAGCTCAGTGTGCCTCGTCCCAGTTCGCGCCCACCCCCACTTCGACGATCAGCGGCACGGCAAGCTGCGCGGCACCCTGCATGTGGTTGCGCACCGCCTCGCGTACGGTGTCCACCGCGTCTTCGCGCACTTCGAACACCAGTTCGTCGTGCACCTGCATCAGCATGTGGGCGTCGTCGCGCCCCTTGAGCCAGGCGGCCACGCCGATCATCGCGCGCTTGATGATGTCGGCGGCGCTGCCCTGCATCGGTGCGTTGACCGCGGCGCGCTCCGCACCGGCGCGGTAGGCCTGGTTGCGGGACTGCAGGTTCTCCAGGTACAGGCGGCGGCCGAAGATCGTTTCCACGTAGCCATCGCGGTGCGCCTGCGCGCGCGTGGCCTCCATGAAGGCATGCACGCCGGGGTAGCGCGCGAAGTAGCGTGCCATGTAGTCGCTGGCTTCGCCGCGGTCGATGCCGAGCTGGCGGGCGAGGCCGAATGCGCTCATGCCGTACATCAGCCCGAAGTTGATGGCCTTGGCGGCGCGGCGCTGGTTCGACGTCACGTCCTCGGGCTTGAGGCCGAACACCTCGGCGGCAGTGGCGCGGTGCACGTCGCCGCCTTCGTGGAAGGCCTTGAGCAGGCCTTCGTCGCCGGAGAGGTGCGCCATGATGCGCAGCTCGATCTGCGAGTAGTCCGCCGCCAGCACCTTCCATCCGGGTGGCGCGATGAAGGCCTGGCGGATGCGGCGGCCTTCCTCGGTGCGCACCGGGATGTTCTGCAGGTTCGGATCGGTGGAGGAGATGCGCCCGGTGGCGACGGCGCCCTGGTGATAGCTGGTGTGCACGCGGCCGGTGCGCGGGTTCACCGTGCCGGCCAGCTTGTCGGTATAGGTGGAGCGCAGCTTGGCCAGGCCGCGGTAGTCGAGGATCAGCTTCGGCAGCGCGTGCGCATCGGCGATGGCCTCCAGTGCCTCCTCGTTGGTGGAGGGCTGGCCGGTGGGCGTCTTGAGCTTCGCGGGCAGGCCGAGTTCGTCGAACAGGATCGCCTGCAGCTGCTTGGGCGAGTCGAGGTTGAATTCGCGGCCGGCCTCGCGGTACGCCTGCTGCTGCAGTTCCAGCATGCGCTTGCCGAGCTGCTGGCTCTGCTTGCGCAATTCGTTGACGTCGATCAGTACGCCGCGTTGCTCCATGCCGGCGAGCACGGGCACCAGCGGCATCTCGATGTCCTCGTACACCTTGCGCAGGCTGGGCACGCTTTCCAGCAGCGGCCACAGTGCGTGGTGCAAGCGCAGGGTGACGTCGGCGTCCTCGGCGGCATAGCGGCAGGCTGTATCCAGGTCCACCTGCGAGAAGAGGATCTGCTTCGCGCCCTTGCCGGCAACCTCTTCGTATTTCACGGTGTCGTAGCCGAGGTAGCGCTTCGCCAGCGAATCCATGTCGTGGCGCGTGGCGGTGGCGTTCCACACGTAGGATTCCAGCATGGTGTCGTGGCGCACGCCCTGTACGGCGATGCCGTAGTGCGACAGGATGTTGATGTCGTACTTGGCATGCTGGCCGAGCTTGGGACGGCTCGCGTCCTCGAAGATGGGCTTGAGTGCGGCCAGCGTCGCATCGCGCGGCAGCTGCGCCGGCGCGCCGGGGTAATCGTGCGCCAGCGGGATGTAGCAGGCCTTGCCCGGTTCCACGGCGAGGCTGAGGCCCACGATGTCCGCCAGCATGGGATCGAGGGCGGTGGTTTCGGTGTCGAAGGCGATCAGGGGGGCGTCGCGCAGCTGCGCGAGCCATGCGTCGAGCTGCGCCTGCGTGGTGACAAGCTCGTAGCTGCCGGGTGCGGCATCGCCCGGCAAGCGCACGTCCTGTATACGGTGCTCCTTCTCCGTTGCGCTGGGGGTTTCGCGTACGGGTTGAGCTTCTGCAGCGACTTCCGCGGCAGCGTCCAAATCCTTCAATGCCGCCTTGAACTCGTAGCGTGTGTACAGCTCGCGCAGCGCCGCCGCGTCGGCTTCGCGCATCGCGAGGTCGGCGGGCTGTTGCTCCAGCGCCACATCGGTCTTGATCGTCACCAGCGCACGCGACAATGGCAGTTGCGGCAGCGCTTCGCGCAGGCTCTCGCCGATCTTGCCGCCGACCTTGTCCGCGTTCGCGACCACGCCGTCCAGCGAGCCGTATTCGGCCAGCCATTTCGCGGCGGTCTTGGGGCCGCACTTGGGTACGCCGGGTACGTTGTCCACGCTGTCGCCCACCAGGGTGAGGTAGTCGACGATGCGTTCGGGCGGCACGCCGAATTTTTCCTCGACGCCGCTGCGATCCATCGTGGTGTTGGTCATGGTGTTGACCAGGGTGACGCCGGGGCCGACCAGCTGCGCCATATCCTTGTCGCCGGTGGAGATTTCCACCTCGATACCCTGCGCTTGCGCCTGCACGGTGAGCGTGCCGATCACGTCGTCGGCTTCGACGCCGGAGACGCGCAGGATGGGAAAGCCCAGCGCACCCACGATCGCCAGCATCGGCTCGATCTGCGCGCGCAGGTCGGCAGGCATAGGCGGGCGGTTCGCCTTGTAGTGCTCGTACATCGCGTCGCGGAACGTGGGGCCGGAGGCATCGCTGACGAAGGCGACGTAGTCGGGTTTCGCTTTCAACGTGGCGCGCAGCATGTTGACCACGCCGAACAGTGCGCCCGTCGGTTCGCCCTGCGCATTGGTCAGCGGCGGCAGCGCGTGGAAGGCGCGGTAGAGATAGGAGGAACCGTCGATCAGGATGAGTTTGGGCATATGGGGATTCTGGCACGCGGGACACGAAAACGTGATTCACGGGAGGGCAGCCCCCTCGCTGCTATGCTTCGCGCCTCTTTGGAGGTCGCCGCCATGAAAATCGCCGCTTGCCTGTTCGCCATCTCCGCTTTCGTTGCGCTGCCGGCATGGGCGCAGTCCGCCAGCAACCCGTCGCCGCAGTTCGCGCCGGCGCCCCCGCCGCCGGGCATGAACGATCCGGGCGTGAAGGAAACGGCGCCGCCGGCCCCGCCTGCGTCGTCCAGCAGCGGCAGCACGCCTGCCGAGGTCACCGCCACGCCGGTGCCGGGCAAGCCGATCCCGCTGCCCGTGATGCCGGGCGACAAGGGGCCGCCCAAGACGATCAAGGGCGATTCGCCCGCGGACGATGTGAGCGTGCATACCGAGGGCGATGCGGTGTACCAGGAATACCGCCGCGGTGGCCGTGTCTACATGGTGGTGGTCACGCAGAAGAACGGCCTGTCCTACACCTATACGGTGGACAACAACGGCACCATGAGCCCCACCGAAGGCGCGCCCCCGGTGAAGCCGGTGATGTACAAGATCCTCGAGTGGGGCAAGAGCAAGCCTGCCGAGTCGGACGACAGTTCGCAGGGCGACGGTCACTGACGAGCGCTGGGTGCACTTCCGCCACTTTCAGTGGCGGAGTGTTTGATTTACCCCACGGATTTCAGTGGCAAAGCATTTGCCTTACTTCCATCACCTTCAGTGACGGAAGTGCCGCATTCCTGTGAACACCATCGCCATGCCGTGTTCGTCCGCCGCGGCGATCACTTCGGAGTCGCGCATCGAGCCGCCGGGCTGGATCACGGCGCTGATGCCCGCCGCTGCCGCGGCGTCGATGCCGTCGCGGAACGGGAAGAAGGCGTCGGAAGCCATCACCGAGCCGCGCACTTCCAGCTTCTCGTCGGCCGCCTTGATGCCGGCGATCTTCGCGCTGTACACGCGGCTCATCTGGCCGGCGCCGATGCCGATGGTCTGGCGATCCTTGGCGTAGACGATGGCGTTGGACTTCACGAATTTCGCCACCTTCCAGGCAAAGATCAGGTCGTCGATCTGCTGCGGCGTGGGCGCCAGCTTGGTCACGACCTTGAGTTCCGCCGCCTTGACCATGCCGGTGTCGGCGGTCTGGATCAGCAGGCCGGAACCCACGCGCTTGACGTTGTTGCCGGGATGCGCGGCCACCAGGTCGGTGCCGGCGGGCACCGGGATTTCCAGCACGCGCACATTGCCCTTCTTGGCGAATGCCTTGAGCGCGTCGTCGGCATAGGCCGGCGCCAGCACCACTTCGACGAACTGCCGCGACACGATGGCCTGCGCGGCGGCGCCATCGACGATGCGGTTGAACGCGATGATGCCGCCGAAGGCCGAGGTGGGGTCGGTCTGGTAGGCGAGGTCGTAGGCCTTGCCGATACCGTCGAGGCTCACCGCCACGCCGCAGGGATTGGCGTGCTTGACGATGACGCAGGCGGGCTTGGTGAAGCTGCGCACGCATTCCCAGGCAGCGTCGGCATCGGCGATGTTGTTGAACGAGAGCTCCTTGCCCTGCAGCTGCCTGAAGGTGGCCAGCGTGCCTGCTGCGGGATACAGGTCGCGGTAGAACGCGGCGCTCTGGTGGGGATTTTCGCCGTAGCGCAGGTCCATCAGCTTGACGAAGCGGCCGTTGCTCTGCGCTGGGAAAAGCTCATGGCCACCGATCGCTTCGTGGGCATCGTCCAGCTTGAGGCCGGAGAGGTGATCGCTGATCGCACCGTCGTAGTTGGCCACGTTGTTGAACGCGGCGACCGAGAGCTGGAAGCGCGTGCCGCGCGAGAGGCCGCCGTGCTGTTCGATCTCGGCGAGCGCCGTCTCGTACTGGTCCGGCGAGGTGAGCACGCCCACGTCGTTCCAGTTCTTCGCCGCCGAACGCAGCATTGCCGGACCGCCGATGTCGATGTTCTCGATGGCGTCTTCCAGCGTGCAGCCGGGCTTGGCGACGGTAGCCTCGAACGGGTAGAGGTTGAGCACCAGCAGGTCGATGGGCTGGATGCCGAGCTCGGCCATCACTGCGTCGTCGGTGCCGCGGCGGCCGAGCAGGCCTCCGTGCACTTTCGGATGCAGGGTCTTCACGCGGCCGTCCATGATCTCGGGGAAGCCGGTGACGTCGCTGACGTCCTTCACCGGGATGCCGGCTTCGCGCAACGCCTTCGCGCTGCCGCCGGTGGAAAGCAGTTCCACGCCCTTCGCGGCGAGCCGGCGACCCAGTTCGATCAGGCCGGTCTTGTCGGAAACGCTGAGCAGGGCGCGGCGGACGGGGACGACGGCGGGGGCGGGCATGGCGGCTTCCTGACGGGGAAAGCCGAGAATTATAGCCGAGTCCGGGGTGCGGCCGCCGTTTGGACGGCCAAATGCGGGAGCGGAGGGTTACAACAGGCCGTGCGCGGCCAGCTTCTTGCGCAGGGTGGCGCGGTTGATGCCCAGCGCCACGGCGGCGCGGCTCTGGTTGCCGTCGTGGAACGCGAGCACCTCGCGCAGCAGCGGGCCTTCCACCTCGTGGATCACCAGCGCATGCAGGCCTTCGCCACAGTCCGCGTCGCCGAGGTCGGCGAGGTAGCGGCGCACGGTGCGGCTGACGCATTCGCCAAGCGCACTCTGCGAAGCGACCGGGCGGGTGGCCTCGACGGGCAATCTCACGGCGTTCACTGACATTTCCCTCTGTGTGTCTCGCGCGGCTGCTTGGACCGCTGTTCTGATGATTGCGCGACCGCGTCGGCGATCGCCCGTTGCAAGCTGTTGGCGATGCGCGGGACGGTGGAGTCTACCCGTGTGGGCCACAGATTTTAAGTGCCGCGTCTGGTGCGGCTGGTGTCATAAACGTCCCGGCGCGCTATTCGAAATCGAACTGGTAGGCCACGGCGGCGTTGCCCGGGTCCTGCACTTCCAGCAGCAGCGCCGTGGTGGCGCCCGGTGCGAGCCCGCGGTGCAGCACGTCGGGGTCGTCCAGGTAATCGGTGGGGAGCAGCCGGCGCATCGACAGTCGATGGCCTTGCGCATCCGACAGGGTAACCATCACCACCGGCCAAGGCTGCGCGAAGGCGGCATCGTTGCGCAGGCTGAGGCTGATCATCAGCGCATTAGCGGCGTTGGGATGCGTTTCGACGTTGCTCGCGAGCAGGTGCAATTGCTTGGGCGCGGCGACCAGCGGCAAGCGGCAGCCCAGCGTGTTGCAGGTGCCGCGCAGCCAGCCACCGGTCGTCGGGTCGCGGATCAGGTCGTCGCGATCGACCCATGCCAGTTCGGCGGCCAGTGCGATGGCCAATGCGCTGCAGACCAGTATCCAGGGCCAGCGTCGCGGGCGATCGGTGTCGCGCGGCGTGCGGCGCTTGCGCTCGGCGCGCGAGGGCTTGCGCTTGCGGGAATCCTTCACGAAGCGTGGCGCGAACACCAGCTGCGAGAAATCCTCGGCCTCCGCGGCGATCGGCGCGTCCGGTTCCGTCGTCGCGACGGGCTCGGGCGCCGGCCGCTGCGGGCGGTACACCACCAGCTCGATGCGCGGCGGCGCCAGCGCCTGCTCGTTCGTGGGCATCTCCTGGAACGGTTCCGGCGGCAGCTGTTCGCTAAGGGTGGCAAGGCTGTCGAAGCCGGCACCGCAATGCCCGCAGAGCACATAGCCGTGGGCCTGCACCAGCGCCTGCGCGCCGAGCGAGAACACGGACAGACATTCGGGACATTGCGCGTACATGCGGATCGTTGTGCGGAACGAACCGCGAGCTTAGCAGGCCGGACGTTATCGGCCGCGGCGCGTTCCGCTGATGCGCACCCAGCCGTCGCGGATGTCGACGCGCAGCGCTTCGAACCACTCGGCGTAGCGCGCCAGCAGTTCGTCCTGCTGGCCGTCGAGGATGCCGGAGATCGCGAACGGCGCGCCGGGTTTCGCGGCATGCGCGAAGATGGGGGCGAGTTCGCTCAGCGGACCGGCGAGGATGTTCGCCACGAACACATCGGCTGCGGCCTTCGGTTCGTCGCCCGGCAGGTAGGCGTCGAGACGGGCCGCCACGCCGTTGCGTTCGGCATTGTCGTGCGAAGCGAGCAGCGCCTGCGGATCGTTGTCCACGCCGATCGCATGCGCGGCGCCCAGCTTGAGCGCGGCGATGGCGAGAATGCCCGAGCCGCAGCCGTAGTCGATCACCGACTTGCCCGCGAGTGCGAGTCCATCCAGCCATTCCAGGCACAGCGCAGTGGTGGGGTGGGTGCCGCTGCCGAAGGCGAGGCCGGGGTCGAGGCGTACGACCACGCTTTCCTCGTCCGCCGGCGGTTCGATGTTCCACGGGTAGATCCACAGGCGCCGGCCGAAGGACAGCGGCTGGTACTGGTCCATCCATGCGCGCTCCCAGTCCTGGTCCTCCACCGTGCGGAAGTCCAGCTGGTCGGGCTCCAGCCACGGCAGCAGTTCGCCCAGTGCGGCGGCGAGGCCGCGCCTGTCCGAGTGCTCGTCGAACAGGGCATTCAGGGTGATCGTGGGCCACAGCGGCAATTCGCCCACGCCCGGCTCGAAGATCGCCTGCTCGTCCGGCGTTTCCGCGTCGGCATCGCGCAGCGTGATCGACAGCGCGCCCAGGTCCTCCAGCGCTTCTTCCACGCGGGGCTGCTGTTCGAGGCGGGCGGTGAGGGAGAGTTCGAGGAAGGGCATGGCGAAATTCACTCCCTCTCCCCCGTCAACAGATTGGCGAACGGGGGAGAGGGTTGGGGTGAGGGGGCACTCTTGCGGAGAGGTGGATAGGAGCGTGCTTCGATCGAGACTGTCGCAAGCGCCCGCCCCTCACCTCAATCCTCTCCCCCGAGGGGAGAGGAGGCAAACGCGAGCCGCGCATCGTCTGATCAATGCGCTGCTTTTTCCTTCTGCTCCGCCATCCGCTTCTCGAGGTAGTGGATGTTCTGGCCGCCGTGCTGGAAGCCTACGTCCGCCATGATGCGCTGCTGCAGCGGGATGTTGCACTTCACGCCTTCGATCACTGTTTCGGCCAGTGCCAGGCGCATGCGGGCGATGGCGGTGGCACGATCGGGGCCGTACACGATCAGCTTGCCGATCATCGAATCGTAGTTCGGCGGGATCTTGTAGCCGTCGTACAGGTGCGTGTCGACACGCACGCCGGGGCCGCCGGGGGCCTCGAAGCGCTTCACCGTGCCGGGGCTGGGCAGGAAGGTGTCCGGGTCCTCGGCGTTGATGCGGCACTCGATGGCATGGCCGTGGATCTGGATGTCTTCCTGCTTGATCGACAGCTTTTCGCCGCCGGCGATCAGCAACTGCTCGCGCACCAGGTCCACGCCGGTGATGAATTCGGTCACCGGGTGTTCCACCTGGATGCGCGTGTTCATCTCGATGAAGTAGAAGCGGCCGTTCTCGAACAGGAACTCGAAGGTGCCGGCGCCGCGGTAGCCGATGCGCAGGCAGGCTTCCACGCAGACCTTGCCGATCTCGGCGCGCAGTTCCGGCGTGATGCCGGGTGCGGGCGCTTCTTCCACCACCTTCTGGTGGCGGCGCTGCATGGAGCAGTCGCGCTCGCCGAGGTGGATGGCGTTGCCCTGGCCGTCGGCCAGCACCTGGATTTCCACGTGGCGCGGGTTCTCCAGGAATTTCTCCATGTAGACCATGTCGTTGCCGAAGGCCGCCTTGGCCTCCTGCTTGGTCATCACGATGGAGTTGCCCAGATGCGCCTCGGTGCGCACCACGCGCATGCCGCGGCCGCCGCCGCCGCCCGCGGCCTTGATGATGACCGGGTAGCCGATCTCGCGGGCGATGCGCAGGTTTTTGTCGATATCGTCGCCCAGCGGGCCGCCGGAGCCGGGCACGCAGGGCACGCCCGCGGCCTTCATCGCCTTGATCGCCTCCACCTTGTCGCCCATCAGGCGGATCACGTCCGCGGTGGGGCCGATGAAGATGAAGCCCGATTTCTCCACCTGCTCGGCGAAGTCGGCGCGTTCGGACAGGAAGCCGTAGCCCGGATGGATGGCCTGGGCGTCCGAGATTTCAGCCGCGGCGATGATGCGCGGGATGTTGAGGTAGCTCTCCGCGGACGGCGCCGGGCCGATGCAGATGGCTTCGTCGGCCAGGCCGACGTGCTTGAGGTTGCGGTCCGCGGTGGAGTGCACCGCCACGGTCTTGATGCCGAGACTGTGGCAGGCGCGCAGCACGCGCAGGGCGATTTCGCCGCGATTGGCGATGACGACTTTTTCGAGCATGGGCATGTTGGCTCAGCCCGCTCAGGCGATCACGAACATCGGCTGGTCGAATTCGACCGACTGGCTGTTCTCGACCAGGATCGCCTGGATGGTGCCGGACACGTCGGCCTCGATCTGGTTGAACATCTTCATGGCCTCGATGATGCCCAGCGTCTCGCCGGCCTTCACCTGCTGGCCCACCTTCGCCAGCGCCGGGGCGCCGGGGGTGGCGGAGGCATAGAAGGTGCCGACCATCGGCGCCTTCACCACATGGCCCGCCGGCAGGCTGCTGGCGGCCGGCGCGGCTTCGACGGCGGCGACCGGCGCGGGGGCGGCGACAGCCACCGGCGCGGCGGCCACGGCGATCGGTGCGGCCACGGCCACGCCACCCTTGGGCACGCGCGACAGGCGCACCACTTCCTCGCCTTCCTTGATTTCCAGTTCGGCGAGGTTGGATTCCTCGAGCAGGTCGATCAGCTTCTTGATCTTGCGCAGATCCATGGGATGGCCTTCATGTCATGGCGTCGCCCGCGGGCGACGGGAAAGGGAAAATCGAATCGGCTATGCCGCCAGCCGGGCGATGGCCGCATCCAGGGCCAGCCGGTAACTATCGGCGCCGAAGCCGCAGATCACGCCCAGCGCGATATCGGCAAGGTAGGAGTGGTGCCGGAACGCCTCGCGGGCGTGCACGTTGGACAGGTGCACCTCGATCAGCGGGATCGCCACGGCCGAGAACGCGTCGCGCAGCGCGATGCTGGTGTGCGTGAAGGCGCCGGCATTGCACAGGATCGTCGCCACCTGCTCGTCGCGCGCCTGGTGCACGCGGCCGACCAGCTCATGTTCGGCATTGGACTGGAACCAGGCCAGCTCGTGCCCCGCCGCCTGTGCCTGCGCGGCCAGCCGTGCATTGATGTCGGCCAGCGTGTCGCGGCCGTAGATGGTCGGCTCGCGTACACCCAGCAGATTGAGGTTGGGCCCGTGCAGAACGAGGATCTTGGCCACGCCATGCCTTCGACGACGTCCGGACGACCCGGAACGGGCGCAGTGTGCGCGCAGTTGCGGATGTTGTCCAGTTCGGCGCAGATCGGCGATGTTCGATGGAGAAGCCGTGCGTCAGCGTATGTGTGACGGGGTTCTTGCGATCACCCTTGATCGCGAGGATCAAATGGACGTCCATCCTTGGGCGCGCTTCCCGTAAACCATCGTTCGAGCGTGGCCCTGTCCAGCGGGCCGCGCTGCGTGGCGATCACGTGGCCATCGGCCCCGATCAGCACGCTATAGGGGAGCATCTCGCCGCTATCGCCCCACAAAAGCGAAGTGCTGGGCGACTCCATTCGGCCCATCAGGATGGGGTAATGCACGGCATGGGCGGCCAGAAAGTCGCGAACGCGCGTGGGATCATCCATGGCGATTCCCAGCACGATGGTCGTGTTTTCGCCGAACTTGGCCCGGGCACGATCCAGCGCCGGAAGCTCGTCCAAGCAGGGTCCACACCAGCTTGCCCAGAAATTCAGCAGTACGCGCTGGCCGCGGTAGTCCGCCAGCCGGTGCAGGTGTCCCTGCAGGTCCGGCAATTCCAGCGCGGGCGCCGGTTCGCCGGCCTGGGCCACCGTCACGCCAGTGGGCGCGTGCGCCAGCCGGCTTTCATGTTGCAACCAGCCACCCAGCGTGGCGGCCAGTGCGGCCGCGATCAGGATGACGAGGTTGTCGCGACTCACCGTGCCGCCTCATCCAATGCCTGTTCCACCAGCGCCGCGGTCAGTACGGTGGGCAACTGCTTCCCTTCGCCGCCGCCCTTGGGGAACACCACGTAAAGCGGCACGCCCGGCGAATGGTAGTGCTGCAGGAAGGCGGTGATCGCCGGGTCTTCGTTCGTCCAGTCGCCCTTCATGTAGATGGCGCCGTCGCGCTTGAGCGCGGCGTGGAACGCGTCACCGTCCAGCACCGCGTGCTCGTTGGCCTTGCAGGTGATGCACCAGTCGGCGGTCATGTCCACGAACACGGGCGTGTTGGCGGCGCGCAGTTCGGCGAGTTTCGCCGGGCTGTACGCCACGGTGCCTGCCTGTGCCGTCGTGGTGTTCGCCATGGCCGGCAACTGCGCCAGCAGGTACAGCGGCGCTGCGGTCAGCACGACCAGCAGTGCGGTCAACACGTGATGCAAGGGGCTGCGCCCACGGCTGCGCTCGAACCACCAGAGCACCAGCGCCAGCAGCACCAGGGCCACCAGCAGCAGGCCCACGGCGTCGGCGCCGCGCTGATTGGTCAGCACCCAGGCCAGCCAGGCCGTCGTGAGGTACATCGGGAAGGCCAGCACCTGCTTCAGCGTCTCCATCCAGCGGCCGGGCTTAGGCAGCCAGCGCGCCAGCGCAGGTACATAGGCGATGGCCAGGAAGGGCAGCGCCAATCCGATGCCGAGCATGAGGAACACCAGCAACGCATGCACGGCCGGTGCGGCGAAGGCGTAGGCCAGCGCGCTGCCCATGAAAGGCGCCGTGCAGGGGCTGGCCACCACCACGGCGAGTACCCCGGTGAAGAAATCGCCGGCCGTACCGCTGCGGCTTGCCAGGGTGTTCCCGACATTGCCCAGCGACGCGCCGAACTGCACCACGCCCGACATCGACAGGCCCAGCGCGAAGATCACACAGGCCAGTAACGCCACCAGCAGCGGCTGCTGCAATTGCGTACCCCAGCCCAGCGCGTGGCCGGCCGAACGCAGGGCAAGGATGCCGACACCCAGCGCGAGGAAACTCACCAGCACGCCGGCGGTATAGGCGAGCGCATGGCGACGGCGTTGCGCGGGGTTTTCGCCGCCTTCCAGCAGGCTTACCGCCTTGAGCGAGAGCACCGGCAGCACGCAGGGCATCAGGTTGAGGACCAGGCCGCCGCCCAATGCCAGCAGCAGCGCGGCGAGCAGGCTGGTCTGCAGCGGCCCGGTAGGCGCGCCTGGGACGGCAGTGCCTTCGGCCGCCGCGCCACCGGCGAGATCGATGGCGGCGTCGCGCGTCATCAGCGGATAGCACACGCCGTTGTCCTTGCAGCCGAGGAAGCTTGCTTCCAGCGTCACCTGCTTGCGACCCGCGGTGTCCCCCTCGATGGCGACCGGCAATGCGAGGTCGCCGAAGTACACCGTCACCGTGCCGAGCTGCGCGTCCTGATGCTGCACGCCGCCCGCGGGCCACGCGGGCGTGCCGAGCTTGAGGTCGCCGGCGTCCTTGAGCTTGAGTGCGATGTGGTCGCGATAGACGTAATAGTCCTTCGGCATCGTCCAGCGCAGCAGCAGGTGATGCGCGTCCTGCGCCAGCGCGGAGAACCGGAAGGCTTGTTCCTGCGGCAGCGGTTCGGACGAGGCGTCGTTTCCGTTTCCGCCGAGCTGCTGCAATGCGCCGCCCAGCGTTTTGTCTGCGGCAGGCGCCGAGGCGGAAGCAGGCAACGGCAGGTCGAGCTGCTCGGTATGCGGCGGGTAGCAGATCTTCGGTTCCACCTCGTGGCAGCCCTGGTACCGCACGCTGAGCACGAGGTGCGTGGTGCCCGGCGCCACGGTATAGGGAATGCTGGCGTCGACGGCGTGGTGATAGGTCTCCACCGGGCCGAGGTAGGGGTCGACGTGTTTCTCGCCGGTCGGCAGCTGCGCCTCGCCCAGGGTGATGCCCGGGCCGGCGGTGAATTTCATGCGGCCGCGATAGAGGTAGTAGTCCTGCGCGATGACCCAATGCAGCTTGAGCGTGCCGGGGGTGCCGGCATCGGCGCTGAGCTTGTAGGCCTCGGTCACCGGCAGGATGTTGTCGTCCTGGGTCTGCGCGAACGCGGCAGGCGCCAGCATGCCCCACAGGCCGAGCAGAAGGAGGGCCAGTGCAGGCAGTCGGGCGGCCACACGGCCGGTGATGAGGCGCATCGCGATTCCAGTGTGCGGCGGGGAAGGGCCATTATGGATCATGCGGCCCGGCCTTCCGCACGCTGCGGCGTCATGCCTCTCCGGTAGCCAGCGACGGCGCCTTGCGGCGCAAGCGGAGCAGGCCGGTGGTAAGCGCCGTGCCGAGCAGGATCACCGCGCAGCCGCCTAGCATGCGGGCACTTACCGGTTCGCCGAGCAGCAGCGCGCCCCAGAGCACGCCGAATGCCGGGATCAGGTAGGGGATGACCATGATCCGCACCGCGCCGACCCGCGCCAGCACCCAGAAGAACATCACATAGGCCAGCGCGGTACACAGCACGGCCAGCCCGGCCGCCGCCAGCCACGCCTGCGGCGGCGGAGCCTGCGCCGGCCAGAACAGCAAGGTCGGCGGCAACAGCAGGAGTGCGGCGACCATATGGCTGCCGACCGTCACCACCAGCGGCGTCACGCCGGCCAGGCGCAGGTGCGTGTAGTGCACCACGTAACCGTACAGCGCCGTGGCAGCCACGCCGGCGAGCAACGCCAGGCCCGCGCCCGGCCCCAGCGCGAGGCTGCCCTCGGCCAGCCAGACCACGCCGGCGAAGCCGACCGCCAGCCCGGCGCTGCGCCAGGCATCCAGCCGCTGACCCAGCCACAGCCAGCCGACCAGGGCGGCGAACATCGGCGTCATGCCGTCGATGATCGACGCCAGTCCCGCCGGGAGGCTGCGCGTGGCAAAGGTGAACAATGCGAAGGGCAGCGCCGAGTTCGTGAGTCCGACGATGGCGATCGGCCACCAGTGCGCGCGCCACTCCGCCCGGCGCTGGCGCGAAGCCAGCAGCGGCAGGAAGCACAGCGCCGCGCCAATGGCGCGCAGGCCCGCCAGCGGCAGCGCGCCGAAGGCGCCGGCGCCCATCCGCATGAACAGGAACGAGCCGCCCCACAGGGCGCCCAACGACAGCAGCACGGCGTAGTCGATCTTCTTCATTTCGGTTGGGCGGTAAGGGAGATGGGCGAAGTCTGCCGGGTGCCACTGACAGGAGTTGTCAGCAGTCTTGGGTCGCGCTGCGCAGCCAATCCAGATAGGCCGCGTGGCCACGCTCGATCGGCAGCGCGATCAGCTCGGGCAGCTCGTAGGGATGCAGTTCCAGCAGCCGCGCCTTGAGGGCTTCGAAGCGGGCGGCCGTGGTCTTGATGAGCAGCAGCTCCTCGCCGTCGGTGTTCACCTGCCCCTGCCAGCGGTAGGTGGACAGCACGCCCGGCAAGCGGTTGACGCAGGCGGCCAGCCGTTCCCCCACCAGTGCCTCCGCCAGCTTTTGCGCGCTGTCGGTGTCGGGGCAGGTGCACAGGCAAAGCAGGATTTCGGGGACGGTCATGGCGGCAGGCGGCGGCTCGGACAGCGCACGGTAGCAGAGGCCTCTTGAAACCCGAGCCTGTCCGCCCCATCCGCTGTTTCAAGGCATGAACCAGTCGGCCCGGGCCTCCGCTACTTGCAGGTGAGGGGCTTGAATCGTCAAAATTGGCACTCATCTTTGCCGAGTGCTAACAGCGGCCCATGGGTCGGCCTGTCAGTCCTCAACTCTTTTCATCACCAAAAGCTTGGGAGCCACCCATGAGCAAACTGCGTCCGCTGCACGACCGCGTCATCGTCAAGCGCCTGGAAGAGGAGCGCGTCTCCGCCGGCGGCATCGTCATCCCCGACAGCGCCACCGAGAAGCCCACCCGCGGCAAGGTGATCGCCGCCGGTACCGGCCGCATCCTGGAAGACGGCAACGTGCGCCCGATGTCGCTGAAGGAAGGCGATGTGGTGCTGTTCGGCAAGTACGCCGGCCAGGAAATCAAGATCGACGGCGAAGAGCTGGTCTTCCTGAAGGAAGACGACATCGTGGCGGTGATCGAGGGCTGAGCGCGTACATCGCGCTCGCCAGTTGCCGGGAGCTCGCTTCGGCAACGCTTTCGAAACGACAAACCACCTTTCCTTATTTCAAAATTTTTGAGGCAAAAATTTTATGGCCGCTAAAGAAGTCCGCTTCGGCGAAGACGCCCGCTCGCGCATCCTCAAGGGCGTGAACACGCTCGCCAACGCCGTCAAGGTCACCCTGGGCCCGAAGGGCCGCAACGTCGTGCTGCAGAAGAGCTTCGGCGCCCCCACCGTCACCAAGGACGGCGTGTCCGTGGCGAAGGAAATCGAACTGGCCGACGCCTACGAGAACATGGGCGCGCAGATCGTCAAGGAAGCCGCCTCGAAGACCTCCGACAACGCCGGTGACGGCACCACCACCGCGACCGTGCTGGCGCAGGCGTTCATCCGCGAGGGCATGAAGGCCGTCGCCGCCGGCATCAACCCGATGGACCTGAAGCGCGGCATCGACAAGGCTGTGATCGCCGCCGTGGCCGAGCTGAAGAGCCTCAGCAAGCCCACCGCCGACGACAAGGCCATCGCCCAGGTCGGCACCATCTCCGCCAACTCCGACAGCGCGATCGGCGACATCATCGCCACCGCGATGAAGAAGGTCGGCAAGGAAGGCGTGATCACCGTCGAGGAAGGCTCGGGCCTGGACAACGAGCTGGACGTGGTCGAGGGCATGCAGTTCGACCGCGGCTACCTCTCGCCGTACTTCATCAACAACCAGCAGAGCCAGCAGGTCGAGCTGGAAGACCCGTTCATCCTGCTGTACGACAAGAAGATCTCCAACGTGCGCGAGCTGCTGCCCGTGCTCGAGGGCGTGGCCAAGGCCGGCAAGCCGCTGCTGATCGTCGCCGAGGAAGTGGAAGGCGAGGCGCTGGCGACCCTGGTGGTCAACACCATCCGCGGCATCGTCAAGGTCGCCGCCGTCAAGGCGCCGGGCTTCGGTGACCGTCGCAAGGCGATGCTGGAAGACATGGCCATCCTGACCAACGGCCAGGTGATCTCCGAGGAAGTGGGCCTGCAGCTCGAGAAGGCCACCGTGGCCGATCTGGGCCGCGCCAAGAAGATCGTGGTCACCAAGGAAAACAGCACCATCATCGACGGTGCCGGCGAAGCCGAGAAGATCCAGGCCCGCATCAAGCAGATCAAGGCGCAGATCGAGGAGACCTCCTCCGACTACGACCGCGAGAAGCTGCAGGAGCGTGTGGCCAAGCTGGCCGGCGGCGTGGCCGTCATCAAGGTCGGTGCCGCCACCGAAGTCGAGATGAAGGAAAAGAAGGCCCGCGTGGAAGACGCCCTGCACGCCACCCGTGCGGCGGTGGAAGAAGGCGTGGTGCCGGGCGGCGGCGTGGCGCTGATCCGCTCGCTGAAGGCGATCGAGAACCTGAAGGGCGACAACGAAGACCAGAACCTCGGCATCGCCATCACCCGCCGTGCGCTGGAAGCCCCGCTGCGCGAGATCGTGTTCAACGCCGGCGCCGAGCCGTCCGTGATCGTCAACCAGGTCAAGGAAGGCAAGGGCAACTACGGGTACAACGCCGCCACCGGCGAGTTCGGCGACATGATCGAGTTCGGCATCCTGGACCCGACCAAGGTCACCCGCTCGGCGCTGCAGTACGCGTCCTCCGTGGCCGGCCTCGCCATCACCACCGAAGCGATGGTGGCCGAGCTGCCGAAGAAGGAAGAGCACAACCACGGCGGCGCCCCCGGTGGCATGGGCGGCATGGGCGGCATGGATTTCTGATCCGGCCGCGCCGTTTCCCGAGCACCGCCGCGCAGCGGCAGAGGCGAGGGATGTGCCACACGAAAAACCCCGCCTCGGCGGGGTTTTTCTTTGGCCGAGTCACATGGGCGCGGCTGAAATCGAACGGCCCCGGGAGTTGCCTCCCGGGGCCGTCGAGCTTGCAGGGTAGCTCGGGATCAGTGACCCGCGGCGCCGCCGACCTTCGCGTCGGCCTTCACGCCGACACTGGCGCCCGCAGCACCCGCGTCGACCTTGGTGCCGGCGTCCACGCCGGCCGAACCATTCGCTGCACCGGTGGCAGCACCGGCTGCATTGCTAGCGGTGGATTCGGTCTTGTTCAGGGCCTTCTTGCCGGCATGCTTCGCCTTGTGGGCGGTCTTGTGGGCTGCATCGCCAGTCGAGTGCAAGGTGTCGCCAGCGGCACCGGTGGCCTGGCCGGCAGTCTGCATGGCGCTATTGGTAAGCGAGCCGGTGTTGAGCCCGGCCGATGTCTTGGCTGCCGCGCCGACGCTAGCGCTTTGTGCGAAAACGGGGAGGGCCACCAGGCCCGTCGAAGCAACCAGGGCAGCGAACAGGATCGTCTTTTTCATCGGCCAAACCTCCAAGGTGGGAATGCTGCGCGCGTATCGCGGCGCGGCGGAAGCCAAGCTAGAAACCATGCGCTGGCTGGCGCCTGAATCGATGCGGTCGGATTTTCGCCGGGTCGGGCGTTCGTTCATCGTTTGCCGGCAGAGCGGCCCGACAGAAGTATCTTGATGAGAAAGCGGACTTGCGCCGGTTCGCGGGTGTCGACCTTCACCACGGGCAGGCGGAACCCTTTCGCGGCTAGCGCATGGCGGAACTCGTCCAGCCTGAATTCGGAGGCGAGATCGCTGCGCGTGACGCCCACGGTGAAGCTTGCGTCCGGCGCCAGGCGTGAAAATTCCTCGAGCATCGAGGTGGTGTAGGCGAGCCGTTCCGGGTCGCAGGCATTCACCAGGACGAGAATGCCGGTGGCGCCGTCGCAGACCATCGGCCACATGAAGTCCAGGTGCCTCTGCCCGGGTACGCCATAAATATGCAGCCAGTCGCCGTCGTCCAGCCTGGCCGTGGTGTAGTCGAGCGTGAACTTCGCCGAGGTGTGGCCGATGGCGACAGGCATCCGTGTGCTCATCGGAGCGACGTCGGAAACGGATTCGATGGCGGTGGTCTTGCCGGATTCCACGTTGCCGACGAACACCAGCTTGTTCTTGAAGCTGTCTATGTCGGCGTTGGAGTCCGGGAGTGCGCGCCTCGCCTGCGGTTGGACGAGGCCGGCGCCGATGCGGAGGCCTGTCGGGCTTCCTGCTTTACCCATCGCAGCCTGCTGCATCTCGTTACTTCTGGTTCTGCTTCTTGGCACGGGGACAAGCCGGGGAATGCGTGCTGTCGACGAAGCTGCTTCTGCGACAGAGGCATTGCAGGACCGACTTCAACCGCGTGTTGGATGGATCGCGCATCCCTGGGGAAGGGTGCGGTGCGCACTTCGTGGGGCGTGATCCAAGCTAATCGACCCAGGTCGATGGCGGGAATAGGAGAAATCCTAAAAACGAAGCGGCAGCGCGAATGACGATAGGGTCTGGGCCCCGCAGTACTCCTCCTTTCTCTGTCTCGTCGGCTGGCGCGAACCTCGCGGTTGAACGACGGCGCCAGGCAGTCCGGGCAGAGATTCAACGCACGGCCTGAGCCTGGCTACCGGCTGCAGGTGCCGCCATCACTGGCGCCGAACTGGCTGTCGTGGCGGGAGGTGGCGTGGGCGCCTTCCCGCCCACTTTCGCCAGCAGCGGCTGCAGTTTGTGGTTCATGCGCAGCTGTTCGACGCTGGCCATGGATTGGTCGAGCTGGCGGGTGGCGTCGTCCACGTCCGGCAGCGGGGCGCCGGGGGCACGCGTGAGCGTGACGAGTTGGGGGCCGATTTGCTGGGTGAGTGCGTAGTAGGCATCGTCGTGGATGCCGGCAGCGTCGAGCAGTTGGCCGGGCATCAGCCATGCGGCGGTGTCCTCGTGCACGGGCTGTGCGGTGCTGCGCGGATCGACCAGCAGCCACGTACCGGGTTGCGCAAGCATGTCGCCGCCATTGACGAAGCCGTTGGTGCGGTAGACGTCGGTGAGCGCGGGCAGGTGGTCGCCGTAGAACAGCAGCAGGGTGGGGCGCTGGCGCTTGGCGAGTATGTCGGCAAGGCGGCCCAGCTGCTGGTCGGCATGCTGCATGTGGTAGATGTAATTCTGCAGCTCGGTCTTGTCCTTGCCCACGATGCCGGCCGGCACGGCGATGGCGTCGCGCGCGGCGGTGTCCTTCGGCTCCACGTCGTAGGGACCGTGCGCCTCGATGCTGATGGCGAAGATGAATTGCGGCGGCCCGCTGTCCTTGAGCTGGCTCAAGATCTCGTCGGTCATCGCGCTGTCGGCCATGTATTTGCCGTCGTTCGGCGCGTCGTGCGGGAAATCCGCCTGCGACACGAAGCGCTGGAAACCCAGGGACTTGAACGCGGTGTTGCGGTTCCAGAACGTGGGATCGTTGCCGTGCACCGCCACCGTTTCGTAGCCGTGCTCGTCGAGCACGTGGACGAGGCTGGGCACCTGCTTGCGGCCCATCTGGAGGTAAGGGAACTGCAGGTTGTCGAAGTAGCGCAGCGACAACCCGGTGAGCATCTCGAATTCGGTGCGGATGGTGCCGCCGCCGAAAGTGGGCACATACAGCCCGCCACTTGTGCCGTGCGCGGCAAGGCGATGCAGGTTGGGCGTGAGGTCGGTGTGCGCGTAGCCGTTGGTGATGGTGGGATCGAAGAACGATTCGCTCTGGATCACCACGATGTCGGGCAGTGCGGCGGCGTTCGGCGTGTCGACGCGCTTGCGCAGCGAATCGACGGACCGGTCGATCAACTGCTCGGCCACGGCGCGATCGGGCTTGGGCTTGTGCAGGCTGTATTGCAGGTCGAACATCACCAGCTCGCTGATGAGACCGGCATGCACGCGGGTGGACGCAGCCGACCACGGTTCCATCCACAGCACGTGGCCGTTGTAGACCTTGGCCCAGCCACTCCAGCCGGCGAACACGCTACCCAGCAACAGGGCCAGCACACCGCCGGCCACGAGGCGCTTTCCGCCGGTGCGGCGCGCGAACAGCGGCGGTTCGAGGCGCCACGCCGCCACCAGCACCAGCACGCCCGCGATCAGCGCCAGGTAAGGCCAGGGGCTGTGCGGCAGGTAACCGGCCAGCAAGTGCGTGCCGCCCTTGCGCAATTGGCCCACCATGCGGAAATCCGCCGGCAGCAGCGGCGTGCCGAGGTTCGCCACCTTCAGCGCGTTGATGCCGTAAACCAGCGCCAGCAGCAGGTATGCCAGGCCGAACGACAGCAGCAGCCGGCGTGTCATCGCCAGCAGCAGGCAGGCGAACAGTAGGCCAGGCAGGGCATTGGCGATGAGGAAGCGCGGCTGGTCCAGC
The DNA here is from genome assembly GCF_014843005.1 of Rhodanobacter sp. DHG33. Taxonomy (GTDB): domain Bacteria; phylum Pseudomonadota; class Gammaproteobacteria; order Xanthomonadales; family Rhodanobacteraceae; genus Rhodanobacter_A. Next base: position 51,279 of record NZ_JACYXM010000001.1, on the reverse strand, counting down.
ATGCGCAGCGGCAGCACGCCCTGGCCGCCGTCGAGCAACCCGGCGAGCAGCACGAATACACATGACACCACCAAAAGCATGGCAATGCGCGACATCGTGCGGCGTAGATCGGGCAGGGCAGGTGGGGTCATGGCGAAACCGGGGGTTCGGTTGTCATGGAATCGGAGCACCAAAGTAATCAGGGTGACATGAATCGAGTGTTGCCTGGGATACTTTCGACAACGTGTCGATGCGGGCAGCGGTGCACCGGCACGCGTGGCGTGGGTACGGCACAATTCAGGAATGCCTCTCGAATCCCCCCCGTTGCGTGCCCTGGTCGACAACCGCTATGCCGAGCTAGCCGCCGCCTGCCGCGCCGCCGGTGTGGCGCTGCACGACGATGCCGGCGTAGCCGAGCGCATCCGGCGCACCCTGGCGGCCAGCGATTTCGCCTTTGAAACCTGGCGCGCCCAGCCGGCCCTGCTGTCGCCTGCGGGGCTGGAGCGGCTGCGTTCGAACGCGGATGCGGCGGCACGCATCGACGCATTGAAACTGCCCGAGGACGAAGCGCCGACACTGTCCGCGCTGCGCCGTTTCCGCCATGCCGAGGCGCTGCGGCTGGTGTTCCGCGACGTCAACGGCCTGGACGAACTGCCGGAAACCCTCTCTGCCACCAGCGTGCTGTACGAGGCGCTGCTGGAAACCGCGCTGGGCTGGAGCGAACGTACGCTGGTCGCACGCTACGGCCAACCGCGCAGCCATGAAGGGGAGCGCCAGCGGCTGGTGGTGGTGGGCTTCGGCAAGCTGGGTGGCGCGGAGCTGAATTTCTCCTCCGACATCGACCTCGTGCTGGCCTATCCGCATGGCGGCCAGAGCGATGGCGCTCGCCCGCTCGACAACGGCGAGTACTTCGTGCGGCTGGTGCGGCAACTGGTGCGGCTGCTCAACGAGCCCACGGTGGACGGCATCTGCGCACGCGTGGACCTGCGCCTGCGGCCATTCGGCAACGCGGGGCGGCTTGCGCTGTCGTTCGCGGCCATGGAGCAGTACTACCAGCGCGAAGGCCGCGACTGGGAGCGTTATGCATGGATCAAGGCGCGCCCGGTGGCTGGCGACCGCGCCGCCGGCAAGCAGCTGTCCGAGCTGCTGCGGCCCTTCATCTATCGCAAATACCTCGACTACACGGCGTTCGCCGGCCTGCGCGAAATGAAGGCGCTGATCGACGCCGAGGTGGCGCGCAAGGACCTTTCCGACAACCTCAAGCTCGGTGCGGGCGGTATCCGCGAGATCGAGTTCATCGTGCAGCTGGTGCAGCTGATCCGCGGCGGCCGCGAACCGTCCCTGCGTGTCCGCGGCCTGCTGCCCGCGCTGGCCGCCTGCGAGGCGCGCGGCCACATTCCCGCCTCGCGCGCCAAGGTGTTGCGTGAGGCTTATGTGTTCCTGCGCAGGCTGGAGAATCGCGTGCAGATGCTGCGCGACGCGCAGACCCACGACGTCCCCGGCGACGCGTTGAGCCGCGAGCGCATCGCGTTCGGGCTGGGATGGCCGGCATGGGAGCTGCTGGCGGAGGAACTGGCGAAGCACCGCGAGATCGTCGCCAACGAATTCGCCGCCGTGCTGATGCCGCAGGGTGGTCGCGGCACGCAGGCGCCCGCGGCGGACGCCGCCCTGTGGCAGGCCGCCTGCGCCGGCACGCTGGACGCCGGCATGATGGAGGCCAGCGGTTTTGTGCCTGGCGTGGAAGTGGCCGATGCGCTGGCGAAGCTGCCGCAGGGCGGCGCGGTGCGTGCGATGTCGGCGCGTTCGCGCGAGCGGCTCGATCATCTGATGCCGCAACTCATCGCCGCCGCGCGTACCGGCGCCGCACCGGTGCCTTGCCTGCTACGCCTGTGCCGGCTCACGCAGGCGGTGGCGCGGCGCTCGTCCTATCTCGCGCTGCTGGAGGAACAGCCCGCGGCGCGCAAGCGGCTCGCCACGCTTTTCGCCGGAAGCACCCTGCTTGCCGAGCAGGTGATCGCCCAGCCGCTGCTGCTGGACGATGTGCTCGACCCGCGTATCGACCAGTTGCCGCTGAAGCGCGTGGACATCGCGGCCGAGATCACCCGCGTGCTAGCCACGCTGGAGGAGCGCGAGGCGGAGGCGGAGCTGGAGCGCATCAACGAGTTCCAGTCGTCCACCGCGTTCCGCCTCGGCCTGGCCTTCAACGATGGCCGCGCCGATGCTGCGGCCACGGCGCGGCGCCTCGCCGCACTGGCCGAGTCGGTGGTGGGCGCGGTCACCGCGCTGGCCGAGCGCGAGCTGGTCGCCCAGCATGGCCGCCTGCCCGGGGAGGGTTCCGGTTTCGCGGTGCTGGGCTACGGCAGCCTCGGTGGCGAAGAGCTGGGCTTTGCTTCCGATCTCGACCTGGTCTTCGTGTACGACGGACGGCGCGCCCAGGCGATGAGCGACGGCGCGCGCCCGCTCGAAGGCGCCCGCTGGTATCAGCGCCTAGCGCAGCGCGTGATGAATTGGCTCACCGTCTCCACTCGCGCCGGCAATCTGTACGAGGTGGACACGCGATTGCGTCCCGACGGTTCGAAAGGTCTGCTGGTGAGCAGCCTGGACGCCTTCATCGCCTATCAGCAGAGCCGCGCGTGGACCTGGGAACATCAGGCGCTGTTGCGCGCCCGTCCGGTGGCTGGCGATGCCGCCTTGGGCGCGGCCCTGGGCGCGGTACGCCGCGATGTGCTCGCTGCGCCGCGCGACCCTTCGCGGGTGTTGGCCGAGGTGAGCGAGATGCGCCGCCGCTGGCGCGCCGAGCGCGACCGCTCCGATGCGGCCCTGCTCGACCTCAAGCAGGGCCGCGGCGCCTTGCTCGACATCGAATTCGCGCTGCAGGGGCTGGTGCTGGCGCATGCAGCGCGGCATCCCGCCCTGCTCGGCGTCACCTCGAACGCATCCCTGCTCCTTGCTTGCCGCGACGCAGGTCTGCTCGACGCGGTGCAATCATCCGCACTGGCGCATGCGCACGCCACGTTTTTGCGGCGCGCATTGGCCTGCACGCTGGATGCGCGCTCGCGCATCGCGCCGCGCGATGCGGAGCTGGAGCAGCTGTGCGATGGCGTGAACGCGGTTGTCGCTGCGTTGGGATTCGCGTTCGCCTGAGTGCTGGTTCGACATTCCCACGCGACACGCAGCGGGGCCGTCTGCACAAAGACCCATGGAAGAGCGAGGCTCAGCAGGAGCACTCACCTACCGCTCGGGCAGGAGTATGGCCTCCGGTTTTCAAATTGGCGTTGTGTGGATGCGCGTCTATCACGCAGGCAGCACCGGCAGGTGGCCGAATCGCCTTGTCGCTTGCCGTGGTGCGGCGCTCCTCCGCCGTAGATTGAAGAGGGCCGGCGATCCCGGGCAGGCCGCAACCCCTCACCCTGCAGACATGCGCTCGCGCAACTGCGCCGCTATGGCCGCGGTTTCGCGCAAGGGCGGCTGGTACGTGCCGGCGACAGCATCGATATCGTGCAGCAACCCGCGTTCGCGCAGGGCACGATGGAAGCGCGCGAGCTTGTCCGGCAGTGGCGCGGTGACGTGGGTGTGCACCGCGCAGCCCACCGCGCAGGCTTCGCTGAGCATGTTCACCGAATCGGGGGTCACCACCAGCCGGTCGGCCCAGCCCAGCACGCCAGGGTACGGATTGCGGCCGTCGTCGGGACCGGCCCACACCAGTCCCGGCACGCCGGCCAGCATGTCGCGGAAGATGGCGAGCCCCTCCGGCGAGGTGCGCCGCGAGGCCAGCACCAGCAGGCTGCCGCCTTCGTATTCGCGGCGCTTGAGCAGGCGGGTGGCGAGTTCGCGCGCGTAGCCAGCGCCCAGCTCGAGCTGCTTGCGCGACCCTCCCAACAGCACCCCCACACGCGGTTGCGGCAACTCCTCGAAACCGGGGCAGGCGTCGCGGCCGTCGGTCAGCCAGCCCTCGTCCACCGGGTTCAGCGAGCCCAGCGGCACGAGCACGTTCGGGCCGCTCAGTTGATCGTGTTGCGGCGCGATCACCGTGTCCCAATGCGCCGGATCGATGCGCGGATCGAGGATCTGCACGGTGTAGCACCGCCCTTGCGAGAGCCGCCGCAGCATGCGCGTGAACAATGCCGCGGAGCGCCCGCAGCCGATGGCGAGGCGGGGCCATGGCGGCGCGAACTGCGCGCGCCGGTCCGCCGGCAGCGCGAACGCGTCACCCCCTGCGAAGCGCGGCGCCAGCCAGGACCAGGGCGCGCGTGGTTCCAGCTCCAGATGGCGCACCGGCATGCCCATCAGCTCGGCCAGCGCCAGTGCCTGCCGCTGGTTGCCCGCAGCGGCATCGGTGATCGCCCAGCATTCATTCCTCAGGGGTGACATGCGGCGATTGTTTCCCTCGCGTACACGCTGCGTTGCTTCGAGTCGCGTTTATCGTCAGGCGGCTTGCTCATACACTGGCGCAGCATAACGGCGAACGGCCGGTTTCCGGCTGCCGCTTTTCCCTAGCCCATTGTCGCGGAGAACCCCCATGCGCATGTTCCGTTGCCTCCTGATCGCTGGCTTGCTCGGCGCCGCAGCCACCGTCCAGGCCAGCCCGGTCACCTACAAGCTCGACCCCGGCCACACCATGGTGCTGTTCAGCTGGAACCACTTCGGCTATTCCAACCCCACCGCCAACCTCGGCCTGGGCGAAGGCACGCTGGTGTTCGACGAGAAGGACCCGGCGAAGTCCTCGGTGGACGTGACCCTGCCGCTCAGCAATCTCGATACCCATGTGTCGGCGCTGGACAAGCACCTCAAGGAGGCCGATTTCTTCAACGCCGACAAGTACCCGACGGTGACTTTCAAGAGCACCAGCGTGGTGCCGGTGGACGGCAGCCATTTCAAGGTGACGGGCAACCTCACCGTGCACGGCGTGACCAAGCCGGTGACGCTGGATGCGACGCTGAACAAGGTCGGTCCGCACCCGATGATGAAGGTGCAGGCCATCGGTTTCGACGCCACCGCCACGCTGAAGCGTTCGGACTTCGGCATGGGCGCTTATGTGCCGATGGTGAGCGACGAGATCAAGGTGCGCATCACCACCGAAGGCGAAGTGCCGAAGAAGTAAGCGGCGGTACGCGCATTGCGCAAACGAAGCCCGGACCGGCGACGGTGCGGGCTTCGTTGTCTTGCCGGCCCGGCCGGCCTGTTACCATGCACGGTCTTGCACTTCGTCCGGAGCCATCCCCATGTCCGCCTCTTCCGCAGCCGTTACGCCGATCCTGGCGAATGCCGAAAATCGTTACGAAGTGACGCGTTCCGACCTGCCGCTGTCCTGCCCCATGCCGGGCATGGCGCTGTGGAATTCGCACCCCAAGGTGTATCTGCCCATCGTCGACGATGGCGGCGAGTCGCTTTGTCCTTACTGTGGCGCGCGTTACGTGCTGCAGGACTGATTCCGCCTACCGTTCAGGGTAGCTGCGGCATCGTTCTTGCTTTGGTTTCAGGATGAAACTCGTGCATCAGGATGCAGACTCGCAGGCAGGAACCATGTCCGGGAGTGTCGAAGCCACACCGCGACTGACCATCGTGCAGTTGATCCCCGCGCTGCAGTCCGGTGGCGCGGAGCGTTCCGCCCTGGAAATCGCGCGCGCCCTGGTGCAGGCCGGGCATCGCTCGGTGGTGATCTCGGCCGGCGGCCGCCTGGCGGACCAGCTGGTGGCCGAGGGCAGCGAGCACATCTCGCTGGATATCGGCCGCAAGTCCTTGGCCACGCTGGGGCGGGTCGGTGCCCTGCGCAAGCTCCTGCGCGAAATCCGCCCCGACATCGTGCACGCACGCTCGCGCCTGCCGGCCTGGCTGGGCTGGTGGGCGCTGAAAGGAGTGACGCCGCGGCCGCATTTCGTCACCACGGTGCACGGGCTTAACACGCCCGGCCGCTACAGCGCCATCCTGCTGCGTGGCGAACGGGTGATCGTGGTGTCGCAAACCCTGCGTGATTACGTCCTCGGCCATTACCGCTGGCTGGAGCCGGGACGGGTGCGGGTGATTCCGCGCGGTATCGATCCCGAAGCATTCCCGTACGGGCATCGCCCCGACGAAGCGTGGACACAGGCGTTCTTCGCCGAATATCCCGCGCTGGCCGGCGCGCCGCTGCTTACCCTGCCGGGTCGCGGTACGCGGCTCAAGGGTCACCATGACGCCATCGAGCTGCTGGCCGATCTCAAGCGCCGCGGCATCGACGCGCGCCTGCTGCTGCTGGGCGTGATCGAGCCGGGCCGCGAGGCCTACGTGGAAGAACTGCGCGCGCTGATCCGCGAGCGCGGCGTGGAGTCGCAGGTGGCGCTCACGCCGCCGCGCGGCGACGTGCGCGACGTCTACGCGATTTCCAGCCTGATCCTGCAATTGTCGAACAAGCCGGAGTCCTTCGGTCGCACCGTGGTCGAAGCCTTGTCGCTGTGCCGGCCGGTGCTGGGCTACGCACACGGCGGCGTGGGCGAACTGCTGGCCGAGCTGTATCCGGCCGGGCGCGTGCCGCCGGGCGACCGCGAGCGATTGGTGGAGCGCGCCGCCGAACTGCTGCGCGTGGCACCGCCGATTCCCATGCTGCAGTCGTACCGTCTGGCCGACATGCAGCAGGCCACGCTGGCGCTCTACGGCGAAGTGGTCGCCGGCTAGGGTCCGCCCGCCACTCTTCGCTGCCGTGTGACGGTTGCGGTGAGGCAAGCGGAGGGGCGAAACCGTTGCCCGCATGCCTACACCGGCGTTTGTTCGTGGGTCGCAGCCCGCTTTTCGTACGCTCGGGCGTGACGATAACTTCCCGCGCGGGGCATGCGGAGCCATTGGGCAGGCTCTTACAATGCGGGCTCATCGTCGCCACGGCTCCTGCATGACGTTCTCGATGGAATCCCTGAAGTCCGCCTTGCGCTCGCCCCTGTTGCCGTACTGGCTGGTGGTTGCGTTGCTACCGTTCGGGCGCAGCAGCGAGTTCGGCACTTTCCTCTGTGCGGTCGGCGCGATCGCATTGTTCGTGCGCGCCCCGCATGCCTTGCGCGAACTGCCGGGTGCGCAGCTGTTGCTGTGGTTGCTTGGTGCCTACCTGGGCGCAGCACTCGTGTCGTGCTTCGGCTCGCTGGCGCCGGGCAAGAGCTGGAGTACGGCAGCGGCGCTGCTGCGCTATCTGCCGCTGGGGTTGTATGCCTGCTTCGTGATCCGCGACGAGCATCGCCTGCGCGCCTTGTATGTGGCGATTGCCTGCGTGCTGGCGTGGTGGGTGCTCGATGCCTGGGTGCAGGCGTTCACTGGCTGGAGCTTGGGCGGGCATGCCGAAGCCGAGCGCATCTCCGGCATTTTCGGCGCGCGCAACCTCAAGCTTGGGCCGACGCTGGCGGTGCTGTCGCCGTTCGCGCTGTGGGCGGCGCGACGGCGCTGGGGGTTTGCTGGGCTGGCCGTCGCCTTCCTGCTGATGCTCGGGCCGGTATTGCTGGCCGGTTCGCGTGCGGCCTGGCTTTGCTATGGGCTGGTCGCATTGGGCTTCGCGTGGTGCGAGGCGCATTCGTGGCGACGCTTTGCGCTGTACTGCGGGCTGGGCCTGGTGATGTTGGCCGTGGCCGGCGGTATCGCATGGCGCACATCCACGCGTTTCGATGCGCGCATGCAGCGGACGCTGGACGCGCTGCACGGCACGCCGCACGGCCTGGACGAGGCGCTCACGGGGCGCCTGGAGATCTGGCACGACAGCCTGAAGATGATCGCCGCGCACCCGGTCAGCGGCGTGGGCGTGCGTGCCTTCCGCTATGCCTATCCGCAGTTCGCGCCTGCGAACGATCATTTCGTGGTGGCGGAGTCCTGCGGCGAGGGCGAGGGCGCCTGCCACGCGCACCAGATCGTGCTGGAAATCCTCACCGAAACCGGCGGCCTCGGCCTCGTGCTGTGGCTGGCCGGGGTGGTCCTGGCGTGGCGTGCGTGGCGGCGCGTAGGCCCGGCGGCGCGCGAGCGCGCCTTCCCGGCCACGCTGGCGCTGGCGGTCATGCTGTTTCCGTTGAACACCCATCTGGCCTTCTATTCGGCATGGTGGGGGCTGCTGTTCGCATGGCTGCTGGGACTGTGGTGCGCCAGTCTGTTCGTGATCGGCACCCCTGCCGTACTCCCCATGGAAGCATCCACTCGCGAGGTCGGTGATGGCGCGTGAACCGCTGTCGGTGGTGGTGATCACCTTGAACAATGCGGCCACGCTGGACGCTTGCCTGAGCGGCGTGGACTGGGCCGACGAGATCGTGGTGCTGGATTCCGGCTCCAGCGACGACACGCTGGCGATCGCAGAGCGCCATGGCGCACGCGTGGACATGCACCCGTTCGACGAGTTCGGTCCGCAGAAGCAGCGCGCTATCGAGATGGCCAGCCACGACTGGATCCTCAACCTGGATGCCGACGAAGTGCTTTCGCCGGCCAGCCGCGCGGTGATCGAACGGGCGTTGACGCAGCCGAAATACGCGGGCTTCCGCCTGCCGCGGCGCGAGCGCATGTTCTGGACCGTGCAGCACCCGTGGAGCTGGCGCAACGCGCACCTGCGCCTGTACGACCGCCGCCGTGGCCGCATGAACGACGTGGAAGTGCATTCGGCGATGGAAGTGGACGGCCCCGTGAAAACGCTGTGGCGTGCCGACTTCATCAACGACAGCGACCCCGACATCGCCGGCCGCATCGACCGGATCAACCGCTACAGCAGTGCGCTGGTGGCCAACAAGCTGCGCCGCCGCCAGCGTTTCACCGGGTTGCGCATGGTGCTTTACCCGCCGGTGTTCTTCCTGCGGCAGTACCTGTTCAAGCGCTACTTCCTCAACGGCTGGGCAGGCTTCATCGCCAGTGTGGTGGGCGCTAACTATGTGTTCCTGAAATACGCCAAGCTCTACGAGGCGCGGCGACGGATGCGCTGAGCGGGCTAGTTCGACAGGTCGCCCAGCTGGCGTACGAACTCGGTGGCGATCACCAGCGTGCCGAAGTGCCGCAGGGCGAAGTCGCGCGCGGCGGCGGCCATGGGACGGCGCTTCGTGTCGTTGCACAGCGCGAGAATGCCTTCGCGCCAGGCATCGGTGTCGCCGGGCGGCAGCAGCAGGCCGGTGACGCCGGGTTGCAGGGTTTCCGGAATGCCGAAGGCATCGCTGCACAGCACCGGTACGCCGCAGGCCTGCGCCTCCACCGGTGTGCGACCGAAGGCCTCCGTCGAGATCGAGGGGAAGGCCAGCATCGATAGCGCGTTGTAGTACGGGGCCGCATCGTCGACCCAGCCAAGCTGGTGGTGGCGTTCCGGATACGGCGAGGCGGCAATGTTCCTGCGCAGTCGCTCCGTGTCGATGCCATCGCCCAGCCACAGGCAATGCAGGCGAGGTTCCTGGGCCATTGCAGCGTTGGCGGCTTCGAGCAGGGTGTAGATGCCTTTGCCCTCGTGCAGGCGGCCGAAACAGCCCAGTACGAGGGCATTTTCTTCCAGCCCAAGCTGCCGCAGCGCCGCGGCGCGTTGCACCGGATCCGGGCGGCACAGTTCCGTGTCCACCGGGTTGTACAGCACCTGCACGCGGTCGGCAGGCATGCCGTGTTCGATGTAGTCGCGGCGTGCGTATTGCGACACCGCGAAGAAGCGTTGCGCGCAACGCGCCACCAGTCGCCCCGAAAGGCCGTTCATCGGCTTGAGGCGGTGGCGGAACAGCGCTACCGGGATGCCGAGCAAGCGGCCGATCAGGATCAGCGGCCAGTATTCCTTGCCGAAGTCCCCCACCAGCCAATCCGGCCGGAGGCGGCGTGCGGCGGCGATCGTTGCGCTGTAGCCGCGCAAGTCGAAGATGTTGCGGAAGCGGCCCGGATGCAGGCGCACCGATGTGCCCGCCAGCGCCTGCGCCATCGGGGCACCGGGATGCACCACTGCTTCGACGATGTGGCCGGCCTTGGCCAGTCCCTGGGTCAGGGTGACGAAGTGGGCTTCGGCACCGCCGTTCTCACGGCTGGTGCCGGCGAACAGGAATTTCATCCGTGCCGGTCCTCGTAGCCGGTGAGCGCACGCCATGCGAACTGCGGCAGGATGTGGCTGCGCGCCACCGCCACGCGCGGCAGCCGCCACAGGTCGTCGCCCGGTCGCGCGCGGCCGCGCCGGATGGTGGTTGCGGCCACGTAGCCGGCTTCGCGCGTAGCGGCGACCACGCGCTCGTCGTGATCGCCGTAGGGGTAGCAGAACTGCGTCACGGGCGCGCCGATCAGGTCTTCCAGGTCGGCTTTGTTACCGGCGATCTCGTCGTGCAATTGCGTATCGCTGCACTGGTGGAGGCGCGGGTGCGTGCGGGTGTGCGCCCCCACTTCCATGCCGCCAGCGTGCCAGGCGCGCAGCTGGGCGGCGTCCATCATCGGCTTGCGCACGCCGAGCTTGCCGTCGTCCCAGTCGTTGTAGCGGCCCAGTGCGCCGCTCACCGCGTAGCAGGTGGCGCCGAAGCCATGGCGTTGCAGCACCGGCATCGCGTTCGCAAGGTTGTCGGCATAGCCGTCGTCCAGCGTGATCACCGCGACACGGCCCTGCCGTTCGCCGCGCAGGTACGGCATCGCCGCACTCATCGACAATCCCGTGTAGCCGAGCCGCTTCAGCAGCGCCATCTGCCGTGCGAACGAGCGCGGGTGCACGTACAGGCTGCGCCAGCGCTTCAGCTCGCGCGGCGGTGCGGCGATGTTGTGGTACATCAGGATGGGGATGGGCATGGCGCTCATGGTGCGTGCGCCACCTTTACGCGAGCTTTCAGAACCTGCCTGCGCCCATCGGGCAGGGGTTCAATATAGGGGGGGCAGGCAGGGGGGGCGCGTCTTGAAACGTTTGTGCACCCAGAGGTATTGCTCGGGCGCTTCGCGTGCCATCTGCTCGATGCAGCCGTTGACGCGGGCAGTGTCGGCTTCCGCGCTGGGCCCGGGGAAATCGTCCAGCGGGGCGGCCAGGCGCAGCACATAGCCGCTGCCGTCGGGCAGGCGGCGATGGAAGAACGGGATCACCGCGGCGCCGGACAGCCGCGCCAGATGGTGCGTGGCGGTGATGGTGGCCGCGGGCACGCCGAAGAACGGTACGAAGGCGTTGTCCTTGCTGCGCATGTCCTGGTCCGGGGCGTACCACAGCGTGCCGCCGTTGCGCAGGTACTTCACGGTGCCGCGGATGTCGTCCTTGTCGAACATCGCATCGGCGTAACCCAGCCGCGCGCGCAGCACCACCCACTCGAACACAGGCGAATCCATCTTGCGGTACATGCCGGCGATGCGGATGCGCTGCGAAACGAGCCGCGCGCACAGCTCGAGATGCGAGAAGTGCCCGCCCACCAGCAGCACGCCGCGGCCCTGCGCACGGGCGGCTTCCAGGTGTTCGATGCCCTCGATCGTCACCGGCACGCGCTCGATGGCGCGGTTCGACCCCAGCCAGCCCAGCGCGAATTCCATCAGCATCAGGCCGAGGTCGCGCAGATTGGCGTTGACCAGCGCTGCCTGCGCCTTGGCATCGAGTTCGGGAAAGCACAGCGCGATATTGGTCGCGGCCACCGGCCGCCGCGCATTGGGCACGATCTCGATCAACTTGCCGAGGCCGCGGCCGAGCGCCATCCGCGCGCGATAGGGCAGCAGCGCCACCAGCTTGATGACGCCGATGCACAGCCAAGCCGGCCAGTGGCGGGGTGAAAGCAGGGAGCGGTGGAAGTCGGGGCGTGGGGTGCCGGGCATCCGCCGCATTGTAATGGACGGCCGCCCGCGCCCCCTATAATCGGGCGCCCTCTGCGGAGCCTGCCTTGCGCTTCCTCTACACCCTCGCGATGTACCTGGTGACGCCGCTGATCGTGCTGCGGCTGGCGCTGCGCGGATTCCGCTCGCGGCCGTACTACTGGCGCTGGGCCGAGCGCTTCGGTTTCTTCAATGCGCCGTTGAACCTGCGCGACAGCCTGTGGGTGCATGCGGTGTCGGTGGGCGAGGTGAATGCGGCCGAGCCCCTGATCAAGGCGCTCAAGCGCGACTATCCCGGCGCGCCGCTGGTGGTGACCACGGTGACACCCACCGGCACCGCACGCGTGCGGCAGCTGTTCGGCGACAGCGTGTTCCATATCTATCTGCCCTACGACCTGCCTTATGCGGTGAACCGTTTCCTTGCCGGCGTGCGGCCGCGGCTGGCGCTGATCGTGGAAACCGAGATCTGGCCGAACCTGTATTTCGCCTGCCGGCGCCGCGGCATTCCGCTGATGATCGTCAACGCGCGCCTGTCCGAGCGGTCGCTGCGCGGCTACCGGCCGCGGCCGTTGCGCGGCATGGTGCGCGCGGCGCTGAGCTGCGTGGACCTGGTCGCCGCGCAATCGCAGACCGATGCGGAGCGTTATCGCCTGATCGGTGCGCCGCCCGAACGCGTCATGGTCTGCGGCAACCTGAAGTCGGACATGCCGGTGCCGCAGGACGCACCGGCGGCCGGCGAGCGCCTGCGCGAACACTGGGGAGCAGGGCGGCCGGTATGGATCGCCGCCAGCACGCACGAGGGCGAAGAGCAGGCCGTGCTGGAAGCGCACCTCGAGGTGCTCAAGCATTTGCCCGACGCGTTGCTGCTGATTGCGCCGCGCCATCCCGAGCGCTTCCGCCCGGTGGAGCATGCCGTGCGGAGCCTCGGTTTCGCGTTCGGCAGCTATGGCGCCGATGGCATGCCTTCGCCGTCGCACCAGGTGTTCGTGATCGATGCGATGGGCCAGCTGATGCCGTTCTACGCTGCGGCGGGCGTGGCCTTCGTGGGCGGCAGCCTGGTGCCGATCGGTGGACACAATGCGCTGGAGCCGGCATCGCTCGGTACGCCGGTGCTGGTGGGGCCGCACACCTTCAATTCCGAGGAGATCACCGCCAGCCTCATCGACGACGGCGGCGCGCTGCGCGTGCCCGGCAGCGGTGCGCTGGGCGAGACGGTGCTGCGGCTGTTGTGCGACGAAGGACGCCGCCGCGACATGGGGCGTGCCGCGCGGCGGGTATTCGAGCGCGAACGCGGCGCGGTGGGACGCCTGATGGCATTGATCGCCGCGCAGCTGCGGAAGTGATCGCACCGAAACGACGAAGGCCGGGCAACCGCCCGGCCTTCGTCGTCATGGCGCTTGCCTGAGGCTTACTGCAGCAGCGAGTTGATGTTCTGCAGATCGTCGAGGCTGGCAGTGCCGGCACTCTGCTTCAGCAGCAGGCGGTCCAGCACCAGCTGGTGGCGCGCCTGCGAGTAGCTACCTTCCGACTGCGTGAGGGTCTGGATCGCCAGCAACACGTTGACCATGGTCTGCGTGCCAACGTTGAAGCCGGCGCGGGTGGCGTCCAGCGCCTTCTGCGCGGAATCGACCGCCGCCTTGCCCGACTCTACCTGGCTGATGCCGGCCAGCACCGAGCGGTAGTAATTCAGCGCACTCGCCTTCACCTGGCGGCGCTCGATTTCCATCGAGTCCTGCGCGGCATCGCGGTTGTAGATGGACTGACGCACCTGCGACTGGACCATGCCGCCGGAGAAGATCGGTACGTTGAGCGAGAGCCCCACGGTGGTCTGCGATGGGACGTTGGAATGGATGGCCGCATCCTCGTACCAGCTCGCGCTCTTGCTGTAGCTGACGCTGGCGGTGATTGTGGGTAGGTGGCCGGAACGCGCCACGGTGACATTGGCGTCGGCTGCGCGCACGTTCTGCTGCTGTGCCAGCAGGCTGGGATTGTTGATCAGCGCCTGCTTCACCCATGCGTCGGGATCGGAGGGCTCGGGCAGGTTCATCGGCAGGTCGTCGCGCAGCTTCTTCAGGCTGCCGGTGGGCTGGCCTGTGATCTGGCTGAGCGCTTCGCGATCGTTGTCCAGGGTGTTCTGCGCGGCGATGGTCTGCGCCTTGGCCGCCTCGTAATAGGACTTGGCCTGGAATTCGCCAGTGATCGCCGCGATGCCGACCTTGTACTGTTGCACGGCCTGATCGTACTGCTCCTTGTACGCCTCCTCGTTGGCCTTGGCGAAGGTGAGCTGGTCCTCGTCGGTGAGTACCGTGAAATACGCCGTGGCGACGCGCACGTAGAGGTTCTGCAGCGCGGCTTCGTAGGTCTCGTCCTGCGCGTTTGCCGAGGCATGCGCGGCCTTGAGGCCAGCGTACTTGCTGAAGTCGAACACCGTCTGGCTGAGGTCGAGGCCGAGGCTGCGCGTGCGGCTGTGACCGAACGAGCTGGTGCTGATGAATTGGTTCGGGTTGCTCGGATCCTGTACATCCTGACCGCCACCACCGGTGGTCTGGTTCAGCGAGTACGTGCCGCTGATCTGCGGCAGCAGCAGGGCACGCGCCTGATTGACGCCTTCGCCGGTGGAGAGGCGGGTGGCATCGGCCTGGGCGAGCGTCGGGTCGTTGGCGCGTGCCTGACGATAGGCATCCATCAGGTCTTCGCCATGGCTGGGCAACGAGACGGTGGCCAGTGCCAGTGCCAGGGTGAGCAGCTTCAAACGCATGGATTGCCTCGTGGGGACGGTCGGGACGGTGAGGTGTTCAGAGCGCGAAACGTGGCGCGGGTGCAGCGTTGACGAGGTAGGGCAGGTCGGTTTCGAGCAGGCTGTCCTCGCCTTCGCCGGTGATCAGTACGACTTTCTGCACGGGCGATTCGCCGCGGATCGCCAGCAGGCGACCGCCCGGCTTCAGCCAGCCCATCCAGCGCGAAGGCACTTCGGCCACGGCGCCGGTGGCGACCACCACGTCGAACTGGCCGTCCGGCTGCCAGCCGTTCACGGCTTCGCCGGTGTGCAGCTGGGCGTTCGTCACGCCGGTGGCCTGCAGGCGCTTGCCGGCCGTGGTGGTGAAGTCGGCGTGGATGTCCACGCTGACGACTTCGGCGGCGAGGTTGGCGAGGCAGGCGGTGAGGAAGCCCGAGCCGGTGCCGATCTCCAGCACACGGTCGGTTGCCTGCAGGTCCAACGCCTGCAGCACGCGGCCTTCCAGCACCGGCTTCATCATCGTTTCGCCGTGGCCCAGCGGCAGGCACAGGTCGGCGAAGGCGAGCTGGCGGTGCTCGGGGGCGACGAACTCCTCGCGCCGCACGCGGCCGAGCGTGTCGAGTACGCGACCGTTCAGCACCTCCCAGGGACGCACCTGGTTTTCCACCATGTTCGTCCGTGCCTGCTCGAAGTTCATCGCCATGTCTGCCGGGTTCCGTAAGAGTCGAAAAAAGACCTGAAAGGATAAGGGCTTGGCCCAGCTTCGACAACGGCTAGACTGCGGCCAGCACGTTGCATCACGAAGTGCCGGAAGTCACCGCGATACACTGACGCAAGTCATGTCCCGGGCAGTGTCCGCGGACACTTTTACCGCCGTGTGGCTGGAAATAAGTAAACCAGGGCGTATAATAAAGACCTCGCATTGTTTTGGGAAGGCTTCGGACATGAGCATCATTTCGTCGGTCAGGTCGCAGGGGCCGGGGCGACCGAAAGACTTGGAGAAGCGCGCAGCGATCCTCGCGGCGGCCAAGGCGCTGTTCATTCGCAATGCCTTCGCCGGCACCAGCATGGATGCCATCGCCGCGGAAGCCGGCGTCTCCAAGCTCACCGTCTATAGCCATTTCGGCGACAAGGACAATCTGTTCCGCGAGGTGATCCGCGCCCGTGTCGAGGATCTGCTCCCGGAAAACACCTACGACTACGACGCGCATGCTCCCATCGAGCAGACCCTGCTGCGCGTGGCGCTGATCCATGCGCGGCTCGACTGCGACGCCGAGACGGTGGGCACTTTCCGCGCCATCCTCGGCGATTGCCGCCAGGGCAACCCGCGCTTCGGCCGGCTGCTGTGGGAGGAAGGCACGTTGCGCACGCACGGATTGATGGAACGCCTGCTGCAGCATGCGGTCGATGCCGGCCAGCTCGCCATCGGCGACGTGCCGCGCGCCTGCGTGCAGTTTTTCGCGCTCATCAAGGGCGACCTGTTCATGCGCCGCATGTTCGGCTGCGTGGATTGCAGCGAGAGCTATGCTGCCGAGATCGAGGCCACCGCCCGTGCCGGCGTGGCCACCTTCCTGCGCGCCTACCTGCCACGCTGACCGCACTCGCGGCCCGAGGCCGCTTCGTGCTTGAATAGCCATTCCAGAAGCGGGGGTGCCGGCGAAACGGTCGGCTGAGAGAGTCCCTTCGAACCTGATCCGGTTAGCACCGGTGGAGGGAGCTTCATCGCACGACGCATGCCTGCCGTGCGCTTGGCGCCGCCGCTTCGGTTACTTCATGCGAGTTCGTTCGCAAGGCCCGCACATCCGTGTACGGCCTCTACGAATCCCTCGCAGAGCACCGCGCATCCTTGCGCGGATTTTCAAAGAAGCTTAGCCAAGCCGGAGCCAGCCCATCCCATGAATGCCTTGCCGTCCGATCTCGCGCGCGCCGCGCAGGAACTCTCCGCCGCGGTGACGCGGCCGATCCCTGGGTCCCGCAAGATCCATGCACAGGGCAGCCGCGCCGACCTGCGCGTGCCGTTGCGCGAGATCGCGCAGGCCGACACGCCGGCGATGTTCGGCGTGGAGAAGAATCCCGCCATCACCGTCTACGACACGTCCGGTCCGTACACCGATCCGGATTATTCGGTGGACCTGGCGGCCGGTCTGCCGGCGCTGCGCGCTGCGTGGATCGCCGAGCGCGGCGATACCGAGGCGCTCGACGGTCGCAGTTCCGAGTTCGGCCGCCGCCATGCGAATGCGCCGGAGTTGGCCGCGATCCGATTCCCGCAGCTGCCCACGCCGCGCCGCGCGAAGGCGGGCGCCAACGTCACCCAGATGCACTACGCGCGCCGCGGTATCGTGACGCCGGAGATGGAATACATCGCCATCCGCGAGAACCAGCGCCTCGAAGCGCTGGGCAACAGCGCGTTGCGCGTGCAGCATCTTGGACAGTCCTTCGGTGCCGCGATTCCGCAGATCATCACGCCGGAATTCGTGCGCGACGAAGTGGCGCGCGGCCGCGCCATCATCCCCGCCAACATCAACCATCCGGAAAGCGAGCCGATGATCATCGGTCGCAACTTCCTCACCAAGATCAACGCAAATATTGGTAATTCCGCAGTCACGTCGTCGATCGCGGAAGAAGTCGAGAAGATGGTGTGGTCGATCCGCTGGGGCGGCGACACCGTGATGGACCTTTCCACCGGCAAGCACATCCACGAGACGCGCGAGTGGATCCTGCGCAATTCGCCGGTGCCGATCGGCACGGTGCCGATCTACCAGGCGCTGGAGAAGGTCGGCGGCGTGGCCGAGGAGCTGACCTGGGAACTGTTCCGCGACACGCTGATCGAGCAGGCCGAGCAGGGCGTGGACTATTTCACCATTCACGCTGGCGTGCTGCTGCGCTTCGTGCCGCTCACCGCCAAGCGCGTCACCGGCATCGTCTCGCGCGGCGGCTCGATCATGGCGAAGTGGTGCCTGGCGCACCACAAGGAGAACTTCCTCTACACGCACTTCGAAGACATCTGCGAGATCATGAAGGCGTACGACGTGTCCTTCAGCCTCGGCGACGGCCTGCGCCCGGGTTGTGTGGCCGACGCCAACGACGCCGCGCAGTTCGGCGAGCTGGACACGCTGGGTGAGCTCACGCAGATCGCGTGGAAGCACGACGTGCAGACCATGATCGAAGGCCCCGGCCACGTGCCGATGCAGCTGATCAAGGAGAACATGGACCGCCAGCTGGAGAAGTGCGGCGAGGCGCCGTTCTATACGCTGGGGCCGCTCACCACCGATATTGCGCCGGGCTACGATCACATCACCAGCGCGATCGGCGCGGCGATGATCGGCTGGTTCGGCACCGCCATGCTCTGCTACGTCACGCCAAAGGAACACCTGGGCCTGCCGAACAAGCAGGACGTGCGCGACGGCATCATCGCCTACAAGATCGCCGCGCATGCGGCGGACCTGGCGAAGGGGCATCCCGGGGCGCAGGTGCGCGACAACGCGCTGTCGAAGGCGCGTTTCGAGTTCCGCTGGGAAGACCAGTTCAACCTCGGCCTCGATCCGGAAAAGGCCAAGGAATTCCACGACGAGACGCTGCCCAAGGATGCGCACAAGAGCGCGCACTTCTGCTCCATGTGCGGCCCCAAGTTCTGCTCGATGAAGATCACGCAGGACGTGCGCGACTACGCCGCCGAGCACGGCACCGGCGAAACCGAGGCCCTGGTCGAAGGCATGGCCGAAAAGGCCGCCGAGTTCCGTGCGCAGGGTGCCGAGGTGTATCGCAAGGCCTGACGCCGCACGCGATGGCCGAATGGATGAAGCCAGGTGAAGGAACCTTCACCTGGCTTTTTCATGCGCCTGCCTAGGGTGGAGTGCCATGCCCGTTGCAAACAGCCGCAGGAGCCAGCCATGTCCAAAGCCAAGCCCTTCGTCAGCGACCTCTCGGCCATCCGCAAGCGTGCGCGCCAGGACATCGACAAGGGCGCGATGATCGCGGGCTACAAGGCCGACCGTGCCACCGTAGTGAAGCTGCTCAACCACGCGCTCGCCACCGAGATCGTCTGCGTGCTGCGCTACAAGTACCACTACTACATGGCGTCCGGCATCCATTCGCAGGCGATCAAGCAGGAGTTCCTGCAGCACGCGAACGAGGAGCAGGGCCATGCCGACTTGCTGGCCGAGCGCATCACCCAGCTCGACGGCAAGCCGAATTTCTCGCCCGATGGCCTGGCCACGCGCAGCCATGCCGACTATGTCGAGGGTGAGGACATCGTGGACATGATCAAGGAAGACCTGGTGGCCGAGCGCATCGCCATCGACAGCTACCGCGAGATGATCGACTACGTGGGCAAGGACGATCCCACCACCCGACGCGTGCTGGAAGGAATCCTCGCGATGGAAGAAGAGCATGCCGAGGACATGAATTCCCTACTGGAGCAGCTGGGCAAGAAGGGCGAGCCCGCCCGGCCCGCGAAGCGACGCTGACAGAGGGTGTAGCAGCGCGCCGGGTGGATGGGCGCCGTGCACGCATCCGGTTGGCCGATGTGGAAGGAGGCAGCATGAGTCGACCCGTAGGCATGCCGGCGGCCATCGCCGGGGAATTGCGGCATAACTGGGGCTGGTTGCTCGCGCTGGGCGTGTTGTTGCTGATGCTCGGCATCGTCGCGCTGGTGGATTCGGTGGTCGCCACCGTCACTTCGGCGCTCGTGTTCGGATGGATCCTGTTGCTGGCGGGCATCATCGAAGGCGTGCAGACATTCCGGCACCGCGGCAGCGGCCACCTGCTGCTGCATGCGTTGAATGCCGTGCTGGCCGTCGTCGTGGGCTTCATGCTGCTGCGCAACCCGTTGGCCGGTGCCGTCGTGATGACCCTGCTGCTGGCGATCTATTTCGTCGTGGGCGGCGTGTTCCGCATCGTGGCGGGTTGGGGCGTGCATGCGCCGGGCCGCGGGTGGGTGATCCTCAACGGCATCGTGACCCTGGTTCTCGGCGTGCTGATCTGGGCGCAATGGCCGGCGAGCGGACTGTGGGTGATCGGCCTGTTCATCGGCATCGACCTGATCGTCGTCGGCTGGTCGCAGGTGATGACCGCCCTGGCCGTGCGCAGCCTGCCGATGCAGATCTGATCCGCGGCGCGGTTGCCGCGAAGCGCAAGGTCCGCGTGCGCAGCGGCCTGGAGCAGGCATAAAAAACGGTGCGCCGCTTCGCAGCGGCGCACCGTTTCCATGCGGAGGATCAGGCCTTGGATGCTTTGTAGCGCTCCACGCCGGCGACGATCTCGGTCTTCGCCGCGTCGGCGCCTTCCCAGCCGTCCACCTTCACCCACTTGCCCTTCTCGAGATCCTTGTAGTGTTCGAAGAAGTGGCCGATGCGTTCCAGCCAGTGCGGCGAAACACCCTTGATGTCGTTGATGTGGGCGTAGCCGGGAAACACCTTGGGCGAGGGGATCGCCAGCAGCTTCTCGTCGCTGCCGGCCTCGTCGGTCATCTTCAACATGCCGACCGGATGGCAGCGGATCACCGAGCCCACCGTCAGCGGCAGCGGCAGGATCACCAGCACGTCCAGCGGATCGCCGTCGCCGCCCAGCGTGCCCGGCACGTAGCCGTAGTTGCACGGGTAGCGCATCGGCGTGGACAGGATGCGGTCGACGAAGATGGCGCCCGAATCCTTGTCCACCTCGTACTTGACCGGCTCGGCGTCCTTGGGGATTTCGATGATGACGTTGATTTCGTCCGGCACGTTGCGGCCGGCGGGAACCAGGTGCAGACCCATGGGGATGTCCTTGCGCGATAGGGTGGAAAGTCAGCTCGCTAGCATAAGGCAAAAGGCTGCTGCGATGCAGCAGCGACGGCTGAACGCCAGGGCCGGAGGGCTGCCGCGCTTCCTCCGCGTGAGCGTTGCGGGCGCTTCGTGAGCGACTTGCTTGTGCTGCCCGCGGCGCGACGGCCAGCTATGGATCTAGGTTTCCAGCCGCTGCCCCTATCGCGCAGGCAGGAGTGACTCCAATCGCTAGGCCCTACGGCACGGTTTCACCGTTCGCATCATTCCAACGATGACGCGTGGATCAGCAAGGAAAGGAACCCGGGTGGCGGCAGGTGACCGGAACTACCCTGTTTCTTGCGATAGCGAAAGCAGCCTCGCCCATACAAACAGAAACGTTGGGATCGCGGATATCGCGGCTCCCGGAAAGCAGGTTCTAAACCTGTCGCGCGTCCATGTCGTCCAGGCATTGGCCGAACAGCTGCATGGCTTCGCGCAGCGTCGTGACCGACAGGCCGCAGTAGCCCAGCAGCAAACCGGGACGCGCAGGCGGGACCAGATAGTGCGGGGTCATCGAGTACAGGCCCAGCCCGCGTTCGCGTGCGAGCTCGACCAAAGCCTCGGCGCGGGTGTGGTCGTAGCCGCGCAACCAGGCCACGACGTGCATGCCGGCAGGCGAGCCGGCGATCTCCACGCGATCTCCCGCGTACTGGCGCAATCCTTCGGTCAGCGCCTCGCGACGCGCCTGCAGCTCCTTGCGGGCAAGCCGCAGATGGCGTTCGAAGCCGCCATCCTCCATGAAGTGCGCCAAGGCGGCCTGTTCGATGCCGGGGCTGGCGACGTCGCTCAGGTACTTGGCATTGACGAAGTCATCGACCAGCGCCACCGGCAGCACCATGTAAGCCAGCCGCAGGGTCCCGAACAGCACCTTGGAGAAGGTGCCTACGTAGATCACGCGGTCGCCTTCGTCGAGCGAACGCAGTGCCGCCAGCGGATGGGCGTCGTAGCGGAACTCGCCGTCGTAGTCGTCCTCGAGGATCCAGCATTGGTGTTTCTCCGCGTAGCGCAGCAGCTCCAGCCTGCGCGGCAGCGAAAGCACGGCGCCGGTGGGAAACTGGTGCGAGGGCGTCACGCAGACGAGGCGGGGCGAAATTTGCGGCAGTTCGGCGCAGACCAGACCGTCGTGGTCGGTGCGCACGGGACATATCCGTGCGCCGTGCGCGACCAGCGCCTGGTGCATGCTGAAATAGTGCGGCTCTTCCAGCGCCACCGCATCGCCTTCGTCCAGCAGTACGCGCGCCGCGATGGTCACGGCCTGCTGGGTTCCGGCGACGACCATGACCTGCTCGGGCGAGACGCGCACGCCGCGGCGGTGCGCGAGGTAATCGCAGATCTGTTTGCGCAGGGCCGGCAGGCCCTGTACGTGGGTGATCTGGGGTGGAGTGTAGATGGCCGCTCGCGCCAACTCCCGCCCCCAGATGCCATTCAGCGCCGGGTTGATCTGCGAATGGCCGTACTGCAGTTCGTAGCGCAGCCCGCGGTGTTTCGTGGCGATGCCGGGAATGCGCACCAGCCGAGCCCGCTGCGCAAAGCGCGACGGCGGCTCGATCGTCGGTGCGGCGGGGAGCAGCGGCGGATGGGTCTGCAGCGATGCCACGTAGCTTCCCGAGCCGGCGTGACCTTCGATGAAGCCTTCGGCGCGCAGTTGTTCGTAGGCGGCCAGCACGGTGGTGCGGGACAGTTCCAGTTCGCGGGCGAGCTCTCGCGTGGGCGGCAGGCGGGCGCCGGTCGTCAGGCGGCCGTCGAGGACGGCCTCTCTGAGCGCCCGGGCCAGTTGCGCGTAGTGCGGGCCATGGCCGTCGAGTTCCAGGAACATGTCTGCGCTTTCGGAGAGCGTCTCCGCAATATTCGTGGCCATGGAGGAGTTGCCTCCGCAGTATACGATCCGTCTCGATGAAGCGATGCCCGGGAGAGGAGTCATCAGATGCCGGGTCGCATGGGTATCGCGCGCAGGGAGGCCGTCGGCCCGATTCATCCAGGTACCGTAGCAAACCGCCTGCCGATCAGATGGCGGCGGGACCCGTGATGTAGATATGGCGGGATTTCTGGAAGCCCGCATGGCTCAAGCGGAAATCGCCTTTGCCGGCATGCAAGGGGTAAATCAACCGAAGCTGAAACTGTAGACCTGCAACCCCTTCGCAGGAATGTGCAACTTCAACAAGTGGCTGCCGTCGGCACGCCCATCGAATAGGGTGTAGAGATGACTGCCCTGAACAGTGACAGGTGGTTGCAATTTGCCATCGACCGTCACTTCCAGGGTGATGGGGGTGTCTGCGTTGGCGACCATGTAAAGCTTGGTGGCCTTGAATCGCATCGCGATGCTTCCTTCGGAGCCGGCCAAGGCTGCGCACTCGTCCGTGATTCTCCACAGGCCCGTTAACGCGTAATGGTTGGGTGCGGGTTGACCTGCGGTGGGAAAACGACGCAGGCCGTTGTGTCCGTCCTCGGAGCTGTCCAGGCCTGTCTGGGCCTCGGTGCCCAGCAGCATTTCCGGCGTATCGCCATCGGTGGTGGCGTCGCCATCTGTAGCGCCAGTGTCGGGCAGCGCGCTCAGGCCAAGCAGTGTGCGTATCGCATTTTCCATGCGCAGGTAGCCGCCTTCGCCGTACTGGTGGCCGATCAGTTGGCCGTTCTGGTCGATCAGGTATTCGGCGGGCCAGTACTGGTTGTGCCATGCCGACCAAGTTGCATGCCCGCTGTCCATGGCGACCGGGAAGGTGACGTTCAATCGCTGTACGGCGGTGGTGACGTTGGAAGGATTCTTCTCGAAATCGAATTCCGGCGAATGCACACCGACCACCATCAATCCCTTGTCCTTGTAGGTTTCGTACAGGTGCTCGACATGCGGCAACTCGCGCACGCAGTTGATGCACGAATAAGCCCAGAAATCGACCAGTACGACCTTGCCGTGCAGGCTGGCCATGGTCAGCGGCGGCGAGTTGATCCAGTGGTCGATGCCGGTGAAGTCCGGGGCTGCCGTGAGCTGTGCCGCGGCCGTGCTGCCGGAGAGGGCAAGGCCAAACGTTAGAAGGGAAGACAGGACGAGGGGTTTCATCGGACGGCACCGTTGTACGGAAGTGGGTATCGGGAGGGCGGCATAGAGAAGCGCGCCATCGGGCCCGGGCAAGCTGTCCATGTGTCTCTGCATCTTCGGGTCTCCGGGCCATCGGGAAATCCCGATGGCCCCTCTGTCATGCCGTGACCAAACCGCAGGTCCGCACCCTTCTGTACGACTCACCAATCGTAAGTGATGCCGAACTGGACGTAACGTGGTGCCTCCAATGCGACCGGCGTCATGTAGAGCGAGTTGGGACTGGTCGTGGTTCCGTAATTGGCGAAGACTTGGATGTACTTCTGTTCGTTGAACACATTGTGCACCTGGGCTTGGAACCCGAGCTTCTTGCCTGCCCACAAGGGCCGGTATTCGACGCTGAGGTTCAGCTGATGCGTCCATGGTGTACGGCCCGTGCTGCCGGGGGCGGCTGGCTGTCCGCCACACCAGTGGTAAGAGCCGTTCTGGACGGTCGCGTATCCAGTCGGATCGGATTGGTTCGGGCCGAAGAAGCCGAGGCAATCGTTGGGCGTCCCTGAAGCTATGGTGTAGATGCCGCTGGCCGTCCACTCCGGTGCGATCTGGTAGGTGCCATAGGCCTTCAGCACATGCCGTCGGTCATTCGCCTGATCGCCGTTGGCGTATTGCATCAGCGAGCCGAAGTCCCACTGCGTGGTCGCCGATCCGGAGTTGCCGCCCTGGCCTATATTCGATTGCACCGGTCCTTCGGTCGTGCCGAAACTGTGGGAGTACACGTAATCGATCTTGCCGTACCACGTGCCGTCGAACGGATGCTCCAGGTACATCTCCAGCGAACCGTACTTGCGCGTGACCTTCGGGAAGCCGAACTGCGAGGGCGATACGGTCCAGCTGTAGTAGCCGCCATGGCCATCCGCGATCCGGAAGGTATTGGTCGAGCCCGGGTTGATCAGTACGCTGCCGTTGAGATCGACGTTGGCGCAATGAGCGCCGATCGTACCGGCGGCTCCTGGGTTCTGTGCTAGCAACTGGGCGCATTCCGTGTTCGTGTCGTCGACGTCGTCGATGATCCTGCCCAGGGTGCGCCACATGCCTGTGACGCCATACACCCACGACTTGTTGATCTGTTGCTGCATGCCGAGCACGAATTCGTCCTGGTATTCAGCTTTGAGGTTCGATGAAGCCACCGTCTTGGGATCCAGCGGCTCGCCATACTCGTTGTTGGTCGATACGGCGCCGGCCGGATTGGATGGGAGCGGGGTAAGGCCTGTTGGAACGCCGTTCGCATCGATGCCGGTGTAGTTGTAGTACTCATTGGTGTACAGCGAGCCCGCGGCTTCGCGCAGTGCCACGCCGGCCGGCATCGCCAGGTAGTAGCGACCGGCATTGCCGAACACCTTCAAGGTCGAATCACCGAACACATCCCAGCTGAAGCCGATGCGCGGCGACCACTGCGGACTGGTCAGCCGCAGGTAGGCCACGTGATCCGGGTTGTAGTTGGTGAACTGGTCGTTGCGCAGACCGAGGTTCAACAGCAGGTTCGGCGTGACCTGCCAGTTATCCTGCAGGTATTGCGCACGCTGGGTGACCTGTATCGTCGCCTGGGTGATGAAGATGTATTTGTTGACTACATAAGGGCTCGCGGATGGACCCACGTAAGGTTGGATCGATGGGTTGGTACCGACGACAGGCTGACCCGGCGTGACTGTATTGTATTCCCACGCATACCCGGGCCCGGTCATGGCATTGCCCGCATCGACATCGTTGGTGGTGTCGTTGTCGATGCCGAACTTGATGTCGTGATTGCCCAGCTTCCACTCAAGATCCACGCGCAGGTTGCTCACGGTGGACTTGTGATTGGGGTCATTGATCTGGGTGTTGACATTAGTGTTGGCGATGCCGCCGCTGGCGCCATTCGTGTAAGCCGGATTTTCCAGGTTCGCATTGATGATCGACGGCAATGCCGGATCGAATCCCGCATAGGGCGGCTGCACCGTGTAGTAGGTGCCGTCCATCTTGCCGTACATGGCATTCAAGGTCAGGTTATCGGTGATGTACGACGTGTATTTGGCGATCCAGATGCCAAAGGAATTCTTGAAACTCTGGTTCAGGCTGTTGAGCGCCCCGGTCTGATGGGTGGTGTAGTCGTAATTGTAGAATGAGCCATTGAACTGCTCGGAATTCTTGACGCCGGTCAGCGAAAGGGTGTTGTTCGCATTGATGTTCCAGTCGAGCTTCGCGTAGAACTTCGGTAAGTTGTAATGCTGGTTTTCGACCAGATTGTTGCCGCCGGCATTCGCGGTCACATTCTGTATCGACGTATGCTCGGTCTTGTCCGCCTCGGCCGAGATGAAAAAGAACAGAGTGTCCTTGATCAGCGGGCCGCCAACGTAGGCGTCGTAGACCGTGTTCCACTGGCTGTTGCCTTTCTGGTAGTCGTAGATCTGGCCGTAGTTGGAGGCCCTTGGGTTCGACCAGTAGATGTTGTCTTCGTCGCTGGTCGCCCACGCCGGTTGCCACAGCACTTGGCCGCCGAAGTGCCAGTCGTTGGTGCCGCTCTTGCCGACCTGACTGATCACGCCGCCGGCCGAGCGACCGTATTCGGCGCCGTAGCCGCTGGTCAGCGTTTCCTGCTGCGCGATGGAACCATAGGGAAGTGAGATGCCGCCCGTGTTGCCGAGTGGATCGGAGGTGTTGAAGCCATTTATGTAATAGGCATTTTCTGCGACTGATGCGCCTCCAAAGGAAACGACCGGGTCGCCGGTAGTGGCGCCGGCTCCTCCACCCATCATCATGCCGCCGCCGAGCATCGCGGCTCCCGGTACGGCGCCTGGTGCCAACAGTGCGATGGCTGCAGAGCTCCGTGCCAAAGGCAAATGCTGCAACTGCTCAGCCGTGATCACCGTGCTCTCGCGGGTCGAAGTCACATCGATCGCGGGAATCGTATTGGCCGTCACCGTCACCGTGGACAGGTTCTGCGCATTGGCGCTGCTGGAGGCCGTCGCGAAGTCGATCTCGATGGCGCCGCCAGCGTTCGGCACGACGTCCTTGTGCGTCTGGATGGCCTGGCCATTCTGCAGCAAGGTCACGTCATACGCGCCGATGGGCAGTGTGACGGAATAGCGCCCCGACTTGTCGACCTGCACCGCGCGATTGAAGCCCGAGCCGCCCGTGATTTGAATGGTCTCGCCGGTAGCAATCGGTGCTTGGCCAAAAATCGTGCCGGTGGTGGCCTGCGCATGGACAGGCGCAAACGCTGTCGCGCCGTAGAGCCCCAGCATGGCGGTGATGGTTGCACTCAGTGCCGTGCGATTCATCCGATGCCCGCGACATTTGTGTTCGATGTGATGTTGGTTGCTTTGCATGCCACGCCTCTCCCAATGTGATTGCCGAATCCGGATGTTTGGTATCGCCCGGATGAATTCGTGTTTCCCGTCAGAATCAATGCATTCATCGCCACATGCGCCACTCCTTTGCGAGAGTCGGAACAGCCGCTGGCGTGCTAGCCGATTAACGACTTCCTGCTGCAGAAATAGCTGCCGAGCAAGGCATGCAGCGCAACCAAACGGTTCGCGTGGCCAACGCCGCCGGCATGACCAAGCACGTGATAGATCTGCGCGAGTGCGTCGGCGCGTTGTGTCGGATTCAACGAACCGCCGACGAGGCCGATGTACGACTGAAGCACACGGAACGCCGTTGCCAACAGATCCGGGTCCACCGTGATGTGTGCTTCGGCATCGGCTGGCGAGGCATCGTCGCCTGGTGGAACGGGAGCGATCCGCGACACGGCTGCACGGACGACGGAAGCCTCCATGTCGCGCATGGAGCCTTCGCCAGCGACCAGCCAACGCGGGGAAATCCCGAGCGCACGCGCGACGATGATGCAATGTTCGCGCGAGATGTCGCCGCGGCAGCGAGACCAGTTGTGTATGGTGTCTTCCGAAAAGCCGCAGCGTTGGGCGATGGCCGCAGCGCTGCCCTCGATGCTGATCAGCAACTGCATGCGTGCGGCGAGCTCGTCCAAGCCGGAAGGAAGGGGCGGTAGCGAGGACGTCCGTGCCGAGGCCCTGGTTTGCGGGCTGGGGGAGATCGTTTCCGGAATCCTCTCCATGGCCGGCATGTGATCGCCATTGCCGGCAAAATCGCGGGAGCGGAAATCACTGCCGGTGACGGGTTGAGCGGACTGTGTGTCGAGCTGGGAAATGGCTGTCGACATCGAACTGCTCCATAGAAATGACCGGGCGATAGCGTTGCGTCTGGCGATCAAGGGAAGGAGCGAGCCGGCAGGCCAGGCGCATGTGTGAGGAACTGCGTGTCGAGATGTCAACGACTCGTTACAAAAACGTCTTGCGAGCAAGCCTAGGCAGGGCGAATGCTTCGGTACACGACCAATTCACGTGAAAAAGTCGAAGCCAATTCATTGGCGAGCGCACGTTCGCGGCAGTCGCCGCGCACGATGTTGCGAAGGAAGTCCGGTCGCGTCTTCGGGCGATGTCGCCGGGCGAGGAAAGAAAGCCATCGCACCCGAAGAAGCCCATGGCGCTCGCGCACACGGCCTTAAAAAAAGCGAGGGGATTGGTTATGGATGGAAGGCGCGGCACTCTCTAGCCTGCATCCGTCGGAGGATGCGCCGGCGCCGCATGGCATTGTGGCGAGGCGGCTTTTCCCCACCCCGCGGACGGATCTCCCCATAGCCGTCCGTGGGGCCTTTATAGAGGTCACCGGGAGTCACGGTACGATGCCCATCCTGTCGAGACTCCCGGCGACCGCTGCGCCCCGTCCGGCCATGCTGTTGATCGGCGGCACCGTTTTCGTGGGCACGCTGGACCTGGTTTTCGCGTGCGGTTATTGGAGGCTGCTGCATGGCGTGCCTCCCACCCGCATCATTCAGGTCATCGCTTCCGGCGTGTTGGGGCGGCGCTCCTTCGACGAAGGGGGCGCCAGCGTGCTGCTCGGGCTGTTCCTGCAGTACGCGATCTCATTCGTGATGGTGTGGGCCTATTACGCCGTCAGCGGGTGGGTTCCCGCACTGATCCGCCGCGGGATCTGGATTTACGGTGTGCTGTATGGCCTGTGGCTGTATGTGGCGATGAACGACATCGTGGTGCCGCTGTCCGCCGCGATGAAGGGATCGACCATCGCCAGCTGGGTCGTCGGCAGCATCCTCGAGAGCGCACTGTTGATCGGTCCGCCCATTGCCTGGATCGCGCGTCGTGCGCGAGCGGGATCGATGGAGCGCGACGTGCAGCAGACGGCATGATCCGTCAGTAGGGCTTCTCGCGCAGCCACTTGGTCGCGATCCATTTTTCGCCGCGCAGCACCGGCAGGCCGGCATGCAGCGAACTGGCGTCGCCACCTTCGTAGGCGAAATAGACGGCCGAACCGCGCAGTGCGGTCACGGTGAGGCCCGCTTCGGGGAAGGCGGTGCCACCGCCGGCTTCGGGCGTGTTGAGGTACATCACCACGCTGGCGACGCGCTGGCCGCCGCGCGCGGTGATGGTGGAGTAGCCGGGCTGCGTGGGATCGAACCAGTCGAAGTGCGGCTGGTATTCCTGTCCGGGAAGGTAGTGCAGGATCTGCAGCCCCTCGCCGTGGCTCACCGGAATGTCGAACAGCGCCGCGATGCGTTGTTCGAGCTGCGCCACCAGCGGAAGCTCACCCAGCTTGAAGAACATGCCGACACTGGTGCGCCGGTGGTCCACCTGATGTTCGCCGCTCGCATCGATGGTGAGCGCGCGCGCCAGGCGCGGACGCGCCAGCGCGATCAGCTCGTCGCATTCCTCGTCCGTCAGCAGGCCCTCGAGTACGCGCAGCGCGGGCTTGTCCATGCTCAGCGAGACTTTCACTTCGCGATCCCCCGCTTTCGCCAGCGGCGCTTCGGGGTGCCTGGTGCGACGCACGAGCGGCGCGTCGGCATCGGTATCCGCAAGCAGACTGGCTAGCGGCAGCTTCAGCACCTCGGCCACAAAGGTGCGGCTTTGCCGCGGGTCGTAGCCGTGCGAGCGCATCAGTTCCACCACGGTTCGCGGCGCATGCCCGGCGCGGCTGGTGGCAAGTATCCATTCGCGCAGTTCGGGGTTGATGGCGGAGCGTGTGTTCATGGTGCAAGGTTGGCCGTGAGCTTGCGCAAGTTTACTTCACAAGGCGGTAACCATTTGCGGTTGGGGCCCTGCAGTTGTCGCGAGCGCTTTTCAGAACGATGGGAGCAGCGCGAGGACCACGAGCAACAGGATGCTCAATACAAAGTAGAAGATCCAAAGCAATGCCCCGTTGGCATCGAACGAAGTGATGTACGCAAAGAGCAGAAACAATACTGTCAGCAGTATCAGAGCGCGCGTGGCGAACCGGCTTCGAAGCCGAGGGAACAATCTCGCAAGGATCACGACGAATATCTGCGGTAAGGCGACCATCGCCCAATTTGATGGAAGCCATTCGATCAGTTCCTGGAACGATTCGCCTGACCGAAGCAGCGACACGGCTGTCACGATGCCTGGAAGCAAGAGTGCGGCGATGGCGATCCAGGCGAATTTCAATGGATTTTTCATGGGCTCTCTATACCTCCGTGCCCAGTTCAACTGGAGTTGACGAAAGTGCCAGAAATGGCCGGACTGCTGCCCCGAAACGACGCGAGCCGGCACTGGTCCGGCTCGCGTACGCTGCATCGGATTGGGGTTTTACTGCAGCTTGTCCCACAAGAAGTCGTACACCATCGCGTGCATGTGCGCCGACTGCTTGTTGTCCGCACCGGCGCCGTGGCCGCCTTCCAGATTCTCGTAGAACCACACGTTGGGGATGCCCATGCCTTCCATCTTGGCCGCCATCTTGCGCGCCTGCGCGGGGCCGACGCGATCGTCGCTGGTGGTGGTGTAGAACAGCACCGGCGGGTAGTGCGTTTCCTTGTGCACGTTCTGGTAGGGCGAGAAGGTCTTGATGAAGGACCACTGCTTCGGGTCGTCGGGGTTGCCGTATTCGGCGATCCACGAGGCACCGGCGTCGAGGTGGACGTAGCGCTTCATGTCGAGCAGCGGCACCTCGCAGGCGATGGCGCCGAACAGCTGCGGGTACTGGGTGAGCATGTTGCCCATCAGCAGGCCGCCGTTGCTGCCGCCCTCGGCGCCGAGATGTTGCGCGGAGGTGACGCCGCGCTTCACCAGATCCTCGGCCACCGCGGCGAAATCCTGGTAGGCCTTCGGACGGTTGGCCTGCAACGCGGCCTGATGCCACGCCGGGCCGTATTCGCCGCCGCCGCGGATGTTGGCGATGACATACACGCCGCCGCGGTCCAACCATGCGCGACCGACGCTGCCGCTGTAGAACGGCTGCAGCGAAACCTCGAAGCCGCCGTAGCCGTAGAGCAGGGTGCGGTTGCTGCCGTCGAGCTTCATGTCCTTGGGCGCGATCTCGAAATAGGGCACGCGGGTGCCGTCCTTCGAGGTGACGAAGTGCTGGCTCACGTTGAACTTCGAGGCGTCGAAGAAGGCCGGCTGGTGCTTGATCGTCACGGCTTCGCCCTGGCCCAGCACGCCGCGTTCCAGCGAGGGCGGGGTGAGGAAACCGGTGACGGTGAGCCAGTACTCGTCGCTGCGGTCGGGGTCGGTGTCGACCACCGCCACCGTGCTCATCGCCGGCGCGCCAGGCATGGCTTCGCGCTGCCAGTCGCCGGCGGTTGCGGAATTTGCTGGGGGCGTCAGCACTTCCAGCCTGCTCTGCACGTCGTGCAGTTCGTCGAGGATGAGGTGGTGCTGCGTCCACGCGTAGCCGGAGAGCGCGGTGTGCGCGTCAGGCTTGAACAGCACGGTGAACGCGCGCTTGCCGGCCATGAAGTCATCGAACTTGGTGGCGATCAGCGCGCCGTTGGGATAGGTCACGCCGCCCACCGTCCACGGCGAGCGCAGCGTCACCAATAGCCATTCACGATGAGCATCGGCACTGGCATCGCTGGGTACGTCCAGCTTCACCAGCTTGCCGTCCTTGCGCAGGAAGGTTTCGGTGTGGAAGAAGTCGTTGGCCACCCGCACGAAGTCGCGTTCAAAGCCGGGCGTGAGGTCACGAAAGGCACTTATTGCGAGATCGTCAGCCTTGCCTTCGTAAACCATGGTCGCACTGGCGAGTGGCGTGCCGCGCGTCCATTCCTTGGTGATACGTGGATAGCTGGACTTGGTCATTGAGCCGGGGCCGAAATCGGTGCTGATATAGATGTGGTCCTGGTCGATCCAGCTCGTCTGAGTCTTGGCGATCGGTAGCTCGAAGCCGCCTTTCACGAAGGACTTGGTGGTGGTATCGAACTCGCGCACTGTCACTGCGTCACCGCCGTCGGGCGAGAGCGAGATCAGACACCGCGTGTAAGAGGGCTTCAGGCAGTCCACGTCCTTGAACACCCAGCGCTTCCCTTCGGCCTTGTTGAGCGCGTCCACGTCCAGCAGGGTTTCCCACTGGGGATCGGACTTGCGGTATTCGTCCAGCGTGGTGCGGCGCCAGAGGCCGCGCGGGTGCGCCTTGTCCTGCCAGAAGTTGTAGAGGTAGTCGCCCATGCGGCTCGTGTAGGGGATGCGCGCATCGGAATCGAGCACTTCGAGGATCTGGTCGCGCGTGTGGTCGAAGTCGGCGGAGCTGGCGAAGGCCTTCTCGGTGATCGCGTTCTGCGCCTTCACCCAGTCCATCGCGCGCGCATCGTGGGTGGCTTCCAGCCAGAGATAGGGGTCGTCGGCGGTCTGTTCGGCGGCCTGGGCGACGCCGGCGCCGCCCACGGTGATGCCCAGCGCAAGCGCGAGCCAGAGGGAGGTCTTGGAAGTCATGGAAGCTCCTTGGGAGGTACGGCGGAAGTCCGGTTGTGCGAGTGTGATGGCGCGACGCGGTGCCTGCCTGTGGCTGAAGTCAGGTGCCCGAAAAGCGACAGGCCCCGCGAACGGGGCCTGTCGCCGTGCCGGACCGCTCAATGCAGCAGCGGAATGATCAGCAGCGCCACGATGTTGATGATCTTGATCAGCGGGTTCACCGCGGGGCCTGCGGTGTCCTTGTAGGGGTCGCCCACGGTGTCGCCGGTGACGGCGGCCTTGTGCGCCTCCGAGCCCTTGCCGCCGTGGTGGCCGTCCTCGATGTACTTCTTGGCGTTGTCCCACGCGCCGCCGCCGGTGGTCATCGAGATCGCCACGAACAGGCCGGTGACGATGGTGCCGATCAGCACGCCGCCCAGCGCCTTCGGCCCCAGCAGCAGGCCCACCACGATGGGCACGATCACCGGCAGCAGCGAAGGCACGATCATCTCCCTGATCGCCGACTTGGTGAGCATGTCCACCGCCTTGTCGTACTGCGGTTTGCCGGTGCCGTCCATGATGCCGATGATGTCGCGGAACTGGCGGCGGACTTCTTCCACCACCGCGCCTGCCGCACGGCCCACCGCTTCCATCGCCATCGCACCGAACAGGTAGGGGATCAGGCCGCCGATCAGCAGGCCGATGATCACCATGTGGTCGGAGAGGTCGAAGCTGTAGGTGGTGTCCGGATGATTCACCGCGAGGTTGTGCGTGTAGTCGGCGAACAGCACCAGCGCGGCCAGCGCCGCGGAACCGATGGCGTAGCCCTTGGTCACCGCCTTGGTGGTGTTGCCCACCGCGTCCAGCGGATCGGTGACGCCGCGCACTTCCGGTGGCAGATCGGCCATCTCGGCGATGCCGCCGGCGTTGTCGGTGATCGGGCCGTAGGCGTCCAGCGCCACGATCATGCCGGCCATCGACAGCATCGAGGTCGCCGCGATGGCGATGCCGTACAGGCCGCCATGCTCGTAGGCACCCCAGATCGCTACGCAGATCGCCACCACCGGCAGGCCGGTGGCCTTCATCGACACGCCGAGGCCCGCGATGATGTTGGTGCCGTGGCCGGTGGTCGAGGCCTGCGCAATGTGCTTGACCGGCTTGAAGTCGGTGCCGGTGTAGTACTCGGTGATCCACACGATGGCGCCGGTGAGCACCAGCCCGATCAGTGCGCAGAACCACAGGTTCAAGGCGCCGTAGCTGAAACCGCCCATCAACTGCATGGTGATCGGGTAGAACGCTGCCGCTGCCAGAACGCCCGACACTGCCACGCCCTTGTACAGCGCACCCATGATCGAGCCGCCGGGCTTCACCCGCACGAACAGCGTGCCGATGATGGAAGCGATGATGGACACCGCGCCCAGCAGCAGCGGATACAGCACGGCGGTGCTGCCCGCGTTGGTCAGCGTGAGGCCGCCCAGCAGCATGGTGGCGATCACCGTCACCGCATAGGTTTCGAACAGGTCGGCGGCCATGCCCGCGCAGTCGCCCACGTTGTCGCCCACGTTGTCGGCGATCACCGCCGGGTTGCGCGGGTCGTCCTCGGGGATGCCGGCTTCCACCTTGCCCACGAGGTCGGCGCCCACGTCGGCGCCCTTGGTGAAGATGCCGCCGCCCAGGCGCGCGAAGATCGAGATCAGCGAGCTGCCGAAGGCCAGGCCCACCAGGGCATGCAAGGCGTCTTCACTGGCTACGCCGCTGCGGTCGAGGATCAGCCAGTAGCCGGCCACGCCCAGCAGCGCCAGGCCCACTACCAGCATGCCGGTGATCGCGCCGCCGCGGAACGCCACGTCCATCGCCGGGCCCAGGCCCTGCCGTGCCGCTTCGGCGGTGCGCACATTGGCGCGTACCGACACGTTCATGCCGATGTAGCCGGCGGCACCGGACAACACGGCGCCGATGAGGAAGCCACCGGCGGTGGCCCAGGAGAGAAAGAAGCCGATCAGCACGAACAACAGTGCGCCTACCAGGGCAATCGTGCCGTACTGGCGATTGAGGTAGGCGCGCGCGCCTTCCTGGATCGCCGTGGCGATTTCCTGCATCCGTGCATTGCCCGGCGAGCGCGCGAGAACCCAGCGTGCCGACAAGGCACCGTACAAAACTGCCACCACCGCACAAGCGAGCACGATCCACCAGCCATACTGCTGCAGCATCGGAGCCTCCCCATGAGTTGTTGGCCGTCCGGAGCGGGCGGTCGAGGGGAGTATAGGCAGAGGCTTGTGCACATCCCGTTGTGCGGCGCAACGTCCGCGGGAATGCGAAGGTCGCGCGGCGGTGCGCGGCCTTCGCCGCCATGGCGCGGATTTGGTATATCGCGATGTCGAGGAGGAGGCCGCTGGCGAGCCCGCACCGAACTGCGCAGCTTGTCGCGGTTTCTGCAGTCATGTCGCGGGCAGGTTGTGACATGGGTATGTGCGCGGCGTAGTAGGCTTCCGGAATGAACACCATCGACTTCGCGCCACGCCGCGCCGCCTTCCGCAAGCTGCACGAAAGCGGCTGCTTCATGCTCCCAAATCCCTGGGATCCCGGTTCGGCCCGAGCCTTGCAACAACTCGGCTTCAAGGCGCTGGCAACCACTAGTTCGGGGTTCGCATGGTCGCGCGCGCATGCCGACAACGCGATGGACGTGGAGGCGGTGCTGGCGCATTACCGTGCGATCGTGGCGGCCACCGATCTGCCGGTGAACGCCGATTTCGAGGATGGACATGCCCGCGACCTCAAGGAGCTGGCGGACAACGTGCGTCGCTGCATCGATACCGGCGTGGCGGGCTTGTCGATCGAGGATTCCACCGGCG
The DNA here is from genome assembly GCF_014843005.1 of Rhodanobacter sp. DHG33. GTDB lineage: Bacteria > Pseudomonadota > Gammaproteobacteria > Xanthomonadales > Rhodanobacteraceae > Rhodanobacter_A. The sequence continues at coordinate 16,420 of NZ_JACYXM010000001.1, read as the reverse complement.
ACACTGCGCGGCCGTTGTACGAACTCGATGAGGCAGTGGCGCGCATGCGCGCCGCACGGGCGGCGATCGATGCTTCGGGCCAGGACGTGATGCTGATCGGTCGCGCCGAATGCTTCCTGGTCGGGCACCCCGATCCCTTGGACGAATCACTGAAACGGCTGCAGGCCTATGCCGCCGCCGGCGCGGACTGTCTGTATGCGCCGGGCGTACGTACCCGCGAACAGATCGAAGCCGTGGTGAGTGCGGTCGCGCCGAAGCCGGTCAACGTGCTGGTGGGCCATGCCGCGCCATTCACGCTGGCCGATCTCGCGAAGTTCGGCGTGCGCCGGGTGAGCGTTGGCGGCGCACTGGCGGGAGCTGCCTGGGGCGGTTTCCTACGTGCCGCGCGCGGCCTGGCCGAAGGGCGTTTCGACGGCTTCGCCGGCAATGCCACGCATGCGGAATTGAACGGCCTGTTCTGACGCGACTTCGGTTCGGTGGGCGGAGATGACAGTCGAGCCGCTGGCGATGGGTTGCGCCATTTTCAGGGCGACGCACTTCGGCAGGCCGTTGCTGTCGCAGTGCAGTGCGGCGTCGCCGGTAGTCTGAGAAGCGATCGCAGCGGTCAACGCGAGGGGTGTCGGTCATCGGCATGACTTGCAGGCGGCGGAAGCGTCTGCGATGCCGCAGGGCAGCGTTCACTACGAATTCACCGCTGCCTGTCATGGTGGTCCAGGGTTTTCCTGGAGACGACAGCCATGATCACACCCATTGCTTTTGACGCGGAAAACGTCATCGGAATGCGCATCGACGGCCGGGTTGTCGCCGAGGACATGGATCGGATCTCGGCGATGGTGGAAGAGAGGCTGACCCGGTACGACAAGCTGCGGGTCTACGTCGAAGTACCTTCGTTCGAAGGCATTTCGATCGAAGGCTTCTTCAAGGACCTGCAGCTCGGCTTGCGGCACTGGCACCGCTTCGAGAAGGAGGCGGTCGTGTCGGACGACCAATGGATGCACAAGCTCGCGCCGCTCGGCGGCCATCTGGTGTCGGGACTGGAAGTGAAGGTCTTCGCCACCCGGGAAGCCATCGCGGCCAAGGCATGGATCGTCGCCTGACCGGGAACTAGACCTCGAAGGGCCGGAGTTTTTTCGGCACGGGCGCATTCTTGAGCGCCACGTATTTCGGCAGGCCGTCCTTGCCGTAGGGCAGGGGCGCCTCGCCTGCGATCAGCGGCGCCAGGTAGCGGCGTGCCGCGGCCGTGATGCCGAAGCCGTCGCGGCTGATGAAGCCCTTGGGCATCTTCTTTTCGCGGTTGGCGATCTTCGCCAGCGGCGCAGGTTCGATCTTCCAGCGGTAGGGCGCGTCGCTGCCGCGGACGATCACCGGCATCACCGCGTTCATGCCGGCCAGCGCGTACTCCACGGCGGCCTTGCCCACGGCGTACGCCTGCTCGGCGTCCACCTTCGAGGCGGCATGCCGCGCGGAGCGCTGCAGGTAGTCGGGCAGCGCCCAGTGGTACTTGTAGCCGAGCTTCTGCTTCACGAGGCTGGCCAGCGTGGGTGCCACGCCGCCCAGCTGCACGTGGCCGAAGGCGTCGCGCGTGCCGGCATCGGCAAGGAACTGGCCGGCCGCGTTGCGGATGCCTTCGGAGGCGACCACGGTGCACCAGCCCACGCGTTCCACCGTAGCCTTCACTTTCGCCAGGAACGCGGCTTCGTCGAACACGTTCTCGGGGAACAGGATGATGTGCGGCGCCTCGTCCGGGCCGTGGCCGGCGAGGCCCGCGGCGGCGGCGATCCAGCCGGCGTGGCGGCCCATCACTTCGAGGATGAAGACCTTGGTCGAGGTCTCGGCCATCGAGGCCACGTCGAGGCTGGCTTCCAGCGTGGAGATCGCCGTATACCTCGCCACCGAACCGAAACCGGGGCAGCAGTCGGTCACGGCGAGGTCGTTGTCCACCGTCTTGGGTACGCCGATGCAGCGCAGGTCGTAACCCATCGCCTTGCCGATCTGCGAGAGCTTGAGCGCGGTGTCGGCGGAATCGTTGCCGCCGTTGTAGAGGAACCAGCGGATGTCGTGCGCGCGGAACACTTCGATCAGGCGCTCGTACTCGGCACGGTTGGCCTCCAGCGATTTCAGCTTGTAGCGGCAGCTGCCGAACGCACCGCCCGGGGTGTGGCGCAGCGCCGCGATCGCGGCTTTCGTTTCCTTGCCGGTGTCGATCAGGTCTTCGCGCAGGGCGCCGAGGATGCCGTTGCGTGCGGCGTAGGCCTGCACGCCCTTCGCCCGCGCCGCCTCGATCACGCCGGCCGCCGTGGCGTTGATGACGGCGGTGACGCCGCCGGACTGGGCGTAGAGCAGCTTGCCTTGGACGGGGCGGCGGATCGGCATGGCGGGTCTCCTGGCGGGGGCACGAAGCGTTTTGCGCCGTGACTTTCGTTTGACTATAGCGGGCCGCAAACGCTAACGTGGAACCCATTTCCAAGCGAATCGGCGGCTGCTTGCCGCCATTGTGGAGCGATATGCGACTTGTGCTACTCGGCGCGCCCGGTTCGGGCAAGGGCACCCAGGCCGCCAGGCTGAAGAACGATTTGGCCGTGCCGCACATCTCCACCGGCGACATGCTGCGCGCGGCCGTGGCCGCGGGCACGCCGATCGGCCTCAAGGCCAAGGCCGTGATGGACGCCGGCAAGCTCGTCTCCGACGACATCCTGCTCGCCATGCTGGAAGAGCGCCTGGCGCAGCCCGATGCGAAGAGCGGCTTCATCCTCGACGGCTACCCGCGCAACCTCGCGCAGGCCGATGCGCTCGACCATCTGCTGACCCGCATTCACCAGCCGCTGGACGCGGTGGTGAAGCTGGACGTGCCGAACGAGACGATCATCGGCCGCTGCGAGATCCGGTATGCTGCCGAGCACCGCAAGGACGACGACCCGGCCGTGGTGCGCGACCGCCTCAAGGTCTACGCCGAGCAGACCGCGCCGGTGGCGGATTTCTACGCCCAGCGCGGCAAGCTGCAGGTGGTCGACGGCGTGGGCGAGCTGGACGAGGTCACGGCGCGCGTGAAGCGTGCGCTGAAGGTCGAGACGGCCGCCTGACCCGCACGCCCTCCATGCGTCTGCACATCCTGGGCATCTGCGGCACCTTCATGGGCGGCGTGGCCGCGCTGGCGCGCGAGCTGGGCCTTACCGTCGAGGGCTCCGACGCCAACGTCTACCCGCCGATGAGCACCCAGCTCGAAGCGCTGGGCATTCGCCTGATGGACGGCTACAAGGCCGAGTACCTCCAGCCCGCGCCCGATCTCGTGGTGGTGGGCAACGCGATGACGCGCGGCAATCCCGCGGTCGAATACATGCTCGACGAGCAGCTGCGCTATATCTCCGGTCCGCAATGGCTGGGCGAGACGCTGCTGCCGGGGCGCGACGTGCTGGCCGTGGCCGGCACGCACGGCAAGACCACCACCACCAGCCTGCTGGCGCATCTGTTGGAGCAGGCCTCCAAAGAGCAGGCAGACCTGTCGCCCGGCTTCCTGATCGGCGGCGTGCCGGGCAACTTCGACGTCTCCGCGCGCAAGGGCAGCGGCAAGCCGTTCGTGATCGAGGCGGACGAGTACGACAGCGCGTTCTTCGACAAGCGCTCGAAGTTCGTGCACTACCGCCCGCGCATCGCCATCCTCAACAACCTCGAATACGACCACGCGGACATCTTCCCCGACGTGGCGGCGATCCAGCGCCAGTTCCATCATCTGGTACGCACCGTGCCAGGCAACGGCCGGCTGATCGTCAATGCACACGACGAACATCTCGCCGAAGTGCTGGCGATGGGCTGCTGGACGCCGGTGGAGACGTTCGGCATCGGCCGCGGCGACTGGCGGGCCGAACTGATCGAGGCCGATGGCAGCGCATTCCGCGTGGTGCACAAGGGCGCGCCGCTGGGCGAAGTGCACTGGTCGCTGCTCGGCAACCACAGCGTGATGAACGCGCTGGCCGCGCTGGCCGCGGCGGCCGCGGCAGGTGCCGATCCGCATTCGCTGCTGCCTGCCTTCGCCAGCTTCGAGAGCGTGAAGCGGCGCATGGAGCTGGTGGGCGACGTGGGCGGCGTGCGCGTGTACGACGATTTCGCGCATCACCCCACCGCCATCGCCACTACCCTAGCGGGCCTGCGCGCCAAGGTGGGCAAGGCGCGCATCCTGGTGGCGCTGGAGCCGCGTTCCAATTCGATGCGCCTCGGCGCGCACGCGGAGGCGCTGGCGCCTTCGCTGGCCGATGCCGACGGCGTGGTATTCCTGCACCGCCCCGAGCTGGCGTGGGATGCGCAGCGCGTCACCGATGCACTGCAAGGCCGCGGCAGCACAGCACCCAGCGTCGATGCGCTGCTGGCGGCCCTGCGCGAAAAGACAAAGCCCGGCGACCACGTGGTGTTCATGTCCAACGGCGGTTTCGAAGGCGCCCCGCGACGCTTTGCTGAGTTGCTCGCATAAGATTTCCCCCTGAAATCCCGTTCAAAGCTCACTTGATGGTGCGCTTTAAAACCCCTCAGTTCCCAGATACGGCGAGGTGTGGCCGCTGTGCAGGACGTGTCGACGAGAGTGGTTCCAACGTCCTCGACATAACCTGCTCGTAGTTCCGGCGGATTGAATAAGGCCCTTTCTCTGGGTTACTTCTCTTTGGGCCAGCAAAGAGAAGTAACTCGGGCGCCGGCAGGCGACCGAAACTGCTTTGTTCCTTGCAACAACACCAAGCATCTCTCCCCATAAACCGGAGAGAAGACTTCGAATGTCCCAGCAGAATGGCGCTCCCGCTACGGCAGCAATCCCTGCGTAGCCATCGGAATCAGTTCTCCACCACCGGCAACGCGATGTAACTGGCCTGCCCCGGCGCGTGATACACCCGCTGGGTGGCCTTCACGTAGTCGGCAGGCTTAGCGAAGAAGATGTTCGGCACGAAGGTCTGCGGATTGCGGTCGTACAGAGGGAACCAGCTCGATTGCACCTGCACCATGATGCGGTGGCCGGGCAGGAACACGTGGTTGGCGGCGGGCAGATCGAAGCGGTAGACCAATGGCTGGTTGGCGGCGAGCGGCTCGGGCTTGTCGTAACCGGTGCGGTAGCGACCGCGGAAGATGTCCATCGCCACCGCGAGCTGGTAGCCGCCCATTTCCGGTTGTTCGGCCACCTGGTCGGGATAGACGTCGATCAGCTTCACCACCCAGTCGCTGTCGGTGCCGCTGGTGGAGGCGACCAGGTTCACCGCGGGCGCGCCGGCGATGGTGACCGGTTTGTCCAGCGGTGCCGTTTCGTAGCTGAGCACGTCGGTGCGGCCGGAAGCTTCGCGCTGGTCGTCGACCAGCCATTCCGACCAGGTGAGGCCGTTGTCGTAGCCGACCGGCTGGATCGGCCGCGCGCGGAACGGAATCGGGCGTGCGGGATCGGAAATATATTCATCGTAGGCGTCGCCACCTGCAGGTGCGTCGAAACCAAGCTGCATGCCGGGTTGCAGGTATAGCGCGCGGCTCTTGGCGCCGCAGCCGCTGTCGCACGACAGCGGCCAGCGATCCAGCCGTTGCCACCGGTTGGTGCCGGTCTGGAAGGCGGTGACCGCGGCGAGGTCGGCCTTGGGCGCGCCGTCCTTGAGGTATTGCGCGAGGAACGGACGCAGGATGTGTTCGCGGAAATACTTCGCGGTGTCGCTGCCGAAGCGGATTGCGCCCAGCGAGCTGCCTTCCTCGATTTCCTGCCCGTGGTGCCAGGGGCCCATCACCAGCTTCACCATGTCGCCGTTCGTGTCCTTGGGCTTGATGGCGCGGTACACGGCCAGGTCGCCGTAGATGTCTTCCTGGTCCCACAGGCTGTGCACCAGCATCACCGGCACGGTGAGCGGCTGCGCGGCAAGCACCTTGTCCATCGCCTGCTGGCTCCAGAACGCGTCGTAGGCCGGGTGTGCCACGAGCTTGTTCCAGAAGCCGAGCTGGCGCATGCCGTAGGCATCGCCCATCGCGCCGGTGGAAACGTAGTGCATGAACAGGTCGTACTCGTCGTGGAAGCTGGTCCACCACTTCGCAGTGTTGTCGCGGGTGGCTTCCTGTTCGTAGATGTAGCTGAGGTTCTGCGCACGGAAGGCGCCGTGGTGGAACCAGTCGTCGCCCATCCAGCCGTCCACCATCGGGTTCATCGGCACCGCCGCCTTCAGCGCGGGGTGCGGGTGCACCAGCGACATCAGCGGTTCGAAGCCGTCGTAGGAGATGCCGATGGTGGCGACCTTGCCGTTGGATTCGGGGACGTGCTTCACCAGCCAGTCGATGGTGTCGTAGGTGTCGGTGGCGTCGTCCACCGGCGTCGGGTTGAGCGGGCCGTGCACGGGGCGGTTCATCACGTAGTCGCCCTCGGAGCCGTACTTGCCGCGGATGTCCTGGATCACGCGGATGTAGCCGTCCTCGGCGATCACGTCGGCAGCGTTGTCGTAGCCTTCCAGCAGCGGTTCGAGGTGCCCGCTCATGCTGTTGTGGGTGAGCTGGTGCGCGTCGTAGGGAGTGCGCGTGAGCACGATGCCGGCATGCTTCGCGCCGCGCGGGACGAGGATCACGGTGTTGAGCTTCACGCCGTCGCGCATGGGGATCATTACGTCGCGCTCGACATAGTCGAAGCTGCCCGTGGCCGGCTTGAAGCTGGCCGGCGTTTCGCTGGGGTAGTCGGGATACTTGGCTTGCGCAACATCCGTGGCCCACGGGGCGCCGCTGGCGGCGAGCAGGGCGGCGAATAGCGCGTTCTTCAGACACGCGGCGGCACGGCATGGCGTCATGGCGATGGGTTCCCCTGCAGACGAAGTGGCCGGGGCAGCTTACTGCGACGCGTCGCCGGATGGCCACGCCTTCACCGTGGGCGACAAGAGGCGCTCGAGTGACGCCCGACAAAGGCGCCCCCCGCTTTCGATGCGTATCCGCGTTCGTCCCGGGGAGCGGTGCTGCTCGTCGCGGCATGCGGTTGGCATAGATGCCGTGCCAGACGCAGAGGCACTGCTACTGGCTTCGTGCGAACAGGCGCAACCCGGCAATCAGGGAGGGGGCTCATTTCCAGGCAAGTTTCGAAGGCGCGCCACGGCGCGTCGTCGATCAGTTCGTACGCGGCTGTCAGGCCAACGGTGCGTCGAAGCTCGGCGGCCGGCGCAGGTATTCCCGCCGAGCGGACGTCCAGACGCCCAACCCGAAGCCCAGCGTGACCAGCAGCAACACGGCACTGCCGAAGGCAATGCCCAGCGTACCCAGCAGCCAGTAGCCGCCCCAGTACACCGCCATCCCGCCCAGGGTCACCACGAAGTCGACCATGCCGCGTCCGAAGCCGCCTTCCGGGCCGACCAGGTGCACCGCCAGCGCCGTGAGGCTGGCACCCAGGGTCACGATGGCCGCGTCGATCAGCATGCGTACCGGCTCCGCGGCATGGGTGAGCACGATGCCGAGGCCGGTGTAGGCCACGGTGGTGAGCACGGTGATGGGCACCAGCACCGCCAGCGCGTCGATCAGCGTCTGCTGGTAGTCGGCACGGGTCGGCGGCGCCAGCGTGAGGTAGAGGTCGGCGAGGTTGGGTCGCATCTGCCGCATGCCGCGGCCAAGCTGCGGGAAGCGCGACAGGCCCAGCAGGACCGCGTAGGCACCCACCACCGCTGCATTGAAATGCTGGCGGTGCATCATCGCCAGCACGTAGAACGCCACGATGGCCGCCACCAGCACGAGGCGCAGCGCGATCGCCAGCGGATTGTCGTGCGGCAGCAGCAGCCGGCGCACCAGCACCATGCGCAACCGCCATGTGGGCTTGGCGCGGTAGCGCGCCAGCGCCTGCTCCATCGCCCATTGCGATGTGTTGTCGAAGAGGGCGGCGATGCGCTTGGCCAGCTTGCCGCGACGCGCAGGGGTGCCGTCGAGGCTGCGTGCGCGGGAGCGGCCGAGCTGGACGTTCTCCAGCGGCGAGGTGTTGGCCTCCTGGTCCTCGATGCGCAGCATCGCGCGGAGGCTGAGGCGCGCGATCAGCGCCGCCAGCAGCAACGCCAGCGGCACGGTCCACGGCGAGGCGACCAGCGCCTTGCCGAGTTGGCTGGCCAGTCCCGGCTGCCAGCCGGCCAGTATGAAGAGGGCCCAGACCAGCAGATTGACGTAGCGCGCGGAACTGGCCGCCAGCCCGATGGCCGCCAGCAGCAGGATGCCCGCGCCGCCCTGCAACGCATGCGGTACGCGCATCAGCAGTGCGACCAGCGTAGGCAGCAGCACCCATTGCGCGACCTGCAGCGTGCCCATCGCCGCGAGCCGTTGGCGGAAGCCGGGCAACAGGAAACTCTCGGGGCGGCACAGCCCGCGCACGGACAGCCCCAGCAAGGTGAACCAGAACCATGCGCCGAAGCCGAACAGTGTGGCGGCCACCCCGGCGATGCCCGCTCCGACTGCGGGCGTGCAAGCCAGCAGGATCGCGCCGACCAGCCAGGTCAACTGCAGCAGCAGCGCGGCGACCAGCACTTGCCGGCAGGGCTGCAACCACAGCTGCCACACCGCCCTCATGCCAGCTCCACGAACAGGTCTTCCAGCGTGGGCGTCTCGATGCGCAGCGTGGCGCCTTCGCGTGAGGCCAGCGCGTGCAGGCTTTCGGGGTTGGCATCCTCCACCAGCAGTTGCGCCTCGTCGCCCTTGAGCGTGGCCTTCAGCAGGCCGGCGACCACCGGCGCCTGCGGCCAGCCGCCCGTCCGCACGAGCACCACGCGGTGCAGGCGCTCGCGCAGTTCGGCCAGCGGGCGGGTGAACTGGATCGCGCCGTCGCGCAGCAAAGTGATGTCGGCGTCGGCGCGCTCGAGGTCGGCGGTGATGTGGGTGGAGAAGATCACCGTCTTGCCCGGTGCCTTCATCAGTTCCAGCAATTCGGCCATGAAGGCGCGGCGCGCCTGCGGGTCGAGACTGGCGACCGGTTCGTCCAGCACCAGCAGGTCGGGCTCGGGCGCGATGGCGCGCACGATGGCCAGCTTCTGCCGCTGGCCCTGCGACAGTTCGCCGATCTTCTGCTTCGGGTCGAGTTGCCAGTCGCCGAGCAGGCGCTCGGCCAATGCGTGGTTCCAGCGCGCGTAGAACGCGGCGGTGAAGTCAAGGTAGGCGCGCACCTTCATCCACGGAAACAGGTCGAAGGTCTGCGGCACGAAGCCGATGCGATGCATGCGTTCGCCGCCGGGCTCGGTCATCGTTTCGCCGAACAGTTCCACCGTGCCTGCATCGATGGGCGAGAGGCCGAGCAGGCAGCGCAGCAGGGTGGTCTTGCCTGCGCCGTTGCGGCCGAGCAGGCCGATGACGCGGCCGGGCGGCACCTCCCAGTCGATGCCGCGCAGCACTTCGCGCTGCTTGAAGCATTTGCGCAGGCCGCTCACGCGCAGCACGGGCTCGACTCGCGTATCGGCAAAAGGCGGCATGGGTGTGGCGGCGATGGTGGACATCCTTGCGCAAGCTCCCCTTGGTCAGACGGCTAATGTGCCGATGCGCGGCAGGCCCGTCCAGTGGACGAAGCGGCAGACGCGATATCCTGCCGGTATTCCAGCCAGGCCGACCACGCCATGAGCCATCTTTCCGGCAAGACCCTGTTCATCACCGGCGCTTCGCGCGGCATCGGCCTGGCGATCGCGCTGCGTGCCGCGCGCGACGGCGCCAACGTCGTGATCGCCGCCAAGAGCGGCGTGCCGAATCCCAAGTTGCCCGGCACCATCCATACCGCTGCCGCTGCGATCGAAGAAGCGGGCGGCCACGCGCTGGCGATCAAGTGCGACATCCGCGAAGAGGCCGAGGTGCACGCCGCAGCCGCGCAGGCGGCCGACCGCTTCGGCGGCATCGACATCGTGGTGAACAACGCCAGCGCGATCTGGCTCGCCGGCGTGGAAGGCACGCCGATGAAGCGCTTCGACCTGATGCACCAGGTCAACACGCGTGGCACCTTCCTCGTCACGCAGGCGTGCCTGCCATACCTGAAGAAAGCCGCGAACCCGCACGTGTTGATGCTGGCGCCGCCACCCACGCTGGATCCGAAATGGTTTGCGCCGCACACCGCGTACACCATCGCCAAGATGGGCATGAGCCTGTGCGTGCTGGGCATGAGCGCGGAGCTGGCTCCGCGGGGCATCGCGGTGAATGCGCTGTGGCCGCGCACGGTGATCGCCACCGCCGCCATCGCAATGATCGACGGCGTCAAGCCCGAACATTGCCGCACGCCGGACATCGTGGCCGATGCGGCGCACGCCATCCTTACCCGTCCCGCACGCGATTACACCGGCCAGTTCGCCATCGACGAAACCGTGCTGCGCGAGAGCGGCGTGACCGATTTCGACCGCTATGCCGTGCAGGCAGGCCAGCCCTTGCTGCCCGATCTCTTCCTCGGCTGAGCCGGCTGCTCGCGACGCATGGCCGGCCGATCCTCCCGCACCGAATTGCCGCTGTTCCCGTTGTCCACGGTGCTGTATCCGGGCGGCCGGCTGGAGCTTCGCGTTTTCGAGCCGCGCTATCTCGACCTGGTGCGCGAGTGCGCGCGCAACGAAAGCGGCTTCGGCGTCTGCCTGATCCTGGCGGGGCGCGAGACGGGCGAGCCGGCGCTGCCGGCGGCGGTGGGCACGCTGGCGCACATCGTGGATTTCCATCACGGTGCGGACGGCTTGCTCGGCATCGTGGCCGAGGGTGGGCAGCGCTTCCGGGTGCGGCGCACACGCGCACGATCGGATGGCCAATTGCGCGGCGAAGTGGAGTGGTGGCCGGAGGAGGCGCCCGCGCCGGTGCCGGTGGAACTCGCGCTGCTGCAGACGATTACCGAGCGGCTGGTCGAGGCGCTGGCGCCGCAGTGGAAGCAGGCACCACGCGAGTGCTACGACGATGCGCGCTGGCTCGGTTTCCGCCTGGCGGAGCTGTTGCCGCTGGGCAGCGACGAACGCCAGCGCCTGCTGGAACTGACCGATCCGCTGCAACGGCTCGCCGAACTGCGCGACATCCTGCCGCGATTCCAGAAAGCCTGATTCCGAAAGCGTGGCCGGCACCCCGATGCATGAGGGGCGTGCGTGCGTGGATAATGGCCGTTCTGCCCCGGAGTCTCCCCATGCCGCAACACGATTCGTCCACGTCCCTGATCGGCCTCGGCAAGCGCTACTGGCTGCCGGTGTACAAACCGCGCGACGTGGTGCTCGATCGCGGCCAGGGTGCGCGCGTGTGGGATACCGAAGGGCACGACTTCATCGACTTCGGCGCCGGCATTGCGGTGAACGCGCTGGGCCACGGCGATCAAGACCTGCTTGCGGCCCTTACCGGACAGGCCGGCAAGCTCTGGCACGCCAGCAACGTGTTCTGGACCGAGCCGCCGCTGCGTCTCGCGGAGGAACTGGTGCAGGCCAGCGGCTTCGCCGAGCGGGTGTTCCTGTGCAACTCCGGCGCGGAAGCGAACGAGGCGGCGATCAAGCTGGTGCGCAAATGGGCGGCCGCGCAGGGGCGCGCGCCCGAGCAACGCGTCATCGTCACCTTCAAGGGTTCGTTCCACGGCCGCACGCTGGCCACGGTGACCGCCACCGCGCAGCCCAAGTACCAGGAAGGCTACGAGCCGCTGCCGGGCGGCTTCCGCTACCTCGACTTCAATGACGCCACCGCGTTGGAGGCCGCCTTCGCCGCCGGCGACGTGGCCGCAGTGATGCTGGAACCGGTGCAGGGCGAAGGCGGCGTGGTGCCGGCCGCGCCGGGCTTCCTCAAGCGCGTGCGCGAGCTGTGCGATGCGCACGGCGCGCTGCTGGTGCTGGACGAGATCCAGTGCGGCATGGGACGCACCGGCGCGCTGTTCGCGCACACGCACGACCAGGTGCAGCCGGACATCGTGACCCTGGCCAAGGCGCTGGGCTGCGGCTTTCCCATCGGCGCCATGCTGGCCGGCGCGAAGGTGGCCGAGGTGATGCAGTACGGCGCGCACGGCACCACCTTCGGCGGCAACCCGATGGCGGCCGCCGTGGCGCGCGTGGCGCTGCGCAAGCTGGGTTCGGTGGATGTGCTTGCGAACGTGGCAAGGCAGGCCGATGCGTTGCGCGCGGGGCTGGAAAGCATCAACCGCGAGTTGCACCTGTTCGAGGAAGTGCGCGGGCGCGGCCTGATGATCGGCGCGGTGCTGGCGCCGGCGCACAAGGGCAAGGGCGGCGAGATCCTGGATCACGCTGCGGCTCACGGTCTGCTGGTGCTGCAGGCCGGCCCGGACGTGCTGCGCTTCGTGCCGCCGCTGACGATCAGCGACGAGGAACTGGCGGAAGGCCTGCAGCGGCTGCATGCGGCGCTCGCCGCATTCGCGGGGGCATGAACGGGATACCTTGCCCGTTCTGCGCGATTGCGGCGGGAGAAGCGCCGGCCAGCATCGTTGCGGACGATGGCGACATGCTGGCCTTCATGGATCTGCGGCAGGCCGTACCGGGACACGTGCTGGTGGTGCCGCGCCGCCATGCGCCCGATCTCTGCGCGCTGACTCCGGACGAGGCGGCAGCAGCGATGCGCATGGCGCAACGCGTGGCGTTGGCACTGCAGGACGAATTCCATCCAGCTGGTTTCAATGTGTGGCAATCGAATGGCCTGGCGGCAGGGCAGGAAGTGTTTCACTTTCACCTGCACGTGCAGCCGCGCGGCGCGGCGGACGGCTTGTCGCGGATCTACTCCGGGGATGTGCCGGAGCCGGTGCCGACGGACAGGCTTGATGCATGGGCGCAGGCCTTGCGGCAGCGCATGCACGGTCGGTCACATGGCGATTGGTAAGATAGGTACTTCCCCTGACGACCATCGGCCGAAATCCATGAAATACCTGCACACCATGGTGCGCGTGCGCGACATCGATGCTTCGCTGCGTTTCTATTGCGAAGGATTGGGGCTGCGTGAAGTGCGCCGCATGGAAAACGCCCAGGGCAAGTTCACCCTGGTCTTTCTTGCCGCGCCCGGCAGCCCCGAGGCGGAAGTCGAGCTGACCTACAACTGGGGTTCGAGCGAGGATTACGGCAGCGCGCGCAATTTCGGCCACCTCGCGTTCCAGGTGGAGGACATCTATGCCGCCTGCCAGCGGCTGATGGACATGGGCTATACGATCCACCGCCCGCCGCGCGACGGCCACATGGCCTTCGTGCGCTCGCCCGACCTGATTTCCGTCGAGCTGCTGCAGGACGGTCACCTGCCGCCGCAGGAGCCATGGGCGTCGATGCCCAATACCGGCAACTGGTAAGGCCTGGCGCACCGCCCTGCATGGGCGGTGCGCGTTTCAGCCCTTCGCTTCGGCCAGTGCCTCGCGCGCTGCCTGCAAGGTGTCGGCGATGTCCTGGTCCGAATGCGCGCTGGACAGGAAGCCCGCCTCGAATGCGCTGGGCGCGAGGTATACGCCGCGCTTCAGCATGCCGTGGAAGAAGCGGTTGAACAGCGCGGTGTCCGCCGTGGTGGCCTGCGCGTAACTGTCCACCTTCGCCGCGCTGAAGAACAATCCGAACATGCCGCCCACGCGGTTGGTGCTGAACGGCACGTCTGCGCCGTCGGCCACCGACTGGAAACCGTCGCACAGCAGGCGCGTGCGTGCGGCGAGCGTGTCGTAGAAGCCTGGTGCCTGCACCAGCTCCAGCATCGCCAGCCCCGCCGCCATCGCCACCGGGTTGCCGCTCAGCGTGCCGGCCTGGTAGATCGGACCGCTGGGCGCGATTTGCTCCATCAGGTCGCGGCGTCCGCCATAGGCACCCACCGGCATGCCGCCGCCGATGATCTTGCCGAAGGTGGTGAGGTCGGGCGTCACGCCATACAGGGCCTGCGCACCGCCCAGCGCCACGCGGAAGCCGGTCATCACCTCGTCGAAGATCAGCAGCGCACCGTGCTGCGTGCACAGGGCGCGCAGGCCCTGCAGATAGCCGTCCAACGGCGGGATGCAGTTCATGTTGCCGGCGACCGGCTCGATGATCAGGGCGGCGATCTCCGCGCCGTGCTCGGCGAACAAGGCCTTCGCGGCATCGAGATCGTTGTAGGGCAGGGTGAGCGTGAGGTCGGCATTCGCCTTGGGCACGCCGGGCGAGGTGGGTACGCCGAAGGTGAGCGCGCCGGAGCCGGCTTTGACCAGAAAGCTGTCGCCATGACCGTGGTAGCAGCCTTCGAACTTCACGATCTTCGTGCGGCCGGTGGCGCCGCGTGCGAGGCGGATCGCCGACATGGTGGCTTCGGTGCCCGAGTTCACCATGCGCACCATTTCCACCGACGGCACCAGCTTCGCGATGGTTTCGGCCATGGTCACTTCGGCGGGGCATGGGGTGCCGAAAGAAAGACCGTCCTTCACCGCGCGCTCCACCGCTTCGCGCACCGCGGGGTGGTTGTGGCCCACGATCATCGGCCCCCACGAACCCACGTAGTCGATGTAGCGCGCGCCTTCCACGTCCCACAGGTAAGCACCGTCGGCGCGTGCCGTGAAGAACGGCTCGCCGCCCACGGACTTGAACGCGCGCACCGGCGAGTTCACGCCGCCGGGCAGGCGTTGCTGGGCGCGCTGGAACAGTTCGTGGTTGGTGCTCATCGGTGGGCTCTCGGTCAATCGGATGAATAGAGGCGGGCGAAACGCTGCGCGGCAGCGCGTGCGTCCGGCGCGGAAAAGACCGCCGAGATCACGGCGAGGAAATCCGCGCCGGCTTCGACCAGCGAGGGCGCATTGTCCGGCGTGATGCCGCCGATCGCCACCCGCGGCACGCCCAGCGCGGCGCTCTGCCGCAGCAGAGCGGGCGATGCGCGCACCGCATGCGGCTTGGTGGGCGACGGGAAGAAGGCGCCGAAAGCCACGTAGTCGGCGCCGGCCGCCGCTGCGGCACGCGCGAGTTCGAGCGAGTCGTAGCACGACACGCCGATGATCGCCTCGGTGCCCAGTGCGGCACGCGCCGCGGCAACGTCGCCGTCGTCACGGCCCAGGTGCACGCCCGCGGCGCCTGTTTCGGCAGCGAGCGCGACGTCGTCGTTGATGATGAGCGGCACGGCATGCGTGTCGCACAGGCGCCTGAGCGCTACGGCCTCGGCGAGGCGCCGCGCGGCATCCGTGGTCTTGTCGCGGTATTGCAGCACGCGCGCGCCACCGGCCAGCACCTGCGCGGCCGCATCCAGCAGGTCGGCGCGCGGGCCGTCGGTGATCGCGTACAGGCCGCGATCCGGGAATCGGGTTTGGGTCATCGTGCAGCTTCCGCAACGGCAGGCGAGTTGCGAGAATGCACCATTCACCCTCGAACAAAGAAGCCCGACGATGAGCGACAGTGCAAGCCAGGTTCCCGGTCAGCGCAAGTGGATGTGCGTGGTCTGCGGTTACATCTACGACGAAGCGCTGGGCGTGCCGGAAGAAGGCATCGAGCCCGGCACACGCTGGGAAGACGTGCCCGAGGCCTGGACTTGCCCGGATTGCGGCGCCACCAAGAGCGATTTCGAGATGATCGAGGTCGATTGATCGCCGATTTCCGTCAGCAGGCGGCCCGATTTCGCCATCTTCCCGCCTGCGAACGGGCCTGCCGATCCGCTGAGATGCTTCCACGCGCAAGCCATGCGCGTTTCCCCGGAAGCACCACCATGCAACAGTTCATTCCGTTTGAAGACGAGTGGGACATGCTCGATGCGGTCTGCGTGGAAGCATTGATCCCTTACCGCGTCGGTCTGGTCGTCGCTCAGTCCACCGGCCCCGTTTCGCCGTCGATCGCCAACGTATCGCCGTCACGTACGCCGATCCGCTTGACCGTGCCCGCAGGCAGCTCCAATACGTAACGCGCTGGTCCTGTGCTGGGGTAGATCGGGCAGGGATCGGCCTTGCATGGCGGTACGTCCAGTTGTGCGGATACCAGCCTGCGTTCGGCATCGAAGTACAGGATGTCGAGCGGGATCAGCGTGTTCTTCATCCAGAACCCACGCGGCGCCGTGTCGGGGAACACGAACAGCATGCCGCGATCGGCGGCCAGCGACGTGCGCATCATCAGGCCGTGCTCGCGGGCGACCTCATTGGTGGCCAGTTCCGTCGTGAAACGCTGGCCGTGCAAGATCACGGCAATGGGTGCGGCATCATGCGATGGCGCACAGGCGCTGCAGCACAGCGCAAGCAACGAGGTGGCGATCAGCGGCTTCGGCATGGTGCGGCGCTTGCGGGCGTAGTGGGCGGCGAGTGTATGTCCGTGCAGTGTCACTTTTGTGTTGAAAATTTTGCGTTGCCCCCTTCCCAGCCATGCATGGCGGCGCTATGATTCTCGCCCCTTCGACGAGCGCCTTGCTTCGAAGGGTTCGCGACATCCACCCGCCTCGAAAATACTTCGCAGCAGGTGTTGACGGACCGGAAAGACGATGTATAGTAGGCGGCTCACCGGGACGAAATGTCCCACAGCGGAAAGCTCCGCGGTGATGTGATCTTTGACAGTGTGCACAGGTGAATTGTGTGGACGCC
>NZ_JACYXM010000019.1 GCF_014843005.1 Rhodanobacter sp. DHG33 | reverse complement strand
AACGGCAAGCTCGACCGCAAGGCCTTGCCTGCACCCGGCGACACGGCCTACGCACGCCAGGCCTACGAGCCACCCCAAGGGGAGATCGAACAAACCCTCGCCGGCATCTGGGAAGAGCTGCTCGGCCTCCAGCAGGTCAGCCGCCACGACAACTTCTTCGAGGTCGGCGGCCATTCCCTGATCGCCGTGCAACTCATGGAACGGTTGCGCCGTCGGGGCTTGGACATCGAAGTACGCACCCTATTCACCACCCCCACCCTTGCCGATCTGGCTTTAAAGACACATCAAATAATGGAAATTCGACTGTGAACATTGAAGATCTTTTGATTGCTTTAGAAGCAGAAGGCGCCTCACTTACGCTTGATGGGGACACTCTTATATTAAAGGCGCGCAAAGGATCTATAACTAACGAACTCAGCTCATCAGTTATAAAAAATAAAAATGAGCTTATTAAACTTATCAAATCAGGCAGTCGCTTATTTAGAAATGGTAATGGAAATTCGAAAGCTCCAGTCCCCACCAACACGATCACGCCAGACAGTACAGCAATTACCCCAGCCATGCTGCCGCTGATCGATCTGTCGCAATCGGACATCGATCGCATTACGGCCCAGGTGCCTGGGGGTATGGCCAATATCCAGGACATCTACGCGCTCTCTCCCTTGCAGGACGGCATCCTGTTCCATCACCTGCTGGCTACCGACGGCGATCCGTATCTGTTGGTCAGCCAGATGGCCTTTGCCGACCGCGCCCTGTTGGATCGCTATCTCGCAGCCGTGCAACAGGTCGTCCATCGCAATGACATCCTGCGTACCGCCTTCGTCTGGGAACAGCTCTCGACCCCCGCTCAGGTCGTCTGGCGCCATGCACCGCTGAGCGTCACCGAGGTCACGCTCGATCCAGAGGCCGGTCCCGCCCATGAGCAACTCGCTCACCGTTTCGACCCGCGCCATCANCTGCTGGCTACCGACGGCGATCCGTATCTGCTGGTCAGCCAGATGGCCTTTGCCGACCGCGCCCTGTTGGATCGCTATCTCGCGGCCGTGCAACAGGTCGTCCATCGCAATGACATCCTGCGTACCGCCTTCGTCTGGGAACAGCTCTCGACCCCCGCTCAGGTCGTCTGGCGCCATGCACCGCTGAGCGTCACCGAGGTCATGCTCGATCCAGAGGCCGGTCCCGCCCATGAGCAACTCGCTCACCGTTTCGACCCGCGCCATCACCGCATCGACCTCACCCAGGCTCCGTTGCTCCGCTTTGCGGTGACCCAAGAACCGGACACCGGACGTTGGCTGGTCCTGCAGTTGATGCACCACCTGATCGGCGATCACTCCACTCTGGAGGTTTTGGATGCCGAGGTGCGCGCCTTCCTCGGCGGATACGACAACGCACTCCCGGCTCCCCAGCCATTCCGTCACCTCGTGGCCCAAGCCCGACTGGGCATCGCCCCCGAGGAGCACGAACGTTTCTTCCGCGCCATGCTCGCCGATATCGACGAGCCCACCATGCCCTTCGGCCTGAGCGATGTGCATCGCGACGGCAGTCGCGTGGACGAAGCCCATCGCCTGTTGCCGCAAGCCCTCAACGACCGGCTCCGCAGCCAGGCCCGTCGCCTGGGCGTCAGCCTCGCCAGTCTGTGCCACCTCGCCTGGGGTCAGGTCCTGGCGCGCACCAGTGGTCGCGAACCGGTGGTCTTTGGCACCGTCCTGTTCGGACGCATGTCTGCCGGCGAGGGTGCCGACCGTGCCATGGGTCTGTTCNGGCCCAAGCCCGACTGGGCATCGCCCCCGAGGAGCACGAACGTTTCTTCCGCGCCATGCTCGCCGATATCGACGAGCCCACCATGCCCTTCGGCCTGAGCGATGTGCATCGCGACGGCAGCCGCGTGGACGAAGCCCATCGCCTGTTGCCGCAAGCCCTCAACGACCGGCTGCGCAGCCAGGCCCGTCGCCTGGGCGTCAGCCTCGCCAGTCTGTGCCACCTCGCCTGGGGTCAGGTCCTGGCGCGCACCAGTGGTCGCGAACCGGTGGTCTTTGGCACCGTCCTGTTCGGACGCATGTCTGCCGGTGAGGACGCCGACCGCGCCATGGGTCTGTTCATCAACACCCTGCCACTGCGACTGGATCTGGACGACACCGATGTCGAGACCAGCGTGCGCCATGCCCATACACGACTAGCCGGGCTGCTGCGCCATGAGCATGCCTCACTGGCAATGGCTCAACGGTGCAGCGGTGTCGCCGCTCCCACGCCACTCTTCAGCGCCTTGCTCAACTACCGTCATAACAGCCTGCCATCGGTTGCCGAGGAAAACGAGCCAGACACCTCCAGCCATCCGCTTCGGGGCATCGAGTGGCTCAGTGCCGAAGAGCGCACCAACTACCCGCTCACCCTATCGGTTGAGGACTTCGGACAGGCTCTGGGATTGACCGCCCAGGTCGTGCAGCCACTTTCTCCTGAACGCGTGTGCGGCTACATGCAGCAAGCGCTGGAAAGTCTGCTGCAGGCCTTGGAGNGTCGCCGCTCCCGCGCCGCTCTTCAGTGCTCTGCTCAACTACCGTCATAACAGCCTGCCATCGGCGGCTGGAGAGGACGAGCAAGACACCACCGGCCATCCGCTTCAGGGCATCGAGTGGCTCAGTGGCAAAGAGCGTACCAACTATCCGCTCACCCTGTCGGTTGAGGACTTCGGACAGGCTCTGGGATTGACCGCCCAGGTCGTGCAGCCACTTTCTCCTGAACGCGTGTGCGGCTACATGCAGCACGCGCTGGAAAGTCTGCTGCAGGCCTTGGAGACGGCTCCCCACACCCCGGTGCGTCAGCTCGACGTGCTACCGCCCGAGGAGCGTGAGCTGCTGCTCACCACCTGGAATCAGACCGACGCACCCTACCCCGATCAGCTGTGCATCCACCAGTTGTTCGAGCAACAAGTACAGCAGCACCCCGAGGCCACCGCCCTCGTCTTCGAGGATNTCCTGAACGCGTGTGCGGCTACATGCAGCAAGCGCTGGAAAGTCTGCTGCAGGCCTTGGAGACGGCGCCCCACACCCCGGTGCGTCAGCTCGACGTGCTACCGCCCGAGGAGCGTGAGCTGCTGCTCACCACCTGGAATCAGACCGACGCACCCTACCCCGATCAGCTGTGCATCCACCAGTTGTTCGAGCAACAAGTACAGCAGCACCCCGAGGCCACCGCCCTCGTCTTCGAGGATCAGTCCCTCTCCTATACCGAACTCAACATCCAGGCCAATCGCCTCGCCCATCATCTGATCGATCGCGGGGTAAAGCCGGGCGAATGCATTGTCACTCTCATTGAACGCAGCGCAGCATTGGCCATCACTCAGTTGGCCATCCTCAAGGCCGGTGGCACCTATGTGCCCATTGACCCGGAAGTACCGGTAGAACGCCAACAGTGGATCATCGCCGACTGTGCCGCCCGCCACCTTCTCACCACGGCATCTTTTGCCCTAAACGCTACTGTCTCGCCCGTACTCATCGAGCCCCTGCTGGCCGAGGGTCTCGAGTCCAATCCCNCGTCACCCTCCTCGAACGCAGTGCCGCCCTGGTCATCACTCAGCTGGCCATCCTCAAGGCCGGTGGCACCTATGTGCCCATTGACCCGGAAGTACCGGTAGAACGCCAACAGTGGATCATCGCCGACTGTGCCGCCCGCCACCTTCTCACCACGGCATCTTTTGCCCTAAACGCTACTGTCTCGCCCGTACTCATCGAGCCTCTGCTGGCCGAGGGTCTCGAGTCCAATCCCCAACTGCATCTATCCAGCGACAGCCCCGCTTATGTGATGTACACCTCCGGGTCGACCGGTGCCCCCAAAGGCACGCTCGTCCCCCATCGCGCGGTCAATCGTCTGCTCATCAATAACGGCTATGCCTCGTTTGAGGCGGGCGATCACATCGCCTGGCTAGGCAATGTTTCCTTCGACATCAGTACGCTGGAAGTGTGGGCTCCTCTACTTCACGGGGCCTGCCTGGTCGCCGTCCCCCATGCCACTGTTCTGCAACCCAAACTACTGCGCTCGCTGTTGCAGCAACAACGTATCAGCGTACTGCACCTCACGGCGGGCCTCTTCCGTCAAATCGCCGAGGAGCTGGGCACGGCCCTGACCGGTCTGCGCTTATTGCTCATCGGGGGCGACGCGGTCGATCCGACCCTCGTCGCTCGCGTGTTGAATCAGTACCCTCCGCAATGCCTGTTGCACTGCTATGGCCCCACGGAAAGCACCACCTTCGCGACGACTTACGCGGTCGCCGCCCTCGACGCTGCCACACAGCGCCTGCCCATAGGCCGTCCGATAGCCAACACGCGCATTTATCTGCTCGATGCCCACGGCCAGCCGGTTCCTCTCGGGGTCGCCGGTGAGCTGTACAT
>NZ_JACYXM010000018.1 GCF_014843005.1 Rhodanobacter sp. DHG33 | reverse complement strand
CGGCCACGGCGAAGACAACCCGATCGGCGACAACGGCACCGATGCGGGCCGCGCGCAGAACCGTCGCGTGGAACTGCAGGTCCAGCAGTAATCGGACTTGTCGAGTGTTACGAAAAAGCCCGGCGAAAGCCGGGCTTTTTCGTGCATGAGCAAGATCGGATGCTTTGACCGCCTTTGACAAAATCAATACGCGCAGACTGGCACCGTCCAACAACCCTGAACGATAGTGTACCGAGGAGTGTAAAAGATGTTTTGCCCTCTTTAACGAATTTGCTACACTCGCCTCCGCTTGCAAAGCTAAGTGGGAGCGCCAAGCAGAAAGCGTTACAGGCAACAGCAGTAAACGTTTGTAAGCAGCGCCATGCAGTGCCCGTTTGGACAAACGGACGCGAAGACTTAATTGACGAGGAGAGACCTGATGAAACACAAGGGCCTTTATTTCATGGTTGCCCTGGCCTTGGGCGGCGTGGGTGCTGTTCACGCACAGGACAACACGGCGATGGCCGCGAGCAGCAGCGACAGCGCAGCCGCCCCGGCTTGGCCGAATGGCTTCGACGATCGTTGGTACATTGCCCCGACCATCGGCGGCTACTACAACGACACCGACCGCAACACCAACAGCCGTCAGATCTACTACGGCCTGGCCGTGGGTAAGTTCTTCACGCCGGACCTCTCGATTGATCTGTTCGCCGACCGTACCCAGCGCGAGATCGATCGTGGCGCCGCGAACGGTGGCGGTCACGGCAGCGCCCATTGGGCCAATAACACCGTCGGCGTTGCCGCGCGTTGGTACTTCACCAATGGCTCGTGGCGCCCGTACCTGTTGGGCGGCGTGATGGGCACCCATCACAAGAACCCGATGGACAGCGATTGGAACCCGGCCGCCGAACTGGGCCTGGGTATCTCGAAGTCGATCACCGACAGCTCCGATATCCGCGTCGAAGGCGGCTATCGCTACGACTGGGACGACCAGAGCCAGCCGAACCACAGCGGTTACGGCGACTGGTTCCTGGGCCTGAGCATCGTGTCGCGCATCGGTGCGGTCCCGGCTGCCCCGGCTCCGGTGGCTCCGCCGCCGCCGCCGCCGCCGCCGCCGGCTGAAGCCCCGGCTCCGCAGAAGGTGGTGATCGACCTGCGTGGCGTGAACTTCAAGTTCGACTTCCCGAAGAAGGGCCACGTGCACGCTTCGGAAATCGGCAAGGCGCTGGCCGTGCCGACGTCGGA
>NZ_JACYXM010000017.1 GCF_014843005.1 Rhodanobacter sp. DHG33 | reverse complement strand
CGTGGAGATCGTCCAGCCCTCACGCCACCTGGATCACACGCCCCTGTTCCAGGTCATGTTCGCCTGGCAGAACAACGAAAACGCTACGTTCGACCTCCCCGGTCTGCGCACCGAACCGGTCGGCCTGCCCTTCGATCAGGCCAAGTTTGATCTGCTACTCGCCTTGGGCGAAGCCGACGGCACCATCGTCGGTTCCCTGAGCTATGCCACCGCCTTGTTCGATCACGCCACCGTCGTGCGGCATCGCGGCTACCTGCTCACACTGCTGCATGCCATGGTCACCGATGCCACGCAAACAGTCGCTCATATCGACCTGCTGGCCTCCGATGAGCGCACCTTGCTGCTGGAGACCTGGAACCGGACCGACGCACCCTACCCCGATCAGCTGTGCATCCNGGCGAAGCCGACGGCACCATCGTCGGCTCCCTGAGCTATGCCACCGCCTTGTTCGATCACGCCACCGTCGTGCGGCATCGCGGCTACCTGCTCACACTGCTGCATGCCATGGTCACCGATGCCACGCAAACAGTCGCTCATATCGACCTGCTGGCCTCCGATGAGCGCACCTTGCTGCTGGAGACCTGGAACCGGACCGACGCGCCCTACCCCGACCAGCTGTGCATCCACCAGTTGTTCGAGCAGCAGGTACGACAGCACCCTGAGGCTACCGCCCTCGTCTTCGAGGACCAGTCCCTCTCCTACGCCGAGCTCAACACCCAGGCCAATCGCCTCGCCCATCATCTGATCAACCTCGGCGTGCGCCCCGACGATCGCGTGGCGATCTGCGTCGAGCGCAGTCTGGCCATGGTCGTCGGTCTCCTGGCCATCCTCAAAGCGGGCGGCGCCNTGCCACGCAAACAGTCGCTCATATCGACCTGCTGGCCTCCGATGAGCGCACCTTGCTGCTGGAGACCTGGAACCGGACCGACGCACCCTACCCCGATCAGCTGTGCATCCACCAGTTGTTCGAGCAGCAGGTACAGCAGCATCCTGAGGCTACCGCCCTCGTCTTCGAGGATCAGTCCCTCTCCTACGCCGAGCTCAACACCCAGGCCAATCGCCTCGCCCATCATCTGATCAACCTCGGCGTGCGCCCCGACGATCGCGTGGCGATCTGCGTCGAGCGCAGTCTGGCCATGGTCGTCGGTCTCCTGGCCACCCTGAAAGCAGGCGGCGCCTATGTCCCGCTCGATCCGGCCTATCCCTCTGAGCGGCTGACCCAGATCCTGCACGANGAGGCTACCGCCCTCGTCTTCGAGGACCAGTCCCTCTCCTACGCCGAGCTCAACACCCAGGCCAATCGCCTCGCCCATCATCTGATCAACCTCGGCGTGCGCCCCGACGATCGCGTGGCGATCTGCGTCGAGCGCAGTCTGGCCATGGTCGTCGGTCTCCTGGCCATCCTCAAAGCGGGCGGCGCCTATGTCCCGCTCGATCCGGCCTACCCCTCTGAACGCCTGACCCAGGTCCTGCACGATGCCGCCCCCGTGCTCTTGCTGGCCGATACCGCAGGGCGAACGGCCCTGGGCGAAACGGCGATCGCCCACCTGACCGTGCTCGACCTCGGCACCCCCTCGACCTGGGCTCACCAGCCCGTCGTCAATCCCGATCCGCAAACGCTGGGCCTCACCTCCACCCACCTCGCCTACGTCATCTATACCTCTGGCTCCACCGGCTCCCCCAAGGGGGTTGCCATGCCTCATGGGCCGCTAGTAAATCTGATTTACTGGCAGATCGATCAAGCACGTCAATCTGACACAGAAAACCAGCGAACCCTTCAGTTTGCAGCACTAGGCTTTGATGTAGCGTTCCAAGAAATATTTAGCACCATTTGCGAAGGATCGGCATTGATCCTGATAAGCCATGACGTCAAATTTAATTTTGACGACCTTACCAGTCGTCTGAGCTCTCAGCAGGTCAATAGAATTTATCTTCCGTACGCCGCCCTTCATGGCTTAACGGAGGCTATTCAAAATGCCGGCCGCGAAGAGCAGGAGCAATTTAAAAAGTCCCTTCGCACGATAATAGTCTCCGGCGAGCAATTAAACACCGACTCGCAAATAAAGAATCTCTTCAAAAAACTACCCAGCTGCCGCTTGTGTAATCATTATGGACCGACCGAATCACACGTAGTTACGACATTTATTCTTCCACACGCGCCTCAGCTATGGCGACCACAGGCCCCCATAGGCCGTCCGATTGCCAACACGCGCATCTACCTGCTCGATGCCCACGGCCAACCGGTTCCTCTCGGGGTCGCCGGTGAGCTGTACATCGGCGGCGCCGGTGTCGCCCGCGGGTACCTGAACCGTCCCGACCTCACCGCCGTACGTTTCCTGCCCGACCCGTTCAACGCCCTGCCCGGCGCGCGCATGTACAAGACCGGCGACCTGGCCCGCTACCTGCCCGATGGCAATCTCGTCTTCTTGGGCCGCAACGATCACCAGGTCAAGATTCGTGGCTTCCGCATCGAGCCCGGCGAGATCGAAGCGCGCCTGATGGAACATCCGGCGGTGCGTGAGGCTGTCGTCCTCGCCCGCGAAGACGTCNCCGGCGACAAACGCCTCGTCGCCTATCTCACTACTGCACTGGAAGACACGACCGCGTCCGACGCGCTGGCCGCGACTTTGCGTGCCCACCTCGGTGCCTGCCTCCCCGACTACATGGTCCCGGCAGCCTTCGTGCAACTGGACGCGCTGCCCCTGACGCCCAACGGCAAGCTCGACCGCAAGGCCTTGCCTGCACCCGGCGACACGGCCTACGCCCGTCGGGCCTACGAGCCCCCCCAGGGCGAGATCGAGCAGACCCTCGCCACCCTCTGGACGGAGTTGCTCGGCCTCCAGCAGGTCAGTCGCCACGACAACTTCTTCGAGGTCGGCGGCCATTCCCTGATCGCCGTGCGCCTGCTCAGCCGCTTGGCCCAGACGGTCGGCGTCACTGTGTCGCTGGCCTCCCTGTTCGCCCATCCCTCCCTCGCCGCGCTGGCGTTGGCCCTCACCCAGACGCTGGAACAGGCCGGGGC
>NZ_JACYXM010000016.1 GCF_014843005.1 Rhodanobacter sp. DHG33 | reverse complement strand
AGTTCAGCGTGAAGTACGACTGGTAAGGCGCATTCTCCAACCTCATGCCGCTGCGACTGGCGGCATGAGGGAAGGGAAGATGAAACGAACAAGGCCGCCGGGTAACCGGCGGCCTTGTTCGTTTCAACCTATTCGTCTCAACCAGCCAAGCGTTTCCGCAACGGCTGCAGCCATGGCAGATACGGCGTGCTGTGAGCCGTGTCCGCACGAATGGGCTCGCGTACCTGGGCCGCGCTCGCCGTGCTGAGCACTTCGCGCTTGGTCTGGTGCGGCGTGAGGCAGGCGGCATCGAACGGCAGTTCGCAGAACGCGAGCAGGCGGCGGATCTGCGCCTCGGGTTCCTGCACCAATGCCTCGTAGGGGAAATCGAGCACGCGTTGCGGATCGCGCATCAGCCAGAAATCCGTGAGGCGCTCGTAATCGCGGTAGTAGTCCGCCATCTCGTCGAGGTCGTAGGTGAAATGCACGCCATGCCTGAAGAGATGGCGATAGCAGGAGAAGCAGGTTTCGACCGGATCGCGGTGGCAGTGCACGATCTTCGCGCCCGGCAACATCGCCAGTGCGGCGCCCACCAGTGTCCAGTTGCGGAGTTCCTTGTCGGTGAAGCGCGGACGCTTCTCGCGCCAGCGGGCCGTGCGGGCAAGGTAATCCTTGCCCAGGCGGTGCCAGTCATCGGCTGTGGTCGAAGCGACCCAGTCCGGGAATGGTTGGCCGCGGCGTTGCGATTCGTCCTCGATGACCTGCGACAAATCCGGAATCTCGTTGGCGCCCTCCACCTCCGGATGCGACGCGAGAATGTGCTCGACCAGCGTCGAACCGGAGCGCGGCAGGCTGGCGATCAGGATCACTTCGTGGCCAAGCGTGGAATCCACCGGCGCCGGCAGCGGCGCGCGGAAAGCGTCCATGATGCGGCCGATCTTCGCGTGTTCGGCGGCGGCGTCCCAATCCACCAGGCGTCGCTTGTCCGCATTGGCCTGGCGCAATGCTTCGAAGGCGCCGGCGTAATCCTGCTGGTCCTCCAGGGCGCGGAACAGGCTGAAACCCAGCATCACCCGCGTGTCGGCAGGGAGACCCGGATTGCGCAGAGCGCGGCGGATCGTCTCGATGTCGGCGGAACCCAGGAGCTCGGTCTTGAGGTTGGCCAACCCGTGCCATGCCTCGGCACGCTCGGGCTGCAGGCGAAGCACATGTCGGTATTCGGACACGGCGCGGGCGATATCGCCCTGCATGGTGGCGATGTCGGCCACGCCGATGCGTGCCAGCACATGGCGTTCGTCCAGCGTCAGCGCATGGCGAAAGGCCTGGTCGGCTTCCCGCAATTGCCCCCGTTGCTTCAGTGCCTTGCCGAGGTTGTACCAGGGCGTGGCTTGTCGCGGTGCCAGTTCGCAAGCCCGATTCAGGTGAATCAGCGCGTCGTCGAGTGCCCCGGCATCATGCAGGGCGCAGCCGAGGTACATCTGCATGTTGGCATCGGCAGGACGTTGCTCGACGGCCTTGCGCAGGAAGCCGATGGCCTTGGCGGCATCGCCGCCCATCAGGCAGGCGACTCCGTAAAGAAATTGGGCGTCGGTATGCCCGGGGTCTTTCGCAATAATTTGCGCCAGCGCGCGCTGGGCAAGATCGACCCTCCCCTGGTTGAGCGCTTTGCCGGCTTCTGCGAGCAAT
>NZ_JACYXM010000015.1 GCF_014843005.1 Rhodanobacter sp. DHG33 | reverse complement strand
CGCCGCCCATCAGGCAGGCGACTCCGTAAAGAAATTGGGCGTCGGTATGCCCGGGGTCTTTCGCAATAATTTGCGCCAGCGCGCGCTGGGCAAGATCGACCCTCCCCTGGTTGAGCGCTTTGCCGGCTTCTGCGAGCAATTCGCCATTGGACGGCGAATGGAAAGGAGGGGGTGACATCGACGGAGGCCATCTTGGGATGACCTGAGAGGGTGTGCGGCTGTCGAAATTTGGACGAATGTGGTGGCTGAGAACACCTGGAAATCGAAAGAATATGCGAATTCCGCAATTATTAAATGTTGACTTTATGTTAGAGCGTTGCGTAATGTTAAGGCGCAAGGGTTTGCGGTGCGAGGCAAGCTGGCTGTAAGGGGGTTATTCAAGTTGCGCTATCAGGGCGGCAGCGCATGTCGGAAAACTGGCCTTGCCATGTTTTCTTGCATCTTGAGTCGTCATTTTTTACTGGGGAGTTTTCGATCTCATGAATATCCAGAAATCCAATAGCGAAATGCGTCGTTCGGCATTCCGTCGGACTGCGTTGGCCATGGCTGTTGTAGCTGGCGTCGGCATGACCGGCCAGGTGCTGGCGCAGGCCACCACCGGTTCCGTGTTTGGTACCGCGCCAGTGTCATCCGGCGAGACGGTCCGCGTCGTCAACAATCAGACTGGCCTGACCCGCGAAGTAGCAGTCGGCAACGACGGCCGCTACGGCGCGAACCAGTTGCCAGTGGGTGACTACACCGTGTCGCTGGTGCAGAACGGCAGCGTGGTAGCCACGCGTGAGCATGTGCAGGTGAGCGTGGCTGGCGGCACGCCAGTGGCGTTTGCGGCAACCGAAGCCGGCAAGAACGTGCAGAACCTCTCCAGCGTCACGGTCACGGCCAACTCGCTGCCGGCGATCGACGTATCCTCGACCCGCCAGACCTCGGTGATCACCGCCCAGCAGTTGAAGCAGCTGCCGCTGGCACGCAACGCCGAGTCCATCGCTGTGTTGGCGCCTGGCGTTGCAGGTGGCAACGCCAGCCTGGGTACCGGTCCGGCTGGTACCCCGCTGATCTCCTTCGGCGGCGATTCGACGGCGGAGAACGCTTACTACATCAACGGCTTCAACACCACCGACCCGGTAGGCAACGCGGGCGGTATCGCCCTGCCGTACTTCGCCATCGCCGAGCAGCAGACCATCACTTCGGGCTACGGCGCCGAATACGGCCGCTCCACCGGCGGCGTGATCAGCCAGATCGGTCATCGGGGCGGCAACGATTTCCACGCTGGCGTCTATGTCACCTGGGCGCCGTCCTGGGCGCAAAGCGGTTACGACAATATCTACTATGCGAACCCGGCGTCGACCACACCGGGCCAGCAACCAGGCGACATATTCGTCAACCGCCGCCAGAACAGCGATTGGAGCACGGTCTACGACGCCTACCTGTCCGGTCCGCTGATCAAGGACAAGCTGTTCTTCTACATCACGGCCGAGGCCCAGCACGACAGCAGCAAGGCCACCGGTTCGGTCGATTCGCCGTACTACAACTCGCACAGCACCAGCTTGCCCAAGTTCTACGGCAAGCTGGACTGGAACATCAACGACAGCAACACGCTGGAGGCCACCTACGCCTCGAGCAAGCTCGAAGACCTCTCGAACAACGCCTACAACTACGACTACAGCACGAACACCATTGGCAGCTACTACGGCATCAACAATCCGCTGTACTCGAGCAAGTTCGACATCGGCATCCTGAAGTACACCTCGTACATCACCGACAACCTCACGCTGAGCGTGCTGGCCGGCAAGATGAAGAGCACGTATTTCGCCCAGCAAGTGGCCTATCCGGGCTTCGACCCGTTGCTGGCGGGCGTGTCTGGCGTTGCAAGCCAGAACCCGACCGTTCCCGGCACCGGCAATCAGAACAACAACGCGCTTACCATCCCTTCTCCGGATCACCGGTCCAGCGAGAACAACTTCCGTCTGGACCTCGACTGGAAGCTGGGTGACCACGACCTGAAGTTCGGCATCGACAACATGCGCAGTACGGACATCAGCGACGGCAGCATGAGCGCCGGTCCGGGGTATTACTGGATCTACGGCAAGGAAGGGGCGAAGAACTTCTCCTCGCCTACTTTGTCGTGCAACGCATTGGGCCAGTGCGTCGACAACCCGATCAACTACCCCAATGGCGGCGCGGTGGGCACCGGCTCCACTGCGAACAGCTACTACGTCGTGAAGCGGACCTATGGCGGCGTGGCCTCGTTCACGGTGGAGCAGAAGGCGCAATACATCGAGGACAACTGGCAGGTCACCCCGAACCTGCTGTTGAACCTGGGTCTGCGCAATGACCAGTTCACCAACTACAGCGCTGGCAATCAGCCTTACATCAGGGAAACCTCGCCGCAGTGGCAGCCGCGCCTGGGCTTCAGCTGGGATATCTTCGGCGACAGCAGCGCCAAGCTGTACGGCAACGTGGGGCGTTACTACCTTGCCTTGCCCACGGGCCTCGGCGTGCGCATGGCAGGCGCCAACGCCTACCTCAATGAGTACTACACCTATTCATCCATCGATTCGAACGGCATTCCGCAGGGCCTGACCCAGGTTCACACGAGCGCGACGCCATACTCGCCCGACGGCGAGTACGGCACGCCGAAGGACCCGAAGACGATTGCCGCCTCGGATCTGAAGCCGATGTACCAGGACGAGTACGTGCTGGGCTTCCAGAAGACGCTTAACGCGTTCGGCCAGTCGCTGGTCTGGACCTCGCAGGCGACCTATTCGAGGATGAACAACATCATCGATGACACTGGCACTGTCTCGATGCCTGCCGACGCGGATCCGACCGCGTTCCAGACGGACATCCTGGTCAACCCAGGGCGTAGCAACACTGTGCGCTACCTGGCGACCGATGGTACCTACAAGACCTACATTTGGAATCCGCACACTGCGTCAGCTGCGGGGAATGTCGTGGGCTTCCCCGCTGCGTTCCGTAAGTACTACAGCCTGGAAGAAGCGCTTGAGCATCCGTGGGACGGCAAGTGGATGGGCAAGATCGACTACGTGTTTGCCAAGAGCTACGGCACCACGGAAGGCCCGACGTATTCGCCGCTCGGCCAGAACTCCAATGCCTCGGCTGCTGCGGGTGGCGGCCAGTCCGCCTCGATCAGCGAAGCCTGGGACTTTCCCGAGCTGATGCAGTATGCCAACGGCGAGCTGCCGAATTCGCATCGCCACACGCTGAAGGCCTATGGCACCTATGCGATCACGCCCGAGTGGCTGGTCAGCGGTCTGTACATCGTCCAGTCGGGTGCGCCGATCACCTGCCTGGGTGCCTGGGGGCCGGGCCAGACCGATCCGGACGGCTACGGTGAGGCTTATCACTGGTGCGATGGCCAGCCGTCGCCTCCTGGCAAGGCCGGTCGTTTGCCCTGGACCCATAAGCTCGACCTCTCGATTAGCTACATCCCGGAATGGGCCGGCAAACATCTGACTCTCCAAGTTCAGGTCCAGAACGTGTTCAACGAGCAGCACGACACGGCTTACGTCGTTACCCACGATGGCGTGGGCGGCGCACCGGATACCTCGTACAAGCTGCCGGTCGGCGGAGTGACGGGCTATGCGGTGGAGCTTCCGCGCTATGCCGAGTTCAGCGTGAAGTACGACTGGTAAGGCGCATTCTCCAACCTCATGCCGCTGCGACTGGCGGCATGAGGGAAGGGAAGATGAAACGAACAAGGCCGCCGGGTAACCGGCGGCCTTGTTCGTTTCAACCTATTCGTCTCA
>NZ_JACYXM010000014.1 GCF_014843005.1 Rhodanobacter sp. DHG33 | reverse complement strand
CAAAAGCAAACACCCTCACCGAGATCGGTGAGGGTGTTTAAGGATAAAGCCCCTGGCGGTGACCTACTCTTGCATGCAAATGCACACTACCATCGGCGCGGCTGCGTTTCACTTCCGAGTTCGGGATGGGATCGGGTGGGACCACAGCGCTATGGCCGCCAGGGAAGGGGTGGGATCAGCGCTGTAAGCGCCTGATCCGCAGAAGTTGGCAAACGAGTGACAAGCGTCCGGATTCGTAGGAACCGGGATGTGGTAAAGGCCACTTGGGGTTATATGGTCAAGCCGCACGGCTCATTAGTACGCGTAAGCTCAATGCATTGCTGCACTTCCACACCGCGCCTATCAACCACTTAGTCTAAATGGTGCCTACAGGAGAGTTGAACTCTCGGGAGATCTCATCTTGGGGCGCGCTTCCCGCTTAGATGCTTTCAGCGGTTATCGCTTCCGTTCATAGCTACCGGGCAATGCCATGGGCATGACAACCCGAACACCAGCGGAACGTCCACTCCGGTCCTCTCGTACTAGGAGCAGCCCCCCTCAAATCTCCAACGCCCACGACAGATAGGGACCGAACTGTCTCACGACGTTCTGAACCCAGCTCGCGTACCACTTTAAATGGCGAACAGCCATACCCTTGGGACCGGCTACAGCCCCAGGATGTGATGAGCCGACATCGAGGTGCCAAACACCGCCGTCGATATGAACTCTTGGGCGGTATCAGCCTGTTATCCCCGGAGTACCTTTTATCCGTTGAGCGATGGCCCTTCCATACAGAACCACCGGATCACTATGACCTACTTTCGTACCTGCTTGATCCGTCGATCTTGCAGTCAAGCACGCTTATGCCATTGCACACAGTGCGCGATGTCCGACCGCGCTGAGCGTACCTTCGTACTCCTCCGTTACTCTTTGGGAGGAGACCGCCCCAGTCAAACTACCCACCATACACGGTCCCTGACCCGGATTACGGGCCGAGGTTAGAACGTCAAGCACTTCAGGGTGGTATTTCAAGGATGGCTCCACCGAAACTGGCGTCTCGGTTTCGTAGCCTCCCACCTATCCTACACAGAAGAACTCAACGTTCAGTGTAAAGCTATAGTAAAGGTTCACGGGGTCTTTCCGTCTTGCCGCGGGAACGCTGCATCTTCACAGCGATTTCAATTTCACTGAGTCTCGGGTGGAGACAGCGCCGCTGTCGTTACGCCATTCGTGCAGGTCGGAACTTACCCGACAAGGAATTTCGCTACCTTAGGACCGTTATAGTTACGGCCGCCGTTTACTGGGGCTTCGATCAAGAGCTTCGCCTTGCGGCTGACCCCATCAATTAACCTTCCAGCACCGGGCAGGCGTCACACCCTATACGTCCACTTTCGTGTTTGCAGAGTGCTGTGTTTTTGATAAACAGTCGCAGCGGCCAGGTTACTGCGACCCTCTAACGCTCAGTCACGCATGTGACCACGTCGGAGGGCGCACCTTCTCCCGAAGTTACGGTGCCATTTTGCCTAGTTCCTTCACCCGAGTTCTCTCAAGCGCCTTGGGATTCTCACCCTGCCTACCAGTGTCGGTTTACGGTACGGTTTGCTGTAGCTGAAGCTTAGTGGCTTTTCCTGGAAGCGTGGTATCAGTCACTTCGCCCAAAAGGGCTCGTCTCGGTGCTCGGCATAAAGAGGGCCGGATTTGCCTAACCCTCATGCCTACTGCCTTTCCCCCGGACAACCAACGCCGGGTAGACCTAACCTTCTCCGTCCCCACATCGCACTACAGTCAAGTGCTGGAATATTAACCAGCTTCCCATCGACTACGCATTTCTGCCTCGCCTTAGGGGCCGACTCACCCTGCGCCGATGAACGTTGCGCGAGGAAACCTTGGGCTTTCGGCGTGCGGGCTTTTCACCCGCATTATCGTTACTCATGTCAGCATTCGCACTTCCGATACCTCCAGCAGACTTTACAATCCACCTTCACAGGCTTACGGAACGCTCCTCTACCGCGCACATTGCTGTGCACCCCGAGCTTCGGTGTCTAGCTTAGCCCCGTTAAATCTTCCGCGCAGACCGACTCGACCAGTGAGCTATTACGCTTTCTTTAAAGGATGGCTGCTTCTAAGCCAACCTCCTGGCTGTCTATGCCTTTCCACATCGTTTTCCACTTAGCTAGAACTTGGGGACCTTAGCTGCGGGTCTGGGTTGTTTCCCTTTTCACGACGGACGTTAGCACCCGCCGTGTGTCTCCCGGATAGTCTGTCCTGGTATTCGGAGTTTGCCATGGTTTGCTAAGTCGCGATGACCCGCTAGCCATAACAGTGCTCTACCCCCAGGAAGATTCGTCCGAGGCGCTACCTAAATAGCTTTCGAGGAGAACCAGCTATCTCCGAGTTTGTTTAGCCTTTCACTCCTATCCACAGCTCATCCCCATCTATTGCAACAGATGTGGGTTCGGTCCTCCAGTGCGTGTTACCGCACCTTCAACCTGGCCATGGATAGATCACTCGGTTTCGGGTCTACTGCCAGAGACTATGCGCCCTATTCAGACTCGGTTTCCCTTCGCCTCCCCTATACGGTTAAGCTTGCCACTGACAGTAAGTCGCTGACCCATTATACAAAAGGTACGCAGTCACCCTTGCGGGCTTCCACTGCTTGTACGTATACGGTTTCAGGGTCTATTTCACTCCCCTCTCCGGGGTTCTTTTCGCCTTTCCCTCACGGTACTTGTTCGCTATCGGTCAGTCAGGAGTATTTAGCCTTGGAGGATGGTCCCCCCATGTTCAGACAGGGTTTCTCGTGCCCCGCCCTACTCAATTTCACACCTAATGCCCTTTCGTCTACGGGGCTATCACCCGCTATGGCCGGCTTTTCCAAACCGTTCGACTAAAACACTAGATGCTTTTGGGCTTGTCCGCGTTCGCTCGTCGCTACTGACGGAATCTCGGTTGATTTCTTTTCCTCCGGGTACTTAGATATTTCAGTTCCCCGGGTTCGCCTCGCATGACTATGTATTCATCATGCGATACCGCTTGCGCGGTGGGTTTCCCCATTCGGACATTGCCGGATCAAAGCTTGTTGCCAGCTCCCCGACACTTTTCGCAGGCTGCCACGTCCTTCATCGCCTCTGACTGCCAAGGCATCCACCGTATACGCTTGGTCGCTTGACCATATAACCCCAAGTCGCCTCAGGATTACACGTTTCAAACCACCTGTTCGTGCCTTAACACATGTCTCGGTTCGGTTCGAACCAAGACGCTTGTCACTCGTTTGCCAGTTTTCAAAGAACACAAGAACGGCCTCAACGCCGCCTCGCTTCAAAATCTTTTCGTGTGCTTGTCTTCACGCCGTCCATCGTGGTGGAGCCAGTCGGGATCGAACCGACGACCCCCTGCTTGCAAAGCAGGTGCTCTCCCAGCTGAGCTATGGCCCCGGAGGTTGGTGGGTCTGGGAGGACTCGAACCACCGGCCTCACCCTTATCAGGGGTGCGCTCTAACCACCTGAGCTACAGACCCGCAAAGCTTTCTTGCAGGGACGCTACGTGAATACAGGTGTCTTGTGTGGACGTCTTGCGCTTTTGAATCGCGCTGTCGTTCTCGAAAGGAGGTGATCCAGCCGCACCTTCCGATACGGCTACCTTGTTACGACTTCACCCCAGTCATGAACCACTCCGTGGTCGTCGTCCCCCTTGCGGTTAGACTAACGGCTTCTGGAGCAACTCACTCCCATGGTGTGACGGGCGGTGTGTACAAGGCCCGGGAACGTATTCACCGCAGCATAGCTGATCTGCGATTACTAGCGATTCCGACTTCACGAAGTCGAGTTGCAGACTTCGATCCGGACTGGGATCGGCTTTCTGGGATTGGCTCCACCTCGCGGTATTGCAACCCTCTGTACCGACCATTGTAGTACGTGTGTAGCCCTGGCCGTAAGGGCCATGAGGACTTGACGTCATCCCCACCTTCCTCCGGTTTGTCACCGGCAGTCTCCTTAGAGTTCCCACCATTACGTGCTGGCAACTAAGGACAAGGGTTGCGCTCGTTGCGGGACTTAACCCAACATCTCACGACACGAGCTGACGACAGCCATGCAGCACCTGTGTTCCGATTCCCGAAGGCACTCCCGCATCTCTGCAGGATTCCGGACATGTCAAGGCCAGGTAAGGTTCTTCGCGTTGCATCGAATTAAACCACATACTCCACCGCTTGTGCGGGCCCCCGTCAATTCCTTTGAGTTTCAGTCTTGCGACCGTACTCCCCAGGCGGCGAACTTAACGCGTTAGCTTCGACACTGATCTCCGAGTTGAGACCAACATCCAGTTCGCATCGTTTAGGGCGTGGACTACCAGGGTATCTAATCCTGTTTGCTCCCCACGCTTTCGTGCTTCAGCGTCAGTGTTGTCCCAGATGGCCGCCTTCGCCACTGATGTTCCTCCCGATCTCTACGCATTTCACCGCTACACCGGGAATTCCACCATCCTCTGACACACTCTAGCTATCCAGTATCCACCGCCATTCCCAGGTTGAGCCCGGGGATTTCACGGCAGACTTAAATAACCGCCTACGCACCCTTTACGCCCAGTAATTCCGATTAACGCTTGCACCCTTCGTATTACCGCGGCTGCTGGCACGAAGTTAGCCGGTGCTTATTCCTCAGGTACCGTCAGCTCCACGGGGTATTAGCCCATGGCATTTCGCTCCTGATAAAAGTGCTTTACAACCCGAAGGCCTTCTTCACACACGCGGCATTGCTGGATCAGGCTTGCGCCCATTGTCCAATATTCCCCACTGCTGCCTCCCGTAGGAGTCTGGGCCGTGTCTCAGTCCCAGTGTGGCTGATCATCCTCTCAGACCAGCTAGCGATCGTCGCCTTGGTAGGCCATTACCCTACCAACTAGCTAATCGCACATCGGTTCGTCCAACCGCGCGAGGTCTTGCGAGCCCCCGCTTTCTCCCTTAGGACGTATGCGGTATTAGCGTAAGTTTCCCTACGTTATCCCCCACGTTTGGGTAGATCCCGATGCATTACTCACCCGTCCGCCACTCGCCACCCGGTATTGCTACCTGTGCTGCCGTTCGACTTGCATGTGTTAGGCATGCCGCCAGCGTTCAATCTGAGCCAGGATCAAACTCTTCACTTAAGTTTTCGATCAACCGAAGTCGATCTATCTTTCTGAAGCGTGACCCCAACCAATCAAAACTCATTACTGACTTTCTTTTGGGTGGGACGCTTGCATTGCTTGGACAAGTCATCGACTCGCCAGCGCAAGGCGTCCACACAATTCACCTGTGCACACTGTCAAAGATCACATCACCGCGGAGCTTTCCGCTGTGGGACATTTCGTCCCGGTGAGCCGCCTACTATACATCGTCTTTCCGGTCCGTCAACACCTGCTGCGAAGTATTTTC
>NZ_JACYXM010000013.1 GCF_014843005.1 Rhodanobacter sp. DHG33 | reverse complement strand
GGCTGGCCGTGGGCATCGAGCAGGTAGATGCGCGTGTTGGCAATTGGACGGCCAATCGGAACTGCAGGGGCATCAAAGTCAGGTGGGCAAGACCATGCGGTTACATCAATTGTCGCTTCGGTCGGTCCGTAGAGATTAATTAGCCCCTGTTTGGCGACATGCTGATATCGAGTCAATAGTTCATGACTTAGAGGCTCGCCACCACAAAACAAATAGCGGAGAGCACCAATGTCCATCTTTTCAAGATTGGATGGCATAGCGAGAAGGGACGGCACCATCTGGATGATGGTGACCTCCTGTCGGATTGCTATCGCAAAGATCGCATGGATATCTTTTTGTGCTGCTACGGGTGGCAAAACCAACCGTGCGCCAATGGCGATAGGTGTCCAAATTTCCCAGCCAGAGGCATCGAAGGCAGAGGAAGTTCGTTGCAGAAAAACATCAAGTGCATTGAAACTAAATTGCTTAGCCTGCCAGTTGATGTGGTTGACCAAGGAATGGTGCTCGACCATGACGCCCTTGGGGGAGCCGGTGGAGCCGGAGGTATAGATGACGTAGGCGAGGTGGGTGGAGGTGAGGCCCAGCGTTTGCGGATCGGGATCGACGACGGACTGGTGGGCCCACGTCGCGGGTGTACCGAGGTCGAGCACGGTCAGGTGGGCGATCGCCGTTTCGCCCAGGGCCGTTCGCCCTGCGGTATCGGCCAGCAAGAGCACGGGGGCGGCATCGTGCAGGACCTGGGTCAGGCGTTCAGAGGGATAGGCCGGATCGAGCGGGACATAGGCGCCGCCCGCTTTGAGGATGGCCAGGAGACCGACGACCATGGCTAGGCTGCGCTCGACACAGATCGCCACGCGATCGTCGGGTCGCACGCCGAGGTTGATCAGATGATGGGCGAGGCGATTGGCCTGGGTGTTGAGCTCGGCGTAGGAGAGGGACTGGTCCTCGAAGACGAGGGCGGTAGCCTCGGGGTGCTGCCGTACCTGTTGCTCGAACAACTGGTGGATGCACAGCTGGTCGGGGTAGGGTGCGTCAGTCTGGTTCAGGACGTTCAGCACATAGTCCCGCTCGTCAGCGCCCAGCAATTCGATCTCACCGACGGACAGCGTGACGTCGCTTGCAATCGCCTCAAGCGCACGCAACAGATAGCCACGATGGCGCTCGATCGTGCTGGCGTCGAAGATCGACGAGGCGTAGCCGAGTTCTCCCGAGATCGCCCCACCTTCCTCACGCAGGCTTAGTTCGAGTTCGAATCGATACGCGTCCAGTGGCACGACGCGGCGCGTCACCTCCAGGCCATCCAAGCACAGTTCACCTTCGTCGTGGCTCTGCCAGGCGAGCATGACCTGGAACAGGGGTGTGCGCCCCGGCAAACGCTCAATGCGCGAAAGTTCAACGACCCGTTCGAACGGCAGGTCTTCATGATCCTGAGCCTCGACCACGGTCCGACGGACGCGTGCAAGCAATTCGCCGAGAGAGGGATCACCAGAAAGATCGATGCGCAAAGCCAGCGTGTTGACGAAAAAGCCCACCAGAGCTTCTGTCTCCGCGTGGGCGCGGTGTGCAGTGACGCTACCAACCACTAGATCGTGTTGGCCCGACAACCTAGACAGCACGATGGACCACGCTGTGAGCACTACGCCGAACAGGGTACTGCCATGGCGACGTGCGATATGCCGTAGGCGAGAGGTGAGGTCGGTATTGATCGAGACGGCCAACATTTCGCCCCGCTGCGAAGGTTGCGCCGAGCGCGGTCGATCCGTAGGCAGTGTCAACGCCTGTGGCGCGTTCGCCAGTGTGCGGTTCCAGTAGTCGGCTAGTCTCTGCTTATGTTCGCCATCCAGCCAAGTGTTTTGCCATGCCGCATAGTCGGGATATTGCAGTGGCAGCGTTGCCAGGACGGGAACGCGACGAGCCTTCCAGGCCGCATACAGTTCGCCGATATCCTGTAGCAAAGGCGCGTAAGACCAGCCGTCTGAGACGATATGGTGTTGGGTGAGCGCGAGTACGGATTCCTGCTCACCTAAGCGAATCAGGCGTGAACGGACAAGGGTGTCGCTAGCTAGGTTGAAAGGTGCGTGTGCTTCTTCAGCGAGTATGGCCTTGAGCGCTTCAGCGATGTCAGCATGGCCGTGAAGATCGTGATACGTCAGCGGCATGGAGACACCTACCGGGTCGATTACCAGCTTGGGTTCTCCGCCTTCGTCGACAAATCGGCTGCGCAGGCTTTCGTGGCGATCCAGCACGCCGTTGAGCGCCGCAACCAGTGCTTCCTCATCCAGTATGCCGCGCAGGTGCCATGCGGCCGGCATGTGATAAGCCGCGCTAAGCGGATTCATCTGAGCAATGAACCACATACGCTTTTGCGCGGATGATAGCGGCGCGGGCAGGTTCGTCGATCTCGGTGTCGGCACACTATCGGCCGGCAAGGCGCGACTGTCGGCGATGCGTTCCGCCATTGCGGCGAGCGAAGGGGCTGCTATCAACTCGCCCAGACTGAGATCGATGCTGAAGCTGCGACGGATCTGGATGCGCAGACGTACCGTCAGCAGCGAATGACCACCGAGGTCCAGAAAGCTGTCATGCCGACCGATCCGGGACAGGCCGAGCAGGTCCTGCCACAGCTTTGCCAGCGTTTGCTCGGTATCACCCCTAGGAGGCTCGTAGGCGCGCCCCGCATATGCATCGTTACTGGGCACGGGGAGATTGCGGCGGTCAACCTTGCCATTGGGCGTCAGCGGCAAGCGCTCCAGCATTACAAACGCTTCGGGCACCAGATGGGAGGGAAGCCGCTCGGCTAGCCAGGCGTGCAATGAAGAAGGCAGGCTGCCTTCATCGGTTCCGATTGTCGGTACTACGTAGGCGACCAGTCGTCTGTCACCGACGGCATCGTGTGGTGCGCTGGCCAGGCAGGCGGCAATGGACGGGTGTTCGGCAAGCACGAACTCCAGTTCGCCGAGCTCAATGCGGACACCGCGGATCTTGACCTGGAAATCCATGCGACCGAGTAGTTCGATCGTTCCGTCGGGCATGTAGCGGGCAAGGTCGCCCGTGCGATACAGGCGCTCACCAGGCACGGACGGCCAAGGATGGGGAATGAATCTCTCGGCAGTGAGGGCTGGCTGGTTCAGATAGCCGGCTCCCATGCCTACGCCACCCAAATGTAATTCCCCAGGCACGCCGGGTGGCAGCAGCTCCAGGTTCACACCAAGGATCAAGGCGCTTTGATTGGCTAATGGCCGGCCATAGGGAATGCTGTGCCAATCGGGGTCTACCGTATCAACGGGATAGAAGGTTGTATCGATGGAAAGTTCCGTCGCACCACCCGCCGTGACGAAGTTCAGCTGCGGAAAGGCGGTGCGCGCTCGGTCGGGTTGCGAGAGCGGGATCCAGTCGCCACCAAGCAATGCCACGCGTAAACCATGGCGGTCATAGTCGCGCCCGACGACCGCCTCCAGCAAGGCTTCCATCAGAGCCGGAGCCGAGTGCCAGAACGTTACCGCCCAGTGCTGCATCAGATCCAGCCAGTGATCCGGGTCCCGGGTGCGATCGAGCGACGGGAAGACTACGCATCCGCCGGCGCGGAACATGCAGAAGATGTTGCAGACGGATATATCGAAGCTCAGCGACGAGACGCATAGCACACGGTCGTTCTCGCCAAGCTGGAGTCGGCGGCAATAGTCTTCGATATTGTTGATGCGACCGCGGTGGTTCAGCAGCGCGCACTTGGGCTGCCCGGTGGAACCCGAGGTATAGATCGCATAGGCGAATGCGTCCGAAGCTACCGCGAACGGTAGGGGCTCCCCGGACTGCCTCGCGATAACAGTCCAGTCCGAGTCCAGTGCAACGCGTGGCAGCTGTAGATTAGCCGTGGCGGTATTGCCCTTGCCCCAGGTAAGCAAGGCACACAGGTGTGCGTCACTAGCCATATAGCCGATACGGCTGGACGGGTAGTCGGGATCGATCGGCACATAGGCAGCCCCCGTTTTCATGATACCCAGCATGCCCACGACCGTTGCGGCCGATTTCTCCGTGCACAGGCCGACTTGCGAGCCCGATCCCACGCCCAGTGTGAGCAGATGGCGTGCCAATTGGTTGGCACGACGATCCAACTCACCGTAATTCAGCTCATCGTCATCGGCGACGACAGCCAGTCGTTGCGGGTGCGTCGATGCTCGGCGCTCGACCAATCCGTGCAACGTTACCCGATCGTCATAGGGCTCACGGGTATCGTTCCACTCGTGTAGCGCACGAGTCGCATAGCGGCCCGCCAACGTCGGCACCGCATGCAACATGGCGTCGGTATGTTTAGGTAGTGCCTGCATCAGCAGGCCAAGCTGTTCAAGCAACTCGGACGCCGCGACATCGCTGAGGCATGCATGTGCGTAATGCAGCGTGAGCTCGGCATCAAGCGTCCCTGCAACCGTCACAAAAACTGACGGGTGATGTCCTTCCGTGGCGTTGAAGCCGTGGGTATCCAGGTATACGGCAGTGTCGAACAGCGGCGAGCCCGGCTCGAAATCGGCCAACGCGCACAGACGCTCGGGGGACGTTGCGAGCCGGATAGCCACGTCCGCCGCGAAGGTGGTCACCGTGTCGAGGAAGTCACCCACTCGCTGCCAAGGAGCCACTTGCACGCGCAAGGGGCGATCACCGGCAATGCCGAAAACGACATCGTTCTCGCCACTGTATGTGGACAGCAGCCTAGCCCATGCCGCATAAGTGAGGATGGCAGGTGGAATGCCGGATACGGCACCACGAAGATCAACCTGGAGCGAAACTGTACCGTGTCCGCTCACGGAGCTGTCACCGTCGCGTCCAGTGCCAAGCCTGGTGGCCGTGGTCAGTCCTCTCAGATACACGCGCCAGAATGACTCCTCCTCAGCCGGGTGGGTAATGCAGCGTTCGGGGCTAGGAGCAGACTCGTGCACGGCGACTTCCTGTACATTTCGAGTGGACGCGAGGACCATCGTGCCAACCAGAAGAACGGCACGTCTTATGTCATGTAGGTCAGGGAGTGAGTGCCGCCTGGATTTGCACGGCATCTGCGGTCGGCCTGACCTGTGCCGCACCGTAGTCGTAGGGCAAGGGGAAGGTCCGGCAAAGTCCGCGCACGCGCTCGGTCACCTGCCCATGGATGCTATCGTCGAGTTCAAAGCCACTCTGACCGGTACTACGGGCGTGATGCAGAACGGTATCGATCAACTCGACCGCCTCCTGCATCTGCAGCCGGCCCATGCCGCGCAGGGACACGGTATTGCTGCCCAGCCGTAAGCCACTGGTGGTGGCTGCCCCCCGGTAGTCA
Organism: Rhodanobacter sp. DHG33; assembly: GCF_014843005.1. Taxonomy (GTDB): domain Bacteria; phylum Pseudomonadota; class Gammaproteobacteria; order Xanthomonadales; family Rhodanobacteraceae; genus Rhodanobacter_A. The sequence continues at coordinate 1,212 of NZ_JACYXM010000013.1, read as the reverse complement.
CCGGGGATCTTGTTCTTGTTCACTAAAATGCCGCAGTACTCCAGCGCGCGCGTTGCCGTTTCCCCACTGAGGCCGGGTGGAACGCGGAACAGCACCATATGATTGTCTGTGCCGCCGCTGATGACGTCGTAACCGCGCGCCAACAATGCCGCCGCCAATTCCGACGCGTTGGCCTGGATGAGGCGGGCCAGGTCGCGGAAGCCGGGTTCGAGCAGGCGCCCCATCGCACGGGCCTTGGCCGCGATCGAATGCACCTCGGGCGAACCCTGCATCAGCGGAAAGACGGCGCTCTGGATGCCATGCGATAGGCTACGGATGCCATCCGGTCCGATGGAATCCGCATCACGGCCCATCATGATCAAGGCACCCCGCGGACCGTAGAGCTGTTTGAAGGTGCAGGTGGTTGTGAAGTGTGCCGCATCGATCGGGCTCGGGTGGATGCCAGCAGCCACCAGTCCGGCGATATGCGTGATATCCGCGAGGACATAGGCACCAGCTTCTTCGGCGATCTCGCGGATGCGGTCGAAGTCGATCACACGAGTGTACGAGGTCGTACCACAGACGATCAGGCGCGGACGATGCTCTAGCGCACACTCACGCATCTGTCTGTAATCGAGCAGGCCACGCGAATCCAGGCCATACCCAACAGCCTTGTACAGCTTGCCGCTGAGATTGGCCGGGGCCCCGTGCGTAAGATGGCCGCCCTGATCCAGCGACATACCCAGGATCGTGTCGCCAGGGACCAGCAACGACTGCATCACGGTATGGTTCGCGAAACTTGCACAATGCGGCTGCACGTTGACGTAGCGGGCGCCGAATACCTGCTTGGCACGATCAATGGCCAACTGCTCAGCCTTGTCGACAAAGCGGCAGCCAGCATGGTAGCGCTTGCCAGGGTAACCCTCCGCCGTAACGTTGACGATGGTGCTTCCCGTGGCGGCCAGCACGGATGAATCCGATCCTCCGCTTGATGCGATCAGCGATAACGATTCCGATTGCCTTTGATGCTCGCCCTCAAGGATTTCGAACAGTTGCGGATCATCCTGACGCAACGTTTGAATACCTTGCGACAGGTAACGTTCGATATGGCTCTGCTTCATGCTGTTCCTCGAATGTCCGACGCGCCGTATCTTTCCAGCACTCCTTACACCGCTCCCCGCGGTGGCTATGTTGCTTCCCTAGGATGGAGACTGCAGGCGCATATGGGCTTGC
>NZ_JACYXM010000012.1 GCF_014843005.1 Rhodanobacter sp. DHG33 | reverse complement strand
GCGTAGGTGAAGACCTTGGGCGTCCACTGCGCACTGTCGATGCTGCTGTCGTAGGGATAGGTGATCTGCGCGATCCGACCGACCGAGTCGTAGCTGTAGCCGGTGGTGTGGCCGGACTGGTCGGTGATCGAGGTGATCTGCCCGAGGTCGTCAACGGCCAGGGTCTCGCTGGTGCTGTCCGGGTAGCTGATCGACTGCGGGATGCCGCGGTAGTAGTTGCCCAGCGTGGTGGTGTGGCTGTCGCCATCCTCGAAACTGGCCAGCTGACCGGCGGTATTCCACGTGTAGTTCATCAGCGTCTCGCCGAAGCGGGCGCGTGCAGTCAGTTCGTCCAGGCTGTTGTAGGTGTTGCTCACCTCCACTTCGCCCGTGCCCTTGTTGGTCACGGTCCGCACCGGGTCCAGCACCCAGAGGTTGGTGTCGTTGAGGTAGACCGTGGTCTCTTCGATCGAGGTCTGGCCGGTAACGTTGCTGTAACGCTTCACGTCGGTGGGCTGGGCATAAGCGTTGAAGCCCACTGCCTGCCAGGTATAGGTCTGGCCGTCCTGTGTGGTCGCACGTTGGCTCAATGGCGATAGTTCTGTGGCCTGCGCCGCGTTATCGCGAACCTGCAAATCGCCACCGTAAGTCGTCGGCCACGGACCTCCCGTGGGATTGGCATAAGTATTGATCTCAGAACGCATCAGCGTTCCGCTGGAGGAACCACTGTAGTAGTTCGTACTCTGCAACAACCCTTCCGTAGCATCGAAGCGATTACTGAAGGTGTAGCGGGTATCGTTGCCACCGGGATCCGTGACATCCGTATAGGCAGTCGTCGAGCAGGTGCCACTCGTCGCGCAAGTATCAGTCGACCAACTCCGATTCAGCGGTGAGTAGCTGTAGCTCCACGTCTCTGTGGGCAAGCCCGCGCCCGACACCACCTCACTCGTTATCGAGTATTGGTAGTAATAGTTGGGGAAAACTGCATAGGGAGCGTCCCCACCGGTGCTAGCGTCCCCCCAGCATTCTTTGGTGACATACGAGAGCCCATGCAATGTGGGCGTCAGCGTGAACGTCGCAGACAAGCCGGAAGGCTGAGTGATGGTTCCTGTAGAGGGGTAGGAATACAGGATCGGCAGCGTATTTCCCTGGCAGTCACCGCCTGCCGTCGTCAAAGTCACGGTATCAAACGCACCCAACTGGTATGACCATGCACTTCCGTCTGGGAGTGTGACCCCCGTTAGGGTGGGTAATGCACCAACGGACGTAGTGCTATAGCTGTAGTTCCAAGTGCGCGACGCAACGTTTGCAGCTTTGGCAGTTATCGATTGGACTTCTGCCGTACCCGATACATACGCAACATCCACCTCGCGTCCATCGTTAGCCGTGATGCTGGTGAGATAACCCGTGCTTGAATCGTAGTGATAGGTGAGAGTGTTGCCGAAACGATCCTTGATCTGTGTGACGTACATCAGTGCGTCGCGGCGATCCAACATGTTGGTGGTCGCCGCCATCGGATGGATAGTCGCACTAGAGGTTTGGATGGCCGTGATCGCATCGCCTGTTGGCGCGGTGCCAAGCGGCTCATGTTGCGTCGCCATCGTGTGATAGACCAGATGGGAGAACGTATACGAGGTACCGTCTGGGCCGATTGCCTGAAAGCCCTCGCCTCCATCGTCCGCAGTCACCCCGCAGCCGACCATCCAGTTTTGTTTGGTGACGATGGGATAGCTCGTTCCATTGGTCGGCGTGAGCGTGTTTTCAGAGCCGCGCACCAACAAAGCCTGGCTGCCTTGACCAGGCAACATCAAGTGGTAGCCATACCACCATTGGCTGGGAGACCAAGGAGTGCCGTTGGGTTGCAACGGCCCAACTTGAGGCGGGGCGCTGAAGTAGGTGCAGCGCTGGGTCCCACCTCCCGTCTGCCAGTTCGTGACATTGGACTGATCAGCGGTGATTGTCTCAATGCGGGGAATGTCTAGATCCCAATCCCCAAAGGCGAGGTTTGCATTCGCCGCAATGAACGACCCTGTCGCGGGGGTCAGCTCACGTCCCAATTGGATCGTTGGTCCGTTGCCTGGCAAGCTGATATCGATGACATCAAAGGACAGCGTGCCGTCGAACAGACTGATGTTTTCGCCGAAGGGATGTGCCCCCAACGGCTGGATGTTCTGGTTGACTTGAATCAGTTGCTTGTACTCATCCTCAGGGGACACCGACTGAGCATGGCACCAACTCGATAGCACCAGCATCACTGCTGCCCACAGGCAGCTCCCTTGCCAACGTGCACGCATCGCATTGTCCCCTTGAAACCGCGCGTTACGCGCGGTGCCCTTTTAGAACTAACGCCGCAGAGACCTGCGTGTCAATATGTAAATTCTTGCGATATTCTCTGCTCTTCCCCATCCTCGGCCCTGGCCGAACACCGCAGCATCAGTACTGTGATGGATCATCAGGTGTCTGTGTGTTCGGAGAGTGCTTCCGACTATTTCTCGAAGCTGCGACAGACTCCGGAAAGCATCCAGGCCAAAGCGTTCCGAGCATTGCGCACCCGTAATCGTGAACGCCTGCGAAAAAGCCTTCTTGAGTCGAGTTGATGTTTTGGAAATGCGCGAGCGGTAGTCGGGACGAAGCTAGGCGAATGTGTCGCTGCCCTACCCCCGATAACCAACCCTAATCACATTGTCCAAATGTCCGCTTTGGGTGGCGGACATTTGCCCCATCTTCGATAACACAGGCTAATCATCCCGCCCCAACGTCCGCTTTGGGTCGGAAGCGGACACGAGATCAGTCATCAGGCTGAAGAGCCATAAAAGAGCCCCGCAAGAAAACCTCCGGGGCTCCTCCCTCCGTAACCGTTAGCGGCCTTACTTCTTGGCTGCCTTCTTCGTCGAAGCCTTCCGGGTGGCCTTCGCTGCCGCTTTCTTTGCGGGTGCGGCTTTGGGGGAAGCGCCTGCGATCAGGAGGCTATCTGCTGTGACGCCTTTCTTCTTCAGAGCCTCGTTGAACCACAGCGGGCGCTTGCCGCGGCCAGACCACGTCTGGGCGGGGTTTCCCGGATTACGGTACTTGGGTGCCACCGCCGCCTTCGGCCCCTTGGCGCCCTTGCCGCCACGGGTCGGGTAGACGTCCGAAAGGGCCAGCCCGGCGCTTGCCAGAACCCCATCGATCTTGGCACGCACTTCCCTGACGTGATTCTTGCGCGCGGAGTCCATTTGCGCTTCGGCACTCTTGATGAGCGCTTGGAGTTCAGTGGGAGAGAGCGAGTCGAGATTAATGGCCATGAGTGTCCTCTAGGTTGGGATGGCGGCTTTAGCCTACGAGAAATTGAGCTCAAGCAACATACGAGAGCCAGTATCGTGTGACAGGCCACATGATCAGCAGACCTTCTTTGATTTAGATCTACGCCCTACCCTACCCCGATAACAGTCCCTAATCACTCTGCACTGTCACCACCAGCCAATCACGCACACCAGCCTACGTCGCAGAGCACATTCTTCCGTAGGTCATTACCTCTCAGGTAATTGAGGCACCACTACCCTCCGCGCATAGTGGCTACCACTCGAGTACACCCGCATCCTCGGAATGTATCCCGGTATCGCCTCGTTATTCTTTTGAGAGACACATCATGCCCGCTTTCCCCATCCACACTCTAGAAACTGCTCCGAACGCATCCAGGACCGCTCTGCAGGGGCTCCAATCAGCGTTTGGCTTCATCCCCAACATTGCCGGCGCGATGGCCACGTCGCCAGTGCTGATCAACTGCCTCGCCGCTGTCTTCCAGAACGTTCACGGAGGTAGCTTCTCCGAGCCACAAATTCAGACGCTGCTGCTCACCAATGCGGTGACCAACACGTGTACCTGGGCTGTTGCCTTTCACAGCTCTCTCTCGCTGAAGAACAGCGTTGCGCCAGCCGACGTGCAAGCAATCCGTGATGGCGACCTACCCAGTGATGCCCAACTTGCCGCGCTGTCCAGGCTGGCGAGGGCGCTGATCGAAAAGCGCGGATGCATCGACGCGCACGACCAACTAGCGTTCCTGCAGGCCGGGTTTGGCCCAGATCAGTTGCTGGAGGTCATAGCCATCGTGGCGGCCTCGACGATCACCAATTACACCGGCAGCGTGACGCAACCGCCGTTGGAGCCGGAGTTCCAGCCGCAGGTATGGGTGGCGTTTCGCGAATAAAATGCTGGCGCTGCGATACTTAGGCGCCATCCACACGTACGAACGCGTCGACGTGGACAGCCAACTCGTCAGTACCGATGGCGTCACTGCGTGGATCGAATTCGCTCTGCTGCGCGGGCTCATCGTTGCCGGGGAGCTTCAGCTCTACATGGCTATGCGCCACAAACGGAATTTACGGCAGGTATCACCGGATACCGCACCCGCCCAAGGGTTGCAAACCGTTTCCGAACGGACGTGTGAGGCTACTGGGAAACGACTGAAACGGTGCTCACCTATCGCGCCTCGCGAGGGGGGCGGCTACAGAACGGAACATTGACCCCGACCATCGACACATGGACGTGCTCGATTCTAGGCATCGATCCATCCCCCATCTTGATTTCAAGGAGACGTTTTCATGAGCAACCAACCGACTATCGTGCTCGTCCACGGTGCTCTCACAGATGCATCGATATGGCATGGCGTCAGTCGCCACTTGTGGAATATGGGATACGAGACCATCGCCCCAGCCATGCCCTTGCGTGGGTTGTATACAGATGCCGAATACCTCTCGACATTCCTGAAGACGATCGACCGCCCCATGATTGTCGTCGGTCACTCCTATGGTGGATCGGTCATTTCGCATCCGGCCATCTGCCATGCCGATATCAAGGCGCTGGTTTTCGTCGCCGCCTTTGCACCCGATGTCGACGAAAGTACGGGTGAGCTTAATGGCCGCTTCTCCGGCAGCAAGCTCGACGAGACGACGACGCTCATGCGGGAATGTCCCGGTGGCGAGGATCTGTATCTTCGATCGGAACATTTCGGCGATGTCTATGCCGCCGACGTGCCAGCGGCGACCGTAGCGCTGATGGCGTCCGCACAGCGTCCGCTCTACGCGGCTGCACTGGGCGAGACCTTCGACCGCGCACCGGCTTGGATGCGCCTGCGATCCTGGAACGTGATCGCTACAAACGACCAATCCTTGCCTCCCGAAGCCCAGCGCTTCATGGCCGAGCGCGCCGGCTCGACCGTCGTCGAGGTCGAAGCCTCGCACGCGCTGCCGGTGTCACAGCCCGAGACAGTCGCTCAGGTGATCGACACTGCGGCACGCGAGACATGCCAGGGATAATCCTTCGCAGACCTATCAACGCTGGAGACGTCATGAGCTACGTATCGCATAGAAGCGGACCTGATGCAGGGCAGCAAAACGAGTTGGGTCCTCTGATGCGCTACTGGCGTGGCCAGCGCGGCAAGAGCCAGCTCGAGGTTTCCCTCGATGCGGGCATATCGCAGCGGCACATCAGCTTCATCGAAAGCGGACGAAGCATACCAAGCCGCCATGCGCTCCTCGACCTTGCGCAAGCCCTGGACATCCCCCTGCGCGAGCGCAACACGCTATTGCAGGCGGCCGGGTATGCTGCGGTGTACTCGGAAAGCCCTCTGGATGCCTCTGAGATGCAGGGCCTGCGCAAGCCGCTGGAACGCATGCTGCGCCAGCACGCCCCTTTTCCCGCCATCGTGTTGGATCGGTACTGGAATGTCGTCATGAGCAACGACGACGCCCCGCGTTTGTTCAACTGCTTTATCGACATGTCGGCGCGCCCCGGACCACGCAACATGCTGCATCTAATTTTTGATCCCAATGGCTTGCGTCCCTTCATCGTGAACTGGGAGCAACTTGCCCACAACCTGATCCAGCGCGTCCATCGCGAGTCAGTAGGACGTGTGATCGACGAAAAAACAAACGAGCTGCTGCGCGCGCTTCATGCCTACCCGGACGTCAAACCAGAATGGATAACGTCCGGGCCCACCACCATTGCGCCCAATGCTCCCGTCGTTCCCCTGAGCCTTGCGAAGGACGACGTGATCTTGAACTACTTTTCCATGGTTACGACGGTGGGCATGCCACAGACGGTCAGTGCGCAGGAACTGCGCATCGAATGCATGTTCCCCGTCGACAACGCCACCGAGGCAGCACATCGAAGGCTGCTTGGCCATTGACGGTGCGCATTGTGCCGTCGCTACCCCTGTCGCTGCGCTTCTTGCCGTTTGCTCTCCTCGCGAACGTGGACGTCGCATCGATGAGATGAAGGAGAGTCGAGGATGAAATCGCTGCTTCCCCTACGAGGCGATGGCGCTTGTTATAAGGGTTACCTTTCCTATTGAATCTTAAAAAACGCCAGATATGAGCCCTAAAACGCCATAATTTCGTGCGCGAAAAGTTATAACCATCGTCTATCTTTTATTCTCTACCACCAAAGAGCATGCACATGCGATGGTTAGTTGCAGTGATGGTTGTTTTCAGCTGGATCGCGCAAAGCGCATATGCGCAGCCACGCGCGACGATACAAGTAAACACTGCGGGATATTCTGCGTGCGCGCACGATTCATCCTGGATTATGCCACAAAGGCCATTCCGGATCTATGGCAATACATGGTATGTCGGGCCACATGGTCTTACGGTGTTGCTTATCACCGACCCTGCCGGTGACGTTCTAATCGACGGCGGCATAGCGGAACACACATCGCTAATCGAAGAGAATATCCAAAAGCTTGGTGTCAAGCTTCATGACATTAAATGGATTCTAAATACGCATGCGCATTGTGACCACGCGGGCGGTATAGCTCAGCTTGCCGGCGACACAGGAGCGCAGGTGATCGCTAACGTCGCAGATACCCCGTTACTTAAACGTGGCGGTCACGATGACCCAGAATACAACAATGAATTTCCATTCCCGCCTGTAAATGTAGAGCGCTCGGTAACGAATGGCGAAAGTCTGAAGTTGGGCAATCTATTGCTAACCGCATATTCGACACCGGGGCACACCAAAGGCAACACAACATGGAGCTGGACATCATGCGAGCATGCACGTTGCATGCAGATGGTTGATATTGGAAGTCTCTCAGCACCCAGCTTTAAATTAATTGACAACCCTAAATACCCAGATGTCGTCAAGGATTTCCGCTATAGCTTTGCGATGGTAGCGAAATTACGATGCGATATTGCACTCGGACCACACCCCGATATGGTGGATTTCTGGGATCGCGTGGCCAAGCGCGAGCACGGTGATGCTAATGCTCTGATCGATCCCGGCAAATGTCGCGCATATGCGATTGACGCTCAGAAAAACTTCGAAGAGGAGTTGTCTAAACAACGCATGAGTGCTGGCCTCGCGAAGTAGCATAATGCCGTAGACTGGCACATTCATATGCAGACAACCCTACGTGGTTTCGAACTGAAGTCGCTTGCACTGATGCGTTGAATGGTATGGATTGCTGTGGGCTGCTGATACAAAGACTCACCGGTGGAATAGCAAGCCAACCCAGCCTCATGGAATATCAAAGGCATGAACGGACAAAGCATTTTGCAAAAAGGGCGCGAGGGTCGCAACCTTTACATTGACATGCTGCGTGGCATATCAATCATGTTGGTGATGCTGCTGCATTACACGCTTTCATATAGGCTGATTTCCAGTCCTTTACGCCAATGGATAGCATCACCGACCTTGCACGCGATTTTCTACAATGGCAACTACGGTGTTTCGATGTTCTTCGTGATCTCGGGCTTTCTTATCACGTCCAACATCATGGCGCGCTATAGATCGCTGCCTGCAATCAATGTGGCTCACTTCTATAAGCTCCGTCTCTTCAGGCTTTATCCATTGGTGGTGCTTGCTTTGGCAATCATTACTGTGCTTGGGTTGGCCGGATTGGCGTCATTCTCCAACATTTCCCACAAAAATCCCCTCAATAACTCTTTCTTTATTATTGCCAATCTGTCGGTGCTAACGTTTTGGCACAATATCTTGATGGAAAATGTTGGTTATTTCAACTATGCAATGAACATCTATTGGTCATTATCAGTAGAAGAAGTTTTTTATCTCATCTACCCAATAGTATTGCTCTTGCTTCGGCGACGATGGCAATTAATCTTCCTTGCGGCGATATTTTTGACGATCGCACCCATATACCGTAATGCATATAGAGACAACGAGCTGTTTTTCATGTACGGGAACCTGGCCTGTGTCGATATGCTGACATATGGATGCCTCGCAGCTGTGATTAGCCTAGGCTTGCAGTGGAAAACTTCCGTTCGCGCGCTGTTGGCCATGCTCGCTCTGATAGGTATGGGCTACGTATATATGCGAGGCATCTCGGGCAACGAAGCGCTTGGTGCAAGCTTGTTGGGCATCACCACTGCGGTTTTTCTCATAGCAGTATCGCAACTTCCGATAGGTAAGTTTGTGCGCCGGCTAGGAACGCCATTGGCATGGGTTGGTTCACACAGCTACGAACTATATCTGTTTCACATTTTGGTTCTTGGCATCATGCTTGAGTTTGTGCCAAAAGCGTCTATGCCCTTTGACCACAAGTTACCTATGTTGGCACTATTTTTCGCACTATCCGTGCTATTCGCTTGGGCGGCAGCACGCTTTGTTGGTGACCCGCTCAATCACTGGCTGCGTCACCGCTATATCAAATCTGTTACTCAGTTTGAAAATTCGACAATAAGCGCTGAAGCGAACATCGATACTGTCAACGAGAGCCAATGGTAAGCCTGTAGTCAATCTGGGTAGGCGTACTAACGTAGATGAGGAATGCGGGTCATGAATAGACGAGTTTTATTGGGCATGGTGATCGCAATCCTTGTGGTTATGAATCCGGGTGTCGGGATTGCTCAATCAAAGCCAGCCAAACCGACTGTTGTCTTCCAGAGAGTCGCCGTGCCGCAAACGAACCGCGAACTCGGTTTCGGCTTGGCTGAATTCCCACCGAATACTTCAAAACCCCATCAAATGGCGAAAGGACCTGAAGTCTGTTACGTGTTGCAAGGGGAAGTGACAGTGCGCATTGATGGCAGGGAACCAACGACCTATCGTGTTGGCGAAACTTGGCAGATGCCCGCCGGTGTTGTGCATCAGACCACGGCAGGCCCTCACGGTGCGAAGGTATTGGCGAGTTGGGTGGACACGCCAGGGCAACATTTCAACACTATTACCCCAGTGAGTCACTGAAGATACCCACCCAGTGTGAGGTCGTGCACTAGTGATTAGCCGCGGCGTTAAGAACAAACCGGAACAGGGGTAAGGTGGAGCAGCTCACGTCATTGCCCGGCGGCGAATGTAGGAAGGTCTTCATTGGACGCGGCTGGGTGCAATCCGGTCTTCAAAATTTTTTGCAACCGAGCCAGTGAGCGGCGTGTCTATGTCTTCAAGGCACTGATCGACGGTTGCATCCGCTGGATGATGCTCAAACGCGGTGATGACGCTGATCCGGCGCGCACGACACACCCATTTCCCTCATCCCTCGGTCGCGTCCCGCGTACGGCTGGCAAGACGCGGCCGCACCGCAAAAAGGAGAACATTATGCGCAAGCGATTCGTCATGCTCCTGACAGCCATGGCAATGAGCGGTGCTGCCTCGGCATCCCAAACGTGCTATGTCGACATCATCAACGACGGGCAGGATTCCGTTGCAGCAGTCGATTCCTCCGCCTCGGGCCAGACGGCATGGACTCCCCTCAACCTCGGTGGAGTCCTACAGGGCGGGTACGCGGGACAAGCCACCGTAAGCTTCAGGACCGATCAACGGCGCCTGTACAACCTGCTTGTCCGATTTGTCGATGGCAGAATTCTTGAAATAGTGAAGGTCGATGTTTGCCGGCAACGGGCTTTGTATATCGGCCGTACCTGGGCACGCGCGATACAACATCAAGAGCATTAATACTGCGGATCAGCCATAACGCGCTTTTTAGCAAGTTGCTGTCCAACAGTATTACGCGGAATGACGAAGTTGACCACCAGAACCAATAGGCCGTGATCAGGCTGCCGCCATCGTGATCAACGTTGCTACATGAGGCTATGTCCGCTTCGGGTCGAAAGCGGACATCTTCCACACCCTCGATAACACAGGCTAATCGCCCTGCTTAATATCTGCTTTGGGTCGAAAGCGGACGTAGTGGCCCTTTTTATACCTAGCGTTCAGTCTGCACAGCGACGACCAAGCACTCATTGCCACCGACCTCTATGGACTTCCGCCAGACATGCATCTTGTTTGGGACGGCCACAAAGTCGCCCTGATATGCCTTGGACGCAAGCTCCTTGTGAAGACTTGGCGTCAGATCGGGCAGCGCACCAGAGGGAATGTTGCTGCACCACGTCGAAATAAAGCCCTTGAAATTGCTATGGCTTCCTTGTGCAACATGGCTAGCCCCCCGGTAAGACACTACATACGTATAGAGCGGCACGTTCCCTCCTGCCTCCACTAAGAGTTCTACCTGAGGTCCGCTCCGGGTCGAAAGCAGATCTAAGAAACCTAATTCTCACCCCACAAGCGGCTGGCTCGAACGACTTTGCAGTGGTAGCAGCCACTGCTGACGTCGTCCCGGTTATACCAAACGTGGTTACCTCCTGCCTTTTCGCAATCTTCTCCTTTGTCGGCAACACCAAGGTCAATCAGAAACCAAGGCAGACGCCGCCGGACGGCGGTCCGCCATCGGTATGGCGATTGATTTCGCTGGTTGCTCAATTGCCCCTCCTCGCGTCCGCTCTGGGTCGAAAGCGGACAGTTCAATGCTCGCTCGATACCTTCAGGAGAGCGGCCTTCAATGAGCCGTGTACCTCACTCCGAATATCTGAGATGCGCCAACCAAGCGCTGTTGGTCGCAAAAAATAGATCAGACGAACTCGTCCGCTACCCTCGGGCTTGCATGCCTTCCCCGGCACGCAAGGCCCAGTCATTTCGACCTTAACGATGTGCGGATCATCCGTGCCCCAAACGCTCACGTCGGAAAACCCAGAAGGATCCATGCTGTCCCAGAGCGGATCGTAGCCAATCCAGCCGACGGCACAATCGCCCCCACACTTCCGGGATTTAAGCCATATGGCGACCAGATCACCGTTGAAATAATGATCAAGCGCGGCCTTTGGCGCATCGCCGATCCAAGGGTCAGGCCCAACGATCATGACCGCCTCCCATGAGTAGTCATGATAGAGCCGTTTCACCGTGTCAGCCGCGTTTGGCGTAACCGAAGCGGCCCAGGAACTATTCATAAGCGCCATACAAGCCACAAGGAAAACCCCACGCGTTGGAAACCTCATAGCGTTTGCTTTCGCCTCCTCCAAGTAACTGTTTCATGGAGCCATCGAACAAGGTCTGCTTTGGGTCGAAAGCGGACATTATGCAATCGATCCGGGAGCTCCCCCTTCCTTCGCACCTCTCAGAAATTCAGGAATCTTGGTCGGATCCGTATAGATCCAGTAGAAGCAACCATCGACCCCTTCAATCTTCAATGCCTGCACAATTTTTGAGGGCTGCCTTGCATATTGAATGGCGTTGACGCCGCTAAGAAAGTAGAACGGCCACACTCGCCGTTTACGTAACCACTCTGGCCCCAAGGCAACGACAGTCGGTCTTCGCAAAGAGACTTTCTTGGAGAAGATCGTCGTAAGGATCAGCGTTTCGTTCAATTCACCAGCTTCAACGACGACGCCAGAGAGAACACGGTCTTCTCTGATGAAGATGTGAATACACCATAGAAAGCCCACCGCACCTGCTGCATTCATCCCTGCGAGTCGGATTGCATTCTCCCGCACGCAGGCAAGTAGAAAAGAACTCATGCAAATCGCGAGCAAGAATCCTAGCGCCGACGTCACGTAAAACAGAATGCGACAGCCACGCAGCTTGCTGATGACGTTTTCAACTTCCGGATTGACCACACTTCCTCCCTCGCCCTAAATGGCCTTCCTTTCTGGGTCCGATCAGGGTCGGAAGCGGACATTCAGCGGCAATCAGCCCGAGTTACTTTATCACCATCCCTAGCGTGAAATTTGCGATGTTCCAATCTCGAACTTGCCCGTCGGATTGCCGCACTGCATACCAGCCAACCAGTCCGCTCCCTACCCAGTCAGGCCCGGCCCCTTTTGGGGCGGGATAGTTGGAGCGCAATGAGAACACGTAGTAACCCTTTGGCCCCATCTGTGCCTCTTCGCAACGATACTCATCGTCGCCATGCTTCGCGCTGAGCTGCTTGCTGACAACAGTTCTGAGGTGATCGCACGCGGCCCCTACTGGCATCGTGTCTCCCAACTTGCCACTAAAGGGTGAGGCACAGGCAGACGCCGCCGCTAATAGCAGCAGAGCGCCCAAGCCTAGCCAACGATTCATCATGATCGCCCCCTGTTTCCACGATGTCCGCTATGGGTCGAAAGCAGACACTCAATGCCCACCTTAGCAGCGCTGCGAACTGATGCTGGCTTGAATGAATGGCTGGCTCCGCAGTCACTTGGCCTGACTCAAGTTGAAGTACCCAAGTGGCGCTGTTCCTCCAAGCCCCAGACGGAAGTAGTCGCCCCTCACCGAAGCCTCTCCGAGCGGGCCTTGCAGCCAAAGATACGCATCACAAACCTCGTTGCGACCAATCGTCAGTTGCTTACCCTCAACTCGATATGAAAGTGGATCTGACACTGGGAAGAAATCCTTGTCCCGTGTCGTCGCTGAAACCACCTTCAAGACCTTCCAGACGCCTCCTATGCAAGAGGCTGCTTTCTCGTTCGTAAACTCCACCTTGAGGGTGGCGACGACATGGTGTTCGGGATTCTCAACAGAAAGCGTCCACTGGCCGGAAATATCGTTGCTGCTTGCCGTAGTAGAAGCGAAGAGACTGGCCAGTACGAATATTGATCGAAGAAGTGATTTCATCATGAGGCTCCACTACCTACTACACGCATCCTGTACCGGTCTCCGACTGTCCGCTTCGGGTCGAAAGCGGATCTTGCCGCCAGTCAGACTTCCCGATCGCCAGCCAAGGTAACGAATCCATCAACCCAGTGATCTCTATCCAGCTCGTACTCACCAATGTAGAAGCCGCTTTCCTCAGCCGCGACGCCCGGATCAATGATGTTGGGATGCTTGGCGAATCCCGGTTGCGTCTCTAGGCGCTGGATAGCCGCTTTGGCGGTATCGAGCGTGCGGTAGACACCGATAATCTTCACGTCTTCGGTGCCGCTTGGAAGAACGCGGCTGTGCTGGACGAGGAACACTGTTTCCACTGGACTCTATCTCCGTTGTCCCCAAGTCTACGGTGTCCTGTCGCTCACAGCGTCTTCTATGGGTCGATAGTGGACGTTCTGACTTTCGCCGGATAAGCCGTCTACTGGCTGATCGCACTCGCGGGCAGATTCATTTCGAAAGACGAGTAGAACGGACTTTTCGGCGGCGTGAACAACTTCGCCTTCGACGCTGTGCGCTGGAAGCAGTCAGCCATCTTCGAATCATCGCTTCGCCAAGTCCTCATGACCTCTCCAGTCGAGTCCAGCTCAACCACGACGACAAAAGAGAATGGTTTTGGTCCGTTGGCACCCAGACAAGATGACAGCGCAGCCTGGACCACCGGGGCCTGAGACTGAGCCAACGCCTGCTGCTGCTCCCCTGATAGTGCCCCTTCATCGCGGTCAGCCAATGCCTTGGCATTGGCAAATGCCGCATCACTAGCAAAGGCAGCAGGCGCTGCGATTAGAAGAAGCAGAAGGCAAATCCTGAACATATCTCCCCCGTGGAATCTGCTCAGATTAGAGCTGGATTGAGCATAGCTGTTACGTCCGCTTTGGGTCGAAAGCGGACCTTAGTGCGGTCTAAGCGCATCCACAGATGGTAGTGATTTTGGAGCATCCCCTGAGTAGCCACATACCTCGACCCCGGCAAGATCTCCGTCGCGCTCAAAAACAAAGATGCCGCTCAGCTCACCACCTTCTCCGAATACGAAATCCGAAAGAATACCCATGCCGCCTTTGGCTGGAGGCCGTCCCGGAATTACCAGATCGAAGCTCGCACAGCCACATCGGCACCTTCGAGGTGACACGCGCACCAGATCGACCTGTGGCAAGTAGGTCTTGGCAGATTCAATACCATTGCTCAACAGCCATCGAAGGAGATTCTCCTCCTCAGTGGTCATCGCCCTGTGCATAGCAATTACGTTCAAGATGCATCACTCCATCCATGTCCGCTTCGGGCCGAAAGCGGGCATGCCACCGACCTAAGCGAAATCAGTCATCTTTGCGGCGACAAGTGCCCGAAAATACTTCGCCGCCATCGAGCCCGCCGTCACCAAAAGTCATATGCGCCGTGTGAGCGTCGAAGGTAAAAGTTTGTGTCCCGAGCCAATTCGGAAAGGTAGAGGTCACGACTAGCATGTTGCCCTTGAGGGAAGCCTTGCAGGTGGCGCCTTCGTGACTGATGCAGACCCCCTCCACTCGGCCAGCCCTTTTCACCCGAATCTTCGTCGCGTCGGGATTCGGATAAACGAGGATGCTTTGCTTGGCAGAGCCATGGCCAAACATAGTGTCTTGCTGCCAGGTGCCATCGCAAACCAACACCTCACCTGGCTTGCTTGCCGTGACACTGATAGATGTGCAGCCACTGATACCTACTAAAACGAGCGCTAGTCCTGCGCGGGGTACTATCGACAGCTGCATGCGTCTCTCCGATGCCTTTTTTCGCAAGGTCCGCTATGGGTCGAAAGCGGACATCCTAAGAATGAGTATTAAAATATGTTGTCGTAACCACCAGAATCACCCAGAGCGCGCCTGCAACACGTATTGCTGTTGGCCTAGGAGGCCAGCTACCAGGAGTCTTCTTTGGAGCCATAGCCTTAAACAAGCCGTAAAAGCGTATGACGCTATTGGGCGCAAGGACCCACCATAAGCCAAACGAAGAAAACGCAATCGTTCCCAATAGATCAGACATCGCCATCATGGTTTCTTCTGTACGGCTAAACGAATCGTTCGCCCCAACACACTCTCCTCATGTGTTACGTCCAATGTCCGCTTCGGGTCGAAAGCGGACATCTTCCACACGCTCGATAACAATGCCAAATCGCGCTCTTCAACAACTGCGACCAAGTTGATCTCAACCATCGATGATCGCTATCGCATCGACCTCTATCAGGTAGCCGGGAGATAGCGTCGCAACTCCCAGCAGCGTGTCGACTGGCTTGTGATCTCCGAACACTGTCACCCGAGCCGCTTCGATGATCGGCAAGTGTTCGTCGCGATCGTAGTTGACGACGTAGATCGTAATTTTGGCTACTTGTTTGGGAACAGCACCTACCGCTGTAAGAGCTCGGCCCAGATTGGCGAATACTTGGTGAGCCTGCGTCGCCAAATCACCTCGACCGACGAGATTTCCATGGACGTCTTCGGGCTCCTGACCGGCAACGAATACCCACCTCGTACCCGTTGCGACGACGACTTGAGAATACGTCTGCGGAGTAGGCAGATCCTTAGGGTTGATGCATTCGAGCGTCATTTGTTTGTGTCCCTATGTGTATTGATAACCATACGTTGCGCCCCCCGGGATGTTCGCTTCGGGTCGAAAGCGGACATCTTCATTTAGTCGCGGCAGCCAGCCCTTTGTCAGGCTTCACCAGGCCAAGCGCGTTGAGTTGATGCTCAAGCGCCGCCACAGAGCTCCACGGCAGGATGGGCGAATTTTGTCTTTTGTCTGGCGGATTCTGCAGCAACCCATCGGACCAACCGCCACAACCCATGAGGGACAACAGGGGCTGGTGATGAAGCCAGGCAAGGAAACCTCCGAGATCGTGCCGGCACGGGCTCGATGACAATGCACGCGTCACCGGCGAGCGCCATGATCCAATTTCTTGCATCGCCCATTCCACACCGATATGACGACCGTTGCCGGCTAGTCCGGTGGCGGCATATCGGCGTCCATGATGATGCTGGCGCCCAGCCCGTCAGTAGCCTGAGCGCGCTGCGCCGATATGCGGGTCGCAGGATTGCCGTATCCGCTGACCACGGTGATTCCCAACTGGGCGAGCAGTTGCCCCGCGTCTCCTGCCAGATCGTATGCCCTGGATCCAGGCTCCGCACTTCCCAGCACACAAACCTGAGGCCTACGGATGCCAGTAGTCATAGGTGTCCTTGTGTTTGCACATGTCGGTGATGGCTGCTTTGGATCGAAAGCGGGCATTGCCAGTGGTGACCGAGAGGTGTGAGGGATGACATTAATACCGGTGTTTACTGGTCCGCGCTTGCTTGAAAAGCTCTCCGTCAAAATTGTGAGCCCCTGTATCACTGCCCAGTGATAGATTTCGGGTTCGGACTAAGGACTCCGTCTCCACCAACCCAAAGGGGGTTTTATGCGTCTGCTATCACGTGTTGTACTCGCACTGTCACTCACCTGCGCTGCTGGAACTGCTTTGGCTGCCACGCCCGCGACGACCGGACTCGGTAAAGCGTGGCCGAATGCCCAGGACTTCAGCACCAATCCGAATTTCCATGTGTATGTCTTCGCCATGGGAGGCGTCCAATACATCCAGGTCAACGACGTCAACGGCAATGTACTGGGTAGCGTCGGCGCTGCGGGCGGCCAGTTCATTACCTTGCCCATCGGCCTCTTTGCACAGCAGGTGACGACGCCGAGCCAGCCCGCCATCATCTCGACTACTGCCGTGCCTACAGCTGCACCGGCTACGGTTTACAACGATGGCCAGACCACTGTGACTGTTACGGCATTGAACAACGGCACGCTGAGTTTAAACGCCGCGGTGGCACAGACCACGTGTGATCCGATCGACTGCAACATCAAGGGCGTAACTGGGCCGTAATTGATCCCAACCACCCCGACGCTCTCAAGCGTTGGGGTGGTTTTCGCCCTGGAAAGAAACGATGACGCGACGCCCATCGTGTATCGGGCGCTCACGCACCTTGCCCCCGAAGGTGGCCGCACGATCTTCAATGGCTTTCCGACCCAGGCCCGTGGTGCTCGACTGGAGCTGTTGCAACAACAGATCCCAAGCCACATGCAGGGACCGGATGGGGTCCCGACGCGTTTCTACCATCACCACCAGCCACGCGCGATGCGAGATGCCGCATCGGATCTTCACCAGGACATCTGAAGGCTCCCGAGTAAGGCAAGCCTCAGCGACGGCTTCGCACACGACACGATAGACCGCCATAGCCATCGGTTGCGGCACGAGACAGACGGGGCCTCGGATGTCGCACCAGTATTTCATTCCTGCGCTGACTAGCGCACGCGGTACTGCACCTTGAACCAGGGCGTCCGGCAGGCCACGGTCACACAGCATGGAAGGACTAAGGCTGTCGGCCAGCAGATAGAACTGTTCCTGGGCTTTCTGAGCCTGCCGTCGATAGCCATCATCGTTCGCGACCGGCTGCAGATGGCGTAACCGCCTCAGCATCAGGTTGAACACACCGTTGATGGAATCACGCAATTGATCCAAGGACTGGGCAGTCTCACGCAATTGAGCCTCACCCATCGCAATGTTCCGCTGTGCCAATGCCATGGCCATATGCGAGTCCCAACGTTCCTGCTGCGCGCAGTGATTCAAGTGGGTCAAGCGTGCGCCAACCAAGAGCATGGTGGAAATAGCCAGCGCCACCAAGGTTTCGGCCTGCAAGGTGGCGTGATCATTCGTCGCCGGCATCAGCAGGACGATCCCAATACTCGCCATCGTGCCGGCAGTCGCCGCACCTCGCCATCCGTGTCGGAGCGCGAGAATGACTACCGGAAGGAACATGGCTATCTGCGCAGCGCCACGCGCATGATGATCGCTGTGACCGATCCAGCCAAGGAAGCACAAAATGGGTAAGACAACGAACATACTTTCCAGGAACAGAGGGGTATCGAGGGTGTCATGCAACCAATGCCCGCCAGCACGTTGCGCCTCGGCAAACCCCTGGTGTAATACCAACGCAAACGGTGCAACCGTCAACACGCCCATGAAATTGCCCAGCATCAGCCGTGCAATCACCTGGCTGTAATGGATGATGTAGCCCGGTGGAAGCGGCGTGAGCTGCAGCTGGAGAATGGTTTCTATGGTGGCGATCGCGGCGATCGTCAACGCACAAGAAACAAAAGCCGCCATGTTCACCGCACCCTTCGCTGGGAAGAGCTGTCGGCGCTCGCGGAACCACCAGACGACCGGGGCCTCGTACGTAATCGAGGGGATGGTGTTCACTACGGCCCAAGTTAGGCCGAATTGATCGAGGCACGAGAGGCTGACATAAGCCAAGTGGAGAGTTTCACCAACAAAAAGTGCTGGCCAGTACCGGTACGGTGCAAGCATGAGCACCGCGAGGTGAAACCCGGTCAGGACGATCCAATGTGGGATCAATATCTGGCGAAAAAGCAGCAAAGCGATCAGGTAAATCACAGCCACAGCGGCCTGGCACAGAAGGGCTCCTACCTTCGATCCTATCTGCATGGCCCTTGCCCCGTCTGTGCGCTGTTCCTCTGCGGCACAGCGACGGAAGCAGAGGCTATGACCCCCACCCCGATGGCGGCGCCTCTGATCCAGTGACGCATGCTGCCCCCGTTCCCCTTGTATTTGCTGCTACTGCGCCCCGCTTCGCCCGACCAACGCGTAGCGCTGCTCACTCTCCCGCCTTTTCTATTGCTTCGCACATCCGGTAGCCCGAACCTAGCAAAACAAACCAACGGCTGCCTCGCGAATCGTAATACATATTCTGGCAAGTCGGTTCATAGATGGCGCCTGTTGCCAGCATAGGAGTGATGACCGTCACGGAGGAAAAATGACATCAGCCGGCCGGTCTAATGATCGCAAAATACTGCGACGACCTTTAAATAGAACGGAGCACCACTTTCTTAAGCGTACGACGTCTTAACCCATAGGGAGCCATGTTATGGCAACAACTTGCCTGAACAAGCCTTTAGCACTTGCACCCCTTCGATCCGATGCGGTGAGGTGCAAGTCCCCCGCTCGCATTGAGGCAATTCCATGCTGAAACCGGCTTATCTCCTGCTTCCGTTGCTGGCAGCCACCGCTGTTCCCTCGGTTCATGCAGATACGCAGGCCGCTGCACAAGGTACCGACGCGCGCATCACACAGTTGCTGGTGACATTGAATCAGGTGCATCAAATTGGCGCGGTAGCTTTGTCGCCAAATGGCGCCCACTTGATGTGGACCGAAGCCGCCATGGGTAAGACGGTAATCGAGTTGGCCGATGCAGATGGCAGCCATGCACACGCGCTAAAGATGAGCACGAGGCTGTCCGAATGCGCCAAGAGCGATTTTGCGTGGTCGCCGGATTCGCGCGGACTGGCTTTCATTGCCGACTGCGGTCACGACATCACCGACACGAAGGCGATCCACAACGACGTTTATCTCGCCGACATCGCCGACGCGGGTATGCCGCACCGCTTGGCGGAACTGACCGGTAACGCTTCGGCTCTCGCGTGGACGAAGGATGGCAAGTCGCTCGGCTTCCTCTATGTGCCAGGGGCCACCCGTCATGCCAGCGCCACGGCGGCGGGCAACGCACAGGTGGGCGTGATCGGCGAGGGCAACGAGGACGTGCAGCGCGTTGCCAGCCTAGACGTGTCAACCGGCGTGGTGAACATACTGACGCCTGCGACGCTATATGCCTATGAATTTGACTGGTCGCCGGACGGCGCGAGCATTGCCTACACAGCCGCGCCACCGCCGGGTGACAACAACTGGTGGGTCGCGAAGTTGTACACGCAAGGTGTGCGCCATGACATGGAACCGAATGTTGCGATCGATCCGTCTATCGCACAGGGCTCGCTGCACGGTTTGCAGGTGGCGCTGCCGCGCTGGTCACCGGACGGCTCGCGGATTGCCTTCATCGGCGGCCTGATGAGCGGTCAGGGCTCCAACGGAGGCGACCTCTACAGCGTGCCTGCGTCAGGGGGTATCGCGAGCAATCTCACGCCAGGCATCACCGTGACGCCGGAATGGTTTGTATGGAAGGGCAGCGATGCGCTGATAGTCAGCCAGAATGCAAAGGGCAAGGTGCAACTGGTCACCTATGACATACACAGCAGCTCCGCCACGGCGCAGACACCGTATTTCACCTTGCCCGCGATGATTGGTGACGGCAACGCAGTGCTGGGGGTGTCGCTATCTACCGACCGCACGCGGGTCGCCTTCGCACAAAGCTCCTATGAAAGTGCTCCCGAGGTGCATGCTGGTCGTCTGATTCACACGCCACCGCCCGCGGTGACCGCGATCAACAAATGGGTCAAGCCGGTCTGGGGCAACGCAACGTCGGTGGAATGGAAGAGCGAAGGCCGCAACGTACAGGGTTGGCTGCTCTATCCCGCCGACTACGACCCGCACAAGACCTACCCAATGATCGTCAATGTGCACGGTGGCCCCGCGTGGGGGGTATTGTCGCGATGGCCCACCATGAATGAGATGTACGCAGTCAGCGACTACTTTCAGTTCATGCCCAACCCACGCGGTAGCTTCGGCCAAGGTGAGACTTTTGTGCAGGCCAACCGCAGTAACTTCGGTTACGGCGATTTGCGTGACATCCTCGCGGGCATCGACGCGGTGGAAAAAATGGCACCGGTGGACGATCACCGTCTCGGCCTCTCTGGCTGGAGCTACGGTGGCTTCATGAGTATGTTTGCACCGACCCAGACGCACCGTTTTCGCGCCGCGGTGGCCGGTGCCGGTCTGTCCGATTGGCAGAGTTACTACGGTGAGAACCGCATCGATCAATGGATGATCCCCTACTTCGGTGCCTCGCTGTACGATAACCCGGCCGCCTACGCGAAAAGCTCGGCAATCAACTACGTCAAACAGGTCAGGACACCCACGCTGATTGTCGTCGGCGATCGCGACGAGGAGTGCCCCGCACCACAGTCGTTCGAGTACTGGCACGCACTTCGCACGCTGGGCGTACCTGCCCAACTAGTCGTATACCCAGACGAAGGCCACGACTTTGTCGATCCCAGGCACATGCGCGACATCCTGCAGCGCTCGTTGGACTGGTTTGCAAAATACCTGCCGGTATCGAAGCAATGAAGGCTACATCGTTCGCTAGGGGTAAGCAGCAGTCAACCAACGACCGTGATCGCATCAACCTCGATCAGGTGGCCCGGGGACAGCGACGCTACGCCAAGCACCACATCTGCAGGTTTGTGATCTCCGAACAGCGTTTTCCGAGCCTCTTCGACAATCGGCAAGCATTCGTCGCGTTCGTAGTTGACGACATAGATGGTGCTAAACAGAGATTTAGCCCGTAGACTTTCCCGACCGTCCATTCGCTGCCGTGATTCAGACGACTTGGTTGCATTGAACTCCATTCTGTTAGGCATCATTTGCAGCATGCGCATGGCCAAGCGACTGGGTTGGCTCAGCAGTTGGCTGCTGGTCATGGGATGGGTAGTTGTGCCTGATGGTGCCAAAGGTGCCGCTCTGCCACCTCGAGCCCATCAACATGCTGAGGATCGGAGCAGACTCTGGACGCTGGTCCACAACGAATGCGTGCCTTCTTTTGCCCAAAGCCGCTTCCCTCCCCTTCCATGTATGGAGGTCGATGTCACAAGGCCTTGGGATGTCACCGGTTACGCCGTGCTGAAAGATCAAGCCGGGCGCTACCAATATCTAGTTCTGCCTCTTACGCGCATCACCGGCATCGAGAGCCCTGCGTTACAGGTACCCAACTCGCCCAATTATTTCGCTGCTGCATGGACTGCGCGCCTTTACGTGGAGGCAGCATTGCATGCGATACAGCCGCGTGATGCCCTAAGCCTCGTGGTGAATTCCACGATGGATCGGTCGCAGGACCAACTGCATATCCATGTCGATTGCATTCGACCCGACGTACATGCGACGTTGCTGCGTCTGCTGCCGGCCATCGACGGACAATGGCGCCCACTCGCTTCCCTCCTACCGCCGAGAGGTCATGCATATTGGGCACGATGGGTCGCTGGTGAAACGCTGCCAATTGATCCATTCAAATCACTGGCAGCGTCCTTGCGAGCAGGTGACTCGATGGCAAAGCACAGCCTCATTGTCGTGGGCGCTTATTCCCGTTCCGATAGACCCGGCTTCGTCCTGCTTAGCGGTCGCGTCGACCAGGCCCGTGACGATCATGCTGATGGCGAAGAGCTACAGGATCGTTCTTGCATAATCGCGAGGCAGCCACCGCCTCGATCCAACCGAACTCATTCTATAAGCCAACGCTAATCCGGACATTAGCCGTGTCGGTTCTGCCCAATTTGCATGGGCAATCAAACTTCTAGGCGCGCATCCGATGTAGAGGGGCTTTCGACGCCCAGGGGGAGGCCCATCCTGTGAATGAAGGTTCACTCCGCCTGTTTGCGCATTAACCGCTCCATAAGTTTGGTAAATCAGGAGGAGATTGGGAGCGGTAGTACGCACCGATTCCGTAAACGTACCGAAGGAGTGCTGACGTCAGTGGGGACGCTGCACCAGCACGTAGTTCCCGGGCTTCGGCGCCGGCGCGACAGACCAGCCCGGTGCCAGATCGATGGTCCAGCCCTTGCCTTCGAGATGTGTGCCCTTGGTCGCCGTCGGCGCGGACAACGCGGCGCGGCTGAAGTCCGACGACACCAGCACGTCGCCCGTGCTCACATCCAGGGTGCCCCACCGTGCGATGGCGTGGAATGTGCTGTAGACCATACCGTCCGCGCCCACCGCCACCGCGGTGCTGGGGTTGAAATTGAAACGTCCCAGCGCGATCAGCGAGAGTATTGGCCCATCGACCAGGGCAGCACGGTATTGCGCCTGCTTGGCTTGTTCGCGGGCGGCGCGATCCGCCAACACCATGCGCAAGCCGCTTGCGCCGTAAGCCGCAGCACGTGACTCGGCCGATTCATTCGCGACACCGTGCAGCGTCGATGCCAGCATTGCGCCGAGATCGGAATGCTCGTTCAGCATCTTGTGCCATCTGGGCATGCGTTCGTCCAGCAGGAGGCCATAGGCCGGTCCTGACATGAAGGCGGAAATACGCGAGAAGGAAATCTCGGTATCGGGATGGACCAGGTCGGCCACCGCCCGCCAGCGCGCCGCTGCGACATCCGGCTCCGCGACCGCGATGCCGGTGTACTGGGCAGTACCTTCCACGATCTCCATGGCGGCTTCCGTCGCAGCCGAGCCGGCGAACAGCTTGTGGCGATGGTCGCGGAAAGCCAATGCGTCACGAATGGCCTGGGTCTGCGCATCGCCTGATTTGATCAGGGCAGCAGCGAGTGCGCGCCACTCCAGCTGCAGCCACAACCGGCCCTGCTCGGTGTCAAGTTGCGGGTTTGCGGTGGCGTTCGCCGCCAGATGCAACTCTGGCTGGATGCGGTGGAACATCTCGTGCGCCAAGGTGATCGAGCGCGTCATAGCATCCTGCGGCAGGGCCGGCAATCTCAGCTGCGTCCAGCGCACGCCCTCCCATTCCGTTGGTGCATCGGAAAGGACCACGTCCCCGGGCAGCATACCGACATAGACCCCATCCGTAGGCCGGAGCAGGTGCCGGGGATCTGCCTGGTTGGCGATAACCGCTCGCGTAGCAGGGATCACCAGCAACATCCGGCCGTAGAGCAGGAGGCCCCACAGGCGGCCGGCATCTCTGGCGGAGACGCTTCGCGCATCCGTGAAGATGGACTTCGCCTGGGCGATCTCGGCTGGCGTCGGAGACACGCTCAGCGCCATGGCCGGCGCGGACAGGAAAAACACCAACGATGTCACGAGCGCCGATATGCGGATCCGCTGTGCGATTGACATGGCGAACGTCCTCCGTCACTTCACGACTGCCCGATACTCCGCACGGGAAACGTGCGAACCTGTCCTGAACTACCAGCGCATGCTCTCTAGCGATATCAGTTTGCCCTCTGTTTGTTGCACTTGACGATTAATGACTGCACGCTATTGGACTTGGCCGCTACCGCCGTTTCGTTGCAATACACCGTCACGGCCCCCGAGTTCATCCAGCCCGAGCATCCCGATGCATTGCACACCTGCACTCCAACAACATACGTGCGGCACGACGTTCTTCCCGGTATTGGTCCGTTGGGTGTTGTAACTGGTCGCACTGCTCACCGTGGACAAGCTCGACACCCAGGCCCAGTTGGTATAAGACACCGAATTTGGCGTTGCCGCTACACCGGCCGGCGTCTAATTAATCAGTTCCCAACTCCAGCCGGGCGTGCAGAGATGACATTGATTCCCGTCACGTTACATGCCCCAAGAATAATACCATTAGGCTTCATGAAATTTTTCGAGAAAATCCCTGTAATCACAACTAATTTATGATTTAAAGAGGATAAATGTGTGGATTGATCACTTGAGCTCAAGACAGTGATGCAGTGATAGGGGCTTCCGTTGGGGTAATTTCCATCAACATCCCATAAGGCAGTGTTTTCTGTTTCATATAACAGAATTCCCTTAACCGAAACCTCCTTCTTGTCGAAAAGATTCTTATTTGCGTTCAAGTTTCCGGGAGTGACAGCGGGTATGGCTTCTTTGCCAAGGCAACCATATGCCATGAGTAGAGAAGTCGCCAAAATGATTAGGTGTCTCATATTCTCACTCCTCCTGCAAGAACCTCAATCCATCAATTAGTCGAATTGTATATTTCTTGAGCCTGATTAAGGTTGTTCAAAATTTCCTTCTGCTCAGTTGGCGTCATTTGTCCTTGAATCATGCGAAATTGAACTTTTCCATTTTCAATCTCATGAACGCCTTCTCGGCGTCCGTCACCGCTCACGGTCACATTGGGCACGTGGGCAATCACGGGGGGCTGTGAATCGCCGAGTCCAGGTTGATCCGCCATAGAGTCATGAACATGGGAGTGTATCACTGCATGCGCTCCACTCGGCAGGTCGCCGCCAGCATTATTTCCTTTGTAACTTGATGAGGCTGTTGCATTGCCCATATCAGTCAGAGTGTCATTCCCTGACTTATCCGATGTTATAGCTTTGATTTTTTCCTGGCCTTGCCCGTGTGTAGCCATCGCCATTCTAGTTGAACGCGACGCGGCAAATACTTCATCTGATTGCGTGAGTTTGACATTGGCGCCAGAAGAGTTCGCCGTGATGCTTGTCTCGATGCAAATCGTCGATGAATCTGATTTAGAACACATTCCGTTTGGATCTGTAAATTTAATTGGATTATTGCTCGCATAATCATATCGATTAAAATTGTAAACATTGCCCGGCGCCGGCCCAATCGAATCTGGGCTCAAAAATCGCCCTGTCGGCTGATAGTACCGTGCCTGCATGTACACTAATCCTGTCTCGGGGTCGTTCACATGCCCGGTATAGCCCGGCCCATTCGGCGCCGCTCCCAACGACGTGATCGAGTTGCCATACGGCGTGTAGTCATACCGTGCGATGACGTTGCCCGAAGCATCTGCCTTTACCAGCGGTGTGCCCTGCGGATCGGTATAAACATAGGTCACCGTGTCCGTCTGCGCATGGGCTTGCAGCCCCAGGCCCAACCAAAGGCCGAACAGGCACAGGGAGCGAATGACGCGCTGACTGATCTTCATGGTGTGTCCTTTCTCGATAGTCATGGCCGTATCACGGACAGGCTAGTGACATTGGCGCGGCCTGATGCATATAGACATGCACGAGTGACGACGACCTCATCATCGTCGGCACTACTAATCCCAATTGGTCCAAGGTGAACACCCAGAGCTATTGCAGGCCTCCACTCGGAAGGAGCGCAAGGCGCCGGTATAGCCGCCCGACCATGTCGTGCTGGATCCCGAATACATCTGCGTGATGATGGCGCCAGCCTCCTCTTGCACCACGTATGTTGTTGCATTGGGCTCGGCGGTCCAGGTGAGCGATGCAATTATGTGCCCGCTCGCGCCAGGGGTTTGTTTCACCGTGAGTGTTGGCGTGGCAGGAACCAGCGCCACTTCAACCGTACCGGCACTGCTCCACGGCCCGCACCCACTCGCATTGCACGCCTGCACCTGGTACGTGTAGCTGCCATTGCCACGACCGCTGGTGCTCCAGCTCGTCGCGCTACTCGACTGCACCGTGCTCCAGCCAGCGCTGTTGGCATTCTCCTGCAGGTTGTAGCTCGAGGCCGTCGCCACCGAGCCCCAGCTCACGGTGTAACTGCCGTTGCTGCTGCTTGCCGGTACGCTCAGGCTCGGCGCGCTGCCCGGCGGCAATAGGACATTGATGGTGCCGGTGCCGCTCCACGGCCCGCAACCGCTCGCATTGCACGCCTGCACGCGGTAGCCGTAGGTGCCGGTGGCCTGGCCGCTGGCGCCCCAGCTCGTCGCACTCGTCGACTGCACCGTGCTCCAGCCGCCGCTGTCGATGCTGAGCTGCAGCGTGTAGCTGGTGGCCGTGCTCACGGTGCCCCAACTGACGGTGTAGCTACCGGTGGTGTTGCTCGCCGGCACGCTCAGGCTCGGGGCGCTGGCCGGCGGCAACAGCACGGTCGTCGTGCCGGTGCTGCTCCAGGCGCTGCAGCCGCCCACATTGCAGGCTTCCACGCGGTACACGTAGCTGCCGTTGCCCTGGCCGCTGGCACCCCAGCTCGTGGCACTGCCGCTATAGGCCGTGCTCCAGGTGCTGCCGCCGTTGCTGCTCATCTGCAAGGTGTAGCTGGTGGCCGTGGCCACGCTGCCCCAGCTCACGGTGTAACTGCCCGTGGTGCTGCTCGCCGGCACGGTAAGCGTGGGTGCACTGGCCGGCGGATGGGTCACCACCAGGGTGCCGCCGGTGGCCCAGGCCGTGCACACGGAGTTCCCGCCGGTGTTGTTGCAGGCCTGCACCTGGTAGGTGTAGCTGCCGTTGGCCAGCCCGGTCAGGGCCGCGCTGGTGGCCGTGCCGCTGTACGCCGTCGTCCAGGTGCTGCCGCCGTTGCTGCTCTGCTGCAGGGTGTAACCCGTCACGGGCGATGCTGCGGTCCAGCTCACCGTGGCGCTGCCTGTGCTGCTGCTCGCCGGCACGGTCAAGGTGGGCACCGGGGCGGGCACCACGCCGTAAGCCGTGTTCACGCTCACCGCGGCCGAGGTCGCACTCCATCCCGCCGTGCCGTAGGCGTCGCTGGATTCCACGTGATAGGTGTAGCTGCCCGTAGTGGTGCCCGGACGGCCGATCGACGTCGCCGTGGTGTTGGTGGCGATCGTGGTCCAGGCGCCCCCGTTGAGGCTTTCCTGCACGGTATAACCCGTGGCCCCGGTCGCTGCGCTCCAGCTCACCGTGTAGGGTCCGTTGATCGTGCCCGTGGGCACGGTGACCGTCGGGATGGCGGGCCACACACCGAGGGTGCCCGAGGTCGTCCAGCCGCTGCAGTTGCTGCCGATGCAGGCCTGCACTTGGTAGGTATAGCCGCCGGCGGCAAGGCCGGAGACTGTCGTGCTGGTGGCACTGCCACTGTAGACCGTGCTCCATGTGCTACCGCCGTTGCTGCTCTGCTGCAGGGTGTAGCTGGTGGCGGCAGGCGAGCTGCCCCAGCTCACGGTCGAACTGCCGGCGGTGGGGTTGGTGCCGAAGCTGATGGCACCGGGCGCGCTCAGTTGCACGTGGTCGTGCTGGGCGACCAGGCGGGTCCCCAGGTAGATGAAGTTGCTGGTGGTGGCCGTGCCCGGGGCGTACTGGTACATCAGCTGGCCGGCCTGGTTGTAGAAGTAGTACGTCGGCGAGCCGCTGGCCGGCTGCTTCACCACGCGGCGTCCTGCAGCGTCGTAGCTGTAGCTTTCCACGCCCGGGTAATTGGTCAGCTGATGCTTGGCGTCGAAGCTCAGGGTGGCGGTGTTGTTGCCGGTGGTGTCGCCCTGCGGGTTGTAGGTGAAGCTGGCGATCGAGGTCGACCCTTGCGTGATGCTCGTCAGCTTGTTGGTGGTGTCGTAGTTGTAGGTGAGCGTCTGGCCTTGCGTCAGGCGCGTGCGCAGGTTGTTGATCGGGTCGTAGGTGTAGCTTTCCGGGCCGCCGGGGTAGAGGTTGGCGGCGGTGGCGCTGGTCAGGCGGTTCAGGGCGTCGTAGCCGAAGCTCTTGGTACGCAGGCCGCTGGGGTCGGTCACCGTGGTGATGTTGCCGTCGGCGTCGTAGGCCAGCGCCTCCTGCACGTCCGCCGCACTGCTCGTGCCGTCGCTGAAGTTGCTGGTGAGCAGGCGGGTGTTCTGCTGGGAGGCGTACAGGCGGCCGTTGCCGTAGGTGAAGCCGGCGACCTGGCCGTTGGGGAAATAGCTGATGCCGGTGGCATAACTGCTGACCTGCGTGGCACGACCCCAGGGGTCCGGCGCGTAGCTCACGCTTTCGCTGGTGCCGGTACCAGCCGGGTAGCTGACGGTGGACCGATGGCCATAGGCGTCGTAGCCGTAGCCGATGGCCCAGCTGAAACCGCTCACCTGCAGGCTCTCGCCCGTGAGCAAGCCCAGGCTGTTGTAGGCGAAGCCCTGGGTGGCGACACCGGAGACCGCGGTATGCACACGGCCCATCGAGTCGTAGGTGTAGGTGGTGCTCTGCGTGCCGCTGGG
>NZ_JACYXM010000011.1 GCF_014843005.1 Rhodanobacter sp. DHG33 | reverse complement strand
GGCCTTGAATTCACCGCCGAAACGCTCCGCACCGACCTTCGTCAGCGCCGCCGTCAGCGTCGTCTTGCCGTGGTCCACGTGACCAATCGTGCCCACGTTCACGTGGGGCTTGGTGCGCTCGAACTTGCCCTTTGCCATGATGATGACCTCTAGATGATGCTTTCTGTCAGTGCGGCTTGCGCCGCGTCGTTTGATTTACGCGACCCGGGGCCGCACTGTTTTCTACAAAACTGCAAAAGCCGAAAAGCCGCTGTACTTATTTGCCTGTGGCCGGAGCGGCCACAAGCATCACGCCTTCTTGATGACCTGCTCGGCGATGTTGTTCGGCGCCTCGGCGTAGTGGTCGAATTCCATCGTGAAGGTGGCGCGACCCTGCGTCAGCGAGCGGATGCTCGTGGCGTAGCCGAACATTTCGCCCAGCGGCACGAACGCGTCGACGGTCTTGCCCGACGGCGTGTCTTCCTGGCCACGCAGGATGCCGCGACGACGGCTCATGTCGCCCATCACGTCGCCCACGTAGTCTTCCGGCGTCACTACCTCGACCTTCATGATCGGCTCGAGCAGCACCGGCGAGGCCTTCGCGAAGCCCTGCTTGAACGCCATCGAGGCGGCCAGCTTGAACGCCATTTCGGACGAGTCGACGTCGTGGTAGGAGCCGAACACCAGCTTCGCCTTGACGCCCACCACCGGGAAGCCGGCCAGCGGACCGCTGGTGATGGTTTCGCGCAGACCCTTTTCGACCGAGGGGATGAATTCCTTCGGGATCACGCCACCGGTGATGTCGTTGATGAACAGGAAGTCGTCCTTGATCTGCGCCGAGATCTTCTCGTCCGCGCGATCGGCGTCGCTGATCGGCGACATCTCGATCACCACGTGGCCGTACTGACCCTTACCGCCGGACTGCTTGGCGTGCTTGTAGTCGGACTTCACGTCGCTGCTGCGGATCGTTTCGCGGTAAGCCACCTGCGGCTTGCCCACGTTCGCTTCCACGTTGAACTCGCGCTTCATGCGGTCGACGATGATGTCGAGGTGCAGCTCGCCCATGCCCGAGATGATGGTCTGGCCGGATTCTTCGTCGGTGCGCACGCGGAAGGACGGATCCTCCGCAGCGAGACGACCCAGCGCGATACCCATCTTTTCCTGGTCGGACTTGGTCTTCGGCTCCACCGCCATCGAGATCACCGGCTCCGGGAACGTCATGCGCTCCAGAGTGATGACGTGGTCC
Source organism: Rhodanobacter sp. DHG33 (assembly GCF_014843005.1). Classification (GTDB taxonomy): domain Bacteria; phylum Pseudomonadota; class Gammaproteobacteria; order Xanthomonadales; family Rhodanobacteraceae; genus Rhodanobacter_A. Next base: position 16,228 of record NZ_JACYXM010000011.1, on the reverse strand, counting down.
TGCGCACACAGCGTGTCGCCGGTCGTCACGTCCTTCAGGCCGACCGCGGCAGCGATGTCGCCCGCGCGGACTTCCTTCAGTTCCTGACGATCGTTCGCGTGCATCTGCAGGATGCGGCCGATGCGCTCTTTCTTCGACTTCACCGGGTTGTAGACGGCGTCGCCGGCATTCAGCACGCCCGAGTAGACGCGGAAGAAGGTCAGCGAACCGACGAACGGATCGGTCATGATCTTGAACGCGAGCGCGGAGAACGGCGCGGCATCGCTGGCATCGCGGTGCGCTTCCTGGTCGTTCTCGTCCATGCCGGCCACCGGCGGACGATCCACCGGCGACGGCAGCAGGTGCACCACCGCATCCAGCATCGCCTGCACGCCCTTGTTCTTGAAGGCGGTGCCGCAATAGACCGGGATGATTTCGCTGGCCAGGGTGCGCTGACGCATGCCCGAGATGATGTCGTCCTCGGAGAGGTCGCCCTCTTCCAGGTACTTGTTCATCAGCTCTTCGCTGGCCTCAGCCGCGGACTCGACCATGTACGAACGGGCCTCGGCAGCCTTGTCCGCAAGATTGGCCGGGATGTCCTGGTACTCGAACTTCATGCCCTGGGACGGCATGTCCCAGATGATCGCCTTCATCTTGAGCAGGTCGACCACGCCTTCGAAGTCGTCTTCGGCACCGATCGGCACCACCATCGGCACCGGGTTGGCGCCAAGGCGGGCCTTCAGCTGGTCGACGACCTTGTAGAAGTTCGCACCGGTGCGGTCCATCTTGTTGACGAACGCGAGGCGCGGCACGTGGTACTTGTTGGCCTGGCGCCACACCGTCTCGGACTGCGGCTGCACGCCACCGACCGCGCACAGCACGAACACCGCGCCGTCGAGCACGCGCAGCGAACGCTCCACTTCGATGGTGAAGTCAACGTGCCCGGGGGTGTCGATGATGTTGAAGCGGTGCTGCTCCATCGAACCATCCATGCCCTTCCAGAACGCCGTGGTGGCGGCGGAGGTGATGGTGATGCCGCGCTCCTGCTCCTGCTCCATCCAGTCCATCGTGGCCGCACCGTCGTGCACCTCGCCAATCTTGTGCGAGACGCCGGTGTAGAACAGGATGCGCTCCGTGGTCGTGGTCTTGCCGGCATCGATGTGGGCCATGATGCCGAAGTTGCGGTAGCGCTCGATGGGAGTGGTGCGTGCCATAGTCGTAATCCGACGGAGATCCATCCCCGATGTGGGCAGCGGCGGCCATCCGAGCCGCACTAGTCATGAAAAAATCCGGCACGAGGCCGGCTTGTTTGACGCCGCCCGCACATGCGGGCGGCGCATTTACCACTGAATTACCAGCGGTAGTGCGAGAAGGCCTTGTTGGCTTCCGCCATGCGATGAGTTTCCTCGCGCTTCTTGGCGGCGCCGCCACGGCTCTCGGAAGCTTCCTGCAGCTCGGCAGCCAGCTTGCGCGGCATCGAGGTTTCGCCGCGCTTGCGCGCAGCCTCGATCACCCAGCGCATCGCCAGCGCCATGCGGCGACCCGGACGCACTTCGACCGGCACCTGGTAGGTGGCACCACCGACGCGGCGGGACTTCACTTCGACGGCAGGCGCGACGTTGTTCAGCGCCTTCTCGACCAGAGCCACCGGCTCGGCGTGCTTCTCGCCCAGATGCTCCAGCGCACCGTAGACGATGCTCTCGGCCACCGACTTCTTGCCGCTCTTCATCACCATATTGATGAAACGGGCGATCAGCTGGCTACCGTGCTTCGGATCGGGCAGCACCACACGGGCGGGATGGGAACCTTTACGCGACATAGTTAATTCCTAGACTCAGGCTTTCGGGCGCTTGGCGCCGTACTTCGAACGCGACTGGCGACGCTTGGTGACGCCGGCGCAGTCGAGGCTGCCGCGCACCGTGTGGTAGCGCACGCCGGGGAGATCCTTGACGCGGCCGCCGCGGATGAGCACCACCGAGTGCTCCTGCAGGTTGTGGCCTTCGCCGCCGATGTAGCTGATGACCTCGTAACCGTTGGTCAGGCGCACCTTGGCAACCTTGCGCAACGCCGAGTTCGGCTTCTTCGGGGTGGTCGTGTACACGCGCGTGCAGACGCCGCGACGTTGCGGGCTGTTCTGCAGGGCAGGCGAATCGCTCTTGTAGCTCTTCGGGCTGCGGGATTTGCGCACCAACTGGTTGATAGTCGCCATGCGTAGCCTATTCTGAAAACATAAAGGCAGCCCGAACAAGCTCGGTCTGCCAAGAAGCGGGAATATAACACGGACAGCCTGCCACGGGCAAGCCAGCGTCCCGCCTTCCATGACCCGAACACGAGGTGCATCCGTGCACCTCATTTCGTATGTCTAGCGAGTAAAACCCTGCATGGGTTTACTCGGCACCACCATCACCACCGGCCGGCGCCTCGGCGAACGAGACGGCGGAAGCGGCACCGGAGAGCGTCTCGAAATCCGAGGCGGACAAGCCGCCCTGGTTGCGGCGCGAGGCATGGTATGCCAAGCCGGTACCCGCGGGAATCAGACGTCCGACGATAACATTTTCCTTCAGGCCACGCAAGGTATCGCGCGTGCCACGAACCGCCGCCTCGGTAAGGACGCGGGTGGTTTCCTGGAACGAAGCCGCCGAGATGAAGGACTCGGTGGCCAGCGAGGCCTTGGTGATGCCCAGCAGCACCGACTGGTAGTCGGCGCGACGCTCGCCCTTGCTCTCCGCACGGTCGTTCTCGGCGTTGATGCGCACGCGCTCCACCTGCTCGCCGCGCAGGTAGTGGCTGTCGCCCGGCTCGGTGATCTCGACCTTGCGCAGCATCTGGCGAATGATCGCTTCGATGTGCTTGTCGTTGATCTTCACGCCCTGCAGGCGGTAGACGTCCTGGATTTCCTTGACCAGGTAGGCCGCCAGCGGCTCCACGCCCAGCAGGCGCAGGATGTCGTGCGGGCTGGGCTCGCCGTCCACCACCGTTTCGCCCTTCTCGACGTGCTCGCCTTCGAACACGATGACCTGACGCCATTTCGGAATCAGCTCTTCGTGCTCGTTGCCGTCCACGTCCTTGATGATCAGGCGCTGCTTGCCCTTGGTGTCCTTGCCGAAGCTGATCACGCCCGAACGCTCGGCCAGGATCGCCGGCTCCTTCGGCTTGCGCGCTTCGAACAGGTCGGCCACGCGCGGCAGACCGCCGGTGATGTCGCGGGTCTTGGAGGCGTCCTGCGGGATACGCGCAACCACGTCGCCCACGCCCACCGCAGCACCGTTCTGGATCGACACGATGGCGCCGGCCGGGAGCATGTACTGCGCCGGCACGTCGGTGCCCGGCAGCTTCAGCTCGCGACCCTTGGCGTCTTCCAGGCGCACGATGGGACGCAGGTCCTTGGCGGCCGTACCACGGCGCTTCGGATCGGTCACCACCGCCGACTCCAGGCCGGTCAGCTCGTCGGTCTGGCTCTGCACGGTGACGCCATCGATGAAGTCGATGAAGCGCACGGTACCGGCCACTTCCGAGACGATCGGATGGGTGTGCGGATCCCAGTTGGCCACGGTCTGGCCAGCCTTGACCGAATCGCCGTCCTTGACCGCGATGGTGGCGCCGTAAGGCACCTTGTAGCGCTCGCGCTCGCGGCCGCTGACGTCCAGCACCGACACTTCGCCCGAACGCGACACCGCGACCAGGTGACCCTGGGCGTGCTGCACGGTCTTGATGTTGTTGAACTTCAGCGTGCCGGTGGTCTTCACCGTCACGTTGTCCACGGCGGCCGCACGCGAAGCCGCGCCGCCGATGTGGAAGGTACGCATGGTCAGCTGGGTGCCGGGCTCGCCGATCGACTGCGCGGCAACCACACCCACGGCCTCACCCATGTTGACCAGGTGGCCACGGGCCAAGTCGCGGCCGTAGCACAGCTTGCACACGCCGTGGCTGGCGGCGCAGGTGATCGGCGAACGCACCTTGATCGACTGCACGCCAGCCTTGTCCAGCTTCTCAACCAGCGCTTCGTTGAGCAGGGTGTCGCGCTCGACGATGGGCTGGTCGTCGTTGCCGGGGGCGTAGACGTCCTCGACCACCACGCGGCCCAGCACGCGCTCGCGCAGCGGCTCGACCACGTCGCCGCCTTCCACGATGGGCTGCATGATCAGGCCGTCTTCGGTGCCGCAGTCGTCCATGGTGATCACCACGTCCTGCGCCACGTCCACCAGGCGGCGGGTGAGGTAACCGGAGTTCGCGGTCTTCAGCGCCGTATCCGCCAGGCCCTTACGGGCACCGTGGGTGGAGTTGAAGTACTGCAGAACGTTCAGGCCTTCGCGGAAGTTCGCCTTGATGGGCGTCTCGATGATCGAGCCGTCCGGGCGGGCCATCAGGCCGCGCATGCCGGCCAGCTGGCGGATCTGCGCCACCGAACCACGCGCACCGGAGTCGGCCATGATGTACAGCGAGTTCATCGACTTCTGGGCGACCTGCTTGCCCGCGCTGTCGGTCACCGTCTCGGTGCCGATGCCGTCGATCATCGCCTTGGCCACCAGTTCGTTGGTGCGCGACCAGATGTCGACCACCTTGTTGTAGCGCTCGCCGGCGGTGACCAGACCCGACTGGTACTGCTGCTGGATCTCGACGACTTCCTTCTCGGCTTCCTCGAGGATCGCCTTCTTTTCGGCCGGGATCTTCATGTCGTCGATGCCGATGGAGATGCCGGCGCGCGTCGCAAAACGGTAGCCGGTGTACATCAGCTTGTCGGCGAAGATCACCGTTTCCTTGAGGCCCAGACCGCGGTAGCTGGCGTTGATCAGGCGCGAGATCGCCTTCTTGGTCAGCTCGGTGTTGGCGAGCTGGAACGGCAGGCCTTCCGGCAGGATCTCGGCGAGCAGCGCGCGACCCACGGTGGTCTCGACCAGCTTGGTCTCCTCGCTGCGAGTGCCGTCGGCGGCGATGTGCACCTGCTTCATGCGCACCTTGACCTTGGCATGCAGCTCGACCGCACGGTTGTCGTAGGCGCGGCGCGCTTCGCTGATGCTGGAGAACGCCATGCCGGTGCCCTTCGCATTCACCAGCTCGCGGGTCATGTAGTACAGACCCAGCACCACGTCCTGCGTCGGCACGATGATCGGCTCGCCGTTGGCGGGCGACAGGATGTTGTTGGTGGACATCATCAGGGCGCGCGCTTCCAGCTGCGCCTCGATCGACAGCGGCACGTGCACGGCCATCTGGTCACCGTCGAAGTCCGCGTTGAACGCGGTACACACCAGCGGATGCAGCTGGATCGCCTTGCCTTCGATCAGGATCGGTTCGAACGCCTGGATGCCCAGGCGGTGCAGCGTCGGCGCGCGGTTCAGCAGCACCGGATGCTCGCGAATCACCTCTTCCAGGATGTCCCACACCTGGCCTTCCTCGCGCTCGACGAGCTTCTTGGCGGCCTTGATGGTGGTGGCTTCGCCACGTGCCTGCAGCTTGGCGAAGATGAAGGGCTTGAACAGCTCCAGCGCCATCTTCTTGGGCAGGCCGCACTGGTGCAGACGCAGCGTCGGACCCACGGTGATCACCGAGCGGCCGGAGTAGTCCACGCGCTTGCCGAGCAGGTTCTGGCGGAAGCGGCCCTGCTTGCCCTTGATCATGTCGGCCAGGGACTTCAGCGCGCGCTTGTTCGTGCCGGTGATGGCACGACCGCGGCGGCCGTTGTCGAGCAGCGCATCCACCGATTCCTGCAGCATGCGCTTCTCGTTGCGCACGATGATGTCGGGCGCGTTGAGTTCGAGCAGTCGCTTCAGGCGGTTGTTGCGGTTGATGACGCGGCGGTACAGGTCATTCAGGTCGGACGTGGCGAAACGGCCACCGTCCAGCGGCACCAACGGACGCAGGTCCGGCGGCAGCACCGGCAGCACGGTCAGCACCATCCACTCCGGCTTGTTGCCGGATTCGATGAAGGCTTCGATCAGCTTCACGCGCTTGGTGAGGCGCTTCAGCTTGGTCTCGGAATTGGTCGAAGCGATTTCTTCCTTGAGGCGGATCACTTCGCCCGGCAGGTCCAGCGACTTCAGCAACTCGTACACGGCCTCGGCGCCCATGCGAGCGTCGAACTCGTCACCGTGTTCTTCCACGGCCTCGAGGTACTGGTCTTCGCTGAGCAGCTGGCCGCGCTCGAGCGCGGTCAGACCCGGATCGATCACCACGAAGGCTTCGAAGTACAGGATGCGCTCGATGTCGCGCAGGGTCATGTCCAGCATCAGGCCGATGCGCGACGGCAGCGACTTGAGGAACCAGATGTGCGCGGTGGGCGAAGCCAGTTCGATGTGGCCCATGCGCTCGCGGCGCACCTTGGCCAGCGTCACTTCCGTGCCGCACTTTTCGCAGACCACGCCGCGGTGCTTCATGCGCTTGTACTTGCCGCACAGGCACTCGTAGTCCTTCACCGGGCCGAAGATGGCGGCGCAGAACAGGCCGTCGCGCTCGGGCTTGAAGGTGCGGTAGTTGATCGTTTCCGGCTTCTTCACCTCGCCGTAGGACCAGGAGCGGATCAGCTCCGGCGAGGCCAGCGCGATCTTGATCGAGTCGAACTCGGGCGTGGCGCGCTGCTGGTTGAACAGGTTGAGCAGGTCTTTCATGGGAGTCTCCGGTCGGAGCAAATTCTTTGGACGGGGCCGGTGGTCAGATGAGCGGGATCATGGATCCGGTAGCGGAAATCCGGCGGCAACGGCTGTTGCCCGCGCGGAATTCCGGCTGCCGGATCCCGAGGCTCACTTGACCTCTTCCAGATCGATATCGATGCCGAGCGAGCGGATTTCCTTCACCAACACGTTGAAGGATTCCGGCATGCCTGCCGCCATCTCGTGGTTGCCGTCGACGATGTTCTTGTACATCTGGTTGCGGCCCTGCACGTCGTCGGACTTCACCGTCAGCATTTCCTGCAGGGTGTAGGCCGCGCCGTAGGCTTCCAGCGCCCAGACTTCCATTTCGCCGAAGCGCTGGCCGCCGAACTGCGCCTTGCCGCCCAGCGGCTGCTGGGTGACCAGGGAGTACGGACCGGTGGAGCGCGCGTGCATCTTGTCGTCGACCAAGTGGTTGAGCTTCAGGTAATGCATGTAGCCCACGGTGACCGGTCGATCGAACGCCTCGCCGGTGCGGCCGTCGAACAGCGTGGTCTGACCCGACTCGGGCAGATCCGCCAGCTTCAGCATCGCCTTGATCTCGGTCTCGTCGGCACCGTCGAACACCGGCGTGGCCATCGGCACACCCTGTTGCAGGTTCTTGGCCAGCGCCAGGATCTCGTCGTCGGTCAACGACTTCAGGTCCACGTGCTGCACCGCGCCTGCGACGTGGTGGTTGTAGATCTGGTCCAGGAACTCGCGGACCTGCTTGACCTTGGCCTGCGCCTCCAGCATCTGCTGGATTTTCTTGCCCAGGCCCTTGGCCGCCCAGCCCAGATGCACTTCGAGAATCTGGCCGATGTTCATACGGCTGGGCACGCCCAGCGGGTTCAGGCAGATGTCCACCGACGTGCCGTCGGCCATGTGCGGCATGTCTTCCACCGGCACCACGTTCGACACCACACCCTTGTTGCCGTGACGGCCGGCCATCTTGTCGCCCGGCTGGATGCGGCGCTTGACGGCCAGGAACACCTTGACCATCTTGAGCACGCCCGGCGCAAGGTCGTCGCCCTGGGTGATCTTGCCCTGCTTCTCCTTGAAGCGCTTGTCGAACTCTTCCCTGTGGCGCTTGACCTGGTCGCTCGCGCGCTCCAGGAACTCGGTGACGGACTCGTCCTTGACGTTGATCTTGAACCAGTCGTCCTTCTTCAGGCCGTCGAGGTAGGCGTCGGTGATCTCGGCGCCGCGCTTCAGGCCGCCCGGGCCGCTCACCGCGGTCTGGCCGACGAGCTGAACGCGCATGCGGTTGTAGATCGCGCCTTCCAGGATGCGGAACTGGTCGTCGAAGTCCTTGCGGATGCGCTTGACCTCGGTTTCCTCGATCTGGCGCGCGCGCTTGTCCTTCTCGATGCCGTCGCGGGTGAACACCTGCACGTCGATGACGGTGCCGTCCATGCCCGGCGGCACGCGCAGCGAGCTGTCCTTCACGTCCGAGGCCTTCTCGCCGAAGATCGCGCGCAGCAGCTTCTCTTCCGGCGTCAGCTGGCTCTCGCCCTTCGGCGTGACCTTGCCGACCAGGATGTCGCCCGCCTTCACTTCGGCGCCGATGTAGACGATGCCGCTCTCGTCGAGACGGGCCAGCGCCTGCTCGCCCACGTTCGGGATGTCGGCGGTGATTTCTTCGGCGCCCAGCTTGGTGTCGCGCGCGACGCAGGCCAGCTCCTCGATGTGGATCGAGGTGTAGCGGTCTTCCTGCACGACGCGCTCGGAGAGCAGGATCGAGTCTTCGAAGTTGTAGCCGTTCCACGGCATGAAGGCGATCAGCATGTTCTGGCCGAGCGCGAGCTCGCCCAGGTCGGTCGACGAACCGTCGGCCAGCGTGTCGCCCTTCGCCACCACGTCACCCACGTTCACCAGCGGACGCTGGTTGAGGTTGGTGTTCTGATTGGAGCGGGTGTATTTGGTCAGCGTGTAGATGTCGACGCCGGCGTCGTTCTCGCCCACCTCGTCCTCGGTCACGCGCACCACGATGCGGCCCGCGTCGACCTGGTCGATCACGCCGCCGCGCTTGGCGGTGGTGATGACGCCGGAATCGCGCGCCACGGCACGCTCGATGCCGGTGCCCACCAGCGGGGTCTGCGAACGCAGGGTCGGCACGGCCTGGCGCTGCATGTTCGCGCCCATCAGAGCGCGGTTCGCGTCATCGTGCTCGAGGAACGGCACCAGCGCGGCGGCGACCGACACGGTCTGCATGGGCGAGACGTCCATGTAGTCGACTTCGGACGCCGGACGCAGCTCGGACTCGCCGCGGAAGCGGCAGGACACGAACTCTTCGACGAAGGCGCCGTGCTTGTCGAGCGGCGAGTTCGCCTGCGCGATCACGTGGTCGCCTTCTTCGATCGCCGACAGGTAGTCCACCTTGTTGGTGACCTTGCCGTTCGCCACTTCGCGGTACGGCGTCTCGAGGAAGCCGTACTGGTTGGTGCGCGCGTACACGGCGAGCGAGTTGATCAGGCCGATGTTCGGACCTTCCGGCGTTTCGATGGTGCAGACGCGGCCGTAGTGGGTCGGATGCACGTCGCGCACTTCGAAGCCCGCGCGCTCGCGCGTCAGGCCGCCTGGGCCCAGCGCGGAAACGCGGCGCTTGTGCGTCACTTCCGACAGCGGGTTGTTCTGGTCCATGAACTGCGAGAGCTGCGAGGAGCCAAAGAACTCCTTCACCGCCGCCGCCACCGGCTTGGCGTTGATCAGGTCCTGCGGGGTGAGGCCGTCGGCCTCGGCCAGCGACAGGCGCTCGCGCACCGCACGCTCCACGCGCACCAGGCCGATGCGGAAGGTGTTCTCGGTCATCTCGCCGACCGAACGCACGCGACGGTTGCCGAGGTGGTCGATGTCGTCCACGGTGCCGTGGCCGTTCTTGATCTCGATCAGCACCTTCAGCACGTCGAGGATGTCGGAGCTCTCGCCCTGCGCCTTGACCAGGCGCTGGCACTCTTCTTCCTTGCGGTCGGCGAAGTACTTGTGGTCGTACAGCACGCCGGGGCCCAGGATGTCCTTGCGGCCCACGCGGCGGTTGAACTTCATGCGACCCACGGCCGACAGGTCGTAGCGGTCGAAGGTGAAGAACAGGTTGAAGAACAGGTTCTGCGCGGCGTCCTTCGTCGGCGGCTCGCCCGGACGCATCATGCGGTAGATCTCCACCAGCGCCTCCAGCGGAGTGCGGGTGTTGTCGATGCGCAGGGTGTGCGAGATGTACGCGCCGCGGTCGAGGTCGTTCACGTACAGCGTCGGCACCGTCTCGATGCCGGCCTTGCGGAACTTCTCCAACTGCTCGGCGGTGATCTCGTCGTTGGCCGAGGCCAGCAGTTCGCCGGTCTTGGCGTCGACGATGTCGGTGGCGAGAATGCGGCCCACCGGATAGTCGTCTGGCACTTCCAGCGCGGTGATGTTCTCGGCCGCGAGCTGGCGCACGTGGCGCGCAGTGATGCGCTTGCCGGCTTCCACCAGCACCTTGCCGCCGATCGCCAGATCGAAGGTCAGCGTTTCGCCGCGCAGGCGCTCGGCGACCAGCTCCAGCGTGGTGCCGCCCTTCTTGCCGAGGTGGAACACGTTGTGCTCGAAGAAGATGCCCAGCATCTCTTCGTTGGTGTAGCCCAGCGCGCGCAGCAGCACGGTCACCGGCAGCTTGCGGCGACGATCGATACGGGTGAACAGCGCATCCTTCGGGTCGAACTCGAAGTCCAGCCACGAGCCGCGGTAAGGAATGACGCGGGCCGAGAACAGCAGCTTGCCCGAGCTGTGCGTCTTGCCGCGGTCGTGATCGAAGAACACGCCCGGCGAACGGTGCAGCTGCGAGACGATGACGCGCTCGGTGCCGTTGATGATGAAGGTGCCGGTGTCGGTCATGAGCGGGATTTCGCCCATGTAGACCTCCTGCTCCTTGACGTACTTCACGGCCTTCTTCGAGGCCGGGCTGTCCTTGTCGTAGATCACCAGGCGCACGGTGACGCGCAGCGGCGCACCGAAGGTCATACCGCGGTTGCGGCACTCGCGCTCGTCGAAGCCCGGCTCGCCCAGGCGGTAGTCCACGTATTCCAGTGCGGCGTTGCCCGAATAGCTCACGATCGGGAACACCGACTTCAAGGCGGCATGCAGCCCTTTGTCCTCGCGCTGTTTGGGAGCGACGTGCTCCTGCAGGAACTCCCGGTAGGAGTCGGTCTGGATGGTCAGCAAGTTGGGCACGCCCAGCACGGGGGGCCGCTTGCCGAAATCCTTGCGGATGCGCTTCTTCTCGGTAAACGAGTAGGTCATGGGTTGACGCCTCGGTTCGCAGTGGCGCCGGTGGTGCACACACCGGCTGAAATGATGAAGGCTGGATCTGGGGGATCGCGGCTGGAGACTTGCTACCAGTCCTCAGTCGCCATACCCCAAAGCAAAAGCATCCGTGCCCGATGTATCCGGAATGGGCTCCTGCCTATTTCGGACTCGCCCACCTCCGGCGGGCTCCGCTGGATCGGGCAGGAGTGCCCGATTCACGGCGGGCCATCCTGGCCCGCTGCGCGATTCCATCGCGCAGCTCTTTAAAGCGACCAAAGCCCGGGAGCTTTCGCTCCCAGGCTTGGCTTGCGCTAGGTCGGACTGACGGCGCGCAAGGGCGCCGATTACTTCAGTTCGACCGTGGCGCCGGCAGCTTCCAGGTCCTTCTTGAACTTGTCGGCGTCTTCCTTCGACACGGCTTCCTTCAGGACGCCGCCGGACTCGGTGAGGTCCTTGGCTTCCTTCAGGCCCAGGCCGGTGATGGCGCGGACGGCCTTGATCACGTCGACCTTCTTGTCGCCGGCGGACTTCAGGATCACGTCGAACTCGGTCTGCGCTTCGGCAACCGGGGCAGCGGCACCGGCAGCAGCCACGGCGACCGGGGCAGCGGCGGACACGCCAAACTTCTCTTCGATGGCCTTCACCAGCTCCATCACTTCCATCAGCGACTTGGCGGCGACGGCTTCAACGATTTGTTCGTTGCTCAGGGACATGTTGATTTCCTCTGGAAATTGATTCGAATGGGATAAGCGTCGAGCTTAGGCTTCAGCCGTGGCTTCCGCGGCGACTTCGCCACCGCCCTGCTTGTCGGCCACGGCCTTGATGGCGCGGGCGAACATCGCAGCGGGCTCGGCAAGCACGCGGGCCAGCATGGCCAGGGCTTCTTCACGGGTCGGCAACGAGGCCAGCACGTCTACGTGCGCGGCAGGCAGCAGCTTGCCTTCCACGGAGACGACCTTGGCCTTGAGCTTGTCGTTGGTCTTCGCGAATTCCTTGATCAGGCGACCGGCAGCGCCGGGCTCCTCGGTCGAGAACGCGTACAGCAGCGGACCGGTCAGGACGTCTTTGACGACCTCGAACTCGGTACCAGCCACAGCGCGCGAAGCCAGCGTGTTCTTGGCGACTTTCAGAAACACGCCAGTCTCGCGGGCCTTCTTGCGCATCGCGGTCATCTGTTCGACCGTGGTGCCCGCGTACTCGGCAGCGACCAGGGAGTGAGCCTTCGCGGCGACTTCTGCCAGCTCGGCGACTACTTCTTGCTTCTGGGACAGATTGAGAGCCATTGCACTCCTCCAAATGAACTCCGCTCACGGCTCCTGCCGCTTGCGGTCCTGGGCGACGCCTTCCGTGACGTCGGGGACGCGGAACGTCCCGGGTGGTGGCCTTTCCAGAACGACGAATCATTCCAGTGGGGGCGGCACCATCTGCGCAGGCCAGGTGACGGGCACCCGATTAAGCGACCGGTTTGGCGACGACGGCGATTCCCTGCCATGAGCGAGCTTCCTGCCCGTCGTCGTCGCGCGCTGGTCGCGCCTGCGGTCTTTGACGGCTGCCTCGGCCATGCGGCCGGGCTGCCCTCAAAAACGACCCGCGCGACAAGTTGCCGCGCGGGGAAAACACTTGCTTACTTGGCCGCGATGCTCAGCGACGAGGTATCGACGGCAACGCCAACGCCCATGGTGGACGACAGCGCAACCTTCTGCAGGTACTGGCCCTTGGCCGTGGCCGGCTTGGCCTTCAGCAGGTCGGCAACCAGCGCGTTGAGGTTGTCCGCCAGCTGCGAGGCTTCGAACGTGGCCTTGCCGATGGTGGCGTGGATGATGCCCGCCTTGTCGTTGCGGAACTTCACCTGGCCGGCCTTGGCGTTCTTCACCGCGGTGGCGACGTCGGCGGTGACCGAGCCGTCCTTCGGGTTCGGCATCAGGCCGCGCGGGCCGAGCAGCTGACCCAGCTTGCCGACCACGCGCATCGCGTCCGGCGTGGCGATCACGCGACCGAAGTCGAGGTCGCCGGCCTGCATGCGCTCGGCCAGGTCGTCCATACCGACGGCGTCGGCACCGGCGGCCTTGGCGGCCTCGGCCTTCTCACCGGCCGGCACGAACACGGCGACCTTGACGGTCTTGCCGGTGCCGTGCGGCAGCAGCGAGGAACCGCGCACGCCCTGGTCCGACTTCTTGGCGTCGATGCCGAGGCGCACGGCCACGTCGACGGATTCCGCGAACTTCGCCTTGGCGTTGTCCTTGACGATCTTCAGGGCCTCTTCGAGACCGTAGACCTTGCCCGGCTGCACAGCGGCCTGGGCGGCCTTCATACGCTTGGTGATCTTTGCCATGTCTTAACCCTCCACCACCAGGCCCATGCTGCGCGCGCTACCGGCAATGGTGCGCACCGCGGCGTCCAGATCAGCAGCCGTCAGATCCGGCTCCTTCTGCTTCGCAACGTCTTCCAGCTGCTTGCGGGTGATCTTGCCGACCTTGTCGGTGTTCGGCTTGGAAGAACCCTTGGCAACGCCGGTGGCCTTCTTGATCAGCACGGTGGCGGGCGGGGTCTTGGTGATGAAGGTGAAGCTGCGGTCCGAGTACGCGGTGATGATGACCGGGATCGGAAGACCCGGCTCCATCTTCTGCGTGGCGGCGTTGAACGCCTTGCAGAATTCCATGATGTTCAGGCCGCGCTGACCCAGCGCCGGACCGACCGGCGGGCTGGGATTGGCCTGACCGGCCTTGACCTGCAGCTTGATGTAGCCGACTACTTTCTTTGCCATTGGATTTTCCTCGCGAGTTCAGGCGCCTTGCGGCTCCTCGCCATGCAACGTCCTTGGTTTAGAGGGGAATCCGCATCCCGCGGATTCGTTGAAACACGGACACGCCGGGTCGAAAGACCCCGGCGGGAACCGTGCAGTATAAAGATTGACCAGCTTCCTAGCAAGCCCCGTGCCGGGGCAGCGACTTGCCTCAGGCCTTCTCGACCTGGCCGAACTCCAGTTCCACCGGGGTGGAACGGCCGAAGATCAGCACCGCCACGCGCAGGCGGCTCTTCTCGTAGTTGACTTCCTCGACCACGCCGTTGAAGTCGTTGAACGGGCCGTCGGTGACGCGAACCATCTCGCCCGGCTCGAACAGCACCTTGGGCTTGGGCTTTTCCACGCCTTCGCGCACGCGGCTCAGGATGACGTCGGCCTCGCTGTCGCGGATCGGCAGCGGACGATCGGCGGTACCGCCGATGAAGCCCATCACCTTGGGGGTTTCCTTGACCAGGTGCCAGCATTCGTCGTCGATGCGCGGCGCCTTGCCTTCGGTATTGGTCTCGATCTGCACCAGCACGTAGCCGGGGAAGAACTTGCGGTCGCTGCGGCGCTTCTGGCCGCCCCGCATCTCGATCACTTCCTCGGTGGGCACCAGCACTTCGCCGAACTTCTCTTCCATGCCGGCGCGTTGGATGCGCTCGGAAAGCGCCCGCCGAACCTGGTTCTCGAAGCCCGAATAGGCGTGCACCACATACCAACGCTTGCTCATGGCTTAGGCCTCAAAGCTTCAACAGCCAGTCGAGTATGACTGCCTTCAGGAACAGATCGATCAGGCCCAGCAGCAGGGCGAGCACGATGACCACGACGATGATGATGCCGGTGGTCTTGATCGTCTCGTCGCGCGTGGGCCAGACCACCTTGCGCATCTCGAACTGCGATTCGGCGATGAAATGCCGCACGCGACGCCCCAGCGCAGTGAACGCGGCGATCGCCAGCGCGATCACCAGCGCCGCCAGCACGCCGAGCAGGCGCACCACCGGCGGCACGCTGGCGTCGTTGCCGAACCACGAATACGCGACGATGCCGGCCACCAGGATCACGGCGGCCAGCACCAACTTGCCGACATCGGCGGCGGTCGTGCCCCTGGACTGTTCTGCCTTGGTATTCATGCGCAGCCTGCGGATGTCATCGGCAACCGGAACGGAAAGCCTCCGGTACACCGCCACCCGTCGTCTAACCTCGGGAAGATGGCACGCCAGGAGGGACTCGAACCCCCAACCTGCGGTTTTGGAGACCGCTGCTCTGCCAATTGAGCTACTGGCGTATCTGAAACGGAAATCGGGATTCGGGGTTTGGAGCCAGGAAGCGCTTGCCGCGCCGCTAGCCCCAACTCCCGAACCCCGCGGGTATTACTTGATGACCTTGGCCACCACGCCGGCGCCGACCGTACGGCCGCCTTCGCGAATCGCGAAGCGCAGACCCTGGTCCATCGCGATCGGGTGGATCAGCGTCACCGTCATCTTGATGTTGTCGCCCGGCATCACCATCTCCACGCCCTCCGGCAGCTGGATCGCGCCGGTCACGTCGGTGGTGCGGAAGTAGAACTGCGGACGGTAGCCCTTGAAGAACGGGGTATGACGGCCACCCTCGTCCTTCGACAGCACGTACACCTCAGCCTCGAAGTCCGTGTGCGGAGTGATCGTGCCCGGCTTCGCCAGCACCTGACCACGCTCCACGTCGTCGCGCTTCAGACCGCGCAGCAGCAGACCGGCGTTGTCGCCCGCCTGACCCTGGTCCAGCAGCTTGCGGAACATTTCCACGCCGGTCACGGTCGTCTTCTGCGTCGGACGGATGCCGACCACTTCGATTTCGTCACCGACCTTGATGATGCCGCGCTCGATACGACCGGTCACCACGGTGCCGCGGCCCGAGATCGAGAACACGTCTTCCACCGGCATCAGGAACGGCTGGTCGATCGCGCGCTGCGGCTCCGGAATGTACGTGTCCAGCGCGTCCACCAGCGAGATGATCGCCGGCACGCCGATTTCCGACTGGTCGCCTTCCAGCGCCAGCTTCGCCGAACCCTTGATGATCGGGGTGTCGTCGCCCGGGAAGTCGTACTTCGACAGCAGTTCGCGCACTTCCATCTCGACCAGCTCGAGCAGCTCGGCGTCGTCCACCATGTCGGCCTTGTTCAGGAATACGACGATGTACGGCACGCCCACCTGGCGCGACAGCAGGATGTGCTCGCGCGTCTGCGGCATCGGACCGTCAGCGGCCGAGCACACCAGGATCGCGCCGTCCATCTGCGCCGCACCCGTGATCATGTTCTTCACGTAGTCGGCGTGGCCCGGGCAGTCCACGTGCGCGTAGTGGCGCGACGGCGATTCGTATTCCACGTGCGCCGTCGAGATCGTGATGCCGCGCGCCTTTTCTTCCGGCGCCGCGTCGATCGCGTCGTAGGCCTTGAATTCACCGCCGAAACGCTCCGCACCGACCTTCGTCAGCGCCGCCGTCAGCGTCGTCTTGCCGTGGTCCACGTGACCAATCGTGCCCACGTTCACGTGGGGCTTGGTGCGCTCGAACTTGCCCTTTGCCATGA
>NZ_JACYXM010000010.1 GCF_014843005.1 Rhodanobacter sp. DHG33 | reverse complement strand
GGCCTTGAATTCACCGCCGAAACGCTCCGCACCGACCTTCGTCAGCGCCGCCGTCAGCGTCGTCTTGCCGTGGTCCACGTGACCAATCGTGCCCACGTTCACGTGGGGCTTGGTGCGCTCGAACTTGCCCTTTGCCATGACCAGAATCCCGGTGGAGTCAGTGAGAGGAAAACCGCCCGGAACGGGCGAGCAACAAAGATGGTGCTCATGACTGGAATCGAACCAGCGACCTCTTCCTTACCAAGGAAGTGCTCTACCGACTGAGCTACATGAGCAAGATTTCATAACGGCGGGATCAATGGAGCGGGAGACGGGAATCGAACCCGCACCATCAGCTTGGAAGGCTGAGGTTCTACCATTGAACTACTCCCGCCCTGCGCGGAGCCCGTTGCCGAATCGGTCAGACCGACCCGGCGAACCAGCCCAATCGCAACCTGCGCGAATCGACTGGTGGAGGGAGGTGGATTCGAACCACCGAAGGCGTAAGCCAGCAGATTTACAGTCTGCCCCCGTTGGCCGCTTGGGTATCCCTCCAACAAAGAACGCGTATTGTGTGGGGCACCCTGCTGACTGTCAACACCCGATGCGGTGCCGCGGACACATCCCGATGCGATTTTCAGCCGGGACTTTGCAGGTTTTCGTCCGCACGTCCGTCGACCAGCCGTTCCATCTCGCGCGACAGCTCCTGCAGCCGGCGCGCATGCGCCTGCAGGCGGCGTTCGCCGTCGTCGCGCGGCTCCCAGCGGGGCACTGGCGTGGGCTTGCCGTCCGGGGCATCCAGCGCTACGAACACCATCACGCAGCTGGTCGCCAGGCGCTGCTCGTTCTTGCGCAAGTCGCTCGCCAGCACATCCACCGCCAGGTGCATGCTGGAGGTACCGGTATGGATCAGCCGCGCGCGCACCGTGACCAGGTCGCCGATCAGGATCGGCGCCACGAACTGGATGCCGCCGACCGAGACCGTGACGCAATAGGCCCCGCTCCATGCCACCGCGCAGGCATAGCCGGCCTGGTCGATCCACTTCATCGCCATGCCGCCGTGCACCTTGCCGCCGAAATTGACGTCGGTGGGCTGGGCGAGGAAGCGGAAGGTCACCTCGTGCTGCTGGCCTGGCATGCGTGCTCCGGTCGCTACCGTGGAAAGGCCCGCATTATGCCCGCTGGCGATGCGCCGGATCGCGCCGCAGCTCCATCGGCGTGGTGAGCACGCCGTTCGGCGACAGGCGCTCTTCCGCCGTGGCCACGAATCCCAGCCGACGGTACGCCGGCACCGCGCAACGCGAAGCATTGAGCGTGAAGCGGCGCGTGCCGGCGCGACGCACCGCATCGGCCATCGCGCGCAGCCACAGGCGCCGCGCGATGCCGCGGCCGTGGTAGCGGGTACTGACGAAGAGCTGGGTCAGGTGGCTGTCGTCGCGTATCGTCGCCACGCCGACCAGGGTGTCGTCGAGCCAGGCGAGATGGAAGCGATGGCCCTCGGCCATGCGCATGCGCTGGACTGCCGCGCTTTGCCGGGACAGCAGCGCCAACCCTGCCTCGCGCGATTGGTCGGGAACGATCCAGCGCCGTGTCAGGCGGCGCACCAGCACGCCCACTGCACGCGCATCGTCAGGACGTCCCAACCGGATCCGCAGCACCGCCTTCGACATACTCAGCCCCGCGCCTTGCCGAACGGCGCGCATCCTTGCACGGAATGGAGGCGGCCCGCACGGCGCGGGCCATGCGGATCAGACGTTGAACAGGAAGTGCAGCACGTCGCCGTCCTTGACCACGTAATCCTTGCCTTCCTTGCGCAGACGGCCCGCATCGGCGGCGCCCTTCTCGCCCTTGTACTGGATGAAATCGTCGTAGGAGACGGTTTCGGCACGGATGAAGCCGCGCTCGAAGTCGGTGTGGATCACGCCGGCCGCCTGCGGCGCGGTGTAGCCGCGCTTGATGGTCCAGGCGCGCACTTCCTTCACGCCCGCGGTGAAGTAAGTCTGCAGGTCGAGCAGCTTGTAGCCCGCGCGAATCACGCGGTTGAGACCGGGCTCGTCCAGGCCCAGGTCCTTCAGGAACTCGTCGCGGTCGGCGTCGTCGAGCTGGGCCAGCTCTTCCTCGATGGCGGCGCACACCGGCACCACCTCGGCCCCCTCTTCGGCGGCGCGAGCGCGCACGGCGTCGAGGTGCGGGTTGTTCTCGAAGCCGTCCTCCAGGACGTTCGCGATGTACATCAGCGGCTTCAGGGTGAGCAGGAACAGGTCGCGCACCAGCGCCTTTTCCTCCTCGTCCAGCTTCACGCTGCGCGCCGACCTGCCTTCGTTGAGCGCGGCGGCGAGTTTCTGCAGCACCGGCTTCTTCGCCAGCGCTTCCTTGTCGTTGGCCTTGGCGGCGCGCTCGGCGCGGTTCAAGGCCTTCTCCACCGACTCCAGGTCGGCCAGCGCCAGCTCGGTATCGATGGTTTCGATGTCGGCGATGGGATCGACCTTGCCGGCGACGTGGATCACGTCGCCCTCGAAGCAGCGCACCACATGGGTGATCGCATCCACTTCGCGGATGTGCGCCAGGAACTTGTTGCCCAAGCCCTCGCCCTTCGACGCGCCGGCGACGAGGCCCGCGATGTCGACGAATTCGACCGCCGTCGGAATCACCTTCTGCGGATTCACGATGGCCGACAGCGCGTTGAGCCGCAGGTCGGGTACCGGCACCACGCCCACGTTGGGCTCGATGGTGCAGAACGGGAAGTTCGCGGCGGCGATGCCGGCCTTGGTCAGCGCGTTGAACAGGGTGGACTTGCCGACGTTGGGCAGGCCGACGATGCCGCATTTGATGCCCATGGAAAACTCCGAAAGCGTTTGTGCCGTTGCAGGCGCCGTTCCGCGGAAGCGGCAACGACGCCCGGAAAACTATTTGCCAGCGGCGGTATGCAACCGCTGCATGGCCTTGTCGAACTGGCCCTCGACCGCCAGCGGCAGCACGTCCAGCGCGCGCCCGATGCCGTCGAGAATGGCGTCCTCGTCCTGTGCCGACGGGCGACCGAGCACCCACGGCGTGACCCTGTCCTTGTGGCCGGGATGACCGATGCCGATGCGCAGGCGGTGGAACTTGCCGTGGCCGAGATGGGCCACGATGTCGCGCAAGCCGTTCTGGCCGCCGTGGCCGCCGTCGAACTTCATCCGCATGGTGCCGGCATCGAGATCCAGCTCGTCGTGCGCCACCAGGCACTCCTCCGGCTCGATCTTGTAATAGCGCAGCGCGGAAGCCACCGCGATGCCGCTCTTGTTCATGAAAGTGGCCGGCTTGAGCAGCCACACCGGCTCGCCGGCGATGCGCAGCTTGCAGGTTTCGCCGTGCAGCTTGCCGTCGAAGCCCCAGCGCTCGCCCTGCCCCGCCGCGAGGGCGTCCACAAACCAGAACCCGGCGTTGTGCCGGGTTCGGAGGTATTCGGCACCGGGATTGCCCAGTCCGACGATGAGTCGCAGACCCGCCATGACGGCAAGCAAGCGCACGCGCCCCGTGCCCGGCCGGGCACGGGGCGCAGCGGCTTACTTCTTGTCCTTGGCCGGCGCGGCAGCGGCGGGAGCGGCCTCGGTCGCGGCGGCGTCGGCAGCCGGCGCTTCCTCGACTTCTTCCTTCACCGTGTTCGCGGTAACCACGGCCGCGTCGTGATCGGCGCCAAGGTGCAGCGCCACGATCTCCACGCCCTTCGGCAGCTTCAGCTGCGACAGGTGGACGATGTCGCCCGGCTTGAGGTCGGCCAGGTCGAGTTCGATGAACTCCGGCAGATCCTTCGGCAGGCAGGAGATTTCCACTTCCGTCAGGTTGTGCGAGACCACCACGCCGGAGGTCTTGGCGGCGGCGGACTTCTCCTGGTTGAGGAAGTGCAGCGGAACGTTCACGCGCACGGCGTGCTTCTCGTCGATGCGCAGGAAATCCATGTGCATCATCTGCTGCTTGAACGGGTGCTTCTGCCAGTCGCGCACCAGCACCTTCTGCACCTTGCCGTCGACGTTCAGGTCGAGCACGGAGGAGAAGAACCACTCGTGCTTGGCGGCGAGCAGGATGGTGTTGTGCTCGATCTGGATGCTCTGCGGGGGCTGGCCCGCACCGTAGACGACGGCCGGCACGTAGGCCGCACGACGCAGGCGGCGGCTCGCACCTTTCCCCTCGTCCTTGCGGCTCTCGGCCTTGATTTCATGAGTCTGTGCCATTTCAGTACTACCTTGGGTTGGAAGACCGCCTCGCGGCGGCTGTTCGACTTTTCCGCGACCAGAAAAGCCGGTTGTTGCCGCGACAGCCGGAGGCCACCGCGGCGAAAAATCAATCGACGTACAACGAGCTCACCGATTCGCCGAAGGCGACGCGGCGGATCGTTTCGGCCAGCAGCTCGGCTACCGACAGCACGCGGATCTTCGCGTTGGCCTTCGCCTCCGCGCTCAGCGGCAGCGTGTTAGTGACCACCAGCTGATCAAGCTGGGAATTCTCCAGGTTGCTCATCGCCGCGCCGGAAAGCACCGGGTGCACGCAATAGGCCACCACCTTCTTCGCGCCGCGCTCCTTCAGCGCGGCGGCCGCGGCGCACAGCGTGCCGGCGGTATCGACGATGTCGTCCACCATCACGCAGGTCTTGCCCGCCACGTCGCCGATGATGTTCATCACCGTGGCCACGTTGGCCTTGGGGCGGCGCTTGTCGATGATCGCCAGGTCGGCGTCGTCCAGGCGCTTGGCCAGCGCGCGGGCGCGCACCACGCCGCCCACGTCCGGGCTCACCACGATCAGGTCGTCCATGCTGTGATTGCGCCAGATGTCGGCCAGCAGCACCGGCGAGGCGTAGACGTTGTCCACCGGGATGTCGAAGAAGCCCTGGATCTGCTCGGCGTGCAGGTCCACCGTGACCACGCGGTCGATGCCGGCGGTGCCGATCATCTTGGCCACCAGCTTGGCGGTGATCGGCACGCGCGCCGAACGCGGGCGGCGGTCCTGCCGCGCGTAGCCGAAGTACGGGATCACCGCGGTGACGCGGGCGGCGGAGGCGCGCTTCAGCGCGTCGGCCAGCGCCAGCAGCTCGACCAGGTTCTTCGCGCTCGGCGCGCCCGTGGGCTGCAGCACGAACACTTCCTGGTTGCGCACGTTCTCCTCGATCTCGATCTGCACTTCGCCGTCGCTGAAGGTGCTGACCAGGACCTTGCCCAGCGGCACGCCCAGGCGATGCGCGACGTCCTCGGCAAGCCGCGGATGGGCGTTGCCGGCAAACAGCATCATCGGGCTGGAACTGTCCACGCGTGCATTCCTCGGAAATGCTGAAAGTGCTGGGTGGCTGGGGCGGCAGGATTCGAACCTGCGCATGCGGGAATCAAAATCCCGTGCCTTAACCAGCTTGGCGACGCCCCATCATGACGGATACCGAAAAGCAGCCGGGTGGCTGCTCTTCGGGTCGCGAACCATCCATGATCCGCTTGTCGTTCAACCGGCCGTTTCGGGCCGGCCCGAGCCGCCTCCATGGCGACCCAATGCCTCGTGCAAGGGCGAAACCGCGACACCGGTGGCCACGTGGGCCGTGAACGTCGCTGGACAACGATCCGCGATGGCCTGCGCCTGTTCCCGCGTGCGCGACTCCAGGAACACGCAACCGCCGCTGCCGGACAGCCGCGCCGCGCCATGGCGACCCAGCCAGTCCAGTGCCGCCGCCACGCGGGGATGGCGCTCGCGCACCACCGGCGTGAAGGCGTTTTCCGTCGTTTCGCCCGAAACAAAGGATGAAATTGTCGCCCGGGGCGCATTTCGTGTCAATTCAGGCGCTTGAAACAGGGCGACGGTGGGCACGTGCTCGTGCGGGTCGAGCACCACGTAATGCCGCCGCGGCAGGTCCAGCGGCGTGAGCCGCTCGCCCACGCCCTCGGCCCAGGCCGAACGGCCGCGCACGAAGACCGGCACGTCGGCACCCAGTTGCCGCCCCAGCTCGGCCAGTGCGCCCTCGTCCAGCCCGCAGCACCACAGATGGTTCAGCGCCACCAGCACGGTGGCCGCATCGGAGCTGCCGCCACCGAGGCCACCGCCCATCGGAATGCGCTTCTCCACCTCGATATCGACGCCGGGCGTGCTGCCCGCGTGCTCGCGCAGCAAATGTGCAGCGCGCACCACCAGGTCGTCGTGCTCGGGCACGCCTGGCACGTCGGTGAGACGGCGGATCGCGCCATCCGTACGCAGGCGCAGGCGCAGTTCGTCGCCCCAGTCGAGCAGGCGGAATACGGTCTGCAGCTCGTGGTAGCCGTCGGCGCGGCGGCCGGTGATGCGCAGGAACAGGTTGAGCTTGGCCGGCGCGGGCCAGCGCGTCCAACCTTCGGGCGAGGCCCGCAATCTGCGGCGCATGAAGACGCGCAGGTGCATGGGAAAGCCGCGCTCCTGGTCGTGCGCGCGGTGTTCGGCCAATGCAGGCGTGTAGTGCTGCGGGTCGATCGCCTCGAACCCGTGCCTCGCATAGAACGGCGCATTCCACGGCACGTCCGAGAGCGTGCCCAGCACCACGGACGGATAGCCCGACTCGGCGGCCCAGGCACAGGCATGCTCCAGCAGCGCCGCGCCGATGCCGCGCCGGCCATGGCTGGGCAGCACGTCGATCTCGGCGATGCCCACTTCGCCGTCCTCGATCGCCACGCCCACGAAACCCACGGCACTGCCTGCCTCGTCCTGCGCCACCCACACGCGCCCCGCGCCTATCGCCTCGGCGAGTGCCTGTGCATCCATGGGCGAGGCGGCATAGGACGGCCACGCGGGATGGCCGCGGAACAGCTCCTGCGCCGCGCGCTCGATGCCGCGCAGCGCGTCAGCCTGGTCGAGGCGGGCAGGCTCGATGGTGAAGCTCATGCGGACTTACCGCACAGTCCAGTTCTCCACCGACAACCGCACCTTGTACGGCGGCCGCGTGGCGAAGATGGTGGTGGGCAACGGCGGCTGGCGCGTGGTGTCCCATGCGCGGTAGTCCACCGACCAGCCGTCCTGCGTGAGCAGCGAGGGCAGGCGGTTGTCGCCGAACGCCAGCTCGGCCGGACCGCTGTCGGCGCGCAGGCCCAGCACCCAGGCGCGCAGGTCGTGCAACGGCACTTCCCAGCCCAGCGCGCGGTGCATCAGCGCTTCGGCGTCCGTGCCTTGTATCGGACCGCCATCCAGCCCCTTCAGCACGGCACCGTCGGGGCCACTGCTCAGCTCGAAACTGCGGCCGGTGATGGGGGCACGGAACACGAAGCTGTAGCTCTCGCCGTCCTGTGTCCAGGTGAAGCCGCCGCTGACGCCGTCGTGGCCGTCGGAAACACCGAGCCGGCCGTCCAGCGTCCAGTGGTCGGTGTGCGCCATAGCCTGTTCGCGCGCGGCCTGCGCATTGAGCAGCGACGCATCGCCCTTGATGCGCAACCCCTGCTGCGGCACGCAGGCAGCCAGCAGGAGCGGCAGGGCCGCCGCGAGAAACCGGAGAGGGTGCTTCATGGATTCAACCGCTTGAGGGTGCCTTGCAGGCTGGCATTGTGCGGATCGAGCTTGCGCACGGCGTCGAACACCTTCTGCGCGCCCTGGCGGTCACCCTGTTTCCACAGCACCTCGCCGAAGTGCACGCCGATGTCGGGGTCCTTGCTGGACTGCCATGCGCCGTGCAGCGACTGCGCGGCCTGATCGAGATGGCCCAGCCGGTACTGCACCCAGCCCCAGGAGTCGGCGATGGCCGGATCGTTCGGCCGTGCCGCATGCGCCTTCGCAATCAGCTGTTCCGCCTCGGGCAGGTCGCGGCCGGCATCGGCCAGCGTGAAACCCAGCGCGTTGCTGGCGTCGATGTCGTCGGGCTTGAGCTTGAGCAGGCTGCGGAAATCCTGCACCGCGGGATCCACCTGCCCCGCACTGGCATAGGCCAACCCGCGACCGTAGAGCAAACCCGGATCGTTCGGCGCCGCCTGCAGGGCACGGGTGAAGGCGTTGATCGCCTGCGGATAGTTCTGCTCCTGCATGTAGATCTCGGCGTCGAGCTGCCATGCCTGGCGCAACTGGTCCGGCTGGTCGAGGTAGTCCATCTGCATCTGGCCGAGCAGTTCGTGCGCGTCGGCATGCTTGCCCTGCGCTTGCAGCAGCACCGCGCTGCGCAGGTCGGCG
The DNA here is from genome assembly GCF_014843005.1 of Rhodanobacter sp. DHG33. Classification (GTDB taxonomy): domain Bacteria; phylum Pseudomonadota; class Gammaproteobacteria; order Xanthomonadales; family Rhodanobacteraceae; genus Rhodanobacter_A. The sequence continues at coordinate 83,282 of NZ_JACYXM010000010.1, read as the reverse complement.
TCGAAGGCATGCGGATCGTCGTCGCCGACCTGGTCGTACCAGGACAGCGCCTCGGCATCGCGATGCTGCATTTCGGCCAGCTGGCCGAGCAGGAAGGCGTTCTGCGCACGCACGTCGGGCGCGGCCTGCTGCAACTGGCGATACAGCGCCGCGATGGCCGCGGTGTCCTTGCTGTGCACGGCCAATGCCGCGCGCAGTTGGTACGTGTCGGCGCTCTGCGGGCCGTGATCCAGCACTTTCGCCGCTGCCGTGTAGTCGCCGGACTGGCCGAGCAGGCTGGCGTAGACCAGGCGCAGACGCACATTGTCGGGCGACTTGGCCGTGGCCTGCTGCAGCAAGGCGAGCGCTCCTTTGGTGTCGCCCTTGCCGGCCTTCATCTGCGCCGACCAGACATAGACGTCGGCATTGCCCGGAAAGCGGGCGATCGCGGCATCCGCGATCCGCTGCGCATAGGCGTGCCGACCCAGTTTGTCGCCCAGCTCGCTCATCGCGAGCCAGGCCTGCGGATCGGCAGGCAGGCGCTGCGGCGTAGCGAGCATCTCCAGCAGCTTCCCGGCCTGCGCCTGGTCGCGCGCGGCTACCAGCACCTGGCCGAAGCCGCGCCAGGCGTCCTTGTCGTGGCTGTCGGTGAGGATCTGCAGCTGCCGCTGCGCCTCGGGCGTATCGCCGCGATCCAGCGCCAGTTGCGCGCGCCCCTGCGCCATGGCCGCCGGCTTGGCGCCCAAGGCTTGCCAGCGGCTCAGCGCACGCTCGGCGGCCGTGTCGTCGTGCACCGCGATCGCCAGCATCGCAGCCCGCTCGGCCACGGCAGGATCGTCGCTGATCGCCATCGCCTTGTCGTAACTCTGCGCGGCGGCCTTGAGGTCGGTGCTGCCCAGCGCCATTTCGCCGGCCATGAGCTGCGCGAGCAGATCGTGGTCCGCGTCCGGCGTCACCACCACCATCTTCGCCAGCGGCTGCGGCGGAACGGCGGGCGCCGGCTTGGCGGCCGGCTTCAGCGGCACCGGCGCGCAGGCGACCAGCCCGAGCATCAGCGCGGCGGCTGCCGTAAAATGCCGCACCAGCTTGTATCCGTAACGCCTGCTTCGCACACTGACCATCATCTGTCCGTCACGTCTGCACACACGCCACACCGTGTTCGAATCCACGGCGCCTCGGCGACAAGCTTAGCCTACGCCGGGATTTTCACTACTCCATGCCGCTGATCGCTCTCGGGCTCAACCACCTCACCGCGCCGGTCACCCTGCGCGAGCAGGTGGCGTTCGACGCCGAGGCCGCCGCCGCCGCATTGCGCGAGCTGCAATGTGAACCCGGCGTGGAGGAGGCGATGATCCTGTCCACCTGCAACCGCACCGAGCTGTACGTGAGCGTGGCCGCCGGCGCCGAACAGCTGCCGCAGGCATGGCTGAGCCGCCACCATCGACTGACTCCCGGCAAGCTGGACGAGTTCCTTTACCGCCACGACGAGCAGAACGCCGCGCGCCACCTGTTCCGCGTCGCTACCGGCCTGGACTCGATGGTGCTGGGCGAGCCGCAGATCCTCGGCCAGGTGAAGGAGGCCTACCAGCTCGCCCGCGACGCGAATGCGCTGAAGGCGCCGCTGGACCGCCTGCTGCAGCACACCTTCGCCGTCGCCAAGCGCGTGCGCACGGAAACCCGCATCGGCGCGCATACCGTGTCGGTGGCGTTCACCGCGGTGCGCCTCGCCGAGCAGGTGTTCACCGACCTGCGCGACGCCTGCGTGCTGCTGATCGGCGCGGGCGACACCATCGAACTGGCCGCGCGCCACCTTGCCGACAAGCAGGCGCGCCGGCTGATCGTGGCCAACCGCACGCCGGAAACCGCGCAGGAACTCGCAAGCCGTTACGGCGGCTACGCCATCGCGCTGGCCGACCTGCCGCAGCACCTGGCCGAAGCCGACATCGTGATCTCCTCCACCGCCTCGCGCCTGCCCGTCGTCACCCGCGCCATGGTCGAACAGGCATTGGCCGCGCGCCGGCGCAAGCCGGTGTTCATGGTGGACATCGCAGTGCCGCGCGACATCGAACCCAGCGTGGCCGAGCTGCCGGACGTCTACCTCTACGGCATCGACGACCTGCAGCAGGTGATCGACGACAACCGCCGCTCGCGCGCCGCCGCTGCGCGCGAAGCCGACGCCATCATCGATCTGCAAGTGGATCGCTACATGGCGTGGCGCCGCGCGCTCGACGTGCGCAATCCCGCATTGGACCTGCGCCAGCACGCCGAAGCCTATCGCGACGAAGTGCTGGAAAAGGCCCGCGCCATGCTCGTGCGCGGCAAATCGCCCGACGAGGCACTGGGCTTCCTAGCGCACACGCTCACCAACAAGCTGCTGCACCATCCCAGTGCGCGGCTGCGCGAGGCGGCGCTTTCGGGCGATCTCGACCTGCTGCAGGCGGCGGGGCGGCTGTACGGGCTCGATGAAGAGACCGGCGCAGAGGATTAGCGGGCCGTAACGGTCCGGCCTTTCCTCTCACCGTTCTTTCCTTTCCCGCTCCGCACCCATGACGCCATCCATCCGCCGCAAACTCGAAACCCTCGCCGAGCGCCACGAAGAAATCGGCCTGCTGCTGGCCCAGCCCGACGTGCTGGCCGACGGCACGCGCTTCCGCGAGCTGTCGCGCGAATACGCCCAACTGGAACCCGTCTCCACCGCGCTGCGCGAGCACGAAGCCGCCATGCGCGAACTGGCCGATGCACGCGCCATGCTGGACGACCCCGAACTCGCCGAGATGGCCGCCGACGACATCGCGCGCCTCGAAGCGCGCCTCGAAGCGCTCGACGGCGAGCTGCAGATCCTGCTGCTGCCGAAGGACCCGCGCGACGAGGCCAACCTCTACCTCGAAGTGCGCGCCGGCACCGGCGGCGACGAGGCGGCAATCTTTGCCGGCGACCTGTTCCGCATGTATGCGCGCTACGCGGAACGCAAGCGCTGGCAGGTGGAAATCCTCAGCGAGAGCCACGGCGAACACGGCGGCTACAAGGAAATCGTGGCACGCGTCGAAGGCAAGGGCGCGTATTCGCGGCTGAAGTTCGAATCGGGCACGCACCGCGTGCAGCGCGTGCCGGAAACCGAGTCGCAGGGACGCATCCATACCTCGGCGGCCACGGTGGCGATCCTGCCCGAGTTGGACGAGATCGAGGCCATCGCGATCAATCCCGCCGACCTCAAGATCGACACGTTCCGCGCCTCGGGCGCGGGCGGCCAGCACGTCAACAAGACCGACTCGGCGATCCGCATCACGCATCTGCCGACGGGCACCGTGGTGGAATGCCAGGAGGAACGCAGCCAGCACAAGAACCGCGCCCGCGCGATGAGCCTGCTGCAGGCGCGCCTGCTGGACGAGGCGCAATCCAAGCAGACCGCGGCGCAGGCGCAGGAACGGCGGCTGCAGGTCGGCTCGGGCGACCGCAGCCAGCGCATCCGCACCTACAACTTCCCGCAGGGCCGCATCACCGACCACCGCGTGAACCTCACCCTGTACCGCCTGCCGGAAATCGTGCAGGGCGACCTGGACGAACTGGTCGACACGCTGACCCGCGAAAATCAGGCGGATCAGCTGCAGGCACTTGGGCAGGGCTGAACCGGATCACCCGGTGCGGAATCCGCGCACGGCCTGCTCCGGCAACCCGAGCCGCTCGACCGCATCCACGCGTGCCGCAGGCGGCCCCTTCCGCAGCCAGCGCTCCAGTGCGTCGAGCGCCGCTTCATCGCCCACGGCCATGACCTCGACGCGCCCGTCCGGCAGGTTGATCGCATGGCCTTCGATGCCCAGCGCCACCGCCTGTTCGCGCGTGCTGGCGCGAAAGAACACGCCCTGCACCCGGCCACTGACGAGGAAGCGCGCAGCAGGCATCACTTCTTCGCTTTGCCGATGGCCGCATCCAGCTTGGCGGCGTCGATCGGGCCGAGGAAATGCGTCGCCACCGTGCCGTCCGGCGCGATCAGGTAGGTGGTGGGCAAACCGCGCGGTTCGTCGAAATCCTTGAGCGGCTTGTCCAGCGTGACCTGCGCCACCGGATACACCACCGGATGCTTGGCGAGGAAGGCCTTGACGTCGGCCGGCTCGCTGTCCTCGTAGGCCAGGCCGATGGCATGCACGTTCTTATGCGTGGCCACGTAGCGCGAAAGCGTCGGCATCTCCGCAATGCAAGGCACGCACCACGTGGCCCAGAAATTCACGATCACCCAGTGCCCGCGCTCGGTGGCGAGATCGTAGGGCTTGCCGTCCATCGTAGTGATGTGGATGGACGGGTGCGCGGGCATCGCAGCGCGCGCCGTGCCCGCCAGGGCGAACGGCAGCAGCAGCGCGGCAAGCCAGACATGTCGGTTCATGGTGAAGATTCCTCGTGGGCAATAGGCACTGCAGGAAACACCTGCAGCAAGGGGGTAGCCAAGGTCGAGCGAACGTCTGCGGCCAGTGCGTCCAGCATGGCCAGCAGCTCCTGCGGCAGCGGCAGATTCAGCGCTTCCGCCTGCTGCGCGGGCTGCAGCGGCAGGCGGTAGTTCACGTGCTGGTACACGCGCAGCAGGTCGGCGCTGTCCAGGCTGCGGCTGAGCAGCCACCCGCCCGACTCGCCGCGCTGGATCAGGCCAGCACGCGCAAGGTCGTCGAAATACGCCGTCACCAGCGCACCGCGCAGGCGTGGCTCGCTGGCGCAGAGCAGCGACGGGTCCACGCCTTCGCCGCGCCGTTGCGCATCGACGAAACGCCCGAGCACCAGCATCAGGCCGAGGAACTCCGCGCCTTCCGGCAATTTTTCGGTGGGCGGCTCGTACTCGAACGCCGAGATCGAGGCGGCGATCGAGGCGCCAAGGATCACGATGATCCACGACAGGTAGATCCACACCAGGAAAATCGGGATCACCGCCAGCGCCTTGCCGTAGATCTGCTGGTAGGTGTGCGCCCCGTGCACGAACAGGCGAAAACCCCAGCGCGCGAACTCGAACAGGATCGCGGCGACCAGCGCGCCCACGGTGGCGTCGCGCCGTGACACGCGTCGGTTCGGCACCAGCGTGTACATCAACCACAACGTCACGAAGGTGGCGATGAACGGCACCGCGCGCAGCACGGGCAAGCCGTGCCCGGCCGATGCGGGAGCGGAGGCCCCCTGCAGCAGCGGCTGCGCGCTCAGGTAGGAACTGGCCGCGACCCCGGCGCCCACCAGCACGGGGCCCAGCGTCAGCGCCGCCCAGTACAGCAGCAGGCGTGCGGGCCAACTGCGCGACCGCTGCACGCGCCAGATGCGGTTCAACCGATCCTCGATGCTCACCATCATCGAGATCGCGCTGAACAGCATCATCAGGATGCTGATGCCCGTGAGCTGGCTGGCATTGCCGGCGAAGCCCTGCAGCGCGTCCTGGATGTGATGGCCCGCCGCCGGCACGAAGTTGCGGAACACGAAATCGAGCAGCAGGTCGCGCGACTGCGCGAACACCGGGAACGCCGCGAACATCGCCAGCGCCGCCACCATCAATGGCACCAGCGATACCAGGGTGGTGTAGGACAGCGCGCCCGCGGTCTCGAAGCACTTGTCGTCGACGAAGCGCTGCCACAGGAAGCGGCTGAAGCTGTGTGTGCGGTCGCGGTCGTAATGCAGTTGCATGGGCGGCTCGCCAACATCGCCGGGAACATCCCTACACTAGCGCATCGCCCACATCGCGCCCACACGCATGAACGACATTCTCGTCCTCTACTACAGCCGCAACGGCCGTACCGCGCAGCTGGCGCGGCTGATCGCCCGCGGCATCGAGGAAGTGCCCGGCGCCCGCGCGCGCCTGCGCCAGGTGCCACCCGTGGCGCCGGTCACCGAAACCGCGCAGCCGCCGGTGCCCGACGAAGGCGCGCCCTACGTGACGAAGCAGGATCTGGTGGAATGCAGCGGCCTCGCGCTGGGCAGCCCCACGCGCTTCGGCAACATGGCCGCACCGCTCAAGCACTTTCTCGACAGCACCGGCGCCGAGTGGGCCAGCGGCACGCTGGCCGGCAAGCCCGCCGCGTTGTTCACTTCCACCAGCACCATGCACGGCGGCCAGGAATCCACCCTGCTGACGATGGCGCTGCCGCTGCTGCATCACGGCATGCTGCTGGTGGGCATCCCGTTCACCGAACCCGCGCTCAGCATCACGCAGACCGGCGGTTCGCCCTACGGCGCCAGCCATGTCGCCGGCAGCAAGGGCGAGAACGCCATCAGCGAGCACGAGCGCGAGCTGGCCCGCGCATTGGGTCGCCGCCTTGCCGACACCGCGCGCAAGCTGGCTGCGGGCGCATGAGCGTCAGCGCGTTGCCTACCGAGCAGAAGATCGGCCTTGCTGCATGGGCTGCGCTCGGCGCATTGCAGCTGATCTGGCACGGCTGGCTGTTGAAGCCGCAAAGCGTACCGATGGCGTTGGTGCTCGCGATCGCCGTGATCCCCCTGCTGCTTCCGCTCGCCGCCGTGCGCAATCCGCGCCGTGCCCTGCTCTGGGTGGGCATCCTCGCCCTGTTCTACTTCTGCCACGGCGTGGCCGAGGCGTGGAGTTCACCGGTCGAACGCGCGCTCGCCATCGTCGAGATCGTGCTCACCCTGCTGCTGATCGGCACGCTGGGCGCGGGCGTCCGTCGGCCGCGCCGCTGACACCATCCATCGGGAGACCCGCATGCCGCACCCCAGCTTGCTGACCGCCGCCGACATCGAAGCGATGGAAGCGGTGGCCCGTCCGCATCCGCTGAATCCGAACGCGTTGCGCCTGCGCAAGTCGCTGGGCGACGCCACCGGGCTCACCCAGCTCGGCGTCCACCGCATCGAGCTGCCGCCCGGCCGCGATTCCAGCGAATACCACCGACACCTGTACGAGGAAGAATTCGTCTACGTGCTCGCCGGACACGGCCGCGCGCTGATCGACGAACAGACGCACGACATCGCCCCCGGCGATTTCCTCGGCTTCGCGCGCAACGGTCCCGCCCACGTCATCACCAACACCGGCGATGCGCCGCTGGTGCTGCTGGTGGCCGGCCAGCGGCTGGAGCAGGACATTTGCGATTATCCGCACCGCCGCAAGCGGCTGTACGTGCGCGGCGAACAAGGCGACTTGGTGGACTTCGACGCCATCGTGGCGGACTGACCGCCTCGCTCACGCAGAACGCAAACCCTCAAGTCCGGTGAACACCGCCACCGCGATCAGCAAGCCACCTACGCAGCGCGTGGCCAGCACGCCGCTTGCCGGCCGATTCTGCAGCCAGCCGCGCACACGACTGGCCAACAACGCCAGCGGGCCGTACACGCCACACTGGGTGAGCGCGATGATCGCCCACAGCACCAGTGCCTGCAGCCACAGCGAGCCCTCGGACGGATGCAGGAATTGCGGGAAGATCGCCAGCATGAACAGGTAGGCCTTGGGATTCAGCAGGCAAGTGAACAATCCCTGCCGGAAGGTCGCGCCCAGCGGCGCCACAGCCTGCCCGGTGGCCGGTGCGTGGAACCCTACGGCGCTGCGCAACAGCAAAATGCCGATCCAGGCGATGTACAGCGCGCCCGCCAGCAACAATGCGTTGAACACGCCGGGTACCAGCCGTACCAGCACGCTGATCCCCAGTGCCGCCATCAGCACATGGCAGGCACCGCCGGCCACGATACCGCCCACCGCCGCCAGTCCGCGGGTACGGCCGCCGCTCAGCGCACTGCCGAACACGAAAGCCATATCCAGTCCCGGCAACGCGATCACCCCGAACACCACCACCAGGAACAGCCACAGCTGAGCGGGGTGGTTCATCGCGCCGCCTCGCCGGCATCCGGCAGCCAGCGCAGCCGCGAGCGGGGGGTTGGATCCATCGCCAGCAGCTCAGGCGCGGCGCGCAGCATGCCGCTGGCGAGCAAGGTTTTCGCGGCCGCCTGCATTGCTGGCTGCAGTTGCTTGCGCAGAGTCGCTTCGTCGCGCACCACGCCCAGCCAGACCAGCCACGGGCCGTCCATGCGCACCGGCAGCTGTGGGAAATTATTCGGTTCGTCCAGCGTGACCAGGATGCCAGCCGGATGCACACCGGCAACACGGTAACTTTCGAACTGTGCTTCCGCATGCGTCGCCAGCACATCCTCGTCGCCCTTCTTCACCGCGAAGATCTGCATAACCACGATGCCTTGCGCACCATGCGGCTCGTCCACCGGATCCACCGCCGGCAGCACGTCGACGCCGGTGTCCGGCCGCAGCGGGCGCAGCAACAGCACGTTGTCGCTGTCCGGCAGCAGCGCATTCACCTTAAGGCGATGCTCGCGCCACAGCGGCCCGTAGTAGAACTGCGAATTCACCACCGGCCGCGCGGGCATGTCGTGGAAGCCGCGCAGCCAGACGAACTGATCCGGATGCTCGCGTGGCAGGAACTGGCCGAACACCATCGCGCCCAACTGTTCGAAGGCCTCCGGGAAATAAGTGTCGAAGTAGTCGGCGAAGCGCGCGCGGCCACCGTGCGTCGTGGTGTAGCGGCGCAATTCGACGACCTGGAAATCGTGCAGGTGGCTAACGGTTGCCATCGCGGGCGGCGCCTCGTGCGACACCGCGCCGGTGCCGCTGGCGACAGCGGGCTCGGCCGGCGTCGATCCACTCACTCCCAGCGCGATCATGGAGAACAGGCCCAGCAGATGGCGGTATGCGGATTTCATGGTGACTCCTGATGCGCCGGTCGGCACGTGCGTTGACGTGCGGGCACGTTACGAGCAAATCAGGACATAATTCGCCCTGATATATCGCCAGGCTCCACGCATGACCCAACCCACCACCCGCGTGCTGGCCGTGCTGGAACTGCTACAGGGCTGCGGCCGCATCAGTGGCCCGGAACTGGCGCTGCGGGTCGGCGTGGATGGCCGCACCCTGCGCCGCTACATCGCCACGCTTGAGGAACTGGGCGTCCCGATCGTCGCCGAGCGAGGACGCTACGGCGCCTACATGCTGGTGCCCGGCTTCAAGCTGCCGCCGCTGATGTTCAACGACGACGAGGCGCTGGCGCCGTCGGTGGGCCTGGTCGCCGCGCGCGGACTGGGCCTCGCCGAAGCCGCGCCAGCCGTGGCCAGCGCCCAGGCCAAGTTGGCGCGCGTCACGCCGGATCGCCTGAAGCGCCAGCTGCATGCGATTGCCGAGACGGTGCGCGTCGACCTTGTCCACGCGAGCGGTGTCCCGCACAGCAACGAAGCACTGATCGCACTCACCGCCGCGGCACAGGCGCAGCGGCGCGTACACCTTGACTACACCACCCCGCAGCATCTGCGCAGCGAGCGCGACGTCGATCCCTACGGTCTCGCGTGGCGCGCGGGGGCGTGGTACGTGGTGGGCTGGTGCCACCTGCGTCGCGACCTGCGTTCGTTCCGGCTGGATCGCATCGGCACCGTGCAGTCGCTCGATGCGCATTTCGAGCGCCCCGTCGGTTTCGATGCGCTGGAGCAGCTCGCCTTCAGCGTCGCTACCCTGCCGCGCAGCATCGCGATCGAAGTGCTGTTGCGCACCGACCTGAAGACCGCCCGCGACGCTTTCTCACTCGCTTTCGGCCTGTTCGAACCGGTCGACAACGGTGTGCTTCTGCGCAGCAGCGCGGACGATCTCGACTGGTTCGCCCGCCAGCTGGCGCGGCTGTCATTCGACTTCGAGGTACGCACGCCAGCGCGCCTGCGCAACGCACTCAGACGTCACGCGACACGCTTGCAGAGGCTTGCCGCCGGCAACGCCTGAGCGCGATCCGCGGCTCACGCGATACGTACGGCCCGTTGCCTATACTGGCGCGTCGATCCATACCGGAGCCGCCCATGGGATTCCTGCAAGCCGCCCCGCAACTGCCGCACCCCTGGCGCAGCGAACGCCTGCTGCACGCGTTGCTCGATCGCGCCCTGCCTGCCGCGCGGCGCGGCGCACTCGACAACGACCTCGACGCGCTGGGCGACTACGCGCTGACGGCTTGGCAACGCGCCACCACGACCACGCGGCGCAAGCCGGTGCTTACGCAGTGGGATGCGTGGGGGCGGCGGGTGGATCGCATCGAGCTGACTCCGGCGTGGCAGGAGGGTCCGCACGTCACCACGAGCCATGCGGTGCTGGCCGCCGGCCACGAAAACCACGAGCACGCGCGCCTGGAGGAATTCGCGCGCGTCTACCTCTACCACGTGGCCAGCGAGTTCTACACCTGCCCGCTGGCGATGACCGATGGTGCGACCACCGCGCTGAAGGCTTCCGGCAATCGCGCGCTGATCGAACGCGCGGTGCCGCACTTCCTCAGCCGCGACGCAAAGACGTTCTGGCTCAGCGGCCAATGGATGACGGAGACGCATGGCGGCTCGGACGTCAGCCACACCGAAACCGTCGCGCGGCAGGATGCCGACGGCCAGTGGCGACTGCACGGCCGCAAGTGGTTCAGCTCGGCGGTGGTGGGCGAAGCGGCGCTGGCGCTGGCGCGCCCCGAAGGCGCCAGCGACGGTTCCGGTGCGCTGGCCCTGTTCTATGTGGAGACGATGGATGGCGCGTCGCGCAAGCCGCAGCTCGTCGTCGACCGCCTCAAGGACAAGCTGGGCACGCAGGAGCTGCCCACGGCCGAGATTCACCTGGACGGCCTGCCCGCATGGCCGCTGGGCGAGCTGTCGAACGGCGTGCGCCAGGTGGCGCCCATGCTCAATGTCACGCGCACCTGGAACGCGGTGTGCGCGATCGCCAGCATGGCGCGGGCGATCGCGCTGGCGCGCGACTACGCCACGCGACGGCAGGCCTTCGGCCGCCCGCTGATCGAGCAGCCGCTGCACGCACAGACGCTGGCCGACATGCAGGCCGAATTCGAGGGCGCCTTCGCGCTGGCCTTCGAGGTGGCGCAATTGCTGGGCCGCGTGGAACACGGCAGCGCCGCACCGCACGAGGCCGCGCTGCTGCGCCTGCTCACGCCGCTGGCGAAGCTGTGGACGGGCAAGCTCGCGGTGAGCCTCTGTTCCGAGGCGCTGGAATGCTTCGGCGGCGGCGGCTACATCGAGGATACGGGTCTGCCGCAACTGCTGCGCGACGCCCAGGTGTATGCGATCTGGGAAGGCACCACGAACGTGTTGTCGCTGGACGCGCTGCGTGCGTTGGCAGGCGACGGCCTGGGCGCGCTGCACACGGCATCGGCCGGCTGGCTGCGTGACAACGACGACATGCATGCCTCCGGCGCGATCCGGCAGGCGCTGGATGCCTGCGCACACTGGCTCGAGCGCCACGGCGCCACACGCGATGCACGGGAAGCCGGCGCACGCGGCGTGGCCCTCACGCTGGCGCGCAGCGCTGCGGCAGCCCTGCTGGCGCGGCAGGCGGCATGGTCGTCGCAGCACGGCGACGCCAGGCCCACCGCCGCGCTGCGGCGCTTCCTCGCGCACGGCCTCATGCGCCTTTCGGTCGTCGAGGCTGACGACACCCGCCAACTGCTCGATTGAAGGCCATGCACATGCAGCTGTCGGCGCTGGGAAGGCGCATCTGCATCCTGGGTCCGTCCAACAGCGGCAAGTCGACGCTGGCGAATGCGATTGCGCGCCAGTGCGGCCTGCCCGCGATCCATCTCGACCAGCTCCATCACCTTCCCGGCACGGACTGGAAACCCCGTCCTTCCGACGAATTCACGGCCCTGCACGACGAAGCGATTCAGGACGACGCCTGGGTCATGGACGGGAATTATTCCAGGTGCATGCCGCAGCGCTTCCGGCGCGCGACGGGCATCATCCTGCTGGACATCTCCACGCCGCTCAGTCTGTTCCGTTATATGCGGAGATGCCTGTCCGGCCATGCAACCAGGGCCGGCGGCCTGGAGGGCGGCAGCGAGCGCGTCACGTGGGAGATGATCCACCACATCGCCGTCGTCACGCCGGGGAACCGCAGGCGCTATGCGGATCTCTATCGCCGAACCACGCTGCCGAAGATCAGGCTCGCGTCCGCACGCACCATCGACCAGTGCTACCGGCAGTGGGGCCTCGAAAGATGAGCGTCGTGCTGAACCGTCGCAACAGCCGTCGTTTCCGGTCACATGCGGCGCGGCGTTAGACTGGCGGCCCTTCTCGACCCGGCCCGGACCATGCAGCACCTGACCATCGTCACCACTGGCGGCACCATCGACAAGATCTATTTCGACGACAAGTCGGACTACAAGATCGGGGCGCCGCAGATCGGCGAGATCCTCGGCCAGCTCGGCGTGGCGTTCCAGTTCGACGTGATCCCGATCCTGCGCAAGGACAGCCTGCACGTCACCGACGAGGACCGCGCGCTGATCCGCTCCACCATCGAGGCGCAGCCGCACCGCCACGTGCTGGTGACCCACGGCACGGACACCATGGTGGAAACGGCGAAGGTGCTGGCCAGCATCCCCGGCAAGGTGATCGTGCTCACCGGCGCGCTGAACCCTGCACGTTTCCAGGGCTCCGACGCGGTGTTCAACATCGGCTGCGCGGTGGCCGCGGTGCAGACCCTGCCCGACGGCGTGTACATCACGATGAACGGCCGCGTGTGGGATCCGGCGAAGGTGCGCAAGAACCGTGCGGAAAACCGCTTCGAGGAAGTGAAGGGCTGATTTCCTCCTCATTCTCTTGCGGAGAGAGGACCAGGGCAACGGGACGCATCGCGCATGGGCTCGATGAAAGCGGCCCCTCCCGCTTCGCCAGACCGCCTCCGCCAAGCCTCTCCCCGGATCAGGGAGAGGAGAGGCGGTCAGAGCATCCCCGTTTCCAGCTTCGCCAGCTCGGACATCATCGAGTGGTTCCACGGCGGGTCGAACACCAGGTCGATGTCGGCCTCGGCGATGGTGGGGATCATCTCCAGCTTGGTGCGGGCGTCGTCCACCAGGATGTCGCCCATGCCGCAGCCGGGCGCGGTGAGGGTGAGCTTGACGTAGACCTTGCGCTGGCCGTCCTCGCGCTGTTCGAGGCTGAGGTCGTAGACCAGGCCCAGCTCGACCACGTTCACCGGGATCTCCGGGTCGAACACGGTGCGCAGCTGGTCCCAGGCGAGCTTTTCCACGTCGGCGTCGGTGGCGTCGTCCGGCACCTCGATCGGCGGCGGCGGCTCCTTGCCCAGCGCATCGGCGTCCTTGCCCGCGATGCGGAACAGGTTGCCTTCCACGTACACGGTGAAGCTGCCGCCCAGCGCCTGGGTGATGTAGCCGATCTGGCCGGCGGGCAGGTTCACCGTTTCGCCCTGCGGCACCATCACCGCCTCGCAGTCGCGCATCAGGGTGAAGGGTTCGCTGCTCAGACTGAAACCACTCATGCCACTCGCCAATCCGTCGTCAATGAAGCGCGCAGCCACGGCGCGCCGAGCTGCCTATTATGCCGCGCTATCCGCCCCGATCGGGGCGTCAGGTCGCATCGACCGGCTATGATCGGCGTTTTGCCCGCCGGGAAGCTGCATGTTCCACCTCTCCATTTTCCATACCGCGCCATGAAACCGCGCGACATTCCGCTGTTCGTGTTCGGGCTGTTCTGCGCCGCGATGATGGGCCTGGCCATAGGCGCAATGTGGATGGTGGCGGCCATATACCTGCGCCAGGCCGCGCCGTGGATGGCGCTGCCGGCAGGCGTGGCGCTGGCGTGGGCGATCCGTCACTGGATCCGCCGCCCCGGCACGGGCGCAGCGGTGCTGGCGGCCTTCGCCACCGCGCTGGCAGCGCTCTACTTCAACGTGCTGATGGCCGCGATTCTGCTGGCGAGCAACTTTGGCATGGGTCTCACCGAGGCCTTGCACACCGCGGGCACCGGCATGCTGCTGGACCTGGCGCGGCTGGGCCTGGGCCGGGCCGAGTTCGTCTGGTATGCCCTGGGCACGCTGCTGGCGGCGTGGCTGGCCTGGCGCCGGACCACGCCAAGGCGCTGAGCTCCGTCATTCCGGCGCAGGCCGGAATGACGAGCAAGAGCCCTTGGGCGCCTCACCCTGCTTAGCGTGGCCCTGCTTTGGCCGTTAGCTTTTGCGCGCCGGGAGCGCGCTGCTCTTCCAAGGCCCCATGCGGCGGCGAGGCGGTGACGATCAGGCCGCGCCGTGGGCGAGTCCACGTTTGCGATCGTCCCTGCCCGCCAAAATCAAACGGGCGACCATCCATGGCCGCACTCTTCCCTCAGGCGTCCAGCGCCTTCAGCTCGCTCACCAGTTGCCCCGCGGCGGCCTGGCCGTCGCCGTACAGCATGCGCGTGTTGTCGGCGTAGAACAGCGCGTTCTCGATGCCGGCGAAACCGGTGCCCTTGCCGCGCTTGACCACGATCACGTGCTTCGCCGCCGCCACGTCGAGGATGGGCATGCCGTAGATCGGCGAGGTCGGGTCGGTTTTCGCCATCGGGTTCACCACGTCGTTGGCGCCGATCACCAGCACCACGTCGGTGTTGGGGAACTCGGGGTTGATGTCGTCCATGTCCTCGATCAGGTCGTAGGGCACGCCCGCTTCGGCCAGCAGCACGTTCATGTGGCCGGGCATGCGGCCGGCCACCGGATGGATCGCGAATTTCACCTTCACGCCGCGCTCGATCAGCAGCTTGGCGAACTCCCACACCTTGTGCTGCGCCTGCGCCACCGCCATGCCGTAGCCGGGCACGATGGCCACGCGCTCGGCGTAGGCCATCATCACCGCCGCGTCGGCGGCATCGATGGGTTTCTGCGCGCCGGCAATTTCCTGTGCCGCACCGCCCGCCGCCGCGCCGAAGCTGCCGAACAGCACGTTGCCCAGCGAGCGGTTCATCGCCTTGGCCATCAGCTGGGTGAGTAGGGTGCCGGCCGCGCCGACCACCATGCCGGCGATGATCATCGCCTCGTTGCCCAGCACGTAGCCCTCGAACGCCACCGCAAGGCCGGTGAAGGCGTTGTACAGCGAAATCACCACCGGCATGTCGGCGCCGCCGATGGGCAGGGTCATCAGCAGGCCGAACAGCAGCGAGAGCACGAAGAAGGCGGCGATCACCGGCACCGTGAGATGCCCGGTCACCAGCATCACGCCGTGCAGCACCGCCAGCAGCAGCACCAGCAGATTCACCACGCGCTGGCCGGGGAACACGAAGCGCCGGTCCATCCAGCCCTGCAGCTTGGCGAAGGCGACCAGCGAGCCGGAGAAGCTCACCGCGCCGATCAGCGCGCCCAAAACGCCCAAGCCCAGGGCCACCGGCGTCAGCTGGGCCACCTGGTGTACTGCGTCCAGCGCCCAGCTTTCCGGGCGCAACGGCGAGGTATCCGGCACGGCCACGGCCGTACGCTGCACCTGCGCCACCAGTTCCGCGGCGCCGATGCCCGCCGCCGCGCCGCCGCCCATGCCGTTGTACAGCGCCACCATCTGCGGCATCGCGGTCATCGCCACGCGGCGTCCGCTCCACCAGGCCGCCGCCACGCCGACCAGCACCGCGGCGAGGATCAGCCCGCGATTGTGCATGTCCGGCAGCGCGAACGTGGCCAGCACCGCCACCAGCATGCCCACGCCGGCCCACACGATGCCCCCGCGGGCCGTGCGCGGCGAACTCATGCGTTTCAGACCCAGGATGAACAGCAGTGCGGCGAGGAAATAGCAGGCTTGGACCAGGGTGGGCAGCCAGCTCATGCCTTGTCTCCCGGCTTGCCGCCGCTGGGCTTGAACATCTCCAGCATGCGCTCGGTGACCACGTACCCCCCGGCGGCGTTGCCCGCGCCCAGCAGCACGGCCACGAAGCCCAGGCCGATCCCGAACGGCGTGGTGGCGTGTCCCAGCGCTATCATGGCGCCTACCAGCACGATGCCGTGAACGAAGTTGGAACCCGACATCAGCGGCGTATGCAGGATCACCGGCACTCGCGCGATGATCTCGTGGCCGGTGAACGCAGCCAGCATGAAGATGTACAGCGCCACAAACCCGTCGATCATGACCCCTCTCCCATGAGTCCCGCCCACCTGAACAATGTCGCTCCAGCATCATACGGGCGCCGGTCAACCTTCGCGAGCGCCGAACGTTGAGCACGGGTGTCGAACCGATGGAGCCCAGGCATGCATCTGCCGACGACGCGGACGAGGCTGCCATGAACAGCCTCGCCAGCACATTCGATGCCGAACTGCTGGCTACGACCGCGCAGGAGGCCCCGGCCACCCTTGACGCCTTCCTGGCGCAGGTGGAGCGGCGGGCCTTCCGCGTGGCGGAGCTGAACCTGCGTCACCGCGAGGACGCGCTGGACGCGGTGCAGGACGCCATGCTGCGGCTGGTCGGCCATTATCGGGACAAGCCTGCCTCCGAATGGGCACCGCTGTTCTGGGGCATCCTGCGCCGGCGCATCGTGGACCTGCAGCGCCGCCGCAAGGTGCGTTCGATCGTGGTGGGCTGGCTGGGCGGCGGCCGCGACGACGAGGGCGATGAATTGCCCAGCTGGGACCCGGCCGACCACGGCCCCGGCCCACTGGACCGGATGCAGGACTCGCAGTCGTGGGGCGACGTCTGCGCGGCGCTGCGCGAATTGCCGCAGCGCCAGCGCGAAGCCTTCACGCTGCGCATGCTGGAAGACCTGGACGTGGCTGAGACTGCTCAGGCCATGGGCTGCTCGGAAGGCAGCGTGAAAACACACCTGTCGCGCGCCATGCAGCGGTTGCGCGAACAACTGGAGGGCTGGCGATGAACACGCCGGAAAACGACATGCCGAACACTCAGCTGGAACAACGCGCCCGCGCGCTCTACCACGAGGCCGCGCACAATCTCGATCCCGCCATCGCCGGCCGCCTGCGCGCCGCGCGCCGCGAGGCGCTGGCCGTCGGCACCGGCGCGCGCCAGCCGCAGCATCATTTCGCGCGCTGGCTGGTACCCTCCGGCGCCTGCGCGGCGATCGCGCTGGCCGCGCTGCTGGCATGGCCTTCCGCGCCGCGCCCCATGCCGGGTGCGCCGGAGACCGCCGTGGTCGCCAGCAGCACCGGCGAAGCCGACAACGCGCTGCCGCCCGACCCCGAGCAGGCCGACCCCAACCTCTACCAGAACCTCGACTTCTACGGCTGGCTGGCCGCCAGCGACCATTCGGCCCCCACCCACTAAACCATGCCTTCGCCTGCACGCACGCTGCTCTCGCTTACCTTCGCCACCTTGCTGGGCAGCCTCGTCGCGCCCGCACTGCACGCGCAGAGTTCGCCGGCACCGATGACCTCCTGGAACAGCCTTACGCCGGCACAGCGCGACGTGCTGTCTCCCTTGCAGCAGGACTGGAACAGCATGTCGCCCGAACGCCAGCAGCGCCTGCTGGAGAAAAGCAAAGGGTGGGTGAACCTGCCGCCCGACCAGCGCGCGCAGATCAGCCAGCGCATCGCGGACTGGCAGCACATGACGCCGGCCGAGCGGCACCAGGCCCGCGAGAATCAGCGCCTGTTCCGCGAGCTGCCGCCCGCGAAGCGCGAGCAGTTGCACGACGCCTACCAGCGCTTCCAGAAACTGCCGCCGGAGCAGCGCGCCCGGCTGATGCAGCAGTGGCATGCCATGCCGCCCACGGAGCGGCTGCGCTGGCTGCACGGTCCCAAACGCTGAGGCCTTCCCTCACTGGGAAATGAGGCCCGGCCTCAAGCCTTGAACAGCGTCTCGCCGGCGCGCACCACGCAGCTCTTCGCCACCAGCTCGTCGTCGAAGTCTGGAGCGAGCGCACCGTCCTTCAGCAGCAGTTCGGCGAAATTCACCACGTTGCGCGCGTACATTTCCGAGGCGTGCAGCGGTGCACCGGCCGGCAGGTTGAGCGGACCGAGGATGGTGACGCCGCCCTGCTCCACGCGCTCGCCTGGCCGGGTCAATTCGCAATTGCCGCCGCTTTCGGCGGCAAGGTCCACGACCAGCGCACCCGGTTTCATGCCGCCGATCATCGCGGCGGTGAGGATCTTCGGCGCCGCGCGGCCCGGCACGGCGGCGGTGGACACCACCACGTCGAACGCCTTGAGATGCTCGGCCAGCGCCTGCTGCTGCGCCGCGCGCTCCTCCGCCGACAGTTCGCGCGCATACCCGCCGCTGCCGGCGGCGCTGACGCCGAGGTCGAGGAACTTCGCGCCCAGCGACTCCACCTGTTCGCGCGTCTCCGGACGCACGTCGTAGCCCTCGGTCTGCGCGCCGAGGCGGCGCGCGGTGGCGATGGCCTGCAGGCCGGCCACGCCGGCGCCGATCACCAGCACCTTCGACGGACGGATCGTGCCCGCGGCGGTGGTGAGCATGGGAAAGAACTTGGGGGCCGCCTCGGCGGCGATCAGCATGGCGCGGTAGCCCGCCACCGCCGCCTGCGAACTCAGCACATCCATCGCCTGCGCGCGCGTCGTGCGCGGCAGCAGTTCCAACGCGAATGCGGTGAGCTTGCGCGCAGCCAGCGCCGCGACGCGCGCGTTCGCGCCGTAAGGCCGCAGCTGCCCCACCACCACCGCACCTTCGCGCAGCTGCGCAAACGTCGCGTCCTCCGGCGGCAGCACGCAGGCCAGCAGGTCGGCCTGCGCCAGCACGTCGCCGGCCGAGGCGAAATCCACGTTCGCATAGGCCGTGTCGGGGAAGCCCGCCGCCGCGCCCGCGCCGCTTTCCAGCAGCACGCGCAGGCCCTTGCCCTGGAGCTTCTTCGCCATCTCGGGAGTGATCGCCACGCGGCGTTCGCCGGCGGCGGTCTCGCGCAGGGCGGCTACGGTGGTCGGCATCGTGCATCCCTCGTGGAAGGTCGCTGCATCTTGCCATGTTTGCGTGCACTTGGACGCGCCGCCGCGGCGCGCTAATCTGATCCACCGCCCGGGGGAACACGGAGAGCACGATGCCCGGTTCCATCCCGCACGACGAACTGCTGGCGCTGGCGCGCGCAGCCCGCGAACAAGCCCACGCCCCGTACTCCGGCTTTGCCGTGGGCGCCGCCCTGCTGGCGCGCGACGGCCGCCGCTTCAGCGGCTGCAACGTCGAGAACTCTTCCTATGGCCTGTGCAACTGCGCCGAACGTACCGCGCTGTTCGCGGCCGTCGCCGCCGGCTGCAAGCCGGGCGATTTCGCCGCCATCGCCGTGATCGCCGACTGCGACGGACCGGTCACTCCCTGCGGCGCCTGCCGCCAGGTGATGAGCGAATTGTGCGACGCCGAGATGCCGGTGCTGCTCGCCAACCTTCGCGGCGACAACGCGCAGACCAGCGTGGGGGCACTGCTGCCGGGCGCCTTCCGGTTGCGCACCGCGGCGCCATCGCCCTGACCCGGCAGGAAAAGGGCGACGCCCGCGGCGACGCCCTTTTCGCCAGCGCTTACTGGTACTTCGTGCCGTTCACCACCACATAGCCGGCATACGGCCAGGAGCTGCTGGTGCCGTGGTGCGTCCAGTCGATGCCCTGGCTGTCCATGTTGTCGTAGTAGTAGCGGCCCTTCACGTAGGTGGTGTCGCCCACCGCCACCCATGGCCATTTCGGCGCGCTCATCTGGTCGAGATCCGACACGATCTCGATCACCACGCCCGACGCCACCTGCACGTAGAAATAGCCGTGGTGTCCGCTGCGGGTCTTCTTCTCCGGCAGCACCGAGGTCACGATGCCGCAGACGTCCTCGGGCTGGTCGGCGGTGATCTGGCCGTTCTCGAAGGCCTGCTGGTCCTGCAGGAACTGCGCGTCGTTGCATGGATACGTGGTCGTCGATTTCGCCGGCGCAAAAATGCCGGTGACATAGTTGTCCTGGGCTTGTGCCGCCGTGCCCAGCATCAGTGCCGCGCCAAGCAGAACGAACGACATGCAGCGTGGTTTCATCATGATTTCCTCCCGATGTGCATCCCCTGCCCGCCCATCCTGTATCGCAGCGATGACGACACCGTGAAACGGCGCGAACGTTTCGTCGAATCCGTGAACCAGTCGGCATGCGTGCCGCAGGAAGCGGCAGAGCAAGCGCCAGATACCCGATTCGCCTGCGGCACGCCCGGCCGCTAGCATGGGAGCTCCCGCACCACGACCCGCGTCATGACCGCCCTTTCCCTGCTGCAACAACGCCACTCCGTCCCCTCGCGCCAGCTTGGCGCGCCCGCACCCGACGAAGCCACGCTGCGCGAGCTGCTCGCCGCCGCGATCCGCGTGCCCGACCACGGCAAGCTGGCGCCGTTCCGGCTGATCCGCCTCGAAGGCGACGCCAAGCTGCGCTTCGGCGAACGGCTGGCGGAATTCGCGATACGCAAGCAGCCGGAACTGTCCGACGCCAAGCGCGAAAAGGAACAGCTGCGCTATACCTTCGCGCCGCTGGTGATCGCCGTGATCGCGCGTCTCGATGCCGGCAGCAGCGTTCCCGAGATCGAGCAGCGCCTGAGCGCCGGCTGCGTGGCCTACAACATCCTGCTCGGTGCGCACGCGCTGGGTTTCGGCGCGCAATGGCTCACCGGCTGGGCCGCCTACGATCCCGACGTGGCGACGCTGCTGAGCCTGGACCCGAACGAGCACGTAGTGGGCTTCGTGCATCTCGGCACGCCGCAGACCGAGGTGCCCGACCGCGAACGTCCCGCGCTGGACGAGCTGCTAAGCACGTGGGCGCCGTGAGCGCGAACCGCCGCGATGCCGCGCACCTGGTGGACGGCAGCCTCTACGTGTTCCGCGCCTGGCATTCGATGCCGGACGAATTCCACGACGCCGAAGGCCACCCCGCCAACGCCGTGCACGGCTACACCCGCTTCCTGTGCGAACTGCTGGAGCGGGTGCAGCCGGAACGGCTGGCCGTGGCCTTCGACGCGTCGCTCACCAGCTCGTTCCGCAACGCGATCTACCCGCCGTACAAGGCCAACCGCGAGCTGCCGCCACCCGACCTCGAGCGCCAGTTCGTGCTGTGCCGCGAAGTCACCGCCGCGCTCGGCATCACCGTGCTGATCGACCATAGCTACGAGGCCGACGACCTGATCGGCAGCGCGCTGTGGAACCTGCGCGCACACGGCGTGCCCGGCGTGATCGTTTCCGCCGACAAGGATTTCGGCCAACTGCTGGGCGAACGCGACGAACAATGGGACTACGCCCGCAACCTGCGCTGGGGCCCCGCCGGCGTGTACGAAAAACTGGGCGTGCACCCGCACCAGGTGGCCGACTACCTCGCGCTGTGCGGCGACGCCGTGGACAACATTCCCGGCGTGCCCGGCATCGGCGCCAAGACCGCCGCCGCCCTGCTCGCCCACTTCGGTACCCTCGAGGCCCTGCTCGAACGCGTGGAGGAAGTGGCCTTCCTGCGCATCCGCGGCGCCGCCAGCTGCGCCGCGAAACTGCGCGAGCACGGCGAGCAGGCGCGACTCTACCGGCGGCTCACCCGCATCGCGCTGGATGCGCCGGTACCGGACGGCATCGATTCGCTGCGCCGCCAGCGCGGCGACGGCCATGCGTTGCAGGATCTCTGCGAGCGTCTGCGCTTCGGCCCGCTCACGCGCACCCGGCTCAATGCCCTGCTCGATGGCGGCGCGGGCGGCTGAAGCCCGCGGCGTGCCATCATCGCCGCATGCAAGGCGTACCCGGCCAGTTCGATCATTCCGCCGACAGGGCGCAGTTCCGGCATCCGCCGCACCACGCCGGCGTGGAGCTCTATCGCGCGCACATCGTGCGGCATGCCTTCGAACTGCACTGCCACGACGGCTTCGGGCTGGGCGCGATCGAGTCCGGCGTGGAGCGGTTCCGCTATCGCGGCGCCGAGCATCTGGCGCCGCCCGATTCGCTGGTGATGATGCACGCCGGCGAGCTGCACACCGGCAGCGCCGAGACCGCGGGTGGCTGGCGCTACCGCATGATCTACATCGATCCGGCACTGGCTGCACAGGTCACCGGCGAGCCCGACTGGTGGTTCGACCAGGCCGTGCGCGCCGACCAGGCCGGCACGCGCGAAGTCACCGCCTTGCTCGACGCACTCTGGCAGGCCGACGAACCGATAGCCTTCGACAGCCTGCTCGCCGTGCTGCTCGACCGCTTCCGCACGCATGCCCGCGTGCCGCGACCGGCTCCCGCGCAGGCGGCGATCCGCTTCGCACCGGTGATCGACTACCTGCATGCGCACCTGGCCGAGCGCCTCAGCCTCGACCAGCTGGCCGCCGTGGCCGGACTCAGCCCGTTCCATTTCCTGCGCCAGTTCCGCGCCCAGCATGACGCCACGCCACAGCAGATGCTGATGGCGCTGCGGCTGTCCCGCGCCAAACGCCTGCTCGACGCGGGCGAACCGCCGGCCCAGGTGGCGGCTGCCACCGGCCTCAGCGACCAGGCCCACCTCACCCGCGCCTTCGCGCGGCGCTACGGCGTGACGCCGGCGCGCTACCAGCGCCAGGTGGGAGCCCGGCTCCGTCCGTAGCAATCTGCTTCAAGACGGACGCATCGCGACGCGTCATGCTGCAGGCATGTTGAAGGGAACCCTCTACGCACTCGTGGCCGGCCTGATGTGGGGCATGGTCTTCGTCGCTCCCTTGCTGCTGCCGGATTACCCGCCGGCGCTGCAGTCGGTGGCGCGCTACCTCGCCTTCGGCCTGATCGCGCTGCCGCTGGCGTGGCTGCACCGCGGAGCCTTGCGCCAGCTGACCCGCGCCGACTGGATCGAGGCGCTCAAGCTCGTCGCGATCGGCAACCTGCTGTACTACCTGTGCCTGGCCAGCGCCATCCAGCGCGCCGGCGCACCGTTGCCCACGATGATCGTCGGCACCCTGCCGGTGGTCATCGCCATCGCCGCCAACCTGCGCAATGGCCGCCGCGACGGCCGATTGCCGTGGCGGCGGCTGGCGCCGCCGCTGCTGCTGATCGTCGCCGGCATCGCCAGCGTGAACCACGCCGAGCTGGCCGCGTTGCGCCACGCGCAGGGCGGCCTGGCGCGCTATGCCTCCGGCGCGCTGTTCGCCTGCGGCGCCGTGGCCTGCTGGACCTGGTATCCGCTGCGCAACGCCGACTGGCTGCGCCATCACCCCGACCGCAACCCGCGCGCCTGGGCCACGGCGCAGGGCGTGGCGATGCTGCCGCTGGCCGCGCTGGGCTATGCCGTCGTGTGGGGCACGATGAAAGCCGGCGGCAGCGCATTCCCGATGCCGCTGGGACCGCACCCCACGCTGTTCGTCTGCCTGATGGCGGCCATCGGTCTGTTCGCTTCGTGGCTGGGCACGCTGTGCTGGAACGAAGCCAGCCAGCGCCTGCCCACGGCGCTGGTGGGGCAGCTGATCGTGTTCGAGACGCTGGCTGCGCTGGCGTATGCCTTCGTGCTGCGCCATCGGATGCCCGCGCCATCGGCCCTGCTCGGCATCGCCCTGCTGGTGGCCGGAGTGGTGCTGGCCGTGCGCGTCAAACCCGTGCCGGTGTCGATCGCCGAGGCGGACGGCGGCCGCGTGGCAGGCTGACCTGGGCCTCGGGCCAGGCGCGCTTGCAAGCCTCCGGAGAACCCGTCCACTTCGGCTCTGTCACCGAGTCAGGAGCCGCATCGCACCAACCATCCTCCGCGTTGTCGAAAATTCCCTCGCCCGTTCGTCGTGGTGACAAGAGGCCGCTCATGCGCCTCGATCGATCGGAAAACCATCAGGGAGTCATCGATGAATCTGCATCTCTACATGCACCCGCTGTCCTCGTTCTGCCACAAGGTGCTGATCGCACTGTACGAGAACGGCACCCCTTTCGAACCGCACATCGTGCGGCTGGACGACGAAGCCTCGCGCGAGGATTTCCGCAAGGTCTGGCCGATCCTGCGCTTCCCGGTGCTGCGCGACGAAATGCGCGACCGTACCGTGCCGGAGTCCAGCATCATCATCGAGTACCTGGAATTGCACTATCCGGGGCCTGCGGCCTTGCTGCCCATCGGCGCGCAGGCCGCGTTGAACGTGCGCGAACGCGACCGCTTCTTCGACCTGTACCTGCACGTGCCCACGCAGAAGATCATCACCGACCGCATGCGGCCCGAAGGCAGCCACGACACGCTGGGCGTGGAGCAGGCACGCGCGCAGCTGCGCACCGCCTATGCGCTGCTCGAGCAGGAAATGCAGGAGCGCACCTGGGCCACGGGCGACACCTTCACCATGGCCGACTGCGCGGCGGCGCCGCCGCTGTTCTATTCCGCGTGGGCGGAGCCGGTGGACGACTTTCCGCATGTCGCCGCCTACCGGCAACGGTTGATGGAGCGTCCGTCCTTCGCCCGCGCCTTGCGCGAGGCGGAACCGTACCTGCAGTTCGTGCCGAAGGCGCAGGTGGCATGACCACGCGCGTCCTTCGCTCCGATGCAGGCCGGAGCAAAGGGCAAAGAGTCGAGACGGTTGCCCGCGGGATGCGCGCGCTCCCGCAATATCTCAACCCAGGGCCAGCACGTCGCCCAGCAGCGCCTGCGCGGTGACCTCGGGGCCCGCGCCCGGCCCTTGAATCACCAGCGGCTGGGTGTGGTAGCGCGTGGTGGTGAGCGCGAACTGGTTGTCGGTGCCGTACAGGCGCGCGGCAGGATGGTCGGCGGCCACTTCGACCAGGCCCACGCGGGCGCGGCCGCGCTGGTTGAGGCGAGCGAGGAAGCGCAGCACGTTGCCGCGCGACTTGGCCTCGGCATGAAGGGCGGCGAGCGGCTCGTCGAGTTCCTCGAGCCGGGCAAGGAACTGCTCGGTGTCCAGCGCGCGCAGCGGCTCGGGCACCAGGCTTTCCACCTGCACCTCGTCCCAGCCCAGCGCGAAGCCGGCGTTGCGGGCGATGATCAGCAGCTTGCGCGCCACGTCCTCGCCCGAAAGGTCGGCGCGCGGATCGGGTTCGGTGTAGCCGTGCTCGCGCGCCTCGCGCAGCAGCGCGGAGAACGGGCGGCTGCCGTCGTAACTGTTGAACAGATAGCTGAGCGAACCGGAGAACACGCCTTCCAGCGTGAGCAACGCGTCGCCGCACTGGCGCAGGCGGCGCAGCGTGGAAAGCACCGGCAGGCCCGCGCCCACGGTGGCGGAGTCGCCGTAGCGCGCGCCGTTGGCCAATGCGGCCTGCAGCGCGCGCCAGCCCGGCAGCTCGCCACCGCCCAGGGACTTGTTGGCGGTGACCACGTGGTAGCCGTGCGCCAGCCACTCCGCATGGCGCGCGGCCAGTGCGGCGCTGGCGGTGGCGTCCACGATCACCTTGGTCGGCGCGGCGCTGGCGGCCAGCGCGGCGAGCAGAGCCGCGTCGTCGCGCTGCGCGCCGGTGCTCTTCAGCTGCTCGCGCAGGTTGCGCTCGGCGAGCTTCGCGGGCTCGGTCTGCTGGCGGCGCGAGTTGGCCGCGCCCACCAGCCGCAGCGATGCAGCGGCGGGCGTATTCAGCAGCTTGAGGAAGGCGCCACCGACGACGCCCGTGCCGAGCAGCACCACGGCGATGGCGGGTGCCGCCTCGTGTGCCGCCACGGGCGCGGCTTCGGCCAGCACCGCGCTCATGCACCCACCGCACGTTTGGATTTGCCGGCGGCCACGGCGCGCGCCAGGGCGGCATCGAGGTCGCGCAGCAGATCGTCGCCGTCCTCGATGCCCACCGACACGCGCAGCAGAGTGTCGGCGATGCCGGCCTTGCGGCGCGCTTCCGGCGCCATCGCGGCGTGGGTCATGGTGGCCGGATGCGCGATCAGGCTTTCCACGCCGCCCAGCGATTCGGCCAGCGAGAAATACTCCAAGCCATCGACGAAGGCGGCGATCTGCGACTCGTCGCCGTCGAGCTCGAAGCTGAGCATCGCACCGAAGCCCTGCTGCTGGCGCGCGGCCAGCGCGTGGTACGGGTTGGACGCGAGACCGGGGTAGTACACCTTGCGCACGGCGGCATGGCCGTCCAGATGCGTGGCGATGCGTTCGGCGTTTTCCTGGTGCTGGCGCAGGCGCACGCCCAGCGTGCGCAGGCCGCGCAGGGTGAGGTAGCTGTCGAACGGCGCGCCGGTGAGGCCGTTGCAGTTGCCCCACCACTTGAGCTGCTCGGCCAGCTCCGGCGTGCGCGCCACTACGGCGCCGCCCACCACGTCGCTGTGGCCATTGATGTACTTGGTGGTGGAGTGCACCACCACGTCGGCGCCCAGCGCCAACGGTTGTTGCAGGGCGGGCGAGAGGAAGGTGTTGTCCACCACCACCAGCGCGCCCGCGGCGTGCGCGGCCTGCGCCACGTGGCGGATGTCGGTGATGCGCAGCAGCGGGTTGGACGGCGTTTCCACCCACACCAGCGCGGGCTTGGCGGCGAGGCCGATGGCCAGCGCCGCGGGATCGGTGAGATCGGCGAACTGCACCGCGAAGCGGCCCTTCTTCGCCCAGGCGTCGAGGATGCGCCACGTACCGCCGTAGCAGTCATGCGCGGCCAACACCGTGGCGCCGGCCGGCACCAGCTCCAGTGCCAGCGCCACCGCGGCCATGCCGCTGGCGGTGACCACGGCGCCCGCGCCCTGCTCCAGTTCGGCCAGCGCGTTCGCCAGCAGGTCGCGCGTGGGATTGCCGCTGCGCGAATAGTCGTAGGTGCGCTTGCGGCCGAAACCCTCGAAGCTGTAGTTGGTCGAGAGATGCAGCGGCGGAACCACCGCGCCGTGCTGGGTGTCGCTCTCGATGCCGGCGCGCACCGCGCGGGTGCTGGAAGCCGTGTTCTCGCTCATGGGGTTCTCCCGAAATCCGAATAAAAGTTGTGCGTTGTCGTGAGGGTTCAGCGCAGGGCTTCGCGCAGCAATGGCGCAAGTTGCTCCGGCTCCTTGAGGAAGGCATCGTGGCCGTAGGGCGACTCCACCACTTCGAGCGTGGCCGGGCCGCGCAGGCGGCGCTGCAGTTCGCAGAGATCGGCCAGCGGCACCAGGCGATCCGACGGAAAGCCGATCAGCGTGGTCGGCAGCGGCACCTGCTCGGGCTTCACGTCGTGCAGGTCGATGGATTCGGACAGTGCCAGGAAGCGGTCGGCATCGAAGCGTTCCACGAAGCGGCGACCCTGATGCTCGAGGTAATCCTCGACCGGGAAGTGGAAGCGCTCGCCGCGCCATTCCGCCTCGCCAGCGAAGCGACGGCCGAATTCGGCGCTACCGCGATAGGTGGTGATGGCGAGCTGCCGCGCCAGCGCCAGCGCCTCGTCCAACTGTCCGCTGGACTGGCCCAGGCGCACGATGCCGCGCTGCACACTGCGCTGCGCGGTGGAAAGCGGATGGGCGCGGTGCGCGCCGGCCAGCAGCACCAGGCGATCGACGCGCTGCGCATGTCGCGCGGCGAAGGCCAGGCCCACCATCGCACCGTAGGACGAACCCACGAAGGCATGCGCCTTGACGATGCCCAGCGCGTCGAGCAGGACAGCCAGTGCGTCAGCCTGGTCTTCGCTGGAGACGGTGGCGGCGCCCAGATCCGCCGGAGTGAGCCAGTCGATGGCCAGCACGCGGAAACGGGCGAGATCGATCGCCGCATCCTCGGCCACCAGCGGCTGCCACCAGCCCGGTGCGGCGCCAGCCGGCGCGGTAACGTCGCGATTCGCGGAAATCCCGCCCTGCACGATCACCGTTGGCGCATCCGGCGCACCGCACCACAGGTAGTGCACATCGGCCGCACACGCACCCTTGCCGTACTTCGGGCTGAGCGACAGCCGCCGCGTGCTGCGCTGCGCACCCAGCGCGCGCGGCGCCACGGACAGGCCGACCACCTCGGTGGTACAGGGAGTACAGGTTTCGGGCTGCGGCTGGCTCATGCGTCTCTCCGTTCGGCATCGTCCTGCGGATGCCGGAGAGGAGCCCCGCGCGAATGCGGCACGACGCCGCTGCGCAAGCTGCCCATCTGCCGGTGTGCCTAAGCACCACCGCAGGAGTTGGCACCGTCGCGGAACATTCCGCAGGTTGCCCCGGCTTCAAAGGGCCTGTCCCTCAGCCGGTCTCGATGAGTACGACGGATTCTGCATATGACATGTCGACATGTCAATAGACGTCTAAACGTCTGGACGTTCATATGTCCATTCGTCATGGATGCTTCGCGTGCCTAAGAAGCACGTTCGACACGGCTGCCACTCCCCGTCCGCGGAACGCGGAGACGGATGCCGCCGCCGCACACCGGAACCGCCCTCGGCAGCCTCCCTGGAGAAAGGCTTCTCCAGCCAAGGCAACGGTTTTGCCCGCATCCCGCCACGTACCAGCCAGTGCCGCTTCATGCGCAAACTGCTAGTTTGCACGGATGGACCACCCCACCCCTTCCGATCTGCACGCAGCCCTGCGGCTCGACGGCTTCGCCTTCGTCACCGCCGATGCCATGCGCGGCCTGCTCGACGCGGCCACGCTCGCCGACTGGCCCGTGTTCGCCGCGAGCTGGAACGCACTGGGCGACGACCGCTACCTCGCCGAACGCGGGCGCCACCGCCGTCGCCGGCACGCCGTGTTCGCCGCCGATGCCACCGGCACGATCCGCCGCGAACCGGATCAGCCGCACTACCAGAGCCTCTCCTACAACGCCCTGCAGGGCGGCATCGAACGCTGGTTCGAACCGGTGGAACCGGCCATCGCGGACGGCGCCAGCCTCGGGCGCATCCTCGCGTTCTGCCGCGACCGCTTCGACGCGCTGGCCCCGCAGGTACGCCAATGGCGCATCGAGGTGCACCAGTTCCGCATCGAGGCGCGCGCCGACGCGGCCGGCGAACCCACGCCCGAGGGCGTGCACCGCGATGGCGTGGATTATGTGCTGGTGCTGCTGATCGACCGCGAGAACATCGAGCGCGGCACCACCACCATCCACGCGCCCGACGGCAGCGAACTCGGCCAGTTCACCCTCGCCCGCGCCTTCGACGCGGCCCTGCTGGACGACCACCGCGTGTTCCACGGCGTCACGCCGGTGGTGCCGAAGGACCCCGCACAGGCCGCGCACCGCGACGTGCTGGTGGTGACGTTCAAGGCCGCCTGATCCCCATTCCACCCAAGGAACACCATGCCATCACGCTTTCTGCCACGCGCCTTCGCATTCGCCGCGCTGCTGTTCGCCGCGCAGGCCGCTTTCGCGCAGGCGCCCGCCACCGTGCAGCTGCAGGACCTCACCTGGACCGAAATCCGCGACCAGGTCCACGCCGGCAAGACCACCCTCATCATCCCCATCGGCGGCACCGAGCAGAGCGGCCCCTACATCGCGGTGGGCAAGCACAACCGGCGCGCCACGGTGCTGGCCGAGCGCATCGCGCAGAAGCTGGGCAATGCGCTGGTGGCGCCCACCGTCGACTACGTGCCCGAAGGCGGCTACAGCCCGCCGACCTCGCACATGCGCTTCCCCGGCACCATCACCATCCCGGACGCTACCTTCGAACAATTGCTGGTATCGGCCGCCAACAGTTTTGCCGTACACGGCTTCCGCAACATCGTGTTCCTCGGCGACCACGGCGGCTACCAGAAGGACCTGCAACACGTGATGGCGCAGCTCAACAAGCAATGGGCCGGCACGCAGGCGCGCGCCTTCGTGCCGCCGGAATACTACGAGGCGAGTTCCACCGGCTACGCGCAGATCCTGCGCCAGCACGGCATCCGCGACGACGAGATCGGCACCCATGCGGGCCTGGCCGACACTTCGCTGCAACTGGCGGTGGCGCCGCAGATGGTGCGGCTGGACGGCCTGCGCAGCGCGCCGAAGCTTGGCACCGCCGACGGCGTGTACGGCGGCGACCCGCACCGCTCCAGCGCGGCACTGGGCCAGCTCGGCATCGACGCCATCGTGGCGCGCACCGTCGAGGCGATCCGCAAGGACACGTCTGGGCGATAATGGCCCGCTCGCTTCCCCATTCCCACAGCGAAACCGATCATGACCCACCGTTCCCGTCGTTTCCCCCGCCTCGCGCTGCTGGCCGGCACCCTCGTCGGCCTCTGCGCCTCCGCCGCGACCCTGGCGCAATCCGTGACCACCGTGCCCGGCATGCCGCGTGTGGTGAATCCCGCCGACATGTACAGCCAGGCGGGCTTCAACATGTTCAGCCCGGCCGTGGCCGGCGCGCTGCAGCGCATCTACGTGCCGAACCTGCGCGGCGACAGCGTCACCGTGATCGACCCCGCCACCTACAAGGTGGTCGACACCTTCAAGGTCGGCCGCAGCCCGCAGCACGTGGTGCCCGCGTACGACCTCCAGACGCTGTGGGTCACCAACAACGCCGAAGGCCACAACGACGGCAGCCTCACGCCCATCAATCCGAAGACCGGCAAGCCCGGCCAGGCGATTCCGGTGGACGACCCGTACAACATGTACTTCACCCCCGACGGCAAGTACGCCATCGTGGTGGCCGAGGCGCACGCACGGCTGGATTTCCGCGACCCGCACACGATGGCGCTGAAGTTCAGCGTGAACGCGCCCGAGTGCAAGGGCATCAACCACGCCGACTTCGCCATCGACGGCCGCTACGCGATCTTCACCTGCGAGTTCGGCGGCAAGCTGACCAAGATCGACATGGTCAACCACAAGGTGCTTGGCTATCTCGAACTCGACAAGCACGGCATGCCGCAGGACATCCGCGTCTCGCCCGACGGCAAGGTGTTCTACGTGGCCGACATGATGGCCGACGGCGTGTTCCTGATCGACGGCGACAGCTTCACCAAGATCGGCTTCATCAAGACCGGCATCGGCACGCACGGCGAATACCCCAGCCGCGACGCCACCAGGCTGTACGTCGCCAACCGCGGCTCCAACAAGGTGCACGGCCCGCGCCACGGACCCGGCAGCGTGTCGGTGATCGACTTCGCCACGCGCAAGGTCGTCGCCAACTGGCCAATCCCTGGCGGCGGCAGCCCGGACATGGGCAACGTCAGCGCGGACGGCAAGACGCTGTGGCTCTCCGGCCGCTTCGACGACGTCGTCTACGCCTTCGACACCGCTACCGGCAAGGTGCGCATCATCAAGGTCGGCGCCGAGCCGCACGGCCTCGCAGTGTGGCCGCAGCCGGGCCGCTATTCGCTGGGACACACCGGCATCATGCGTTGATGGCCTGAGCCGTTGCCCCGCGCCCGGCCGCGGGGCAACGACTGGATGCCGATCCCTCGTCTCGAAGCGAGAGCAGCCGAACCGCCCTCGTGCCACCATGCGACGCTCCGGCGCAAACCATCGACCGCGGTTTCGACGATGCCCATCCTCCGACTTGCCGATTGCCCGGCCACGCCATGGAAGAACGGCCTGGGCCGCACCCGCGAACTGGCCATCCATCCGCCCGGCGCAGGCATGGACGATTTCCTCTGGCGCGTGAGCGTTGCCGAGGTGGAAAGCGCCGCGCCGTTCTCCGCCTTCCCCGGTATCGACCGCGTGATCGCCCTGCTCGACGGTGCCGGCTTCACGATGAAGATGGACGACGGGCACCACCACGCCCTCACCACGCCAGGCATGCCCTTCGCGTTCCGCGGCGAAACCGGCGTGGACGTGACGCTGGCTGGCGGACCCAGCCGCGACTTCAACCTGATGCTGCGCCGCGACCGCATGCGCGGCGACATCGAAGCGTGGCACGGCGCGGGTACACGGCACGCCGATGCCGGCATCGCGCTGGTGTACTGCATGCGGGGCAACATCGATACCGCCGAAGGTCCGCTGCACGCGGGCGACGCATGGCGACCCGGAAGCGGCACGCTGGTGTTGCACGGCGACGCGCTGGCGCTGGCCGTACGGGTCGCACCGCACTCGTGACGCTGCGCGCGGCCGCCTATACTCCGCGATACCGCCTGCGGAGCCGCCTGCCATGCCTGTGCTGATCCTCGGTCTCGTGCTTTTTCTCGGCATGCATTCGCTGCGCATCTTTGCCGATGACTGGCGTGCGAAGCAGATCGCCCGGCTGGGCCCGACGCGTTGGAAAGGTCTGTACGCGCTGATATCGCTGGTCGGCTTTGTGCTGATCTGCTGGGGCTTCGGGCTGGCGCGGCACACGCCGGTGCTGCTGTACTCGCCGCCGCTGTGGCTGATGCGGCTCAACGCACTGTTCACCCTGGTGGCTTTCGTGCTGCTCGCCGCCGCACGGGTGCCGCGCAACGGCATCAAGGCGCGCCTGCATCATCCGCAGGTACTGGCGGTGAAGACATGGGCATTCGGCCATCTGCTCGCCACCGGCATGCTGCACGACGTGGTGCTGTTCGGCGCCTTTCTGCTGTGGGCCGTGGCGCTGTTCGCCCCCTCGCGCCGCCGCGACCGCCGCGAGGGCACGGTGTACCCGCCCGGCACGCTCAAGGGCACGGCCCTCACCGTCGTCGTCGGCGTGGTGGCCTGGGCGGCTTTCGCGTTCTGGCTGCACGCACTGCTGATCGGCGCGAAGCCGGTGATGTGAGCACAGCTGCGGGGTGCCGAAAGACACTGCGCAGCGCGTCGCGAATCGCGCTACAGTTTTGCCATCCATCCTCTCCTGAGGTCATGTCATGGCCGCTTTCCTGCTCTGGCTCTTGCTGCTGGTGTTCTGCTGGCCGATCGCGCTGCTGGCGCTGGTGCTTTACCCCATCGTGTGGCTGATCTGCCTGCCGTTCCGGCTGGTGGGCATCACCGTAGGCGCGGTGTTCGCCTTCCTCGGCGCACTCCTGATGCTGCCTGCCCGCGTGCTGCGCGGCCGCCCCGCCTGAGCGTCTGCGCCGGGGTGGCATGAAGGCAATCGACACCCTCACACCTTGCCCCTGCGGCCACCCGGCCGGTTACGCCACCTGCTGCGGCCCGCTGCTCGACGGCGCCGCAGCAGCCAGCAGCCCTGCCCAGCTGATGCGTTCGCGCTACAGCGCCTACGTGCTCAAGCGCGAGGACTACCTGCTCGGCACCTGGCACGCCGATACCCGGCCCGCTTCGCTGCGGCTGAGCGCGCAACAGCCCGCGCCAACCTGGCTGGGGCTGGACGTGCGTGGCGAACAGCTGCTCGACGCCGATCACGCCACGGTGGAATTCGTGGCCCGCTATCGCCTCGCCGGTGGCAGCGCCCAACGCCAGCACGAAATCAGCCGTTTCGTGCGCGAGGCGGACCGCTGGTATTACGTGGACGGCGAGTTGCTCTAGGAGCCCTGCGTTCCGAGGGACAGCCGGCTCTCGCCAAGGAAGCGGCCCTCCGGCCCGAAGCGCCGCTCGACGATCACCCCTGACCCATCGTGGCCGATCGCCACCACCGTGCTCGCGCGCGTGCCGTAGTGTTCGCCGCGGATGAAGGCACTGGAAAGCCAGCGCTCGCGCTCCAGGCCCACGCCGGTATCGGGCAGGTCCGCATCGGGTGCCTGCCGCTCGTCGGCGAGCGCGCTGAACAGCGGCGCGAAATCCTCCTCGCGGCGATCGGCCAGCCACGCATCCAGGCGCGCCATCAACGCGCGCGTCTTTGGCCACGGCGTATTGAAATCCGCGTTCGACAGACCATGCACGCCGGGACTCACCGCCTCGGCACGGGACTCCGGGCGATTGCCCAGATAGAACGCGGCATGCGCATCGAACGTAAGCAGGTTGAAGGGACGATAGTCCCCGGCACGGGCACGCAACCGCTCCGCGTGCACTGTCGCGTCCGCATCGCCTGCAAGATAGTCGCTGACGAGCAGGCCGCGCGAGGCGCCCTGCTGCGGATCGCGTGGATCGCGCACGTTGGTGACCACGCAGCAGCGCCCGCCATCCGTCGCGCCCAGCCACGTGCCGCCGGCTTCAAGATCGCGCCCGGCGACGATGGGCAAGTCGGCCCAGCGCGCCAGCTCCGCACTGGGCCGCGCGTGGAATTCGTCGCGATTGCCGGCCAGCACCAGCCGCCAGCGCGGGTGCGCCTGCCAGGCGAAAGCGATCAGGCACATGGGCGGCTCCGAAGAAATCGATCCGCAAGCATAACCCCGCCGACAGCCACGGCATCGCGGCCCTCGTCGTCACTCCGCACATGCATTGCGTGCCGCGTCGACGAAACCCGCGAACGCAGCACCGGCGATGGCAATCAATCCAGCGCGCAAACCCACGCCGGCAAGCAGCCGGAGCCGTTCACGCCGCCGACCGGCGCTGCCACCACTGCCACAGCCAGTACACCGGCGCACCCAGCGCAATGATGAGCAGACTCATGCCCGCATCGTGCGGCGAGGAAATCGCGGTGGCGACGATCACGCCCGTCACAGTGAGCACGAACACCAGCGGCATCAGCGGAAACAGCGGCACGCGGTACGGCGCGGGTTCGTCCACGAACTTCCAGCGATACCAGAACAGCGTGCCGATGCCGACGGCGTGGCCCAGCCACTCGCCCACGGCGGTGTAGTCCACCAGCTGGCCGAAGTTGCCCCACAACACCAGCACCACGGTCCACGCACCCAGCACGACAAGCGCCACCTGCGGCGTGCGCGTGCGCGGGTCGATGTAGCCCACCGCGCGGAACAGCATGCCGTCCGCGCCCATGGTCTGCATCACGCGCGCGCCGCCGGCGATGGCGATGCTGCAATAGCCGAAGGTGGAACAGGCGATGCCGATCGCCATCACCTTCGCGCCGGTCTCGCCGAACAGGCGGCGCATCAGGTCGGCCGCAGGCGCGGAGCTGCCGGCCAGTCCCGCATGGCCCAGGCCGGTGAGGTAGGCCACGTTCGCCAGCACATAAGCCAGCACCACGCCCAGCATGCCGAGCAGCAAGGCGCGCGGCAGCGTGCGCTGCGGATCGCGCACCTCGCCGGCGAGATCGTTCAAATAATGAAAGCCGCCATAAGTGAACAACACCGGCAGCAACGCTCCCACGAAGGCGCCCCCGGACACCGGATGCGTGGTGTCGGTCGCCAGTACGCCGCCGAGATGGCCGTGCGCCAACGCCAGACCCACTGCCACCAGCATCGCGATCGCGGTGAGCTTCAGCACCGCGAAAATGTTCTGCATCATCGCGCCGGCGCGGATGCCGGTGAGGTTCACGCCCACGATGAACACGATCGCAGCCACACCCACCGGCTTCACCCACGGCAGCGGCAGGTCCAGCGCCTTGCAGAAATAATCGGCGAACGTGGTGGCCACCGCCGCCACGCTGCCGGGATAGTTGATCAGCGCCATCGCCCAGCCGAACAGAAAGCCCGGCAGCGAACCGAAAGCCTCGCGAATGTAGAGATAGATGCCGCCCGCGTGCGGCCGCCGCGAGCCCAGTTCCGCGTAGCACAACACGCCGGTGAGCGTGAGCAGCCCGCCCAGCACCCACACCGCCAGCAGCGGCAGGCCGGACGCCGTGCGTTCCGCCACCGTGGCCGGCGTGCGGAAGATGCCGGCGCCGATCACGCCGCCGACCACGATCATCGCGCCGTCCCATACGCCGAGCCGGCGCAGGTAGGCAGGGGAGCTGGTTTCGTTCGTCATCCGGCAACCTTGGCATGGCGAGCCGGGGTTCGACCAGTCCCTGACGGCAGGGACGACTTGCGCCGCCGCACGGCACGGCCCACGCTTCGCACGGGGAAACCGGGGGATACACGATGGGCAAGACCGCGCCTTTGTTGCTGGTGGTAGTGATCGTCGCAGCGACCTACCTGACCTGGCGCCACTACGCGAACGCGAAGGCCCTGCTGCAGGACTGGGCCAGCGCCAACAAGCTGCGCATCCTGCAGGCAAAGTCCAATGCCGTCTGGCTGTCTTTGCCGCTGTCGATGTGGTTCACCACCTCGAGGTACCAGCTGGTCTATCGCATTTCCGCGTACGACGAATGCACCCACCGCATCCGCACAGGCCTGGTGCGGCTTGGCACGCCCATCTGGGGTTTCATGAACCCCGATGCGGTCGAAGTGTTCTGGGACGACGCCGGCTAGAACCCGGCACCGTTCCGGGCTCAACGTCGCGCGCGGCGCAACACGTTCTCGGCCAGGATCGCGAGCAGGCCGGCCGCGAACACCAGCGCGTTGCAACCGCCGCCAAGCCGCAACAGCGGCAGCGCCAGCCACGCCAGCAGCAGCCACGCCACGATGGCGAATGCATAGCGGCCGTCGTCGACGAACAGGCCCCAGAGTTCGGCCAGGATCGTACGCAGCCAGCTCATCGGGCGACTCCCGCCGCCATGCGCCGGCATCCGGCGACGCACAGCATCGCCACTGCCAGGAAGGCGCACATGAGCAGCGGAATGGCGCCGTCCGCACCCGGCCACGCATAGCCCATGCCCTCGCCCGCCCAGTACGTGCCGAACGCGCACAGCAACACGCCCACCGCGAACTTCAAGGTGTTCTCCGGCACGCGCGCCAGCGGCTTGTGCACCGCCACGCCCAGCGCCGCCACCACCAGCAATGCAGCGAGCGCGCCCAGGCTGGCCGGCCACAGCAGGTCGGGACGGCCGGCGCCGATGGCGAGCACGATGAACACCACCTCGACGCCTTCGAGCACGGTGATCTTGAACGCTGCCGCGAAGGCCAGCTTGTCCCACGCATGCGCAGCGACAGCCTGTTCGCGCAGCGCCTGTGCCTCGCGTTCGTAGATCGCCGCCTCGTCGTGCAGCGCGAGCACGCCCGCCGCGCGCAGCACAGCCTTGCGCAACCAGCGCATGCCGAACAGCAGCAGCAGGCCGCCCACCACCAGCTGCAGTTTCTGCAGCGGGATGCGGGTGAGCGCGTGGCCCAAGGCCACGACCAGCAACAGCAATGCCGCCAAGCCCGACGCACTGCCGGCCAATGCGCTGCGCCAGCCGCGCACCGCGCCTACCGCCAGCACCACGGTCAGAGCTTCTACGCATTCCACAAGCGAAGCGAGGAAGGAGGCCAGCATGGACGGCCAGAGATGAGTCCAGTGGATCAACACGTCGTGGTGCCTTCATGCAGGCGATGGGGACCGCGCGAGCATACGCTCTCCATGCAGGGCGCTGCCGCATCGGCAAATTGACACGCTGCAGGGCCGCAAGGAAACTGCACACGTTTGGCGCGCCGGAAACCTTCTGCGCGCCGTCCGGGCCAAGGGGTGCTGCGACGGATCACGATCCGCCACGCTTGGCTCGTGATGACCTCGGCAAGGGCGCCCTTTCCATGATCTTGGAGAGCAACCCATGCCCGTCCAGCTTGCCATCGCCACCTCGGCGGCCTATCCGGCCGTCCAGCCCGACGACGCCCACTTGGTAGCTTCGCTTGCGACGCTCGACATCCAGTCGCAGGTTTGCGTATGGAACGATCCCGGTG
Source organism: Rhodanobacter sp. DHG33 (assembly GCF_014843005.1). Taxonomy (GTDB): domain Bacteria; phylum Pseudomonadota; class Gammaproteobacteria; order Xanthomonadales; family Rhodanobacteraceae; genus Rhodanobacter_A. The sequence continues at coordinate 46,404 of NZ_JACYXM010000010.1, read as the reverse complement.
TCGACTGGGGCCGCCACGATGCGGTGCTGGTCCGCACCATCTGGGACTACTTCGAACACTACGACGCGTTCCTTGCCTGGCTGGACCGGCTCGAGCGCGCGGGCGTGCCGGTCATCAATCCCGTAGCACTGATGCGCTGGAACAGCGACAAGCGCTACCTGTTGCAACTGGAATCGCTCGGAGTGCCGATCATTCCCACCCGGCTCGCCTCGCACGGGGCTTTGCGCGATGCCCTGGCTCCGTTCCATGGCCAGGACGTTGTGGCCAAACCATGCATCAGCGGTGGCGCGTGGCGCACAGTGCGCGGCACGGCGGGCGACGCCGCGTTCGATCGCGCGGTATCTGAGCTGCCGCCAGGCGAATATTTGCTGCAGCCTTTCGTGCAGGCCATCGTCGACGACGGCGAGTGGTCGCTGCTGTTCTTCGGCGGCGAGTTCAGCCACGCCGTCGTCAAGCGGCCCGCCGCGGGCGACTACCGCGTGCAGAGCCAGTACGGCGGCCGCACCGATGCCATGGAACCCGACGCGGCCATGCTCGCCGCCGCCCGGCACGTGCTGGCGGCCTGCGCTGAATTAGGGCTGGGCGACATCACGTACGCACGGGTGGATGGCGTGGTCGTGGACGGCCGCTTCCTGCTCATGGAGCTGGAGCTGATCGAGCCTTTCCTGTTTCTTGCCGGCCGGCCCGACGCCGCGGAGCAACATGCCCGCGCCATCGCCGCGCAGCTCAAAGCGCTTCGGGCAGAGACCGCCTTGAACAGCGGAATGCAGGCTACTCAGGACTTCGCCGGCACCTTGTAGACCACCCGCAGCAGGCACTCGTAATCGGCCAGCGGCGGAAGGCCCGCAGCAGCGCGACGCTGGTCCACGCGACCAGCGTCCTCCATGGGGCTGGGTTTCAGTTCGCCGTCCTTGATACCCGCGGGGTCGAACTGGGTGCCGTAGCGCTGCAGCTTGTGCTGTGCCAGCAGCACGCGGTCGGTGAGCGTGGCGTACTCCTGCGCGTCGACACCGCCATGGCCGGGGCGGCCCTGCAGTTCCTCCAGCACATGCGCCTGGAAGCCCGGGTCGCGGTCGGCGTGCTGCACGAGCTGCCATGCCGCATGCATGCCATCGCTGCCCACCTGCGCAGGCGTGGGGAAACCCTGCGCCGCATCGATCTGCCTGATGCGCGGCAAATTGCGGCCATCGACGTCGTACGCCGCCTTGAACAGCGCGGGATCCTTGCTGCCGCCAGCGATGGCCGCATTGCGGGCCTTCGCATCCGCGTCGCCCATCTGCAACAACGCCTTGCGCAGCATCGGCTGGCTGGGGCTCGCTGGCGGATGCACTTTCCTCTCCGCGGCGACCCTGGTCTCCTGCACCTTGGCCCATGCCGCCATGCCTGGGCATGACTGCGCCCATTGCGCATCGCTGTCGTCGGCCGCATGCGCCGCCATCAGCCAGCCCGACATCAGCACTGTCGTTCCCATCAGCCATACCTTGTGCATCGCCCCTCCTCGACCAGCCCGCGCCCACCGGCTCGTGCGGCTTCGACTCGGCAGTCTAGAATTGGTTCCTCATCGGGCATCCATCGACCGCATCGTGTCCGCTCCGCCGCGCAAAATCCTCCACATCGACATGGATGCGTTCTACGCATCGGTGGAACAGCGCGACGATCCTTCGCTGCGCGGACTGCCGGTCGTGGTGGCGTGGAAAGGCGCGCGTTCGGTGGTGTGCGCGGCGAGCTACGAGGCGCGCAAGTTCGGCGTGCGTTCGGCCATGCCGGCCGTGCGCGCGGAGCGGCTGTGCCCGCAGGCGATCTTCGTGCCGCCGGATTTCACGCGCTACAAGGCGGTGTCGCGGCAGGTGCAGGCGATCTTCGCGCGGCACACGGAGCTGATCGAGCCGTTGTCGCTGGACGAGGCCTACCTCGACGTCACCGAGACGAAGACCGACCTGCCCTCGGCCACGGCCACCGCCGAAGCGATACGCGCGGCGATACGCGAGGAAACGCAACTCACGGCCTCCGCCGGCGTGGCGCCGAACAAGTTCCTCGCCAAGATCGCCTCGGACTTCCGCAAGCCCGACGGCCTGTTCGTGGTGCGCCCGCGGGAAGTGCTGGATTTCCTCGCCCCGCTGCCGATCGGTCGCCTGCCCGGCGTGGGCAAGGTGATGGAAGGCAAGCTGACCGCGCTGGGCCTGGACACCGTGGGCGACTTGCGCGCGTTCGCGGCGGAAGAGCTGGAGCAGCGCTTCGGCCGTTGGGGGCGACGCCTGCACGAGCTGTCGCTGGGCATCGACGATCACCCGGTGACGCCCGACCGCCCCACCTTGCAGGTATCCGCGGAGGACACCTTCGAGCACGACCTCACGCTGGATGAGCTCGAGCCGCACATCCGCCGCCTCGCCGAAAAGGCCTGGGCCGCGCACCAGCGCGAGGCACAGGAGGGGCGCATCGCACGCACCGTGGTGCTGAAGCTGAAGACCGCGGATTTCCACACACTCACGCGCAGCCTCACACCCACACAGCGGCCGGGTTCGGAGCGCGAACTGGCCGAGCTGGCCTGCGCCCTGCGCGCACGCGTGGAGCGCCCTGCCGACAGCCGCTACCGCCTGGTCGGCGTGGGCTTGTCCGGCTTCGTCGATGCCGACAGTTACGCGGCGCAGCGGGATTTGTTCGACACCGTCTGACACGACAGCACACATCACTGCGGGCCATCGTGCAGCACGGCGAATCGTATCTTTTTGCGAACATCCGCCATTCATCCTGCAGGCCGGATCCCGGCCTATGGTGATGGGGCCATGCCCCCATGGCCTGCCCAAATGGAGGTTACGTCATGACCAAGACCATCGCCGCCGCACTGATCGCCAGCGTTTTCGCGCTGCCTGTCTCGTACGCGCTTGCCGCCCCGCAGCACAGCGGCGGCCACGCCCCTTCCGACCATTCGTCCATGCCCATGTCATCGATGCACATGAACCAGGACATGCATGGCGACGCGGTGTCCGGCACCGCACACATGGCCAAGGCCAACGGTACCAAGGTCGGCAAGACCGTCAGCCCGGTCGCCAGCAGCAAGAACAAGGGCAAGCACGAGGCCAAGGGCCACGCCAAGACCCATCACAAGCACTGAGCTTGCCGCGCCCATGCGCAACCGGGGCCGGATCGAGGGATCCGGCCTTGGTTCCATGACCGCCCGGCAGACGCAGGTTCGGGCGGCTTCGTCGACACCGGCGATCACCTGAGCAACACAACCCACCCGAGGGCAGCCAAGCCGACACACTCGACCGGCACACCGCCTTCCGTCGCAGAAAATTATCTTGCAATTAAATAGCACGCTATTTATATTGCACCCATGAAGACTCGCCCCGCCACGGCCACCGCGAACTCCCCCTTGCTGCTCGACCAGCAGGTCTGCTTTGCGCTGTATGCGGCGAATCTGGCGATGGGCAAGCTCTACCGCAAGCTGCTGCATGCGCTGGAACTCACCTATCCGCAATACCTGGTGATGCTGGTGCTGTGGGAGCGCGATGGTCTGACCGTGTCGGAGATCGGCGAGCGGCTGTACCTGGATTCGGCCACGCTCACGCCCCTGCTCAAGCGGCTGCAGGCCGCCGGCCTGCTCGACCGCGTCCGTTCGGCCGAGGACGAGCGCCAGGTGGTGATCACGCTTACCGCGGAAGGGCGCGCGCTGAAGAAACGCGCCAACGCCGTGCCGAACGAAGTGCTGTGCGCCGCCGGCTGCAAAGCGGACGAGCTGCGTGGCCTCAAGCGCGACCTCGACCGGCTGCGCTCCCACCTGTCCAGCGATTCCTGAGAACGGCCGCCACAGGAATTTCAACGCTTTATTAAGTAGTGCGCTATTAAATAACGCTATAACTTTAACCCGAAGCACACCAAGCGCTCACACACCATCCCCCAGGCTGATGACACAGCCACCCACCCGAGAGGCAACCACCATGTCCATCGAAAAAGTCCTGTACCGCGCCCATGCCAAAGCCACCGGCGGCCGCGACGGCCACGCCACCTCCTCCGACGGCGTGCTCGACGTCAAGCTGACCGTGCCGAAAGAACTCGGCGGCAACGGCGCCACCGGCACCAACCCCGAGCAATTGTTCGCGGCCGGTTACTCGGCCTGCTTCCTCGGCGCCATGAAATTCGTCGCCGGCCAGGACAAGCACACGCTGCCCGCCGACACCTCCATCGAAGGCGCGGTCGGCATCGGCCAGATTCCCACCGGCTTCGGCATCGAGGTGGAACTGAAGATCCACGTGCCCGGCATGTCGCGCGAGGAAGTGGAGGCGCTGGTGCAGAAGGCCCACGTCGTCTGCCCGTATTCCAACGCCACCCGCGGCAACATCGACGTGAAGCTGGTCGTGGCCTGAGCCCGCCGCAGCGATCCTCGTGCAAAGCGAAGCCCGGGCCAGCCCCGGGCTTCGCTTTTGACCCACATCAGACTCAGCCCAGCTTGCGCGCCACCAGGTAGAACACCAGGTTGCCAAGCCCCGTGGCGCCGGCCAGCACGGCCACCAGCCCCGGCGTGACGTCCTGCCAGCCGAACCACTGGATCAGGCCGAAGCCCAGCGCCACCGACAGCAGTACGATGCCCCAGCGCAGCGAGGAATGGCGGCGGCGCAGCTCTTCTTCGCGCAGCAGGGAGGCCACCAGTTCGGGCGAGCTGCCCGCGGTCACCACGCGCCGGCGCACCATCGCGTCGACGCAGACCTTGATGGCGTAGGCAATACAGACAAACAGCGAAATCGGAACCAGCTCGATGTGCATGGGAACCTCCGGGTAGATAAGTGGAAATAATGGCCTTCGGGGACATGGATACCGGCCGCCGGCCAACGGTTGCAGTGGATGCGCTGCAACCGTTGCGCGCCTGCCTGTATCCCTTGCGTCATGGATGACGCCCACCCCAACGATCGCGCCCTGGCGGAAGCCGTGCTGGCCAACCGGCCCGGCGCGTTCGAACGCCTTGTGCGCGAGTACCAGGGCCTGTGCTGGCACATCATCCAGCGCATGGTGCGCAACCCCGAGGATGCGCGCGAGCTGTGCCAGGACACCTTCCTGCGCGTCCATCAGTGCCTGCACCAGTACCGTGGCGAGAGCGCGCTGAAGTCGTGGATAGGCCGCGTGGCCTGGACCATCGCCCTGCGCCATCTGCAGCACAAACGCATTCCGCTGGTCGAGCCGCATGGCGATGACGAAGGCGGCACGCTGCTGGAAAGCATCAGCGACGGCTTCGATCTCGAAACCGCCTGCGCGGACGAGGAAACCCAGCGCCACCTGCACGAAGCCATCGAGACGCTGCCGCCTTTGCAGCGTACGGTGCTCACCCTGTACTACCTCGACGAACTGCCCATCCCCGAGATCGCTCGCATCACCGGGCTGGCCGGGGGTACCATCAAAAGCCACTTGTTCCGTTCACGCCTGCGCCTGCGCGAGGCGCTGGAAAACCGGACAGGAGTTGCGGCATGAACCACGACGACATCATCCCTTTCGACGACCCCGCGCAGGAGCGCGAATGGCAGGCGCAGGAGCGCGCCTTGCAGGCCGAGCGCCTCGGTCTCGATCCGTCCAGCGGCGATCACCGTGTGCGCCGCTACCGCATGCTGGCACGCACATTGCGCGAGCCCATGCCATCGGCCCTGCCCGATGATTTCGCTCAGCAGATGGCGGCGCGGGTGGCCGCTGCGCCGGCGCGCGACGAAGCCGCCGATTCGCGCTTCGAGTTCATCCTGACCAGCGTGCTGGGCATCGTGCTGGTCATAGCGGCTGGCGTGGTGACCGCCGACTATGGCGCTGCCTGGCTTCCTGCATTCCGTCCGTTGCTGCCCACGGCCGGTTCATCCGCGGCAGGGTGGCTGTTGTCGCTGGGAGGCTGCGTGGCTGCGACCTGGTTGCTCGGATTACGTCCGGGGCGACGCCTGGTGGGCTGAGCCGCCCTGCCTTTTCACCGGTTCCGTGCCGGAGCGATGCGTTCGCAATCCCTTATCCCCTGCAGAGTCTGGCCGCCCCCATTCGCAAGCGGCCGCATTTCGCTTGTGACGTTCCCGCAGCCCCCCCCCGAGCCAGAAGGTTCGCCCGTATGCAGATGACCGAAACCGCCAGTCGCTTGCGGAAGTAACGATCCGTTACGCTTCACAGCCGACCAAGCCCATGCCGGAGGGAGCATGCACATCGAGCCGCCAAACGCCCGGCTGGGATCCACCAGGGATTTCGCCAAGCACTACCTGATGATCGTGCTCAGCATCCTCACCGCCCTGGGGCTGGAGGCGTGGATCGAACACGCGCACCACGCCCGCGCAGCCGAGGAAGCCAACCAGCACATCCGCACCGAATTGCTGGCGAACCTGGCCGACATACGCAAATCGATCAAGTCCAACGAGAGGCTGATGGCTCCGCTGCAGCACCTCGACGCAACCGTCGCCGCAGACATCCACGGCAACCTGCCCGCCGCGACGATCAACCAGCATATCCAGGCGCAGAAAAGCGCCTTCACGCTGAGCATCAACTGGCCGACGTTCGCCTCGCAATCCTGGGACGTGGCCGTGGCCAACCAGTCGGCCAGCTGGATCGACGACGCCCAGTTGCGCCGCTATTCCCAGGCCTACGCCGACCTGCGCGAAACCTCGGACTGGTTCACGCACGACGGCGTCATCCTGCTCGACGTACCGGCCATGGAGCGGCTGCACACGCGCATCGACTTCGACGCCTCCGTGGATCCGCTCGAGTTCGCCGGCAGCGTGCGGCAAATGCTGCACACTTCGACGGAAGCCCAGTCGCACCTCCAGCAACTGGAAAACCACCTCCTGGACGCGCTGGGCAACGATGCCGGCGGCGGAGCGCCGCACTAAGCGGCATCGCCCGGCGCCGCGCACGGCAATCCCGGCCGGGTAATCCGCTACGCTTCACAGCCGATCAAGCCTGTGCCGGAGAGAGCATGCACATCGAGCCGCAGAACACCCGGCTGGAATCCTCCAGGGATTTCGCCAAGCATTACCTGATGATCGTCCTCAGCATCCTCACGGCGCTGGGGCTGGAGGCGTGGATCGAACATGCGCACCATGCGCATGCGGCCGCGGCTTCCAGCGCACGGATCGAGGCGGAGATCCGCATCAACCTCAGCCAGACCGAAGCGTCGTTGAAGAAGGATTCCGCGCAGTTGCAGCGGCTCACCGCGATTCGCGATGCCGTGTCCACCGATATCAAGACGCACGTGCCGGACGAGACGATCAGGCAACATATCCTGGCGCTGACCCACAATAGCTTCGATCTCAATCTCAACTTTCCGCAGTTGCGCCACGAAGCGTGGGACGTGGCGGTGGCGGACCAGTCGGCCAGCTGGATCGACCACGATCGCATGCAACGCTATTCCATCGCCTACGCCAGCCAACGCGACACCCTCAGCATGCTCAACGAGAACACCTCGCTCATCATGAACGGCTCGGCCATGGTCAACACCATTGCCGACCTGGATACCGGCGACGTGCAGCCGCGCGACTTCCTGCACACCATCAGCCAGATGCGCGCCATGCTCGACCAGACCACGCAGAACCTGCGCTTGTTCGTAGGCACGCTCAAAGCGGCGCTGTCTCCGGAGAGCACGGACCCGACCGAGCAGGCCGGGCACGCCTGAGCGTTCAGAACTCCAGCACCGCGTCCAGCCCGCGGTGCAGGCCGACAAGGCCCGGCACCTTGCGGATCGCCAGCAGCGCGCCATCCACATAGGGTTTCGCACTGCCGCCCGCGTTGTGGCGGATGCTCAGGGTCTGGTCGGGCAGGCCGAAGAGGGTTTCGGCGCCGAGCACGAAGCCCGGCAGGCGCACCGCATGCACCTGGCTGCCGGCCAAGGTGCCTCCGCGTGTCTCGCGCAGGCCGCGGGTTTCTTCCAGCGGCACTTCCAGCCGCGGCTGGCGCACCTTGCCCATGCGCATGGCCAGCTCGCGCACGGTGCCGCTGGGCGCGTCCGGCTTGCCGGCGTAGGCGTAATCGATGATTTCCCACTGCGGCAGGATCTTCGCCGCCATCTCGGAAAACTTGATCAGCAGCACCGCAGTCAAGGCGAAGTTGCCGCAGGCCAGTACGCCGCGGCCGCGCTCGCGCGCCACGGCGTCGATCCGCGCGTAGTCCGCGTCGCCCAGCCCGGAGGTGCCCACCACTACATGCGCGCCGCGTTCCAGCGCGGCAAGCACGTTGGCTCGCGCGGTGTCGGGGTGCGTGTATTCGACGAACACATCGCAAGGCATGGACAGCGCTTCGGATGCGCTGGCGAATACCGGCGCGGCGATCCCGGCATCGCCCAGCGCGTCACCGAGAGGTTGGCCGGCATGCCGGCGCGATACCGCAGCGACCAGTTCCAGGTCCGCGCTGGCGGCGATGCCGCACGCCAGCTCCGAGCCGGCCCAGCCGGTGGCGCCGGCAAGACATACCTTCAACGACATGGTCACCTCGCAGATCCATGCGCTACGCCGGAACGCGGCATGGCAATCACTGATTTATCTGGCATATGGAGACCGATGGTACCCACGCAGACACCCGGCGTCATACTTCTGCACCCGCGCCCGACGCGACTGGCGCAGACCGGAACCAGGCGATCCGCTACGCTCGTGCGGTCCCGCCTTCGCTGGAGCCATCATGCATCTCGAACCACCGCACGCCGAACTGACATCCTTCAAGGACTTCGCCAAGCACTATCTGATGATCGTGCTCAGCATCCTTACCGCGCTGGGACTGGAGGCGTGGATCGAACACACGCATCGCACGCACGCGGCAGCCACGGCCAGTGCGCAGATCGAGGCGGAACTGCAGACCAACCTCGCCGATATCGAGCGGATGCGCGGTGCCGATGCGCAACGCCTGGCCATGCTGACACAGCTGGACGACTACCTGGTCCAGGCGGTGAAGGACCACACCGACGCGGCCACGATCAAACAGCACATCGATGCGCAGACGTCAGGCGATTTCTCTCTGGGACTGCAGTTGCCGAAGCTGCGGCACGAGGCCTGGGACGTGGCGGTCGCCAACCAGTCGGCCGGCTGGATCGATGCCGGCCAGCTGCGCCACTACGCCACGATCTACGCTTACCAGAGCGATTTCGAGCGGCGGGTCTCGTTCAATACCAGCGTCAACCTGCAGGACTCGAAGATGAACGACATCGATGCCGACCTGAAGGCCGGCACCCTCCAGCCGATCGAAGTCATGCATACCGTGAACTCCATGGCCTCCTCGATAGGCGATACCGTCATCGCGCTGGACTCCATGGAGCGGGCTTTCAAGCATGAACTGCCGGATCTCGTCGCGACGGCACCCGCTGCGCCATCGCACTGACGCTTTATCGCGACAGATGGGTTGCCCCACGAAAAAGCCCGGCCGAAGCCGGGCTTTTTCGTGCATGCCGACCGCGGTTCACTTCTTCTTCGGAATGTAGAGGTCGGTGATGGTGCCTTCGTAGACCTCGGCCGCCATGCCCACCGACTCGCCCAGGGTGGGATGCGGGTGCACGGTGAGCGCGATGTCGGCCGCCTCGGCGCCCATCTCGATCGCCAGCGCCAGCTCGGAGATCAGGTCGCCGGCGTTCACGCCGACCACGGCGCCGCCGACGATGCGATGGGTTTCCTCGTCGAAGATCAGCTTGGTGAAACCCTCGGTGCGCGCGATGCCGATGGCGCGGCCGGATGCCGCCCACGGGAACTTGCCCACGCCCACCTTGAGGCCTTTCTCCTTCGCCTCGCGCTCGGTGACGCCCACCCAGGCCACTTCGGGATTGGTGAACGCGACGGACGGAATCACGCGCGCATCGAAGTGCGCCTTGTGCCCCGCCGCGACTTCCGCCGCCACATGCGCCTCGTGCACCGCCTTGTGCGCCAGCATGGGCTGGCCGACGATGTCGCCGATGGCGAAGATGTGCGGCACGTTGGTGCGCAGCTGCGTGTCGACGTTGATGAAACCGCGCTCGGTCACCGCCACGCCGGCCTTGTCCGCGCCGATCTTGTTGCCGTTGGGCGAGCGGCCCACGGCCACCAGCACGCGGTCGAACACGGTGGTCTCGGGGATGCTCTCGCCCTCGTAGCCCACCTCGATGCCTTTCTTGGTGGCCTTGGCGGTGGTCACCTTGGTCTTGAGGTGGATGCCCTTGACCTTGCCGCCCAGGCGCTTGGCCAGCGGCTTCACCAGGTCGGCGTCGGCACCGGGGATGATCTGGTCCATGAACTCGACCACGGTCACTTCGCTGCCCAGCTCGGCATACACCGTGGCCATTTCCAGGCCGATGATGCCGCCACCGACGACCAGCAGCTTGCCCGGCACGTCCTTCATCTCCAGCGCACCGGTGGAATCCATCACGCGCTCGTCGTCCCAAGGGAACGCGGGCAGCTTCACCGACTGCGAGCCGGCGGCGATGACGGCCTGCTCGAAACGGATGAGCTTGGTGCCTTCGCCCGTCTGCACTTCCATCTCGTGCGGCGACACGAAGCTGCCGGTGCCGACCACCGTGCGCACCTTGCGCTGCTTCGCCATGCCGGCGAGGCCCTTGGTGAGCTGGCCGACCACGCTGGTCTTGAATCCGCGCAGCTTGTCGATGTCGAGCTTGGGCTTGCCGAAGGTGACGCCGTGCGCGGCCATGGCCTCGGCCTCGTCGATCACCGCCGCGGCATGCAGCAGCGCCTTGGATGGGATGCAGCCCACGTTGAGGCAGACGCCGCCCAGGGTGTCGTAGCGTTCCACCAGCACGGTGTCGAGACCGAGGTCGGCGGCGCGGAACGCGGCCGAATAGCCGCCTGGGCCGGAGCCGAGGACGACGAGCTGGCAAGTGATGTCCGCGCTGCGGCCGGAGGCTCCGGCCGCCTGCGGCGCCTTCGCTTCGGCCTTCGGCGCAGGCGCTGAAGCGGGTGCAGGGGCCGGCGCTGCAGCAGGCGCGGCCGGCGCAGGGGCTGCGGCACCCTCGGTTTCGAGCAGCAGGATGACCGTGCCCTCGGACACCTCGTCGCCCAGCTTCACTTTGAGCTCCTTCACCGTGCCGGCGGCGCTGGAGGGCACTTCCATCGTCGCCTTGTCCGACTCCAGCGTGATGAGGCTCTGTTCCTTCGTCACGGTGTCGCCGGCCTTCACCAGCACCTCGATCACCGGCACGTTGTCGTGGCCGCCGATGTCGGGAACCTTGATTTCGATCGTGTTCGCCATGGGAAATCCTTTGTTCTTGTTCGCTGCCTGTTGCGCCGGTGTCGCAAGCACCCGCCCCTCACCTTGCCCTCTCCCCCGTTCACCAAACTTGTTTACAGGGAGAGGGGAAAAGCAGGAGGTCAGAGCAGCAGGCGGCGGATGTCGCCCAGCTGCTTCGCCAGGAAGGCGGCGAAGCGCGCGGCGAGCGCACCGTCGATCACGCGGTGGTCGTAGGAGAGCGACAGCGGCAGGATCAGGCGCGGCGCGAACTCCTTGCCGTTCCACACCGGCTTGATCGCCGACTTGGAGACGCCGAGGATGGCCACTTCCGGCGCGTTGACGATGGGCGTGAACGCGGTGCCGCCGATGCCGCCGAGCGAGCTGATCGAGAAGCAGCCGCCGGACATGTCGTTCGGACCCAGCTTCTTGTCGCGCGCCTTCTTGGAGATCTCGCCCAGCTCGCGGGCGAGATCGAGCAGGCCCTTCTTGTCCACGTCGCGGATCACCGGCACCACCAGGCCGTCGGGCGTGTCCACCGCGATGCCGACGTGGAAGTACTTCTTGAGGATCAGCTTCTCGCCGGTCTCGTCCAGCGAGGCGTTGAACTGCGGGAACTCCTTCAGCGCCGCCACCACCGCCTTCATCTGGAACACCAGCGGGGTGATCTTGAGGTCCTTGTTCTCTTCGCCGAGCTTCTTGCGGAAGGCCTCCAGCTCGGTGATGTCGGCGTCCTCGTGCTGGGTGACGTGCGGGATCATCGCCCAGTTGCGCGCGAGGTTGGCGCCGGAAATCTTCTGGATGCGCGAGAGCGCCTTCTCCTCGACCGGGCCGAACTTGCTGAAGTCCACCTTGGGCCACGGCAGCAGATTGAGGCCGCCGCCGGCGGCGACCGCGCCGCCCTGCACCGGCCGCGCACCCGAGGCCAGCGCGTGCTTGACGTAGGCGCTGATGTCCTCGCGCACGATGCGGCCGCCGCGCGCGCTGCCCTTCACCTGCTGGATGTCCACGCCCAGCTCGCGCGCGAAGGCGCGCACCGCGGGGCTGGCGTAGGGCGCGTCGCCCGGCATCACGATGTTGGCGTCAAACGGCGGGCGCACCTGCGGCGGCACGTCGCCTTCCGGCGGATTGCCCGGCAGCACGCTGCGGCCACCCTGGGGAGCCGGCTTTTCTTCGGCCTTCGGGGCCGCGGCGGGTGCGGGCGCCGGGGCCGCAGGGGCCGGGGCAGCCGCGCCGCCTTCGGCCTCGATCAGCGCGATCAGCGCGCCCTCGGACACCTCGTCGCCCAGCTTCAGCTTCATTTCCTTCACCACGCCGGCGAACGGCGCGGGGACTTCCATCGTGGCCTTGTCCGATTCCAGCGTGATCAGCCCCTGGTCCTTGGCGACGCGGTCGCCCGCCTTCACCAGCACTTCGATCACCGGCACGCCGCTGTGGCCGCCGATATCGGGCACGCGGGCTTCGCGAACGCCGCCGCTGGCGGCAGCCTGGGGTGCGGCAGCTGGCTGCGGGGCGGGCGCCGGAGCCGGTGCAGGCGCCGCAGGTGCGGGCGCGGAGGCGGCCGCCGGTTGCGGTGCCGGGGCGGCGGCAGCGCCGTCGGCTTCGATCAGCGCGATCACCGCGCCTTCGGAAACCTCTTGGCCCAGCTTCACCTTCACTTCCTTGACGGTGCCCGCGAACGGCGCCGGGACTTCCATCGTGGCCTTGTCCGATTCCAGCGTGATGAGGCTCTGTTCCTTTTCCACCCGGTCGCCGGGTTTGATCAGCACCTCGATCACCGGCACGTTGTCGTGACCGCCGATGTCGGGTACGCGGGCTTCTTGGATGGCCATGGAGTCTCCTGCGGATGGCGAGGGCAGACCGCGGGGGACAGGGAGCGGTCGCAAGACTTACATGATAGCGAACGAGACATCCCGCGGGAGCACTACTTTCGCCGTGCCTGCACATGCGCATACGTATGCAGTGCGTGACGAATGACCCCGTGACGTGCAGCCCATGCGGCCTACCGCTCCGCTGCCCCACACTGCGCGCGCCAGCCCATGGAACCAGGCAACCCATGCTCAGCATCAGCCATCTGTCCAAGACCTACGCCAACGGGGTGCGCGCGCTGCGCGACATCTCGCTGGAGATCCCCAACGGCATGTTCGGCCTGCTGGGGCCGAACGGGGCCGGCAAGTCCTCGCTGATGCGCACCATCGCCACCCTGCAGGACCCGGACGAGGGCAGCATCCGGCTGGACGACCTGGACCTGCTGGCCGACAAGCAGGCCACCCGCCACCTGCTCGGCTACCTGCCGCAGGAATTCGGCGTGTATCCGAAAGTTTCCGCCGAGGCGATGCTGGACCATTTCGCGGTGCTCAAGGGCGTCGTCGCCAAGGGCGAGCGGCGCGATCTGGTGGAGGCGCTGCTGCGCCAGGTGAACCTGTGGGATGTGCGCAAGCGCAAGCTGGGCACCTATTCCGGCGGCATGCGCCAGCGCTTCGGCATCGCGCAGGCGCTGATCGGCGACCCGCGGCTGGTGATCGTGGACGAACCCACCGCTGGCCTCGACCCGGAGGAACGCAACCGCTTCCTCAACCTGCTGGCCGAGATCGGCGAGCGCGTGGTGGTGATCCTCTCCACCCACATCGTCGAGGACGTCACCGACCTCTGCCAGCGCATGGCCATCATCGGCCAGGGCCAGGTGCTGCTCGCCGGCGAGCCGCACGAAGCCATCCGCGCACTGGAGGGCAAGGTCTGGCGGCGCAGCATCGACAAGACCGAACTGGACGGTTATCGCGCCCGCATGAACATCCTCTCCACCCGCCTCGCCGGCGGCCGCACCCTGCTGCACGTGCTGGCCGACGAGCGGCCCGACGCGGGCTTCGAGCCGGTGGCGCCCGACCTGGAAGACGTCTATTTCGGCCGCCTGCGCGCGCAGGCCACGGTCAACGCCGCCTGACGCCGCCCGCCATGTTCTTCGAGATCCTCCGCTTCGAACTGCGCCAGCAACTGAAGGCGCCGCTGTTCTGGATCATCGCCGCGGTGTTCGCGGGGCTGGCTTTCATCCTCACCTGCACCGACGCGGTGATGGCGGGTGGCGCCAGCGGCAACGTGCTGCGCAACGCCCCGCTGGTGATCGTGCGCCTGCTCAACGCGCTCGCGCCGCTGTGCATGCTGCTGGCGGCCGCCTTCGTGGCCGGCGCCGCGCTGCGCGACTTCGACCTCGGCACGTCCGAGCTGGTGTTCTCCACACCGCTGCGCAAGCGCGACTACCTGGGCGGCCGCTTCGCCGCGGGCCTGCTGGTGATGGTGGCGATCATGCTGCTGTGCGCACTGGCGCTGGCCCTGGGCGGCAGCATGCCATGGATCGACGCGGCGCGGCTGGGCCCGTCGGACTGGCGCGGCTACGCGTGGGCATTCGGCGTGATGGTGTTGCCCAACCTGTTGTTCATCGCCGCGGCGCTGTTCCTGCTCGCCACCGCCACGCGCTCGCTGCTGGCTACGCTGATCGGCGTGCTCGCCTTCATCGTGCTGCTGTCCATCGCGGGTCTGCTTACGCAGGACGTGAACCACTACACGCTGGCGGCCATCCTCGACCCGTTCGGCAGGCGCACGCTGCAGATCGTCACGCGCTACTGGACGCCGGAACAGACCAACCGCCAGCTGCCGCCGCTGGAGGGCCTGCTGCTGTTCAACCGGCTGCTGTGGACCGGCGTCGCGGTAGTACTGGCCGGCACCGCGTTCGCGCTGTTCCGCACCGACCGCGAAGGTATCAGGCTGCGCCGCCGCACCAAGCGCGCCGAGCCGCCGATGCTGCGCCCCGCCTTCATGGCCAGCGCGATGACGCTGCCCGCGGCACGCCTGGCCAGCGACTGGCGCGCGCGGCTGGTCCAGCTGTGGCACCTTGCGGTATTCGACACCTGGAGCGTGCTGCGCGGCGTGCCGTTTCTGGTGATGGTGGCCTTCGGCCTCATCAACCTCGTGTTCTCGCTGGCGCTGAGCGGACGCATCTACGGCACCGCCACATACCCGGTGACGCACAGCGTGCTGGACCTGGTCGCCGGCAGTTCGCACTGGCTGCTGTACGTAATCGTGATGTTCTATGCCGGCGAGCTGGTGTGGCGCGAACGCAGCCAGCACAGCGCCGAGGTTAGCGATGCGTTTCCGCTGCCCGACTGGATCTCGCTGGCCGCCAAGCTGGGCGCGCTGCTGGCGGTGATCGTGCTCTACATGCTGGCCGGCGCCGTGTTCGGCATCGGTTGGCAGCTGGCCCACGGCTACACGCACATCCAGCCCGGGCTCTATCTCGGCATGCTGGGGCTGCAGGCCATTCCGATGCTGCTGCTGGCGGCGCTGGCGCTTTTCCTGCAGGTGGCCACCAACAACCGCTACCTCGGCTACCTGCTGGTGATCCTCTGGTTCGTCAGCCAGTTCGCCCTGTCATGGCTGCACTGGGACCACAACCTCTACAACTACGCCGGCGCACCCGACGTACCGTATTCGGACCTGAACGGCTTCGGCCACTTCCTGGTCGGCGCGCTGTGGTTCTACGCCTACTGGGCCTGCCTGGCGCTGGCCCTGGCGCTGCTGTCCGCGCTGCTGTGGGTGCGCGGCACCGAGCGCAGCTGGGCGGAGCGGCTACGCGAGGCTCGCTCGCGCATGCGTCCCGCCCTGGCAACGGTGCTGACCCTCGCATTGCTCGGCTTCGTCGGCCTCGGCGGCTGGATCTTCTACAACACCAATGTGCTCAACCATTACGAGAACGCCACGACGCAACAGCGCAAGCACGCCGACTACGAAAAACAGTACGCGAAATACGCCGACCTGCCGCAGCCGCGCATCACCGCGGTGAAGGCCGACGTGGATATCCATCCGTACCGGCGGCAACTGCATATCCATGCGCACTACACCCTGGTCAACCGGCACGACGTGCCTGTCACCGAGCTGCTGGTGAACTACACCGACGGTTTCGAACCGAAGACGCTCGCGTTCGCCCCGCACGATACGGAGAGCTTCGACCATCGCCTAGGAGTGGCCATCTACAAGCTCAAGACGCCGCTGGCGCCCGGCGCGTCGATGCCATTCGACTTCGACCTCGACTACGCCCCCAAGGGTTTCACCAACGGGGTCGGCGAGACTTTCCTGGTGCACAACGGCAGCTTCTTCAACAGCTCGGTGCTGCCGCATTTCGGCTACCAGACCAACGAACAGCTCACCGACCGCAATGACCGTCGCAAATACGGTTTGAAGGGCGATGCGCCGCGCATGCCCAGGCTGGGCGACGAAAAGGCGCGCGCCAACACCTACATCGCCAACGATGCAGACTGGATCGACTTCGACACCACCGTCTCCACGTCCGCCGACCAGATCGCCCTGGCGCCCGGCACGCTGGTGAAGGAATGGACGCAGGGCGACCGCCGCTACTTCCACTACACGATGCAGCAGCCGATGCTGCCGTTCTTCGCCTGGCTGTCGGCGCGCTACGCGGTGAAGACCGTGGACTGGAAGGGCGTAGCCATCTCGGTCTACTACAACCCCGACCATGCCTGGAACGTGGACCGGATGATCGAGGGCATGAAGGATTCGCTGGACTACTACGACGCCCACTACACGCCGTACCAGTTCAAGCAGCTGCGCATCGTGGAGTTCCCCGACTACGCCTCGTTCGCGCAGAGCTTCGCCAACACCATCCCGTTCTCCGAATCCATCGGCTTCATCGCCGACCTGCGCGACACCAGCCGGATCGACTACGTGTACTACGTGACGGCGCACGAAGTGGCGCACCAGTGGTGGGCGCACCGCGTGATCGGTGCGGACATGCAGGGCTCGACCATGCTTAGCGAGTCGTTGTCGCAGTACAGCGCGCTGATGGTGATGAAGCAGAGGTACGGCGCCGACCAGATGCGCAAGTTCCTCAAGTACGAGCTGGACAGGTACCTGGCCGGCCGCAGCACCGACAAGGTGGCCGAGGAGCCGCTGGCGAAGGTGGAGAACGAGCAGTACATCCACTACAACAAGGGCTCGGTGATCTTCTACGCGCTGCAGGACTACGTCGGCGAGGACAGGCTGGACGCCCTGCTCAAGCAGTTCCTGGTCGACAAGGGCTTCCAGCCGCCGCCCTACACCACCTCGAAGGAATTCATGGATGCCCTGTCTGCCGGGCTGGAGCCGCAGCGGCAGCCGCTGCTGGACGACTTCTTCTGGAAGATCACCCTGTTCGACGACCGCATGCTCAGCGCCACCGCGAAGAAACTGCCCAATGGCAAGTACGCGGTGACGATGAAGGTGCACGCCGGCATGACCCATGCCGACGGCAAGGGCAAGGAAACACCGGCCGCGCCCAACATCCCCATCGACATCGGCGTGTTCGCCGCCTCGCCCGGCGACGGCAAGGACGGCAAGCCGCTGTATCTGGAAAAACGCCTGCTGCCCGATGGCGACAGCACCCTCACCGTCACCGTGGATGGCAAACCCGCCATGGTCGGCATCGACCCGTACAACGAGCTGATCGACAAGGTGCCGGACGACAACCGCATGACGGTGACGGTGGAATAGCCACGCCTTCAGTCAGTGCCGCGTTGCGCGCGATCCGTCGCCTCGCCGCATGAAGCTGCGCCGGAGGTCCGGCACCGAGCTCAGCGGCTGCGCTCGTCGATATCGCTGACGCGCCCGTCGACCAGAGTGATCACGATCACGTGACCATCCTGGCGGTACTGCCATTGCTCGCCGGTCTTCGTTCCCGCAGCAACGGCGCGCGTGCGCTTCCCGCCACGACTGTTGCCGCCCGTACCGCCGCGGTGCGACTTGTACGAAGGCTTGCCGAGCAGTTCGGCCACCGTGGCCGCGCTGTCGCCGACCACCAGCACGCGATTGCCTACCCGCAGGCTGCTGGAAGCAGCGGCATGGGTGGCATAGGCAAAAAAGACGAGGCCCGACAGGGCAGCCAGCAGACGACGATGCATGATGCGCTCTCCGTGCGAAGGCGCCGCGCGCCCGGTCATGCAGGCTAGTCCGGCCGTCTCGCGGCACGACACAGGCGCACTCCGCCATCCCCGTGGGCGCGGCGCACGCATTCACGTAGTCGTATTCGTCTGCGCCGACATCGCCGGGCGTATCGCTCGCCACCGAACGCTGAGAAAAGCCGCCGGATGGCCCTGACTACGTGAGCCATCGCGACTGCCGATACGGACAGCAAGGCGTCCGAAAAATCAGGAATGCGCTGCGCCGCCCAGGTTGTGCATGTCCAGATGGATGCCGCGCAGGCGTGGCAACTGCCGTCGGAGGTTCCCGGCGGACTCTTCCGGCAACTCGGTGATGGCGCGCTCGAAGGCTCGCAGCAGCGCGGCTTCGTCTTGCGCCAACGCACGGATCCAGACGCTGTCGCGCCGTGCCGCAGCATGCGCCATGGTTTCCACCAGGCGGCCGCGCACTCCCGCGCGCCAACTGCCGTTCGTGCGCGGCGTGCCGCCGGATCGCTCCACTTCATGCTGCAGCTCGACGACAACGGCGGCGAGCGCCTGCGCGTCCTCGTCCAGTACCGCTCGCAAGCCCGGCTCGCCCGCCGCATGCGCGGCACGCCGATACAGGCGGCACAGATCGATGCCGCGGCGGATCAACTGATTGCATGTGGTACGGGTGTCGTTCATCGCGAGTGCCGTCCCGATCGGCTGCCGGGTTAGGTGGCTTCATCCTCCGACACGGCTACTTAGCCGGAGATTAATCCGCGTCGCGGCGGTGGCGGCTGTCGCAATCTCCCGGCGCCTGTTCGCTTCTCTTGCCGCACGCTGCCAATAGGCCTTGGGCCAGCGCTTGGCCAGGGTTCAGCCGCCGATCTGCAACAGATCCAGCTCACGCCCCCGGTTGTCGCGCACCCCCTGCTGCAGAGCGGACAGCTGCCTGAGCGCCGGGCACAGCGCCACGATCTGCGGCCGCAACGCCTGCATCCGCTGGCGCATGCGCGGCTCCAGCTGCGTGGCGAGGTTCGCCGCACGATCGCGCAGGTCGGCAGCGGTCTGCAGGTCGCCGTTCATTGCGGCGTTCAGCGCCTGTTGCCCCAGGTCGCCGGCAACCAGCGGCAACAGGTCGCTTTCGATCCGGCTGACGTACTGGTTCATCGCATCGCCCTGCCAGTCCTTCGTGCTCTGGCTCGCCGCGATGCGCTGCTTGAGATTGGCGGCATCCGCCGCCAGCCGCTGATCCAGCTGGGCGCGCGTATCGGCGCCCAGGCCCATGCTGCCCATTTCTTCGTGCAAGCCCTGCGCCGCGATGTCCACGCCGTGCTGTGCCACTGCGCGCACGCGTGGCGCCAATGCCCGCAGGTCGCGCTCGAACAAGGTGAGGCGATCCTGGTCCTCCGCATTCAGGGGCACCGCTGCGCCATCCACGCTCAAAGCGCCCTGGCTGAGCTCCACCTGCGTGGGTGTGGGCGAAGAGCGATCGAACAGCAAGCTGTGCGGCCGCAACGTCACGTCGTAGCTGCTCGTGGCATGGCAGGTGGCGGCCAGGTCCTGTGCGTGCAAGGGCAGCACGGCAAACAGGGGCAGCAGGAACAGAGGCAGACGGAGGGGGCGCATCGAAAGGGTTCCGCGAACAGGTGACGCAGCGATACCTTCAGCCGAGGCAACCCATGCTGAACACGGGAACATCCGCGATCAAAATATCCTGTCGGGGAGCGTTTCCCGGCACGAAGGCGGCCCCGCCATCTTGGCTTCCCTGCTCAGCGGCGCTGGCGGAACTGCATGCGCGCCGCCGGCGTGCCCAGCCGCCATGCCAGCCAAAGCAGCAGCGGGATGGCGACGGCCTTCAACACCAGCGTGATGCGATAGACACGCCGCGCATGCAGCACCGCGCTGCGCATCAAGGCGTCGCTGCCGAGCTGGGCCAGCGCATCCGCACTGGCGCGGTCGAACTGCGGCCAGCGCGCCAGCATCATGCCTCCGCCGACCAGCGCCCACAGTGCCAGCAGACCGCACGCCACACGCAGCGGCGTACGCGCCCAGGCCTGGCGCAGGATGCACCCGGCGCAGAGCACGATGACCGCGAAGGCCACCACGAAATAGCCCACGTCCCATGCCAGCATGCCATGCAGCGCGGCGCTGTCCGCAGGCGACGCGTCCGCCTGCTGCGCCCACATCAACTGGGCGTGGCCGATGTACTGCACGCAACCGAACGCGGCCAGCAGCAGCAATAACCACACCGCCACGCGCCAGGGAGCGAAACCGCGCACAGCGGGTGCGGAATCCGCCGGCATCAGGGCGCGGCCTTCTTCAGCGTGGCGAGGTCGGTCAGCACCTGGCTGGAATTCGCCTTGGGGTCGACGTCCACATAGACCTTGGCGATCTTGCCCTGCGGGTCGATCAGGAAGGTGGTGCGCTTGGCGTAGTGCATGCCCACCATGCTGCCCAGCACGCCATATTCGGTGGCCGTCTTGCGATCCGAGTCGGCGAGCAGCGGAAACGGCACGTGGTACTTGGCGGCAAAATCCGCATGCGACTTCACGTCGTCCAGGCTCACGCCCACCACCGACGCGCCCGCCTGCCGCAGCTTGGCGACGTCGTCGCGGAAGGTGCAGACCTCGGTGGTGCAGCCGGGCGTGAAATCCTTGGGGTAGAAGTACAGCACCAGCCAGTGGCCCTGGTAATCGGCCGGGCTGCGCCAATGACCATTCTGGTCCTGCAGGCGGAAGGTCGGCGCGGTGGTGCCTGCCTGCGGCATGGCATCGGCGGCAGTTGCGCTGTTTGAGAACGCGGGGGCGGCGAACAGGCCGCAAAGCAGGGTCAATGCAAACAGCAGCGACAGGCGGCGCATGGCGGCACTCCGTGGAACGAGTCGCCCAGTGTACGCCGCCGCACAAACGAAGGGCGCCGTGCGGCGCCCTTCGTTTCCGTCATGCATCCTTCGCTCAACGCGGGCTGATGGTGAAGCGGCCCACCGACACGCCGAGGTTGATGCCCTCGCCATTGCCGGCCAGCGCCAGCGAGGTGGTGCCCTTGGTCAGCACCTGCGCGGTACCGCTCTTCACTATGCCGGCTTCGGCGCCAGCCTGCGCGTAATCGCCAAACACGTCCTTGATGCCGCGCACGTGCGTGATGTCACCGGTGCCATGGTCGATGCGGTACTTGCCGGCGGTGAGGCCGCCGCCGATCACTGCAATCTTCACCGCGGCCTCCTGGCCGTTGTCGCAACGTACGGTGCCGCTGCCTTCGGCGTGCTTGTAGATGATCGACCAACCAGACAGATTGAAGTCGAGGTGGCACTTCACGTTCGCCTCGGCAGCATGGACGGGCGCGACCGGCACGGTGGCCAGAACGCCTGCGCCCAGCAGCAGGGCGGCAGTCAGGACGAGGGTACGCTTGCTCATCGTCGTCTCCTTCGGTTTACGGGGTTGTCGCGGCCCGGCCGGAACTTTCGGCCGGGGGCGCACGAAAGAGCGTCGGCGCAATATCGTGACGGCGATGTGAGCTTCGCGCGCTTTCGTTCATTTTGATGTTTCGCTAACACGACGCGCCCCACACTGCGTTCAACGGCGCCCGCCGCAACAGGAGTGGACATGCCCAAGTATTCGCTGGTCGGTTACGACGGCTCGGACGCGGCGCGCCGCGCCTTCGCGTTCGCGATGGAACTGGCCCGTGGCTGCGGCGGCCGGGTGCGCGTGGTATCGGTGCTGCAGGTGGCCGAAGGCGGCGACACCTGCGCCCTGATGATGACCGACTCCGGCACCCAGCGCATGCAGGAACTCCAGGAAGAACTTGTTGCGCTCGATGCCGACACCGGCCGCCTCGTCGATATCGAACTCACCCACGGCAGCCCTGGCGACGTACTGCTCAGCCAGGTCGACCAGCGCGGCATCGACCACATCGTGATCGGCCACACCGAACGCGGCACGCTGGCGCGCTGGCTGGTCGGCTCGGTTTCCGACAACGTGCTCGCCAGAGCCCACGTGCCGGTGACGGTGGTGCGCTGACCGCGGCTACTGCTGCGGCGCAGTCGTCGCCGGCTCGCGCGGCGCGGACTCGATCTTGCGCTGCGCCTCCTGCTCCAGCTTCAGCCTGGCCACGTCGACCGGACGGATCTTCGTGATGAAGCACGGCGGAAAGCCCCGGCCGGTGATCACCTTGTCGAAATTCACCGACACCTCGCCCGTGAACGCGGTGAGCCCGATGGTGTTGGCGAAACCCAGGTTCGGGCAGTTGCCCACGTCCAGCAGCCACGCGCGGTTGGCCTGCGTATAAACGACGAGCTGGCTATTGCCCAGCGGTTCCCACGAATACAGGTTGTAGAAGTTGAAGCTGCGTACCGGCGCGCCGGCCGCGGCCGCATAAGCGGCCTGGCGCTGAGCCTGCCGCTGCGCATACGGCACGCTGGAACACGCGCCCAATGCCGTCGCCAGCGCGACGACTGCCCACGTGGCTTTGCGGAACATGGCTGCATCTCCTGTCGTCGATGCGCATGGGAACGCGCGAATGACCGGCGGGTGTACCTAAGTTACTTCTTGCCGCCTTTCTTCGGCAGCGCTTGCCACTGGTCGGGCACGAAGCCGCCCACTTCGTAGAGCAGATCCACCTTCTTGCCGTCCTGCATGGTGACGGGCAGGCTGATCTTCTTCGACTTCTGCAGCAGCGCGATGAAACCCTTGTCGTCGCGGATCATCAGCGCCGGCTCGCCCGTGGGCGGCGCATAGGCCTTGATCGGATGCAGCTTGTCGTCGAACTTCGCCGCGACGGTGCAATCGCCCTTGCAGATGAAGCCATGGGTATCGCTGAACAGGAACGCGCTCTGGCCCCAGCTGGTATGCCGGCGCAGCACCAGCCGCACGTGCACGTCGGTGGGCTGGCTGTCGTAGATCGCCGCGGTGGACTGCGTGCCGCCTTCCATCGGCGCCACTTGGTACTGCCACAGCGCGGTGAGCCGCGCCTTCTCGCTGGCTTCCTTCCAGCGCTTCTCGACGTCGGGCAGCGTCTGCTGGACTTCCTTCGCCGCGGCGCTGTTGGGGAAGCGCTGCACGATGTCCTCGCCCATCGACGCCGCCATCTGGTCGTTGTGCATGCTCAGCAGCTTGCGGTAGGCGTCGAGGTTGCGCGATGCCTCGTCGGCCTGCGCCTGCGCCGGTGGCTGCGCGGCATCCGGCGCGGGCGCGCCCTGCGAACAGCCGGCGAGGATCAGTGTGCCGGCAAGGGCGGCGAATGCGTAACGGGAACGAAGCGGCGCGACAGTCATCGGCGAACATCCGGGGCGGAACCAGCGGTTAGCTTGGAACGATCCCGCGCCGCGGCGCAAGCTCATTCGCCCGCGGCAGGGCCGCCATAGCGCTCGCGCAGCGCGGCGCGGTAACGGCGGCTGCACGGAATCGTCGTGCCGTCGCGCAGGCGCAGGCGCGCATCGCCGGTTTCCAGCGGCTCGATCTCGGCGAGGTAGTCGAGGTTGACGAAGTAGCCGCGATGCACGCGCAGGAAACGCGCCGGATCCAACCGCGCCTCGATGCCGGCCATGGTGCTGCGCAAGGGATAGTCGCGCCCGCGCACGTGCAGGTTCACGTAGTTGCCAGCGGCCTGCAGCCACTCGATCTCGCTGGCGTTGACCAGGAACTCCTTGCCCAGCTTGCGCACCAGGAAGCGCTCGGGCCGCTCCACCGGCTCCACCGGCGGACCGTCGTCCGGTTCGACCAGCAGTTTCGCCTCGCCCTGCTGACGCAGCAGCCACAGCCGCGACAGGCAGATCATCGCGACGATGGTGAAATAGCTGCGGATGTCCTTCAGGTACTCGTAGCCGAAGCCCGGCCACCACTCGCCGAAACGGTAGTGCTGGCCGACCGCCGCATAAGCCAGCCTGCGCACCTCGACCATGCCCGCCACGTGCACCAGGCTGAACACCACGCTGGCCAGCAGATGCCACGGCAGGCTGTGGCGCCACGTATCGAAGCGGAACGGCCAGCGCCGCTCCACCGCCTTCACGAAGGGGATCAGCAGCAGGACCAGCAGCGAGCTGCTCGACTCCCACACCCACGGCTCCCAGGCCGCCGTATGGGCATGGTCGATCCGCGCGACGATCCCGTTGAACACGGTGTTGAGGGTGTACAGAACCACCCAGAAGGCGACCTCGACCGAGGGCGGCCACCGCTGAAAATCCCTGTATCCGACATCCGCCTGCTCGTTCATGCCGGCGATTCTACGTGGCTGCGGCAAAATCCCCGCGCAGCCCGTCCCGCACCGGCGTCGGCTCGTCCCTGATGGCCGGCGATCCGTCACTCCACGCTGGGAACAACGGGCACGCCGCACCATGCTGACCGCTGTCCATCCAGCCGGAGCCACCCACGATGAAAAGGCGCGATTTGCTGAAGGCCGCCGCCACCCTGCCCCTGCTGCCCCTGCTGATGCGCAGCGGCACGACCCTGGCGCGCGGCGCCGGCGGCCTCGCGACAACGCTCCGTTCGCGGCTGCGTCCTGGCCAGCCGGGCTGGCCCACGGCCGCGGAATGGGGGCAGCTGAAGCAGCAGGTCGGCGGCCGGCTGCTGAAGCTGGAACCGCCATTCGCCGCCTGTGGCGCGTCGCCGTCGGACAGTGCCTGCGTGCAGGCACTCAAGCAACTGGACAACCCGTTCGCGATGGGCGACAACCCCGCGCTGACCCAGACCAGCGGCTGGGCCGATGCCTGGACTTCGCAACCCAGCGCCTACGCGGTGGCGGCGGAAAGCGCCACCGACGTGGCTGCAGCCGTCGACTTCGCGCGTCGGCATCGCCTGCGACTGGTGGTGAAAGGCGGCGGCCACAGCTACCAGGGCACCTCGGACGCACCGGATTCGCTGCTGGTGTGGACGCGCCACATGAACCAGGTGAGCTTGCACGACGCCTTCGTGCCGCAAGGCTGCACCGGCTTCGTGGCACCGCAGGCGGCGGTGAGCGTGCAGGCGGGCGCCATGTGGATCGACGCCTACCACGCCGTGACCACCCAGGGTGGCCGTTACGTGCAAGGCGGCGGCTGCACCACGGTGGGCGTGGCCGGACTGGTACAGAGCGGCGGCTTCGGCAGCCACTCGAAGCGCTGGGGCACGGCGGCGTCCAACCTGCTGGAAGCGGAGGTCGTCACCGCCGACGGCCAGGTGCGCATCGCCAACGCCCACACGAACCCGGAGCTGTTCTGGGGCCTCAAGGGTGGCGGTGGCGGTAGCCTGGGCGTGGTCACGCGACTGACCCTGCGCACTTTCGAACTGCCCGAATTCCTGGGTGGCATCAACGTCACCGTCAAGGCCGACTCGGATGCAGCCTATCGCGCCCTGATCGCCGAGGCGGTGGGCTTCTACCGGCGCGCGCTGTTCAATCCGCACTGGGGCGAGCAAATGCGATTCTACGGTGGCGACACCCTCGACATTTCCATGTCGGTCCAGGGCCTCACCCAGCAGGAAGTCGAACAGACCTGGGCGCCTTTCCTCGACTGGGTGCGTGCGCGCAAGGATTGCCGCATCACCACACCGTTCCAGGCGCGGCTGGCACCGGCCCGGCACCTCTGGGACGCCGACGTCCTGCGCAAGTACGCGCCGGACGTCATCGTGTCCGACGACCGGCCGGGCGCACCCAGCTATCACATGCTGTGGGCCGGCGATCATGACCAGGCCGGCTGGTTCATCCATGCCTACCAGTCGGCGTGGCTGCCGGCTTCGCTGCTGGAACCCGGGCGACAGGCACAGCTGGTGGAGGCCTTGATCACCGCTTCGCAGCGCTGGGGCTTTTCCCTGCATTTCAACAAGGGGCTGGCCGGCGCACCGGCCGACACGATCGCCCGCGCCCGCGATACCGCCACCCATCCGCAGGTGCTCGATGCGTTCGCATTGCTGATCTGCGCCAACGGCGGTCCACCCGCCTACCCTGGCCTGCCGGGCGCGAAGCCCGACCTGGCCAAGGCGCGGCGCGAAGCGACCGCCATCGACCAGGCGATGGACATCATCCGTGCCGTAGCGCCGGACGCCGGTTCCTACGTCTCGGAAAGCGACTACTTCCTGCGCGACTGGCAGCGGGGATTCTGGGGCGGCAATTACCCGCGCCTCGCCGCGGCCAAGCGCAAGTACGATCCGGATGGCCTGTTCTTCGTGCACCACGGCGTCGGCAGCGAGGATTGGAGCGCAGACGGCTTCACCCGCGTGCGGACCTAGAAAGCGGACCGGCAGGCACTCAGTTTTCGCTGCCCAGCGTGGAGTCGAGGTGCTCCACGCTGGCGATCTCGTCCAGCCACATCCAGCGGTGCCAGTCAGGCTGGTCGGGGCGCTCCAGCCGCAGCTCGCCGTTGATGCCCTGGTGCTGCTCGGTGGGGTCGAAATAAACCTGCACGGTGGCGCGCTCCGCGACCACGCCTTCGCACGCGCCGCCGTCTTTCAGTCGCAGGCGCACATGGCCATTGGCGGGCAGCTCGCTCGCAAGCGCCTGGAGGGCCTGCACGTCCGCCGGGGCGGAATAGACATGTTTGGCGGATCGGCCCATCGGCGCGCTTCTCCTCGGGGAAAGTCGCCTCCACCCTACCCTCGCGCGGAGAAAGCCCGGATCAAATCCGCGGCAAGCTGGCGTCAAGCCGCCTTGCCTGCCGGCGCATGCGACGCGACTACAATGCGCGTTCCCCGAGGATTCCCATGCCGAACTCCACCTCCCCGTCCGCCGCAGCGGACTCGCTGCTGCGCCACCCCGCCTTCGTGCAGTTCTGGTGCTCGCGCATCGCTTCCGGTTTCGGCTTCCAGATGCTGTCGGTGGCGGTGGGCTGGCAGGTGTATGCGATCACCGGGCGCGCCTTCGACCTCGGTCTGATCGGCCTGGTGCAGTTCATCCCTTCCGTGCTGCTGGCGCTGCCGGCGGGGCACGTGGCCGACCAGTTCGAACGGCGGCGCGTGGTGCTGCTCGGGCAGATCGTGGAATGGACGGCCATCGTGCTGCTGGCCGCGCTGACCTTCAGCGGGCGCATCCACGAAGCCGGCATCCTCGCCCTGGTGTTCGTCATCGGCGTGGCCAAGGCGTTCGAATCGCCGTCGATGCAATCGCTGCTACCGGCGCTGGTGCCGCCGGCGCTGCTGCCCCGCGCGGTGGCGGTGAGCGGCTCGGCCTTCCAGATGGCCACCATCCTCGGTCCCGCGGTGGGCGGCCTGCTCTACGCGGCAGGCCCCGGCGTGGTGTACCTGAGCGCCGCGGCGCTATACCTGGTCGCGGCGACGACAATGGCAATGCTGCGCTACGAACAGGCGCCTCCGCGACGCGAGCCAGCGACACTGAAGACGTTGTTTGCCGGCGTGCATTTCATCCGCGAGCGCAAGGACGTGCTGGGCGTGATCTCGCTGGACCTGTTCGCGGTGCTGCTGGGCGGCGCCACCGCGCTGCTGCCGATCTTCGCACGCGACATCCTGCATACCGGCCCGTGGGGGCTGGGCCTGCTGCGCGCGGCGCCGGCCGTGGGCGCGCTGCTGATGTCGCTGTGGCTGGCCAGGCACGAACTGCAACGCCGCGTGGGCATGATCATGTTCGCTTCCGTGGCCGGCTTCGGCGTGGCCACGCTGGTGTTCGCCGTTTCCTCCACGCTGTGGCTGTCGCTGGTCGCATTGTTTGCGTTGGGCGCATTCGACATGGTCAGCATGGTGATACGCGGCGCACTGGTGCAGCTCGACACGCCCGATGCGATGCGCGGCCGCGTGAGTGCGGTGAATTCGATCTTCATCAACACCTCCAACCAGCTCGGCGAATTCGAGTCCGGCATGCTCGCCGCGTGGTTGGGCGCGGTGGGTTCCGCGGTGGTTGGCGGCCTCGGCACGCTGGTGGTGGTGGGCCTGTGGATGGGGATGTTCCCCGGCTTGCGGCGGCGACAGAAGCTGCACATGGAAACCGCCACGGACGATGCGCAGGCTGCGGGCGATACGCTCTAAAAGCCTGGGCGGTTGTGCGGCACGCCTCATCCAGCGAAGCTTTGTCGCATTGCCGTCGTCTTGGGGAGCACCGCATGTCCACGCCACCGCCGCTGCGTTCCAGCTTCGTCACTGTGCTGGCATGGATATTCATCGGCATGACCGGGTTCGCCACGCTGATCTCTCTGCTGCAGAACCTGATGCTGCAGTGGTTGTTCCTGCCAACGATGCAGGCACACCCCATGCCACCGCTGCCGCCTGACATGCCTGCTCCGATGCAGTGGATATTTGCGCACATGGCCTGGCTCTTCCGGGCCTTCCTGCTGGTCTCCAGCGTCACGTTGATCGCCGCCATCGGTCTGCTGCGCCGGAAGGAATGGGCGCGACGACTGTTCATCGGCCTGATGGGGCTCGCCATCGCCTATCACCTGCTAGGCCTGGTATGGCAGTGGTGGTTCATGGGGTCGATGGAAACGATCATGCACACACCCAACATGCCTGCCGACGCGGAAGCAATGATGCATGGCTTCATGCGGGTGGCACAGGTGTTCGGCATGCTGATGGCGCTGGTTTTCTGCGCGCTCTTCGGATGGATCATCCATCGCCTGCGCAGTGCGCGGGTGCGCGACGAATTCCGCCCCTGGCCCCCGTCACGCTGACTGCTTCCTGACGGGCCCGCGGCCCGTACACGTTTGGCTAACGTGACGGCTGGCAGTGTGGATCGGGCTTAACAAGGAGAATCCCATGAGCAAGTCACGCGACCTCGAAAGCCATATGGACGAACTCGGCGACCGCGCGCGCCGCTACGCCAACGATGCCGGCGATACCGCGCGCGGTTGGGTTGCGCGCGGACGCAGCGCCGCAGCGCGCTTCGACGGCGACGGCTACCGCCGCCGGATCGCGCGTGCCGCCGAGGATCTGGCCGACGAGACGAGCTACCGCTACCGGCGCGTGAAGCGCCACGTGAGCCGCCACCCGGTGGCCACCGCCGCGATCGTGGCCGGCACCATCGGCGCGTTCCTGCTGCTGCGCCAGGCGCTGCGCGGCAACGACGAGGATTGAGCCTACCGCTGCCGTTGTCGCCCGAGGCGGATCCTGCATCGCGCGGGGATAGTCCGGAGGGCTACCGCCAAAAGCAATCACCCAAAAGAAAAACCCGCCGGAAGGCGGGTTTTTCTTTTATGGCCGATCGGCTCACACGGTAAGCGGATTGGGCTTCTCCGGGTCGAGCTTGTACTCGCGGATGGCGCGCGCCACGTCCTTGGCGTTGACCTTGCCGTCCTTCGCCAGCGCGGCCAGCGCCGCGTGGGCGATCCAGTAACGGTCCACCTCGAAGAAGCCGCGCAGGTGCTCGCGCGTATCCGAGCGGCCGAAGCCGTCGGTGCCGAGCACGGTGTAGCGCATGCCATCGGGAATGAAGGCGCGGATCTGGTCGGCGTATTCGCGCACGTAGTCGGTGGCGACGACGGCCGGGCCCTGGCGGCCCTGCAGCAGGCCGGTGACGTGCGGCACGCGCTGCTCGGCTTCCGGATGCAGGCGGTTCCAGCGCTCCGCGTCGAAACCGTCGCGGCGCAGTTCGACGAAGCTGGGGCAGGACCAGATGTCGGCGCTGACGCCGAAGTCCTTCTGCAGCAGCTCGGCGGCGGCGATCACCTCGCGCAGGATGGTGCCCGAACCCAGCAGCTGCACGCGCGTCTCGCCCTTCTTCGGCTTGCCGGCGTCCTTGAACAGGTACATGCCCTTGATGATGTCCGCCTCGACGCCCTGCGGCAGGTCGGGGTGGCTGTAGTTCTCGTTCATCACGGTGATGTAGTAGTAGACATCCTCCTGCTCTTCCACCATGCGGCGGGTGCCGTCCTGCAGGATCACCGCGACCTCGTACGAGAACGTGGGGTCGTACGACTTCACGTTCGGGATCGCACCGGCCATCAGGTGCGAGGAGCCGTCCTCGTGCTGCAGCCCTTCGCCGTTGAGCGTGGTGCGGCCCGCGGTGCCGCCGATCAGGAAGCCGCGCGCGCGCATGTCGCCGGCCGCCCAGGCCAGGTCGCCGATGCGCTGGAAGCCGAACATCGAGTAGTAGATGAAGAACGGCAGCATCGCCTGGTTGCTGATGCTGTAGCTGGTGGCCGCCGCCATCCAGGCAGCCATGCCGCCGGCCTCGGAGATGCCTTCCTGCAGCACCTGGCCCTTCTGGTCCTCGCGGTAGTACAGCAGCTGGTCGGCGTCCTGCGGACGGTACTTCTGGCCGAACGGCGCGTAGATGCCGATCTGGCGGAACATGCCTTCCATGCCGAAGGTGCGCGCTTCGTCGGCCACGATGGGCACGATGCGCTCGCCGATCTGCTTGTCGCGCAGCAGCAGGTTCATGCCGCGCACCAGCGCCATGGTGGTGGAGATCTCGCGCTCGCCGGTGCCCTTGGTGATCTGCTCGAACGCGGCGAGCTCCGGCGCCTTGAGCTTGGCGTCGGCGTGACGGCGGCGCTGCGGCAGGAAGCCGCCCAGCGCGCGGCGGCGCTCCATCATGTATTCCACTTCCGGCGAGTTCTTGCCCGGGTGGAAGTACGGCACGTCGCCCAGCTTGTCGTCGGTGACCGGGATGTTGAAGCGGTCGCGGAAGTGGCGCACGGCGTCGGCGTCCAGCTTCTTCTGCTGGTGCGTGGGGTTCTGCGACTCGCCGGCCGCGCCCATGCCGTAGCCCTTCACCGTCTTGGCGAGGATCACCGTGGGCATGCCCTTGGTGTTCACGGCCTGGTGGTAGGCGGCGTACACCTTGTGCGGATCGTGGCCGCCGCGGTTGAGGCGCCAGATGTCGTCGTCCGACAGGTTGGTCACCATCTCGCGGGTTTCGGGGTACTTGTTGAAGAAGTGCTCGCGCGTGTAAGCGCCGCCGAAGGCCTTGCACGCCTGGTATTCGCCGTCGATGGTTTCCATCATCAGCTTGCGCAGCACGCCGTTCTTGTCGCGCGCGAGGAGCGGATCCCAGTAGCTGCCCCAGATCACCTTGATGGCGTTCCAGCCGGCGCCGCGGAACACGCCTTCCAGTTCCTGGATGATCTTGCCGTTGCCGCGCACCGGGCCGTCGAGGCGCTGCAGGTTGCAGTTGATCACGAAGACCAGGTTGTCCAGGCCTTCGCGGCCGGCCAGCGAGATGGCGCCCAGCGACTCGGGCTCGTCGGTCTCGCCGTCGCCCATGAAGCACCAGATCTTGCGGTCGCTCTTGGGGATCAGGCCGCGGTGCTCGAGGTACTTCCAGAACTGCGCCTGGTAGATGGCCTGGATCGGGCCCAGACCCATCGACACCGTGGGCACCTGCCAGTAGTCCGGCATCAGCCACGGGTGCGGGTAGGAGGACAGGCCACGGCCCTTGCCGGCCACTTCCATGCGGAACAGGTCGAGCTGCTCTTCGCCGATGCGGCCTTCCAGGAACGAGCGCGCGTAGATGCCGGGGCTGGAATGGCCCTGGTGGAACACCAGGTCGCCCGGGTGGTCGGCGCTGGGCGCGCGCCAGAAATGGTTGAAGCCCACGTCGTACAGCGTGGCGGACGAAGCGAAGCTGGCGATATGACCGCCCAGTTCGCCCGGCTTGCGGTTGGCGCGCACCACCATCGCCATCGCGTTCCAGCGGATCAGCGTGCGGATGCGCCATTCCATCGCCGCGTCGCCCGGCATCTTCGCCTCGTTGGCGGGCGCGATGGTGTTGACGTAGGCGGTGGTGGGGTCGAACGGCAGGTAGCCGCCGGCACGGCGCGTCGAATCGACCATCTGCTCAAGCAGGAAGTGCGCGCGCTCGGTGCCGTCGTGATTGATGACCGCGTTGAGCGAGTCGATCCACTCGCGGGTTTCGGTGGGATCGAGATCCTGGCTGAGGATGTCGTCGAGTTGATCCATGGGGGATTCTCCGCGGCGCCGGATGGCGCAATGCCTGTAGGGAAAGCGGTCGCCGTGGGGGATGGCGGGCCGACGCCCGAGTTTAGCTTTCGCGGCTGGTTGCTGCCAGTTGGACGTCCGTCTAGGGAGGCACATGCGGCGGCGAATGGCGCACGGCTCACCCTCGTCCCGTGTGGGGAGAGGAGGCGGTACCAGGTGTCGAGGAATGGCAGCATCCAGCGCCCTGCATCCTCTCCCCTCCGGGGAGAGGGCTGGGGTGAGGGGTCACGCTGGCGAGATGGGAACTACGAAGCACGCTTCGATGAGTGCCTTCGCGAGCACCCGCCCCTCACCTCAATCCTCTCCCCGGAGGGGAGAGGAGGCGAAGGCGGTTGGCGGGTTCGCCTGCCAGGCGCCCGGAGTTCGGCAATGCCGGGCTTCGGTGCTGGCTTCATCTTTTGCGCAGCTGACAGGCCGTCCCTGACGGCCTGTCAGCTGCGCGCGCGGATCTGCGCATCCACCGCGGCGATGGCCGTCATGTTCACCACGCGGCGCACGCTGGCAGAGGTGGTGAGGATATGGGCCGGCCGGTTCACGCCCATCAGGATCGGGCCGATCGCCACGCCGTCGGTCATCACGCGCACCATGTTGTAGACGATGTTGGCGGCGTCGAGGTTGGGCATCACGAACAGGTTGGCGCGACCGCTGAGCGTGGTGCCGGGGAACATGCGCCGGCGCAGCGTCTCGTCCAGCGCGGTGTCGGCCTGCATCTCGCCGTCCATCTCCAGCTTGGGCGCACGCGCCATCAGGATCTCGCGCACCTTGCGCATCTTGGCCGCGCTGGGAGTGTCGTGGCTGCCGTAGTTGGAATGCGACAGCAACGCCACCTTGGGCTCGATGCCGAACAGCTTGAGGCGGTAGGTCGCCTGCATCGTGGCCTCGGCGATCTGCTCGGCGGACGGGTCGGCCTGCACGTGGGTGTCGAGGAAGAACCACGCGCCCCGCTCGTTGATGACGCCGGTCATCGCCGAAGTGCACGACACGCCCGGATCGAGGCCGATCACGCTGCGCAGGTAGCCGAGCTTCTTGTGGTAGCGGCCCACCAGACCGCAGATCAGCGCGTCGGCTTCGCCGCGCTCCACCATCATCGCGGCGATCAGCGCAGTGCGCGTGCGCATCAAGGCCTTCGCCGCGTCCGGCGTGACGCCGCGGCGCTCGGTCATTGCGTGGTACTGCTGCCAGTACTCGTTGAAGCGCGGATCGTCGTTGATGTTGGTCAGCTCGAAATCCACGCCCGGGCGCAGACGCAGGCCCAGGCGCTGGATGCGCATCTCGATCACTTCGGGGCGGCCGATCAGGATCGGGAAGGCGAGCTTCTCGTCCACCACCGTCTGCACCGCGCGCAGCACGGTTTCTTCCTCGCCCTCGGCATAGACCACGCGCTTCTGGTCGGCGCGGGCGCGGTCGTACACGGGCTTCATGATGAGGCCGGTGCGGTAGATGAACTGGCCGAGCTTTTCCTTGTACGCCTCCATGTCGACGATGGGCCGCGTGGCCACGCCGGAGTCCATCGCCGCCTGCGCCACGGCGGAGGACAGCTCCACCACCAGCCGCGGATCGAACGGACGCGGAATCAGGTAGTCCGCACCAAAGGTGGGCGGCTCGCCGCCGTACACCGAGGCGAGGTCGCCCGCCTCCATCCGCGCCAGCCGCGCGATGGCGCGCACGCAGGCGATCTTCATGTCCTCGTTGATGGCGGTGGCGCCCACGTCCAGCGCGCCGCGGAACAGGTACGGGAAGCAGAGGACGTTGTTGATCTGGTTGGGATAGTCGGAGCGGCCGGTGCCGATGATCGCATCGGGGCGCACCTTCTTGGCGTCCTCCGGCAGGATCTCCGGGTTGGGGTTGGCCAGCGCCATGATGATCGGGCGCTCGGCCATCGTGGCCACCATCTCCGGCTTGAGGATGCCGCCTGCGGACAGGCCGAGGAAGATGTCCGCGCCCTCGACGATCTCGGCCAGCGTGCGCTTGTCAGTGTCGCGCGCGTAGCGCTGTTTGTCCGGATCGAGGTCGGTACGGCCGCTGTGCAGCACGCCGTCGCGGTCCAGCGCCAGGATGTTCTCCGGCTTCAGGCCCAGCGCCACCAGCATGTTGACGCAGGAGATGCCGGCCGCGCCCATGCCCGTGGTGGCGAGCTTCACGTCGCCGATCTTCTTGCCCACCACGTCCAGCGCGTTGATCACCGCGGCGCCCACGATGATCGCGGTGCCGTGCTGGTCGTCGTGGAACACCGGGATCTTCATGCGCTCGCGCAGCTTGCGCTCGACGATGAAGCACTCCGGTGCCTTGATGTCCTCGAGGTTGATGCCGCCGAAGGTGGGCTCCATCGCGGCGATGATGTCCACCAGCTTGTCCGGATCGCGCTCGGCCAGCTCGATGTCGAACACGTCGATGCCGGCGAATTTCTTGAACAGCACGCCCTTGCCTTCCATCACCGGCTTGCCGGCCAGCGGACCGATGTCGCCCAGGCCCAGCACCGCGGTGCCGTTGGTGATGACCGCCACCAGATTGGCGCGCGCAGTCAGCTCGCTGGCCGCCTGCGGGTCGTCCACGATGGCCTCGCACGCATAGGCCACACCCGGCGAATAGGCCAGCGACAGGTCGCGCTGGGTCAGCAGCGGGGTGGTCGGGCTGACCTTGATCTTGCCCGGGCGCGGATGGCGGTGGTATTCGAGCGCGGCTTGGCGCAGGTCGTCGGGATGGGCCATGAGTGGGGCTTTTCGTGGGGTCGGTGGGCCGCGGATCGGCCGCGTGATGTTAGCACCGCGCTCCCGGCTACACGCCGCGCGACAGGTCGTCGGCGCCCACTTTGCCCATGCGGATGGCATTGACGAACACCGAGAACGCGAGCTTGCCGGCCAGCCCGTGAACGTGCTGCATCCATGGCGGCAGCCAGCGCGGCGGCGCCAGCACGCCGCTGGCGAAACACGGCTCCAGGCTCAGCACATCGGCCAGCGCCAGCTTGCCCGCGAACAGGTAGCGCAGCAGGTCCATGCGCCGCTCGCGGAACGCCCAGCGGAAGAAGGTGTGCACGGTCAGCAGGCCGCTGAGGTACACGTTGTCCTTGGCGAAGGCCGCCCCGCCGGTGGTGGGCACACCGCGGAACACGCGCTGCGCGGAATGGAAGCTGTCCGCCACGCCCTGCCCGCAGGCGTGGAAGAATTTGTACACCTCCACGAAGTCGGCGCCGTCCAGCGCCATCTCGATGGCGAGGATGCGCAGGCTGACGCGCTTCAGCCGCGCGATGTCGATGGCGCCCGACATCAGCTCGGCGAACACCGCCAGCCCCTCCTGCGTGGCCGTGACGCGCGGCGAGGTGCGCGCCAGCGAAGCCAGCAGCGGCTGCTCGCGCCCGTTGAGCGCGGTGAGGGTATGCACCAGCGCCTCGTGCGCCAGCAACTGGTGGCGGTCGTAGTCGCTGAAGCTGGCACCGCCACGCAGGCGGATGCGGGTGGCGCCGGCGGCGGCCTTGGCGGTGAGCTCGGGATCGACCTCCACCCTGACCCGGCCCGCGCCGAAGAAATCGTCCAGCGTGCGCGCCATTTCGTCGCGCAGGGTTTCGGCGCTGATGCCTTCGCGCGCGTCGTCCGCGATCAGGTCGGCACCCAGTTCGTCCGACAGCTCCACGAAATAGCGCGCCGCGTCGAGGTTGCTGCGCGCGCTGCCGGGAATCGTGTCGCCGGGGCGGCCATACAGCAGGATCGACGGCTCGCACACCTGCGCCGTGCCCACCGCCTCCAGCATCCCGGCCGCGATGCGCCACGACTCGGCGGTGTGCGCCAGGTATTCGCCCAGAGCGCCGCCCTGCGCCAGCGCCTCGCGTTCGATGGCCTCTAGCTCGGTGCGCTCGGCGGTGAGATCGGGCCGCTGGTACTGCACCTCGGGCAGGACAAAGCGCTCCGCGGCGAAATCCGCGATCAGCCGGTTCTCCAGCGAGGCCGGCCACGCCACCGTGGGCAGGATGCGGATGCCCCTCACCGCGGCCAGCAGGCGCTGGTCGAGGGAGGCGATATGTTGCAGGTCGGGGCTCAAGTCGCTCATGTGTGCCGCCGCACCTGGGCGATGCGCTGGCGCAATTCGATGCCAATGTCCCGCCCGGCACGTGGAGCCGCGAAGAAACGGACACAGTTCCCCAGGGCGCAAGGCAGGCCAAGCTCCAATGTAACAAGGCCACCCACGCGCTCCGCCTCCACCGATGCAATGCTGGCCAGTGGCATCCGAATGGGCTGATCGGCGCGCTTGAGCAGCAACTCGTCGCCATCGATCCAGGCTTCGTCGACCACTTCGGACGCAAGCAGCCGGCGGCCGCGAACCGACAACACCGGGATGATTGGCAACACGCATACGAGCATTGTCGTCCATGGCACCGAGCCGCCATGACCCCTGCCCGGCCACGCCGCCATCACGGCCAGCACAGCCATGGCCATCAAGGCCAGCGTGATCGCACGGTCGTAACGTGGCTTGATCACCGAGGAAAGCCGTCTCACGTCAGATGCTCCTTGCCGGATTGCCCCTCATGCTTGCCCTCACTCCCGCTCGCGCTTGCCGCGCGGCGCATGCGGCCGCTCGATGGGCCTCCCGCCGCGCTGGCGGCGCAGCTTGGCCTCCAGCGTGCTGGCCTGCTCCTCGCGCTCGTCGCGCAGCTTGAGGTAGTTGCGCCAGCGCTCGGGCGACAGTTCGCCGCTGTCCAGCGCGGCCTGCACCGCGCAGCCGGGCTCGCTGCCGTGGCCGCAGTCGGCGAAACGGCAGTCTTCGGCCAGCTCCTCGATGTCGGCGAACAGGTCGAGGTTTTCCTCGCCGGTGAGCTTCAGTTCGCGCATGCCGGGCGTGTCGATCAGGCAGCCGCCGGTGGGCAGCTGCAGCAACGCGCGATGCGTGGTGGTGTGGCGGCCGCGGCTGTCGTGGTGGCGCACCGCGCCGGTGGCCATCTTGTCGATGCCCAGCAGGGTGTTGGTGAGCGTGGACTTGCCCGCACCGGAGGACCCCACCAGCACCGCGCTGTCGCCGGGCTGCAGGTACGGCGCGAGCTGCGCCGCGCTCGCCGCATCCTTGCCGTTGATCGCGTGGATCGCCGTGCCGGGCGCCAGCCGCGCGCGCAGCTCGGCGATGCGCTCGGCGGCGTCCTCGTGCAGGTCGGTCTTGCTGAGCAGCACCACCGGCCGTGCGCCGGAATCCTCGATCAGCGAAAGGTAGCGCTCGATGCGCGCGGGGCTGTAGTCGCCGTCCAACCCGGTGAGCACCAGCACGCAGTCGATGTTGGTGGCGATGATCTGCTTGGCGTAGCGCTCGCCCGCGGCGGCGCGCGACAGTACGGTGCGCCGTGGCAGCACGGTGACGATGTGCGGCGGCTGGCCGGCCTCGATCTCCACGAAATCGCCCACCGCGGGCCGTTCGCCAGGATCGAGGCTGCGCTTCAGGAAATGCCCGGCCGGCTGCGCGCCGAAGCTCTGCTCGCCGTCGTGCAGCTCGTAGCCGGCGCGATGCTGCGCCACCACGCGCGCCAACCGCCGGCCGGCCGCGGGCAGGGTTTCGCCGCGCCAGCCGATGCGCCGCAACCGCTCTATCGTTTCGGCATCGCTCATGAGTCTGGGGACTTCGACATGTGGGCCGATTATGCCCTGCCCTGGAAATGCCCGTGCAAAGCCAGCCCGGCGGCTCGCGCTGCACCGCACCACGCTGCTAGGATCGACGGCGACCCGGCCGTGCGCCGGCCAAACCCATGAGGATTCCGGCGTTGGCTTCGATCAAACCCAGCACGCATCTGGCGGACGTGCGTTACGAGATCCGCGGCGCACTCACCCGGCGCGCACGCGAGCTGGAAGCTGCCGGCCGCGACATCATCAAGCTCAACATCGGCAACCCCGGCCGCTACGGTTTCGAAACGCCCGCGCATCTGCGCAACGCCATCGCCGGCCACCTGCGCGACAGCGAGGCCTATGGCCACGAGCAGGGCCTGGACGCCGCCCGCGATGCCATCGCCGCACAGCAGCGTGCGCGCGGCGCACGCCACGTGGACGTGGAGCGCATCTTCATCGGCAACGGCGTCAGCGAGCTGATCGACCTCAGCCTGCGTGCCCTGCTGCAACCCGGCGACGAAGTGCTGCTGCCCAGCCCCGACTATCCGCTGTGGAGCGCCGCCACCATCTTGAACGGCGGCAAGCCGCGCTATTACCGCTGCCTTGCGGAGAACGGCCATCTGCCCGATCCCGACGAGATCGAAGCATTGGTGACGCCGCGCACCCGCGCACTGGTGCTAATCAATCCGAACAATCCCACCGGCGCGGTGTATCCGCGCGCGCTGCTGGAACGCATCGTGGCGGTGGCCGCGCGGCATGGCCTGCTGTTGCTGACCGACGAGATCTACGACGAGATCCTCTACGACGGCACGCCGTTCCAGCCGCTGGCGGAAGTGGCCGGCGAGCTGCCCTGCGTGAGCTTTGGCGGCCTGAGCAAGGTACATCGCGCCTGCGGCTACCGCGTGGGCTGGCTGTCGCTTTCCGGCGACCCCGCGCGCAGCGCCGACTACCGCGATGCGCTGCAGTTGCTGGCCGCGCTGCGCCTGTGCGCCAACGTCACCGCGCAATGGGCGGTGATTCCGGCGCTGCAGGACGCCCCCACCATCACCGCGCTCACCGCGCCGGGCGGCCGCCTGCACGAGGCGCGCCGGGCCGTGCTGGATGGCGTGGCCGCGAGTGCCTACCTCGACGTGGTCTCGCCGGCCGGCGCACTGTATGCCTTTCCGCAGATCCGCGCCGACGCCATACCTTCCTTCGACGACAACGCCTTCGCGCTGCGCCTGCTGGAAGAGGAGTCGGTACTGGTGGTGCCTGGCAGCAGCTTCAACGTGCCCGCCAGCCGTCACCTGCGCCTCACCCTGCTGCCGCAGCCCGCGCAGTTGCGCGAAGTGTTCGCGCGCATCGAACAGGTGCTGACACGCATGGCGGCGGAGCAGCCGCGCCGGGCCGCCGTCGCTTGACCACCTACCTCGCCCTCGGCGACTCCTACACCATCGGCGAGAGCGTGCCCGCCGAGGGCCGCTGGCCGGCGCAACTGGCCGCCATGCTGCGCACCGAAGGCAAGGCACTGGCCGAGCCGGGCATCGTGGCTACCACCGGGTGGACCACCGATGAGCTTTCCGCCGCGATGGATGACACCAGCTTCGCGCCGCACTACGACCTGGTCAGCCTGCTGATCGGCGTCAACAACCAGTACCGCGGCCGCAGCGTGGACGATTACTGCGAGGAATTCCGCGCCCTGCTGCAGCGTGCGATCGCCCTGACCGGCGCCCGCGCCGGCCGGGTGCTGGTGCTGTCGATCCCCGACTGGGGCGTCACGCCGTTTGCGCGGGACAGTGGCCGCGACACCGCACGCATCGCCGCCGAACTCGATGCCTACAACGCCGCCGCCCAGGCGGAGACGCTGCGACTGGGCGCGCACTGGGTGGACATCACCCCGATCTCGCGCCGGCACCCCGGCCTGCTCGCCGACGACGGCCTGCATCCCTCGGCCGCGCAGTACGCCTTGTGGGCCCAGGCGGCGCTGCCCGTGGCCCGCGTCATGCTCGCGACTTGAAGCCGCACGGCGGAGCCGGCATATCGGCAGGCGGTATCATTGCCCTTTATTTGCCGGAAGCTCCCCCATGTCCCTAGACGCCGCCACCCGCGAACGCATCGAAACCCTGCTTAAGAGCCACCACGTGGTGCTGTTCATGAAGGGCCATCGCCAGCAGCCGATGTGCGGCTTCTCCGCCGCCGCCGTCAACACGCTCAACGAGCTGCTGCCGGACTACCACACGGTGAACGTGCTGGACGACCCGGAGATCCGCGAGGGCATCAAGGCCTACGGCGACTGGCCCACCATTCCGCAGCTCTACGTCGAAGGCGAACTGGTCGGCGGCGCCGACATCATCCGCCAGATGTATGGCAGCGGTGAGCTGCACACGCTGTTCGGCGTCTCCGCGCCGGATCGCACCCCGCCGGAAATCACCATCACCGACGCCGCCGCCAAGGCCATCCGCGAAGGCACCGCGAACGCGCAGGGTCTCGCGCTGCACCTGGAAATCGGCCCCGACCACAGCGCCGGCTTCCAGCTCGCCCCCGCGAGCGAGCACGACATCGTGGCCCACGCCAACGGCCTCGAGGTGCACTTCGATCCCGCCAGCGCCCAGCGCGCCAAAGGCATCGTGATCGACTGGGTGTCCACCGTGCAGGGCGAGGGCCTGAGCCTGAAGTTCCCGGGCGCGCAGGAAGTGAAGTCGCTGACCGTGCAGGAACTGCAGCAGCGGCTCGCCGCCGGCAGCATCACCCTGATCGACGTGCGTCCCGCCGCCGCGCGCGCGGAGCTGGCTCCGCTGCCGCAGGCACGCATCCTCGAGGACGAAGGCTACGAAGCGCTTGCCGCCCTGCCCAAGGACACTGCGCTCGCCTTCATCTGCACCCGCGGCATCTCCAGCCAGGGCGTGGCCGAGCGCTTCGCCGCGCACGGCTTCAGCAATGTGTACAACGTGGCGGGCGGGATGCTGGCGGTGGATGAAAATCGTTGATGTACCTCCGCCCTCCCCTTCCCCGGGGTGGGTTTGAAGCAAACCAGAACCCTCCATGCCTCCTACCGATAACGCCCCGCTGAGCGATCTGCTCGCGACCGCATCCCGCGCCATCGCAACGCAAAAGCTGGCGACCGCGGAACTGACCTTGAGGCAGGCTGTAGGCGCCGCGCCGGATTCGTCCGAAGCGCAGCGGCTATCTGGCGTCGTACAACTCATGCGCGGCAACGCCGGCATGGCCGTAGGCCATCTGCGCCGCGCCGTTGAGTTGAAGCCCGACGACTTCAACGCGCACATGACCCTCGGCAGCGCGCTGTTCCAATGCCAGCTTCACGATGCGGCCTTTGAAAGCATGCGCCGTGCCTGCGAACTGTCTCCCGAGACGGGTGCGCCTTGGTACAACCTTGGGCATGCCTTGCACATCACGCGTCGCACTGAGGAAGCACGCCCGGTGTTGGAACGGGCGATGGCGCTCGACCCCTCGCATCTCATGACGCGAACGACCTTGGCCAATGTACTGAGCAGCCTCGGGGACATTGCCGAAGCCGCCAGGCTTTATCGCGACGTCTTGCGAAGCCATCCGGACCACGTCAGAGCTTGGCATTCATTGGTCAATCTCAAGTCCGTGAAACTCGACGACGCCGAGATTCAACAGATCAAGCAACTGCTGGAACGCCCCAACCTCTCCGCCGACGATCGCGTGTGGCTGAGCTTTGCGCTGGCCAAGTCCCTCGAGAACCAAAACGATCTGGCGGCTTCCTTCCGTACCCTGCAAATAGCAAATGCCATCAAGCGTCGCATTACCCCGTGGGACATCGCGACCGAATATCGCCGAATCGACAGTTTCATCGAGGCTTTCCCCCCCCCACTCCCCCCTGCCGTGGATCCAAACCTCGGCAGTGAAGTCATCTTCATTGCCTGTCTGCCTCGCTCTGGTTCGACGCTCGCCGAGCACATTCTTGCTTCCCACTCCTTGGTGGAAGGTGCCAACGAAATACCAGATCTGACCGCTGTCCTACGGGGCGAATCCGAGCGCAGGCAGCAAACACTTGGACAATGGGCCCCCTTGGCCATGGCCGAAGACTGGCACCGCCTCGGCTGCGAATACATGGAGCGCACCGCGCGCTGGCGCACGCGCAAACCCCGTTTCACCGACAAGAACCTCGGTAACTGGGCACTGGTCGGCCCTGCACTGACCATGTTGCCTGGCGCGCGCGTGGTGAATACCCGGCGCGATCCGCTGGAAACCTGCTTCTCCTGCTATCGCGAGTTGTTCAGCGTCGGCGGTGAGTTCAGTTACGACCTCGAATCCGTGGCGCACTACTACGCCGGATACGACCGTATCAGTCAGTTCTGGCGGCAGCGCTTCCCAGGGCGCTGCTTCGACCACGTCCACGAAGACCTACTGGCCGACCCGGAAAGCAGTATCCGCAAACTGCTGGAGTTCTGCGATCTGCCATTCGAACCGGCCTGTCTCGAACCCCACAAGACCAGCCGCGTCGTGTACAGCAACCGCCAAGTGCGGCAACCATTGCAATCGGATATAGCCCGATCAGCCCGCTATGGCACCTTGCTGGACCCGCTACGCGACCTGCTGCGGCAATTGGGTGTTTCTGACCATGCCTACACCCTGTAGCCGGTTGCCGTTGCCATGGCGTTATCACTGTGCTTTTTCTACGACATGACTCAACGCGACTTCGTCATCGGCGCATGACTGGCCAGCATGGCGACCACGCGGGTCTGCCAGCTTGCATCCGACGCCTTCCGGCGAACCAGCACACCTGACAGGATGCACAAAGGTGTATCCACTACATTCGCCGGCCTCTTGTCAGGGCAACGTGTGCGTTTGACGATTTCAGCCACTGCAGCCTGCGCTTCGGCACGTGCGGCCACCCTGTCACCATGACGCCACACCGCGTTCTCGAAAAACCCGTCATCCGGCAGTGGCGCATCTCCCGGGTCAACCCATTAGGCAACTGAATTTTTGGGCTTCGCCTTCATGTGCATACCTTATGCCGATAATGCGGCGAACTTCACCACGCGACGTGCAAACCGGCACCACCCGACGGTCTTCAGCCATTCCCACGGTGATGATGCGTAATTCACCGTAGTCCTTCCGGTCGTTGGGCGCAGAAATGGCATGATCTGCGAAGACCTGACCAGCATCAGCGAAATCCAACCCACGCTCCATGAGGATTGGCTGACGCTTGGCATCGTCGAACTCGATTCGCATGGATGCATGGCAGCAAAACGGATTTTTATCTATACGCTTTGATGTATGCACGCTCATCTCCAGCGTCATCCATCCCGAACCACCGCAACCTTGCCGTGCGGCTTTACCAAGCAGTAGCAACAAGGCCGCCGGTTTCCCGGCGGCCTTGTTGGTTTCCAAGCCCGGATACCAGGGCCTTGCATTGGTTATCAGTAATCGTAGGTGACGCCGACCTGCAGATAACGCGGCGTTTCCAAGCCGACCGGCAACCGATAGTAGGCACTCGGGTCTGCCGTCGTGCCGTACGAGCTGTCGTACTGCAATACGTGCTGCTCGTTGAACACGTTGTGGACCTGCAACTGGAAGTCCAGACGGTTCTGGGCGAATGCCGGGCGGTAGTCCAACTGCAGGTCCAACTGGTGCGTCCACGGCGTGAAGCCACTGGAACCCTGCGGCGACGGCACGCCACCACACCAGTGGTATGCGTTGCCATATTGATTGTAGTTGGTCTGCTCCGGGCCGTACCAGCCCAGACAGGTTACCGGTGTCCCCGAAGCGATGCGGTAAACGGCGCCAACCTTCCACTCCGGATTGATCATGTACGAACCGTATATGCGCAACTGGTGCTTCTGGTCGTTGGGCAGCAGGCCATTGCTGTATTGCATGATCTGCGAGAAATCCCACTGCTCGGTGCCGGACTGCGAGCTGCCGCCCTGGCCGATGTTCGACTCCACCGGACCCTCGGTGGTGCCGTAGCTGCGCGAGAACACGTAGTCGATCTTGCCGTACCACTTGCCGTCAAACACGTGCTCCAGATAGAGATCCAGCGAGTAGTAATTGCGCGACGCCTTCGGGTAGCCGAAAGCGGAGCCCGGCATGGTCACCTGGGTCCAGCCACCGCCGGTGGTCGGAACGGTCAACACGGCGTGGCTACCCGGGTTGATCAGGGTGCTGCCACTGAGCGTAGCCGTGTTGAGAGTCAGGCCCTGGGCCGCAACCAAAGACGCAATTTCCGATTCATAGACCTGCGGATCGAAGTCGTCGATCATGCGGCCCAGCTTGTTCACGGTGCCGGTGACGCCGTACACCCAGCTCTGGCCGAACATGTTGAACTGCTGCTGCATGCCCAGTACAAACTGATCCTGGTATTCCGCCTTGATGTTGCCAGCAGCGGCCGTCTTGGGGTTGACCAGGCTGCCATCTTCATTGTTGACGTAGTAGATATTCCCAGCGGCACCACCGCCACCGATATCTATCGGCGACAGGTTCTGCGGGATGCCGGTGGCGCTGACACCGGTGTAGTTGAAGAAGGTAAGCGTGTAGGTCGGCGCACTGGCTTCGCGCAACGCCACCGAGGTGGGCATCGCCAAGTAGTAGCGACCCATGTTGCCGAACACCTTCATGGTGGAATCGCCGAACACGTCCCAACTGAAGCCGAGGCGCGGCGCCCACTGCGGCGAGGTCAGGCGCAGGTAGGCCTGACCCACCGGGTTGTAGTTGGTGAACGTATCATTGCGCAGGCCGATGTTCAGCAGCAGGTTGGGGGTCACCTGCCAATTGTCCTGGATGTACTGGGCGCGTTGCCTGATCACCAGCGACGGGGTGACCGTATCGAACCGGTACTGCATCACGTAGCCAGCGGCGGCGTACTGCCAAGCGTAACCCGGGCCGGTCATCGCCGCACCATCCATGCGGTCCACGCTGTTCTGGTTGTCGATACCGAACTGAATGTCGTGGTCGCCCAGCTTCCAGTCGAAATCGACGCGCAAGTTACGCTCTTCCGACGTGTGGTTCGCCTCGTTGATGTTGGTATTGACATTGGCGTTGCTGCAGCCGCTGCTGCACGGCGAACCAACCTGATACTCTGGAGAAAGGATATTCGGCAGGTCGGTGCTGTAGCCCGGGAAGGTCGGCTGGTCGGTGTAGTACTTGCCGCTCATCTTGCCGTACAGGACGTTCAACGTCAGGTTATCGGTGATGTACGAGGTGTACTTGCCGATCCAGATGTCGAAGGTGTTC
Organism: Rhodanobacter sp. DHG33; assembly: GCF_014843005.1. Taxonomy (GTDB): domain Bacteria; phylum Pseudomonadota; class Gammaproteobacteria; order Xanthomonadales; family Rhodanobacteraceae; genus Rhodanobacter_A. Next base: position 1,716 of record NZ_JACYXM010000010.1, on the reverse strand, counting down.
TTCTGTTCCTGACCCAGGCTCGCGAATCCACCCTTCGTGTACGTACCGCTGCTCTGGTCGTAGTTGTAGTAGGAGTAGGTGGCCGGATCGCGGGTCCATGCGTTGTAGATGTTCGTCAACGAGAGGATGTTGCTGTCGTTGATGTTCCAGTCCAGCTTGGCGTAGTACTTGGGCTTGCTCTGACGCTGGTTGTAGACCTGGCTGCTACCGACGCTTAGCGGCGCGTTGCTCAACTGCGTCTTGTCAGCTTCGGCACCGATGAAGAAGAACAGCTTGTCCTTGATCAGCGGCCCGCTGAGGTAAGCGTCATAGACGGTGTTCCACTGGGTGAAGCCAGCCTGCTTGTTGGGCGAGTACATCTGGCCGTAATAGCTGCTGCGCGGGTTGCTGTAGTAGACGTCGTCGGTACTATCCTGCGCAAACGCCGGCGACCACAGCACCTGGCCACCGAAGTGCCAGTCGTTGGTACCGCTCTTGCCGATCTGGCTGATCACGCCACCAGCCGAGCGACCGTACTGGGCGCCGTAACCGCTGGTGAGTACCTGCTGCTGGTCGATGACGCCATAGGGCAGCGCGATGCCACCGGTGTTGCTGAGCGGATCGGAGGTGTTGAAGCCATTGATGTAATAGGCGTTCTCGACGATCGACGAACCACCGAACGAGATCGGCGAACCACCGGTAGGAGTACTGCCTGAAAAGTAGGGCGAGCCCTCAATAGTGCCTGGCGCCAGCAGGGCGATGGCTTCCGCACTGCGCGCCAACGGCAGTTCGGCCAACTGCTTCGAGGTGATGGTCAGGTTCTGCGTGGTGGAGGTCACGTCGATCGCAGGTAGCGCGTTCGCCGTCACGGTCACCGTGCTCAACGACTTGGCGTTCTGGCCGCCGGCCTGCACGAAGTCGGCCTCGAATGCGCCACCGGCGGCCGGGCTGACATTGCTGTGCGACTGCGCGACAGCACCATTCTGCAGCAGGTTCACCGTGTAGCTGCCGACTGGTACGGTCAGCGAATAGTGGCCGGTGCTGTCGACCGCTACGGTACGGTTGAAGCCCGAGCCACCGACGACCTGTACGGTGGCACCGGACGCGGGTGCACTGCCGAAAATGGTGCCGGTGGTGGCCTGCGCCAGCACCTGGCCGGTCATGCCGACGCCGGCGACGACGGCCATGGCCAACGCGGTCCGACGGAATGCCGAACGACGCATTTCACTATTGGATTTCTGGACATTCATGAGATCGAAAACTCCCCAGTAAACTTTAAGATGCAAGAAAGCAATGTCAGTCCTCAATAAATGCGTTATGCCACTCAGAGCACAATGCAGGTTGGAACCGAGCAAGCCTGTCCACAGTAACTGCCACACCCTTCAGCTAATGCTGCTACTTGAATGTTGCTACCTGGCCTCTCGACATTACGCATTCACGTAACACAAAGTCAACGTTTAAGAAATTGCGATTTAATGTAATCGCATTATTTTGCGATTTTCGAACAATTATTTTCATCAAATCCTGACCGTCGCTATCATGCGCGCATTCCAGAAACGACCTCTCTTATGTCGCCTACCCCTTCGACTATCGGCCCATTGCTCGCAGAAGCCGGCAAAGCGCTCAACCAGGGGAGGGTCGATCTTGCCCAGCGCGCGCTGGCGCAAATTATTGCGAAAGACCCCGGGCATACCGACGCCCAATTTCTTTACGGAGTCGCCTGCCTGATGGGCGGCG